>NZ_CP029971.1:0-1210637 GCF_009739535.1 Lentilactobacillus kefiri
TAGCATAGGCGACAGTACCCGCGGCTTCCAAGCCAGAAACTGTGGCCGTCGTAGCGCCTTTAGCATCGCCATCAACTAAATAGATACCATTAGTTCCTACTCCTGCATCGCTAGTCAGTAATTTACCATTAGCATCAACCAAACCAAAGGTGACATCTTTAATACCATGTGTTGACATTTAAAGTCCTTCTTTCTTTACTCTAATTGTTTTAGTAACTGAAAAAGTTGCCGTAACTTGATCGGTGTGTGGATCCACAGTGTTAGGCTCATGTGAGCTAACCAGCCAATCCTGATTTTCCAAATTATTCATTAGGGCAACTTCTTCATTAAAAATATTTTCTTGTGTATCTTTTTTCCAAAATATTTGAACTTGAATATTAGCTTGCATATTACTAAATTGATCGTTCCGATATCCGCCCAACGGTTCAGTAATGGAAGTAATCAAGACAATGGTCTGCTTTCCAGAAGTATCAGCTCCGGGAGGAATGTTCATGGAATAAAGCTGGTCAATCCAACCATAGTGCAAAGATTGAATTAACTGATAAACAGTCATAACTGGTAATTCCATTAGTGACCCAGCTCCTTCCATTTAATATATTCAGCTTTTAATATATCAGAACGAATTTCCTCACGGGTCTTTTCCACAAAGTGATCACCGACAATGTAAACAGTGCCATCATTTAGCCAGCGGGCAATCACTGCTTTTTTCTTGACCCAGCCAACTGTCGCTGTCCCATCCACATCACCATCAATATTTTTCGAACTAACTAATACACTATCAGCCAAGTGAGGATCATTTCCGGTAGCAATTCGATTACTATAATGTAGCCGTTTAGTTTCATCAGCTAATTTCTTTTGTAAAACATCGGCACCGGCTTTAGTGATTATAGTTCTTTCCGCCCGGTTGGGTACCAATCGTTTTATTTTCGCTAAATAATCGTCTAATTGTTCGGCCATACTAACCATGTTTTTTACCAACCCTCTCATTAATCTGTAGAGTCAAAATGTCATAAGTCACAATTTTATTGCTATCATCTAAACTCAAATTAACGATTTGATACAATTGGTCCTGATATTTAACTAACAGATCTTTTTCAATTAACGGATTGTGTCGAATAACAATTTGAATAGTATCTTCAAAATCTGTTCCCAAAAGCGAAACGTTCTGTGTGTTAGTTCGCGTATAAGGCATGCACCATAACACGAACTGTGGTTTAAATTGCGTTCCTGATGCACCAGTATTAGGATTAATTGTTGGTAAAGCCGTTCCAAACTGGGCTTGCCGATTAAACTGCTCCGGACTAAATTTATTAAGTGCCATCCGGATCACTTCCTGAAACCATTCCTTGGAGTTGATCTAGCATCATCAACAAACCAGCTGACATCCCTTTAGATAATTCCCGATCATAATATAATTGAGTTGCCAGTGTTTTTATTGCTAAGTCGTAAATTGATGAGGCCTGATATTGGGTTTCAGTTGAACTGACTGAATGATTGACAATCTCGGTTGCTTCATTAATCAAAGTGGTAACAGTCGTTAATTCAGTCGGATTTTGGTCAATATGCAACTCATCCATTAATTCTGTCGGATTAACCGTCACATGATCCCTCCTAACAGCCGCCCATCACTGTATTGTTTATTTCATTGGCGACTTATTTCAATTACTTGCCAGTTGAACTAGTCTTTGCAGCAGGAGTTAAATCTGCCAACCCAGTAAATGGTGCATAAATGACCGATTGGGTATCCCACAATTCGACATCGAAGCGGTCAATTGCCCGAATCTTAGTCAAGTCATTTTCGAAAGAACCGGCGCCAATGTTGGTGGCCAACAAAGACATCTGCTGAAGGTCGAATAGACGAACAGCTTCCGTCAAAGCACCAATGTAAAGTGGGAAACTGCTTTCATCATTGGGCAGAAAGGCATCGGCAATAACTGTAATTGTCTTACCAGCCAACATTTTTTGTGATGGGTTAAGCGGGTTAGGCTGAATGACGTATTGTCCGTTATTATCCTTGACCTTATCTAAGACAGCAAAGACTGATTGGTTAGTAACAAATGCAGATTCATTCCAAATCAGTGGATCCAATTCCTTGTTGTAAATATCCTTGATTGCATCAAAACTATTAACTGTGGTTTTTTGTGTGCTTGGTAACTTAGCCAACGCTTTTAAAATTTCACTGTTTCGAGTAATAACATCTTTCTTAGCAATCCAGTTTTCCAAATATGCTAAGAGGTTGGCATCACTATCATTCATCAAAGTATTTGTAATGCTAGAAATACCAGCATAGCGATGAATTTTATAAGTTAATGGTTTGAAAGATGCTGGCTCATCATTATTACCAATTTGAGCTGTTTCATCGTCCAAATTAGCAAATGGAGTTACTGACTGACGTGGTTCAATAACTCGTGAACCAGATGGTGCGCTAACTCCTTCCACAGTTACTAAAGGCTCCAACGACGTAAAAGTTTGCTTTAAAGTATTGATGGTTGTTTGGACATCGTCTGGAATCGTCAAACCAACACCATTTCCGTGGGAATCAAGTCCACTAGACATCAAATTCAAGAACTTGGGATCGCCCTTTAAGGCTCCCTTGACAATATTAATAAACTTAGGCTTGTCTTTTGGCGTAACATCTTTTTGACCACCTGCAGCTGGTTTATCAGGCTTTACTAATTTAGCAGTTGCCAGGGCATCATCATATGCACCTTTAGCAAAATCTCGGGTCTTCTTTGCTTTATCAATTGAATCAGCAATTTTAGTTAGATCCTCATCTGAATATTTTTCAGGAGAATCATTCAACTCAACTGCCATTTGATTACGCTTTTCTTGAAGGTCCGTTACTTTTTGACCAGCTTCAAGCCAAGCATCATGTAGCTTATTTAAATCCATAATTTAATTTCCTTCTTTCTTAAATAAAATAGCCAACTTATGTGATCGCAATTGGTCACTAGTTTGGCTATTAGTTTCTTTAGGCTTTTCTTTTACTTTGGTTAACAATGATTTAATTTTACTAATTGCCTGATTACTCAACATAACCGGCGAGAGCATATTAGTAACTTTGGCTGGTTGATCGTCAAACATCATTTCGTCTGCAAATCCTTGTTCAACGGCATCTTTTGCATTGATATAAGTTTCCTTGGCCATCATTTGCATGACTGTTTGCGGATCCAGTCCTGTTCGTTGCACATAAACATTTGCAATTGATTGATCAGTCGAGTTCAAGCCTTGTAAATCGCTGGATAAATCATCTGCATTCCCTTGAGATACAGTGGAAGCCCGATGAATCATTAATTGAGCCGTTGGCGAAATTTTAATCGTATCACCAGCCATTGCAATGACACTGGCCGCACTCGCTGCTAATCCAACAATGTCAACTTCCACATTACCGGTATAATTCTTAAGTGCGGTATATATCTCAGAACCCGCAAACACATCGCCACCAGGTGAATTAATTTCGGCAACAATATTTTGACCATTTGCAGTGCTTAATGCATCTTTAACTGCGGAAGGAGTAACTGTTGAATAGCCAAAGAATTCATATACTTCAGCATCATCATCACTAGATACAACACCTTTAATTGGTACTGTTGTCATTATCATCACCTCCTTCCACTGCTGAAACTTTCAAATCAGGAAAAACTCCCGCTTGTTTCAGAATTGTTTGCGCTTGTTGCGGCGTTAATGCTGGTGACTGACCAGTACTTAATTTAGTAATATTACTAATTAATTGCTGATGATCAACATCAATAGCCGAATTAATATCCATTTTTATATCAATTCCCAATTTCAACGACAATTCTGATTCAATTGGCCGAATGTATAAGCTCAAACTATTTTGATACAGAGAACGAATCATCTCAATTGATGATTGTTCATCGCCTTGACCGTTTAAATAACTATCTGGAACACAAAAGGCTTTGGCAATCTGGGTCTGACTAAACGTGGCATTATTTAATAATTTAGCTATATCCGGATTAATCTGTAAGGAATCAAGCTGAGCAGATTGATCCAAAACAATTGGTCGACCAGCATTCGAACCAGAATTCTGATTCTCAAACGATTTTCTAATGTTTTCTTTAGCTTCCGGTTCCAATTTGGCCGCCGGAACCGTAATCGTATAACTAGGCGCAATTGCATTCTTTAAACTGCTCAGTGACAATTGATTACTATAATTCTGGATGTTAATTTCTTTAGCTAAACTATTTAGCGGGCTGCTACCAACCAATTCAGTGGCAACTTGTCCGGAAACAAACAATCGGAAATGTAAAACGTCGGCAGCTAAATATGTCACCTGCCCTCGGTCATCACCGTAATTAACTGTGTAATAAAGAACATTTTGTTGATTATCTAAAGTAATGCTGACCTGGTAAAACGGGATTAAGGTCAACCCTGCTGGACTTCCATTGCCATTTCGCTGAATTAGAACAAAGGCGTTGCCAGTTAACATCATTTGAGCACTAACTGCTTGCCAAAAATTATAAGCACTCAATAATGTGCTGGGCTGATTTAGCATGTTGCTATATTGGTCTGTTTTAAATTCACAGCTGGCCACATCACCTGCAATTCGATTAATCACCGCATAAATATCACTGTTTTGCAGTGCTCCGTCTGCATCCACAGTGTTAGTGGATAACAATGTACCATTTAACATAAATGGTGAATACCCGGTGGTACTAATTGTTTGTGTTTGTTTTGACATAAAATTTTTAAAGGGGTTCAGCATTCAACGCCTCCTTTCACGAAATGACATAGGCTAAAACGATTAAAGCAATCCCGGCCACTACCCAACCTACAATAAAATTAATAAGGCTTGCGGCAACCACAAATGCAATTAACCCAAATAAAAATAATATAAAAGACAGGTTAGTGATTAAACCTGTCCATAGTTGTTTCAGATTCAACTAATCTGCCTCCCTAATAATTTATTCACTACATATATCACCCAACAAGTGTTGAAAATATTAAAAACTAAAATGATCACTGGTAAAGAATTCGTTGACCTCCTCATTACTCATTCCATTAAATGGATTCTTTTTATCTTCTTTAAGGCCATGATTAGGATTTTCAAAATAAAAAAGGGCTTGAGACATGGCATCGATAGTGGCATCGGCACAATCAATTTTCGAAGTCAACGCCGTTCGATCAATTTTAATACCATATGGATTAGCCACTGTTACAGCGTTAGCCAAGCAGGTCTGCAAAATCGGATCAGCCAGCATCTCAATATTTCCCGCAATAAACTGATTTCTCAAAAATACTGTGGGCGAGCTCAAACTAACCGTCCCTTGCTTTAAAGTAATAAAAGGCACTTCTGGCATATTATTATCCAACCAATCAGTAATTGCGCTAGCTTGATAAGGATCATAAATAAACGCTTTGACTCTCAAATGATGATCGTTAACAAAATCCAGGAACCAGCGCCCAACAAAATCTTCATCAATTAAGCCATAAGAATTTTGCGAAATATCACAAAAGCCTAACTTTTCTGCGTTTGAGTAATTAATTCCATCTTGTTTTTCTTTCACGATAATGGAATTATCTGCTCGGGCTAACGGAACAAATGAATGCTGCAAGATGAAATATTTCTTTTGTTCGCCATTCAAATGTGGGAAAACAAAACTATAAGCCGTATCATCTGAAGCATGTGATAAATCAAAACCCACATAGCAATCTTGATTATCAATTTCGAAATCAGAAACAACTGACTTTTGAATATCCTCTAGTTTCAAATATTTATCTTTAGCAGTCTGCAACCACATATTAAGGTTACGGTTAATGAAATCATTTAGCGTACCGTCTTCCAGCTTAGAATCACGTTCACTAATTAACCCTTTCAGTAGGGTATCATGCTTAGCCGGTAAATCTAGTAATGGATTACTTTTCACCCATGTTTCGGGGTTCTCAACTTCATCTTGATCATCCTGCTGCCAAATTAATGCCAACGTTGAATCTTCCGTTCGGTTAGAATCTTTTTCCATCACCTTAGTGAGTCGTCTAACATCACTATACATCGGGACTTTAGGGTTACTGTATGCCGTACTGATAAAAAATGTTTGTCGGTTACTGGTTTGAACTTGTCCAGACGTGACTTTAGAAATCACATCTGAATTAAAATTTTCATCCCCGTATTCATCCACAGTGGCAAAGAGGAAATGAAAGGCATCTAATTGTGCACTACCAGCTGTCATTCTTAATATCTGGTTTTGAGTCTTCGTGGATTTCAAAACATCATCATTAATCGCAATATTCTGATCCTTGATTAATTTACGAAATCCAGGCATTTCTTGTAAACTATTAAAAGTCTGTTTAATGTAACGCCAAGACTTCTTAGACTGCTTATCAACTGGTGCCAAGTAACATAAATCGGCGTTAAACTGGTCACTAGCCTCGACCAAGTAAGCGTAAAGTATCAAGATATTCAATAAATATGACTTGCCATTAGTCCGAGCCACTGAAACCATACATCGCTCAAATCGCTTTTGCTTGTCTTCCTTTGTTCGCCATCCCTGAGAAAGGCACAAGATTGCTTGTTGCCAAATCATCAGTGGTATTGGCTTGTTTTGAGAAACATCAGGGCACATGCGTGCGAAGTTACAGATATTTCGGCATTTATCCAAATCATAGTAATACGGAAAATTACCTTCCGTGGATCGCTTTAAATCATTCAAATGTCTAAACGCTGCTAGTTTAATTGTTTTGCAGGCTAACTGTTGACCAGTTAATACCCGGTAACAATAAACAGTGGCCGGATCACGGTATTTGCTTTTGATTTCATCAAAGTAGCCCTTCCCATCAAGCTGCTGAAAGATTTTATCCAAGTTAGTATTTCTTTGAGTAAAATCAAATTCCTGTACCACTAAAACTCACTTCCCCCATTTAACATCTCTTTAATATTGGGTTCCTCATCGTTGTCATCTGAGAGTTGCAGTAATGAGGCTCGTGCAGATGGTGTTAAGCCTAATTCGTGTGCTAAGCTGTTTAATTTTGCCGTAGCAGAATCAATAATTTGTGATGCCGGATTACGTTTCCAGCCTGCGTTGTCTTCATATGTTTCTCCAGTTCGTTGATTGACCACAGTCTTAGAAACCTTGGTGACAACACCATCTGTTTTAATTGAGTCATAGCCTTTCCGCAATAATTGATAGTTAATACAAAACGCTTCAATTGTTCCCTTGTCGGCCTGTTTAACATATCCTGATGCTTGCAAAATTGGTACAAGTTTCGTCCACATTGCTCGCGCATAACTTGACAGATATTTTGGACAACTCTTTTGAATCAAATCCATTCCAGAAGTTTCCGTTATTAGTTTTTGAGTTCTAACTCGCTGATCCTTGCGAGCATGCTTGTCTGTAGTTAGTTTCATTTGTTTTGGCATTTTTTAGTTCACCTCCAAGCAATAAAAAAGAGCCCCCAATAGGGACTCTTTCAATCTGATTCATTTAGACTAATGAATCACAAAAAAATCATTAAACACACTGTTCGAACGTATACACCCTACAATCGTGAAAAAACGTCTAATTATATTAACTTTTAGGAGGAAAATATATATAGCCATTATAGTAGGGTTATTCATATAAGCAATTTGTGAAATTGCGTGCACCCAGTTATAGTAAGCCCATAAAAAAGTTTTGAATTTACAACTTTTAACGTGCGCTACTCCTGGGCGTGCGCTCCCCTAGGCTTTCACCACCCCGGGGGTGTTTAAACATTCACCTAAATTGTATATTTTTTTGTAAGGTTCAAACAGTAAGCTTTAAACAATTTTTTCTTTATATCTATATCACCCAGAGGAGGTTGAAAAAATTGTTTTTAATAAGTAAACCTCATCAGAAATATTTATTCCGATTACCTACATGATACCACCTGAAAAACACTTTGTCGTTTCACAAAGACATCTTTTTTTAATTTTGTTGATGAAGATCCCCACCATCCAAAAAACGGTACCCACCCCTGAAATTATTACCATCCAAGCTGGCAGGAGTTTCCTGCATCAGGGATGTTTATTTCGTGCGTTCAGATAATACTTTAATCCACCAACGTTTGCTGCAGTGTTTGAGTTGGTTTTGATTGAGTGATTGTTCAATCTTGGTTTTCGTATTATGCGTAGTTGGTGACAAGCACCATAAGTTATCCATGTCTAACCATTTATCAACTGGTAAGACACGTCTAGGCACAATGTGGTCAACAATAATCTTATCGTTTGAGACTGGCAAGCCAGTGACTGCATCTAAATAATAATCTCGTGCAGCAACAAATTGCCGAATCTTTTTCCATTCCTTTGAGTGATAAAACTTATTCGCTGTTTGATCACGATAGTACATATTGTACTCCCGGTTTCGTGCAGAACTGACTGCATGGTTGGGCTTCTGGTGCTGTGTAACGTGCTCACTGCAATACCTTTGCCCCATTGGTATCAATACTTGACAGCCAACCTCATGACAGATATGTAGCTTCATATAAGCTCACCTGTCCTTCTTTCGGTACGAACTGTTTACTTAATTCCTGCTGTAAATCAATGATTGCATCAATTAATTTGTATTCATCCAGTTTCAATTGATGATCATTAATTAAACCAAACGATTTCCAAACAATGCCTTGGTATTTCATTCCATATAATTTAGTTGCGTAATCAAATATATCATTGAACAAGTCGCTATTGCTGATAAATAAGGTGTGAACTTCGCTGTTTAATGTCATTGGATCAGCGTATTTATTAAGGCAATATTCAAAATCACCTAATACCTTTAGCTTATCTAACGTATCCTGATGATCGAAACCACTTAACTGTTCAGTAAACATTTGTGCATTTGATTTAACGTAAGCTATACGATCATACAATGCATGTTCAAACTTTTTATCAGTCATTGAAAAAATATCCATTGTAGCTATTTTTCCATATTTAAGCAGGCTTTTTACAAACAGTTTGGTTTTATCCGTCGGGAATAATGAAATAACCTTATTAACCAATGAATTCTCAACTGACACTGAACTTTTACAATTTATAGGCGCCAATTGTCCAAGTTCATCAGATTTATCAAAATTCTCTACCAATAACGTCTTGTGACCATAATAATCTTCAATCACATCTTTAGCAGCATAGGTAATTGCCCATTGCTTATTCTTAAAATCTGGATTGCTATGATCGCTGAATGCCTTAATCAAGGTATTAGCATTGTTATAATTCCAAAAATGAATTCGTCTTAATACTTGCTCAATTAATAGACTAAAAGCATCGTCTTTTGAACAATGAATTGAATAATGAATCCGGTTAATGCCGTTTTCAAAATTCCGGCTCTCAGTAATTGCTTTTACTAAGTTTTCATTTCCCATTTTTTCACCGCCTTTAAACTTGGTTTACTTACAGCTAGACATTGACGATAAGGAGAAACTAATTATTAACCGTTTATTTCAGAAATTGTCCATCCACAGATGGTTTGATGATGCTGAACAGATTCTTCAACCATCCAGGTTTTGATTGGCAAACCGGTTTCTGCTTTCAAAACTGCTTGAATGCTGCGAAACTCTTTCAGTTTATGAACTTTCCCTTGCTTTGTTATCACATACGTCATATAAAATTCCTCTTCTAATCACATAATTTTACATATACTTATTGTGCACATTTGAAAGCCAATTGGCAAGCTTTCATAGAATTTCATTCCTCCAACAAAAACTAATCGACAATTGGACGGTCACTCATTTGTATGCTTCCACTCGGTACCCGTCTAGCCATGCACGGGCAATCAGTTCCTGCTCATCATAATTCCAACTCCACTCGGTAAATATTTCGTCCAGTCGGTAATGATTAGCTTTATATTCTTCAATCGTATCGGCCCATACTTTAGGAATCACTGGCAACTCTGCATACACCTTCTTAAATACGTCATCTGTAATCGCCCAATGCTCGCCATTGGCACCAGTTGCAATCCAATCACCAGCGTCTAATTTCCTTGACCCTGTTAAATATAATTCAGGGCTGTGGTGAGTTCCATGCATTGTTCCTACGTCAATTAATTCATACTTATCAACCATCTCATCGCTACCATCGAATTGTTCGGCCTTGATAGTGGTCGTTTTACGATAAGTTTTAATCATTTCTCTTCCTCCAATAGTTCTGGATTCTCATGTACGTTGCCAACAATCTCAATGATATTAGCATCTTTACGGCAAGCACAATCCAGCCATTCTGGTGAACTATAGGACTTATCGCTCTCTTGTACCGCAAATCCAGCTCCGCGATACAGAACTAATCCTACCCAATCATGCTTTCTATAAATGTTTGAATGCCAGGCTAGAATATCGCCTTCGTAGATATCTTTGCCATTCTTATCTTTCAGGCCGGTATATTGCTCAACGATATACTCATCTGGTGACATCTCAGCAAGCGCCAAAATACTACTAGCTTTTCCATGTACCATTTCTTGCATTGGCCATTTAGGCCCAAGCGGAATATGCCATGCTCTAAGTTTAATTTCTCTGCTCATTACCGTCACTCCTCCACACTTTGAATGCTTGAATTATTTAACAAATCCTTCAGAAATTCAGCTTCATCACGTGTAAATTGCTGCGTAATTTCCCCTCGACAAACGCGCGGGTTACGAACTCCACAGATGAAATAGCCACCACGATCATCTATCCTCCGAGAAACGTACTGTTGTCCATCATTTCCAACCATGCCATTCATTTTCAAGCGATACATTGGTGCAGACAATTTCACTGTTTCATGATTTAAAATTGCATCTATAACACTGGCTAAATCATCACGGTTAGAAATAGTTTCATCATCGGCATATTTATCAATGAATTTGGCGAATTTAGCTATTCGCTTCCAATCAGAAATACTTTCTGCCATTGCGCATTGGTACATTTTGAACAATTCCTTATCAGCAATTTTTACTGTCATTTTTATTTACCTCCAATTATTTTTAATGCGTCATCTACTGATCGAGCTACCCCATATAACACTGGATATTGCTTAATAAATTTTGCAAACCGCTTCTGATCGTCACGCAATCGTCCCGTTTCGTTTTTACATTCAATAAAAAATATCTTACCGTCCGAATGTCTAAACCCGAATAAATCAGGATAGCCACGTGGTAAACCAGTATCAAACCAGCGGCCATTTTCCATTAAAGCTTTACCAACATTAGCTCTAAACACAGTGCAACCATGTTTTGAAAGCTCAACGCGAATGTCATTTTGTATTTTATGTTCTGCTGTCATAATTCATCCGAATACATGTATACAGTAACTGTTTACACCGAAAATAGTTGCTCGTTCTTACTCTCCCAATGGTTACGGGACTTTGCATGCACGAATACACCACTTTTTCAACACTCTATATATAGGCTATATACAGGGTATATATTATTATTATTATTATTATAAGTGTATGTAGTGTATTCTTAATGGTATTAAGGCCATGTATCCCAAGGGTTTTCGGATGCATACACCTATTAAAATTTCTGTATACATACTGTATTTACTGTATTCGTTTTCGATACCCCCTTTGAGAAACATTCCCAAATCGTTTTTGAACAGCTTGCCAATCATGATGGTTATCCATGACATATTTAATTTTTCTTGCTAATTTTGGATTGTTAATTAAATTGTCTTCACCCATAAATTTAGCAATCTGTGAACTGGTAATGAAATTGTCTTGCCACTCTTGTAAGCATTGCTCAATAGCGCCTTCTTGTTCATCTACATACATAAACGCCGAACGATGTTGGTTTAATAATTCTTCCTCTGCTTCGTCTAACATGAAACGGAAGCCGTCCTGGTAATAAGCAGTGAATTCACCCCACAACTGATCAATATAATCTTGCTTCAAATCGGTTAATGGTGATTTCTTTTGTAATTGTTTATTAACTAAATTCGGTAGGAACCGCCGTTCACCAGTTTTATCTTTTAGATATGTCAGTTCATTTGTTGTTCGAGCCATTACAAAATTTTTGTAACGCCGTACAGTATGTCGTCCATATGGCTTGCGATACTCCAGAACTTCAGAACTGATAAACTTTTTCAGGATTTCAAAACTACTGTTGTTAGTCGCGGTCATTTCATCATCATTGATAATTAAAGCTCGTAACATATTTGAATAATTATCTTTGTTTTCAAAATCGGTAAACTGATCAGTGTACCAACCGTTAGAAACCTTCTTCAGTAAGGTGGTTTTTCCAGCACCCTGACCGCCAATTAAATCCAAAACATAATCAAATTTCATTTCAGGTTTATAGACTTTAGCAACCGCTCCAACAAAAAATAATCTAGTCTGCAATGCTGTTACTGCTGATTTTTCAACCCCTAGATAATCTGGTAAAAAATCATCAGAACGGATCTTACCATCCCACTTTTGATAGCAATCTTCAAAGTAATCTAGCACCGGATTATACACATTTTTCCTGGCCACGTTGACTAATGCACCATTTAATAATTTGTCAGAGAACAGGACGTTGTATTTACTTTCGATGTAATTCAAGATTGCCGGTGGATAATCGTCATCAATCACGCCTTTTTCCAGCATCAATTTAGGAATATCCTGTAACAACTCAATTTCGTAGGTAAATTCATTAAAAGCAATTTTGCCTGCTAACAGTGGGTCACGCTGTAGAATCACACCAATATTGTGAATACTGTTTGCTCGGATGGCACCGTCTTTATTCAGTTTCAAACCTTGAATTGGCATTTCGGCAACTTTATTTTGTTTTTCTTGTAACTTTTTTAGCTTATCGATCTCTTCATCAATTGCCATTAATCGCTATCCTCCCTTCGCTTAATTTCTTTCTTAACCATTGAATCAAAAGTTCGGTTAAACTCATTGGTTGATAATGATTTTGGCGTGTTTTGATTAGCCATCATTGCCAACTGATATACAATTTCAGCATCCACATTGCGAAACAATAACCCACCGATGAAGGCTGCTAATGCATTATTACGACCGCCGGTTTCGCCTAGTCCCTGCATGATTTGTTCAAATAAATGCGTGGTTGTGGTTTTACCACCGCTAAACTTTAAATCTTCTGGGGTGTAATTAGTGATCTTTTCTTGATTGATCGCCTTCACTAATTCTGGACTTGCCGTCACAATTGGCCGTTTATTTAACCATTCGTATAGCTTGCCGTGGTTACTACTTGGTGCGACGACCACATAATTATTTGGATGGGCTTTAATATCAACACCAGGTAGCCAACCAATGTTTTGCTGAATCGTCATATCATCACGTTTTAAATACAACAATTGACGACCACCACCAGCTGTTTTTTGTTCTAACGTTTTGCGAAAGTATTCGGGATGTTCATACTGTTTGATTGAATCAAAACCATTTGCTTCATTTTCATGAACGTCAATATCGACCACAAAGAATTTAATGGTTCGAAGGGCAATGTTGGCATAGGGATATTTTTTCCAAACCTGTTTAACCTGCTCAACGGTTAAGGGAGGTTGATCAGCAAATTTTATCAGAGGGCGTTTCCCAGCCATTGGTAAGACACTAAAACCAAATTCAGCATACTTAATGGCATAATTTACTAAGTTCCTCATGTTCTAACCTCACTTTAAAGGGCATTTCACCCTGTTGGTGGATAACGTCACTGCGTCAAATAAATTTAGTCAAAAGGCAGATCATCGTCGTCAATGTCAATGGGATCGTTATTAGCTTCTTCTTTGGTTGCCGGAGAGAAGTCATAATCCTTGTATGGATATTGGGGCTTCTTTTTGTTTTCTCGCACATCTAGCTTCATATGAACCGGTGTCCCTTTAGAACCCAGGAAGGCGGCGGAAAGGGTGTCCATATCGTCCCAGTCATCATCATTTAGAGTAATTCCTAATGCGTTAGCAAGTTTGGCAACTAGTTTGATTCTAGTGGCAATGACGCTTTCTGGAATATCCTTACCGTTGGCTGACTTGGTATCGAAATTGAATCCATTGAAATCTTTTCGACCGGCTTGTTCACCATCAATGACGGTGACTGCAATACTTAATCCATCCCAACCGCTATTAGAATGGCGGTGTTCCATCCCATCAAATGAAACTAAGTAGTCACCAGATGGTAGTGAATTAAAAGTGTTTGGGTTATCCTTTTTGGCGTTAAAATCTTTTAGTGCATTGTTAGCCATATCTCGTAAACTCATAATTAATGATCTCCTTTTTCTTTGTCAATTTTTTCAACAATCTTGTTTTGTTCATCCTTGGTTGTTTTTATCGGTTTATCAAATACTCCAGAAATGTTATCCAAGATATTTAAGATCTTAGGATCTTCAATTTGGTCGCGTTGATAATGCTTACGACGGTCAGTTACTCGACGAATGTATCGTTTACCAATTCGTTGGGTTTGAATAACTAAGTCGCAGTTACCATTAACCACGTTATAGTATTTTTCTTTGAGCGCCGGTATTTCGTGTTCTGTGATTCCTTCACCGGTAGTAACTGCTCGACTAATGTAAACCACATTCATATTCAACTGTTTTAATTCCGTTACCAGCCCAATCAACGCTGCATTAAACATGGCGTAACCTTTTCCATATGGAATATCCGACAAAGCTTTCACATCGTTTTCCATGCAGATCGCTTGCTCCAACATGAATACCACATCTTCAATGACATCAATCACAATGGTTTCATAGGTGTTGTTTTCTGTTTGCAACGCTAAGAGATACTCATCTAGCTGGTCAATAATCGATTGAGTTAGCTTCCCTTCCGCATTCCGCTGGTTTCTCAACTGAATTGCTGGTCGAATTCCGGATTCGGAATTGTCATCCGTGTTAAAAATCAATGAATTTGGGAATCGTTCAGCTAAATAACTTTTGCCACTCATGGTTTTTCCAAAAATAAAGAAATTTCGTGGCGTACTTTTAGGTTTGTGTACTTTGTTTTCTGGTAAAATACTCACTTTCTAATCAGTCCTTTCGCTTTAGCTTGGTAGAATACCCAACCACGCTTGTATTTATGAAGTTTGGCATAAGCTTGTAATTCCGCCATGCTGGTTAACTCTGCTGGTTTCTTGTCAGCCACGTTCATAGCAACATTAGATTCCATCATTTGTTTGGCCATTTGTTTAACTTTGGTGTCTACCCGCTCCAATTTGGCATCTTCCACAACTTCAATTTCTTCATCTTTGGTAAGTTGTGCTCCACAGAACGGGCAAGTATCACCCTTACGGTAAAACGTGGCAAAACAGTGTTCACAGACTGTTACACTTGAAACAACTGCGGTCGTTGAATTGGTTATCTGCTTCTTACTACCTTGAAGTGTCCAGGTTCGATGATCAGTTGGTAATCCAAATCGTTCGACATTGCCAACATGATCGATAATGATCGCGGTTTTACCCTTGCGTGGATTCATCGACCGCATGGCAAACTGTAAATACAACGACAGTGACTGCGTTGGCCGTAACATAATCACACAATCAACATTGGGTAAATCTAGCCCTTCCGTAAATAATTCAGCGTTAGTGATAATCTGAATTTTGCCCTCTCGATAATCCTGAATGATTCGATTTCGCTCATCCTTTGGTGTTTTTCCTGATACCGCCTGGCAACTTATTCCGGCATTATTAAATGCTTCTGCTAATCGCTTGGTGCTTGCCACGTTGTAGGTATAGGCAATTGCTTGCTTACCGTTTGCCAATTTCTGGTAATTTTTAACGGCGTTACCATAAATTTTGGGTTTAATTGCTTTAGCAATACTTTCTTCACTAAATTCACCAGTTCGCTTAGTTTTTAACAATGCGGTGTCAATTTGTTTTGGAGCATAATATTCCATCGGTGCTAAATTGTGATGTTCAATTAACCAGTCAATCGGTTTACCAATAATTAAATCATCAGCAATCTTATCAAAGCTTTCGCCATTCATTCGATAAGGGGTGGCCGTAAATAACAGCTTGTACGCCTTCGGGAATGCAGACAAGATTCGTCGATAAGACTTAGCTAAAGCGTGGTGTCCCTCATCAACAAAAATCACATCTGGAGTAGCTAGTTTATCGACATGCCGAGTAAAAGTTTGCACCATGCCAATTTGAGACAATTTCATATTGACTTGTTGGGCTTTAAAGGTGGCGACTACCTGATCAACGATCTCTTTACGGTGCACAATGAATAAAATCCGTTTGCCATTAGTGGTTGTCCGCCTAGCAATTTCAGCCATGATTACGGTTTTACCCGTTCGTGGTGGTGACTGTACCATAATTGACTTATTGCCATGTTTCATTGATAAAACGATTTGTTGAAGTTCTTCTATTTGGTAATTACGTAGCTTATACATATCGAATAACCATTACACTTTATGATATTGAATTCCGTTGCTCTCCATATAGTTTTTCAATAGTTTCATCTGGGGAATTGTTGCCGTTATTTTTAAAGACACTGAATGGGAAACAACTTCGCCAGTATTGGTATCAATCGTTTTACCTTTCTGCTGAACTTGATGTGTTTGTGCTTCCGCTGCTTGTGCTTCCAGAGTCTGCTGTTTTTGTTTATTTAGTTTGACCTGATTATCAATTGCTTGAAGCAAATAATTAACATCTTGGCCTTGCTTTAATTGATCAATCCAACCAGCCGGATCGATCTGGTAAGCTTGAGTATATTTGGTAATAGTACTGATACCGGTTTTTAAATCATCGTGTTGCTTTTTAATGTAACCCATCACATCAGCAATTCCTTCGGTTACTTTCTTCTTGGTGGTGGTTTTATTTAACCAAGTAGGATCAATTTCAACCTCGCCTGGTTCCACATGGTAATTAGGTGCCATTTCAGCAATCAAAGCATTAACATGCTTCAAACGAAGCTGACGCTGCTGCTCTTCCAATTCTTTTAGCCCAGCGTCAATTGGGTTAATCGAACTATCCAGGGTCATTTCCAAATCTTTAATTTGAGCTGCAAACCGTTGATATGGTTCAGCGTATTTTTTTCTAATTTCCTTACGTTTATCATCAAGAGCTTGCTTCAATTTCCGAAGCTCTGCCCGGCTAGACTTTGATTCTTTTTCTGTGGAAGCTGTTACTGCCATTCCTTGATATTTATTGGCATATGCTTCTACAGCTGTTTTTAATTGATCAAAATTATTAATTGTAATCACAGGTAGCTGATAGTCAATCGTGTATTCTGGTAGGGATAATTCATTTGCCATTTATATTTACCTCCATCTTTTAATGTAAATAGTGTCGTTGATCAATTGAATCCTTCATTGACGCTATTTCTTTTCTTTTAGATTTTGTGATTCTGCCACAGATTAATCTAATTGGTTCGGGATAAATTGGGACTCGTTCTTTCCGCTTCTTCATAAAATCCTTGTCGGTCCCAGTTACGACGTAAGTCGGATACTTTATGCTGAGCTTTCGCATAACGTCGGCACGAGAGACACCAGTTTCTAATATTTGGGAATCCATTACACCAACTGCTTTCCAAAATTTAGTCATTATTCCACCTCGTGATGTAAAATATATTCAGATAGTCGTTGCTTTTCTTTATCTAGGACAAAGAAATATGCCAACAAGCTATGATCGTTTTCCACGGGTGTGCGTCCAATAATCATATTTAAACGTTTGATACGGTTCTGTATTGTTAATGTTTTCATTCTGATGACCCTCCAGGTGTTATAATATTAGTAGTTATAGTTGTTAGCTGGTCCACCCATTTGCGGTAGTGGGCTATTTTGTGCATATAATTAAGGTGGTGAATTCTTATGGATTTTTACAATTGGTTAATGCGCTTTAAAGACGTTAGCTTACCAGTTGGTGATGTAGCAAGAGAAATAAGATCTGATAGATCGTTTCCTAAGGGAAATTTAGATTGGAAACATTTAAAAGAATATCTTAAGTCAATTGGTTTTTCAGATTCCAAATTAGAAATTGTTAAAAACGTCTTTAACTATTATTTAGCGGAGAAAAGTCGCTAATTAATAAAATCCAGTAATCATTTGGAAACTTCATATTTTCTTGGCCATATTTGCCTCGTATTTCAGTATTGGCATAAAGGCCACCATGGAACAGTTGGGCTTCCTTTCTTTTTCTTAATTCACCTATTAATTCAGATGTCGAATACTTTTGCAATTTATTCATCGATATGATTCCTTTCTATTTTTTAGTGACGCCCAGTTGGTATAAAGTATTCAATGACCAGGGCTGCTAAGAACACTAAAACTAGTACTTCCAATGATTCCATTAATCAAATCACTCCTTTTTAATATTTGTAGAATTTTGAATTCAATTCATTAAGGAGGCTAAGTCGTATGATTCATCAAATTGTTGCTATTCGATTACGAACTTATTCCAAGGGAAAGCAAGCATCACCAGAAAATATTGATTTAATAAAACAGGCCAGTGGGAAAATTGAACTTATTCAAGCCACAGCAGCCAATATTATTCGTGGTGATTACTACTTTTACATTCTCGGTAATGGTACCTATGAAATCACTTATGATTACAATCATGACAATGCTTTATATATTAAAACCAAGAATTCCTCAAATCGTCACGATCGATTATTAGATTTGCCAAGAATTTAATGTTTTTACCAATTGAATTCACTCCAATGATCCTCCAGGAACTGCTGCATTTTGGTAGCTTTAAACAACCAGGGACTACCTTTACTGCCACGATGGACTAAATATCTATCATCCATTAAGGCTTGCATTTCCCGTGAATATTTTGGATTTTCCAAGAAATTTTCTTTTAACCATTGTGGTGATTTGTTCCCACACCACTTACGAAGATCGTTTAAATTCCAAGTCCGTCCAAAGGTTGATTCCCGTTTTAACTTTTGGTAATCTTCCTTATTTATCAATTCAAAATTATCAGGAATTTGAATTGATACTTTAGCACTAATGACCTGAGACATTTTGTCACTTCCTTTAGTTGTATACTTGAGTTATTCCAATTGATCGAGGCGATAACTATTACTCCTGAATTAACAAAAGCCGAACGTAAACTATTAAAGGATCTTTTGAAAGAGTCAAAGAAGTTCTCTGATGGCTGTATTCCTATCAATCGTCAAGAAGAATCGGAACAAAAATATTACTTACACCATTTCTGGAAGGAGAATCTAATCTGGGATGATACCATGCCAGACACCCCTGAAAACCCAAACGGAATGCCTACCTACAATGCCATTAAGCTCTCACCTGATGGCTTGCACTACTTTGAAAAATATCATGAATATAAACGTGAGCAGTTCTTAAGTGGAATCGTTTGGCCTATCATTGTTGCTACAATAACTTCTTTAATAGCAAACATGCCAAACTGGTTACCATGGCTGATAAAACTGCTGAAATGATTTTTGTGAACCGTGGATGCTTTTCAATGAAAAAAGCTAATCCATAGATTCGTATGATTTTTAAATCGCTGAATATTTTTTTCATAATCAACACCTCATTCAAGTAACAATTCGCCGTTTCCTCTTATTTGATTAGTCTCAATTTACTGCGTTACTATCATGAATGGCTGAACGCATAGTACTTATAATATCTTTAGAATTAATTTCAGCTTTACTGTTGACCCCTGTGTTACTTGCGATAACACGGAGGTCTTTTTCGATTGCCCACAAAACGTGGATTAATTGCTTTAATGTTTTTATCATTTTTCTCACTTCCTTTTGATAAGATCTGACGTGGATTAATTAATCGTCGTTTTTGTTGTCTTCAATTTCCACATTCTTCACTCCATAAGCGATAAACTTATTAACTACCGCTGTGACAGTTAATCCAGTTTCGTGCTTAATGTCCATTAACTGGTTATACAAATCGGTGTTAATGCTAATCAACCTGGATACTCGTGGTTCTGGTGCTTTCTTTTCTAAAACTAAACGTGGTTTTGCCATTTTTTATTACTTCTTTCTATTATTTACTGACGTATAATTTAATTAATTCAATTAATCGAGGTGATAACGATGAAACTTAACCAGGACTGTGTTCGAGATATTATGCTGTTTATTGAGAAGAATGTTACATTTGGCATGTTTTTACATTTGAATGATTTTATCGAATCGTCAGATTTAAAGAAATACGATTCTAAAACAATTAAATACACACTTGGAAAGCTGGATGAAACTAAATTTCTTCACTCAAAGGCAACATGGATTGATAACAACCTCGTTATGTTTTCAACTGGCATGCTTACCTGGGACGGCCACAAATTCTTAGACACTATTAGAGACAGCAAAGTTTGGTCAACTACAAAGAGCGTTACTGAAAAGCTAGCTTCGGTTTCCATGTCCATGATTGAAAGCATCTCAGCACAAGTGATTTCAAACATCATTAAAAGTCAGATGATTAAGAACGGTCTTTAACGATAAAGTTCTCCTCATTGACACGAACAAATAATTCTTTAGAAGCCCATTTTTTTGGAATGATGGTTTCTTTTTCTTGTCGATTCAACCAAAGGACTAGTTGTAAGTCACTCGTTGATCCTGTTGCAAGTGGAACATTATTTCCTTGATTGTCATGGCAAAAATAAATATAATCGTGCTTCAAGATTAATTCTCCTATGGTATTTATTGGCGTATGCTTGAATTATTCTAATCAATCGCAGATTTTAAGATTGTATCAATCACTTCATCCGAAACTCGGGATTAAAGTGCTTTATATGATTCAGCACATCTCCTAGCTCAGCACTTAGCTGCTGAGCTTTTGGTTCGTATAGCTCTGAAAGAATTTTTGATAAAAGATTAAATGCTCTTTTACGCGATTCTTTTGTCATTGGCACGATTTTTTCCTTATTGCACTCCTTGCTACCACAAATGGCTCGGGGTGTTTTTTCTGCGTCTTGGTTCACTTTATTCACCTCCTTTCATCATTCCCGCATTAGTTTCAATAGCTGTTAATATTCTAATAAAAAGACGATTGCTGTAATCGTCACAATACCGACCACGATCAATTGCCAAAAATTAATACAACACCATATAGTGAACAAGATTGCCGTTTCTATGGAATCTTCAATTTTTTCAAGACAATCTTTAAAATTTGACATTTTTATTAACTCCTTCTTCGGTGTTCGTGACGATTCCAAAAATCCGAGCTGAACCAGTATTAATTAATTTTTTGAGCTATGAAAAGATATTATAGTTTGTAAGCTAAATACGTTAATATCAGTGATCCGATTAGTGAAATAATTGAAATAACTAAAGCAATTATTTGTAACATTGGTTTCCTCCTTTCAACTATTCATTGACGATCACTTGGCTTCTTTCTAGAACATATGACCAAGTAAGTAACCAATTGTCATAAATAGAACTCCTATCGCCATATTTAAAATAGGCTGAATATTACTATCAAAGCACTGATGCAGTTTGCCTTTTTCCATTTAACTCACCTCCTTTCTATGCTGGCTGTGTGGACGGATCCGGAGTAAATAAAAACTTGAGTTCATATTCAGGAAAAAAGCTTTCTTGAATTTTTAAAGCTTCACTGAATTTGAATGATGACGTTCCATTAATTTTGTCAGCGATAGTCTGGTAACGAACATTCAAAAGATCTGCCATATCAACTAAAGTTACATTTTTCTTCTTTCGAATTTCTTCTAAATTATTTAACATAATATGACTCCTTCCTAATACGAATTTTCGTATATTAGTTTAAAAAATAATAGCTCTTCATGAGCACATTTTTATAATATACGAATTTTCGTATTTAGTCAATACCAAAATTCGTATTTCTTTAAATTCGTTCATTTACATACGATTTTTCGCATGATATAATAAAACATGTTAAAGGAGGAAGCAAGCATGAACAAGGAAGATTATTTAAAAGATTTAATAGAAATAAAATCTGGTAACGTTAAAGCTTTTGCCGATTCTATAGGCATGGCTTATACAACTATCCGATCTATTCTGGATCGCGGCATTATGAATGCTAAAATGGAAAATATAATAAAAATATGTGATGGATTGGGAATCAAACCAGAAGACATTGTCAAGTTAGAAAGTTCAGTCGTTAGTGATACCAATAAAATAATGCTTCAACTCCACCCTTCACGCCAAGAGAAAGTTTACAATTATGCCAGTGATCAATTAAACGAACAGAATAACGAAAAAATAACTTCAATGTTTGACCACAAGCCGATGATTGAAATTCCTGCCGGGCGTTCAACTGCTGCCGGGTCTCCTATTAACGGTGAGGATCAAGATACCCAATTAATCCACAAACTTATTGCTGGTGAAAAAGTCCCTGCTGGTGCTGATGAATTAGTTACTGTGGATGGTGATTCAATGGAACCGCTCTTAAAAAAGGGTAGTCAAGTTTTTATCCACTATCAACCAGAGGTTGAGAATGGTGAAATTGCGATCGTCCACATTCGTGATGTTGGTGTTACTTGTAAAAAGTTTTATGTAAATGAGGATAATACCGTTACCTTAAAATCAATTAACAAGGCATACGATGACATGGTGTTTGATTGTGATGAAGTTAATGTAATCGGTAAAGTGATCTTATGAGCTCCCAAATGTGGGGGCTTCATTTAAAGTTTTAAAAGAACATATGTTTCGACTAACCAGGTGGTTTGCTTAGGTTCGAGTCCTAAATAGTCAATTAACTAATTTTAAGGAGGGTTTTAACATGGATACTGAAGAATTAAGAGATTACTTAAAAGAGAATAGCAATATCGAGAATTTGTTTACTAGCAAATGCCTGCAATATTTGACCGAAAAAAATAACCAACGTTCTCTGGATAAACGTTGGCTACAGGAAAGAATCGATCGTGAAGCAGCTAATATGTATTACAAATTTCTAGTAAATATCCACGATAAAATCAGCAGTAATTTTAAGGGACTTGCTAAGCATGATCCTAATAAATGGCGACACTTTATTTCAGTTAATGAGACACTGGATCAACTAGAAGAATCTGTTGTTGAGCTAGATTTTGAATAGAAAGGCTAATACAAAAGCGTTGCAGCAAACAATAATTATACACAGTAAACTTTTTCAGGTTGGTACTGTAAGGTATCAATCTTTTTTTGAATATAAATACTTTTACAGTTATCTAAATTTTGACTATTATCGAACTAAGGTTCAAATTGCGTTAATTACTTAATTCAACCAATACAAAAGAAAAAGCAAATCCCCGTAAGGATTTGCTTTTTTGCAATATTCTGCTACTTCACAACGAATTACTATGCAAGTGGAGAGAATCCATTGTTAGTAGTTGCGGTTGGGAAGGTAACTTTAACTGGTGCATCATAGCTGTAGTATACAGAAACAGGAGACTGTTGACCAAATGTACCACCAAACGCATTCTTAGCATTCAATGTTAATTGGGCAAAGTGATCAATGTTTCCATCCTTGTCAAATACAGGATAAATACCTGACTTCAAAGTTTGAAGTGTTGTGTGCTTTGCAAGGTAGTTCATAACATCAGTTCCTGAGAATGATGCATTTCGTGAACCACCAAACAAGTCAGTAGCATTCAAACTTGCAGGGGCAACATAAGTCTTCGCAGCTGCAGCTTCAATAGCGTTATTAACTTCTTCTAACGAAGTACCACCAGTAATTGCTTTTGCAACTGCAGTTTTAACAGTACTACCGATCAAAGCACCATTTGCATCAATCGTAGATGAGTCAAGTGTGATTGATGAGGTCTTCGTAGGCAGCGCGGTCTTATCCGGCAGATCAACCTTGCCTTGGAACAAGCTAGTAGGTAATTTGCCAACAGCTACGTCATCTTGTTTAGCACGGCTGGCAGTATCAGTTGCAAGCTGAGCTTTCGCATTACCATCAGTAGTTGCATACGTATTTACTTGTAACTTCTGGAATACAGTGTCACCCTTTACAAGGCTAATGTTAGTAGTTTCACCGGTCTTAGCTTGAGCAACTACTGATTGGTTAGCTTTGTTAGCAACAGAATCATTGCTAATGTCAAATCCATAACCTGTACCAGCTAATGCGTTATTAATCTTATTGGTAAGATCTGATAATGCATTAGAATCGGTGATTTGCCAAGTATAAATTGCTTTTGAAGGATCAGCCTTCAATTCACCAAAGGCAGTACCTTTTTGTACGTTAGTTCCTGCCTTAGTGTAATCAAGGGTAGCAATTGATTTGCCTGATTGATCAACGAAGTTCAAGCGAATTGCATTTGATGCAACTGGAGTTTGAGTAGGTGTAGTAGGTGTAGTAGCTTGAGCAGTCAAGGCGCTGTACTTGATCCAGCCGTTAATCTTTTGACCATTAGTAGCGTTAGTGTCAGCAATCTTTACCCAAAGGTCGCCTTCACGGGTACGGGTCGTTTGGTCCGTAACTTTGAAGGTATCGTTAGCGTAAGGAGTAGCATCAGTAACGGTACGGCCCTTACGATACTCAGTCCAAGCTGGGTAAGTGTAAGTGGTGGCAGTGCCATCATTTGCAGTACCGGCTTTGGTGATCTTGTAGGTAGCATTCTTTTGAGCGTCAGTCAATGCAGTGGTTTGGCCCTGAGTATTGATTGAAGCTGAAGATGCTGAAGATGAAGTGTTTGCAGCTGCTGCAGGTGCAGTAGTAGTGTTAAATGAAGCAATACCACCAGCAAATGCAGTAACTGACTTGCCGCCGTAAATCCAGCCACGGTAAGTCTTATCAAATGAAACAACCTTGTAGTAAACTGAGCCACGGTTAGTAGTAGCTACACGATAAGCACGGAAGTTCTTTTGACCTTGCTTAGAGTTCTTAAGACCAGCTAATGTAGTCTTAGTTGCAACGGTCTTAGCACCCTTCAAAGTACCAGCCTTTGTATAAAGAGCGTTAGTACCGTTAACAGCAACGTTACGAGTAGTAGCATCAGTTGTCAAAGCTTTGTTTGATGTAACTTTGGCATATGATTTTGCACTAGCATTTGTGCTAGATACACCGGCAACAGCTACAAATGATAATGCAGCTACACCAGCAAAAAGAGTCTTTTTCAATGACTTTTTCATGTGTAATTTCCTCCCAAAAAAATTGTTTTTTCAAGCTACCTAGGCATGCAAAAACATGCCTCAACTAACTTGCTGTAAATAGTATAACATAATCAAGGTTGAATGCAAAAGGAAAAAGGAGTTGTAAAGGCTTTAACATTTTTCTGTAATCTATATGCCATGATCATTGATAAATGATCGATCTATTAAGTAGATTCCCCACTATGTGTTAGTATATTACCCAAAGGAGAATAATAATGCCATCAATACGTAAGCATGGTCATGGATACCAAGTAAGATACTACTATTATGATGCCAATGGTCAGGAACATGAGAAAACTAAGAGCGGCTTTAGAACTAAATCAGCTGCAAAACTATTTGCGAGTCAATTAGAAATCGATATCCACAATGGTTTGGATCTCGTTCCTAAAGATCCTAAGTTTGCTGACTATTTTGACTATTTTTATCACACGTACAAAGAGCCTAAGATTGAAAATCAGACTAAGAATCGCTATAAAATAACTAGTCGAGTATTACATAATTATTTCGGTGATGTTACTTTAAAAAGTATTGACCGACCACAATATCAAGCATTTATTAACTTCTATGGTCATTCTCATGCAAAAGATACTGTTTATAAAGTTAATTCACTGATTAGAGCAACTGTTCAAAATGCCGTTCTTGACGATCTGATTCATAAAGATTTCACCCAGCGAGTCAGTCTTATTTATGATAAGTCACGTGATAAGCATGTGGAATACCTCAACGTGGCTGAGATTAAGCGTCTCATCGCTTATTTGGAGAATCACTTAAACTATCACTTTACCTCCACTTTTATGATCCTGACGGCCGTTTTAACTGGTGCTCGCTTGGGGGAAATTCAAGCATTAACTTGGAATGACGTTAATTTTAATTTTAAAACGATTAGCATTACTAAATCTTGGAATTCATCCGAAGGCGGTGGATTCAAAGATACCAAGACGGCTGGTTCAAATCGAATCATTGCAGTTAATGACGAATTGCTGAAATCATTAAAGATCTTGAAGGATCACAATAATGGAGAACTAATTTTTGTTAATCAATATAAATCCATTCCATCATCCTCTGCCGTTAATAAAAAGTTGCGTTCTATACTAAAAGACTTAGGGATTCAAAAACAGGGCTTCCACTTTCATTCTTTACGACACTCACATGTAGCTTACCTACTATCTCGAGGAATTGACATTTACATCATTTCTAAGCGTTTAGGCCATGCTGACGTATCCACAACAACAAAGATTTATTCCTATTTAATGGATGAATATAAAGCAAAAAACGATCAACAGATTCGTGAAGAGTTAGATAACCTTTCCTCTCATGATGAAACTATACCAATTAAGCGGAACCTTTAATAAGGTTCCGTTTTTATTTTGTTATTTTACTCTGTATCAGGTTAAACTTCTTCTGCCCGTTTGGCCGTTATTTGCCCGTTATTATTTATATTTTAATACTTTCTAGTACGTTTTTATAAATTAAAAAAATTAGGAATGCCCATTTAACAGCATTCCTAATTTTAATATTTCTTCTAATTTGCATAATTATGCCGACTGCAGGAGTTGAACCTGTGACCCTCGGTTTACGATACCGATGCTCTACCAGCTGAGCTAAGTCGGCAAATGTTTATGGTACAAAAAATGCTAACAATTAAGTTAGCATTTCGACAAAGCTCCGGCAGGCGGGCTCGAACCGTCGACAACCTGATTAACAGTCAGGTGCTCTACCAACTGAGCTATGCCGGAATAATCGCGTGGCAACGTCCTACCCTTGCAGGGGGCGATCCCCCAACTACTCTCGGCGTGCAGAAGCTTAACTTCTGTGTTCGGCATGGGAACAGGTGTATCCTTCTGGCTATCGCCACCACACTATTTTTCCTTGAAAGAACTTCGTTCTCTCAAAACTAGCTAATATTAATTTTCTGTACCTTGAACACCATTTCTACTTGGTTAAGTCCTCGACCGATTAGTATTGGTCCGCTCCGTACATCACTGCACTTCCACTTCCAACCTATCTACCTGATCATCTTTCAGGGGTCTTACTTCCATATAGGAATGGGAAATCTCATCTTGAGGTGAGTTTCACACTTAGATGCTTTCAGCGTTTATCTCATCCATACGTAGCTACCCAGCGATGCGCCTGGCGGCGCAACTGGTACACCAGCGGTATGTCCATCCCGGTCCTCTCGTACTAAGGACAGCTCCTCTCAAATTTCCTACGCCCGCGACGGATAGGGACCGAACTGTCTCACGACGTTCTGAACCCAGCTCGCGTACCGCTTTAATGGGCGAACAGCCCAACCCTTGGGACCGACTACAGCCCCAGGATGCGATGAGCCGACATCGAGGTGCCAAACCTCCCCGTCGATGTGGACTCTTGGGGGAGATAAGCCTGTTATCCCCAGGGTAGCTTTTATCCGTTGAGCGATGGCCCTTCCATACGGTACCACCGGATCACTAAGCCCGACTTTCGTCCCTGCTCGACCTGTCTGTCTCGCAGTCAAGCTCCCTTCTGCCTTTACACTCGTTGAATGATTTCCAACCATTCTGAGGGAACCTTTGGGCGCCTCCGTTACTGTTTGGGAGGCGACCGCCCCAGTCAAACTGCCTACCTGACACTGTCTCCCGCCACGCTTAGTGGCGCGGGTTAGAGTGTTCACACAGCGAGGGTAGTATCCCACCAACGCCTCTGCCGAAACTAGCGTTCCGGCCTCAATGGCTCCTACCTATCCTGTACAAGCTGTGTCAACACCCAATATCAAGCTACAGTAAAGCTCCATGGGGTCTTTCCGTCCTGTCGCAGGTAACCTGCTTCTTCACAGGTATCTTAATTTCACCGAGTCTCTTGTTGAGACAGTGCCCAGATCGTTACGCCTTTCGTGCGGGTCGGAACTTACCCGACAAGGAATTTCGCTACCTTAGGACCGTTATAGTTACGGCCGCCGTTTACTGGGGCTTCATTTCTGGGCTTCGCCGAAGCTAACTCATCCACTTAACCTTCCAGCACCGGGCAGGCGTCAGCCCCTATACGTCATCTTACGATTTTGCAGAAACCTGTGTTTTTGATAAACAGTCGCCTGGGCCTTTTCACTGCGGCTGTGCTTGCGCACAGCACCCCTTCTCCCGAAGTTACGGGGTCATTTTGCCGAGTTCCTTAACAAGAGTTCACTCGCTCACCTGAGGATTCTCTCCTCGACTACCTGTGTCGGTTTGCGGTACGGGTAGTTGATTACTCACTAGAAGCTTTTCTCGGCAGTGTGACGTTGGTTGCTTCCCTACTTAAATTTCGGTCCTCATCACCACTTGTCAACCCGCCAAAAAGCATTTAACTCTTTGACTGACTTGTGGCTTAAACATCCGTTTCCAGCTGGATGCACAACTTAGCCTCCTGCGTCCCTCCATCGCTCAAACATAATCAACTAGTACAGGAATCTCAACCTGTTATCCATCGCCTACGCCTTTCGGCCTCGGCTTAGGTCCCGACTAACCCTGGGAGGACGAGCCTTCCCCAGGAAACCTTAGTCATTCGGTGAATCAGATTCTCACTGATTTTTCGCTACTCATACCGGCATTCTCACTTCTAAGCGCTCCACCAGTCCTTACGGTCTGGCTTCATTGCCCTTAGAACGCTCTCCTATCACTTGACCTAATGGTCAAGTCCACAGTCTCGGTAATATGCTTAGCCCCGGTAAATTTTCGGCGCGGAATCACTCGACTAGTGAGCTATTACGCACTCTTTAAATGGTGGCTGCTTCTGAGCCAACATCCTAGTTGTCTATGCAACTCCACATCCTTTTCCACTTAGCATATATTTAGGGACCTTAACTGGTGGTCTGGGCTGTTCCCCTTTTGACGATGGATCTTATCACTCACCGTCTGACTCCCGGATAAAAATCAATGGTATTCGGAGTTTATCTGAATTTAGTAACCCATGACGGGCCCCTCGTCCAAACAGTGGCTCTACCTCCATGATTCTACGTCCGAGGCTAGCCCTAAAGCTATTTCGGAGAGAACCAGCTATCTCCAAGTTCGTTTGGAATTTCACCGCTACCCACACCTCATCCCAGCACTTTTCAACGTACACGGGTTCGGGCCTCCAGCGCGTTTTACCGCACCTTCACCCTGGACATGGGTAGATCACCTGGTTTCGGGTCTACAGCAACATACTTAAACGCCCATTTCAGACTCGCTTTCGCTGCGGCTCCGGCTTTTAAACCTTAACCTTGCATGTTACCGTAACTCGCCGGTTCATTCTACAAGAGGCACGCTATCACCCATTAACGGGCTCTAACTGCTTGTAGGCACATGGTTTCAGGAACTATTTCACTCCCCTTCCGGGGTGCTTTTCACCTTTCCCTCACGGTACTGGTACACTATCGGTCACTAGAGAGTATTTAGCCTTGGGAGATGGTCCTCCCGGATTCCGACGACGTTTCACGTGTGTCGCCGTACTCAGGATCCTGAACTGAGGGTCATTGATTTCACCTACGGGGCTATCACCCTGTTTCGCCAACCTTCCCAGATTGTTCGATTATCAACAACTTTGGTAACTCAAATGTTCAGTCCTACAACCCCAACGAGCAAGCTCGTTGGTTTGGGCTGTTCCCCGTTCGCTCGCCGCTACTTAGGGAATCGAAATTTCTTTCTGCTCCTGTGGGTACTGAGATGTTTCAGTTCCCCACGTCTACCTCTATATCGCTATGAATTCACGATATAGTAACAGCTGATTAAAGCTGCTGGGTTTCCCCATTCGGAAATCTCCGGATCAAAGCTTACGTACAGCTCCCCGAAGCATATCGGTGTTAGTCCCGTCCTTCATCGGCTTCTAGTGCCAAGGCATCCACCATGCGCCCTTTTTAACTTAACCTGTACATCACTACGTGATGCAAAGTTAATTGAGTATTTGCGATTTTTTTCTAGTTAACAAACTCAAAATAACGCGGTGTTCTCGGTTGAAATTATATTAAATACAATTTCAAAAAATTATTACAGAAAATTAATATTATCTAGTTTTCAAAGAACGAATTGAGAGTAGACCTCTCAAAACTAAACAAAACTTTCGACAATGTGCAGGATTCCGTTTTTCCTTAGAAAGGAGGTGATCCAGCCGCAGGTTCTCCTACGGCTACCTTGTTACGACTTCACCCTAATCATCTGTCCCACCTTAGACGGCTGGTCCCCGAAGGTTACCTCACCGGCTTTGGGTGTTACAAACTCTCATGGTGTGACGGGCGGTGTGTACAAGGCCCGGGAACGTATTCACCGTGGCATGCTGATCCACGATTACTAGCGATTCCAACTTCATGCAGGCGAGTTGCAGCCTGCAATCCGAACTGAGAACGGCTTTAAGAGATTAGCTTGACCTCGCGGTTTCGCGACTCGTTGTACCGTCCATTGTAGCACGTGTGTAGCCCAGGTCATAAGGGGCATGATGATTTGACGTCATCCCCACCTTCCTCCGGTTTGTCACCGGCAGTCTTGCTAGAGTGCCCAACTGAATGCTGGCAACTAACAATAAGGGTTGCGCTCGTTGCGGGACTTAACCCAACATCTCACGACACGAGCTGACGACAACCATGCACCACCTGTCATTCTGTCCCCGAAGGGAACGCCTAATCTCTTAGGTTGGCAGAAGATGTCAAGACCTGGTAAGGTTCTTCGCGTAGCATCGAATTAAACCACATGCTCCACCGCTTGTGCGGGCCCCCGTCAATTCCTTTGAGTTTCAACCTTGCGGTCGTACTCCCCAGGCGGAGTGCTTAATGCGTTAGCTGCAGCACTGAAGGGCGGAAACCCTCCAACACTTAGCACTCATCGTTTACGGCATGGACTACCAGGGTATCTAATCCTGTTCGCTACCCATGCTTTCGAGCCTCAGCGTCAGTTACAGACCAGACAGCCGCCTTCGCCACTGGTGTTCTTCCATATATCTACGCATTTCACCGCTACACATGGAGTTCCACTGTCCTCTTCTGCACTCAAGTCTCCTGGTTTCCGATGCACTTCTCCGGTTAAGCCGAAGGCTTTCACATCAGACCTAAGAAACCGCCTGCGCTCGCTTTACGCCCAATAAATCCGGACAACGCTTGCCACCTACGTATTACCGCGGCTGCTGGCACGTAGTTAGCCGTGGCTTTCTGGTTGGATACCGTCAAGATGTCAACAGTTACTCTGACACCTGTTCTTCTCCAACAACAGAGTTTTACGAGCCGAAACCCTTCATCACTCACGCGGCGTTGCTCCATCAGACTTTCGTCCATTGTGGAAGATTCCCTACTGCTGCCTCCCGTAGGAGTTTGGGCCGTGTCTCAGTCCCAATGTGGCCGATTACCCTCTCAGGTCGGCTACGTATCATTGCCTTGGTAGGCCATTACCTTACCAACAAGCTAATACGCCGCGGGTCCATCCTAAAGTGATAGCCGAAGCCATCTTTTAAACCAAGACCATGTGGTTTTGGTTGTTATACGGTATTAGCACCTGTTTCCAAGTGTTATCCCCTACTTCAAGGGCAGGTTACCCACGTGTTACTCACCAGTTCGCCACTCGTTTCGTGTTAAATCATTCAAATGCAAGCACCTAAAATCAATAACGGAAACGCGTTCGACTTGCATGTATTAGGCACGCCGCCAGCGTTCGTCCTGAGCCAGGATCAAACTCTCATCTTAAAATGTTTTAAAATGATAAGCCTGTTATAGCTCATGATTTAAATTTATTATTTGTTATTACGAATTGACTTCGCAAATGTTTGGCCTCGATCAAAAGATCGAAGCGCCCTGCACATTTGTTTGTCGAAAATTTTGTTCAGTTTTCAAAGGTCTACATCGTTGTCGGAAGAAATAATTCCTCTCTCGCGACAACTATTTAATAGTACCACGCTGATCAACCAGAGTCAACAAAAACTTTTTCTCAATGAAACGTTTCGTTGTGTCACTCGTTCAAATCAGCATATATAAATATACCGAACTTTCATCCATTCGTCAAGTATAAAAACAAAATGAATCGCAAAAAAGTTGAACTGGTCTATCTGATCAAAGTATTGCAAGATAATCAAGCTGTCTGAGACCAAATTGCAACAAAAAAAGCAATCCAAAAATTGGATTGCTTTAAGTAAAATACTAGTTATTTGTATTGTCTTCGGGACGCATAGTTGGGAACAAGATGACATCACGAATGGAAGGTGCATCTGTTAGAAGCATAACCAATCGATCCATTCCGATACCTAACCCACCTGTTGGTGGCATACCATATTCAAGAGCTTCAATGTAATCTTCATCAATTCCTTCAGCTTCTTGGTTACCTTCCTTACGTTCGGCAACTTGAGCTTCAAATCGTTGACGTTGATCAATTGGATCATTTAATTCTGAAAAGGCATTAGCAAATTCACTCTGGACAATATAGAGTTCGAAACGATCCGTAAATCTTGGATCATCGGCATTCTTTTTTGCCAATGGAGAAATTTCAACTGGATGACCATAAATGAATGTTGGGTCTACAAGCTTAGGTTGAACTAATTCTTCAAAGAAAGCGTTGATAATATGACCGGTCTTCCACCATGATTCATAGTGAATATGATGTTCGTCAGCCAATTTCTTAGCGTCGTCATCTGACATTGGTTTCCAGAAATCAATTCCAGTGTATTCCTTAATTGCATCAACCATGTGTTGGCGTTTAAATGGCTTATTCAAATCAACCTTGGTTCCTTGGTAGGTCACAATGTTGTCATCCGTAACAGCAGCAGCTGCGGCCTTAAAGATACCTTCAGTTTCATCCATGACATCATGGAAATCATAATAGGCAACATATGATTCAAGCATTGTAAATTCAGGATTATGGCGAGTATCCATTCCTTCATTTCTAAATACTCGGCCGATTTCATAAACTCGTTCCAATCCACCAACAATCAAACGCTTCAAATGTAATTCCAATGCAATTCTCAAATAAAGATCAATATCCAAAGCATTGTGATGGGTGATAAATGGACGCGCATTGGCACCACCAGCTGAATTATGCAAAACAGGGGTTTCAACTTCTTGGTAGTCGTTGGAATCCAGGTATTTACGTACAGCAGTGATAATCTTAGTCCGCTTTAAGAAGCGGTCAAAACTATCTTGGTTGGAAATCAGATCAAGATAACGTTGACGATAACGTTGCTCTTTATCCTTTAAACCATGGAACTTATCGGGAAGTGGTCGTAAAGCTTTTGATAAGAAAGTAACTGATTCTGCTCGAACAGTTAACTCACCCATGTCAGTTTTAATAATCTGACCGGAAATACCTAAATGGTCACCAATATCAGAACGTTTGAAAATATGGTAAACATCATCACCGACAATATCCTTACGAACATAAATTTGAATCTTTCCAGTTCGGTCTTTAAGATCGGCAAAGCCAACCTTACCTTTACCACGCTTAGCAATCATTCTGCCGGCAATGGTGACCTTTTTGTCCTTTTTAATCAATTCATCTTTATCTTCATCATCAAAATCTTTGTGAAGTTGTTCAGCAAGATATGTACGTACAAACCGATGTCCAAATGGATCGATTCCTTCCTTGCGTAATTCTTCCATCTTTTGACGACGGACGATCATCTGATCATTCATTTCTTTTTCTTTGGCCACTGTGAAACCTCCTAAATGAAAATTTACTATTTAATCATAACACAAAAAACACCGAATTTATTGTGCTATCCGGTGCTGACGTGCTTTTCTCTGTTCATTTTTTTCAAGGAACTCATCAAAGATATCGTCCATCGCAGCTTCACCTGATGCATTTGTCAGTGCAACCTTGGTCCGGGCAGAATGAGAAATTCCCTTTAAATAGTATGATGCTTGACCACGGAATTCATGTGAGCCGATATAATCACCCTTCAACTCAACAAGGCGATGCAAATGCTCTTTGGCAGTTGCAACTTTTTGTTCTGGGGTTGGGGTTGGTAATAATTCACCAGTCTCCAAATAATGGGTGGTCTGCTTCAAAATCCAGGGATTTCCTTCGACTGCTCGACCCATCATAACGGCATCGGCACCAACTTCGGTCAACATCTTCTTAGCATCTTGCGGTGTGCGGACATCACCATTCCCCATAAATGGAATATGGATTTCATCTGCAACCTGCTTCAAAATGTCCCAATTAGCATGGCCCTCATACATTTGCTTTCTGGTTCTGCCATGCATTGCCAAAGCAGAAGCTCCAGCTTTTTCAGCTGCCAGCGCGTTTTCCACAGCAAAAATATGATCCTTATCCCAACCAGTACGCATCTTGACGGTAACCGGCTTTTTAACGGCATCGGTCACGTAAGAAACCATTTCGTAAACTTTCTTGGGATCCAGCAGCCAGCGAGCACCGGCATCGGTTTTGACAACCTTGTTAACCGGGCAGCCCATATTGATATCGATGATATCGGCAGCCGTATTCTGGTCGACAAATTTGGCAGCTTGAACCAATGTTTCTTTAGTCCCACCAAAAATCTGGATACTCATTGGGTGTTCCTTGGGATCCACAAACATCATATCCAACGTTTTTTTGTTTTTGTACATAATGCCACGGTCTGAGATCATTTCACAAACGACAAGACCTGCACCGTACTCCTTACAGATAATTCTAAAAGCAGAGTTGGTGACACCGGCCATCGGCGCTACTACGACTTGATTTGGGATCGTAACATTACCAATATTCCATTCCATTCTTTCACCTCAAAATTCAATTACTAATTGTGAAATTCCGTAAGTTATCCTATCACATTTTCATAGAAATAAATAGCCAACTTTATTTATGACCTTTTGCCTTGGCAACTTTAATGATCTTAGTCAATTCATCCTCACCAAAATGGTACTTGTTCCCACAGAAGTTGCAAGTGACATCGATCCCCTTATCTTCTTTGAGCATTGTTTCCAATTGAGGTACCGGCATCCCTTCGAGATCTCTGCCAAATTTATATTTGGAACAATTGCAATAGAATTCAACCGGAACAGTCTGCAGAAAATGAAGCTTACCCTTGCCAAATATCAATTCCAAAATATCCTCAGGGGTTTGGTTGTCCAATAGCAACTCCGAAATCATCGGAATTTCTTTAATCCGTTCAATCACTTTATTAATCGCATCGTCAGTTGCATCAGGCAAAACTTGAATCAGGTATCCACCGGCGGCACCGATCGAATTATCATTATTTACAAACACTGAAACGCCAACCGCAGATGGAATCTGCTCTGACTGAGCCAAATAGTAAGTAAAGTCGTCACCAATCTCACCGGAAGCAAGCGGAACGGTTCCTGTATAAGGATCTTCACCTTCGGCAGCCCGGCTGACTTCAATAAAGCCATTGACTCCGACTGCTTTGCCAACATCAATTTTATGGTTGGCATTCAACGGCAAGTGAACGTGAGGATTCTGAATATACCCCTTCACGTGACCATTTGAGTCGCTGTCAGCGACAATTTGGCCAACGGGACCTTTCCCATCAATCTTGACAGTAACGGCTTCCCCGTTCTTTTCAACCGACTCTGCGAGCATCACTGTTCCAACCAGAGTCCGACCCAAAGCAGCTGATGATGCGCTCCAGGTATCATGATCTTTTTGTGCAGTGGCAACCAACTTTTTGGCGTTCACAGCATACGCTCTGAACATGCCATCACTGGTTGTGGCTTTGACTAAATAATCATCCATAAATTTACACCTCATCCTAAAAATAAAAACGAGCTTAGAGATAATTCTACCCTAAACTCATTTTTGAAATATTCAACTAAATGTTATCATCATTGTCATGATTTTGATCTTTTGGTTGATTCATTGTTGGAAACATCATCTGGTTTTTCAGAGTCATCAGATCCATTTTCAGTTGAATCAGTGGACTGATTATCAGAACCGTGATCTTTTTCCAATTCTGCCTGACGTTCAGCTTCCTTACGTTCCAATTCACGCTTTGCTTCTTCAAAAGTAGCAGCACGTTCACTTGGGAACTCACTCTTGTCGGAACTGTCTGGCATCTTGCCATCATTCCACAGAGACAGGATTTGCTTCTGGTCAAGGGTCTCGTACTTAAGCAATGCTTCCGCAATCAGCTTATGCTTATCGCGATGTTCTTCAATAATCTTCTTAGCAGTATCATGAGCTTCATTGGTTAAACGACGAACTTCTTCGTCAACCGCAGCACCAGTCTCTTGAGAATATCTTGGGCCATAAGTATCCTGGGCAGGATTCTCAAGTTGAACTGGGCCGAGTCGCTTACTCATACCATATTGAGTAACCATTGCCCGAGCAATATTGGTTGCCTGTTCAAAGTCATTGGAAGCACCTGAAGACTGTGAGTTAAACACAATTTCTTCGGCAGCACGACCACCCATTAAACCGGCAATTTGTTCCATTGCATCTTTCTTAGACATCAATTGTTGGTCTTCACGAGGCAACATAATTGCGTATCCACCGGCACGACCACGAGGCACAATTGTTACCTTGTGAACGACTCGAGCGTCATTCAAAACCAATCCAACAACCGTATGGCCGGCTTCATGGTAGGCAACAGTTTCCCGTTCCTCTTTGGAAATGACTCGGTTACGCTTGGCAGGTCCGGCAATAACCCGATCTTCAGCTTCATCCAAGTCACTGGCATCAATTTGCGTCTTGTTACGACGGGCAGCAAGTAATGCAGCTTCGTTCAACAAGTTGGCCAAATCGGCACCAACAAATCCAGGAGTTTGCTTAGCGATTTCATGAAGATCAACATCACTTGCTAATGGCTTGTTCTTTGAGTGAACTTTCAGGATTGCTTCACGACCATTGATATCAGGACGGCCAACCAAGATCTTCCGGTCAAATCGACCTGGACGAGTCAAGGCTGGATCCAAAACATCGGCACGGTTGGTAGCAGCAATGACAATGACACCTTCATTACCACTAAATCCATCCATTTCAACCAGTAATTGGTTAAGGGTTTGTTCACGTTCATCGTGACCGCCACCCATTCCAGCACCACGACGGCGACCAACGGCATCAATTTCATCAATGAAGATGATGGCAGGAGCGGCTTTCTTGGCTTGATCAAACAAGTCACGAACACGGCTGGCACCAACACCAACAAACATTTCAACGAAATCAGAACCGGAGATTGAATAGAAAGGTACACCGGCTTCACCGGCAACCGCTTTGGCAAGCAAAGTTTTACCAGTACCAGGAGGCCCCTCTAGTAAGACACCATGTGGAATGGTGGCACCTAGAGTTGTAAATTTCCTTGGATCTTTAAGAAATTCAACAACTTCTACAAGTTCCTGCTTTTCTTCTTCTTCACCAGCAACATCTGAGAATCGAACCTTATTTTGCTTACTGTCGGCTGGTTTAGCTTTGGATTTGCCAAAGCTCATCACTTTGCCATTTCCGCCGCCTTGACCGCCAGCTCGGCCCATCATCATATAGAAGAACCAAACAAACAACAATAGTGGTAATACGTAAACCAGCAGATTTACCCAAAAGCCACTTGATTCTTCAGGTTTGGCATTCATCTTAACATTGTTAGATTGAGCTGCCTTGGTGATTTCAGCAATTGAGGAGTTGTTCTCGAGGACAGTGGTGGTGAATTTGGTAACATTCTTTGACTGAGTTTGGTTACCACCAATCAGCCCAGATTGTACCTGTACCTTTTGACCCTGTCTATAAGTACCACTTACCTTATAAACACCGCCGTTTGGCTGTACTGAAAAGCTTTTTACCTTGTCATCCTTCAAATTCTTAACGAACTGACTTGATTGAATTTCCTGTGATGTGGTTTGGTTAGTATTTCCATTAAAGAAATAAATAACTCCCATTATCAGCAGAAATATGACAATGTAAAATAGACTATTTTTAAAAAGCCCATTTTTATTCGAGTTCATCAACGTCCTCCTCAAAACTATATATTTTCATGTTGATAGTCAAAATACTAACACACTTGACCTTTTTTGACCATTATTTGTTTGCATAAATTTCTGGCTTTAAGACACCAATGTATGGCAAGTTACGGTACTTTTCATCATAGTCAAGACCATAACCAACCACAAATTCATTAGGAACTTTAAAACCGGTAAAGTCCGATTTGACATCAACCTTTCGGCCAGCGGGCTTATCCAGCAACGTACAAACCTTAATTGATTTGGCGCCGCGATCAGCAAACGTATCAAGCAGGAACTTCAGTGTTCTGCCGGTATCAACGATGTCTTCAACAATTAAGACATCGCGGCCGGTAATGTTGGTATTAATATCCTGCAGCAGCTCGACAGTTCCTGATGATTCAGTCGCACCGTGGTAACTGGAAACATCAATAAAATCAATCTGCATATATGAATCAACTGCCCGGACAATATCGGTCATAAAGAAGATTGCACCCTTCAACACGCCAACTACAACGGGTGTCTTTCCCGCATACGTTTTAGAGATTTCATTACCCAAACTCTTGCAGGCGTTGTCAATCTCTTCCTTGCTGTAAAGTACCTTTAAGATGTCGTTATTCATTACCTATTCCTTTTCTTTCAAATATTATTTCCTTGGAACTTGAGTTAATAAATAGGGTTTTGCCCCTTCGCTACCAGGAAGCGTGACGGAGTTCTTAACCCCCAAAACTGATAGAACGGTATTCCTGTTTGTGACCAGGACCCGAATGTGTTTTCTTTGGTCGTTTGAAATCTTGGCATTAATCAGCACCCTGGTAACTTTCTGGTGCCTGCCCTGAGGCAGGAGCACTCTGTCGCCCGGCTCAACTGAACGGACCTGTAAAGGCAGGTCGGCATCGTCTAAATAAAACGTTGACGTCCGACTTGCGGATAATGTCTGCTGCTTGGAAAAGACACCAAATTTTTGGGAAGAATTCAGTGAATACCATCTGTCTAATATTACCATAAGATGCGCACTTTTTTCAGACTTCAATGGGAAAATTTGTGGTTCTTTGGAAATTATCAATGTTTGATATTCCCGTTGAACCCGCCAATGATTAGCCAAATTTAATTTTGCCTGTGGTTTTTGATCCTGATCGATCAGATGGATAATGGCAGCTAACTGCGCCATCGAAACATCCGGCACGTGAAGCCGATGATCCAACAACTGTTGCATCACTTGTTTACCCACACTTTTCGGGTACTGTTTTAACTGTTGAAGATCAACTTTGACTGTTTGTGGATTGTCGAAATTTGCCACCCGCGTCAATATCGGTTCAACAAGTGTCGCCAACGCCTCCATGCTATCCGATAACTGAATCGAATAATCATGGACATGTGCCAGTAGCTGCGGGTTCTCCTGCTTCAACAGCGGAACCACCTTGTGACGAATCCGATTACGTTCAAATGATAATTCTTGATTTGTCGCGTCTTCGTACCACTTAATTTGTTTGGAAGCTGCAAACTCCCGTATCTGCTGCTTGCTAAACCCAAGTAACGGTCTGATGAGCGTTTTGCCGGCAAAGCCACGCGCTTCATGGATGCCAACCAGCGATGGCAGCTGACCGCCACGGGTAAGCTTCATTAAGACCGTCTCAATCAAATCATCCCCATGATGGGCAGTTAACAGATATTGGGCATCGTCTTTATCAAGCACCTGCTGAAAAAAGTGATAGCGGAAACGACGGGCAGCTGACTCGATCCCTGACTCGGGATGTAAGTCTGTCCGCCAAACAGCTTGCTCCAGCTTGATGCTGTGAGATTGACAATAATCATTTATATAACGGGTTTCAACGTGGCTTTGGGCCCGCAGCTGATGATCCACGTAAGCCACGATAATTGTTGGTCGAATATCTACTGGCAAATGCATTAACAGAAACAAGAGCGTCATCGAGTCGACCCCGGTTGAAACGGCAACGACAACCTTGTCACCGGCGTGCCACCAATTTGCACTTCTAACATATGAATTAAATCGACTCTGCAAATTCATGAGCTGCCTCCACTAATCATCCCTGATAAAACAAAGATGGCCGGCAGCAATATTCTTGCCTCCAGCCACTAAACAATTATTTAATCATCAAATTCATTTTAACTTCGACGACCGCCTCGGCCGCCTCGCTTACCTTCAGTATTTTTACGAAGAGTTGAAAGCCGATCTTCACTTTCTTTTAAGAAGCCGGACATCATATCATCAAAACTTTCTTCATGGTTGTTTGAATGATTGTTATGTCCATAGTTACCACCGCGAGAACGAGATCCGTGACCTTCATGGTTACCATGATTGCCGTGATTCTCATGTCCTTCATGATTGTTTTCATGGAAGTTTCTGTGGGAATGATTCTCGTGTCTGGATTCCTCGTGTTCGTGATTATCCTGCGCTTTACGGATTGAAAGGCTGATCTTATTATTGCCTTCAATCTTGAGGACCTTAACGGTAACCTCGTCGCCGACTTTCAAGACGTCGTGAATATCCTTAACAAATCCGTCAGAAACTTCGCTGATATGAACCAACCCGGTTCGATGATCACCTAAGTCAATAAATGCACCAAAATTTGTGATTCCGGAAACTTTACCGTTAACTTTTTCTCCAACTTCAATTGCCATCTAAAAAAATGTTCCTCCCATGTTGTAATGTTACCAGTATATCATATTTTAAATTATGTCGGCCAGCCATTGTCAAAATAAAACCAGTGATGAAAAACATCACTGGTTTTATTTTACATCATAATCATTAACATCTTTCGGTGCTTTGTTGGGAAAACTGTAAACTGTTTCCCCGGGTTTTGTGTAATAATATCGATCGCGAATAATCTGTTCCACGTAACTCTTATCATTAAGCTGAGAAACCTGTGACTTCAGCTTTTTATTATTGGCCTTTTGGTTGGCCAAATTCTTTTGCTCACGAGCAATTTGGACGTGAACATCAGCATAGTTGACTTTTGCACGAACAATTTGAACCAAGAAGATTGAGGCAAAGAACACAAAAATGGCAATAATAATCAACGCCCGTTTTTTTCGTCGATTTGACAAAACGGCCGTAACCTTAGAATTATTCAATTCAATCTCTCGACGCCGAGTAAAATCATTGTCGAGCTTCTTTACTTTCCCATTTTGTTGCTGCATGCCAAATCCCCCGATCATTCGCACGTTCTAGATAAATTATACCAACAAATCAGCATTTGTCTAGGTGAACCAGACATATTCCGGTCATTTTGTGAAGGATTATCTATTCTTTTCGAAAATCTCGTTCGTAATCCTCTGATGTAATTTCATACATTCTTTCGGCATCATCTTTCTTGGTTGTGTCCAACAATTCCTTAACCAAGATGGTCAGGGTCTTGTTACCAAACTTAATCACAACTTCATCGTTTGGCTTGACCTCGGTTGATGATTTGGCAGTGCGGCCATTGATAAAGATCCGCCCCTTATCAGCAATTTCCTTGGCAACCGACCGACGTTTAATAATCCGCGACACTTTTAGAAACTTATCTATTCTCATGAGTTGTTACTCCTTTAATTTTTAAAAACTTACCGACCATTGGAATCGCCAGCCATTCACGAACAGTAAAGGCTTTGAGTAAAACGCAGCCGGCAAAAAACACAACGATACCTGCCGGAATGGCAATACAAGAAATCACCAAGGCTTCAATTCTTAAATTGGTCATCGGAATTCCAGCCGCCAATCCCCAAGCAATCAGCTTCACTGTACCAGCCATCGCAATTAATATGATCGCAAGTTTTCCGATCTGCTTAAAAGAAATCAGCTTGGCAAGTTCATCCCTGCTCAACACATTCATTAATCCAATCATTATCACTAAGCTTAACAGGGTTGCCAAGCTTGCACCAACAATTCCGATTTTGCCGATGAAAAATTGGTTAACGACAATCTTGGTTAAAAAGCCGGCAATGATTGACACCATCGTCTTTAAGTAACTGTTTTTACTCTGCAAAATCACATTGTACGTCATTAAAACAGCTGTAAAAATAATGCTGACGCAGTACAGACTGATAGTTAGGTTAAGTTCGGAAGACGCAAATAGCAAACGGTTAACCTGTGGCATCAAGGCCGCCAATCCAACGGTCATTGCCAACGAAACTGCCAAATTGGTTCGCAGATTGGTTGCCGCAATGTGCTGGAAAGTAATATTTTGGTGACGCTTATTGGCCAATACCAGACCTGGCAGGACTGCCGTGGCCGATGCAATACTAAAAACCTGCCCCAGCTGAACCAGTGTCTGTGATCGATCATAAATTCCCTTAATATTTTGAGCCGCCATCAGTGAATAGCCGTATTTTTGCAAACCGGCAACAACTGAAAACGAGTCTGCCAGCTGAAGCATCAGCATTACGGCAGAAACCAAACAAAGCGTTCCGCCTTCAAGGAGAATCCGTTTGACCAAGACGGGATTGTTAAGTGTGACTGAATGCCGCTTAAACCCGGCTGGGAGGTGATAACGTTTCAGCCAAATACCAATGACCAATAAGGCACAGGCACCGGCCACAGGGGCCGATAACATCGCCATTTGACCCATGTGATACGGGTTAACCGCAGATTTAACTGCCCAGTATGCAACTAACAGAATCACCGACACCCGAACAACTTGTTCAATGACTTGGGAATAGGCCGTTGGCCGCATTTCCATTTTACCTTGAAAGTATCCGCGCCAAGTCGACAAAAACGGGATGAATAAAAACATCCAACTAACGGAACGGATCACAGGTGCCAGCCGGTAATCATCCATGCTTTGAGCGATGAACCCAGCGCCAAGTTGTAAAAAGCAAAAAATCAGCAGGCAAATAACAAGCAAGATATTTTGGATTTTAAATGCCAGCGCTGCTTTTTCGTTTTCATCTTTTGTGTCAACGACCAGTTTTGATATAAAAACCGGAAGCCCGGTTAACGCAAATGTCATCCCGATTCCGTAGATTGGATAAATTTGCTGATAAACATAAAAGCCAATATTGCCAACCATGTTTTGAAAAGGAATCCGGTAAACTGCGCTTAGAATCTTCGCGATAAACGACGCAACTGTCAAAAGCAGTGTTCCTTTCAAAACCAGTTGTCTTCTCGAACTATTTTTCATTACTCTTTACCTTGCCGCCAGCTCGATGTTTATGCCGGGTATCTGACAGTTGTTTGACTAACGCAATTAATCCATCCAACCACTTTGTCATGTTTGGTTGAACGGTCAGTTGAATCTGATATTTGTCATTTTCAGTATTGATTGTTGCCCGAAACTTTGTCTGGGCGATGGCTTCAAGCAATTCCTTGCTGGAGAATTCTGCTCCGGCACGTGAAGAAAATGTGATCACAATCTTAGGCTGGTCCTGGTGGATCTTGTCGACTAATGCGTAGTCAGAATACATTTTCAGCTGAGAAATTTTCAGCAGATTTGCAACCGGCTCACTATAGTCGCCAAACCGATCAATCAAATCATCTTCGACTTCGTGAAGTTGATCTTCGTTTTCAATCTGTCGAATTCGTTTATAGAGTTCAATCTTTTGTTGATTATCCTGAATGTAGTCACTTGGAAGATAGGCTTCCAAGTCCAATTCGATTGTCGAATCGGTTCGATATTCAAAGCCCTTGCCACGCTTTTTAGCAACCGCATCGGATAACATCTGAGTATAAAGATCATACCCAACGGAATCAACAAATCCATGTTGCTGTTTTCCAAGAAGATTTCCAGCTCCTCGGATTGACAAGTCACGCATCGCAATCTTGAATCCTGAACCTAATTCAGTAAAATCACGAATGGCCTCCAAACGCTTTTCCCCAATTTCCGTCAAAACTTTGTTGGGTTTGTACATGAAATACGCGTATGCAACCCGACTGCTTCGGCCAATTCGGCCACGCAGTTGATAGAGTTGTGAAAGCCCCATTCTGTCGGCATTCTCAACGAATAACGTATTTACATTGGGAATGTCGACTCCGGTTTCAATGATCGTGGTTGTGACCAGGACATCATATTCGCCGTTAATGAAATCATATAAAATATCTTCCATTTCATTTTCGGACATCTGCCCATGAATATATCCAACCCGGGCATCAGGAACCAGTGCACTAATTTGTTCAACCGTCTTTTCAATATCAGAAACCCGGTTGTGCAGATAAAATACCTGACCGCCACGAGCCATTTCTCTTTCAATCGCTTCACGAATTGTGCCGGCATTTTGCTCAATCACATAAGTCTGAATTGGGTATCGGTTGGATGGTGGCGTCTCAATGACGGACAAATCCCGAACCCCCATCATTGACATGTTAAGTGTTCGGGGAATTGGGGTTGCAGTTAACGTCAGAACATCGACATCGGATCGCATCTCCTTGATCCGTTCCTTGTGCTTAACACCAAATCGCTGCTCCTCATCAATAATCAAAAGGCCCAGATTATTAAACTTAACGTCTTTTGATAATAATCGATGAGTTCCAACAACCACGTCGACTTTGCCGTCCTTTAATCCCTCAAGGGTTTCTCTAACCTGTTTGGTCGTTTGAAACCGTGAAAGGACTCTCACCGTAATTGGATAATCTCTAAATCGGTCAAGCATTGTTTCATAATGCTGCTGAGCCAAGATAGTTGTAGGTACCAAGAATGCGACCTGCTTGCCGACTTCAATTGCTTTAAATGCTGCTCGCAAGGCAACTTCGGTTTTACCATAACCAACGTCTCCAACCAACAGGCGATCCATTGGGTGTTCGGTTTCCATGTCCCGCTTAATTTCAGTTGCACTTCGTAACTGATCAGGCGTTTCGCTGTATGGAAAAGCGGCTTCAAACTCGGCCTGCATTGAATCGTCTTGCGGGTATGCATACCCTTTTTCTGCACTTCGTTTAGCATACAAATCAATTAATTCATCGGCGATATCCTCAATTTTTGAGGCAACCTTCGCTTTGGTCTTGGCCCATTCACTGCCGCCGAGCTTATTAATTCGGGGATGCTTATCCTCGGAAGATACGTATTTCTGAATTAAATTAAGCTGGGTAACCGGAATAAAGAGCTTGGCGTTATCTTTATAATCAATTGTTAAATAGTCCTGATGCTTGCCGTCAACCTCCATGGTTTTCATGCCTTCATACCGGCCAATTCCATGGTTAACGTGAACAACATAGTCACCGGGCTTCAAATCCGTGTAACTTTTAATTCTTTCCGCGTTATTAAACGTTGTTTGCCGTGGCCGCTTCTTTGTGGCCGTTCCAAACATTTCTTTTTCGGTGATAATAACCAAATTTGCCAGTGGCAATTCAAAACCATTATCCAGGTTACTGGAAATCAGTTGAACTTCATTTGGCAATAAATGGTCCTTATCTGTTTGGGTAGCGGTAATTTCAAAATCATTAAGGGTTTGAGCAACCTTTGCCAGGCGTTTTTCATCATGAACCATGATAATAACGGCCTGTTTCATCTTCTGCCAACGTAAAATCTCGGTTCTTAACATCGGCATTTGAGAGAAGAATTGCTGCATTGGCCGAACCGTAATATCAACAACGGCGTCAAGCTTCATTCTGCCCATCCCTTTTTGGAACAGGGAAAGGATCAACGTGGCATGCTTATTGGCTTTAAAGACCGTTTTAAAATCATTGGTGTAAGTTGTCGACTTCAATACTTCATAGTGTTTGATCTTATCAGCCAACCATTCGCCATCGTCGCTTTCAAGCTGACGGGCAGTATCGGTAATTCTGGTGTAATCGTCAAAGACAACCACCCCATCGTCGTCCAGATAGTCCAGCAAAGAATATTGTTTGTCATAAATGGCATCTGCAAATAGTAACCAACGCGGATCACTCAAACCATTCTGCAGATCCATAATTTGGGGTTCCAAATTGCCCTTTAATTTCTTGGCAGCTTTTTCATCCAGCTTGGCCGTTTCGGCAATCAGTCGTTTAGACAATTGCTTGGCAACCGCCTTTCGCTGATCGTCGTTCATCAACAAATCAGTCGCCGGCAACACAGAGATGGATTCAATATTTTTAATACTCCGTTGGTTGGAAACGTCAAACGTCCTCATCGAATCAACATCTGTATCAAAGAAGTCGATTCGAACCGGATCTTGATGGTTCAACGGGAAAATGTCCAGAATGGATCCCCGAATTGAAAAGTCACCGGGTGCGGCAACCATTTTTTGAAAAACGTAGCCCATTTGATGTAACTGAAGTTTTAGCTTTTCAAGGTCATAGGTGCCATCCATCTTAATAGTTAATTTAGCTTGTTGAAACTGTTCCTTTGCGGGGACCAGTCTTCTGATACCGGACACAGAAGTGACAATGACTGCCGGCTCTCCACTTGCGAGTTTGTCCAAAGCAAGCACCCGCTGAGCTTTATATTCCGGCGAACTGGTTGCCAATTCGGCAGCCCCCATTTCCTCAACTGGAAATTCGAATAATTGGTCATCATCCAGCAAATTTGATAAATCGTTCACCAGCTGATCAGCATGAAATAACGAGTCAACCACTACAACTGTTGGTCGGTCAGTCGAATGAATTAAATTATCAATCAATAGGCTTCGTGCTGACCCGCCAATTCCGGTAATTAATTGACGGCTGCCCTTCTTAAGAGCTGAAACCAGTTGAGAATACTGAGGGATTGTTGTGAGTAATTGATCTAACTTCAAAGTAGGTATCCTTTCGTTAGTTATACTGATTTTCCAAATCCGGAATTGACATGCCGTCGATCCAGTCATCAAGGGCATTCACTGCATGGTCGGCTGCCTGCTTAAATACTGGGGCCTGATCCTTACTGAATCGGCCCAAAACATAATTAACAACCGTATTACCATGGTCCGGGTGATCAATTCCAACTCGAATTCGATCAAAGTTTTCAGTGCCGACACTGGCAATAATACTTTTAATACCGTTGTGACCACCAGCTGATCCCTTATCTTTGATCCGGATCTTACCAATTGGAAGATCCATATCATCATGAACAATAATGATATCTTCCACTGGAATATCAAAGTAGTTCATCAATGGCCGAACAGCCAATCCTGAATCATTCATAAATGTCGTGGGTTCAACCACAAGCACTTTAGTGTTATTAACGAAGCCGGATCCATACTTGGCATTCATTTTACGAGTTTTAATTGAGATATCATGACTTTTGGCAAATTGGTCAACCACCATGAAACCAGTGTTATGTCTGGTGCCATCATATTGTGGCCCGATATTTCCTAATCCAACGATCATTTTCATTATTTGGTTCATCCTCACATTTCTTCCAACAGAAAAATGCTGAACAAAGGCTGTTCAGCTGCTGGAAAATTAATTAACATACAGATTATATCATATCTACCAAGCTTTCAAGATTTCCACAGACCATAAAATTAAAAATTGTTAATGCGTGAATACGGATTCATATCCATGCTATAATTGCTATGGTTCCAAGTGGAATACATTAATATTTTGGAGATGATTTTTTTGACTTTGAAACGCCAAAAAGTAGCTTTAATCGGTGACGGTGCCGTAGGTTCATCATATGCATATGCAATGATGCAACAAGGACTCGCCGAAGAGTTTGTGATCGTTGATGTTGTTAAAAAACGAACTGAGGGCGATGCATTAGACCTCGAAGATGCACAAGCATTCACCTCCCCAAAGCACGTATATTCAGGTGACTACAAGGATTGTGGCGACGCAGACCTTGCTATTATTACTGCCGGTGCTCCTCAAAAGCCCGGTGAAACCCGTCTTGACTTGGTTAACAAAAACCTCAAGATCATGAAATCAATCATTTCACCTTTGGTTGATTCAGGCTTTAAGGGTGTTATCGTTGTCGCTGCCAACCCAGTTGACATCTTGACTTATGCAGCTCAAAAGTTCTCAGGCTTCCCAAAGAACCGTGTATTTGGAAGCGGAACATCATTGGATACTTCACGACTTCAAGTTGCTTTGGGCAAGAAATTACAAATCAACCCACAATCAATTAGTGCTTACATTATGGGTGAACATGGTGATTCAGAATTTGCTGCATATTCAGCTGCCCAAATCGGTGGCCGTCCATTCTTGGACATTGCCAAAGAAGCTGGCTTATCCATGGATGACTTGAAGCAAATTGAAGACGAAGTTCGTCACAAGGCTTATGAAATTATCAACCGAAAAGGCGCAACATTCTATGGTGTTGCAACCTGCTTAATGAGAATTTCAAAAGCAATCTTGCATGATGAAAATACCGTATTACCCGTTGGTGCACCAATGGATGGTGAATATGGCCTTCACGATGTTTACATCGGCTCACCTGCCGTTGTCAATGCATCTGGTATTCAAAAAGTTATTGAGGTTCCACTTAACGACGAAGAAGCTGCCAGCATGAAGGCTTCTGCAGAAACTTTGCAAAAGACCACTGCTGATGGTATGGCACAACTTTAATCATTGTGTTTAATAAATGAAGCCATGGACAATCTAGTTTGTCCATGGCTTTTTGTTTGCCAATATAAGGCTATCAGCCACTTGCACATCTTTGATGAGGGATCACCCAAGCGTAATTTCTCATTTATTTAGAAAATAATGAGAATAATTCAATTCTAGATATTCTTTTATAAATTTGCCTATGTTATCATAGTCTTATACAGGTTAAGTTGGAGGAATTAAACATGCTATTAAAAACATTAGTAAAGCCCAAGGAACGATTAGTTACGATCAAAGAAGACGCAACCTTGGAAGAAGCACTACAGACTCTCGAAGATTCAGGTTATCGTTGTGTGCCAATTCTTGATGAAACCGGTAAGATCTTCCGTGGCAATATTTACAAAATGCATATTTACCGTCACAAATCACGTGGTGGAGATATGTCACTTCCCGTTACCACTCTCTTGAAAAACGCAACTAAATTCATCAACGTGAATTCAGCCTTCTTTCAAGTATTCTTCTCAATTAAAGATTTACCATACATTGCTGTCTTGGATGAAAGAAACAACTTTTATGGTATCTTAACTCATACCCGTTTATTGGATATGCTTTCTCAGTCTTGGAACGTCAATATTGGAAGTTATGTACTGACCGTTGTATCCGGCGGTGAACGTGGTGATCTTGAAGAAATTGCCAAAATTATCACTAAATACACGAGCATTGCCAGTGTCATCTCATTGGACGCCCAAGAAGGCGAACTTGTTCATCGAATCATGTTCACACTTCCTGCCGAAGTCGATCAGGATCGATTGAACAGAATTATTGCCGCCCTTGAACGAAAAGAATTCCGAGTACCTGAAGTTGAAAACCTACAAGAAGAAAAGAATTAGCCAAATCATTAAACAGTATTAAAAAAGAGGACATCCCAAATGGGATGTCCTCTTTTTTACGAAACATATTATTTTAAGTTAATTAAAGCTTTGCGTGATGTTTTTATGTATTTTGATCCGTCACTAGCCCTTAGCTAAACCCAAGCTGATCTTTATTGCTTTATCGACTTTACTCATGATAGAAGGATCAAGGTGTGTCACCTTGTCCTTCAGTCTCTGCTTATCAATCGTTCTAATTTGCTCGAGTAAAATGACCGAATCTCGTTCGATGCCATCCCTAGCTAAAATTCCCACATGTGTTGGCATCTTTGGCTTGGAAATTCTAGCGGTAATCGCTGCAACAATGACGGTCGGGCTGTAATGGTTGCCGATATCATTCTGAACAATCAAAACCGGTCGCATACCACCCTGCTCGGAACCAACAACTGGTGATAGATCAGCATAAAAAATGTCTCCACGTTTAAAAATAACGTCAGTCACCCTCATACCTCCCATCATCATAACTTACATTACTGTAAATTCCGTAATCTTTGACGATACTGAGTTAAATGGATATCAGCGTCTTGTTCACAGCAAGAAAAGTCATTGCTGATTTGACGGTTTAAACTACCCATCTCACGATACCCCTTCATTAAGCCATCAATGACTTTGGGATCATCAAAAAAATAGTTGATTGCAATTTCAACCGCTGCATTCTCGGATATTCCAACTGTTGAGCTGAACTGCTCCAAGCGATCTGCAATTCGATCATTGATCATAACTGAAAAATGCTTTGAATTAGTTGCTTTCTCCATGATATTTCCCCTATAGTTTAAGATTACTGTACTGTCTAATATACCATGAAATCAGAGAAAAATCATAAATATTTTCTTCGAATTCGTGAACTGAACCCACAAATCACTTCATAGCTGATGGTTTTCAAGTAATCTGCGACATCATCAGCCGTGATTTCCAGATCACCGGATTTACCAATAATGGTGACTTTGGTGCCATACGAATAATTCTTAGGCAGCCGGATCATAAATTGATCCATACATACCCGCCCAACAATCGGGCACTTGTGTCCGTCGACTAAAACGGAGAAGCCCTGCATTGCTCGGGGAACCCCATCCGCATAGCCAACCGGAACAGTTCCAATCCACTGATCACTGTCAGCAGTGTAAGTCGCACCATACCCGATTGAACGACCTTTTTTAACATACTTTACAAAATCAATTTCAGTCGTAAAGGACAGTGCCGGCTGCAGTTCGTATGGCAGCTTGGCAATTTCCCCGCCGGAAGGATTGAGCCCGTAAGCAGAGATTCCAAGGCGAATCATATTGCCGCCGCAAACTTTGTGCCAGAGGCTGGTAGCTGAATTAGCCACGTGAATGTACTTTGGCTTGTTTTTGACAACGGCCATAAAGTCCTGAAAATTCTGATATTGGAATTTGAAGTAGGAATCATCGGGACTATCAGCTGTTGCAAAGTGGGTGAAAATTCCTTCAAAATTCATTGTTGAAGGATGTTGCTTCAGCACCCCGAGTGCTTCTTCCAGTTCATCAGCGGTTTGAAATCCAATCCGGCCCATTCCTGTATCCAAGGCAAGATGAACGTTTAACTTGCCATCTAATTGACTGTTTTGCAGTAATTGACCGGCACGGTTAAGCCAAGCGCTTGATCCAACTGTTAACGAAATGTTTTGGTTGGCGGCAACCTGAGCCAATTCGGGATCGGTTATCCCCAAAACTAAGATGGGCTTCGTTATCCCGGCCTGTCTTAATTCCAATGCTTCATCTAAGATTGCAACACAAAAGCCGGAAGCACCGGCCCTTTCAGCAACCTTGGCAACAGCAATGGCACCATGACCGTATCCATCAGCTTTAATGACTTGGAAGAGTGCTGTGTCTGGATCAAGCCGTTCTTTGGCGTGCTTGATATTTGAATAAATTGCTTTTAAATTAATTATTAATTGAGCGTTGCGTAAATTTCCAACTGCCATCATCTATCCCCGATTCTCCAAAATTACTTGGGTAACCACAATATCATCGGTATGAGAAATCGATACAAATGCGTTCCCATCAAACGGCTGCTTGGTAAAGACCGGCTTTCCGTCAGGATTATTCAAAATACATAAATCATGAAATCTGACCTGTGAACCCAAGCCGGAGCCATAAGCCTTGGAGTATGCTTCTTTGGCCGAAAAACGACCAGAAATAAATTCATACTTGCGCTTATCGGATAACTTATCCAGCTGTTGAATTTCGTCATCCGTTAAAACCCGTTGCATAAAGTGTTCGTTACGTTCAACCGCTGCGACCACTCGTCTAATGTCAGTCACGTCAATTCCAATTCCTGCTATCATTAAAGGTCCCTCGCAAAACAAAAAGTTACAATAATTTTACCATAAAATAAAAAGGATTGTGCTGTTATCGCACAATCCTAAATGATATTTACTTATTTTTAATCGTAAAACGACGTTTCTTGTTATTGCTTCCTGAACGTTTGTCAGAATGCTTACGATCATTGCTGCTTTCGTGATGACCACGATTTCGACCAGAGTTGCTCCGGTCACCATTACGACGGTTCTTTGAACCCTTGTAATGACCACCATGACCGCCACCGCGACGATCGTTGCGATGACCACCATGACCATGTCCATGGCCATGACGTGACAATGGGCGTTCTGGCGTAATCTTAACTTTGACGTTGTCACGAGTGACTTCGTTAAGTAAGGCAGCAACCAAATCAGTTGCTTCATACTCGTCAAGCAGCTTGTCAGCCATCTTCTCAAATTTATCAGTATTCGTCTTTTTGATTAACTTGGCAATATCTTCTTCAGCAGAATTTAATTGACCAACAAAGGCTTCCTGAATTGTAGGTGGCTTCAAAGGCAGCATCCGCACCTTGGTTAACTTCTCAATTTCACGAAGATAATCCATTTCGTTTGGTGTGGCAAAGGTGATTGAAACACCATGCTTACCGGCACGGCCGGTACGACCAACACGATGGACATATCCATCAGGATCTTGAGGAATATCATAATTATAAACATGGGTAACACCGGAAATATCAATCCCACGAGCAGCTACATCGGTAGCGACCAGGATATCAATTTTAGCTGCCTTGAACTCTTGCATAATCTGAGTCCGGCGGGCTTGAGTTAAATCACCATGAAGGCCGGCAGCCTTGTAGCCACGGGCCTGTAATCCTTTGGCAACTTCGTCAACACGGCGCTTAGTCCGACAGAAGACGATGGTAACTTCAGGATCTTGAACATCAAAGAAACGAGTCATTGTATCGAACTTCTCGTATTCTTTTACTCGTACATAATACTGATCGATTAAATCAGTTGTTAATTCTTTAGCCTTGATTGTAACTTGATGAGGATCAGTCATAAACTGAACCCCTACTCGTTTAATCTGGGCTGGCATGGTTGCAGAGAAAAGCAAAGTCTGACGTTCTTTAGGAGTTTGCTTGATAATATCTTCGATATCGTCAAGGAATCCCATGTTTAACATCTCGTCGGCTTCATCTAAAACTAATGTCTTAACGTGCTCTAACTTTAAAGTATGACGTCTAATATGATCAAGAATTCGGCCTGGTGTTCCAACCACAATCTGTGGATGGCCCTTCAATGCGTTGATCTGACGGCGAATATCTGCTCCACCATAAACAACTTGAACCTTGGCTTTTTCATCTTTTCCTAATCGATAGATTTCTTCTTGTGTCTGGATAGCCAGCTCTCGAGTTGGTGAAATAATGAGGGCTTGAACATTTGGATTGTCGAAATCAATCTTCTGTAAGATTGGTAAACCAAATGCGGCAGTTTTTCCAGTACCAGTTTGAGCTTGACCGATAACATCCTCACCTTTAAGAACCATTGGGATGGTTTCGGCCTGGATTGGCGTTGCTTCTTCAAAACCACTTTTAGAAATTGCTGATAATAAGTGGTCTGATAATCCTAATTCACTAAACTTCAAATATGTTTCCTCCTAAATTGAAACAATCAAGGTTCCACAGCCAACTTGGAAAAAATCCGTTTTCCTTAACGCGTTGGCCACTTGACCTACAATCATTTATTACAAAATAACCTTTTTAGTTTACACCGTCACATAACATTAAGCAAGAGAAACAAGTCAACTGTTAGCCGGCTGCTTTACTTGGTCAGTTTTGCGACAACGTTTTCTAAGTGTAATCCGTGGCTAGCCTTCAACATTACTTCATCGTTGGAAGCCAGTTCGGCCTCAAGATCAGCGGTTAACTGGTCAATCTGGCCGGCTTGATAATAATGCAGATTTTCTGGTGCGTAGATCGGCTTTAATTTATCATAAAGGGCCGCCATATCGGTGCCGATTAAGTAAACAACGGCGATTGACGCTGGGTCAATTTCTTCTGCCAGGGAAGCGTGCATCTCTTTTGATTGGGTACCCAATTCGAGCATATCGCCCAGTACGGCTATCCGTCGACCCTGGGTATCCGTGTTTTTAAAGGCAATCAAAACTTCTTTGGCAGCTGTTGGATTGGAATTATAAACGTCACTCAAGATCCGTTCTCCCTTTGAACCAACAAGCCATTGGGTACGGTTCTTGGTGGGATCAAACTTGGCAAGCTGTTTGGCCATAATCTTTGGATGAATCTGGAAGATCCGGCCAACAGAGATAGCTGCCAAGGCATTATTAACGTTATAATCACCGATCATTGGAATCGTGAAATCAACGTCAGGCCACAAGTTAACGTGGAATTCAGTACTGTACTGACTATCTTTTGAATCTGTCGCAAAGACATCATTATCTGAATTCCGGCCAAATGTTGATTGACGGACATCGACGCTTTTGGCCCGCTGCTGTAACAACGGTTCGTCACCGTCAAAAACAAAGTAGCCATCCGACTTCAAGCCATGGGTAATCTCCATCTTGGCATCGGCAATCTTATCCCGGGTGCCAAAGAACTCAATATGCGCTTCACCAATCATGGTAATCACGGCAACATCCGGTTGAACCAGGTTGGATAAGAAGTCGAGTTGCCCCGGCCGGTCCATCCCCATTTCAGCTACCAGGAATTCGGTGTTGGATTCCATTTGCAGGATTGTGTATGGAACACCAATCTCATTGTTGAAATTGTCATGGGTTTTCGTCACATGAAAGCTGCTTGAAAGAATCGCCGCCACCATGTCCTTGGTCGTTGTTTTACCATTGCTGCCGGTAATTGCAATAACCCGGGGATTGATTTTATCAAGATAGTACTTGCTCAAGTTCTGAAACGCTTTGAGGGTATCATCAACCACCAAGGCAGGAATCTTCAACGGCAAACGGTCGGCATGATCCTTTGACCACAGTGTGGCTGCGGCACCATTTGCGATCGCACTATCAATGTAATCGTGACCGTCGTGTTCGGCAACCAGTGGGATGAACAGCTGTCCTGCAACCATTTTGCGGCTGTCAAAACAAACTCCGGTTACCGTTGTGGTTAATAAATCTTGGTTGAAATTATCTGTGTTGGCATTAATTGCCTTGGCAATTTCGCCAATCGTCATCTTCATTATTAAACGCTCCAATTTGAAAAATCTGTAAGATCTAAAATAGTTATGTTTAATTATAACAAAGAATCAAACGGCTAAACACCCGCCGTTTGATTCTGCCATTCCAAATGCCATTTTGATGTTTGTAAATTATAGGTCAGGTCGCCCGCATATAAAGTATTTTCATCAACGGTGTTGGTCCGTATAATGATTGAAACCTTATCCGGGTCCTTCAATATTCGTAGCGGAATATGATAAGTCCGTGATCGTTCACGTAAAGCGTCAAACGAAATAAACAACCCGTCGTTGGCTTTTGTGATTAAATCCAATATAATCGGTTTATCAATGTCCTTAATGGCCAGTGGTCTCAAAAAGACCCGCAGTGTATTATGGGTTTCCCGCAGCTTCCGTTTCATAGCGATTTCCAAAACATGATTAAAATCAGAAAATCGTCTATAATACGAACGAATAGTACCATTATCCTGGCTGAGATAAATGTAATGATTATTGAGTTTGGATGAAAACGGCCGCCCCATTGGCGTCCCCATGTGAGCTAAATATAACAGCTCAGCAATTTCAAACGGGGATAAATTATTGACGCTGTCTTCAGTATCAAAATCAATAAACTTTTTCTTCAGATCAGGATTTCTGAGTAGGTAAGTTCGGATTTCACCGGTGCCGGTAATTAAATTAAATTTGGAATGTGAATTATATCCGTTGGCCGCCTGTTCATCATTGTTTAGTAAAATAATGTTTTGGGGCAATTCATCCAAGCCGTTAATAAAATCAGCCGCAGTTATCCCTGACGATAAAATCATGTTGGAGATTGGATTCGTATTTATAAAAATCAAATTGCCCTTCATTGTTTTATTACCCCATATTTATATCTAACTTTATTGTACTACCCAGACGTTTATATGTCTTATAATTGAGACAGAATTCTTACAGGTTTGCCCTTTTCTTAATTCATTGGTAACATGGTTGTTAACGCAATATTAGTGTGAGGTTATTAAAATGACGAATGTATTATTTGTGTGTCTTGGTAACATCTGTCGTTCCCCAATGGCGGAAATTATGTTTCGGCATATGGTTCAAGATGCTCATCTAGAAAATAAAATTAACGTTTCTTCTGCAGCAATCAGCTCGGAAGAAAAAGGCAACCCTCCTCATCCAGGAGCAGTCGCTGAGTTGGCAAAGCATGGACTTTCGGTTGGAGACAAAAGATCACGGCCAATCACCAAGCAGGATTTCGATGACGCTGATTATATCATCGCCATGGATAATCAAAATATCTTTTATCTCAACCAAATCGCCCCAATGGCGGATCGAAAGAAAATCTACCTTTGCTACAATGTCATTCCTGGTAAAGAGGGAACCGATATTCCCGACCCTTGGTTCGACCACAAATTCGGTCGGACTTACCGTCAGTTATCAGAAACTCTGCCTAAATGGCTGGAAAAGATTAAAACTGAATCGGTTTAATTATTGACGGGTCCCAATAAGGCTCGTTTTAATTTTGGCGTCGCTTTAGTCAGTCGATAGCTCTTCTGGAATTTTCCACGAATCATCAATCGACCGGCTCCCGTAGCATCACAGGTGACTAAAGTCACGATTGGCTGTTTGGTTTGGCGAACGACATCCACTCGGGTGGCGGCAATAAAAGTCCGTTGATAGACTTTGTACTGGTAGACCCGTTTCATATTGCTGAGATAAACATGGTCATCGACCTTGGTTTTAAAATAAAGTGGCCCGAATAAGACGTTTGGGTTCACCATATGATGACCGGCAAGCGGATAATTACCCTTTCCCATCTGCTGGTCGGCACGCATCGTTCCAGCGGCCAAAGCCAACGTTGTGTTGGCAACGCCCAATCCGATTGGCAAATGAATATGCGACTTCGGCAAAAGAACTTCACCGATGACTTCAAGGCGATTGGTATTCATCCGTGCTTCAGCGGCAGTCTGGAAGTCGAGTGATTTAACCTTTTTAAAGTTATAACTGACATTTTTCTTGTGGCGGGGTGTTTGTTTCTTTGCCCGGCGTTCTGCTTGAACAACGGTTTTTCTGGTAATTGTCGGATGATAGGATTTGATAAGTTCATTTTTGATTTGGCGATTAAATATCAATCCCAACGCAACAATGATCAATAATACAAAAACAATGTTAATCAATAATTTCTTGAGAAATCCTTTTCTCATAGCAACCTCCACACACTCATTTTTTATGTAAGAACAACACTCATTTAAGGAGGAACTTAATTGGCAGCAAAACAAGTTGGCCCAAATTCCTGGAGACGCAATTTGGCTGTTCTCTGGTTTGGTACTTTCATGGCAGGAATCGGCTTCAGTGAAGTCATGCCGTTCTTGTCACTCTATGTTGATTCACTTGGACATTTCACTCACAACGAACTAAGTGTTTACAGTGGCTTGGCATTCGCGGCAAGTTATTTTGTCACCGCAATTGCTTCTCCACTCTGGGGAAAACTGGCTGACCGCACCGGTAGAAAACTCATGTTGGTACGGGCTTCCGCCGGGATGGCGATCGTGTTTATCCTGATGGGCCTGGTCACCAATGTTTGGCAGTTAATCGGCCTTCGACTCCTTCAGGGGGTCTTCTCAGGTTATATCAGTAACGCCAACGCCCTCATTGCAACCCAGGTGCCCAAGCGGCGTAGTGGTCAGGCCTTGGGTACTCTAGTGACCGGAAACGTGTCTGGCGCGCTGTTAGGCCCATTACTTGGTGGAACCCTGGCATCGTTCTTTAGTTACCGGGTCACTTTTTTCATTACAGGTGCTTTATTCATGGGGGTCTTCCTCGTAACGGCCTTCATGGTTCATGAAGATTTCAAACCGGTGGCAAAATCCAAGATGCTGGATACCAAAGGCGTGATTGGTGAATTAGGCAGCGCCAAACTGGTATTTGGAATGTTTGTAACCACCATGATTATCCAGGCAGCAAATAATTCGATCGTTCCAATTTTAGCATTATACGTCCGCCAAATCATGGATAACAGCCCGGCTACGACGTTTTACAGTGGAATTGTCGCGGCTGTCCCAGGAATTGCGACATTGGCCGCTGCCCCAATGCTTGGCCGCTTGGGTGACCGAATTGGTGCCGACCGAGTGTTAATGGTCGGATTTGTTCTGGCAATCGCCGTTTACATTCCAATGGCCTTTGTTAACAATGTCTGGGAGTTAATCGGATTGCGCTTCTTGATCGGCGTTGCCAACGCCTCAATGCTCCCGGCCGTTCAATCAATTTTAGCCAAAAACACGCCACCTCAGGTTACTGGCCGAGTGTTTAGCTGGAACCAGTCGTTTCAGGCAATGGGAAACGTTGCCGGTCCGATGATTGGATCGGTTGTTGCAACGTCGTTTGACTATGCCGGCGTCTTTATTTCCACAGCCGTTTTGGTGGTTATCAACCTGAGCCTGGTATTTAATAACACCAAAGAAATGCGCAGAGCCAGAAAACAGGCTAACCGGAACCTTTAATATATTATCATTAAATCAAAATAAACGGGAAACCAAATTTTGAAGATTTCCACATTCAAAAACAACCGATTATTCCAGCTTTGGGATAATCGGTTGTTTTGTTTGGTTGGTCCGATTGCCCTTTCCCCCTTTAATTCCGGTGGGCAAATGTGCAGGCATCACGCGTTTATGTTAATCAAAACCGGATCATCAATTAACCCATGAATCACTGTGCCAAATTTTTTGAATAAAAAAAGAGAACCCGAAGGCCCTCAATTTTAAACATCTTACTTTTTGTCTGAAAGTCCGTATTTCTTGTTGAAACGATCTACGGCACCATCTACTTGGTTGAACTTTTGCTTACCAGTGTAGAAAGGATGTGAATCTGATGAAATTTCAACACGGATCAATGGGTATGTCTTGCCATCGTCCATCTTGATAGTTTCGTCAGAGGTTTTAGTTGATCCTGAGATAAACTTGAAACCTGTAGATGAATCTTGAAATACAACTTGTTGATATGCTGGATGAATTCCTTTTTTCATTATATATCGCTCCTTTGCCCTGAATCAATTTGATGACCCAGAGATTATCGATTAGTCAACTTTGTTAGTGTACCATAAATGAAAATGGCAATCAATAATCAATTTACTCTTTCTTCAACTTCCAAGGAAACATCTCCGCCAACTCCTCGGAGTTTGTCGACAATATTCCCGTAACCACGCAAAATATTATCGGCGTGGCAGATTTCGGTAGTCCCACTGGCCATCAGACCAGCGATCACTAATGAAGCCCCGGCACGAATCTCACCTGCTTGGACCTTCGCCCCTACCAACTTCGGTGAATGGTCCACAACAATGATGCCTTCGTCGGTGTCTTCGGATTTCACTTTCCCACCAAGCTTATTGAGCTCAGTAATGTGTTTAATTCGTTGAGGATAAATCGTATCAATAATGACACTTCGACCGTTGGCTTTGAATAGTAACGGTGTCAGCGGCTGCTGGAGATCCGTCGCAAATCCAGGGTAAGGCATTACCTTAATCCGAATCGGCTTCAGATTATGAGAAGCACCAACATAGATGCTGTCTTCATAAACGGTCAGATCGCAGCCCATTTCCTCGAGCTTGGCAACAAATGCCTCAAGATGTTCGGGAATAATGTTTGTAATCAGGATACCATTTCCGGCAGCGGCTGCTAATGACAAATAAGTTCCGGCTTCGATTCGATCAGGAATAATTGTGTGCGTAGTTCGAGCCTGAAGAGTCGGCACGCCTTCAATTCGAATGACGTCGGTTCCGGCACCACGAATGTTAGCACCCATGTTGTTCAGGAAAGTCGCAATATCAATAATTTCAGGTTCCTTAGCGGCATTCCCAATAATCGTCGTACCTGGTGCTTTAACAGAAGCGAGGATTGTGTTAATAGTGGCTCCGACTGAAACGATATCCAAGAAGACTTGGGCCCCATGGAGACCATCTGGGCCGGTACTGATGGTCACGGTGCCATCGTGTTCACTCACTTCAGCACCCAGAGCCTTAAAGGCTTTAATATGTTGATCAATTGGACGCGGCCCGATGTTATCGCCACCAGGGAAACTAACGGTTGCACGCTGAAATCTTCCAAGCAGTGCGCCCATAAAGTAGTATGATGCCCGCAAGCTCTTGATAGCTTTGCTTGGCAATGGTGCTTCTACAATATTAGTTGGATCAATTTTTAGCACGTCACCGTTAAACTCAGACGAAACGTTCATCGATTTTAAAATTAACATCAAATTGTGAACATCCAAAATGTCTGGGACTGAATCAAACTTAACGGGCGTATCCGCTAATATTGCTGCCGGAATCAATGCAACGGTGCTGTTCTTGGCACCGCCGATTGATATTTCTCCGGACAGTGGTTTCCCTCCGTGTATGATTAATTTACTCATCGAAACTTTCCTCACTTTTTGTATTCGCGCATTTTTCATGTCAAGAAATATATTATCCAAAATACCTGCAAAATACAAGGTCTACACTTGAATTATACAATTTGTAATAATTAAAACAATTGTTCTGTACAAGTTGGTAGGATTAACCGCTATGGAAACGCTGTTAGGATAATCTTAAATACACCTTATTACAAAAATTGGGCAGTGGCAAATTTGACTGCCACTGCCCAATTAAAAGTTAGAATTACTTGTTCTTTTCAAGGTATAAATCATTTGCCGCTGCAACGAAACCTTTAAATAATCCTTCAGGTCGGTTGGGACGGGAAATAAATTCAGGATGATACTGTGAACCAACGAAGAATCGGTTCTTAGGAATTTCAACAACTTCAACCAAATGATTGTCTGGTGAAGTTCCAGAAATAACCATGCCATTCTTTTCCATTGCTTCACGGTAGGCATTGTTAAATTCATAACGGTGACGGTGACGTTCGGAAATCACGTCAGCATTGTCATAGGCCTTGGCAGCAACTGTGCCTGGCTTCAACTTGCAAGGATAAGCCCCAAGTCGTTGAGTACCACCCATATCATGAACATCTTCCTGATCAGCCATCAAGTCAATCACATTGTGCTCAGTTCGTGGGTTCATTTCAGTTGAGTTGGCATCAGGGTAGCCAAGAACATCTCTGGCAAATTCAACACAGGCCATTTGCATTCCCAAACATACACCAAGATAAGGAATATCCTTTTCACGAGCATATTTGATAGCCGTGATCATTCCTTCAATACCACGATCGCCAAATCCACCAGGAACAATAATTCCGTCAGCCGGTGCCAGCAATTCGTCAACATTTTCGGGAGTAATCTTTTCAGAATCAAGCATTTCAAGATCGATGTCGGCATCCACAACGTAACCGGCATGCTTCAATGCCTCGGCAACAGAAATATAAGCATCCTGCAAACCGACATATTTACCAACAAGGGTAATATGGATTGTTCGCTTCAAATGTTGAACATGGTGTTCCAACTGCTTCCATTCAGTCATATCGGCAGCTGGCTTGTCAATTCCAAAGTGATCCAAAATCTGTTGATCCATCCCCTGCTTCTGCAGGTTCAATGGAATGGTGTAAAGCGTTGGCACATCGAGTGATTCCACAACGGCCTGTGGCTTAACGTCACAGAACAATGAAATCTTTTTCCGCATTGAATCAGTAATTGGCTTTTCAGAACGAACAACCAACAGGTTTGGCTGAATTCCCAATCCTCTCAACTCTTTAACACTGTGTTGAGTTGGCTTGGTCTTCATTTCACCGGCAGCCCGCAAATATGGAATCAATGTCGTGTGAACGTAGAAGACATTTTCATCGCCAACTTCGGTTTTCATTTGACGAATGGCTTCCAAGAATGGTAGTGATTCAATATCACCAACGGTTCCACCAATTTCCGTGATCACAATTTCTGCATCGGAAACTTTGGCAGCCCGCATAATCTTTTCTTTGATCATTCCCGTAATATGAGGAATTACTTGAACAGTTGCACCAAGGTAATCACCATGACGTTCTTTTCGCAGAACTTCATCATAAATCTTACCTGTTGTAACGTTGGAATACTTATTCAGGTTATTATCGATAAACCGTTCATAATGGCCAAGATCCAGGTCCGTTTCGGTACCATCGTTGGTAACAAAAACCTCTCCATGTTGATATGGATTCATAGTTCCCGGGTCAACGTTGATATATGGGTCAAATTTTTGAATAGTAATATTTAACCCGCGATTTTTCAACAATCGGCCTAGTGATGCTGCGACAATTCCTTTACCTAAGGATGAAACAACTCCACCAGTGACAAAAATATATTTGGTCATTATATAATCCTCTCCTCTTACAAGTTAGCCGTTAGCCGGGGAATTCACAAATAAAAAAATTCCCTATCCAAAACTGAATAGGGAACAATTTAATCATCGTTCAGATGTCCTTGAAATCTCAAGGGGCCCAAAAAACATAATACATACTTTTTAATTATTAGTCAAGAATTAATGGCTATCTTTTGAATTGAAATCATCATCGTCATCATCCATTGAATCGTCATCATCATTCAATTCGTTAAGTTGACCCTCAATTCCATCGGGAAGATCATCGTTATCGGTGTCGTCATCGATGTCTTGAAGATCTTTGTTATATTTGCCAAGATCTTCTGAGTCGTCATCTGAATCATCATCGTCGTCAGAATCATCATCAAAGTCATCATCGTCTTGATCTTCCGGATCATCGTCGTCGTAATCAATGACATCGTCATCATCGGAAGCATCGGCAAGAAAGGCGTTAACCTTACGGCGCTTCTTACGCTTAGGGCGATCCTCGTCTTCTTCTGTATGAACAGTTGCTTCATCAATTGATTCATAAGGGTACCATGTTCGTAAGCCCCAAAGATTATCACCAAGTGAAATAAAGCTGCCATCAATGTTCAAATCAGTATAAAATTGCGACAAACGGTCACGAATTTCTTTGTTACTATCGCCTAAATACTCTTGCACCGCATTGGCTAAATCAGCAAATGGCATGGTGTCTCCACGTTGTGCCAAGATTGCGTGTGCGACCTCGATCATCGATAGTTCATTCTTGTTTTGGCCTTTAAAGACTTCTAATTCCAAACTGGTACACGTCCTTTCAACAGTCTAACAACAGTCTAAAAATTACTATACTCGATTAAATAGTAAATTGCAATCTAATATTATATTTACCCAACAGTGCATCCCCTGCATACAGCAGATAATCGATTCCGATACTTCCCCGAAGCGGTGCATCCAAAATCTCCATATCCAATGCCGAAGTGACTGTTTGAATATCCATCAGACCGTACGGTGTTCGATATCGGGCAGCAATCCGCTTGCCTTCACTAAACAACAGCTGCAGTCTGTTTTCCCCTGATCGGGTAAGTTTGACGTTACCGTTGTCGGTAATTTTAATTGTCACAGGAACATTTCCTTTATCGGTTTCTTCTTGATATCGGATATAAATATTTGTGCCAACTCTAACCAATTGACCGGTGACATCAAAAACAAAGTTTGATTTCTGACCTTCCTGCAAAATATTTGTTTCCAGATGAATTTGAACTGGAACGCCAGTTGCTAAATTGTCCATAATACACCTTCTTTAACATCTACTACTAACTTATTTATTATATAACCCTCCACCACTTTTTGCACTAATGTTTGCTTGAGGATTTCCAATAACTTTCCCTATTAATTTGAGTACGTCTGTTATAATTAAATAGATTGATTGCTTTATGAAATGGAGAGTTGGACAATGTCTTTTACAAACGTTCCGATTACAGTCATTAATCAAATATATTCTAAAAGTACCAAGCTTGATACGTTTGCGGATACCAATGCTTTACTGGAAATCTGCGACCGCAGGCTGACGCCTTTTATTCATTTTTGGACGACTGCCGAGCCGACTTTAATATTGGGAATTAACGACCGTCGCCTGCCTAAGCTGGCAGACGGACTGAAAAGTTTATCCGCTAACCATTACGATTACTTTTTAAGAAATTCCGGCGGGCTGGCAGTTGTCAGTGATCCGGGAATCTTGAATATTTCATTATTCATTCCCCAACCGGATACCGTTTATACCATTGACCAGGCTTACGAGATTATCAAAGGTCTCATCAGCATGTCATTTCCACAACTGGAAATCAAAAGTTATGAGATAACCAATTCGTATTGCCCCGGCAAATATGATTTGTCCGTCAACGGTCAAAAGATTGCCGGAATTGCCCAGCGGCGCACAACCAACGCGCTTGTTTTAATGCTGTATCTAAGCGTTAACGGCGATCAGGATGCCCGTAGTCAAACAGTCGCCGCATTTTACAATGCAGCTGATGCCTATTCTCAGTCACGCTGGACATTTCCCCATGTCAATAAAGCAACCATGACCACTGTTCAAAAGTTGGGATTCGAAGATATTACTCCCAGCGATGTTGAACATAAATTTTTGGCGAGTGTTAATCAGCAAAACATTTCAGTTGATTTAACCAGCGGCTCGGATCTTTTGATATCCAAAGCGTTCAATGAAGAACGCGCCAAGCAGCTGCGCAAGATTCAACTCAGAAATGAACAATTACCAATTGTCTAAGGAGGCAATTTTTTGGATTACGCACATCAACAATTAAAAAGAGAAAAGGTCTTTCGAGACCCGGTTCACAACTACGTTTACGTTAAATACCAAGTCATTTTGGACTTGATCAACACCACCGAATTTCAGCGGCTGCGTCGGGTTCACCAGTTGGGCACGACGTCGTTAATTTTCCATGGCGCCGAACATTCCCGATTTTCACATTCTGTCGGGGTTTATGAAATTGCCAGAAGAATTATCGAATCCTTCCAGAAAAACTTTATGTCCAAAGAACCCGGCGACGGTCTTTGGGATGATTCCGAAAAATTAGTGACCCTCTGTGCTGCCCTATTGCATGATGTTGGCCATGGAGCGTACTCACACACCTTTGAGCACATTTTTGGCACCAACCATGAACAGATTACCCAAGAGATCATAACATCGCCCACAACGGAAATTAACCAGGTTTTACGAAGGGTCAGTCCAGACTTTCCTGAAAAGGTCGCCAGTGTGATCAATAAAACCTATCCGAATAAACAGGTTGTCGAAATGATTTCCAGTCAACTCGATGCCGACCGGATGGATTACCTGTTACGGGATGCTTACAACACCGGTGTTAAATACGGGACGTTTGATCTTTCCAGAATCCTGGAAGTCATGCGGCCATATAAAGACGGCATCTGCTTTGAAATGAGCGGGATGCACGCGGTAGAAGACTATATCGTCAGTCGATTCCAAATGTATCAACAGGTTTACTTCCACCCGGTTTCCCGATCAATGGAAGTTGTCTTGAACCGGCTGCTGAAACGGGCAAAAGTCATTTTTAGTTCAGAGGTTCATAAAGATCCCCAGACCCCTTACCTGCTTCTGCCATTCTTCCAAGGCGACTTTAATCTAGACGATTATCTTCAACTGGATGATGGCGTGTTGAACACCTACTTTATTCACTGGAAGCGATACCCGGACGACATTTTGAGTAATTTGGCCAGCCGATTCATTGACCGAAAGCCTTTAAAGTCCGTGAAGTTTGATAAATCGACGGTTGATTTACTTCCCCGTCTGCGACAGATTATTGAACAGTCCGGTTTCAATCCGGATTACTACACCGCAACCGATAACAGTTTTGATTTGCCATATGATGCCTATCAGGCCGATAAGAAACAAATTCATTTGATGCAAGAAGATGGCACGCTGGTTTCATTATCTTCTGTCAGTCCACTGGTTAGAGCCATTTCAGATCGTCAAACCGGTGACAACCGCTTCTTCTTCCCAAGAGAAATCTTGAAGCCTGACGAAAACGTTGATTTATTCCAGCCGGAATATGACGAATTCAACAGCCATATCAGAAATGATCAATTAATTAAATAATTAAAGGAGAACTTCCATGGATATCAGACTCATTGCCATCGATATTGACGGCACCCTCTTAAACGAAAAAAACGAATTGGCCCAGCCAACCATTGACGCAATCACTGCTGCCCGTAAAAAAGGAATCAAGATTGTGCTTTGTACCGGGCGTCCTTTGAGTGGCGTCCAGCCATATTTGGACAAGCTCCAAATTAGTGGCAGCGATGAGTTTGCAATCACCTTTAACGGGGCAATGGCTCAAACTTTGGATGGAAATGTGATGGTTAACCATACAATCACCTATGACGACTTCTTGGAAACCGAAATGCTGAGTCGAAAACTGAATGTCAATTACCAAGTTGAAACGACGGACAGTATTTACACGACTAATCGTGATACCAACCCATATGGAATCGCCGAAAGCTTTTTGGTTCGACTGCCAATCAAGTTCCGATCACCAGAAGAAATCCCCCGCAACCTGGTCATGTCCAAAGCCATGTTTGTTGATTTTCCGGAAAACATCAGCAGAGCCAAAAAGTTACTTCCGGATAAATTAAAGAAAAACATGTACGTCGTTCAAACTGAACCTTTCTTCATCGAAATGATGAACAAACAGGCAAGTAAAGGAAAGACGCTTCGCGAACTGGCCGATCAGTTAAATCTAACCAAAGATAATGTGATGGCCCTCGGCGATCAGGGAAATGATTTAACGATGGTTGATTATGCCGGATTAGGGGTTGCCATGGGAAACGCGATTGATGAAGTTAAGAACGCTGCCCAATTCATTACAAAACCGAATACTGAAGACGGCGTTGCATTTGCCATTAACAAATATGTCAACAAATAAAAGTTTCGATAGACAAAAAGACCTCAACCGGTTAATTCCGGTTGAGGTCTTTTTTATGATTTATTTTTAAATACTAGTTAATACAATTCCCAGAACAATCAAGAAGCCACCGACACCCAAACAATAGCGGGCATATTTGTTAACTTTGATCGGCTGATTCTTGATTGACGCAACATCCTTTGCTTTCGGATGCTTTGGATCATTTTCAGCTTCCAGGTCAGTCTTCTTACGAATATGAAACCGCCAGCCAGTGAACAGATGGCCTGCACCCACAATGAATACCGAGCCTAAAACGATTAAAAATAATCCAACCAGGAAATCGAGATTCCCCAGTACCATTCGAGGCATTCTAAATAGAATTAAAACGACGTTGATAATCACGACTGCAATGACTGAAGACCAAACGGGAGATTTTTTAATCAAATCAACCATTAATTCTCAGCACCACGGAATCGATTGTTGAACAATGGACTAACCGGCTTATTCTCGTTGATGCGTTTGATAGCATCCCCGAGCAATGGGCCGACTGAAACTTGTTCAATCTTATCAAGGTGCTTTTCTTTTGGCAGCTGAATGGTATCAGTCACAACCAATTGTTTAATTGGCGATTTCTTGATTCGTTCGATTGCCGGACCAGAAAGCACTGGATGCGTACAGCAGGCGTAAACTTCTTTGGCACCAGCGTCCATCAATGCTTGCGCACCTAAGGTAATGGTGCCGGCAGTATCGATCATATCATCGATCATCAAGCAGCGTTTACCTTTCACATCACCAATAATGTTCATAATCTCGGCAACGTTTGCTCGAGGACGACGCTTATCAATGATTGCGATCGGGGCTTTTAAGAATTCGGCCAAAGCACGAGCTCTTGAAACACCACCATGATCGGGTGACACAACCACGTCGTCGGAGCCGAAGCCTTGCTTGATAAAGTGATCAGCCAGCAACGGTGCACCCATTAAATGGTCAACCGGGATATCAAAGAACCCTTGAATCTGGGCAGCATGCAAATCGAGTGCAACCAATCGGTCAACACCATCAGTTTGTAACATATTAGCTACTAATTTGGCAGTAATTGGTTCGCGTGAGCGTGCTTTTCGATCTTGACGGGCATAGCCATAATAAGGCATAACGACGTTAATCGTGCCCGCACTAGCTCGTCTCAATGCGTCAACCATAATCAGTAGTTCCATCAAATTGTCATTGACTGGAGCAGAGGTCGACTGAATGATGAAGATATTGTCTCCACGGATACTTTCATCGATGTTGATACGGATTTCTCCATCACTAAATCGATCAACTGAAGTTTTCCCTAAAGGAACGCCAACAGTTTCCGCAATCTTCTCAGCCAAGGGACGATTAGAATTAAGAGCGAAAATCTTTAGTTTCGAATCAAAATATTGCTGAGCCATATGATCCTCCAATGTGTTTTTTGTTAACTCAATTTCTCAATAATTTAATTATACAATGTTTTAATTAAAAATCAGAGTTAATCTTTCTGATATGGCAACTTTTTATAATAACCGGGTTTATTCGTTTGACGTGAACGGGCAATCGCCATGTCGTACTTATTAACTGTCTTATTAATTGTGGATCCGGCAGCAATAAACGAATGATCGGCAACTTCCAATGGCGCGATTAAGTTAGAATTGCTGCCAATAAAGGAATCGTCACCAACCGTGGTTTCGTGTTTGTGGGCCCCGTCATAGTTGGCAAAGATCACACCACAGCCAACATTGATATTCTTGCCAAGCTTGGCATTACCGACATAGGTCAAATGACCCACTTTAGTGCCTTCGTCAATTGAAGCTTTCTTAATTTCAACAAAGTTACCCAAATGAACATGCTTGCCGATTAAGGCGTCTGGACGTAAATGACTGTTTGGACCAATATCGGAATGGTCCATCATTTCTGATTGTTCAATCAACGATGACGTAACGGTGACGTGATCATGAATAATTGAATCACGAATTTCCGAGTTGGCACCGATATAACAGTCATCACCGATAACCGTCTTGCCCTTCAACTGAACGCCGGGTTCGATAATCGTATCCGAACCGATTTTAACGTCAGCATCAATATAAGTCCGTTCAGGATCAATCATCGAAATGCCGTCCATCATATGTTGACGGTTAATTCTCATGCGCATAATTTTGGTTGCACGAGCTAAAGCAATCCGGTCATTAACACCCATTGACTCATCAAAATCATCCATCTTGTAAGCGGCAATGGTCTCGCCTTCTGCCTTCAAGATTTCAATGACATCGGTTAAGTAATATTCGCCCTGCGCATTATTATTGGTTAACTTGTGCAATGCCTCAAACAAAGCCCGGTTATCAAATACATAAACCCCGGTGTTGATTTCATCAATCGCCTGCTCTTCGCGGGTAGCATCTTTTTGTTCAACAATTTTTTCAACAATGCCCAAATCGTTGCGCACGATCCGGCCGTAACCGGTTGGATCCGGTGCCTTGGAAGTCAAAATGGTGGCCTTGGCCTTTTTATTTTGATGATAAGTAAATAAATCTTCAAAGGTCTTGGTTGTGAATAGTGGTGTATCCCCACTGACAACCATGGTCATCCCATCCAAATTACCCAAAAGCTTTTCTGCCTGCAAAACGGCGTGACCGGTTCCAAGCTGCTTTTCTTGAACGGCATATTGGGTTCTGTCACCCAAGTTTTCACGGACAGCGTCGGCACCGAAGCCAACGATTGTCACGATGTTATCCATATTGGCCTTTTCGACTGCTGTCAGGACATGATCAACCATTGTCTTACCGCAAAGTCGATGGAGAACCTTGTAAAGTTTGGATTTCATTCGGGTCCCCTTACCCGCAGCCAATATTATTGTGTTTTTTGTTGCCATTATATTTGTCTCCCCAATGCTTAATTAAATATTTTTTCGATGTAGTTACCAGGTTGTGAAACAACGGTATTGTTTTCAGCATCGACTCTCATAAGTGACGTATAGTCACCAATCGTTCTTCCATTTGGAGCGGTACTTTCAGCAACCACCCCGACACCAATTAGATTGGCGTCAAATTCTTCGACCATTGAAATCATACCGCCAACGGTTCCACCGCCACGCATATAATCATCAACGATGAGAACATTTGAATCCGGCTTTAAACTGCGTTTGGACAACGACATCTTTTCAATTCTGGTAGATGATCCGGAAACGTAGTTAACGTTAACGGTTGAGCCTTCAGTGATTTCAGTATCATGACGGACAATCACAAACGGAACGTTCAAGAAATCGGCCACACTCTGGGCAATTGGAACCCCTTTGGTTGCGATCGTCATGACGGCATCCACGTTTTGATTGAGATACTGGGTGGCAAAAATTCTGCCAATCTGTCTTAAGGTTGCCGGGCTGCCCAATAAATCAGACATGTACACGTAGCCACCTGGAAGATAGCGGGTGTCCGAAGACATCTCCTCAATCAGTTTATTGACAACCTCTTGAGCTTCTTCTTTTAGAATGTACGGCAAAAACCTGGTCCCACCAGCGGCACCAGGAATTGTTTCAAGCAGACCGGTCCCCCGGTTTTGAAATGTTCGTTTTAAAATAGTTAAGTCTTCACTAATCGAGGACTTGGCTGAATCGTATCGCTCCGCAAAAAACGTCAACGGCACAAGTGTATGTGGCCGTTCAAGCAAATAGCGGGTCATATCGATCAGTCGATCACTTCTTCTTACTTTCAAAAATTCCACCTCGAGTTTATGTAATATCTCTTTGATTTTATCATAAATGTTCGGCTTTAGGGGGAATTTCATGAAAATTGTCGTAACGTTTTAAAATTATTTACTTTTGTTGGCAATCGCATTATAAAGCAATGCAGATCCATATATAACGGCTTCAATACTGGCAATGAAGAACGTGACCGGCCAGTTTGTGATGTACCCAAGGTAAAGTCCAAACCAAACCCCGAATATGGCAAAACCAATCGCCAACATCATCATTGAAATAACACTGTGGGCAAAATACTTGGAACTGGCTGCCGGAAGCGTCAATAGAACAAAGATCAACAACGATCCAACGATTTGGGCGGCAACACTGACACTGAATGCCAATAATACCAAAAAGACTATTGAAATAAGGGCAGCGTGAATATGGTTTGTCTTTGCACCAACCGAATCAAACGAATCGTCCTTTAAATTTCGAAAAATAAAAAATAAAACAACCAGGACAAGAACTGATAAAGTCGCCATCTGGATGACTTCCTGGTGACTGATTCCAATCACACTCCCGAATAAAATGTTGGTAGCATAACTCGAATTCTTGTTGGATAGCGACAAGAAGAGGATTCCCAGCCCGATAAACAGCCCGGAGATTGCACTAATCACCGATTCCCGCCGCGATTGAACGGCACCACTCAGTTCACCAACTAAAATTGAACTGACAGTTGTAAAAGCCAGCATTCCGTTTAACGGGGTCCAGCCGATAAAAATTCCGAAAGCCGCACCGGCAAATCCAATTTCCGACAGAGTGTGGGTCATGAAAGGCATATTTCTGGCAACCACGAAAACACCCATAATACCACTAACAATGGCAATTAAAGTTCCTGCTAAATACGCATTACGCATAAATTCAAAACTAAACATACTCGCCCTCCTTTGAATCATTATGAAGCTCGCTGATTGGACCCGTTGTATAACCATTTTTGGTTAACCACAAAAAATGATCCGGGTACTCATGGATGACTTGCATATCGTGAGAAACAAAGATAATCGTTAAGCCCAACTGCTTGTTAAGTTTAAGGACCACGTCAAGCAGTTCCCGCTTGGTATTGGGATCAAGACTGGCTGTCGATTCATCCAAAATCAACAAGTCCGGATCGTTTATCAGCGCCTGGGCAAGGTATGCCTTTTGTTTTTCCCCGCCGGAAGCAAGTCCAAGCGGGCGTTTTGAAATATGCTCAAGGTTCACCTGTTTAATAACCGTTTGGACCTTTTGCTTCTCTTTTCTCGAGAGCCATGGCAACTTGATTCCTGTGAAGTTTAAGGAAATGAAGTCCTTAATGGACAGTGGATATTCAACATCCACATTTCTAAATTGCGGAACGTAACCAATCTTAAGGCCACTTTTAATCTTAATTTTCCCAGCTGAGGGTTTCAGCTGATCCAAGATGACTCTGACCAAGGTGGTTTTACCAACCCCGTTTTCCCCAATCACACCCAGGAACTCGCCTCTTTTAATGTCAAAACTCAGATTAGAGAGAACCTGATGATTCGGAAAATTTAACGATAAATTTTGAACCGAAATTAACGTTTCACTCAAATGAAAATACCTCCACAACTTTGTAAAAAGTAATTATTACTATTTTAGTTTAGATTAAATTAAATTTTTGTCAATTGCCGACCGCAGAATAAAAGGGCTGCTTGAACAAAACTTAAGCTTTGTCAGCAACCCTGTAATGGTCATTTAAAATGCTGGATGAGTATCGCATTCCGGTTGAGTAATATAAGTCTCATGACAAAATCCGGAGAGACTATTGTAAACCCGGTGGGCCCGGGATTCAGTTCGGCAAATGCCAAATACTGTTGGCCCACTGCCGCTCATTTGGGAACCATCCGCCCCATACTCAATTAAGCGGGACTTTAAGGTATCAATTTGTGGATGGCTGGCCGATGTGATGCATTCAAGAGAATTGCCAATATTTGCAGCAATCCGATCATAGTCGGAATCTTCAATTCCTGCCAACAACTCATCGATCGGCGGATGGCTGACCGGAGTTGTCGCGACCTGTTTAAGAATTCTGGGCGTCGAAACACTGATGTTTGGTTTCGCCAACACAAACCACATTTTGGGTAATTTTTTAAGTGGCGTCACAATTTCCCCGCGTCCACTTACCAGAGCGGTTCGACTGAAGACACAGTACGGAACGTCAGAATCCACTTGGGCACCAATTTGAGCCAGTTCATCAAACGACAATCCGGTCTCAAAGATTTCGTTTAGGGTCCTCAAAACCGCAGCGGCATCAGTAGATCCCCCACCCAAACCAGCAGCAACCGGAATATTTTTCTTAATCGAAATTTCCAAGCCGGTTTGAATGTTCATTTTCGTTAAAAATAGATGTGCTGCCTGATAAGCGAGGTTTCGTTTATCGTTAGGCAAAAAACTACTATCGGAAAAAATCCGAATTTTCGAATGCCGGTTGGTCGTTTCGATTTGCAAGTGATCACTTAAACCAATTGAGGTCATGACCATCCGCCACTCGATCGAACCATCCGGATGGACAAATGGTGCATCCAAGCCCAAATTAAGTTTTGCTGGTGCGCGAACAATGCGTTTCACTTGGATCCACCCCCCTCACTGGTTATTAATAACAAAATTATACTAAATTATTAATAAAATGTCAGTGTTTAGGTAACAAATGGGCAAAACAAAAAGGCCTAATCGGCCCCAACAATGTTTTAGCACCAAGCAATTAAACTGCTTGAGCGTTATCAAAGTCAACTTCAATGTTTTTCGTTAGGATATCTGTATAACTATACGAAACCCTCTCGAAGCTGGCTTTTCCTGGATCTAATTCAACAACAAAAATGGCCGGAAATGTTTCCCTCAAAATTCCCGTACGTTTCGTTGTTTTTCTTCTCCCAATTTGAGAAGTTACTAATACGTGTTGGCCGATATGATCGTCCATCTTATGCTTGATTACAGATAAAGTCACTGGCATCCTACTCACCTCACGATAGCTCATTATACCCTAAAAGTTATAGAAAGGCAATAATTTTACCACAAAAGATGCAAACTGGCAATAATAAAACGCTAAAAATTAGATTAAATTTTTCAAAGTATGGAACGCATTGGCCAGGTCAACAAACTGTTCAACCGTGAGATTCTCAGGTCGGACGCCGGCGTCAATTTTAACTGCCGCTAAAACGTCTTTAATTTCAGCCTTGATTTCCGGTGTTTTTCCAAATACCCCCTGTAAATTATTCCACAGCGTTTTTCGTTGATGCATAAAGCATCCCCTGACAAAACTAATGAACGCCTTTTGATCAAAAGGTTCCACCGGTTTATCAGTCCGTTGAGTCAGCTTAACAATTGCTGAATCCACCTTTGGCTGGGGAATAAATGCCGTCTTTGGAACAATGAACGAAATGTCGACATTATTTAATTCCTGGACAATAACCGACAGCGACCCATATGGCTTGGTCGAAGGCTTGGCGTTGATCCGTTCGGCCACTTCTTTTTGCATCATTACAACAATGGCATCAAAGTGCGTTTGCCCAGTGATCAAATCCATCACAATTGGTGTGGTGATGTAATAAGGCAGGTTGGCAACCACCTTCAGCTTTTTATCAGAATCAAACGATTGGCTGATAATGTCAGGCAAGTTGGCCTTTAAAATATCTTGATTGATAATTTCAACGTTGTCGTAAGGGGCCAAAGTTTCGTCTAGGACCGGAAGCAGATTGGCATCAATTTCAAATCCGAGTACTTTGTTGGCAGCTTTGGCCAATTGTTCGGTCAGACCACCAATTCCGGGACCAATTTCAATCACGTTATCATCTTTAGTGATCTCAGCGGCTTCAACAATATTGTCCAACACACCCAGATCCGTTAAAAAGTTCTGCCCCAAGCTCTTCTTGGCAGATAAATGATATCGATTTAAAATCGCCTGAGTTCTAATTGGGCTGGCAATTTGTGGATTTTCAGTCATGACTTTCCTCCTTATCAATCTGCTCAACGGCATTTAAAAATTCTTCGTGACTAATTCCAAACATCCGTAAACGATGCTGGAGCTGCTTACCGTTGACATAGCCAATTCGTAAAATTTCTCCAAGTCGTTCACGGCGCTTCTTTGCGCTGGGATTCCCCATCAAGCCATATTTCATCAATTCGGCTTTGGAAATAATCTCGCTGGCTGAATCATCCTCGGTATAAACCTTACTGAGCGCTTCACGAATGGACTCAACACTGGCATGTTCAACGCCAAGTGAACCATCTGAACGGTTGGGAACCCCCTGCTTCTTGGTAATAAATGCGTGTTTGGCATTCGGAACTTCTGCAGAAATGGCTTTGCGAATCTTTTCGCCGGAAAAATCCGGGTCGGTAAAAACAATGATGCCACGGGTTTTGGCAACCTTTTTGATCAACTCCAGGGTTTCTTCCGGAATTGCCGATCCTCTGGTTTCAATGGTATCGGCATCAACGGCTCTTTGAATTCTTTTGGTGTCGTCTTTTCCTTCAACGACAATGACTTCTTTAATTTTTTTCATTATTCCTCAATTCCAAATAAACGCATGGTGTTCTCATAAGTGTGGGCAGCAATGACGTCCGGATTAACATCACAAATTCGGGCAAGTGCTTCAACAGTATACAGTGAATAAGCTGGTTCATTTTGTTTGCCGCGCAGCGGTTCTGGTGACAAATATGGTGCGTCGGTTTCAACCATCATGCTGTCAAACGGTGTGTTGCGGACCGCGTCATGAACTTCATGGGTTTTCTTGAAACTGGCAACCCCACTATATGAAACCAGCATCCCCAGATCCAAAAACTTCTTGAGCCATTCGGAATCACCGTTAAAGCTGTGCATGACACCGCGAATATCGGAAACGTTCATCTCTTTTAAAATCGCGTAAGTGTCTTCAAATGCATCCCGATTGTGAACCGAAATCGGCAGATGCAGCTGCTTTGCGATATCAATTTGACGTTTAAAGACCCGCTTTTGAACCACACGAGGGGCAGTTGTTTGGTGATAATCCAGACCGATTTCACCAAGGCCAACCACTTTGGGGCTTTGCAGCTGTTCAATCAACAACTTTTCTTGTTCTTCGTGATAATAAATCGAGTCTTCCGGATGCCAGCCAATAATCGAATACATATCGGCGTACTTGGCGGATAACTCCAATGACAGATCGTTTAATTTTTGATTCGACCCAACGTTGGCAATTTTAACAACTCCCAAGCTTTGGGCGTGTTTAAAATACTTATCTGCCTCAGGATATAAATGTTCATCGTTTAAATGCGTATGTGAATCAAATATTTTCATCGTTTACTCCCAAACCATTTAGATAAAAATAGGGATTGTGACAAAACTTACGTCTTGTTTCCAATCCCTAGTCTTTCACTATGTTTACTCTGCCACAAATCGGCAATTTATTCCAGTGTGACACCATTTTCCAAGTGTGATCCAACGGTTACCAATTCAACGTCGCCGTCCTTGTGTTCAACTGACAGCAACATGCCTTGGCTGACTTGGCCACGCATCTTTCGAGGCTTCAAGTTGGAAACAATGATCACTTTCTTGCCAATTAATTTCTTATAGTCAGGATACCATTGAGCAATTCCTGAGAGGATTTGGCGATCACCATCATCACCTGCATCCAAACGGAATTGGAGTAATTTATCAGCACCCTCAACTTTATTAACATCTTTAATTTCGGCAACTTTAAGCTCAATCTTTTCAAAAGCGTCAAAGCGAACCTGCTTTTTGGTCAGATTCAAATTGGTTTCTTCCGGATCAAACTCGGCTTCAGCGGCTTCTTTCATCGCTGCTCGGCCCTTTGCTTTATCCGTCTTGGTCATTTGCTGCTTGATGTAATCAACTTCTTCATCCACATCAACCCGAGGGAAAATTGGTGTTCCCTTGGCAACAGCTTTGACGCCGGCAGGAACGTCGGCAAATTTCAGATTTTCAAGGTTAATATCTTCTTTAATTCCCAACTGGGCAAAAATTTCCTTAGGAGCATGCGTCATAACCGGACTGATTAATTCGGCAATAACTCGTAATCCGGCGGCCAAATGCGCCATAACGGCATCCAGTTTGGCTTTGTCGTCGGGATTCTTGGCCAGGTTCCATGGTTCGGTCTGGTCAATATATTTGTTGGTTTGGGCAACCAGCTTCCATGCTTCAGCTAACGCATCTGAGAAATGAAGATCATTCATCAATTGCTTGTAGTTGGCAATAACTGATTCTGCCGTATCTTCCAACTCTTTGTCGGCGTCATTAACCCCAGCTTTGTAGGCTGGCAAGACACCATCATCATACTTGTTAATCATGGAAACGGTCCGGTTCAACAGGTTTCCGAGATCATTGGCCAAATCAAAGTTCAAACGGTCAACAAAGTCTTCCGGTGTAAACAAGCCGTCATTGGCATATGGCATTGCGCGAAGCAGGTAGTAACGAAGCGCATCCAAACCATATCGGTCAACCAAAGTTTCAGGATAGATAACATTTCCCTTTGACTTCGACATTTTACCATCTTTCATGAGCAGCCAGCCGTGACCATAAACGGTCTTAGGTAATGGCAAACCAAGCGCATGCAAAATGATTGGCCAATAAATCGTATGGAATCGAACAATTTCCTTACCAACCATTTGAACATTTGCAGGCCAGTACTTCTTGAAATTGCTGTCGTCCTTACTATCGTAGCCTAAAGCGGTGATATAGTTGGTCAGCGCATCGATCCAAACGTAAACCACGTGCTTTGGATCTGACTTCACTGGAACACCCCAAGTAAAGGTTGTTCGAGAAACAGCCAAATCTTCCAAACCTGGTTCAATAAAGTTCTTGATCATTTCTTTCATTCGAGTGGATGGCTGAATGAAATCTGGATGATCTTTGTAATACTGAAGCAACCAGTCGGCATACTTGCTCATCTTAAAGAAGTATGACTGTTCGTGAACCAACTGAACTTCGTGGCCACTAGGTGCTTTCCCACCGGTAACCTTGCCGTTCTCGTCACGGTAAACTTCAGCTAATTGGCTTTCAGTAAAGTATTCCTCATCAGAGACTGAGTACCATCCGGTGTATTCACCCAGATAAATGTCGCCTTTGTCGAGTAACTTCTGAAAAATATCAGCAACCGCTTTTTCGTGATAATCATCGGTTGTCCGAATAAATTTAGTGTTGGAAATTTCCAACTTTTTCCATAACTGCTTGATTGAAGCTGCCATCTTATCAACGTAATCTTTAGGTGACATCCCCAATTGTTCAGCTTTTTGTTCAATCTTTAATCCGTGTTCATCCGTTCCGGTAAGGAAGAAGACATCGTAACCCATTGCCCGCTTAAAACGTGCTTCTGCGTCACAGGCAATTGTCGTGTATGAATTCCCAATATGTAACTTTCCAGACGGGTAATAAATTGGTGTTGTGATATAAAATGTTGGCTTACTTTCTGCCATGAAAGTACCTCTTTTCATGCTTTATTATTCTATAGGATATTACAATCCAGTATAGCAAATATTTTTTGGAATGGCGATTGGATTTGAACTTGATGTGACAATGGTTTGGAAAATCATTTTTCAACGATTGTTAACATACCAATAATCTTGTTGGCCAGTTAAAAACCTCATCATTTTCAGAATAAATCCATCTGTACCGGGGACAAACCGCCAAAGTCGATCCCCATTATTTTTTTGAGCTGCAGGGCATTATCCGCCGCGTCCCCACCGCTATTGTTATTAAAGATAATACATACTTCGTTGGCCTGTTGATCCAAATCGGAAACAACTTTGGCAAATTCTTGAAGCTCATCTTGCGAATATCGATACAATGTTCGTTTGGAACGCCAGTCAGCAGAGTGCTCAGTCCATCCCTTTACGTTTCTGCCGTGAAGCCTTAATAATGCCAAATTTTCGTTGGTAACAATCGGTTCAAACGGCACGCCGGCATTGGTTGTATGAGGTTCATCCACCGCAACCATTGTCATCCCCAATTCCTTAAGATATCCGGCAACGTCTTCAGTAATTTCTTCGCCATACCAGGTGGAATTCCGAAATTCGACTGCAACCGGGTATCCGGACATGAGATTGCTGATTCGCAGTAAGTATTGGATGGTCGCCACTCTTCTGGCAAAATACGGTGGAAATTGAAACAAAATGGCTTTGAGCTGGCCGGTTTCCATCAGCGGGGCAACCGCGCGTTTATAATTGTTAAACTCAACAAACCGCTGCTCATTATCAACGGGATCCGCACTGCCCTGGTCATGCATTGTCATAACCCGGTTGGCTTTTAAAATGAATTGAAAGTTATCCGGCACCTGCCGCTGCCAATTTTTGACGACTTCAACTTTTGGAATCGCGTAAAACGGCGTATCCAGTTCAACCACCGGAAAATAACCGCTGTATTCGGACAAACGAACTTTTCGTTTGGCCCCGTCAATCAGCGAAGGATGATCGGAAAACGTCGTTAATCCAATTGTAATCAATCATCCCACCTCCCAAGTGGTTAGGCATTCACCTTTAAATCTTTGAAGAAATCAACCGCGTTTTCTTTGACCATCGTGAATGGGAAGCTGAACTGCAGCTGTTCTTCGTTAACAGCCAGAACATCGGCATTCTGAGAACGATAGTCGATCAACCCTGCAAACGGATAAACCCGCATTGAGGTACCGACAATGACAATCAAATCAGCTTTTGATACAGCGTCAACACTCTTTGAAATGGCGACCGGATCAAGTCCTTCACCATATAAAACAATGTCTGGGCGTAAAATGCCACCGCAGTTTTCATGATACATACTCTTTAGGTAGTCTTTATAGTCAACGGTCTTATGACACTTCTGACAATAGACGTGATACAAGTTGCCGTGAAATTCAATCAGGTTTTTAGTGCCCGCTTTTCGATACAAGCTGTCAATGTTTTGGGTCACGACAGTGGCATCCCGTTGCTGGGTGAACTGAGCCTGACGTTCATGAATCACATTTGGCTTGGCATCCGGATAATACATATTCGATTTTTCGTATTCCCAGAATACTTTTGGCTCACTCCGAAGGCAATCAGAACTTAAATAGTATTCAGCGGGTTTATCAGACTTGTCGTTTGTATACAACCCGTTTTTTGAACGATAATCAGGAATCCCCGATGCGGTAGAAACCCCGGCACCAGTCAGAAAGACAATCCTTCTTGCATCATCAAATTCAGCTTGAATTTTAGAATCAATCATCGTATTTCTCCTTTAAATGTTCATTATTTCCGAATAATATAAGGCATTTTGAGGCCGTCAAACAATTCCTTTACAGATTTATTATAGACGCCTTTGAAGAACTCGGGGTCATCACCGGTTCCTTTAGGGTTGGCCAAGACAAATGAGTTTTGATCATCAACTCGGTTAAATCCAACGTAACCCTTGGTGTTGCTCTTCACTTCAATCAAATCAGAATGATAAATTTCAAACAGCTGCTTCACTTTCAGGCCAAGCTGACGTTCTGATAACACGCTGGTGACCGTCGTAAATTCAGTGTTGTGAAGTGCCGGTAACTCCCAGTCCTTCAACTGCTCATCAAATGCTTTGAACAATTTAACAACGTTTCGGCGAAGGCCAAATGGTGAATCCGTCGGCTTTTCAGTAATGACCTGATAAAGCTTTTGAGCAGCCGCAAATGAAATTGGGAAATCCTTTTTGAATTTATCGGCAACTTTATCAATCCCGTCACCGTAGAAGACCATTGCATCCAATAAAGTCGTCAACCGCAGCATCATCTGGTCGTCCAATGGATCCGGTTCAGGCTTAATCGTGGCGTAAACACCTTTGAGGTACATCTCCTCAATGTCGTCATTAATAAGATTGTGTTTTCGCTGTTCTGAAACAACCACAAAATGTGAAACGATGTCGTACAGTTCCGTTCCCATCATCTTCAACTGCTCATCCAACGTATCGTCACCGGTGGTCAGTGAATAAAACACCTGTGGGAAGCCCCGAAGGACCATCAAAAGATGGAGGAGTTCATGAGAAGCGGTGTAATTTGGCGCACTTAAATCGGCAATTTGGACAATGATGTTCTTGCCGTCTTGAACCGTCTGGGCCTGATCGTGGCGAACATAACCGGACTGCAGCTTACCAATAAAGGTAACCGTAACGGTCCCCGGGAAAAAGCTGTTAACGGCATCAATGAGTCCGTGGACGTCTTTGTTTAATTCGATATCAATATTATTATCCATGTTGATCTCCTATCTACGCATTGTTTTTAGTATTTCTTTAACTGATTGGGAATCTGGATTGGCCATTTTTTGCAATTGCTCAACAACGGCCGGAAGCTCCTCCGTAGTGGCACCATTTGAAAGTGCCAGGGATTTTAATTGGAGGTTCATGTGCCCTTTTTGAATGCCATCGGTCACGAGTGCCTTTAACGCGGCTAAATTTTGTGCCAGGCCAACGGCTCCGATAACCTGCATTTCTTCTTTTGAATTGTGAATCTGAGCAATTTGTTTGTTAATGACGGCCATCGGCAGAACCTTACTGGCACCGCCGACAAAGCCAATTGGCACCGGCAGAACCATTTTACCAATTAACTGATCGCCGGTCACCTGCCACGTGCTCAAGCCCTTATATCTGCCATCATGAGCAGCAAACGAATGCGCAGCACTCTCAACGGCCCGCCAATCGTTGCCAAAGGCCATGACCGCAGCATCAACGCCGTTCATAATCCCTTTGTTGTGAGTGGCAGCCCGATTGATGTCGAGCTGAGCAACATCACTAGCGTCAGCAATCCGCTGGGCAACTACCTGTCCTGAAAGTGACTGGCTTGCTAACCGTGAAACGTTTACCCTGCCAGTTACCTGAACCACTGCCGAATCGGCAAAGTTCGACAAAATTGCCATGGTTGTTTCGACCTTTAATTGATCGGATATGAAATGGGCAATGGCTTCAAGCATGGTATTCATAATGTTTGCCCCCATCGCTTCGCCGGTATCGGCAACAAGGTCAATTGAGGCGAAGTGATCGGATAATTTTCGAAGCCGAATGTCTCGTGCTCCGCCACCATATTTTAAAATGCTGGGGTGGCTTTGATCAGCCAAGCTTATCAATTGAGAGCGATTGGATTCAATAAAAGCCGAGAGGGTTGCAAATTTAGCGTTTTTGACAATCACCTGACCGTTAACCAGTTTATGCGGAACAACGCACTGAATCCCGGATCCGGCTGACAGCAGTTTGGCACCGTTGCTTGCCGCTGCGATAACCGAAGGCTCTTCGGTCACCATTGGCACCAAATGAGATGTGCCATTAACCACCAGACCGGTGACAACTCCCTCCGGCAACGCGTAATCGGTCAAACTATTTTCAATCAGTTCACCAGAGACCACATCATGGTTTTGCGTAATGGTCGCTATTTGCTCATCGGTCAATCCAACAGATTGCGCAATCAGCTTTAATCTTTCAGAATAACTTTTTTTATAAAAATGATCCCACTTATTTTCCATCATATCACCACAAATCTGTAAGAAGCACAAAAAGCTGGTGAAATAACCAGCTCTACTTTGTACCATATTCTTTTTGGATATATTCGGTAATGATTCCCTCACGAACACCGCTTTCGGAAAACAGGACCTTTTTAGCGTCAATCTTATCCATCAATACAATCAACGGCAACAGGCCGCCAACGATGATGTCCGCCCGGTCGTGCTCCAGTCCCTGGATTTTGCGCCGGCGGTTGACATTGCCTTTTAATAAATTCAAATATGTTCGGTTCACTTGTTCAGAGGTCAAATGGTAGCCATGAATTGCGTCAATTCGAACCATATTCTGACGTTTACGATTGATTCGGGCCAGCGTCCGATTAGCGCCGCCCAAGAGAACCAGCGGCTGATGGGTCGCACGGTTCAACCAATCAATTTTTGAATAAATTTTACGGATGTTAAACTGCGCATTAAATAAATTGGCACCGGTAATATTATCATTCAAATGATATCGCTCGGTAATATTAACCGCTCCAACGGGAATACTGGTAAGGTTGGAGCTCTCCCCGTTGTTGACGCGGATCAACTCACAACTAGCACCACCAATGTCCAAGATCAGGCAGTTCTTAATCCCCAAACGATTGATCACCCCAAGATAGTCATAATAAGCTTCCTGGTTTCCAGACAAAACTTTGAGTGAAATACCAATCTGCTCTTTGACAGCTCTGAGGAATTTAGCTTGATTCTTTGCTTGACGAACGGCCGCCGTCGCAATTCCAATGACTTTTTTAGCCTCGTATTGAGAATAAATCGTTTTGAAATCTGCCAACGACTTGATTGTTCGTTCCATGGCAGCCGGCTGTAAAATTTTCCCCCGGCCCATGCCTTCGGACAATCGGCTATCGCTTTTAATACGTTTGATCTCACGGTAACTACCGTCATCAGAAATTTGGTTAATCGCCATTCTGACAGAATTTGAACCAATATCCAAAATTACAAGGTTTTCCATCCCTGCCACCCTTTCTGGACATATTAGTCAAAATAGTTAATACCGATTGCATCACGAACTTCTTTAAGTGTTTGGTTGGCAACAACGTTTGCGTGTTCACTGCCTTTTTTAAGAATGTCGTAAACACCCTGCTCGTCTTTTGCGTATTGTTCACGGCGTTCACGGATCGGCTTGAGTTCAGCTTGAAGAACATCGTTCAGGTAACGTTTAATCTTAACATCACCAAGACCACCATGACTGTATTGATCCTTGAGTTCTTGAACCTTCTTCTTATCAGGATCAAAGATGTCGAGGTAGGTAAAGACAGTATTGCCTTCAACCTGACCGGGATCTTCAACGTGAACATGGTTGGGGTCGGTGTACATTGACATAATTTTCTTTTGGATGGTATCTTCATCGTCTGACAAATAAATGGCATTGCCCAATGATTTGCTCATCTTGGCATTACCGTCCAAGCCTGGGATTCGACCCATTCCCTTTGGTGGGAAGTAGCCTTCTGGTTCAACCAAAATGTCATCGTTATAAACGGAATTAAATGTCCGGACAATTTCACGGGTTTGCTCCAACATTGGTTCCTGGTCGTCACCGACTGGAACAGTTGTGGCTTTAAATGCGGTAATGTCAGCTGCCTGGCTGATTGGGTACATTGCAAAACCAACTGGAACACTTTGGCCAAACTTCTTTTGACGAATTTCTGTTTTAACAGTTGGGTTTCGGTTTAATCGAGAAACTGTGACTAAATTAGAATAGTGCTGGGTCAATTCAGGTAATGCGGGAATTTGTGACTGAACCAGAATTGTCGACTTCTTAGGATCAATTCCAACGGCCAGGTAATCCAAGGCAACTTGAATCAAGCTGTGACGAATCTTTTCTGGATCCCGGGCATTATCGGTTAACGCCTGCATGTCGGCAATCATAATAAATGTTTCGTAATCACCGGAATTTTGTAATTCAACCCGGTTCTTCAATGAACCAACGTAATGGCCAATGTGAAGCTTACCAGTGGGTCTGTCACCTGTTAAAATATTTTTTTTTGTCATCGTAAACCATCCTTTCAAAAAACGCCCTATTGATTTAACAATAGGACGCTTATACGTGGTACCACCTAAATTGTAACTACTATCAAGTTACCGCTCAAGACGATACGGGTGTCACCCTTTTATAATCCAATTCGTTTCGTCATGGCCGTTTTCAGCAAATCGACCTCTCTGTCGTTGACGATTCTACTCACTTTTTAATAACACTCTAATTTTACTTATAAAACGGCTAAATGTAAACCCTGATTCATGGGATTTATAATGAAAATTTGTTTCCTAATAGCCGGCTGATAAATCGACTTTGTTGATTGCTGCGTCACCAGTTTGAATCAGGCTGGCAAGGTTCTTATACAAAATGTCAAAGGATTCCTCACCGTATTCCTTAAAGCCACCGGAAATATGGGGAGTCAAAATGACATTGTCCATCCCCCATAATGGTGAATCAGCTTCCAGTGGTTCGGACTCGAACACGTCCAGGCCGGCACCGGCCAACTTGGAGGTGTTCAATGCGTTGATTAATGCCTGCGTATCTACTGAGGGGCCGCGGCCAACGTTGATGAAGACCGGCTGGTTGACCATTTGATCAAAGAATGTTTGATTGAAAAAGTGCTTGGTTTCTGAGGTTAACGGCATAATGTTAATCACAAAGTCGGCTTTGGCGGCCCGCTTGGTTCCCTCAGTGTCTGTAACGACTTCATCAAAGTGGTCAACGGGTTTTCCGTGACGGCTGACACCAATTGTTTTGGTACCAAATGCCTGCAGCTTTTCAGCAATTGCCTTGCCAATATGACCGGTTCCAAAAATGACTGCCGTCCGATTGGGCAACGTGTAATTATTCATTCGAATTTTGTCACCAACCCATTGTTTATCGCGACGGGCAGCCTGGCTGGTCACAACGCCCCGGGCAAATGACAGAACATAGGCCAAAACCATCTCACTGATCGGTTCGGCGTGAATCCCGCTGACATTGGTCAATGTGACCTTTTTCTTAGCCAGTTGACTCAATGGCATGTAGTCAACCCCGGCAGAGTTGGATTGGACCAACTTCAGCTTTGGTGATTTGGAAAGAACCTCCATTGCCGGCTTTCCCCAACCATAAATCACGTCAATATCACTGATATTTTCAGAATTTAAATCAGTTGAGTCAAGAACTTGAACGTTCCCCAATTTATTGAGTTTGGAGATCTGTTCAGCCGTCAAACCAAATAAATTTAACAGTTTCATATTCCCATCCCTTCCGTTTTCTTCACACCTAAAATTATACGCTTCAAATTAATTCAAAAACAGAAAAGCCGTTCACCAAAATTCAATGGTCGACTACATTGACATCCCCTGAAATACCAACTAAAATTGTCGAAGCATTCTTAATTAACCGACGTCACGAATCCGAATGGAGGAACCCTTTTGGAAAATAATGAACAAAAAAATGAACAAGTGCGTGTGGACAAAGTCGTTTCAAAAATCGAAAAGAAAATCATCAGTACCGACGATGAATTGAATCGGGCCCACGCAGAAACCAAAAAGGTTCAACAGACCTATTCCGACAACACTTCAGTTAACTATTTTGAAGTTGATGACCGAATTGAAACCAGTGCCGAACTCCAGCAACAACGGGGCTTGGTTTCTCGGTTAACTGAAAACGAGAGCATTTTAAAAAATCAGCTTTCGACTTTAAAGGATTTAAAGAAGTCACCATACTTTGGCCGAATTGATATTCAAGATGACGACGAAGAGGAAACCGAAAGATTGTATATCGGCATCGCCTCATTTGAAAATGAAGACGGTGAGTTCCTCGTTTATGACTGGCGGGCACCAATCTCGAGTGTTTACTATAATGGAACTTTAGGCGAGGTCAGTTATGAAACGCCGATGGGTGAACAGAAAACGACTCTCAAGCGAAAACGTCAGTTCCAAATTGTTGACGGCCAAATCCGCAACATGTTTGACACCAACGAAACCGTTGGTGATGAAATGCTGCAAAGTGCCTTGGGTGAGCAAAATGACGAGTATATGCAAAACATTGTTGCCACCATTCAGCATGAGCAAAACGATATTATTCGAGATACCAAGAGTAATCTGTTAGTTGTTCAAGGAGTTGCCGGCTCGGGAAAAACCTCCGCAATCTTGCAGAGAATTGCTTTTCTGCTGTACCACAGTCGAGACACTTTGGAAGCAGATCAGATTATCCTGTTTTCACCCAACAAATTGTTCAGCCACTATATTTCAGAAGTCCTGCCAAGTTTGGGTGAACGCAACATGCGGCAGGTCACTTTTGATGAATTTATTGATAATCGTTTAAAGGGCTTAAACGTTCAAAGTTTATTTGAACGTTATGAAACCGATGGCGACTTGTCCGAACAGCAACGATTGGTTCGAGCATTCAAGGAATCTGCCAAGTTTATGGATGAAGTTCAGGAATACTGTGATAATTTACAGCCATCACAAATCTTTTTCAGCGACATCATTTTTAACGAATCAACCTTTTTCAGTAAAAAAGAAATTCAAGACATTTTCGACAGTTTTCCAAAGGCTGCCAAGATTTATGACCGCTTCTTGCAGACCAAGAATGAATTGATCAAACGCCTCAAGCACAGAATTGATGATGAAACCAAAGAAGATTGGGTCAACGATGAAATCGACCAGTTGAGTAACGAAAAATATCACGATTTGTTGGGTGGAAAAGAGCTTGGCGAATTTCAAAACGAAGATGCCGAACGCTTTTACATCGCCCGCAAGATTGTCAGTGACCGGCTGCGAGTCGTCTATGATGCGATTTTCAATGACAACTTTTTTGATGCCTACCTGCAATATGCAGACTTCTTAAAGAAAGTGGACCTGCCCCAAAACATTCAAACACCACAGTGGCAACAATCTGTTGATGAATTTAACCACTCAATCGAATTTCACTCAATTAAGTTGGATGATTGTGCCCCACTTCTTTATATGCGCGACTATATGTGTAACAGTGGCCAAAACAATACCATGAAATATTTGTTTGTCGATGAGATGCAGGACTATTCGGTTGCCCAACTGAAATACCTTCGTTACGCCTTTCCAAAGACCAAATGGACTTTATTGGGTGACAGCGAGCAGGCATTATTCAAAGACGTTGAACAGCCTGAAGAAATCCTCAATAAATTAAATGCCGCCTTCCACGTGCGTCGGTCACGGTTGATCAGCCTGATGCGTTCGTATCGATCCACCCTGCCGATTACCAACTTTGCCACATCAATTTTGCCAAACGGCGATGATATTGAAGCGTTCAACCGCCCCGGCAGCATCCCCGAGTTGATTTTGGCTGGTGGCTTTGCTGACGGCATCAAACAACTCCGCAAGGTTGTGGCAGACCAACGAAAGCAATATGCCACCGTCGCCGTTTTAACCAAAAACATGGCGGAAGCTGAACAGGTTTACAAAAAGCTGCATGCATTGGGCGACGTGACACTGCTGCAGGATGCCGACCGAACATTGCCAAAAGGTCTTCTGGTTCTGCCGATCTACTTGGCAAAGGGCTTGGAATTTGATTCCGTCATCGCCTGGGACACTTCCGAAAAGAACTATCCAAATGAAAGCCTTCTGGGAACCCTGTATACAATCATTACCCGGGCCATGCACCAGTTGACGCTGATCAGTTTGGGCGATGTTACCCCACTGATTTCAGATGACAGTGTTACTGATAGAAAAATCAAAATTGAAAAGCAGATTAAAAAGTAAAATAGACAGTATTCAAAAACCGGGTCATAAGTAAAAATACTTATGACCCGGTTTTTGTATTTATCTTTCTTCCAACACGTGTCCCAACCAAGTTGACTATATCAGGTACTGAACATCGCTGGCAAAGGTTGGATAAGCTAAGATCTCTTTATTGAAATCACTAATTTTCATTTGCTGATCAATCATCAAGGTAAAGATATTGATCAGATAGTCGGCATGATTACTCAAAACTGTGGCTCCAACTACCGTTTCCGTATCCCGATCAATAACCACTTTGGCTTTGGCAAGCGGTTCGTTTAATCGGTGGTAACTGTACCAGGCAGACATATCATTGGTAATCAGCATATATCGGCTTTCATCGGTAGCAATACTGGAAGGCAGTCCGACTTGTGCCAGTGCCGGCTGGCCAAAGACAATGGTCGGAATTGATTTGAACTGAATCTTATCAGTCGACCCGTTAAAGTATTTAGCCAAATAACCGGCTTCAAAACCGGCAACGGGTGTCAGCTTTGGCCGCTTGGTGCTGACGACATCCCCCATTGCAAATATATTGGGATTGGATGTCTGCAGATAGTCATTCACAACGACCCCATGTTTATCAGTTTTGACATTCACGTTTTCCAGGCCAATCGTGTCAACGTTTGGTGTCCGGCCTGCGGTACAAAAGACCATATCTGTTGGCAGTCGGAAATCATCTCCGGAAAGAACCAATTGGTCTCCCACCTGAGTAACTTCCTTCACGTCAGTATCCATGTGAAAATCAATGCCTAATTTTTTAAGGTGATCAACTGCTTGGCTGACAAGTTGTTGGTCAAATTGTTTCAGTGGATGATCATTATGGTGGATCAAGTGAACTTTGGCGCCAGCCGCATGCGCGATTCCAGCCAATTCAAACCCAATGTAGCCGCCACCAATAAATGTCACGTCAGATGGCATTTGATCAAGGTTCAAAAAGTCGGTACTGGTTTTAAACAGTTCTTTTCCCGGAATATCCAAGATTGATGGCCGTTGGCCGGTGGCAATGACATATTTATCTCCGGAAAGAAGATCACTACCAGCTTCAATCAGACCATCTTGATTAAAATGAGCATGTTCATGGTAGGTATCAATTCCATCAGAAATTAACCCATTTTGGGTGGCGTTTGAAATTGGATTCGTATATTGACGCTTGTGGCGCATCAGATCAGGCCAGTTGACGCTAACCTTACCTGAAATCCCATTTCCCTGCATATCGTCAACCAACTGGGTCACTTCAAGCCCAGCTAACAAAATTTTCTTGGGATCACACCCGCGGTTGGGGCAAGTCCCTCCAAATAGGTTGTCCTCAACGACGGCAACCGTCTTTTTTTGTCTTCTCAATGAGTGCGCCAAAGAACCACCGGCAACACCACCACCGAGAATGACAACATCATATTGTTTTGTCATCAAATACCCCTCCGTCATAATGAAAATACGATTCATTAATTATTAGTATTAAGTGCTTGTGCTGGATAAATCTCAAATCCATTGTAGAACACTTCAAGCATAATTCCACGTATCCTTAATTGACAAGTCCCTGCGGAATTTGTATCTTAGATGATGTAGTTAAAATTTTATTCAATTGAGGTATACCATGGTTCATGCACTCTGGCGTCAATTTCCACGCATTAATTTAAAATTAACGGCTTTGGAACCCTATCTGCTAAAGGCAGTTAACCTTTCCAATCAGCCGATTCACCACAAAATCACCCAGTTGTTAAAGTCCGGCGGAAAGTTTTTGCGCCCCGGCTTCTTTTACATCTATTCTGAGTTTGGTGAAAAAATCGACCCGGCAAAGGTCAAAGCTGGTGCGGCAGCGGTCGAACTGCTGCATGTGGCGACCCTCATTCATGATGATGTCATCGATGAGTCACCACTTCGAAGGGGCGTTGAGACAATTCAGGTCAAATATGGCCAAAAACACGCCATTTACGCCGGTGATTACCTCTTTACGTGTTACTTTACCCAAGTGTTAAAGTCCACCCAAGAACCGGCTGATATGAAGCGACACGTGGACGCCATGCAAATCATCCTGGCTGGTGAACTCGACCAAATGCAATACAATTTCAATCAAAAAATGACTGAAGCCGACTATTTCCAAGAGATTACCGGAAAAACAGCCGAACTGTTTAAACTTTGTTTCCAACAAAGTGCGATCATCACCCATGCATCTGACGAAATCGTTGAACTCGGTGGTGAGATTGGACTCACAATCGGTCAAGCCTACCAGATTCTAGATGATATTTTGGATTACAGTGGGAGTTCCAAGCAAACCAAAAAACCGGTCTTGGAAGACTTGAAGTCTGGGGTATACACACTTCCGTTAATATTTGCCAACCAACTGGATCATCAGGATTTAAAGCCATTATTAGATAAACGCGAACAGCTTTCGGATGAAGACATTGCCAAGATTCAAAAAATTGTCATCAGTTCCGGTGGATTGGAAAAAGCAATTCAAACGGCTGATTCCCTGACGGACAAAGCATTGGGGCTGATCAATCAGCTGCCTGAGCAAAAGGCCAAGCATGATCTTGAAAAGCTGACCAAGATGCTGCTGACCCGCAAGCAATAAGTATTTAAAATAAAAGATTGCCACCTGCTCGAGGATATTTTCCTTGAGGGTGGCAATCTTTTTTGTTTTGTGGGTTAATTTTGGTTTGCTGAAACGTGTTCCCCAAGCCAACTTCCTCCGCTTTATCCAATAACGAATTCCGGCACGAACCGTGCCAAAATCCGTTATTACATAAATGCTCAGAAGTTAAGCGGCTTGGCTCACACTCTATTATCTTCCCCTATCCAAATCATACAACTGTCTGAATCTAGGTTCCTTCTTGTACAATTCCTGTGGAGTGCCCTGCATATCGAATTGACCATGCTCCATGAAACGGACCTGATCGACATGGGTAATTCCTGCCAAATGGTGAGTTACCCAAATAATTGTCTTGTCTTTCAACAGCTCAAACACTTTGTCCAACAACTTCTTTTCAGTAATTGGATCCAAGCTGACCGTTGGTTCATCCAAGATAATAATTGGTGCGTCCTGAAGCAAAATTCTGGCCAGTGACAATCGCTGACGCTCTCCTCCAGAAAACCGCTTGCCGGCTTCCTGGACCTGAGTATCATACTGATCCGGCAGTGATTCGATGAGATCCTTCAAATCAACTGCAGCAATCGCGTCTTTGACCTGCTGATCAGTGGCATGAATATTTCCCAGCCGGACATTATTCATAACCGTGGTATCAAACAAGTATGGTTGTTGATCCAAAATTCCAAACAATGACGAACGGACATCTTGGAGGTTCAAAATGTTTTGATCATTAACCAAGACCTGACCTTCAGAAGGTGTCAAATCACCGACAACTAATTTCAAGAAAGTACTCTTCCCGGTTCCGCTAGGTCCTAACAATGCGATCTTTTCACCAGGATGAATATCCATCGAAATATTCTTAACAACATCCCGATTACCGTCGGAATATTTAAACGTCAAATGATTAATTGCCAGTTCTTTGAAAGGTTCCGCCAAAGTAGTCTGCTTAACTGGTTCTTTGTCTCCTGAATCCAACGCGTTGACCCGTTCAATTGAGCGCCGATATACCGGCCACTCGCTGGCACCTTGACTCATGTTCACAAATGGCGAAACCGCTGGGAAAATAGCCAGGGCAAATGCTGCTACCCAGTTAGCCAACGATTTTGTGGCGGTAAATTGATTTGCTGACCAAATCAATAGCGTCAACGTTGTCAACAGAACCATAAACTGAACGAAGAATGAACGCCACCACTGGAAGTAGTGATCCCTTTTACGAAGCGCGGCAATTTCTTTAATCGGCTTTTTCTGTAAATTAATGAAATCGTCATAACGCCCTGAAATCAGCCAGTCGCCAAGTCCCAATACTTCATCAGTCAGGTTTGTGTAAAATTCATGCTGAATCTGGTGCTGCTTGAATTCACGAACACCGTTGGTTGCAACCGACGCCAATGGCATGACAACTGTAATAACACCAAGTAACAAAAGCATCAGCAGGCCGACAACCCAGTTGAGTGAACCGACACCGATGACCACGAAAATGTACAACAGCCAACCGATGACCATTGGAAACACGGTTCGAAGATAAAGGTTTTCAATATGTTCAATATCATCCGCCAAAATACTTAGGATATCACCGGTTTGATGAGATCTTTGAATGGCAGATGCTTTACTTTCAACAGTTTGATACAATTTCTTTCGAAAATCGGAAACGATCCGAAGAACCCAGTTATGACTGGTCAATCTTTCAATATATCGAAAAACTGGTCGGGCAATTCCGAATGCCCTTGCCAAAACAACTGGGACATAAATATAAATAATACTGGATGGCTGACGGGCGGCTTCACTAATCAGATAACCGGAGTTAAACATCAAAGCACCGCCGGAGAAGAACGTCATGAACCCCAAGAACAGAACCAGGATTAACAAGCCCTTATATTTATGGAGATAAGGCATAACCCATGTATCATTCGCAAATGTTTTTCTCAAATTTTTCATAGGTCTGCCGCCCCCATTTCTGAACGAAGCTTGACGTAATCACCATTTCGTTGAGCCAACTCATCAGGCGTTCCCTGCTCAACCAAACGGCCATGATCCATGACCAAAACATAATCCATGTCGCCAATCCAATGAAGCCGGTGAGTGGCAAAGAATACCAAATGGTCGTTAAAGACCGGCAAAATATCATTCTTCAAGCTTGCTTCAGTTTCAATGTCCAAATGGGCGGTTGGTTCGTCAAACAACAACACTTTTCGGCTTGGATCAAGAAATGCTCTGGCCAACGCAATCCGTTGCGCCTGACCACCACTAACCGTTCGGGCACCTTCACCAATCATGGTGTTCAACCCATCCGGTAACGTTTTGATCCAATTACTCAACCCGGCTTTATCGGCAGCGTTTTTAATTTCAGATTCAGTTGCGTTTGAAACATAGAACGAAATATTATCCGCTAAAGTTGCATGGAACAAGTATGGATTTTGGGGAATGTAAAGAAAGTTTTTCTGCCAATTTGCCTGATTTAAATGAGGCAGCGACTGGCCATCAATTGAAATCCGGCCTTTGTCGTCTGGTGATAGGAAGCCACCAATCAGGTTAATCAAAGTGGATTTACCTGAACCGGAAGCCCCGATAATCCCAATTTTTTGCATCCCTTTAATATCAATCGAAATATCTTTCAGCGTTGGCTGTTTGGTATCCGGATACGTTAAAGAAACGTGATCCAATTTCAAGGTAGAATCATTGTTCCACTTAAGATCGGGGAGAACTTCCCGTTCCGTCATTTCAGGTTCGTGAAGGACAGCCAGCACCGCACTCATGGCGTTTTTCCCGTTTAAAGTTGCGTGATAATCATTGGCAAAGTTTCGAATAGGCAAAAAATACTCTGGTGCCAACACCAAAATTGTTAAGGCTGGCAGAAGCATGACCTTGCCATCCATTAAATCAAAACCAAGAAAGACCGCAACAACGGCAATCGACAACGTCGTGAAGAAATCAAGGGCAAAAGTAGACGTCAACGCGATTTTTAACGTTGACATGGTTTCCTTCCGGTATGATTCACTGACTTCATAAACATTATCAGCATACCGCTTGGAAAGCCCCAGCTGCTTTAAAGTCGGCAGCCCTCTTAATGTATCGACAAAGTGGTTGGACAGCCTTTGGTAGCCCTCATATTGACGATCTGCTTTACTCTGCGCTGCGAGGCCCAGAATAATCATAAATAAAATAATAACTGGAAAAATGGCAAATAAGAAAATAGCTTGTTCCCAACGAAGGAACAATACATAAAGCAAAATCAGCCATGGGGTAATCGACATATCCAAGATTTTAATAATGACCAGCATTAAATAAGTCTGGACTTGGTCAATTCCTTCAAGTGCCATGGTCACGATGTTTCCAGTACCGCGCTTATCAATTTCAGCAGGTCCCAGACGGAAAATTTTCGCCATCAGATCTTCCCGCATATCACCACTCGTTTTGGCAACGAATGGGAAAAGCACGCGATTTTCTGTCACCGTTAATAAATGTCGAGCCAAGAAGGCAACTGTAAACACGATTGCCGGCACAATGACCGTATTAAATGACTGCAAATTCCATAAATTAACAATCGCGATTGACAATGCCCGAGCCTGGACAATTATTGCGATTGCCTGGATGAATACCAAGACACCTAAAATACCGGCATATTTTTTCATCCCCGGCAGATCAAACAATCTTTTATCAATCAAACTTTTCACTCCCCCATAAAAAAGTAATTACAGTGTCTAGTATAAAGAATTATTGCGCACAATGAAATATGTGAGCGCTTTTCTTTATGGTTTTCTTTGAAGTCCAGGACTACTGATTGCAAATTCCGGGCAAAACAAAAGACAGCAATGAATATGTTTGTTCATTGCTGCCTTTCAACTATTAGACTCCAGGAACAACCCGGAATTTATCACTCACTTTATTAAGCAACTTGCTTTGGTGACTTGATCCGCTTGTAGAATACCCAGTAACTCCAAATGAAGTATACCAAGACAATTGGCAATATCGTGAAGGTCAAAATGGTCATCAAATGCAAAGTGTATGGAGAGCTTGATGCATTTTTAATTAAAATTGAGTTTGCATTGTTCGTTGCAATCATAACTCGTGGGAACAATCCGTTGAAGATTAAGACAACAACACTGATCAGTGAAAGTCCACTGGCAATGAATGATGCCCAGTCGTGACTGGATTGTGCGCCCCACCATGCTGCCAAGGTGAAGATAACCAAGGCAATTAAGATTGCCCAGGTTGACATTGGCTTACGAGCAAAGAAATCAGTGGTCAAGTAAAGCAAGATAACAAAGACAACTTCACCGGCAAGCAATACCGGATAAAGAATCTTGCTCCACTTTTCGGCACGTGCTCTTAATTCGCCACTTGTCTTCAAGCGCAGGAAGTTTAATCCGTGAATGAAGCAAAGTAGTGAAACGGCAACTCCGCCGACGATAGAGAACCAGTTGACATATGTGGTAAAGCTACCAAAAATGTCACCGTTCTTATCAATCGGAACACCTTGAATCATGCTGGTGAACATCATTCCAAATAGGAATGCGGCGAAGAAACTACCAAGAGTTGATGCCCATTCCCAGAAGTTGCGCCAAGTATCGGTCCGCATATTAGCACGGAATTCAAATGACACACCTCTGAAAATCAAAGCAACCAAAATTAAGAACAAAACAATGTAATAGCCTGAGAACAATGAAGCATACCACATTGGGAATGATGCAAACATTGCACCACCGGCAGTGATCAGCCAAACTTCATTTCCATCCCAGTGCGGTCCGATTGTTTGAATCACAGTATCACGTTCGTCACGGTTCTTAGCAAAGAATCGAACGGCCATTCCAATACCGAAATCAAAACCTTCCAGGAAGAAGAAGCCGCTAAACAACACGCCAATCAATAAGAACCAAATAAATTGATAACTAGTCATTATGAGCCGCCCCCATTTCATATGGATCTACCTTTTTGTCTGATTCTTGAGGCTTGCTTGAGTATCCGTCAGTCAATACTGAATCTGGACCCTGCTTGAGAACCCGGTGACTCAAGATAATCATGACAGCTCCCAAGGAAGCAAAGATCAAGAAGTAAACAATGTTGGTAAACAGCAAACTTGCGACGGTAGATGTTGGTGATACCGCATCGGCAATGGTCAGCAGTCCGTAAACAACCCATGGATAACGGCCAAATTCAGTGACGAACCAGCCACAGGTATTAACGATAAATGGAAGCCAAACCATTAAGCCCATCAGGTATAGGAACCAACGCTGTCTCATAATACTTTGAGACTTCTTACGGTTGAACCATAATCCAACAATTGCAACAAGTGCAAACAATCCGGCTGATACAGCCATAATTCTGAAGCTGTAGAACAAGGTACGGGTTGGAACGTAGTAATTACGTGTCTGACCATTCTTGTTGTACTTAGCTTTCAACTCTTTGTTAACTTGTTGTTGACCCTTAAAGGTACCTTTCAAGCTATGGTGACCAAGAATATTCAAAGCATATGGAACTTCAATTGACCAAGTGGTCTTGTGGTTCTTAGTACCTTGAATAACTGACCAATTACCTTTTTGAGTTGAATTCTTCCAAAGGCCTTCCATAGCAGCAAACTTCATTGGTTGGTTATTAATCAAATAACGGGTTTGAGTATCACCTGACCAAACAGAACCTAAGCAGGCAATTAAACCAACGATCAACGTTAACTTCATTGACTTACGATAGAAGTTTTCGTGATCCTTTTTAAGTAAACGCCATGCTGAGCATCCAGCAACAACGAACGCAGCTGTTAAGAATGCACCGAAGATAACGTGTGGAAATTCATTCCATAGTTGACGGTTCATAATAACAGCAGAGAAACTGGTCATTTCAACTTTGTGTTGTGCAGCATTCATTGCATAACCGACTGGGTTTTGCATAAAGCTGTTGGCTGCCAAAATCCAAAGTGCAGATAAGGTTGAACCAAAAGCTGTTAACCAAATGAATAAACAGTGAACCACTTTATTGAAGCGATCCCATGTGAACATCCAAAGGCCAATGAAAGTTGACTCCATAAAGAATGCAGCCAAAGCTTCAATTGCTAGTGGTGCACCAAAGATATCCCCCATGAACCTTGAATAATCCGACCAGTTCATACCAAACTGGAATTCTTGAATAATACCAGTAACAACACCTACAGCAAAACTATAAAGGAAAATCTTCCCCCAGAATTTTGTCATATTTTTATATGTGTCATCCTTCGTTACAACGTAACATGTTTCCATAATTGCAACAATAAAAGCTAAACCAATAGAAAATGGTACGAAGAAGAAGTGAAACACAGTGGTCATCGCAAATTGAAAACGTGACAACCCCAACATCGACAATCCGACATTTAACATTGTTGTATCCCCCCCTTACTAAATATTAATGAGTTATCCTCACATACACCTATTGTATATAGAAACCGGTCAACATTCAATTAAAAGACTGAATAATTATCAGTAAATATTCATAATTTGAGCCCACAGTGGATACAATCCACTCATAAAAGTGAAAGCGTCATCGATCGTTTAGAATATCAATCTATTTTGATCCTCAAATTGACTTGTGAAATTGTTGCAATGGCTTTCATTAGACAATTGTCTACCCCGCATTTATAATAAGGATGATAAGATTAGTTTATGCTATTATTGTAATTTTTAGAAGCAATCTTATTGCAATTATCTCAAAGGGGGAATCTTTTCATGACAAAGAACATCGTCGTCATTGGAGCTGGATTTGCCGGCGTTTATGCGACTAAAAAGTTGGCAAAACGTTTTAAGAGCAACTCCGATGTCCAGATTACATTAATCGACCGTCACTCATACTTCACCTATCTTACCCGATTACATGAAGTTGCCACTGAGCGGGTTGATCCAAGCAGTATCCAGTACGATCTGCAACGAATTTTTCACAAGCAGAAAAACGTGCAGTTGGTTACGGATAATGTGACTGCTGTTGATAAGGAGAAAAAGGTCGTCACAGGTGAGAATGGCACCTATCCATTTGACAGCCTGCTAATTAGTATGGGTGGTGAACCCAACGACTTCGGAACACCCGGAGTTAAAGAAAACGGCTACACATTATGGTCAATGGAAGATGCACTTCGTCTTCGGGCCCACATCCGTGATGTCATCGCAAAAGGTGCCATCGAACGTGATCCTGAGAAGCGTCGGGCAATGTTAACGATTGTTGTCTGTGGTTCCGGATTTACCGGTGCCGAAACAATCGGTGAATTAATTGATTATAAGAAGGTTTTGGCCAAGGATTACAAGCTGGATCCAAACGAGATCCACATCCTCTTGGTTGAAGCCGCACCTACCATTATTAACATGCTTGATCGAACCAATGCAGCTCACGCTGAAAAGTTCATTAAGAAGAACGGCATTGAAATTCGCACTTCTTCAATGATCACTTCCGTCAATCCAGACAGTGTTGATATTAAGGATCAGGATTCAATTCCAACAAATACGTTAATTTGGACTGCCGGAGTTAAAACCAATCATGTTGCCGACAGCTTTGGGATTGATGCCGGTCGTGGTGGCCGTTTGGTTACCAACCAATATCTTCAAGCCAAGGGATTTGAAGATAAGAGCATCTACGTTGCCGGTGATGATGCCAACGCAACTGAGGAAGGCGCAGAACGTGCCGTTCCACAAACTGCTCAGGAAGCTGAAAACGAAGCCGTTGTTTCTGCCGCAAACATTGCCGCTGATATTGAAGGCAATCACAACTATACGGAATTCCATGATAAAAACATGGGCTTCACCGTTTCATTTGGTGCCTACTATGGTATCGCTCAAGTCTTTGGCGGCAAACGAATTCGTGGTTGGATCGCAACCATTATGAAGCATGGGACCAACCTCCTTTACTTCATGCGAATTCATTCCGGTTACTTCATGATGCAATACATCTTAGAAGAATTCTTCAGAGTCAACAACAATCGAACAGTTCTTCCTGGTATTACCGCTCGTCGAAGTAACGCATTGTGGAGCGTTCCGCTAAGAATGTTCTTGGGAATTGTCTTAATGGTTGATGCCTTTTCAGCCAACGTCATCATTCCAGTTGGATTTGGCTTAACCGCAATTGAAGCGATTCTTGGATGCTTGATATTCTTTGGGCTATTCACATGGATTGCCAACCTCGCATTGATCATCGTATTCTTTATGGGAATTGCCACTTGGCCACATGCATGGATTGTCTTTGCAGCCATTGCATTAATGAATGGTTCTGGTCGTTCATTTGGTTTGGACTACTGGTGCGTTCCTTGGTTACAAAAGACTTGGGGCCGTTCACGTTACGGGATTCCAAAGTCAATTTATAAAAAGTAATTCAATTAACTAAAAATAGGATCAAGGCAATTTGATGATTGTCTTGATCCTATTTTTTGTGGGGCGAATTTACAATTGAAATGCAACACAAAGTAAAAAAATAAACCCATACCGGGTAGAATATGTTTAACGACCAAATCAAACAATTCGAGGTATCCGGTATGAGCTATAAACATCTTACTATAAAAGAACGTGAAATACTTATGTTTTTACGAGCTAAGGGGTTATCTATCCGGGCTGTTGCGTTACGGCTGGGGCGAAATCCAAGCACTATTTCACGGGAGTTAAAACGTTGTGCAGGTAATTATTCCCCAAGCAAAGCAGATAATGACTATCATCAAAAGCGGCAGAATTGTCACAAGAAGCGACTATTAGACAGCCATCCACAATTACGTCGTCAAATTGTTCATTACATCTTAGATCTGCACTGGTCACCAGAGCAGATTACCGCTCGCTTTAATAAGGAACATCAATGGTGTGTTAGCTACAACACAATTTACCGTCATATCTATCAACACAATTTAGGTGAGAAGTACTCCTCACGTGGTGATACCGGTATTCAGCGCCATCTCAGACATAAACATCGGACTCGGCATTCAAAGAATACTAGACGACATCGAGAAGTACAGACCGACTATATCTCGATCCATGAGCGCCCTGGTTTTATCAACCAGCGTCAACGTATAGGTGACTGGGAAATTGATACTGTGATTGGTCGAACGGGTCACTCCATCCTTTTAACGGTTGTCGATCGGCTTAGTCGGCTTACGCTTATCAAAAAGGTTGTGCAAAAGGACTCGCAGGAGATAAATAAAGGCTTAGTTGAACTGTTAGGGGCCATTCCTAAAGAATTTGTTCATTCTATTACACCAGATCATGGGACCGAATTTCTTCATCTTGATGAAATCAGCGAAAGGTTAGGTGTTACTGTCTATTGGCCCGATCCATATTCGCCTGAACAGCGTGGAACAAATGAGAATACAAATGGATTAATCCGGGAATATTTTCCCAAGCGAACAGATATTGATAATTATACAGAACAGGACGTTGAACACTGCCAAAAGCAGTTAAATCAACGTCCTCGCAAAGTGTTAAACTATGAAACCCCATATGAAGTATTTTTTGACAAACCGTTGCACTTAGTTTGACAATTCGCCGGACAATTTTAAAAATTTAATCTGGAATTTCAACGATATATTTCCCATAACTCGGAACATCCACGATTTGGATGTTGGTATTAAAAATTGACGCCAGTAAGTCACGGTTATAGCATTTTTCCGGCTGCCCCGTTTCTATCAATCGACCGGCTTTTACCAGCCATAGTTCATCACTGATTTTGAAGGCTTGATTGATATCGTGGAGCACCATAATGATTGTAATGTGCTTTTGCTGGTTTAACTGTTTTAAAATCGTCATGAGCTTGGCTTGATAATGCATGTCCAAGTATGTTGTTGGTTCATCCAATAATAAATACTCGGGGTCCTGGGCCAATGCCGACGCCAGCCAGACCCGCTGTCGCTGACCACCCGATAACGAGGACAATGAGCGAGAAGCAAGTTGACTCAAATGGGTTGCTTGAATATATTCAGCCACCTCATCGTCAGAAATGTTGGCCAACAAATGATGATGGGAAAGCCGCCCCATTTTGACGACGTCCATCACTTGCATATCGTCAAATACATTATTTTGCTGGCTGACAACCGCAATCTTGGTTGCCAAAGCTTTCCGGGGAATTGTGGAAATTGACCGATTGTTTAAGTCAATCTCTCCGGCTGAGGGTTTCAAGATACCGGCCATCAGTTTCAACAAGGTTGATTTGCCGGCACCATTTGGACCAATGATTGATAAGATGCGTCCAGTTGGAATTGTGGCAGTCACTTTATTGAGCAGCATTGGTTGGTGTGGATAATGATAACTAACTTGATTTAATTCCATTAAAATTCTTCCTTTGCAGCATGATAATCAGGAATGGTCCCCCAATGACCGTCATGATGACGGCAGCTGACAGCTCACTTGGCAAAACCACAATTCTTCCAAAGGTGTCGACCACCAGCAGCAACCAGGCCCCTACCAGCATGGATAAGGGAATGATTGTCTGATAATCACGGCCAACCAGGTATCTAACAATGTTGGGAACGACAATCCCCATAAAAGGAATTGTTCCCACTACTGATGAGACACTTGAGGACAGGTAAACGACAACCAGCAGTAATGACAGTCGCATAACAGATGCTGAAACACCCTTCGTTTGGAGTTGCTCTGTCGACAGCTTCAAGTAATTTGCCCAAGGTGAAATCACAACGGCAGCTGCCATTCCGCTGACGCCCAAAAACAACAATCCTTCTGTTTGAGACCAGGTTATCCCGTTAAATGATCCAGTCAACGAAGCACCAAAACCATTTGAAAAAAGCTGTTCGAATCCGGTGAATGTCAACATCATGGCAACCCCAATAATGATCAACCGATACGGACTTCTTAACGCCGGACCTCTCGTCAGCAGGAACAAAGCAACTAAGCCACCAATGATTGCAAACAGCAGTTTACCAGCGAAAAAAGTTGGTAATATCATGGCACCGATCAGGATGAAAAAATCCGAAGCACTGGTGATACCCAAAATACTTGGATCCGCCAAAACATTTCTAAAGGCAGCTTGACTGGCGGCACCAGCAATTGCGAGCATCCCACCACAAAGCATGACCGCAAGAATGCGCGGCAACCTGATATTTGCAATAATCGACAGCTGATTGGGATTGGAGCCATTTAACGCAAGAATCATCTGGTGCGGAGAAATAAAGCTTGCCCCCACCATCATTGAAATGAAAATGGTGATGACAAGCATCACCAATATCACTGGATACCATATTTTTTCGGCACGACTCATTTGGAACCAGCCTCCTTTTGAGGATATAGCCAGTTCGAAACAATCTGGAGTGCCTTTGAAGCTTTCATGTTCGCGGTCGCATCAAAATTTGGCTCCGTTAAATCATAAACCCGGTGGTTCTTAACAGCAGGAAGCGTCTTCCACATTGGATCATGTTTAAAAGCAGCGTTGAATTGTGGAATGACAATGTTTGGAAGCGCATGAGCCAATCTCAAAATGACTTGAGGTTGGGCTTTTTTAATAGCTTCGTCATTTGGTGAAATGAATTCCTGAGTTTTTGAAGAAAAGACATTTTCACCGCCGGCAATCTGAACCAGATTCCCCACATAGGACTGATTGGTGGCAATCATGTATGATGCGCCTGGTAAGCCCATCAGGATTAAGACGCGTGGCTTTTGAGCATGCTTGTGGGCAACATTTTTAACCTGAGTTTCGGAATGGTTGATCTCATCAACCGCATTCTTGGCTTCGCTTGTCCGATCATACTGTTTTCCCATCGTCGTAATCGTCTTTTTAAGCGTTGCAACACTCGTTAAATTCAGAAAGTGAGGTTCAATGTGGCGCTGTTTAAATGCTTTGCCAAATTGATCTTGGAGTGTGGTAACCGAATAAACGACGGTTGGCTTCAAACTGGCAATCTTTTCAACATTGGGATTCATTGGATTTCCAACCCTGGCAACATGGGCATATCGAGCCGGAATTTTATTTTGGGTTGTTGGCACCCCAACCAAAGGCAGCTTTAACTTATCAGCGATTTGGACAACCGCGTATGTCGTCGCAACCACTCGAGCTTTTTTCTGATGATTGGCAGCACCAATTCGACTGACAAACACTCCGGCGAGTGCACCAACAACTAAGATCACGGAGAGGACAATTAAAGCAATTTTGCGAGTACCTTTCATGCTATTGCCCCCCTTTAATGTCTAAAGTAAATCCATAAGCCGGCTGAAATTCCGGCAATTAACGTCACCCCACCGACAATCCATGGAACACCACTCTTTTTAGCATGTGGCTTGTTGGCGTTGCGTTTGGCAGGTTTGGTTAAATTACTACTCTTGCTTGGCTGAGAAGATGCCTTTTTAGCAGGCGTTTTCTTCGGCTTTTGCGTATTCTTCGTTTGCTTCTTTACCTTACTTGATTTTTTAGGATGCTTTGTCGTCGTTTGATGACTAACTTGACTTGATTTCTTTGGCTGCTGTTGCTTCTTTTTCTGTTGAGCAACCTTAGCACTTGACGCACTAGCAGTCTGAGCTTTGACGACCGTCCGGTGACGGGTGCCCAAGCTTGGTAGTCCAGTTGTACTGAATTTAAATGAAATCAAATGGTGAGCTTTGTAGACTTTGGGAACGTCGATTGCTAATTTGGCATTGATGCGTTTCCTTAAATTATTGGTATAAAAAGAATAATAGACATGTGAATTTCCAGCACGGTCTTTAACCCGACGAACGTTGACCGGCGCCCGACCATTGACCCACATCACTTTTACTGGAAAGGACGATAAACTTTTAGCAGTTTTGATTTGCATCGTCACATAGTACAAATGATTTTTAACAACCACGTTAGCCGGCTTAACAAAGTAGCCGTCGGCCATTGACGTTTGATTTGTACCATAACGAAGTGGATGATAAGCAATTCTTTGTGCACTAACTGGGCTGGTTGACAGTAAAAACAAACCAGCCGCTATCAGCAATCCCCAAACCCACTTGGTTTTATTTGCTAATTTCATGATTATTCCCCCAAATAAAGGATAATCCTGATGCAATTGCTAAGCCAACAAGTGATAAACTCATTTGTTGGGTATCTCCGGTTTGAGGCAATTTGGCTTGAGATTTTGCTGATGAATTTAAATTAGTTGTACTTGCGACAACTGCAGCGTGTTTATGAGCTTTTGCAGGTGCCTTTTGACTGAACTTGAAACGAACTGGCCAAGTTGTATTGATTTGGGCTTGTGGAACTACCACATGAATGGAGCCTTTGATAATTTTCTTTAATGTCTTGAATGATGAAACGTTGAATGAATAAGTCATTGTGTAATAGTTCTTGGTTTTACCATAGTTCGTTACCGATGACTTTACTTTCCGACCGTTAATTGTAACCGGACGAACTGCTTTAGATCCCAACTTCAAATTCTTCTTATAAGCAACTTTCAATTGAACATTGTAGTGCTTGGCAATCTTTTTAATAACAGCAGTTCTTGTAAAGTATTTATTAGCCATGGATTTAGAATTGGCGTGACCTTTTAAGACAACGTATTTCCGCGTGGTAGTTGGAACACTGGTCTTAACAGACTTCTTTGTGACTGCTGGTTGTTGAACCGGTGCTGTTACAGAACTACTTGTAGAAGTTGGTGTTGATGTGGTTGCACTGCTTGAATCACTGGAAGCTGTCGGCGTGGTATTCTGATCAGTATTGGTATTGGAATTAGTATCAGAATTTGTGTCAGTGCTTGGGGTGGTATCTGACCCCTGTTGTTTTACAGCATCATTCCAACTAAATGAAAAGGTTGCGCTTTCCTGAATATGCCCAATAAGTGGAATGTTGTACAGAACGAAACTAACTGGAATGGTACTGTCAGGATTCTTCAGATTAAAAGTCAGAGTTCCATTGTTTCCAGAAGTGATCACTGGTGAGGCAGTTTGACCAGCCATTGTCACTGAGGCAATGTAATTTGCGCCGTTAGTGGTAATATCGGTCTTATAATTTCCCTGAGAAACCGTAACTTGTGCGGTTTGCTCAAAGAAATGATTAGCCATAGACTGTGAACTGCTTCCACTCTTTAACAAAGTAATGGGAACAGTGTATGAACCATCAGTTAAATTAGCAGAATCTGCGTTTGCAGCAGTTCCCCCAATAACTAAGAAAATAATTGCAACAAAAATAGCTTGAATAAAATGCACGAACCTTTTACGCATATGAAAATCCCCCTCAAAATATAAAAATAATGTACGTAGTAATTTTACCATTTATGAGGCTGTCGAGAACTGTAACTTGTGAATGAATTGCATAATTCCATTACTTTTTATAAAGCGTTTTCTTACCTAATACCTTATATATACTAAAAGAGCCCATTTAACAGGCTCATAACTGTTAAATGGGGTTCTTTATTTTGTCTTTTAACACGATGCTTTCACATATTAAGCCATTGCCAGGATTTGAACCTGGGACCTTTTCCTTACCATGGAAATGCTCTACCTTCTGAGCTACAACGGCGAGATCAATTTTTAGTCACAAATTGATATTATCAAAAAAAGCATCGATAGTAAATACTATCGATGCTTTCTAGTTTGCGCGGCAACGTCCTACCCTCGCAGGGGGCGATCCCCCAACTACTCTCGGCGTGCAGAAGCTTAACTTCTGTGTTCGGCATGGGAACAGGTGTATCCTTCTGGCTATCGCCACCACACTATTTAATTCCTGAAAGAACTTCGTTCTCTCAAAACTAGCTAATATTAATTTTCTGTACCTTGAACACCATTTCTACTTGGTTAAGTCCTCGACCGATTAGTATTGGTCCGCTCCGTACATCACTGCACTCCCACTTCCAACCTATCTACCTGATCATCTTTCAGGGGTCTTACTTCCATATAGGAATGGGAAATCTCATCTTGAGGTGAGTTTCACACTTAGATGCTTTCAGCGTTTATCTCATCCATACGTAGCTACCCAGCGATGCGCCTGGCGGCGCAACTGGTACACCAGCGGTATGTCCATCCCGGTCCTCTCGTACTAAGGACAGCTCCTCTCAAATTTCCTACGCCCGCGACGGATAGGGACCGAACTGTCTCACGACGTTCTGAACCCAGCTCGCGTACCGCTTTAATGGGCGAACAGCCCAACCCTTGGGACCGACTACAGCCCCAGGATGCGATGAGCCGACATCGAGGTGCCAAACCTCCCCGTCGATGTGGACTCTTGGGGGAGATAAGCCTGTTATCCCCAGGGTAGCTTTTATCCGTTGAGCGATGGCCCTTCCATACGGTACCACCGGATCACTAAGCCCGACTTTCGTCCCTGCTCGACCTGTCTGTCTCGCAGTCAAGCTCCCTTCTGCCTTTACACTCGTTGAATGATTTCCAACCATTCTGAGGGAACCTTTGGGCGCCTCCGTTACTGTTTGGGAGGCGACCGCCCCAGTCAAACTGCCTACCTGACACTGTCTCCCGCCACGCTAAGTGGCGCGGGTTAGAGTGTTCACACAGCGAGGGTAGTATCCCACCAACGCCTCTGCCGAAACTAGCGTTCCGGCCTCAATGGCTCCTACCTATCCTGTACAAGCTGTGTCAACACCCAATATCAAGCTACAGTAAAGCTCCATGGGGTCTTTCCGTCCTGTCGCGGGTAACCTGCTTCTTCACAGGTATCTTAATTTCACCGAGTCTCTTGTTGAGACAGTGCCCAGATCGTTACGCCTTTCGTGCGGGTCGGAACTTACCCGACAAGGAATTTCGCTACCTTAGGACCGTTATAGTTACGGCCGCCGTTTACTGGGGCTTCATTTCTGGGCTTCGCCGAAGCTAACTCATCCACTTAACCTTCCAGCACCGGGCAGGCGTCAGCCCCTATACGTCATCTTACGATTTTGCAGAAACCTGTGTTTTTGATAAACAGTCGCCTGGGCCTTTTCACTGCGGCTGTGCTTGCGCACAGCACCCCTTCTCCCGAAGTTACGGGGTCATTTTGCCGAGTTCCTTAACAAGAGTTCACTCGCTCACCTGAGGATTCTCTCCTCGACTACCTGTGTCGGTTTGCGGTACGGGTAGTTGATTACTCACTAGAAGCTTTTCTCGGCAGTGTGACGTTGGTTGCTTCCCTACTTAAATTTCGGTCCTCATCACCACTTGTCAACCCGCCAAAAAGCATTTAACTCTTTGACTGACTTGTGGCTTAAACATCCGTTTCCAGCTGGATGCACAACTTAGCCTCCTGCGTCCCTCCATCGCTCAAACATAATCAACTAGTACAGGAATCTCAACCTGTTATCCATCGCCTACGCCTTTCGGCCTCGGCTTAGGTCCCGACTAACCCTGGGAGGACGAGCCTTCCCCAGGAAACCTTAGTCATTCGGTGAATCAGATTCTCACTGATTTTTCGCTACTCATACCGGCATTCTCACTTCTAAGCGCTCCACCAGTCCTTACGGTCTGGCTTCATTGCCCTTAGAACGCTCTCCTATCACTTGACCTAATGGTCAAGTCCACAGTCTCGGTAATATGCTTAGCCCCGGTAAATTTTCGGCGCGGAATCACTCGACTAGTGAGCTATTACGCACTCTTTAAATGGTGGCTGCTTCTGAGCCAACATCCTAGTTGTCTATGCAACTCCACATCCTTTTCCACTTAGCATATATTTAGGGACCTTAACTGGTGGTCTGGGCTGTTCCCCTTTTGACGATGGATCTTATCACTCACCGTCTGACTCCCGGATAAAAATCAATGGTATTCGGAGTTTATCTGAATTTAGTAACCCATGACGGGCCCCTCGTCCAAACAGTGGCTCTACCTCCATGATTCTACGTCCGAGGCTAGCCCTAAAGCTATTTCGGAGAGAACCAGCTATCTCCAAGTTCGTTTGGAATTTCACCGCTACCCACACCTCATCCCAGCACTTTTCAACGTACACGGGTTCGGGCCTCCAGCGCGTTTTACCGCACCTTCACCCTGGACATGGGTAGATCACCTGGTTTCGGGTCTACAGCAACATACTTAAACGCCCATTTCAGACTCGCTTTCGCTGCGGCTCCGGCTTTTAAACCTTAACCTTGCATGTTACCGTAACTCGCCGGTTCATTCTACAAGAGGCACGCTATCACCCATTAACGGGCTCTAACTGCTTGTAGGCACATGGTTTCAGGAACTATTTCACTCCCCTTCCGGGGTGCTTTTCACCTTTCCCTCACGGTACTGGTACACTATCGGTCACTAGAGAGTATTTAGCCTTGGGAGATGGTCCTCCCGGATTCCGACGACGTTTCACGTGTGTCGCCGTACTCAGGATCCTGAACTGAGGGTCATTGATTTCACCTACGGGGCTATCACCCTGTTTCGCCAACCTTCCCAGATTGTTCGATTATCAACAACTTTGGTAACTCAAATGTTCAGTCCTACAACCCCAACGAGCAAGCTCGTTGGTTTGGGCTGTTCCCCGTTCGCTCGCCGCTACTTAGGGAATCGAAATTTCTTTCTGCTCCTGTGGGTACTGAGATGTTTCAGTTCCCCACGTCTACCTCTATATCGCTATGAATTCACGATATAGTAACAGCTGATTAAAGCTGCTGGGTTTCCCCATTCGGAAATCTCCGGATCAAAGCTTACGTACAGCTCCCCGAAGCATATCGGTGTTAGTCCCGTCCTTCATCGGCTTCTAGTGCCAAGGCATCCACCATGCGCCCTTTTTAACTTAACCTGTACATCACTACGTGATGCAAAGTTAATTGAGTATTTGCGATTTTTTTCTAGTTAACAAACTCAAAATAACGCGGTGTTCTCGGTTGAAATTATATTAAATACAATTTCAAAAAATTATTACAGAAAATTAATATTATCTAGTTTTCAAAGAACGAATTGAGAGTAGACCTCTCAAAACTAAACAAAACTTTCGACAATGTGCAGGATTCCGTTTTTCCTTAGAAAGGAGGTGATCCAGCCGCAGGTTCTCCTACGGCTACCTTGTTACGACTTCACCCTAATCATCTGTCCCACCTTAGACGGCTGGTCCCCGAAGGTTACCTCACCGGCTTTGGGTGTTACAAACTCTCATGGTGTGACGGGCGGTGTGTACAAGGCCCGGGAACGTATTCACCGTGGCATGCTGATCCACGATTACTAGCGATTCCAACTTCATGCAGGCGAGTTGCAGCCTGCAATCCGAACTGAGAACGGCTTTAAGAGATTAGCTTGACCTCGCGGTTTCGCGACTCGTTGTACCGTCCATTGTAGCACGTGTGTAGCCCAGGTCATAAGGGGCATGATGATTTGACGTCATCCCCACCTTCCTCCGGTTTGTCACCGGCAGTCTTGCTAGAGTGCCCAACTGAATGCTGGCAACTAACAATAAGGGTTGCGCTCGTTGCGGGACTTAACCCAACATCTCACGACACGAGCTGACGACAACCATGCACCACCTGTCATTCTGTCCCCGAAGGGAACGCCTAATCTCTTAGGTTGGCAGAAGATGTCAAGACCTGGTAAGGTTCTTCGCGTAGCATCGAATTAAACCACATGCTCCACCGCTTGTGCGGGCCCCCGTCAATTCCTTTGAGTTTCAACCTTGCGGTCGTACTCCCCAGGCGGAGTGCTTAATGCGTTAGCTGCAGCACTGAAGGGCGGAAACCCTCCAACACTTAGCACTCATCGTTTACGGCATGGACTACCAGGGTATCTAATCCTGTTCGCTACCCATGCTTTCGAGCCTCAGCGTCAGTTACAGACCAGACAGCCGCCTTCGCCACTGGTGTTCTTCCATATATCTACGCATTTCACCGCTACACATGGAGTTCCACTGTCCTCTTCTGCACTCAAGTCTCCTGGTTTCCGATGCACTTCTCCGGTTAAGCCGAAGGCTTTCACATCAGACCTAAGAAACCGCCTGCGCTCGCTTTACGCCCAATAAATCCGGACAACGCTTGCCACCTACGTATTACCGCGGCTGCTGGCACGTAGTTAGCCGTGGCTTTCTGGTTGGATACCGTCAAGATGTCAACAGTTACTCTGACACCTGTTCTTCTCCAACAACAGAGTTTTACGAGCCGAAACCCTTCATCACTCACGCGGCGTTGCTCCATCAGACTTTCGTCCATTGTGGAAGATTCCCTACTGCTGCCTCCCGTAGGAGTTTGGGCCGTGTCTCAGTCCCAATGTGGCCGATTACCCTCTCAGGTCGGCTACGTATCATTGCCTTGGTAGGCCATTACCTTACCAACAAGCTAATACGCCGCGGGTCCATCCTAAAGTGATAGCCGAAGCCATCTTTTAAACCAAAACCATGTGGTTTTGGTTGTTATACGGTATTAGCACCTGTTTCCAAGTGTTATCCCCTACTTCAAGGGCAGGTTACCCACGTGTTACTCACCAGTTCGCCACTCGTTTCATGTTAAATCATTCAAATGCAAGCACCTAAAATCAATAACGGAAACGCGTTCGACTTGCATGTATTAGGCACGCCGCCAGCGTTCGTCCTGAGCCAGGATCAAACTCTCATCTTAAAATGTTTTAAAATGATAAGCCTGTTATAGCTCATGATTTAAATTTATTATTTGTTATTACGAATTGACTTCGCAAATGTTTGGCCTCGATCAAAAGATCGAAGCGCCCTGCACATTTGTTTGTCGAAAATTTTGTTCAGTTTTCAAAGGCCTACATCGTTGTCGGAAGAAGTAATTCCTCTCTCGCGACAACTATTTAATAGTACCACGCTGATCAACCAGAGTCAACAAAAACTTTTTCTTTAACGAAACGTTTCGTTGTGTCACTCGTTCAAATCAGCATATATAAATATACCGAATTTTCGGTGATCCGTCAATAGTTGATTTCAAATTAGTTTCATTTTTTGGCCGCGAGGTTTCAATTGGTACATTTGGATTAGCATCAAGGTAAATAAAAAGCAGGACTCAACGGAGTCCTGCTCAGTACATAAATGTCTATTTCAGTTCTGGTGCATCGGTCTTGTACAAGTTCATTGTTGACTTACCATCGTTCTTAGCTTCGATGCTGGTTGGTTTTTCCTTCTGGGCTTTCTTCAAATTATCGAGGGCTTTCGTGTATTGATAAGTAAAGTCTTTCCGATTAACTTTCTTAAAGCCTTTAGGGGTATAGAATCGCAACAAGTCACCCCAAATGACCCGATCAGACAACGACAGTTCAGTCGTGACGTGGTTTTGAATACTTGCAAGCTGACGTTTCTGTTTGGCGTTTGGCTTAATTTGCTTCCCTGTCTTGGTCAAGTAAACATCGCCACCTGCCTTGGTATATTCTGGCGTGACAAAGTCACCATCTCTAAACGCAACTCTTTGGTCATGCTGTTTGGATAATAAATCAGTTCCAAACTGAATCGTATTGTTGTTCTTGTCCCCTAGCAGATGAAGAATCGTTGGCAATACGTCAATCTCACCACCATAAGTATGGTTAACGCCACCTTTAAGACGAGGCGAATGAATCATAAACGGAACCTTCTGGAATTGAGCAAGATCATAGTTGTTAATGGACTTTTTATGAAGTAGTTGGGCAATCGCAGGTCGATGGTTGTTGGAAATACCATAGTGATCACCATAAACCACGATCATACTATTTTTGCTCAACCCGGTACGTTTAAGATAATTCATAAATTCAGCAAATGCCTGGTCGAGATAATGGGCAGTTTGCACATAAGGATCAACAGTTTGGTCCCCTGTCTTTGTGGCAGGGAAATCAGTGTTTTGCTTATCCAGCAAATATGGATAATGGTTGGTTAAAGTAATGAGCTTTGCATAGAATGGCTGCGGCAACTGCTGAATATAGTTGGCTGCGTCCTTGAAAAATATCTTGTCTTTTAATCCGTAGCCGACACTATATGACGGCTTGGTCTTATAGTATTCGGAACTGAAGAAATAATCGTATCCCCATGACTTATAAGTACTGTCACGGTTCCAAAAGCTTGGAACATCCCCATGGAAAGCGGCAGTTGTATATCCGCGTTGATCCAAGATAGCCGGTGCCGCCTGATAAGTATTTTGAGCACCATATGTGACCATTGCGGAGCCCTGTGGTAATCCATAAAGTGAATTTTCAAGCATCATTTCGGCATCAGACGTTTTCCCTTGGGCCACCTGATGATAGAAATTATCGAAACCAATGGTGTGGCGGTTATGGAAGAATGCATTCAAATGAGGGGTGACTTCTCGCCCGTCGACTTTATAATCAATCAAAAATTGCTGGAAACTCTCTAGATGAATAATAAAGACATTCTCACCCTTTGTCTTGCCAAAATAAACCGGATTGGCTTTGGCACGACTATGATCAAGGTATTTCAAAATACTATCCATATCGCTGGCTTTGGCCTTTGACTGAGTGGCCGACTCTTTTTGAGTCTGATAGATATTAAATGCCGCATATTCATTAAGGCCAAGATATTTAACAATATAATTATTATCAAACGTTCTGGTTAACAATCCCGAGCGATCCATGTTGGCCAGGCCGTACTCACCGCCCATCAAGAGAAACGAAATAGCCGTAATCAATAGCGCATAACGTTTCTTAAAGGGCTCGGCATCAATTTTGATAATATGAAATGCCAACAAAATAACCAGAATCACAATATCCAGGAAAATGAAGAAGTCACTAAAATGAATGATCTCAGCTAAACTCTTACCAAGGTTATTTTGAACATTGCCACTTCCCTTGATGATCCCCAAAGATAGGAAATCGGAGAACTCACGGTAATAGACAATGTTAGCAAATGCCCAGATACTCTCCAGGGTATCGATAATCATCATCAGCCAATATGACAATCGGCCACTGAAATAAAGCGCAATTCCAAAAGTCAGAAGTGCGGCCGGAATTGGATTGATCGCCAAAAGGAATTCCTGCATACCTCCTTTGACACCCAAAGTAAATTTGGTCTGATATGCAATGTAAGTCTTAATACAAAACAAAATGACAATCAGCAAGAAAAAGCCAATTCTTGTGTTTATAAGATTTGAAAAACGATATTTCTTATCCGTTAACATTCCTGTTCCTCCAAATTTTTCCAATAGTCGTTTACTTGATCCGATTATCGGAATCATCAACTTTATCTGGTTTGATTAATAAAGCACCGGCCCCAGCAGCCATTCCAAAGTAATACGTTAAAATTCTCCAAATAATCATTGCCAATACTAATTTACTGTTGCTTGAAATAAAACTGTGAAACAGTGATTCAAAGCTAAACTCAGCTCCACCGGAACCACCAGGAATTGGGAACAGTGAAATAATCATAACGATCATGATATGTAAACTGGTAACCATAATCACATTCACACCGGTATATCCCAAGGACAGCATAATGAAGTATGGAATTAAGTAATAAAATAAAAGTTGGAAGAATGTAAGGGCAACAACCTTTAACAACAACTTAGGCTGTCGACCGATCCTGACACTCTCTTCAAAAAGATTGTCAATCTTCGAATACATCGTTTCGCGCATTGAATAGAACTTTTCGTCCTTTACAAACCATTTTACAGGATGAAAAAGCAATGTGGCCAACTTTTTTGTAAAAGAAGGCCAATACATAATCATCAATAGCCCAACGATAACGAAGAAGTGAATCAAAAAGCCAAAGATGACAAACAATGCCAGAAAATGTAATTTACTGGCAACAAAATGAAATCCAATGATTAAACTAATAAAAAAATTGACCACAATCATGGCCTGATAAACCACAAATTTCATCAATAAAGCCGAGCTGGCACGACCGCCATCAACCCCAGTCTGGAGCATGACGATTAATTGACCGGGCTGGCCACCGGATGAAAATGGTGTGATCCCGTTAAACAATTGCTCTACCAGCGGCACACGAATCGCATCTTTAAAAGTAAAATGTTCAACTCTATTGGAGACCAATACCTTGGTAATGACTCCTTCGATCAATAAGTATGCACAAATACAGAAGAAAGCGACTAAGATCCACCAGGGATTTAAAGTAAACAAGTCATGGATTAACACGCTTAGTTTAACGTCCCGCATTGAGTATGCAATAATTGCAATCCCAATGATCACCATCGCTAAGAGGGTAATTTTATTATTTCGTGACATTATTAACCTTCCTTGGACTGTTGATTATAAAAATCATACCAAACCTTTGCCAGATGGTCTTCAGAATAACGCTCACTGGCAATCGTGGTCTGCTTCTTTAAATCTGCCAATTTGTCAGGGTTCAAAAGGAGCTCATGAAGTTGATCATTCATCACACCTTCGTCGGCAGCTGCAAGATAATACCCGTTAATGATAGATTTGTAGAGGTCCAAATCCCGCAGCATGACTGGGGTGTTGGTTGAAAATGCCTCCAGGACAGACATTGGAAACAACTCATTAAAGGATGGCAGTAAAAACAAGTCAGCCATATTGTAATATTGAACCATTTTTGAACGGTCAATAATTCCCGGGAATGCTAAATTACTGGGAGGATCCTTAACGATCTTTTCCAGATCAGCATAGCCTTCGGTAATTTTTCCAAATGAGAAGCCACCCGTCCAGATAAATTGAACATCAGGGTTTTGCTTTGCCAGTTTGACGAAATCCAAGACGCCCTTTCGCGTTTGGATTTGTCCGCTGCCAAGAACGGTAAACCGATCCGGATCGTATCCGTGCTTGATGCGCAAAGTCCGTTTTGTCCGGTCATCAACATCATAGAATTCATCCTTGCTGACAAAGTTTGGAATATAGGTAATTCGCTCTTTAGGAATTCCATAACGTTCGAGCTTTGGAATAAACGATGGATTAACCACAACGATATGGTCCATCCGTTTGTAAAAAGCAATCACATACCTGTAAAAGATTGATTTGAATGGTTGAGGGATTTTGAGACTGCCCTCCAAAGTTTCAGGAATGAAATGGACGTACCCGATTTTTCGACCGCGCTTCTTGGAAAATGTTGAAAGATAAAAGCTGGGATTGATCGTATGGTAATGGCTAATATCCGCAGGGGCATAACTATTAATTTTAATGATAAAGTCATTGGGAAAATGTTCTTTCAACATCCTGACCAGCTCTAAATATGCACTGCCGACTCCCTGACCTTTTACCTTGTCTGCTGTTGAGAACATATTAATCTTTAACATACAAACTCCTTATGGAAAATTCTACTCGATGTTGGTTGTTGCATCGTCCTGCAGTTCTTGGGCAACGACGACCGAACGATAAAAATCAATTACCCGATTGCCAAATGTTTCTGCAGAAATAGCGGTTAGCTTTTTCTGTAAGATCTGTTTGGCTTTTGGTGTTTGGGTATTCACTTCGTGTTTCAGGTAATGGGCAACGATCCCCACAAAGTCATCATCTTGATCAAAAGTCTGACCAAGCGTTTCCGAGCTCAGTAAGCTGTTCGTATAATCACTTGCCGAAACAACGACCGGAAGCCCGGCTGCCATGGCTTCAATATATGTGAGTCCTTGTGACTCGGACTTGGAGGTCGATACAAAGACGTCACATGCCCGATAAAATGCATTGACGTGGTCATTTTCAACTTCTCCAGTGAAAATAACGTGATCATCCAACTGCAATGCGTGAACTTGACTCATTAAATCATCTTTGGCGGGACCATCCCCAACAATCATCAAGATGGCATTGGGAATTTCGTCCAGTATTTTCGGTAAATAATCAATGATTTCAGAGATGTTTTTCTCATACGCCAATCGGCTGATTGAAAGCATCAACGGTGTATCTTTTGGAATATGATACTCTTTTCGAATATCAGTCTTAATTTCTTTGGCGTACATATTAATATCAATTCCGGTTGGGATAATCCGCATTTCACTTTTAACACCGTAATCCGTGAGCTTATCCAGCACTCGATCGCTTGGAGCAATTACTCCGGACAAGTGATAACAAAATGCCAAGGTTCCCTCTTTCACATGAACCGGCTTGAGAAGCTTACCATTAGCGACATAATGCAAATAATCCTCATACATCGTGTGATAGGTATGGATGCAGGGAATGTTCAAATTCTTAGCTACAAACTTACCAATCATCCCCATCGAAAATTCAGTTTGGGTATGAACGATATCAAGATTGAGTTCTTTTGCAATTTCATAAGCTTGAAACAGGCCCCGAACAGCAATCCGACGGTCCGTAAATGAAATGAAGGGAATACTTGAGAAGCGGAAAATATTTCGTTCATAAGTATCCTTATCAACATGGGGGTCGGTGGTGGTAAAAATATAGACTTGGTTGCCCTGACGTTCAAGCTCGTTTTTAAGTGTTTTAATCGAGGTTGCAACACCGCTTACCTGTGGAAAATATGTATCTGTAAAAATTCCGATATTCACGGCTGACACCCTTTCTACCAAAATCGGTTTTCCCGCGATTTTAAATGCACAATCACGTTGCTAAACCGTGTGGACACGTAGTCCCACAATCATTGTAATTATATTTGTTTAGTTCTGGTATTGCAAACCGCCAAAATAAAAAGAACAAGCCGGTAATAGACGGTCTAACGCCCTTAGCAGCTTGTTCTTTAAGTTATTTATAAATCTATTGTTGACTGTTAGTGGCTTGGTGAATAAATGCAGTAACTTCTTCAGTGGTGCTGGCCATGGTAACGGCTTTATTAGCCAACGTAACCATCTCTCTGGAATCAAGGTGTTTAATCAACGCTCTTGATTTGAGGATTGACGAAGCACTCATTGAAAATTCATTCAACCCCATTCCGACCAAAATCGGAATGGCCATTTGATCGCCAGCCATTTCCCCACACATGTATGCGGGTAAATTGTTATCATGGCAGGCATCAATGATGTGTTTTACCAACCGTAAAACCGCTGGGTTATATGGTTGGTATAGATATGAAACCATGCGGTTGCCGCGATCGGCTGCCATGATGTACTGGATCAAATCATTGGTCCCAATACTCATGAAGTCAACTTCATTGGCAAATTGATCCGCCAATATGGCAGCAGCCGGAACTTCAACCATAATCCCAATTCTAATGGGTTTAACCCGAACTTTTTCACGAATCAATTTGATTCGTTCCTGGTCAAGGATGCTCTTGGCCTTTTTCAACTCATTAATCGTGGTAATCATTGGAAACATGATTGACAGGTTGCCAAAAGCCGATGCCCTTAATAACGCCCGTAATTGAGTTCTAAAGATCTCAGGTTTGTCCAGACTCATCCTAATGGCACGGTAACCCAAAAATGGATTAGCCTCCTTAGGAACATCCAAATAAGGCAGATCCTTGTCGCCACCAATATCGGCCGTTCGAATAATCACCGGCTTGTGGTCCATCTTCTCTAAAACAGTTTTGTAAACATTGAATTGTTCGTCTTCAGTTGGCAGATGGTTGGAATCCATATATAAAAACTCAGTTCTAAATAAACCGATTCCTTCAGCACCATTTTCAATTGCGCCGTCAAGATCGTCTAAAGTCCCAATGTTGGCAGCGATAATTGGATGCTTACCATCGGAAGAACTGGTTGTTTCATTCTTGAAATTGGCCAGCTGACTTCTTCTCTTACGATAATCAACCTGCTTTTGGGTAAACTCATCCTTTTGAGCTTCAGTCGGATTTACAATGATATTACCGGTTGACCCATCCACAATGACTGTGTCACCATTTTTGATTTCGGAAAGATCGCCTTTGAAACCAACGACTGCCGGAATCTCCAAAGATCGTGACATAATTGCCGAATGAGAAGTCCGGCCTCCCATATCAGAGACAATGCCCTTAACGTACGTTGGAACAAACTGGGCAGTGTTGCTGGGAGTCAAATCGTGAGCAATAATAATGACTTTATGATGAATTAGAGCGGGATCAACTAAGGGAACCCCCAGCAAATGACTTAATACCCGCTTGGTAACATCACGAATATCAGTTGAACGCTGCCGAATGTACTCGTTATCTGTCATTGAATTGAAGATTTTGATGTACCCGTCGGAGACTTTGTTCATTGCATACTCGGCGTTTACCTTTTCTTTTTCAATGGTGGATTTAACCCGATTAAGCATCTCGGGATCAGATAAAATCGTTACATGAGCTTTAAAGACCCCAGCTTCATTGCTGCCGAGGTCTTCGAGGGTTCTTTGTTGAATTGTTAAAAGCTCGTCTTTTGAGACATCAATAGCCGCATAAAGCCGCTTAATTTCATCAGAGGCATTCGTAATGCTCCGCTTCTTGAAGCTAAGATCAGGTTCAGTTAACCGAAATGCAGATGCAATGGCAACGCCATCACTTGCGGCAATCCCCTTAAACTCTTTCATGAAATTATTCAGTCAGTCCTTCTGCTTTCATTGTTTCACTAATTGCATCAATTGCTTCTTTTTCGTCATCGCCATCTGCAGTAATTGTGACTGCAGCACTTTGGCCAACACCAAGAGACATAACTCCCATAATTGACTTCAAGTTAACTGACTTTTCTTGATACTCAAGTGTAATGTCTGAGTTAAACTTGCTTGCTGTTTGAACCAACAGTGTTGCTGGACGTGCATGAATTCCTGTTTCTGCAATGATATTGTATTGACGTTTTTCCATTATTAATCAATCTCCTCTGATAAGATTATAAAATTTGATGATGTTGCTCAAAATGTAAATTAGTTCTTTACTTAATTAAGAATAGCAATATATAGGCGAAAATACAAGTTTAAACTTAACCGCTTACAGGGTTTTTAAGAAGTTTTTTTCTTATCGTCATGCTCATAGACATAAGTAATTAAACCACCCTCGGTTGCTGAACCGATTACCCGCTTTCGATGGTCAAAATTCATGTACGCTGTTTGAAACTGCATAAAGGTTTCAGGCTTGACTTCAAGCTTGTCAATCTCACCGGATTCAAGCTTTTCCAATAGTTGGGCATAATCAATCTTTTCTTCTGCGATAACACTCATCTCCTCTCAAATTCACTGAAGTTCAATTACTTGATTACAAATAATCATGTTGTATAATTTAAATCAAAGGTCAAAGTTGGTCAGTAACTTTAGATTCTCCTTGTCCTTTTATTTCTATATTAAAGGAGGAAAGCAATTAATGCTATGTCAAAATTGCCATAAGAACCCAGCAACGATTCACTTATACACGAATGTGAATGGGCAAAAGCAAACCATTAACCTTTGCCAAAATTGCTATCAACTCCTATCCAATAAACAACGTAATACAGGAGGTGCTCAAAATATGGCTCAAGATCCATTCGGTTTTGGTGGATTGGATGACATTTTACGTGCTATGCAAGGCGGAAACGTTGACCCTACCAATGGTCAACAAGTGCCACCAACCCAACCAATGGGACCAAACAATGGCGGTCCCAACAGACCTCGGACAGGCGGTCAAGGAGGCAATTCCCTTCTTGGTCAATACGGAATTAACCTGACTCAACTCGCCAGAGATGGCAAAGTTGACCCTGTCATTGGTCGTGACAATGAAATTCAACGTGTCATTGAAATTCTGAACCGCCGGACAAAGAACAACCCCGTTTTAATTGGGGAAGCCGGTGTTGGTAAAACTGCTGTTGTTGAAGGTTTAGCCCAAGAAATTGTTTCGGGCAACGTTCCTTCCAAACTTCAAAATAAACAGATTATCCGTCTTGACGTGGTTTCACTTGTTCAAGGAACAGGAATCCGTGGTCAATTTGAACAAAGAATGCAGCAATTAATCAAAGAAGTCCAAGACAATCCAGACATCATCCTATTCATTGATGAAATTCATGAAATTGTTGGTGCCGGAAACGCTGAAGGCGGCATGGATGCCGGAAATGTTCTCAAACCAGCATTGGCTCGTGGAGAATTCCAACTGATCGGTGCTACCACATTAAAAGAATACCGTGATATCGAAAAGGATTCAGCTCTGGCTCGTCGTTTACAACCCGTTACGGTTGATGAACCAAGTCCAGAAGAAGCCGTTAAGATTTTAAAGGGTATTCAAAAACGTTACGAAGATTATCACCACGTTAAGTACACCGATGACGCCATTCAAGCAGCCGTTAAGCTGTCTGACCGTTATATTCAGGATCGTTTCCTTCCTGATAAAGCCATCGATTTACTTGATGAAGCCGGTTCACGAAAGAATTTGACCATCAATGCCGTTGATCCTCATACGGTTGATGAAAAAATTCAAAACGCTGAAAAGCAAAAGCAGGCCGCTCTTAAGAGTGAAGATTATGAAAAAGCCGCCTACTACCGTGATCAGGTTACCAAGCTTGAAAAAGCCAAGACAAACGACACCGTTGATTCAGCAGATACCCCAAAGGTAACTGCCAAAGATATGGAAAAGATTGTTGAAGAGAAGACTGAAATTCCAGTTGGCGAATTACAGACCAAGGAACAACAACAACTTCGTAATTTGGCCCCTAACCTTGAAAAACACGTTATCGGTCAAAATGAAGCTGTCGAAAGGGTTGCTCGGGCAATCCGTCGTAACCGGGTTGGTTTCAACGGAACCGGCCGTCCAATCGGTTCATTCCTGTTTGTCGGCCCTACTGGTGTTGGTAAAACAGAAATGGCCAAGCAGCTAGCTTATGAACTGTTTGGTTCAAAGGATGCCATGATTCGGTTTGACATGTCTGAGTACATGGAGCCACATTCAGTGGCTAAGCTGATCGGTTCGCCTCCTGGCTATGTTGGGTACGAAGAAGCTGGTCAGTTAACTGAACAAGTTCGTCGCCACCCATACTCATTGATTTTGCTTGATGAAGTTGAAAAGGCTCATCCTGATGTTCTTCATATGTTCCTGCAGATTCTTGACGATGGTCGTTTGACCGATAGTCAGGGACGAACAGTTTCATTTAAGGATACCATTATTATCATGACTAGTAACGCCGGTCAGGGTAATGCCGAAGCCAACGTTGGTTTTGGTGCAGCTGCAAGCGGAAAGACTCATTCAATTATTGATAAATTGACTGATTACTTCAAGCCTGAGCTGTTGAACCGTTTTGACGATATCGTTGAGTTCCATTCACTTTCAAAGGACAATTTGATGAAGATTGTTTCTCTGATGATTGATGACGTCAACGGGATGCTCAAACAACAAGGATTGCAAATCAACGTCACTGATAGAGCAAAAGCCAAATTAGTTGATTTGGGTTACAACCCTGCAATGGGTGCCCGTCCACTTCGAAGAGTGATTCAAGAACAAATCGAAGATAAAATTGCCGACTACTATTTGGATCACGAAACTGCTGCAACATTGACAGCCGATGTCGATAGTAAAGGTAACATCGTTATCAAGAACGAAGCGAAGGCAAAAGCAAAACCTTCAACCGACACAAAACCTGATAAAAAAGATTCAGACAAATAATCATTAACCAAAACGACCAGGGATTTCGATCCTTGGTCGTTTTGTAATACATAAGGAAATATAAATTAAGCGGAATTTGGCTTGAGCCCATGCGCTTTATGCTATAATTTTTATTAGAAGATTCTAGATGGGAGTATAAATCGATGAAGTTTGTGGATTGGCTGAAACAAAAATTAAATACGTTTGTGTCACCACAATCGCCTGCGCATGCAACGAGACGAAACCGGCGTCGAGACTACCATCAACGAAAGCGTTGGCATATGCGTGAGGCTGAACCGGAAAATGACCAGACTTCTGAAATGGCCAGTGAGTCAAATAATGACGAACGGGACGAACAAATCGAAAAACCGGATGTGGTGATTGATGCCGAACCCATCGATTCAGCCCCCACTGAACCTGCTCCGGCACTGAATTCAAACGTCACCTTCTTTTATGTTGATGAAGATGGCCAGCCAATCAAAGAACCTGACATTCTTAACGGATGCAGCGGTCAACGGGTATCAATTCAGCTGCCAAGTTTTAAAAAGTATTATTTGGTTTCAATCGAGGACTTCTCCAGTTATTTCGAAGACTTCGATCAACAAGTGACTTTAAAATACGCTTTAAAGGAAGGCCTGCCGGTTCTAATCTATTACCTGGATATTGATACCGGAAAAGTCCTTCACCGCGTTAAAATCATCTCCGATAAGCTTGGTAAAGCCTATGATATTCACGCCGAAGCCATCAACGACTATCGGGTGATCAATAACACTGGCCAAACGTATGGCTATTTTGATGAACGAACTCACGGGGTTATTTTTTATTATCGCCGGGTTGATTGGAAAACGGTCCAGCGGGTTGAATATTATGTTCGACTAAAAGCCGCCCACAAAGTATTTAACGAACCGAATGGGAAAGTTTTGAAGACCGGTTTGCCGGCAAATGTCATCACCCAAATTTTTGCCCGGATCGATACCACCGACAATCAGAGCTGGTTAAACATTGGCGGCTTCGAGTGGATCAAAAATGCTGAACTCGAGCCTAGTGATCCGCCAACCAACCATCTGATTCCCCCAATTACCAAAACATCCAGAAACCCCGTGATGTTGTTTGGAACAATTGACTTTGTACCCGGACGGTCAGTCGAAGTATTCGACGAACCCTACGGAAACAGTGTCGGAGCTCTTGAAAACGGCAGCCGGATTTCTATCAAAGCCCGGATTGTGGATGATCAGGGATTGATCTGGTACGAGTTGGCTGATCAATCAATCATCTTTAATGAATATGTCCGTGTTGATGAATAAATGAATTAAAAAGTGGCTGGAATCCTTATATTGGATTCCAGCCACTTTTTAATTTTGTTTCATTTGATCAGAAACTGCATTAGGATGCGTCAATCCTTCAGCATCTCATTAACTTCTACAGGTTCTTATCCATATTAAATGTCAGCTTGGACAATGTCAGTCCCTTTTCAATCAATTGATGACTGAAGTGCTCAGTGGCAAGCCGCATCATTTTAACAACTTCATGGTTTTGTTCAGTGAGATAGCTTGTCAATTCGTCACCTTTCAAACCTTTGCTCTCATCAATCGTGTTTTGAACGTGACGACGCAACTTTTCTTTGGCGTCGGTTAAGAAATCAACATCGTCTTGAATAAATTCAGAATAATGTGATTCAACCAGCATTGAAAGCTTTCGATACATCCAGTATGCACTGACATCATCGCAATGGACCGGTGTCTTGGAATAAGTATCATCAGTATCGGTTGCGTTGGCAAAGAACGGAACGTATGGTGAAAATGCCGGTACACCGAAGCATAACCACATGATCGCATTGCTATTGTTCTTAACGTCATTTCGAATCTGCAAAACATGTGAGTTTTGGGTCCGATTCATTGAAATTGGACGGAACAAAGTCTTGGTATCTTCGTGACCTCTGCTAAATGGATCATAAGGGGTTTCGTTGTAATGTGAGCTCAAAATATACTCAACATCTTCGACACTGATCTTATGGTCAGTATGGCAGATGAATGGCAGGTCGGAAGAAGTTGGTGACTGTTCGATTTCTGGATTCAGATACTTTTGACCGAACCAAACACGTGGGGTGTTATAGTGACGGTCTTTTTCGTTATCGGTTCCAAAAATATGACGGAAGTTAAAGCCCTTCTTATCAGTATTTAAGTGATACTTTTCAACGAATTTCTGAATTCCATCAGAATACATAAAGTTATCCGGATCATCAAAATCAACTTGTTGAATCGCAACCTGGTTGGCAGCAATGGCATAAGCATTATCAGGAATTCGTTGAGCAACCCAGTGATGACCAGTCACAATTTCCATGTACCAAACTTCATTGTTATCACTGAATAACACACCGTTACCTTCAGGTGAGCCATATTTTTTGATCAGTGCGCCGAGGTATTTAACCCCATCACGAGCTGAGTCAATGTATGGTAAAACCATTGATTGCAAAGAATCTTCTGCTAATCCGTCTTCAACCAATGGATCAAAGGCAAGAGCCCGTTCATTGCCATAAACACTTTCAGTGGCACTCATCGCAACGTTCTTTTCGTTAAAACCACTTTCAGCATAGACGCCTTCCTTATCAACCTCGACGTTGGGTGTTAATGAATAACGATAAGCTTTCTTTGGGAGTGGTGCCTTGAAACCATTTTGGTTTGAAGCCCATTCGCCTTTTTGATCATTAACGGCTGGTTCAACGTAGAATCGTTGAGGAGTTAACGGCAAGAATGTATCGTCATTTCTGGCGATCATTGTTGAACCGTCGATTGAAGCTTTCTTACCTACAAGAACTGTTGTACATGCTGATAAATGTTTGGAAACCATCATATCTCTTCTTTCAAAGTTTAATTATAGTTTAGCAGTTAATTTAACATCCGGATACTTATCTTTGAACCAACGCAGTGCAAATTCGTTTTCAAATAAGAACAACGGATTGCCGGCGCGATCCTTAACCAGCAGGTTCCGAGATGATGACATCTTTTCATCCAGCTGATCAGGATCAATCCAACGGGCAATTTTATGACCCATTGGTTCCATGTTAACTTCAGAATTATATTCGTTCTTCATTCTGAATTGGAACACTTCAAACTGCAGTTGGCCAACGGCTCCCAAAATGTAGTCGTTAGTGGTGTAAGACTGATAAAGCTGAACGGCCCCCTCTTGAACCAGTTGGTCAATTCCTTTATGGAATGACTTTTGCTTCATCACGTTCTTTGCAGAAACTCTGACAAACAACTCTGGGGTAAATTGAGGCAGCTTTTCAAATTCAACTTTCTTCTTACCCGTATAAATGGTGTCGCCAATCTGGAAGTTTCCGGTGTCGTACAGGCCGATAATATCGCCGGCAACGGCAGTTTGAACGTTCTCACGGGTATTGGCCATGAATTCGGTCACGTTAGACAGTCTGAGCTTCTTTTGGGTACGATAGAGGTTAACGTCCATCCCCTTCTCAAACTCGCCTGAGCAGACCCGTACGAAGGCAATTCTGTCCCGGTGATTAGGGTTCATGTTGGCTTGAATTTTGAATACAAAACCGGAGAATGTATCGTCATCGGGTTCAATCACTTCACCGCCCTCAGTCTTGTGGGCACTTGGAGCCGGTGCGTACTTCAAATAGGCGTCAAAAAACGTCTTGACTCCGAAGTTGACCAAAGCTGAGCCAAAGAATACCGGTGTCATATCACCTGTGGCAATTTTGGCTTCATCAAATTGATTTCCGGCCATATCCAAGAGTTCAATGGCATCCTTGGCATCTTGAAATTGTTCATCTTCGGCCAGCTTATCATTATCAATTGGATCATTCTGATCATCCAAATCAACAATTTGAGTCGGCTTATTATCTTTATCATGATTATAAAGTTCAACGTTATGGTTATAACGGTCAAAAATTCCGGTCAGGGTCTTCCCCATTCCGATTGGCCAGTTCATTGGATATGCTTCAATTCCCAAAACATTTTCCAATTCATCAACCAAGTCCATTGGGTCACGGCCATCACGATCAAGTTTGTTCATAAAAGTGAAGATCGGAATACCACGCATTTTACAAATTTGGAATAATTTCTTGGTCTGAGGTTCAATACCCTTGGCAGAGTCAATGACCATGACGGCTGAATCAACGGCCATCAAAGTCCGATAAGTATCTTCAGAGAAATCCTCATGTCCAGGAGTATCCAAAATATTAATTCGCTTACCACCATAATCAAACTGCATGACTGAACTGGTAACGGAAATTCCACGTTTTTGTTCAATTTCCATCCAGTCTGATTTGGCAAAGTTACCAGTCTTTCGAGCCTTAACGGTTCCGGCTGAACGGACAACGCCTCCGAACAAGAGCAATTGCTCAGTGATGGTCGTTTTACCGGCATCAGGGTGAGAAATAATCGCAAATGTGCGACGGGTGCTGTCTTCCTTATCTAATTGTTGGGTATTCATGTTTACTTCCTTTCAGACGAGTCAATAACTAATTAATTTTAACACGTTTCAGCCAACTCTCCTAGAACCATCCACGAATTCAAAAAATAGGGCCAGTGTGAAAGATCACTTTCACGACTGGTCCTACGAAGACTACATGCCACTTTCAATTTGGTGCATGACATAATTAACAACTTTTAATGAACTCAAGCCATCGTTGATTGCACAGAAACGATTGTAGAAATTCATAAATTTCTGGTTGGCGGACATATCCGGATGAGCCAGGGCGTGATTGATTTCTTCCAAAAGCTGTTTGGAATTTTTCGCAATTTTACCTGGGAGATCCTTCTCGTAGTTTAAGTAGAAGCCCCGCAGTTCTTCCTTGTACAGATGGTAATCGTAAGGATAAAACAGAATTGGCCGCTTCAGGTAAGCATAATCAAAGAAGACTGACGAATAGTCGGTAATCAGCAAATCAGACACTAAGTACAAATCACTGATGTTTGGATAGTTTGAATAGTCATAAACAAAGTCTGAGTAGTCAGAAATGTCCAAAGCGTTGGAAATCAAATAATGCATCCGTAAGATTAATACCGTGTCGTCACCAAATGATTTTCTAAAGTCGTCCAAATCAAATGGCAACTCAAAGGTATACTTCCCTTTTTCAGCAAACTGATTATCACGGTACGTTGGCGCATACATGACAACCTTCTTGTCCAAAGGAATCCCAAGCTGCTCCTTAATGGCATCGATGTCTTGAGGTTGAGTATTAATTAATTCGTCATTCCGAGGATACCCAATCTTTAGGATTTGGTTATTAAATCCAAATGCGGAACGGAAAATCTGGGTGGAATAATCATTGGGTGAAACCAATGCATCCCAACGGTTGGCTTCACGAACAAAGTTTTTGTGATACTTTGCCGTCGTGGTACCAGGCATTGAAACATTTTCAATATCCAATCCAAGATTTTTAAGCGGTGTTCCGTGCCAAGTCTGAATATAAGTTACGTAGTTCGGCTTCTTAACCCAACTTGGGAACCGGGCATTGCTAATCCAAAACTGAGATTTCTCCAGTACCCGAACCCATTTGTTCGTTCGACGGACAACGTAGGCAATCTGATTTTCCTTACAGAACTTCTTCTGTGAGCGGTCAATTGACCAAATCATATTGATCCCTGGATATAAAGTCTTGAAAACTTTATAAATTGCGTATGGACTGTCACTGACCTGACGGCCGCCAAAACTTTCAAAGATAATGGTGGTATTGTCGTATGGTGAATGACCCGACTTGAATAAGAACCGCATCCGAACCAGGTTAAGCTTGTCTTGAACCATTCTGATAACATCAAGCACTGTTGAAGCTTTGCCGCCGGCTGCACCGACTTTTTGAATCAGTGAGGCACCTGGGAATTCTTTAACCAGAATGCCGTTGTCAAACCGTTTCTCCAAAGTAATTTCACGATTTCCCGGCAATCGAATGTCGGTTGATTGACCAGCCAATGACTTGGAGATGATCAAACGCTGCTTAATCTCTTTGCCGTTCAATTCGTATTCAATAAATAATTCACCGACTGAATTTTGTGGAATATCGGTTAACGGAATCGAGACAGTGAACATCCCTTCAAACAACTTTTTGCTGACTGGATATTCCAATTTGCCATTGGTTGAATGATTCTTGAGAATAATTCGTTGGTTTTTAATCAGCGTGCCGTTAATTTTGTTGTATCCGGTAATCTCCAGGTCAACATCGGTTAAGTTGACTGAATTGATCATGAACTCTTCGTCTGATTGACGGGTCCGAATATTAAACAGCGCCATTCCTTGGGCGTCACTGTTAAATTGGTAATAGCTGGTAAGTTCCAATTGGTGACGATCACTCAAATACTCACTTTCAACCTGAATGACGTTTTTGTTGGTCAAACTGTTGTTAATGAGAAAAATTTGCCATTCAAATTCTGTTTGATCTTCAGATGGAAAATGAAAATCTTGAGCATCTATGTTAACCCGAATAATATTATGAGTCAGAACTTTACTGATCGGCTTCATAATCGATGCCAAACTATTTTTTTCGACAAACAAAACGTACGCAGTCTCTAAGGGAACTGTCACGTCCAAAAGTTCAAATTCCAGAACCTGTTTGCCCTTCTTTTGATGTACTCCTGATAATATCGCTCGCACTATAATTTCCCCTTAATAATTAAAGATTCGTTTGCTTGGAAGATACTTTGAAGCATCAACAATGTTGTCAATATCGATATATGTTCGGGCATCCTCGATATTCATATTCAGCAAAACCTGGTGATAAAAGGCATTGATATCGTCATAACGATGATAATCGCTATAGGAAATGGCCTTGGTAAAGATTTCCTTCCCCTGTCCTTCATAAGTTTTGAGCGCCTCATCGTTGGACTTCGTATTGGTATCTTGAATCTCAGTCAGGTCCTGCGGTGCAGAAATGGTTGAATTTGCTGTAACGTTGTAACTGACTTTTTGATTCTTGATGTAATTGGTAAAGCGATAGACTAATTGTCCTTTGGCATTTAACAGCAGACTTTCATCCAACGTATCATTCACATATTCGCCAATTCCAAACAACCGATCCTGATCATCGTAACTATTGATTTGAATAATTCGACTATTATTATCGAAATACAGTGTATGTAAACGAACCGCACCTTCGCCAAATAAGGTTTCGGCAACAATGTTGCCATCTTTGTCGATATAGCGGGAAACCGGCATTTTGCCCTGATGTGAATCGTATTCTTGAAGCTTCGATAAATCCGGATCAACGAAATCATCTGCTTTAAGACTCACACCATCATGATCGGCGTATATATCGGCCAGTGAAATCAACCGGACACTGGGGGTGTCAACCGGTAAATCAATTTTGTTAAACTCACGCTTGGCCTGCCAGATTTCATCAAAATCAGTCATTGCAAGCATCACGACAACTTGAAAATCATTATTGACCAATGATATGAGTTGCCGCCTAAAAGTTGCTTTGCGAATTCCTTGAATCGTCGTTGCCAAAAAGATCGCTCGTCCCATAATTCTCCTCCTGAATAAAAACGAGGCTGAGACAAAACATGTAGTCTTGTCCTCAGCCTCATTCGAATCTCATATATACTACACGCGTTTATATGTTACATAGCTGAAGTATGCGACAACCACCTAAAAGTCTGCTTATTTCGGGATAACTCCCACTAAACCAACTTAGATGCGGTCTGGCACGCTGCTTTTTACGCTTTCCAATCTTCAGTATCAGTCAGACCGAGGTCTTCCTTGATCTTAGTGGTTGAAATTCCTTCCGTTCTAGGCAGATAGACAACTTCACAATAATCCTTTAAAAAGTCGAACTTGCCCTTCCAATCGTCACCCATGACAAAAACATCGATGTTTCGATCTTGAACGTCATGAATCTTTTGATCCCAATTGGTTTCAGGAATCACTTCATCAACATATTTAATTGCTTCAAGAATATATTTTCGATCTTCGTATGACGTATATGCCTTTTTACCCTTTTCAGCATTAAACTCATCTGATGACAAGCAAACTGTTAAGTGGTCACCAAGTGCCTTGGCCCGCTTTAATAAACGAACATGGCCCTTGTGCAGCAAATCAAACGTTCCATACGTAATTACTTTTTTCATAGAATCTCCTACTTAATCATTACTTAGAATGTGAATAAAACAAACACATCTTAAATAGTAGCATAATCACCGTCAACGTCAATATTTATTATGGATTATTAACGTTTTTGTCTTATTCCAACTGATAAATGGTGTACATGTGAATCACAACAACCTTAACGACAGCGTATAGTGGGACCGCTAAAATCATCCCCATTAAGCCGGCAATATTTCCAGCTGCCAGCAAAATAATAATAATTGTCAATGGATGAATTTCAAGTGATTTCCCGATGACGTTTGGATAAACCAGATTTCCATCAATCTGTTGGACAATCAACACAACAATGACGTTGTAGATAACGCCCCAAACACCGCCGTGTGAAAATGACACAAACAGCGCCGGCGCAATTCCAATATAGGGCCCCAAGTAAGGAATAATGTTGCAGATCCCGGCAATCACACCCAACAACAATGCATATGGGATACCAATAATCACATAGCCAATTGCCGTAAACGTTCCAACAAACAAACATTCAATCATTTGACCGGAAATATACTTGGAAATGGTGCGGCTCATCTTGGCAAGCAGCTCCATTGTCTGTTCACGATGACGGGCCGGCAAAAAGCCTTTAATCGTTGGTGCCAATCGGTAGCCGTCCTTTAACATATAAAACAGCACAACCGGAACGGTCACCGCAATAATAACAGCATTGGCAGCCGCTGAGATAAATCCGCCCAGTCCATTTGTAACACCGTTAAATATTGTTTCAGCATACTTGTTAACGTTGCTGGAGAGCTTATCTGTCAAAGAGGTAAAGTCAATTTGTTTTAACAAACGTTGCGAATTCAAATCTTTAAAAATCTTATCAACCAGCTTTTGCCCTTGACTAGCTGCATCCGGAATCTGATTAGCCAGCGTAACCAGCTGATTCAAGATTTTAGGAATAAACACCGTTGCTGCCAAAGCAATCAGCCCAATGAGCAGCAGGAACACCAGCGTTGTGGCCCAGGTTCTTGTGACCCGATGCTTGCCGATCCTGATCTTGGTAATCAAATTGACGACTGGATTGAGCATATAAAATAAAATTCCGGCCACTAAGATTGGAACAAAAACCGTTGAAAAGAAGATGGCAACTGGGGAAAAGACAAAGTTAATCTTGGTGCAGACCCAAATGATTGCCACCACAATCAAAATTTCCAATGACCAAAACATAAGTGATGAATTTTTTAATCGTTCCAGCATTCGTAGGCTCCTTTGCTTTTAAATAAATCACGTCATTTGTTTATAAGGACAATTGTAGCATAAATAAAAAATGGCCGATGCAATAAATTGCACCAGTCATCCCTGAGAAGTTAATTGTTAATTGTGACGTGACAGTTCCAAATATCGTTGGTACCAAATGGCAATAAATTCCTTTGAAAAAGGTCCCTTTTCGTTTTCAATCCAGTCCACCAAGATGCGCACATTGCGTTTTAAAATGTGATCAATCTCCGGGCCGTAATTCCAACGCTTACTGAATGTTAAGTATTCATCGGCATCCAGTAATTTGCGGGAACCGTCTGGGAAAACTTTAACGTCCAAATCGTAGTCAATGTATTTTAAAGCTTCCTTATCCAAAACGTAAGGTGATGCCAGATTGCAATAATAGGCAATTCCGTCATCCCTGAGCATCGCCACCACGTTAAACCAGTAATGTTTATGAAAATAAACCAGAGCCGGTTCACGGGTTACCCAATGCCTGCCATCATCCTCCGTTACCAAAGTATGATTATTACAACCTATCAGTGAATTTTCGCTTGTCTTTAGTACCATGGTGTCTCGCCAAATTCGATGTAAGCTGCCATCGTGCTTGTAGCTTTGAATCGCAATAAAGTCTCCTTCTCCAGGTAATTTTTGAAGTCGTGGCATGTATGGTACCCACTTTCTGACTCAGCTAACAGCTTCGATTGTTGCCAATCCAATTGTCATTATATCAGAGTGGGGAATATTTTCGAAATTATTTATTTTCCAGCTTTGCCATGGCAATCGTAATATCGTCCATTAAGAAACCTTTCCGATAAAGCGCCTGTTTAATTTTTTGATTTCGCTTATACGGTTCAAGCCGTGAATACTGCCGGAAATACTTTTCAGCGACCTTATCGATCACTTCATGATCCTGTTCTGCCATTTCCGAAGTATCCGTTTGGTTCATAATTTCTTCAATGTCTCCATATGGAAATCCACGGCGCATCAAAAGTTCCTTTGTTTTATTCACAGCCATCTTGGCAGAATCGCGCTTGTATTTCTTGAGCTGCTTTTTGGCAACTTCAACCCCAATTTCAAGCACATCCTGCTCCGGATAATAGTGGTCGAGTGAATTTTCAACATAATTCGCTTCAACCCGCTTATCCTTTAAGTGACGACGAATCCAATCGGGGCCGTTTTTACGTTCTCTAACCACCGTGCGAACATAACTATCGGCATACCTTTGATCATCAATCAAAGTCTGATCGGCTAAAATATCGATAACTTTGTCAATCGCATCTTCATCCTCGGTAATATCTGCCAGCTTCTCGCGCACCTCATACTCAGTTCGCAGATTATGGGCCAGATAATTCAATGCCCGACTATGTATCTTTGAAATGTTGTCGGCATTTTTCAGCGTGTCAATCAGCTTGTCGTCAACTTCCATTCCTTTAAACACACGGTATTTAATAAATACCTCTTCACTAATTGGAAATGCATATTGACCGTCAACGTAAACGTTAAAACGGCCCTTTCGTTTTTGAGCTTCAATTTTAGTGATTGTTTGAGTCATGAAAATCCTTTCCTTCACGCGTTATTGAAATTCACTTTAAGTTTTCAATTTGGTATACTAAAACCAATTTAAGATAGAGGATGAAAAATATGATTACTGCTCACGTAGTTTACGCAACAATTACAGGAAACAACGAAGATATCGCTGATATTGTAACCGAGGCGCTTGAAGACGCTGATGTTCAAGTCGAGGAAACCGAGATTTCTCAAACCGATCCGTCAGTATTTGAAAATGTCGACATTTGTGTGGTTTGTCCATACACTTACGACGAAGGCGCCCTTCCCGAAGAAGGAATGGACTTCTATGACGACCTCAGTGAACTTGACCTTAAGGGAAAAATCTTTGGGGTTGCCGGATCCGGTGATGTCTTCTACGAAGAATTCTACAATACTTCAGTCGACAAATTCGAAGAAGCCTTTGAAAAAACTGGTGCCACCAAGGGTTCCGAGAGCATCAAGATCAATTTGGAACCAGATGAAAAAGACATCGAAAAATTGGATCACTTCACATCTGAACTGGTTGCCAAAGCAGGCAAATAGTTCCGTCAATCATTCATATACGATAAAAGCCCGGGCAAATTTTTATTTTGTTCGAGCTTTTTTCTTTTTGCGCTGCTCTCGGCGATGCTTCCTCAAAGCCTTTTTCCAGACAGTTTCAAGGGCATCCTGCTGTTCCTGAATTTTTCCCTGACGAATTTCTTGAATGGTTGCGTTAATCACACCGCCAAACAACATGATAATGCCGGAGAAATCCAACCAGAACATTAATACAATAAACGTTCCAATTGTCTTATAAGCATCAATTCGTCGCGAGAAGAATCTCAAATAGAAAGTAAATCCCTGTGCCAGAATCATCAGTCCCAGCGTGGCAATCAAAGCACCAAACCAAACATACCGAAACTTCACTTTGGCAGTGGGAACGATGTAAAACAACAGGCTTAACAGCAGCCAGGCAACGACAATGGTCCCGGGCCACTTAACCGTGCCGATCAAGTTCAAAATCCAATGAGGCACATTCAAGATTGGATTCAGCCATTCGAAGAACATCTGACTGAATGCAAAGACAAACATCAAGACAACGACTGCCATGACTAGAACCAGCATCCAAACAAATGAAATTAACCGATTAGAGATTGCGTTTTGATTCTCGGCAACTTCATAGGTCTTGTTGATACTTCGCTGAAAGGCCGCAATTGCTCGGCTGGCAGACCAGATCGTCACAATTAAACCAACTGACAACTGACTGGCACCACCACTTTGAAGTGTTGAATTAATGATCGGTTCCAACATACTGTAAATTCGTTCCGGAAACAGTGGCTTGATATAAACTTCAACTTCACTCAGGTGAATATGAAATAAATTCAGGACACTTCCAATGATGAAGAAAATTGGAAAAATCGACAGTAAAGTATAGAAGGCCAATACTGCCGCCGAATCAGAAACGTTCCCTGCTGAATAACGTTTGATGACTATTTGAATAAAATTTTTAGTGGATTCGTATAAATGCTTCATCACTGATCGTCTTTCTCAAATTATTGATTAAATTGTTCCTTAATCGCATTAAGGATTCTGGTCGATGCGTGGCCATCTCCGTAAGGATTCTTGGCTTCTGCCATCTTTTCATATTCTTTGGGATCATCCAATAAACGTTCCATTTCACGTTTGACAACTTTGGGGTCGGTTCCCACAAGTCGAAGAGTGCCGGCCTTAATGCCTTCCGGCCGCTCAGTCGTATCACGCAAAACCAATACCGGCTTTTTCAATGATGGTGCTTCTTCTTGAACACCACCGGAATCAGTCATGATAAAGAAGCTTCGGGCTGACATGTTGTGGAAGTCCAAAACATCCAGCGGTTCGATCAAGTGAACGGCTTTAACACCATCAAAGACTTCGTGGGCAACTTTCTGAACTGCCGGGCTCAGATGAACCGGGTAGACAACTTCCACATCGGGATGGCTGGCAAGAACTTCCTTAATCGCCTGGAACGTCCGTCGCATCGGTTCACCCTGATTTTCACGACGATGCATTGTCAACAGAATCATCTTGGAGTTTTCTTTTAATTCATCGAAAACAGAATGCTGATAATTCTCAGTAACGGTTTGTTTTAACGCATCAATCGCGGTGTTGCCAGTCACATAAATGTTTTTATCAGGATGGTTTTCTTTAAGTAGATTATCCCTGCTTAACGATGTTGGGGCAAAATATAAGTCTGCCAAGACATCGGTTAACTGACGGTTCATTTCTTCAGGGTATGGTGACATTTTGTTCCAAGTTCGCAGGCCGGCTTCAACATGGCCGATTTTAATCTGGTGGTAAAATGCACTGATACTGGCAGCAAATGTTGTTGTCGTATCACCATGAACCAGAATAATATCCGGGTTGGCTTTCTCAATAATTGGATCCAGTTCGCTAATCACCCGAGTTGTAATATCACTGAGTGTTTGGCCCTTTTTCATGATATTTAAATCATAATCAGGCTTGATATGAAAAACATCCAGGACCTGGTCAAGCATTTCCCGATGTTGGGCAGTTACAACCGTAATTGGCTGAAATTCATCCAAATGCTGCTGCATAAGTAAAATAATTGGTGCCATTTTAATTGCTTCGGGACGAGTCCCAAAAATGGTCATCACTTTAATAGTTTTCAATAGTTCAATCCCCCTTGTATGTGATTAATTATATCAAATATGACGAGAAACTTAATACCTACTTAACTTTGCAAAAATTAGGATATGGTATAATCTGTTAGATGTTCATTTTTTTACATAGACTAACTGGGGGAAATCTCTCAGTTACTCATTAAGCAGAATGGGTCCAAGCGGATTCAAGCTTACCAATAATAGATTGCAAAAGCAAAGTCATAAACAAAAGTACTGGAGGAAATATTTTGAAAACGATCAGTCTAATTGTTCCTTGTTATAATGAGGAACCAACGGTTGAACTTTTCTATAACACGACAGAAAAAGTATTCGATAAATTAAACGCATCCCATGAAGAACATTATCAGCCAGACTACCTGTTCATTAACGATGGCTCGGCAGATAAGACATTGGATGTCATGAGGAAACTCAACTCCCAGCATCCAGACGAAGTCCATTATATTTCATTTTCAAGAAACTTCGGTAAGGAATCGGCGTTTGCTGCCGGCCTTTCCAACGCCCATGGTGATTATGTTGCGGTAATGGATGTTGACCTTCAGGATCCACCTGAGTTACTGCTCCAAATGGTTGATATTCTTGAAGACCCTAAACAGGATTATGACGTTGTCGGCTGTGTTCAAACCAGTCGGAAGCAAAATCCAATCCGGGCTTTTCTTTCAGCAAGCTTCTATAAAGTCATTAACAAGATGTCAAAGGTTCAGATGAAGCAAAATGTCCGTGATTATCGTCTGATGAGCAGACAATACGTTGACGCCATTTTGAAACTGCCTGAATATAATCGTTTCAGTAAAGGCCTCTTTTCATGGGTTGGATTTAAAACCAAATACTTGGAGTATGAAGGGGTTCCCCGGGCAGCCGGTGAAACTTCATGGTCACTCTTCCAGTTGTTTGAATATTCCATGGAAGCAATCGTCGATTTCTCTGACGTCCCATTAAAAATGGCAACGTTTGTTGGAATCCTAACCTTTATTTTATCGATTATCGGCCTTTTTTTCGTTGTCATCCGGGCAATGTTCTTCGGCGGATCGGTTAACGGCTGGGCCTCAATGGTTTCAATCATCTTACTATTAAGTGGTGTCCAACTCTTCAGTTTGGGAATTTTGGGAACCTACATTGGAAAAATTTATTTGGAAACCAAACACCGTCCAAAATTTGTGATTGCGGAGAAACGTTAATATGATTAGTCAAATGAAGAAGCTGTATGATAAATATCAGGAACTAATTGCTTATGCATTTTGGGGTGTTGCAACGACAATCGTGAATGTTGCTGTCTTTGCAGCGCTTCATTTATGTACCAGTTGGAATTATATTATAAATGCCTCTATTGCCTGGTTTCTGAGTGTCTTGTTCTCTTACCTGACAAATAAAGCATATGTTTTTCACTCCCCTTCGAAGTCGTTAAGAAGTGATTTTATCGAAATGGTTTCTTTCTTTGGTGGAAGAATTGCAACTTTGCTACTTGAATTTGTTATGCTGTGGATTGGAATTACACTAATGCACCAAAATCAAATATTAGTAAAAATTCTCGAAAATTTAGTTGTGATCGCCATTAACTATTTCTGGTCAAAATTATTAGTTTTCAATCATAAAAAGCAAGCCAAGTAAGGATGGTGAACAAATTGTCAAAATTAAACAGACAAACCCTCAGAGAAAAGCGCCAAGAATTTCCAAAAGGCTATTACACCAAAGCTGATGGATTTAAATTATTGGCAATCGCAGTTGTCATGGTTGCCGTTCTAGTAGTCATCGCAGAATATTTAATGTAATCAAACCAATATAAAAGGACCGGTAAAATCGTTTTGATTTTTACCGGTCCTTTTTTGATATGCGCTAGTTTGCTAATGCCCGTTCCAGTTGCGTTTGCCCAACGGTCATCAACCAGCAGAAGAAACAATAAATGACGGCGATCGTAATATAAATTGTCATGTAATCCTGGTTTGCCCCGGCAACAATCTGGGCATCCATGAACATTTCACTGACGGTAATCATTGCCGCCAACGAAGTCCCCTTGAATAAATCCAACAAGATATTGCCAAGCGCGGGAATGGCAATCTGGAAAGCCTGTGGAAAAACGATTTTCGAGATCACCTTCCGGTATGGCAGGCCAAGCGAATACGCTGCTTCCCATTGACCGTGGTCCACCGCGCTAAACGATGACCGGTAAACCTCCGAGACAAAGGCACTACAGTTGATCGTAAAAGCAATCACCGCCGCAGGAAGAGCATCAGCCCGAAAACCAAAGTAAATGATAAAGAGTAATACCAGCATCGGAACTCCCCGCATAAACGAAATAAACGCCCGTGCCGGATAATGCAGCATCTTGTGATGGCTTAGCTGGGCCAATGTCAAAAACAGGCCTAATATCAGCGACAAAACAAAACTAATCGCCGTTAATGCAATTGACATTGGAAAGCCAGCCAAGATTCTCGGAATGGAACGAAATGCCAGTGGTGCATTAAAGAAATTTGGAATCGACAAATACTTAATTATATCCAATATCCACGCCCACCTTACTTAATCGTAAAGGTCTTGGAAATATGAACATGTGGCTGTTTAGTTACATCTGCATGATAATACTTCTCTGAAAGTTTCTTTAAAGTACCGTTTTTCTTAAGTGTTTTAAGGGCATTATCAACCTGTTTTTGAAGCTTGGTGTCACCCTTCTTCATCAAAATGCCAACACCTTTACCATCCTCATTGGTTCTAAAGTACATATTTGGCAGGATCTTCAAAGTATTGTTTGGAACGGCAGCTAAAGCTAATTTTTGCAGATAATAATCGTTCATGATCAGATCGGTCTTACCGCTTTCAACATCTTTCAAATAAATATCATTTGAAACGTTGTTGTAGTTAACGGTTTTTGCGCCCAGTTGTTTTGCTAAACGCTGGTAACCGGTTCCGGCTTCCCCGGCTGCTTTTTTACCTTTAATATCAGCCCAGGAATGAATTCCCGAATCACCCTTTTTTCGAACAACAATGCTATTAAATGAATGTTTGTAAGGTGTCGATACCGCAAACTCTTTGGCTCGCTGTGGTGAAACAGCAAAATCATTTGCGGCCATGTCTGCTTTACCGGTCTTAACAGCAGTTTCCTGGCCATCAACATTCATTTCTTTAAAAACAACTTTTCTCCCCAACTTCTTGGCAACAGCACGGACAACTTCGACGTCAAAGCCAGTCAACTTATTGGTCTTTTGATCATGGAACGATGTGGGATACAACGTACCGGATGTTGCAACAGTGAGTGGCCCTTTATCAGCCGATTTCTTTTGACCACAGCCGGTAACGATCAAGCCCAGAACAGCAAACAATCCAAGTAACATTAACCAACGAAATTTAATTCTGCGCATAAATTGTCAACCTCCTAAAGTTTTTGAACCATCATCATTATAGGCATGTGAAAGCGATTTCACAAGCATTAGCATTTACTTGTGTAATATTATAAATATGACTAACATTTTAATAAAAATACAGTTAACAGGAAGCCCGATGAATCTTTTTATGCTTGCTTGAATTGCCGTAATATCAGCCCTTATAGCACTTACTATTTTATCTCCCATTAATAACCCCCTTGAACCATGCTCATATCAGCATATAATAAATATATTTGGAAATGCCGTTAATCACTCGTGAAAAACAACCGAAATGGAGGACTATTGATGGATTTAAAAGAGAATCAGGCACAAGCTAATGCAAAACTGCCAACTCTGGAAAAGATCAGTTATTCGTTTACCGATATGGCCGGAAATCTGCTGTACGTCAGCATGTCTAGCTACATCCTTTACTTTTATACGGATGTTTTTGATATTCCAGTATCGGCTGCCGGAATGATCATTTTGATTGCCTGTATTGTTGACGCGATCAGTGCAATCTTTTGGGGATCGATCGTTGACCATACCCATACAAAATGGGGTCAAAGTCGGCCGTACTTCTTATGGCTGGCAATTCCATTTGCGCTGAGTACATTTTTGGCCTTCACCGCGCCTAATCTGCACGGTGTCGTCAAACTTTTGTACGCCGGGATTACATATGTCTTAGCTGCCGGGGTTATCTATACCGGTATTCAGACCACCATTTCAGCCATCCTGCCAAATTTGACCCTCAACCCCACCGAACGAATTGGCGCCAATTCTTACCGGATGGTTGGAAGTTTGATCGGATCATTTATCACTAGTACCTTCACATTGCCCCTGGTCGCCTTCTTTGGCCACGGAAATGATAAACAAGGCTTCATGATTGTCATTGCCATATTCGGCGTGGCAGCAATTTGTCTATTGATCACGGCCTTCAAAAATATGCGCGAAAGAGTGCCGGTCAGTCAAAAGTCACTCCCCTTTAAGCTAAGTCTGAAGGCCACCGTTGGAAATGCTCCCTGGTATTTACTGGTCATTTCCTTTGCCACCTTCTGGATTGCCCAGGCGGACCGAAACAGTTTTTCAACTTATTATGCCAAATACAATCTGGGAAACGCGGAACTAGCAGCCGTGTTCAATGGCCTGCAGGTTCTCGGAATCATCTCCAGTATTTCCGTTCCCTTCATCGTCAAGATTACCAACAAAACGGCTACCATGCTGATCGGCTTGGCAATTGGTGCTATTGGGCAGGCAATGATGGCATTTGTTGGCGGCAACTTCATTCTCGTCATTATCGCTTGGTCAGTTGGGGTTCTTGGATCCGCATTGGCAATGGCCATGCCATTCGCAATGCTCGCTGATACCGTTGATTTTGGCGAATGGAAAAGCGGCATTCGAGCTTCAGGATTCCTCACGGCCGTTGGAAGTGCCTTTTGTATTCAACTTGGATCAGGCTTCGGTAGCTTTATTCCTTCCAAAATATTGAATGTTGCAGGATTTGTTGCCAATAAGACACAAACTCATCAAGCATCGTCAGCCATCAGTTTTTGTTTTATCTGGTTGCCGGTCATTATTTACGGAATCGTCGCATGCATCATGATCTTTTACCGAAAATATGAAAAAATGGAGCCACAAATCAAAGCTGATTTAATGGCCCGTGCTGAAAAACGAAACTAATTGTGCTTAATATAAAAGCAGAACCAGAATGATCATCTCAACGATGACTTCTGGTTCTGCTTTTTTTACTTATGAATCCCCACATTCTTGATAATGACCCCACCCGGACTCGAACCGGGATCAACCGCTTAGGAGGCGGGTGCCCTATCCAGTTGTGCTATGGGGCCAAAAACACCTGCACTACAATTTTCTCATTTATCCACAATGCTGTAAAGAGAAATTATCCTTTGGTTCGCTTGTAGTGCATCCCCTTACGCTTGGAATGCTTATGTTTCTTTTTACCCTTTGGCTTTGGAGCAGCAGGTCTTTTCGCAGGCTTCTTCTTGGCATCAAACTTCTTTTCTACCGCACCGTTGGACTTGGATTCAGACGCTTTTTCTTCTTCATCCAAATTAACCGGCGTTGTTGGTCGCGTGTCAGACAGTTGATTACCGTCAAAAAAGATATTTTTCAACTGATATCCGTATGGTTTAACCAACTTCTTGATATCTCTCAGGTCATGATCGTCACCCATGTTGATGACCATCCCATCTTGATGCATGCGGCCGGTTCTGCCGACCCGATGAATATAGGTTTTCGGATCAGACGGTAAGTCAAAGTTGACGACGACCGGTAACTTTTCGATGTCCATTCCCCGAGCGGCAACGTCGGTTGTCAGTAACAGCCGAATCTTACCATCCCGAAAATCTCGTAACGCCTTTTGACGGGAAGTTTGGCGCTGCTCACTGGTTAAAGTGGCGGCTTCTTTAATGTGTCGATGCATCAAAAAGCCGGCGACCTTTTGGAGTGTATCCAGTTGATCAAAGAACACCAGTGCTTTGAAATCCTTCATGTGAAGAAATCTCAACAGCATCTGCTCTTTTTTACGATTGGAAACTTCCAAAAGGGTGTGCTTTACTTCCCCTCTGGTATCGTCAATGTCGGAAACATCGTACGTTTGAATGTCTTGAATAAACCAGCGATTGATGTGTTCCAGAAGGTCATTTTTAGTCGCTGAAAAGAATCCGAGGGAAACATCATCCGGAGCCAAATCAACCAGTGACCTGATTGAAGCCAGCGTATCCTCACTCAACAAATTGTCAGCTTCATCAATGACAATGGCTTTAAGCGAATCCAATTTTAATTTACCCAGATCGATCAAATTCATAATTCGACCGGTCGTCCCGACAATCACGTTGGGATGCTCTTTAAGCTTGTCCTCTTGCCGGTTGATATTGGCACCACCGATGATGCCTTGAACGGACAAGCCAATCAGCTTTCCCCATTCCAACAGCACTTTTTGCGTCTGCATGGCCAACTCGGCAGATGGTTCGATGACTAATAATGCCAAACCATCTTCAGGCTGAATATTTTCAAGTAACGGGAGCGCAAACGCAACCGTCTTGCCGGATCCGGTTGGGGCTAATCCCAAGACACTTTTACCATCCTTTAACGGCTGATAAACAGCTTTTTGGATGGCTGTCGGTTTTTTGTAGCCTAACTTGGCTGCATGTTCTTTAAATTCTTCTATCACAATGGGTCTCCATTTTCTATTGATTTACTTGTGTTCACCCACAAATGAAATATGGGCGTCTTGTCGAAGGTTATAAATCACTTTATTGACATAAACACTCAGTTGACGCCAATAGTCATAATCCTTCTTATTTTGTGGAATCTTGGGATCGTTAATCACTCTGGCAAAATCTTCTACTTCTGGAAGCATGGGATTTTCGTCGATAGTGTTGCCAATCACCTGTTTATTATTGTCATCATCGATATAAATGACCGTGTTAAGCTCACCAGCATCATCAATCTCAATTAAATCCTTCAGACCATATATTTCTGAGGTCATATGCGAATTGGTGATCTTGGAGAAGTTTAAAGTCACATTATACTCCGGATAACGTAAAATTGCTGTACCCTTTCCGTCAACACCGGTTCTAATCAGCTGTGGGAAATAAGCAGTTTCTTCAGGCATCCCAAATAGGGCAACAGCATCGTAAACCGTGTACACACCCAAATCCTGCAGGGCACCTCCGGCATACTTCAGTGAAAAGACATTTGGCTCCTGGCCTTTAAGAACCAGATCATACCGGGAAGAATATTTCGAGTATGTAAACTCGGCGCCCTGAACTGTCTTAAAATCACCCAACTTCTCTTCAATCGAGTGGAAGTTTTCCGTGTGAATATTTCTGGCAGCTTCAAAATACAAAACGTTGGGATTGTGAATCAGCAGCTCTTGAATTGTGGCCATTTGCTTTTGCGTGCTAAATGCCGGCTTTTCAACAATCACATTTTTACCATTTTGAATGGCTTTTTGTGCCTGCTCGAAATGCAAACTGTTTGGCGATGCAATATAAACCGTGTCAAAATCACCCTGAGTGAAAAATGAATCTAAATCCGTAAAGGTTTCTTTAGCACTGTTTTTATCCGCAAAAGCTTTGGCTGTCTCTTCATGTCGGGAATAAACAGTCGTTAACTCAAACTTCTGTGACAATTTGATTGCGTCAATAAATTGCTGGGTAATCCAGTTAGTTCCAATTATACCTAACTTAATCAATGTGATAACCACCCTTCTTTAATTAAATTGTAACAAGCTTTTAACCCAATGAAAACGAAATCAGACACTCTCTGTTATATTTATCAAGTATACTTAGTGTCTAATATGCTTAGGGGGATGATTTTTTGCGCAAATGAAGTTTATTGATTTTTATGGTGTCCTTTTTAATTAGTCTTTTTCATACGAAAAAAGCACCTAAGAATCAGCCAGATCCTGCAGATCCACTGTTTTTCGTAGGTACCTGGCAATTTAAGGATCACCGTAACCGAATCCATCGGTTGGAAATTGGTCCGGATTTGAAATTATTAATCGATGGCAAAGATATGTCAGCCAAGGTTTCATTGTTAACCAGATATGAGTTATCATACATTGATAAATTTGGTTACAAATTGGAAATTCGTGGAAACGAATCTCAACCAATCAAATTCTATGACGAATCCGAAAATTACACCTATGATTTGCATTCAGCAAACGACTCAAAGATTGCTGATTAACGAGACCTGACATTCGTTAGGCCTTTTTTGTTTGCTCAAATCCCTAGTCAACATATCGATGCCACTCTGAGCGATTACCGTTGAAAACAGACATTGGCAAAAAGACCAGCTGTCTGTCCAACCTGAAGTCTTTCTTGCTGTCCGCTTGAATAAAGGTCGCGTCGGCATTTGGTTTACCGATCCGACCGTTTGTCAGCCAGAATTGCGTCTTCGAGTTGGCCGTCAACTTAAGGCTCTTGATAATTTGCTTGGTAGCAGAAATCACCACCGGCCGTTTATAGTAGTTTCGCAATAACGCTGAAAGGTAGCGAACTTCTTTGCTCGCTTTTTTCCAGTGAATCGACGATTGATTAAAGCTCCCATAATATTGAATTTGGATACAGATTGGCAGACTCCCGGTATTGTATTTAACCTGACGGACAAAGTTTTTGAACTGCGCAGTCGGTGAACTTGTAAAACTGAAATAATGGTAAACACCGATTGGCAGCTGGGAACCCTGGCTGCGTTGGAAATTACTCGTAAAGCTGTCGTCCGTGTATGCTGCTCCCTGAGTGGCTTTCAGATAGACAAAGCTGATCCCTTTGTTCTTCAAACTTTCGAAATCAATGTACCCGTTATTTTGGTTGATTGTGACCCCACGGATTGGGTACTTTTTAAGCTGTTCATTTTCATGCCAACGAATTAACAGAAATCCTGAGATAATCACCAGGATCACCAAAAAAATGCCGAGACCTACCCTTCGAGTGCGCTTTCGGCGCTGGTAAGTTTCAGCATATATTGGTTGAATGTCTCTTCGCTTCATATAAAAGTCATCTCAGTTACCCGACAGCTAACAAATTAGCTGCGAGTGCTCTCAATAATATTTTGAACGTTGCGAATCGTATCTTCAGTTGCCGGTCCCATTCGAACCGTTGCCATCATAAATAACGTGTCCACAATGGCCAACTGGGCAAGAAGCGAATACATTCCTTCTGAACGGTAATTTGATTCATCACTGGATGAAATAAATGTAATGTCACTGTGAGCGGCAAGTGGTGAATCCGGATAACTGGTAATTCCAATTACCGGTACCTTCCGCTTCTTTAACGTTTCTGCCACCTTCAGGGTTTGTCGGTTCTTCCCTGAATGTGAAACGACGATTGCGCAATCTTCCTCACCTAATTTTACAGCTTGCATCAACTGTACGTCAAAGTCAGGATAATAGAAACACTCAATCGAGGTTCGGAGAAATTTGTGGTAACCATCCAACGCAGCGACTGACGAACCGCCAAGGCCGAATAGCCCCAGACGACGGCAGTGAATAATTCTTAATACTGCGCGAGCAAATTCGTCTTCATCAATGCCGGCGCGGGTATCTTGAATTGCCCGTTGACTGCTGTTGAAAATCTTGTCAGCAATTGTCCCCAAAGAATCATTTGCATCAATATCTTTAAAGATCGGCAAATTCTGCGGCCGTAACTGCGTATATGCCAAAGCTAACGTGAACTCACGAAAATTACCATAACCCAATGTCTTCACTAATCGAGACACTGAAGCTGTCGAAGTTTCGGTGACGGCTGCTAAATCTTCAATGTTTGCTTCAGATGCTGCTTGAGGGTTTTCCATCACGTACTTGGCAATTTTCTTGTTGGTTCTGCTTAACTCATAAAATGACTGTTTTAATAATTGAACTGGCGAGCTCATAATGATCACCTTTCATGTTGTGTAAGTGTCTTATTTTCATCAATGTAAATATTTTACAACAAAATCCTTGCATTGTGAAATTGTTTTTCATATAATTGTGTTTGCGTTTACAAAGACAGGAAATTCAAGGGTCAAAATGTTTGAAGTCTCCTGCTTATAATGATATTTTTAGTTAGAAGCGGTACCGAGCCAATTCTTCGTCAACAGACATTTGGTTAACGATGCAGCTATATTTTTTGCAATTATTTGAAAGCGCTTCGGCCGTTGCTTAACTAATACAGAAGGGAAGTTATTTACATGGATTATACGCTAGGTGTTGATATTGGAACAACCAGTGTTAAAACCGTGCTCTACGATGTTAAGGGTAAGGTTCATGGATACTCCAACAATGGATATCCACTATACCAGGACACCCCTGATATGGCCGAGGAAGACCCCGAAGAAATCTTTTCAGCAATGTTTGACGGCATTACTGAACTGGTTCGGAAGGCCAATATGAAAAAAGGTGAGCTCAAAGGAATTGCATTTTCATGTGCCATGCACAGTTTGATTCTTTTGGATGACGACCATAAGCCACTCACCCGAGCAATTACTTGGGGCGACAACCGGGCCGTCAACTATGCCGACAAGCTGAAAGCAAGTCCTGAAGGCATGGAAATTTACAAACATACCGGAACACCGATTCACCCAATGACACCTCTTACCAAATTAATTTGGCTGAGAAACGATAAACCGGACTTGTTCAAAAAGGCTCGTTGGTTTGTTGGAATTAAGGAATACATCCTTTATAAATTATTTGGTGTCTTAAAGGAAGACTATTCAATCGCCAACGCAACCGGCATGTTCAACATCTACAATATGGACTGGGATGACCAGGCATTGAAGATCGCCGGCGTTACCCGTGACCAATTACCTGAGTTGGTAGATACAACCTACCAGTTAAAGGGAATGCATGAAGAATACGCCAAAGTTTTGGGAATCGATATTAATACCCCATTTATCATTGGTGCATCAGACGGTCCCCTTGCCAACCTTGGTGTCAATGCCATCAAACCCGGTGTTGTCGCCGTTACAATTGGAACTTCAGGTGCTGTTCGGGTTGTCACCGACAAGCCTCATACCGATCCAAAAGCCCGGGTATTCTGTTATTACCTTGCTAAAAACATGTGGGTGATTGGTGGACCTGTTAACAACGGTGGCGTTGTCTTCCGTTGGGTCCGTGATCAACTTTGCGCACCTGAAAAAGTAACCGCTGAACAAATGCATATTGATCCATATGACTTATTGACAGAAATTGCTGCCAAAGTTCCTGCTGGATCAAATGGCTTGCTGTTCTTCCCATTCTTAGGCGGCGAACGGGCACCAATTTGGGATGCCAACGCGCGTGGCTCATTCTTCGGATTGAACCGGACCCATACCCGTGCGGATATGATTCGTGCCGTTTTGGAAGGAATTGTTTACAACCTGTACACCGTTGCATTAGCCCTTGAAGAAGTTGTCGGCCGCCCTACCAGCATTCAAGCAAACGGTGGGTTTGCCCGTTCTGCTCTTTGGCGTCAAATGCTGACCGATATTTTCGAACAGGATGTTGCCATCCCTGAGAGTTTCGAAAGTACCGCCCTTGGTGCAGCCACTCTTGGCATGTACAGCTTAGGTTTAATTGACAGTCTTTCCGACGTTTCCAATTTTGTCGGAACCACGGTTGTCCACCATCCAAATCCAAAGAACTTCCAGTCATACCGGGAACTCATTCCAATTTATATTCGTTTGAGCCGTTCATTACAGCCAGAATATAAGAATATTGCCGAGTATCAACGCCGTCATGAGCACGATGATGAAGACGCCAAAAAATCTGATTAACGTTACGTTTTTGCATTACGAAAGGGGAAAACTATGATATTAAAGCTGCTTGCTTTGTTAATCGGAATCATCTTCTTACTGGTTCTGATTATCAAATTCAAAATTAATACCTTCGTTTCATTGGTATTAACTGCTGTTGTTACTGCGGTCATGCTGCAAATGCCTTTAGGCACGATCGCTGATTCTGTTTCAAATGGTATTGGAAGTCAACTTGGGGAATTATCCATGGTCTTTGGCTTTGGTGCCATGTTAGGGCGACTGGTTTCCGATTCCGGTGGTGCTTATATGATCGCCGAAACGCTTATCAAACGATTTGGTAAACAGCGTCTCCAGATCGCCGTTATGCTTGCTTCATTTATTTTAGGAATTGCATTGTTCTTCGAAGTTGGAATGGTTTTACTTGTTCCAATCGTATTTGCAATCGCCGTTGAAGCCGGTGTGCCAATTCTTTATTTGGGAATTCCAATGGCCGCTGCCTTGTCAGTTACCCACGGATTCCTGCCACCCCATCCAGCACCAGTTGCCATTGCGCAAGTATTGGGTGCCAACGATGGTAAAGTTCTCTTGTTCGGTTTTGTCATTGCAATTATTGCCGCTTATATTGCCGGACCACTGTTCTCAAAGATGGCTAAAAAGTATGCACCAGCTGCCTTCGAACGTAAAGGTAACCTTTCTTCAATTGGTGAAGTTAAACAATTTACACCAGAAGAATCACCATCCTTTGGCCTTTCAGTATTAACCGCCCTCTTCCCAGTTATCTTACTGGCGATTTCAACCATCTATAAGATGACTGTTAACGGTGGGGTTGAACCTAAGAACCCAACCACGATTGATTCAATTGTGGAATTCATCGGTTCACCAAGTATCGCAATGTTAATCTCATTGTTCTTTGCAATGTATACAATGGGCTGGGGTCGTAAACGAAGCACTGCTCAAATTATGGAATCACTTGAAAATGCCGTTAAATCAATTGCCATGCTGCTCTTGGTTATTGGTGGTGGTGGTGCCTTCAAGCAGGTCCTGATTGACGGTGGTGTTGGTAAAGCCGTTGCTCAACTGTTTATTGGTTCACCAATCTCACCATTAATCTTAGGCTGGTTGGTTGCCGTTGTTCTCCGAATCGCTTTGGGTTCCGCAACTGTTTCGTCATTAACTGCCGCAGGAATTGTTGCCCCACTGATGTCACAAGCCGGAGTTGACCCGGCACTAATGGTTCTGGCTATTGGAGCCGGTTCACTTGCCGCATCTCATGTTAACGATGCCGGCTTCTGGATGTTCAGAGAATATTTTGATTTGACTGTTAAACAAACATTACAGACATGGACCGTTCTGGAATCGATCATTTCAGTTGTCGGAATTGTAATGGTAATGGGATTGAATCTGTTGTTCCATTAAAAAGTATGTATGATCTTAAAAAAGGCTGGAGCAAAGTCAAAACTTTGCTCCAGCCTTTTTCGTGTCCTTGGCCGACTTTTTATATCTACCCGTTAATCCTGGGAAACAACGCGATTGAGCATCTTCATTCGAACAGCGACCAAATACACCGCGACGGCTTTGATCGTGTCACCAGGGATAAATAAAAGCCCCGAGCCAAGTGCGCCGACTAACGAAATTGGCGTCACCATCCACAGCCAGACCTCTCCAATGACGTTTACAATCAATACTCCCGGCACCCAAATGCCAATCAGCTGTCCCCATGAGTGGCTCATAAATGGCCGTGACAGGCTATAACTAATCATGAGAGGAGTTATTAGCCAACCCAGCAAATAGCCTGCTGTGGGCCCAATAAAGACTGCTGGGCCTGCTTGACCGCCACTAAGGACCGGGAAACCCAGAAATGCCAATAATAAGAATCCACCAACCGCAATGGTTCCTTTGCGAGATCCCAAAACAATTCCAGCCAGCATAATCCCCAAATTCTGCATCACGATTGGAACGGGAATCACGCCAAGGGGAATTGGCGGAATTATTCCCAAAACGATGATGACCGCCACAATTAGGGACGTTTGAACCAACTCCTTGATCTTCATTGCCACTCACCTTTCAAAAAAAAGCGGTTAACCAGGTTTTACGCCTCAATTAACCGCCAATCCATCATAAATTAACCCTGATAAGAATTACCAGGGAGATAAACTTTTGTCACTTCTCCACTTGAAACTGTCTTCATCTCACCGGTTGCCAGTTTAATGACCAAGGCCCCGTCAGATGTAAAGTGATCAGCCAACCCGGTAATGGTTTGATTGCCCATTACGACTTGAATCTTTTTTCCCAGCGTCTCGGATAATTTCGCGTACTCTGGAAGAAACTGACCACTTGCATAGGTTTGATACATATAGAAGAACTGGTCGATAATCCCAGCCGCAATCCGATTCTTATCAATCGACGTGCGGTTCACAATTGCACCAGCTTTATGGGCAATCTTCGTTGGAAAATCGGCTGAATCAATGTTCAAGCCAATCCCGACAATCACATTTTCGTGCAGACCGTCTTCCAAACTGGAAATTGTCTCAGTTAAAATGCCACCGCATTTCTTGTTATGAACCAAGATATCGTTCACCCATTTAACCCGAAAATTATCGTTGGGGAAGAACTGCTTCAAAGCACGAACGACACTGACCGCTGTCCCAGTAGTGATTAAGCCCGAATGAATTGTTTTGCGATTCTGCAGCGGGATAAGAATGCTCAGGTAAATGCCACCATCGACGGGTGAGTAGAAATGTCTGCCCAACCGGCCGTGGCCTTTGGTTTGAGTATCGGCGACAAATACCTGAGGACCGTCAAAATCGTGACTGCTGCTAAACTGTTTTGCATAATCATTGGTTGAGGAAATACTTTTAAAAGTATGGATGGCCACGGGAATTGTCGTGGTTCGATAATGATTAATCACCGCAACGTCAAAAGATTGGGACTTTTCATAAGCATACCCCAAGCCCTTCTTAGTCGTAATCAAATGACCGCACTGTTCCAGCTTTTGAATATTTTTATAAACGGCCGGTCGGCTAATGGCTAACTTTTTGGCCAGTTCGTTTCCCGACACAAATCGACCGCCTGCATTTAACAGTGCACTTAAAATTTGAGCTTGATGATTTACCATTGTCCATCCCCCACTTCGATTTCCCTTAGATCAGATGCACACCTTTATCGACGTATACCACGTCACCAGTCATCCCGGTTGACAGGTCACTCATCAAGAATGCCGCAACGTTTCCAATCTCAGCAGTTGTCACACTCTTTTGGTCAACTGTCCGTGATTCGGATTCCTTCAGCAATTCACCATGATGCTTAATTCCGGTTACTGCAAGCGTCTTAACGGCCCCTGCAGAAATTGCGTTGACCCGGATACCATCGCTGCCCAAGTCTGAGGCCAAGTAACGAACGTTGGCTTCCAAGGCTGCTTTAGCAACGCCCATCATATTGTAATTAGGGATTGCCCGAGTTGAACCAAAGTAGGTCAACGTTAAAATGCTGGCCGGATCGTTCAAAACAGGTTGGGCATAACGGGCAACAGCAATCAGTGAATAAGCACTGATGTTTTGAGCCAAATCGTAGCCGTCTTTGGTTGTATGAACCAAACCAGAAGTCAGGGTTTCTTTGTCGGCATAGGCAATTGCGTGGATAACCCCGTCAATTTTGCCGTACTTGGTACCAATTTGTTCAAACGCGGTTTTCACGTTTGCATCGTCTGAAACATCACATTCAACAAGATCCAAATCATCCGGAACAAAGCGTTCCAAACTCTTTTTAATCCGGTCATTTTGATAAGTCAAAATGACTTTGGCACCTTGATCCAAGATTGCTTGGGTACATCCCCATGCAATACTCCGTCTGTTTGCAACCCCCATGATGACGATTGTCTTTCCATCTAAAAAGCCACTCATATTTGAGCCTCCAAATCTTTTCTTCAACTAAAAATTCCGATAACGTTGGTTCCTGCGTTCAACCAGTTCGTCAATTGGTAATTTGGCCAGTGTTGAAAATTCCTGGTCAAGGAAGTCCCGCAATGAACTCAAATCGTCTCCCGGCTTGTACTCATGAATAATTTTATCAATAATGCCATCTTTCAATAATGCTTCGGGAGTTAATTTAAGTTCTTCAGCAGCTTCCTGAACTTTTGAGGAATCTTTCCACATGATGCTGGCGTATCCTTCAGGCGAAAGGACCGAATAAATACTGTCTTCAAACATGAAGACCCGGTCGCCGCATGATAATGCCAAAGCACCACCGCTGCCGCCTTCACCAACAATAATGGTAACGTAGGGAACCCGTAATTGCATCCCCTGAATAATATTTTGGGCAACCGCCGAACCCTGACCGTGATACTCGGATTCAACATCTGGCCAAGCCCCTGGCGTATTAACCAACGCTAATATTGGCCGGTGAAATTTTTCTGCCTGCTTCATCAAGCGTAACGCTTTTCGATAACCTTCAGGCGTTGGGCTGCCAAAGTGGCGGGCAATATTTTCATCTGTATCGGTCCCCTTTTGAATGCCGACAACCGTAATTGGCTTGTCGTTTAACAACCCGATACCGCCAATAATTGCCTGATCATCAGCTTCCAACCGATCACCGTGCTGCTCAAAGAACTCACTGGTTAAACCGTGAATCAGTTGGGCAGTCGTAATCTTGTCCGGTCTTCTGGCAGCTTTAACCCGCTCATATGCTGTTTTATTTGCCATAGACATTCTCCTTTGTGTGGAGGGAAATCAGCCGTGTCAAAGTCTGGTTCATTTCCTTGCGCGGAACAATTGCATCAATAAAGCCATGCTTCATGACCGTTTCCGCACTTTGAAAGTCCTTGGGTGGCTTTTGCATAATCGTCTGTTCAATCACTCGGCGACCGGCAAATCCAACCAATGCGTGAGGTTCAGCCAAGATCACATCCCCCTGCATGGCAAAACTGGCAGTTACCCCACCGGTCGTTGGATCGCAAAGAACCACAACGTAAAACAAACCGGCACGACTATGTTCTTCAACGGCTCCGGAAACTTTCGCCATCTGCATCAGGGAATGAATCCCTTCCTGCATGCGAGCACCACCGGAGGCCGTAAACATCACAACTGGCAGCTTTTTACGAGTCGCTTCTTCAAACAACCTGGTAATTTTTTCACCGGTTGCACTTCCAAGGCTGCCCATTACGAAGAACGGATCCATGATCCCAACACCAACTTGTTGTTGGCCCAACGTGCCAATTCCAGTCAGGACACTTTCATTAATGCCGGTGACCTTTTTCGCTTTCTTTACTTTGGCAACGTACTTTTCATCGGTATATTGCTTAGGCACGGTCATTTGGGCATCAATTTCTTTGAACGAGTCAAAGGTAATCTTTGCCCGCCGTTTGGCTGTAATCCGAAAACCATAGCCACAATTGGGACAAGTTTTACTGCTGCCTGCTCTCAATGAAAAAAAGGTTGAGTGACAAATCGGACATTCCCGCAATACATGATCGGGAATGGCGTCCATCCGCTTAACCAGTTCTTCATGACTAGGCATATTAAACCGACTCCGTAACATGGAATCCCTCCTTGTCACTCAACACTTCATTTTGAATATAACTGGTTGAATAAGTTCCCTGGTGGAATTTATCCGTGTTAATTAAATAATCCAAGAAATCTTGATTGGTCAGGATTCCTTCAATTTCCAGTTCCCCTAAGATTCGGTTCATCTTTGCGATAACCGTGTCACGGTCATTCAAATGAACAATGATTTTGGCAATCATTGAATCATAAAATGGCGAGATAAAGCTTCCCGAAGTAACGCCGGAGTCAATCCGAACGCCCAGCGAACCTGCCGGGAAGAATAAATGATTAATTTGACCAGGTTGAGGGGCAAAGTTGTGAGCAGGATCTTCGGCGTTTAACCGACACTCCAAGGCATGTCCCTTAACGGCAGCATCCGCTTGAGTAAATGGTAATTGTTCACCCGCAGCAACTGCGAGTTGTCCCTTAACCAATTCAATTCCGGTCACTTCTTCAGTAATCGTATGTTCCACCTGAAGCCGGGTATTCATTTCCATGAAATAAAAGTGATGGTCATGATCCATCAAAAATTCATACGTCCCCGTGTTGGTATACCCAAGCTTCAGGGTTGCATTGGCGACAATTTTTCCAAGTTGTTTTCGTTCTTCCGGACTAATCAACACGCAGGGACTTTCTTCAATCACCTTTTGATGATTTCTCTGAAGCGAACAATCACGTTCCGGTAAATAAACAACGTGACCGAAATTATCAGCAATCACCTGCATCTCAACGTGTTTGGCATCACGAATCAACTTTTCAACGTAAATATCTTGATCGTCGTAGGAAATCCGGGCTTCCTGCTGAGTCTGCTCAAATGCTGAACGAAGGTCTTCAGGTCGGTCGACCTCGCGGATCCCTTTACCGCCACCACCGGCAGCAGACTTCAGTAAAACCGGAAAGCCGATTTTTTCGGCAACCTTTTCGGCTTGAGCGACCGTATTGACAACTCCTTCGCTTCCGGGAATAACCGGCACACCAGCCTTTTTCATTGCTTCACGAGCATTTGCCTTGTCACCCATCAATGAAATCAACTGATGACTTGGCCCAATAAAGGTAATGTGGCAGGTTTCGCAAAGCTCCGCAAACTCGGCGTTTTCCGATAAGAACCCGTATCCTGGATGAATGGCTTCGCAGCCCGTCAAATTCGCTGCACTAATGATCTGGGTCATGTTCAAATAAGACTCACTGGGCTGCGGACCGCCGATACAAATCGCCTCATCGGCTAAATGAACGAACAAGCTGTCTTTGTCGGCACTCGAATAGACTGCGACTGCAGTAATTCCCATATCATGAAGGGCCCGAATAATCTGGACAGCAATTTCACCACGATTAGCCACTAACACTTTTTTAAACATCCGCTCACCTCTATTACTCAACTGCAAAAATTAGATCTGCTTCACAAATTTGTTGGCCGTCACGGGTAATGGTGCCATGACCAAGGCCAATATTGTGTTTTAACTTCTTCAACTCAACTTCAAATACCAATTTGTCGCCAGGTCGGAAATCGTCTTGAAAGACCGCATTCTTAATACCGCCAAAAAAGGCGTTCTTGCCCTTATATTCAGGCATTGAAAGAATCGCCGCCACACCGGTTTGCGCCATTGATTCGATCATAATCGGCCGTGGAACAACCAAATTCCCCGCTTTTTTATTATCGAAGAACCATTCATTGATTGAAATCAGCTTAACCGCCGAAGCACTTTCGCCGGGCTTAACATCAATAAATCGATCAATCATTTGAAATGGGTATCGCTGTGGTATCACATCTTGAACTTCTGGTTTCATCTGATTACCCCTTCGTTACTTGGAAAATTGGTTGATCATATTCCACCATGCTGCCGTCTTCAACCAGAATGTTGGAAATCGTTCCGGTGACGTCACTTTTGACTTCGTTGATCATCTTCATCGCTTCAATCACACAGACCACGTCGCCTTTTTCAACGTGATCACCCTGCTTCTTGAAAGCCGGCTTATCAGGGCTTGGCGCGAAGTAAACAACACCGACCAGTGGTGCTTTGATTTCAGCAGCGTTTTGATCAACTGCCGGTTCAGATTGTGGAGCTGCCTTAGTTTCAACGCTTTGTCCATGGCCTGAACTATCAGCGTTGACAGAACCAGCTGCCGCGGAATCTTCTACGACAACATGTTCATCATCACGTTTGCTGAATTTTAATTTAAAATCGTCTTGTGCCAACTCAAAATTTTTAAGTGACGAGCGATCAAATTTATCTAATAAACGTTCAATTTCTTTTTCGTCCATGACCTAATCACACCCTTTAAATGCAATCACAGCGTTATGGCCTCCAAAACCAAAGGAGTTGCTGATAGCGTAGTTGACCTCAGCTTTTTTATTGCTTTGGTTAACCAAATCAACATCACATTCTTCGTCCTGGTTAACCACACCAACGTTGACCGGCATCTGGTTATGCTGAATAGCACCAATTGTTGCAACGGCCTCAATGGCTCCTGCAGCTCCTAATGCGTGTCCAGTCATTCCTTTAGTGCTGCTGACCTTGACGTGATCGTTATTGGCAAACACTTCACTAATGGCCTTGGCTTCGGCACTGTCGTTGGCATGGGTGCTGGTTCCGTGGGCGTTAATGTAGTCCACTTGGCTTTCGTCAATGCCGGCTTCTTTAACTGCCTGTTGCATAGCGCGCTTGGCACCCTTGCCTTCAGGATCCGGAGCGGTCATATGATAAGCGTCACTGGTGGTTCCATAGCCGACAATTTCAGCCAGGATCTTGGCACCACGGGCTTTTGCATGGTCATAATCTTCAAGAACCAAAGTTCCTGAACCTTCACCCATGACAAAGCCATTTCGATCTTTATCAAATGGAATTGAAGCTTTCTTAGGATCGGTTGCTTTTGACAAAGCAGTCAAAGCAGTGAAACCGGCAATGCCAATTTCGTTAACCGAGGCTTCTGTACCACCGGCAATCATGACTTGCGCCTTGCCCTGTTTGATATATTCAAAGGCATTTCCAATCGCATTTGTTCCTGATGAACAAGCAGTAACGATTGCCTGACTGGTATTCTTTGCATTAAAGGCAATTGAGATATTTCCCGCAGCCATGTTAATGATTGAATCCGGCACAAACAGTGGTGACACCCGTTTTGGACTCTTGTCATGCATTTTAATAACCTGTTGTTCAATGGTCGTCAAACCACCAATTCCAGATCCATAAATGACACCAAGTTCTTCGGGATCAACGCCACCATCGGCTAATCCTGCCATCTCCATGGCTTCTTTTGCAGTATACAAAGCGTATGTACAAAAGAGGTCGTTTCGTTTGGCAAACTTCTTTTCAACCCGCTTTAGGGGATCAAAGTCTTTAACTTCACCGGCAACGGTAATGCCAGTGGGTTCTGCATCAAATTTAGTGATTGGGGCAATGCCCACCTTTGACGCAAATAAATTTTTAAGAAAGCTGTCAACATCGTTGCCGATTGGAGTAACGGCTCCCATTCCTGTAATAACTACTCTGCTCATTAAATTACTCCTTCAACAATCTAGATTGTCAATCCGCCGTCAACCGTAATTACTTGACCGGTAATGTATTGGTTATGAACCAGAAATGCCACAGCATCGGCAATTTCGTCCGGTTCTGCAAATCGTTTCAACGGAATCTGATCCGTAAATTCGTTTTGACGGCGTTCACTCATTTTTTCTGTCATGTCAGTTTTGACCATGCCGGGAGCGACCGCGTTGGAACGGATTCCACGCAATGCCCCTTCTCTGGCAGCAGTCTTTGTTAAGCCAACCAAGCCGGCTTTACTTGATGAGTAATTGGCTTGGCCGAGATTTCCATGAAGGCCTGAAATGCTTGAAATATTTACAATTGCGCCCTGACGAGCCTTTTGCATAAATTTCATCGTAAATTTGGTCATGTTAAACGCACCAACCAAATTGGTATCCAATACCGCTTTAAAGTCGGCTGTCTTCATTCGGCTCAACAGCTTATCTTTGGTAATTCCTGCATTGTTGACCAACACATCAATTTGACCATGTTTTTCAACAACGGCATTAACCATCTGTTCGGCATTGGCCTCATCGGCAACGTCGCCAACTAAAACGTCGAAATCATAACCAGCATCCGTCAAAGCCTTGGTTTGTTCATCACTTAATTCATGATGGGCATTAATGACAACGGTCATTCCGTCGTCAGCAAGCCGTTTAGCGATTGACAAGCCAATTCCTTTGGCAGCACCGGTAATAAATGCGACTTTGTTTGTTTCAGTCATTATTTCACCAACTTTTTATTTGATCGAACTTGATTCAGGGTCTCAACACTATCGACATGAAATTTATCGGCATTGCAGAGAATCGTTTTGGCAAACTTCATCAGCGTGTCACCAGGGCCGATTTCAATCAAGACATCGGCGTTTAGGTTCAACAACTCTTTCAAACATTGGTTGAAATGAGTTGGATTAACCAGCTGAGCAACCAAAGTCCGCTTGACGTTAAGACGGGTAAACGGCTTAACGATCGTGTTGCTGAAAATCGGAAAGTCGGTTTCCTGAAATGACACATTTTCCAGTCGTTCTTTCAACAGGTCGCTGGCTTCCTGCATAAATGGGGTATGAGAAGCAACCGTCATTTTCAGCGGAACAACCCGTTTAATCCCATGTTCATGCAGATATTCCGTAGCAGCTTTCAAGCCTGCTTCGGATCCACCGACAACCGTTTGTGTGTCCGTGTTGTAATTGGCTGCGTATACCGGTCCCTGTTTGGAACCGACTTTACATGCTTCATCCACCACGTTTTTAGTGGCTTTCAACACGGCGGCCATTTTACCTGGATGATGCTGACCGGCCAGGTCCATGTAATGGTTTCGATCACGGACCAACGGCAGACCATCCTCAAAGCTCAAGCCGTTAGCCGCAATAATGCCGCTATATTCACCCAAGCTCAATCCGGTGCCGCCAACCGGCTTACCCAAATCATGTTCAAGAATCCGATAAATTCCTGTACTCAGGGTGACAATTGAAACTTGAGTATTTGCGGGATCATCAAAAATATTCGAATCACTCATGTCTTGCCCAAGTATCTGAGACGCTTCTTCAATTGTTTGACGGTAAATTGGCTCCTGCTGGTAGAGGTCGTGCCCCATGCCGGCAAACTGCTTGCCCTGACCGCTAAATAAATATCCTAGTTTCAATCTCTCACCCCACTTTACTTGCTTTGTTGTTTCAATACGTAATCAACTAATTCTCCAACAGTCTCCATACCTTCGTCGGTGTCAATTTCAATATCGTAAGTGTCTTCAATCTTGTCAACAACTTCAAAAATGTCCAAGCTGTCCAAATCAAGATCGTTTTTAAAGTTAGTGTCTTCTTTAACCTTGTCTGCATCTACATCTAATTGGTCCACGATAATATCTTTTACCTTGTTGAATACTTCTTCTTTAGTCATTTTAATTTCCTCCAAATTTTTATGTTTCCAGTTTTATTTTTAGTACTTAATAATCATTGTTCCAACAGTTAATCCGCCACCAAATCCGGATAGGGCAACAACATCCCCCCTTTTGATGATTTGCTTCTCAACCAACTCGGCAAACAAAATCGGTTCACTGGCTGCAGAAGTATTGCCGTATTCGTTAATGTTAAGTGGAAACTTTGTCATTGGTGCGCCCAAAGTTTCGGCAATCTTTTCAATAATCCGTTCATTGGCCTGATGCAAAACAAAATGATCGATATCGTCGACAGACATTTTTGCTTTTGCCAATGCCCGGTTGATAGATGCCGGGACATTCTTGACGGCAAACCCATAAACCCGATGACCATTCATTTTGAAGAATGGCGAATACTGCGTATCATCAGCAGCAAACGGTGACTTGACACCCACTTGACCGGCAGTCAGATACTTACCCAGATTGCCAAGCGTAGTCAGGTCTTCGGAAATAAACGTTCCGGGTTCCTGCTCATTTGAAATCAACATTCCCGCGGCGCCATCGCCAAACAGCACAGCAGTTGAACGGTCATGCCAGTCAACCAGCTTACTTAACGTTTCAGCCCCAATCACAATTGCATGCATGTTGTGATCGGCCATCAGCATTTGTCTGGCAACTTTTAATGCGTACACAAATCCTGAACAGGCGGCATCAATGTCAAACCCAATCGCGTTGGTCGCACCGATATTTCCCTGAACAATTGCACCCACTGAAGGGGTTAAATAGTCGGGAGACATCGTGGCCACGACAATCAAATCAATGTCGGTGGGCTTTAAGCCGCTTTTTTCAAGCAGCTCTTCAGCAACCTTTGTGGCCAATGAACTGGTTGTTTCATCAACGGCCACATGGCGCTGCTTGATTCCGGTCCGTTGGGTAATCCACTCATCTGAGGTATCCATCATCGTTGAAAGTTCATCGTTATCAACTACCCGATCCGGAACCGAACTGGCGGTGCTGATTATTTTGAAATCTTCAAACTTCATTTTGCCGATACCTCGTCAATAAATTCTTCCAAGTTAACCATCGCCTGTTTAATCAAATGAATTTCGTCATTATCAAAACCTTTGAGGAAGCGTTGAACCAGCAATTTATGAAAGGCGTCATGGGCACGGTATAACAGACGTCCCTTACTGGTCAGCCCCAAATTAATAATCCGATGGTCTTCCTGATTGGCAATCCGCATCACATATCCCTTACGTTCCAAAGTATTCAAATTGGCGGTTAACGTCCCTTTGCTTAATTTCAGAATGTGGGCAACCTGTGAGGTTGTTTTCCGGTCATGCAGGCCAATGGTATGAACTAGGTGAACTTCCTTCGCAGTAATGTCCTTAAAACGGCTTCGACGAATTTCACTCTCTTCAATCCGCATGATACTGTCATAAACGTTGATCAGCGACTCGTTGATAAAGTCATAGTCTTTTTTAATTTCATTACTTTGCGAATTCATTTTTAGCTCTCCTAGAATAATAATTAAATCTTCTTCTTTGGATCAGGAACGATAAATGTTAATTCAGCCGAGCAGGCAACCTTTTCGTCAACCTTGGCTTCACATTTAACTTTTCCCATGTTCTCACGTTGCTTTTCCATTGTGACGTGGAGCTTTAAGACATCCCCGGGACGAACGACCTTCCTGAACTTGGCATTATCAATCGCACCAAGATACGCGGTCTTTCCCTTGTACTTTTCAGTTTTCAAAATCAAGATTGAAGCTGCCTGAGCCAAAGATTCAATAATCAAAACACCGGGCATAACAGGATTTCCAGGGAAATGGCCTTGGAAAAACTCCTCGTTAATTGTGACGTTCTTTGTAACAACAATTGACTCACCAGGATTTAATTCATCAACCTTATCCATAAACAAAATTGGATACCGGTTGGGGATCAAATCCATAATTTCAGATGCATCTAATACACTCATTGATTTCTTCCTTTCACTTACAGGGTGGTAAATCATGATTGAAATTAGTTCGACTATCAAACTATTAGCCTAGAACAAATTTCTAAAAATCACACTTACCCATGTTCTTTTCGGAACACACAACATGATAACCTAATTTAGTTCGAATATCAAACTAAATATTGATACTACCTGTTGCTTAGTTGGATTCTACTCATTATCAACATGTGAGTCAAGAGAGCTCATTTAATAAAACTAGGTATGGTTGGAACGCTGAACAGGCCAATTGATTCGTTTAAAAGAACCCCAAAAAAGCTGTCGGCAAACATTGACCGACAGCTTTCTTCTCAATTAAAATCTATTCAATTGTTTCATAAATCAAAGTTGGCTTTTCAGCATGGTCGGAAATTTCAATATTGTTATATAGAAGTTTCTTAATGTCGTCAACATTGTCACGGTTGCTGTAAATGGTTAACAACGACTCGCCCAACTTCACTTCGTCACCAATCTTTTTATGAAGCATAATGCCGACTGAGTAATCTAATTGATCATCCGCTTTTTGTCGGCCGCCGCCTAACAGCATGCTGGCAACCCCAACTTCGTCAGCAACAATCTTTGAAACAACTCCGGCTGATTTGGCAGGCAATTCAATCCGGTATTTGGCTTGTGGAAGAACCTTTTCAGGATCGTCGACAACCGTGGGATCACCACCCTGATCCGCAATCATTGCTCTAAAGCGATCCAATGCCTGGCCATTATGAATGACATCTTCACACAACTTTTGGCCTTCTTCGGTTGACTGAGCTTTTCCGCCCATAACAGCCATATAGCCGCCAATATCAACAATCAATTTTTCAAGATCTGCCGGACCGTTACCTTTCAGCAAATCAATTGATTCTTGAATTTCAAGTGAGTTGCCAATGGCGTCACCCAAAGGCTGATTCATGTCGGTAATCATTGCCATGCACTGCATGCCGACGCCTTTGCCGATTCCTACCAGCGCTTTGGCTAAAGCCCGTGACTCGTCAAGGGTCTTCATAAATGCACCGGCACCCGTTTTCACATCAATCACGAGTGCATCAGCTCCTGAAGCAATCTTCTTACTCATGATGGAACTGGCGATTAGCGGAATCGAATCAACTGTATCGGTCACATCTCTGAGGGCATAGATTTTCTTATCGGCAGGCGCAATATTCCCCGTTGCACCAATGATTGCCAATTGATCTTTTTTCACCTGATCGATAAAGTCTTTTTCACTAATTTCAACTTGATAGCCTGGAATTGCTTCCAACTTGTCCAGTGTCCCACCAGTATGACCTAAGCCACGGCCGGAAATCATCGGTACCGGAATTCCCAGTGCGGCAACGACGGCTGCCAAAGGAATACTGGTTTTATCACCTACCCCACCAGTTGAATGTTTATCAACCTTAACACCGGGAATGTCGCTCAAGTCCAGATGGTCACCGGACTTCATCATGGCCATGGTTAACTTCGCCTGTTCCTCACTTGTCATCCCTTGAAAAAAGATTGCCATCAATAACGCACTGATTTGGTAATCAGGGATTTCTCCGGAAACAACGCCGTCAACGAAAAATTGAATCTGCTCATCTGTTAATTGATTGCCTGCTCGTTTAGCATGAATCACATCGACCATTCTCATTTTGAGTCCCCCTTTAATCGCTTTTGTAAAAATGTTTTCAAATATTTATTTAGAAAAGCTCAATCCTTCATCAATAAAAGGTGTTGGATTGAGCTTTGTTGTTAATAATCAAGTAAAAGTTGCGCCAGACTTTGATCCAAAATCGCACAGTTGGTGTAGTGGGCTGTCAATGCAGCGTGAACTGCAGCCACTTTCCGGTTTCCGGTTGCCACCAAAATTGCATGTTTCTTTTTCTTAAGTTCGTCCAACTCAATACCAATCGTTCGATCATCAATCTCTTTTGAAACAATTTTGCCCTCGGCGTCAACAAACCGCGAAAAGATATCGCCAATTGCCAACTGCTGAATTTCAGCTTTCTCTTGTTCATTAAAGTAGCCCAGTTGGAAAATCAAGGCCTTTGATCTCACGGTTCCCACCGTGAACAACGCAACGTTGGCTTGGCGGCCAAGGTCAAGAATATGCTTGATGTGTCGATCACTCTCGACCATATCCTTCGTGACTTTATTATCAAAAATGACTGGGAGTGGCAAGTATTCCGGATGTGTCCGATAGGCCAGCGCCAACTCGTTCACACTTTCATACGCCCAGGTCTTCTCCTGGGAGTGGCTCATGCTTCCCTTAAGCTGAACCACCTGCACGCCGGAAACATCCTGTTCTTCCAATTGTTTGGTGACTGAATGGATGGTTGCTCCCCAGCCGATTCCGATAATATCCCCGGGCTGAACGGTTGCTGCCAGAAAATCGGCTGTATAACGGCCAACCCCATTTAAAATGGTGGTTGCCCCACCGTAATTATTCGGCACAACGTGGAATTCAACCCCATACTTATCACCAAGCTGCTGTGACAAAACTTGAGAATCGACCAATGGATTAACAATCTGAATTTTTACCAAACCGTTATCTTTTGCGTATTGAAGGAGACGCGATACCGTCGGCCGGGAGACCCCGAGCTTTTTGGCAATTTCGATTTGACTTAAATTATCTTGAAAATAGGCTTCGGCCACCCGCAAGCTTTGCTTGAGTTTTGTGACGTCCTTGATTTCATCCATGTGATCGCTCCAATTACTCTTTTATTTCATATTGTTAATAGCTGTTTCCAATGACAATCTTGCCATTTCATCAAACGACGTTTCACGCTCTTTGGCTGAGAGGGCCTCACCAGTTAATAAATGATCGCTCACGGTGAGAATTGTCAATGCTCGAACGTGATACTTGGCTGCCAGCAGGTAAAGTCCGGAAGTTTCCATTTCGGTTGCCAACACACCGTAATCAATCAGTTTGTGAATGTCCAGCTCGTCATTGTAGAATCGGTCAGCGGCAAAGATGTTGCCGACTTTTGTATTAATCCCCATCTTTTCAGCGGTGTGGTAAGCCGAATCCAGCAATCCAAAATCTGCAATTGGTGAATAATAGATGCCAGGGCCAAAAGTGTTTTGAATGATGGACGAATCGGTTGTTCCTGACTGGCCGAGAATAACATCCCGAATTTTAACATCCGGGCTCATGCCACCACATGAACCAACTCGATAGATGGTTTTTACCCCATATTCTTTGATCAGTTCCGTGGTGTAAATTGCCAACGATGGGATTCCCATTCCTGACCCTTGAACCGAAAGTCGTTTGCCTTTATAGGTTCCGGTGTAGCCAAACATGTTACGGACTTCGCTATAACGAACCGGATTATCCAAATAGGTTTCCGCAATAAATTTTGCTCTTAGTGGGTCACCAGGCATTAAAACAGTGTCAGCAATTTCACCAGGTTTTGCGCCAATGTGTGTACTCATATGATTGCCTCCGTTTATTTCAGATCGGCCAGAAAGCTTGTGCCGACTCCATTTCCTTTAACGTCAAAGTTATCAAGGACCGTTGCTCCAAAATCAGCAAAAGTCTTGCGGACCCCCAGGCTGTCACCCGTCTTCATCGATGGTGAGTAAGCCAGAATTGGGACCATTTCTCTGGTGTGGTCGGTTCCCTTAAAGCCGGGATCATTTCCATGGTCGGCAGTGATCAACAATAAGTCGTCATCCTTAAGGTTCTTTAAAACCGTGCCCAGTCGTTTGTCGAAGTCCATCAAGGCCTCACCGAAGCCAATTGGATTTCGACGGTGACCATACATTGCATCGAAGTCGACCAGATTGGTAAAGCAAAATCCGGTGAAGTCTTCTGCCATCACATGATCAACGTGATCCATGCCATCCATATTACTTTCGTTATGGTAGCCTTTGTCGATCCCATGGCCGGAGAAAATATCATTAATCTTGCCAATACCCACGGTATGAACGCCGGCTTTCTGCAGGTAATCCAAGTCAGTCAGACCAGTTGGTTCCAAAGTAAAATCATGCCGGTTGGCAGTTCGAGTAAAGTGATCTTTATCCGGGCCAACGTAAGGGCGGGCAATAATCCGACCAACGGTGTATTCCGGGCCATTAACCAAAGTTCTGGCATACTCACAAATCTTATACAATTCCTTGAGTGGAATCACATCTTCATGAGCAGCGATTTGGAGAACCGAGTCACCTGAAGTATAGACGATCAGGTCGCCGGTCTTCATTTGTTGTTCACCTAATTCAGCAATAATCTTGGTGCCGGATTCAGGACGATTACCAATGATTTTACGTCCCGAAAATTCTTCAAGCTTTTTGAGAATATCTTCAGGAAATCCGTTTGGAAATGTATTCAGCGGTTTTTGAACCGGCAGCCCCATCATTTCCCAGTGGCCATCCATACTGTCTTTGCCGGCTGAAGTTTCCTGCATTTTGCCATAGTAGCCAATCGGAGCGTCAACCTTGTCGACACCCTCGATCGGTGTTTGGCGCAAGTTGGAAATGCCTAATTTCTGCAGATTTGGAATGTTTAATTTTCCTTTATAAGCCTCGCCAACATGTCCCAGAGTATCTGAGCCAACATCGTCAAACTTGGCTGCGTCCGGTGCTTCCCCAGTACCGACCGAGTCCATTACAATTCCAAAGATTCGTTTGTATTTTTCAACTGTCATCGAAATACCTCCCCTAAGACTGGTAACCTAAGATAAAATCTTGGTCGTTGCGCTGACTCCCAATCGACTTGCACCGGCACCAATCATTGCCAGAGCTTCTTCACGGGAATGAATGCCACCGGATGCTTTAACACCCAGCTTGGAACCAACTGTCTTTCTCATTAATTCAACGTTATGAAGAGTTGCTCCCTCGGAACTGAACCCGGTTGATGTCTTCACATAATCGGCACCTGCATTTTCTGAAGCATGACATGCTTTAACAATTTGATCATCATTCAGGAATGAAGTTTCGAAAATTACTTTTAACATTTTGTTCTTGGCATGAACAGCTTCTGCCACTGCTTGAATGTCGGCAGTTACATAATCAAGATTGTCACCAATTAACTCACCAACGTTTAAAACCATGTCGATTTCTTCCGCGCCATCATCAATTGCGGTAATGGCTTCATAAACTTTCGTCTCAGTGTTGGTGGCTCCTAATGGGAAGCCGACAACAGTAATCGGTTTAACCGTCGTGTCCTTCAGAAGCTCTGCAGCTAGAGGAATCCAGTGTGAGTTAATGCAGACAGAAGCAGTATTGTACTTGATCGCTTCTTCACAGGTCTGACGAATGCTGGCCTCAGTTGCGTCTGGCTTTAAGTTTGTGTGGTCTAAATATTTCGCTAATTGAGCGGTCGTTAGTTGTTTTGTCATGGTAATGTAACCCCTTTCATTTCTTTATAGGGATAGTTTACAGGAAAGCAGAACATATGTAAAGAGGTTTGATGAAATTTTGTTCTATCCTGTGAAATAGTGAGCGTTGTATATAAAAGGAACCCCCGATGCCAGTGACATCGGGGGATAAACAAGAATCAATTTGATATTTTATTTGGTCCGAAGATCAATTTTTCACTTTAAATCTTCGATTGTATTGATATTCTTCATATAAGTTGGGACGGCAAGACCAACCTTGGCGCCATGGAGATTGACACCTAAATCATCAAACTTGCCCTTATAGTCTTTGTAGTAAAGTCCTTGGGTTGTTGGCAACCAAGCGCTGACCATTCCGTCAGCGGCACTTGTGGCAATTGAAGCCCACAATGGCTGAACTTCCATTGCTTGGATCTCAACTTTATAACCCAGAGAACGGAGCACATTCGCAACAACGTTGGTCGAAGCGATTTCTGAATCCCAGGCAACATATGTTAACTTGATCGATTGTCCGTGAACATGTTTGATGCCTTTAGTCCAAGTACCAACCTGCTTTGGGTTTACCTTAATCCACTCTTTGGCAGCCTTATGCGGATCTTCACCATTGTTGACTTTAAGCATCACATCAGCCATTTGTTTGGGCTTCCAGTTGAAGCGGTTCAACATTTCGTAAGCCTCGGGCTTATCTTGTTTCAGGCCTTTTCGAACGATGGTGTGAATATCCTCTGCTTTACCATAAACGTTCTTTGGATCCTTCAAGAACTTCAAGTTGTACTTCGTGAACATCCAGTGCGGTGTCCACCCGGTAACAACAATCGGTTGGTGATTTTTAATTGCTTTGCCCAGGGTACTGGTCATAGCAGCGGTAGAGCTGGTTTGCAACTGCCATTTATCGTCGTTCAGTCCATAAGCTTTCATGGCTTTTTGGGTACTGGACATGATCCCGGCGCCCGCTTCAATCCCAGTAATCGTGTAGTTAATCTGTTTGCCAAGGCTCTCATTGGGATTGTACTTGGCCGGCTTACTGCCACAGCCTGACAGGAGAATTATCGAGAAGAACAACGCAACTGTTAAGAGAAATTTATTGTTGATTTTTCGCATAATAACCCCTTTCTATGACTTAGGGACTTTGGTTCGGTTAATCGCTTGGGTAATCCGGTCAAGAATGATGGCAAGGATAACAATTGCCAAACCAGCGGCGAATCCACCACCAGCATCATTTCGACCAACCGCAAAGTAGACCTTGTTTCCAAGACCCATTGCACCAATCATTGAGGCAATAACCACCATCGAAAGTGACAGCATCATGCTTTGATTGACGCCGGCCATCAACGTTGATTTAGCCAGTGGCAGCTGAACTTTAAACAGCTTTTACCACCCGGTTGAACCATATGAATCCGCAGCCTCTATCAAATCATTGGGTACTTGACGAATCCCCAAGTTGGTCATTCGAACTGTCGGTGGCATTGCGAAAATCACAGAGGCAATGACCCCTGGGACCATTCCGATACCAAAGAATGCAACGGCTGGAATTAAATAAGCAAAGGCTGGCATTGTCTGCATGAAATCCAAAATCGGCTTATTAATCACCGCAAATACCCTTGATTTAGCCATCCAAATACCAAGTGGTACACCAATCACTAACGCAATCAGGCTGGATGTGAGAACCAACGTCAAGGTTTGGGTCATGTCACGCCAAAATCTCTGGTTCCAAATGTACAACAGACCAATCGCTTCAAAGATCAATAAAGTCCAGTGCTTGGTGTTTCGATTTAACCAGTACGTGGCACCCAGAACAAGTAACATGAACAGCCAGATTGGCAGGACATCAAAGACCCATTGAAAACCACTGATAATGCCACCAATGAAGTTGGTCACACCATTGAAGAAGCCTTCGAATCCGGCCAGCCAGTCAACAAACTTATCAATCCAGGATGAAACTGGTAATTGAGGAATGTTATTCATCTTCTGTCACCTCATTTCCTGAAATGGCACCCAACACAGCACCACGGATGATGATTCCCAATAAATGATGGTTCTCGTCAACCACCGCAAAGGGAATCGGGGTCTGAGAGATTGTTTCCATGATTTGCGTAATCGGAGTATCCGGTGATGTGGTTGGCACATCAGTTTGGACAACCGACATCAAATCAGGATTTTTCTGTTTAATGAGTCCCATCACGTGGTCGGCGTCAGCAACCCCCACAAACTCACGCTTGCTATTCACAACGTAAACAGAAGAAATTTCATTTTCACGCATTCTACGCATGGCAATTCTTGGACCATCTTTATCAATGTTGACAAAGGTGGGTCGAATCATAACGTTAGCCGCGGTTAAGACCTTGGTCCGGTCAACATCCTCGATGAATTTTTCAACATACGCATCGGCAGGTTGAGTCAGGATCTCTTCAGGGGTTCCTGTCTGAACAATCTCACCGTCTTTCATGATCATAATTCGATCACCAATACGCAAAGCTTCATTTAAATCGTGAGAAATAAAAACGATGGTCTTATGAAGATTTTCCTGTAAATCCAGTAATTCATCCTGCATATCTTTTCGGTTCAACGGATCAAGGGCGGAAAAGGCCTCATCCATCAACAGGATTTGCGAATCGTTGGCTAATGCTCTGGCCAAGCCAACCCGCTGCTGCATCCCACCGGATAACTGGGTTGGATATTGATCGTCATAGCCATGAAGGCCAACAAGTTCCAACGCATCGTGGGCCTTCTTCAGACGCTCATCTTTATCAACGCCCTTAACTTCCAATCCATAAGCCGTATTTTCAATGATTGTCCGGTTAGGAAACAGTGCAAAGTTTTGAAAGACCATGCTCATCTTATTGCGACGAACATTCAGCAATTCTTTTTTGCTCAAATCTGTTAAATTTTCACCATCAATCAACACTTTACCTGAAGTAGGTTCAATTAAACGGTTGATCATTCGAATCATCGTCGACTTACCACTTCCTGATAACCCCATGATTACGAAGATTTCACCATCATTGACCTCAAAGTTGGCATCGTTAACACCAACCGTTGCACCGACTGATTTTAAGATTTCAGCCTTTGACTTACCCTGCTTTAATAATTCTTGAGCCCGTGAAATTCGCCGGCCAAAAATTTTGGTAAGATGTTGCACTTGTAATTTTGCTGTCATGTGCCCCTCCTTATCAATACTCGTAATAAATAAAAATCAACCACTCACGGCCACAAGATGTGCGGCTGCAAGTAATTGAACGACATATAAAACCTTAACAAATATTAAGAGTACTTTCAAATGATTAGCACAACAGCAAGGATCTACAATTTAAGAGGTGTAACCGATTTGATCCTTGATATGATAAAGAACTAAGCCGTTTGGCGATGGCTCACGCTGATTAGTTGCCAGGGTTGCTACTTTTACTTTCACAATGGGATTTCCAGCACGTTTTATAAAATAATTCAACTTTTTTGATTTGAGGCACAAAAAAACGCCAAAATTCAAGGAATTTTGACGTTCGTCGGTTACTTTTGACGTTCCAAAACGGTAATTGATTCAACGTGCACAGTTTGCGGGAATTGATCGACCGGCTGAATTGGTTGATTAACCTCATAGCCTTGGTCAGAGAACAATTTGACATCTCGTACCAACGTTGCGGGGTTGCATGAAACGTAAACCACGCGCTTAGGCTGCATCTTAACCACACTGTCAATCAAGCTGGCGTCAAGGCCCTTACGTGGTGGATCAACAGAAATGACATCAGGCTTTAAGCCATCTTCCTGCCATTTAGCCATCTGATCCTCAGCCTTTGCGGCAACAAAATGAACATTGGTTAAATCATTCAGCTTAGCGTTCTTTTTAGCATCTTCAACAGCTTCGGGAACAATTTCAACCCCATAAACCTGTTTGGCAATGCGAGCCATTGAAAGAGAAATCGTTCCAATCCCACAATAAGCATCGATCACAACGTCGTCAGCTGATAAATCAGCCTTCTTAGTTGCCAAATCATAGAGCTTCTCAGTCTGAACGGGATTGACCTGATAAAACGAGCTTGCAGAAATATTAAACTTCAAGCCTAACAGGGTATCTTCAATGGTACTCTTTCCGGCCAACACCTTGTTCTTCTTGCCCATCAGAGCATTTGTCTTTTGCGGATTAACGTTTTGAACAATACTCTTTACTTCCGGCAACGACTTCGTAATCTCGGCGATAATTTCACCACTGCTTGGTAATTTTTCAGTCCGGGTAATTAAAACAATCATCATCTCGTGAGAATAATGGCCACGACGCACCATGATGTTTCGAACAACACCCTTGTTAGATTCTTCATCATATGGTTGAACTCGGAATTTACGAAGGATATCACGAACAACGACAATTGCTTCATCAATCTTAGGATCTTGAATATAGAAGTCCTCAATTGGTACCAAATCATGAGAATGTTTGCGGTAAAATCCTGTTTGGAGCTTGCCGTTAATCATTCTCACTGGAATTTGAGCCTTGTTACGGTAATGAGTTGGATCATCCATCCCGATTGTCGGATCCACTTTAACATCCAACTTCATTTTACTGAAGTCAACTTCAATTTGATGTTGCTTAAACTTCAGCTGAGCATCGTATTTCAAATGCTGCAGAGGGGCAATTCCAGTTTGAGTATAGGCTTTATCCACCAACTCAACCCGGTCCTTGCTCTTCTTGTTGATTTTGACAACTCGGCCAAAAGCAAAGTTCTTCTTAACCTTGATGACCTTCATTGTCACATTTTCAGTGGGAAGGGCATTCTCAATAAAGATTGGGAAATCATCAATCTTGGCAACTCCCAAGCCTTGATAGGTCAAATCGCTAATATCAACGTCATAATTCTGGTTTTTTTCTACTGGTACTGATTTTTTCATTTATTCACCTTTTTAATCTTAGAAACAAAAATTGCGAAACGAAAACTTTCGTAACGCAATTATAACATCTTATTAAACTATTCTTTATCTGGTAGTTTGTCAACGCCTTTGACGAAGTTCTTTTCGACTCTCTTCATCTCGTTGGTTTCATCCGAGTAAGCGTCATCTGGGATTTCATCCGTGTTGGCAAAGAATTCAATGTGCTGCTTAAGATCAACGAAGGTCATCGGTGCGTCACCGCCATATTCACCATCCAAATTGATCTGCATGCGATCATTGACTGGTTTAGCTGTGACCTTGCGAACCTTTTTATAAATAATTCTGGGATCATCCACATGGCGACCGCCATTAAGGACTTTCGAAGCCAGATGAAGGATTTCTACCAAGTTACTGGTTTTAACAATAATCAAGGTGAACTTTCCATCATCCAAAGAGGCATCCGGCACAATTTGTTCGAAACCACCAACTGAATTGGTCAGCGCCAAGAAGAACATTGATGCTTTACCTTTAAATTCTTCATCGTCGTATTTCAAATCCATCTCAATTGGCTTAATTCGGGGCAATAGTTCTGCTCCACGAACCAGGTAGGCCAAATAGCCAAAGAAGGTCTTTAAGTCCGAAGGAACATCATAGGTTAACTCGGTTAACAAGCCACCGGCAGCAATGTTGATAAAGTAATTGTCACCTGCGCGGCCGATATCCATTCGAATCGTTTGATCTTTTAAGACAACCTTGGCAGCCTCTACCGGATCTTCTCTTGGAATATGCAATGCACGAGCATAATCATTGGTGGTTCCGGCAGGAATAATCGCCATCTTGGGGCGTTTCTTTAATGGTGCAATCCCATTAACGACCTCATTAATCGTTCCATCCCCGCCTGCGGCAACTACCAATTCAAATCCATCTTCAGCAGCTCGACGCGCTTCGTTTTTGGCAGAGTCTTTGGCAGGAGTTGTTGCATAAGCGCTGGTTTCATAACCAGCCTGCTCAAAAATATTTAAAATATCGACTAACTTTTGCTTGAGAAGCTCTCTTCCCGAAGTGGGGTTATAAATAACCCGGGCCCGTTTTCGCATATTTATCCTGACTTTCTATTTACTCATTGAATCTTTTAGCATTTTGTTAATAACTTGTGGGTTAGCTTTCCCATGGGTCTGTTTCATAATCTGACCAACCAAGTAACCGATAGCACGATCTTTACCATTATGGAAATCTTCAACTGATTGAGGGTTGGCAGCAACCACTTCATCAACAATTGGTTGAAGCTTGGCAGGATCTGATAATTGAACCATTCCTTTTTCTTCAACAAACTTCTTAGGCTCTTCACCTTTGGTAATGGCTTTGAAGACTTTCTTAGCCATCTTTGATGAAATAGTGCCATCAGTAATTAATTTGATCATTGTTGCCAAATGTTCTGGTGTAATCTTGGTGTCCTGCAATTCAACCTGGTTGTCGTTCATGTAGGCATTGACATCACCTTGCAGGTAGTTGGCAGCCAACTTGGCAGCCGCACCGGCAGCAATCATCTTATCGAAGAAGTCGGACATTTCCTTGGTCTGGGTGATAACCATTGCATCGTAATCGGTAATTCCCAATTCATTGACATAGCGTTCACGACGCTTGGCAGGTGGTTCTGGAAGTTCTTTTGCAATCGAATCGATCCAGTCTTGTGAAATAGTCAATGCTGGTAAATCTGGTTCTGGGAAGTAACGGTAGTCATCGGAACCTTCCTTAACACGCATCAATTCCGTTTGACCAGTTGTTTCATCAAAACGTCGGGTTTCTTGCTGAATAGTCCCACCGGACATAATAACTCGTTGTTGACGTTGTTCTTCATATTCAAGACTCTTTTTGACATAGTTGAATGAATTAATGTTTTTCATTTCAACTTTGGTACCAAATTCTTTTTGTCCAACTGGTCGAATAGAAATGTTGGTATCAACTCGCATTGATCCCTCTTCCATTTTGACATCGGAAATCCCAGTAAACTGGACAATTTGACGTAATTGTTCCAAATAAGCGTATGCTTCATCAGGTGAAGTAATATCTGGTTTTGATACGATTTCAATTAAAGGTGTGCCTTGACGGTTTAAATCAACGAATGAATGCTCAGATTCATGAGTGTTCTTTCCGGCATCCTCTTCAATATGCATTTCTGCAATTCCAATTTTCTTCTTTTGGCCGTCAACTTCTACCTCAACCCAACCATCATGAGCAATTGGTTTCTCAGATTGAGTGATCTGATAAGCTTTTGGATTATCAGGATAGAAATAGTTTTTTCGATCAAAGTGGGGATTTTTTTCAATTGTGGCATGTAATGCCAAGCCAGCCATAATTCCGTCATGAACAACGCCTTTATTAGTGGTTGGCAAGACACCAGGATATCCCCAATCAATCACGTTGGTGTTTGAGTTGGGTTCGTCACCAAATTCTACAGGAGAAGGACTAAAGATTTTAGAGTGGGTCTTTAACTCCACGTGCACTTCAAGCCCGATAGTGGTTTCAAAATTCATTAGTTATTTCCTCCCATCTTGGGTGTTTGCTTACCAAAGTCAGTATTTTGTTCGAATGCATTTCCGGCTTGGTAAATTGTTGATTCGTCAAATGGTCGGCCAATTAGTTGAACACCTACAGGCAAGCCGTTTGAGAATCCAGCTGGAATTGACATTCCTGGCAGCCCTGCAAGGTTAACAGGAAGTGTCAATACATCATTCATATACATCGTCATTGGGTCAGAAACATCTTCACCAATACCATAAGCAGGAGTTGGTGCAGTTGGTGCCAAGATCAAATCATAATCTTTAAATACTTTAGTAAAGTCATTAATCATCAGAGTTCGAACTTGAGCAGCTTTCTTGAAGTATGCGTCATAAAATCCAGCTGAAAGTGAGAATGTTCCTAACATAATACGACGTTTTACTTCATCCCCAAACCCTTCGGAACGAGATTTAACGTAAAGGTCATCAAGATTTTTAATATTCTCTGCTCGACGGCCGTAACGGATACCATCGAATCGTTGAAGGTTTGATGAAGCTTCAGATGAAGAAATAATGTAATAAGCTGCAACACCGTACTTGGTATGTGGCAACGAAACTTCTTCAACAGTTGCACCAAGCTTTTTAAATGTATCAGCGGTATTTAAAACAGTTTGTTTAACATCATCATCAAGCCCTTGGGCCATGAATTCACTTGGAATTCCAATCTTTAGTCTTTTTACGCCCTTATCAAGATTACTGGTAAAGTCCGGAACTTCTTTAGTTGATGAGGTTAAGTCGTGCTTATCGTGACCGGCGATGGCATTCAATACAGTCGCATTGTCGAAAACGTTACGGGTAATCGGTCCGATTTGATCCAAACTTGAACCAAAGGCAATTAATCCCCAACGAGAAACCCGGCCATAAGTTGGCTTCATTCCAACCACCCCATTAAATGAGGCTGGTTGACGAATAGAGCCACCAGTATCTGATCCCAAGGCTGCTAAGACTTCACCGGCGGCAACAGCTGCTGCTGAACCACCTGACGAACCACCAGGAACTTTAGTTGTATCCCAAGGATTATGGGTCACTTTAAAAGCTGAATTTTCAGTAGAACCACCCATGGCAAATTCATCCATGTTTGTTTTACCAACATTGATGGTATCAAGATCCTGTAATTTTTTAACGGCGGTTGCATCAAAAATTGGTTTGAAGTTTTCCAAAATTTTTGAAGCTGCAGTCGTTTTCAAGCCTTTTGTAACCATATTGTCTTTGATAGCAATCGGCATGCCTGACAATAAGTTGTCGGAATCAATACCTTTTTCATCAATTTCAGATGCTTTCTTCAAAGCACCCTCGTCGTCAACAGTTAAGAAGGCATTGATGTCACCATCAACCTTTTTAATGTTATCAAGAGTTTGTTGAGTGAGATCTTTTGCTGAAATTTCTTTATTGACGAGCTTTTCGTGGATACTCTTGAGTGATTGATTAAAATAATTCATTATTCATTTTCCCCACTTTCATCAATAATGGTTGGCACTCTGATGTAGCCATCGGCTGTATCAGGTGCATTATCAAGAAGTGCTTGGCGTTGATGCCAGTCTTCGGCAACATCGTCTCTCATAACGTTAATTTGGTCAGTTACACTACTTGTGGGTTCAACACCGTCAGTGTCAACCTCACTCAATGTTTCAAACAAACCAATAATTTGATCCAGCTGGGTCGTGAAATATGGCAGTTGATCATCGGCAATCTTTAATTTTGCCAATTCAGCAACGTGTTTTACTTGATCCTCGGAGATCTTTTCAGTCATTGAAATCCTTCTCTCTTCTGAATGTCCAAAATTTAATAACAACAATAATTTTACCATAGAAATAATGGCATTTTTTAAAAATTAATAACTATTGAAAATATGAGCCGAGAATTTCTTCTCATTCTGTTTCCGACTCAAGAAACTTTGAATGCCTTCCGTCGATGAAACAGTGATGTCAATTGGTGCATTTGCCGGCAAGTATCGTTGAGCGGCATTTTGAATATATTGGGTAAAACTGATAATTTCAGTCTGGCTATAAAATTGGGTGGTAATACTGATATTCATCCCGCTCAATGAGCCATCCGTGTATTGTGCCTGAGCAGTTACCCCACTCAAGTTCGGGAAGAAGCCCTGAATTTCGGATTTGAAATTATCAAATGAATCGGCATCATTTTGGCTTGGGCCTTTTTTAGATGATTGCAGTGGAAATACATAGTTCTTCTGATTAATCTTATTCCACTTGGCAACTTTGGTTTCACCATCGTCATTTACCGAATAAGCAAAGAAGTTTCCACCAACCAGACTGTCATCAGATGCCTGCTTGTACAACGCAATGATAATTGGAATGTTCTTCAAAGATTTGCGCTGTCGCAGCCGTTTGATAACCTGGTTGGCAATCGCCTTTCCGTGCTTTTTAACTTGAGCATTCGAAATGTTCGTTTGATAAGTAGGACCATAGGCGGTTTTCTTATAGTAATCAACCGAGTTGATTCCCAAACCAATGGTCATTCCGGATAATCGAAGTGATTTACCGCTTTGGGTCATGAAATCCTGTTCATCAATTTGAGAAAGATAAACCGGGTTTCTGGTATTTGGACTGGTTGACTTTGATTTAACCGGATTTAAGCCCTTGGGATTGGATTTGGACTTTCTATCCAGCCAATTTTCAACTGTACTGGTTGAAAGATATTGGCCTTCTTGGAAAACATACTTTTTAGTTGAAAATTCTTTTTTCGAGATATCCAAAAGCCCATTTTCAAATCCTTTGATGTTAAATTGGTTGGACTCTTGTGAAACACTAACGCCACGGGACTTACTGGTTTGGTAACGGCCATTTTTAATAACTCCCTGGTAGTAATCAGTGTTGGTCTGGCCGGTTAACTGGGTCTTCGACTTTGATCCACTTGAGTTACTCGTATCTTTTGATAAATTATCAACGCTCCCACACGCTGCCAGCATGAATCCTGACAGAATGATTGAAATTCCCAGGATAATTTTTTTCACGATTCGTTCCTCCATTGTTACTTTTCATCGGCCATTTCCTGGTGGAAACGTTCTTCGTCCCAGGTCTCGATGCCGAGACTTTTTGCCTTATCGTACTTGCTGCCGGGATCTTCTCCCACAACAACCACGTCTGTATTTTTTGAAACTGAACTGCTGACTTTGGCACCATGATCTTCAAGCCATTGAGTCGCATCAGGACGGGTAATGTTTTGCAGTTTCCCAGTCAAAACGAACCGTTTTCCATTAAAGAAAGAGTCGCTTTCGGCAAGCTGCTCATCCGTTACGCCCAAATAGTCCATATTCACGCCGACTTGTTTGAGCTGCTGAATCAACTGCTTGGACTCAGGCATTGAGAAATACGTCACAACACTGTCAGCAATAGTCATTCCCATTGTAGCAATTTCGGCAATGTCTTGCGCGCTTGCCTGCATAACCTTATCAATATTTTTAAAACGTTGAGCAATTAATCGGGCAGCTTTAATGCCAACGTGACGGATTCCCAGTCCATATAATAGCCGTTCACATGAATTACCACGACTGTCGTCGATTGCAGAAAGCAGCTTGGTTGCGGACTTCTCACCAAATTTATCAAGGGTCAGCAACTGATCAAATGACAAGTCGTAAAGACCGGCAACATCCGAAACCATGTGTTTTTCAAATAATTGGGCAATGATTTTTGGTCCAAGCCCGTCAATATTCATCGCGTCTCTGGATGCGAAGTGGGTTAACCCTTCTTTTAACTGAGCCGGACACTGTGGATTGATACACCGCAAGGCAACTTCCTCATCCAAATGAACCAGTGTTGAACCACATGACGGACATTTGGTTGGAATGACATATGCCTGACTGTCCGCTGGCCGCTTCTCAGTAATATACTGCGAAATTTCTGGAATAATATCTCCTGCCTTATGCAGTTTGACGGTATCACCAACCCGAATATCTTTTTCCTCTAAATAATCGGGGTTATGCAAAGATGCTCGGCTAACCGTACTTCCAGCCAACGTTACCGGATCCATCACAGCAGTTGGAGTAACGACGCCGGTTCGGCCAACTGTCCACTCAATATCTCTAACAACCGTCTGAACTTCTTCGGGTGGGAACTTGTAAGCAATTGCCCATCTTGGAACTTTGACCGTTGCGCCTAATGAACGTTGCAATGGCAATGAATTAACCTTAATAACGATTCCGTCAATCCCGTAAGGAAGACCATCCCGCAAATCCTTATATTTATCCACATATCCATCAATGTCATCCATGTTGTGGGCAACTTTGTAATCGGGATTAATGGTAAATCCCAAATCTTTTAGTTCCTCCAGCATGCCACTTTGAGTATCCGATTGAAGATCGTCAATATCGGCCACATTATACATAAACGTGCTCAATTTCCGGATTCTGGTTACCCGTGGGTCCAACTGTCGCAAACTGCCGGCAGCGGCGTTTCTGGGGTTGGCAAAGGGTGCTTCACCATTTAACTGCCGCTGCTCATTTAGTTCGGCAAAAGATTCCTTTGGCATATAACACTCACCACGAACTTCAATATTAATTGGTCGGGTGAGCTTTCGCGGAATGGACTTAATGGTCTTTAAATTACGGGTGATGTCCTCACCGATTTGGCCATTCCCACGAGTGGAACCTTGAACAAAGATTCCATTTTCATACCGCAAGTTAATTGCCAAACCATCAATTTTTAATTCACAATTATATTCAAATTCAACCGAATCATTTTCGGTTAGATGATCAACAAACTCCCCCAGTTCTTCCTTGGAGAACACATCCCCCAGTGAAAGCATGGGGATTTCATGATTAACCTTGGTAAATCCGGGTAACGTGTGGTCACCCACTTTTTGGGTTGGTGAATCAGGTGTGACAATCTGTGGAAACTTGGCTTCAAGTTCAACCAGCTGTTGATAGGTTTTGTCATAAACCGAGTCTTCCACACTGGGAGAATCATAAGTGTAATATTCATCAGCCCACTTATTTAACTGAGTCCGGAGCTGGGCAGCTTTTTGGGCTGCTTCTTTCTCGGAAACATTTTCAAATGCCACAATAACACCTTCTGTTGATTAATTTTCCTGCTTTTTAATTGGCGCAAACGCCGCAAGCAACCGCTTAATACCTTCTTGTTTAAAGGCGATATCAAGTTCCATATCTTCGCCGGTTCCGGCTACCTTAACAACTGTCCCGGTTCCCCAAGCCTTATGGGAAACTTTGTCACCAACGGACCAGGCCTTTTTGTCGGCCCCCGTTCCCTTAGGTGATTCTTTCACTTGAGCAGGACGGTGATAAGTTGTGGCTGTTGCCCGTCGTGTTCGGCGGTCAAACGGCGTGGTAAGCGGAGTATCAGTCTGCTGTTGATTGTCGCTGTGAATTAATTCCGGAATGATTTCATTAACAAATCGTGATTCGGGATTATTCTGGCGGCGACCATAAAGCATTCTGGAATAGGCATTGGTAATATACAATTTTTCCTTGGCACGGGTAATTCCCACATATGCCAGTCGACGTTCTTCTTGTAATTCTGATTCATCTGCAGCAGCTCTTGAAAGTGGGAACAATCCCTCTTCCATCCCCATCAAAAAGACAACTGGGAATTCCAAACCTTTAGCAGCATGAAGAGTCATCAAAGTAACCTGGGCATTATCTTCTTCAAGACTATCCTGGTCAGAAACCAAGGCCAAATCACTTAAGAAATTAACCAGGTTTTGCTGGCCGGTTTCGCCTTCGTTATCCTCATCATACTTTTGGGTAACAGAAATGAATTCTTCCAAGTTTTCAAGCCTGGTTTGGGCTTCAAGGGACTTGGAGGCTTTCAAAGTACTTAAATAACCACTTTTATCCAAAACTTCTTCAGTAATTTCGGTAATCGACATTTCATCCATTTTGGCAGAAATCTCACTCATTGTGTGTTCAAAATCTGAGATTGAATTTTTTGCCCGGGTGGAAATTTGATTGGCCAAATCCACATTCTTGGCTGCTTCCAATAAACTCCAGCCATGATCATTGGCAAATAGTCTTAACCGTTCAATACTGGTCTGGCCAATTCCCCGTTTGGGTTCATTAATAACCCGTTCGAAACTCATTGAATCATTGGGATTAGCTAAAAGTGTGAGATATGATAAGGCATCCCGAATTTCTTTTCGATCATAAAATTTGTGCCCACCAACCATGGTATAAGGAATGTTTGATTTGAGCAGAGTCTCTTCAATCACTCGTGACTGTGCGTTGGTTCGATACAGGATCGCAAAGCTGCCATAATTTCGTTTTGGCTTAGCCATTTCTTCTTGAATTTTGGCAACCACATACCGGGCCTCATCATTTTCAGTTTGGCCACGATAATAGGAAATCTGATCGCCTTTCGCATTTTCAGTCCATAAATTTTTATCCGCCCGGTTGTCATTATGCTCAATAACCGCGTTTGCCGCGTTCAGGATTGTCTTGGTAGAACGGTAATTTTGTTCCAGCAAGGTAACATGTGCAGCCGGATAATCCTTCTTAAAATCAAGGATGTTTTGCATGTTGGCACCACGCCAACCATAAATACTCTGGTCGGCATCACCAACAACACAAATATTTTGATTCTTTTTAGCCAATGTATTAACCAGTTGATACTGAGCTTCGTTGGTATCCTGATATTCATCAACGTGAATGTACTGGAACTTATCCTGATAGTCAGCTAAAACATCTTTATGTTCATCAAACAACTGAATCGTCATCATAATCAGGTCATCAAAATCAAGTGATTCGTTTTGCTTGAGTTCTGCCTGATAACGTTCATACACGTCTGCTACGATCTGATCAAATGCACTAATTGCCTGTACTTTGAATTGTTTGGGAGTCAATAAATCGTTTTTGGCGTTTGAAATGCTTGAAAGTACGGAGCGTGGATCAAATTTCTTGGGATCAATGTTCAGATCTCGGAGAACTCTTTTGACCAACGTCCGCTGCTCACTGGTATCGGCAATCGTAAATGCTTTGTTATAGCCCAGTAAGTCAATGTGTCGACGTAAAATTCGAACACACAGTGCATGAAACGTTGAAACCCAGACGTCATTGCCACCTTCACCCAACAGCTTGGATACCCGTTCACGCATCTCTCGAGCTGCCTTGTTGGTGAAAGTAATTGCTAAAATCCGCCAAGGCATAATGTGATTATGTTCAATTATGTAGGCAATTCGATGGGTTAAAACCCTTGTTTTTCCACTACCGGCTCCTGCCATAATCAAAACCGGTCCTTCGGTATGAACAACAGCATCTTTTTGATCTTTGTTCAAACCTGCTAATAAACTTTCTTCTGCCACTAAATATTCCATCCTCTCTCGTTTGTCTTTTTAATTATAACAAAAAAGTCGGCTTCCCGACTCTCTACATATTGCTATATTTTGTTTTATAATCGACGTCTTTCCAGATGCCGGTCGCTTCAAGTTTAACTAAGGTATCTGAAATCGATTCGGTTGGAATCAAAACGTGGCCGACACACTGCTTATCATCGCTGGGATGGTTGCCGTAAAAGGTAAAGTGCCAGTTATCTTTGATCACCCATTGAGTTTGAACACGTTGATATTCTTGTTGTCGAATTGCTTGAAAGACGGTTGCAATACCTGGAATAATCTTAGTCAACGGTAATCCGGCGATTGCCCGCAAATGTTGTTCAAATTCATCCACATTGGCAGCATAATCAAAAACAAATCCGGCTGGGCTTAATTTAGGAGCGATGCGGCTAACATAAATCGACCCACTCTTTGCGAGAAATAATGAAACTTCAAAGGTTCCAACGTAGTTCACATTTTTGGCAATTTCATTGGTAATCCGTTCCATTTCCTTTTTGACGCTCGGATCAAGTTGAGCCGGCGTATAGGCAGTCATCAATTGCTCGCCAACATAGACCACTTCAACGGGTGGAAACATCACTGTCGAACCGGATGCTGTCCGGGTGACCACGACAGAATAGTCGGTATCATGCTCAACATATGACTCCAAAATATAAGTTCCAGAATCCAAGAATCCTGACGCCAATACAATATCGGCCTGATTCTTAATCTGTAATTCTTTACCGCCGTTCAAGCCTCGCTGAATCGGCTTTAAAATTGCCGGATAGCCAATTGAATTGATCGCCTGATAAATATATTCCAGAGTGACAATTGTCGAATATGGCACCATATTAATATTCAGTGTCTCAAAAAATGTCCGTTCAATTAAACGATCTTGAACAATATCCAGCATTCCATCCTGTTGGGGAACTGCTGTAAATTGAGAAATATATCTGACAACATCAGAATCAATGTACTGATTATCATAAATAACAGCATCACAGCGTTCAGCAAACATTTTTAAAGTCTCTTTGTCGTTATACGGACCAATATATTTATAATCCGCCTGCTCCATTGCTTTGCTGTTTTCATTTGAACTATACATTCCAATGTTAAAACCCATCTGTTTTGCATGGGCTAACAAAGTGGGAGTACTAATACTGTCTCCCAAAATTCCAATTGTTTGACCGGGATAGATGACATTTGCGTTTGCCAATTAATTCACTACTTTCATTTCGTAATTATCACTAATAGTTATTCGCCACTGAACTTATAGTACCATTTTTAGAGAATCGTTATTCAACAAATGTGACCTTTTGGTTGTCTAATGAAGCAATTCGGGCAAGTGATTCAAGTCTGACACCCTTCTTTTCAATCATCGAACGGCCCTTTTGGAAACTCTTCTCGATGACAATTCCAACTCCGGCAACCGAAACGTTGGCCAATTTGGCAATTTCCAATAATCCTTGAACTGCCTGACCGTTGGCCAAGAAATCGTCGATGATCAAGATTTTGTCATCCGGCTTCAAGAAACGTTTATCCACACTGATGTCGTTGCTAACTTGTTTAGTATAAGAATAAACACTGGCGGTGTAGAGATTATCGGTTAAAGTTAAGCTCTTATGCTTACGGGCAAAGATCAAAGGAACCCCCATATGAATGGCAGTGGTCAAAGCCGGTGCAATTCCGGATGACTCAACTGTCACAACTTTGGTAATTCCCTCATCTTTAAATAGGCGGGCAAATTCTTTGCCGACTTGATCCATTAATTTGGCATCGACCTGGTGATTTAAGAAATTATCTACCTTCAATACGTTTCCTGGTAATACAGTGCCGTCCTCTAATATCCGTTTCTTAAGTAAGTCCATCTCAAAATTCCTTTCTAATCATCATATTGGTAAAGTTTGTACTGTTTGATTATGGCAATCAATTTCTTGGTATAAGTAGGGTCTGTCGCGTAGCCATCCTGCTGAAGGCCATCTGCTGCCTGCAGGTAGTTGTCTGCCGCAATGACGTCCTTGTACTGCTGGGGGTTCCATTTCGTCCCGTAGGCAAGCAATTTGGCGTGATCAGCAAGGGATTCGTTCCAATCACGGTATACTTGAAATCTCGCCTTAATTGTGACATAACGCCCATTAACAAATTCCTGGGTATTTAAATAGACCGACTTTGTCGTATTGTCTTGTGCCTTAACGCCAAACAAGTTGTAGTACTTACTTGCCAGCTTGCTGCTGCCCCAATCTGATTCCAAAATTGCTTGAGCCAAAGTTATACTGGGAAGAATATTGTACTGTCCTTGGAGACGCTGGGCTTGCGGTGCCAGCTTGTTAATGAATTTACGGTGTTCAACAGCCACCGGATCACTTTGATTTTGAACATTATTCGAGTTATACCCATTCTCATATAATGCATGGAAGCCAAAAATAATGACCAACCCGCAGGCAATGAGAATTAACATCAGAATCATGTTCGCTTGTTTTGCTCGGCGTTTCCGCCCTTTCTTATATTTTGCCAATCCAACCTCAAACTTTCTAACTTTAAAATTAATTCTAACGATAAACGGGCATAAAGACAAACAAAATTTAGTCAACTCCTATTAATGTTAGTGCATAAGAATTGACAAACCCTGTAATTTCGGTTATGTTATCATTTGACACTTAAATCTGGAGATGAAAACCAATGGCTAAAAACACCGAAGTATCTGAAGCACAATCAAAATTTCATGTTGGTGACGAGGTTTCATTCAAGATCGAAAAGCAAACATTTAACGGCTATATTGATAAGAGTTATACCAACTCATTTTTGATAACCTTTGAATCAAATGATCCTGAAATCATTGACAAGTACCACAAGAAAGTTGTTATTAACAACCGTCATCTCAAGATGATTAAGGCTGCACCTCAACCCGAAGTTGACGATGATGAAGATGAGGACGAATCAAAGCCTTCAAAAAATTCAAAGTCCAAGAAATCCAACAAGAAATAATGATTTAAAAGTAGACCCTGCATATTCGTGCAAGGTCTCTTTTTTTATCTAGCGGTTCTATCAAATATCTTTTTAACCGGAATTGCAATCAACGGTGTCACAATGCCACTAAAGATTGCTTCGGGAATCCCATTGGTTCCAACGACTCCCAACAAGTATGGCAATAATTCTTTGATGTTAATTTGATAAAGTTGCGGTGCTTTAGCTTTATAAAATACATAAATCAGCCCTAAAACAAGGATCGTGTTCGTTAAGGATCCCAAAACTGCAGATATCGAGATACCAACCGTTTGGCTTTTTAAATGCTTCTTGAAATACGTGTAGGTGAGTCCAGCAACAACCCCGATCATAATTCTGGGAATAACCGAGATTAACGGATTAACAAAGACAATGGCAGCCAACGGACTGGTTGGCCAGACAAAAGCCCTCACAAACGTCGTGAATCCCCAGACACCACCAATAATGGCGCCATCAACTGTTCCAAGCAAAATGGTTGCAACAACGACGGTCATCGGAATAATCGTAATTTCAAGAGGTCCAATTGGAATATAGCCAATTAATGGAATTGAAGTCTGCAGTAAAATAATTGCAATAAACATCGCCAACATATTCAGTCGTAACGTTTTCTTCTTAACAGGCATGAGTTGTTACCCCTTTAAATTTGATGGACTCATTATACAATAACGGGTTGTATTCTAATACAATTTTGCAGTGGAATATCATTTTAGTCGCAAGCTTAAAATAATCTCAATAAAAAAACACCTCTCCAAGGAGAAGTGTTTTTGATAATACAAAGTATATTTTAACGCTTTGAAAATTGTGAAGCTTTACGAGCCTTTTTAAGACCTGGCTTCTTACGTTCTTTCATACGAGCGTCACGAGTTAACAAACCAGCGCGCTTTAATGGTCCACGGAAGTCGGGATCAACGGAAAGCAATGCACGAGCAATTCCATGACGAGTTGCTCCGGCTTGTCCGGAGAATCCACCACCGTTAACGTTAACTAAGGTATCGTAATTACCTAAAGTCTCAGTAACGTTGAATGGTTGCACAACAACTTCTCGCAAGTTAGCAAATGGAATGTAATCTTCAATTGCTTTGTCATTCATGATAATTTTTCCAGTTCCGGGTACTAAACGTACTCGAGCAACTGAATCTTTACGACGGCCAGTGCCGCGATATTGTACTTGAGCCAAAGTGAATTCCTCCTTAAATTAGGTTATTAATGTCTAATACTTCTGGTTTTTGAGCTTGATGATCATGATCAGGACCTGCATAGACATGTAACTTCAAACCGATCTTGTGACCTAATGTTCCATGAGGGAGCATTCCTTTAACTGAAGTTTCAATAAGCTTTTCAGGGTTCTTTTCACGGAAGTCGCCAGCAGTTCTTGACTTGATACCACCAATAAATCGAGTATGGTGATAGTAAATCTTCCGAGTATCCTTATGACCTGTCAATTTCACTTTACTTGCGTTAATGACGATAACATTGTCACCAGTATCAACGTTTGGTGTGAAAGTAGGTTTGTTCTTACCTCTTAAGATTGATGCAACTGTTGAAGCTAAACGTCCAAGTGATACGTCTGTTGCGTCAACAACATACCATTTACGTTCTACTTCACCAGGTTTTGCCATATAAGTTGTACGCACGTTAAATTCCTCCATGTTCCTGTGTTTGTTCGACACCAAATAAGATTCCGGGGCTTATCGTGGGGCAAACAATACCAATTAACATAATACAAATTATTTCTAAAAATGTCAATCAGTTTCATAAATTATCGTTGATGTTTTGGTATTTTTGTTGGATGTTGCGGATCTTCACCCTCATAATAGACTTTTTTCAGGTATAAACCGGAAGCCGGCATCGTCCGCCGAGCCTGGTCACGATCCTTAACGTCGTACAGACGCAATATATCGTGCTCAGGGCGCATCTGGGATCCAATCTCAACAACTACCCCCACCATGATTCGAACCATGTTATAGAGGAAGCCATTGCCATAGAACTCCAATCGAATTTCATTGGCTTCTTTATCCAAATAAGCGGTGGCTTCATAGATCGTCCGAATGTTTGACCGAGCAGTTGAACCCGATGCAACAAAACTACTGAAATCGTGTTCGCCGATAAAATCCTTCATCGCCGTCTGGACTCTTTCAATGTCAATTGGAAAACGCCAGTTCCCGGTGTAATTCCGCTTAAACGGATCCTTAAATTCACCTAAATCCAATCTGTATACATATCGCTTGCCAGACACGTCATACCGGGCATGAAATGTGTCCGAAACCTTTTCGGCCTTTTTGATTTCCATATCTAACGGCAAAAGACTGTTAAGGCCACGATATATGGCTTTGGTCGGGAGGTCAAACGGAAAATCAAAATGAACCACCTGCCCTAATGCGTGAACACCGGCATCAGTCCGCCCTGATCCATATACAACGATGGCTGGATCCGGGTTTTTGGCCATAATATTGACCTTTTGGGTTAAGACGCCTTCAATGGTTCGTCGGTCCGGTTGGCGTTCAAAGCCACTGAAGAGTGTGCCGTCGTATGCCAATGTCACTTTATATCGAATCATGATCACCTCAATTATTTCTTATAAATAAAATCAAAATGCCAACAAATAAAAAGATGATCCAGCTAATGGTATCTTTTTTCTGCCAACGGTACACTCTGTACTTACTTCTGTGCTCACTGTCTGTAAACCCGCGAGCTTCCATGGCCGTTGATAAATTTTCAGCGTGATTAATTGCCCCCGTAAATAACGGAACCAGCAATGGAACGGCTGCCTGAATCCGATGACGGAGGCTGCCGGACCCAAAATCAACTCCTCGGGATCGTTGCGCATTGAGAATTGTTTCCATCTCATCCATCAATGTAGGTACAAAACGCAACGCAATGGAGAGCATTAAAGCGAGTGTATCAACTGGAAAATGAACTTTTTTCAAAGGTTTTAAGACGGTTTGGACGCCGTCTGCAATCGCTAATGACGTCGTTGTTAAGGTCAAAACCGTTGAAATCATAATAATCAACAAGAATCTGACAAAGATATAGCCACCATTGATTAAACTGGTGTCACTCACAGAGAATGGGCCGAAATGCCAATAGACGTGCCCACCACTACTGAACAGGATCTGGAGTAAAACCGTAAAGATAATCAACCAAATTAATGGCCGAATTCCTTTTAAAAAGTACCCAATTGATACGCCTGACATTAAAACGACAAATAGAATCAGAACGCTCAACGTACCATATGTCCAAATGTTATTTGCAAAAAATATAATAATGACAAAATAAAAACTCAGCATTAACTTGGATTGCGGGCTCATTTGATGGATCCAAGAATTTCCTGGAAGGTAACGGCCAAATAAGAAATTACTCATCGGTGTGGTTGCCTCCTTGAATCAGATGAACGATCTCATCTGCAAGATTTTCAATTGTTAAAGGTGTCTTCTCTAAAGGCACTCCCGCACGAATGAGTCTAGTCGCAAATTCACCACTGCTTGGCAAATCGAGGTGCATCTTATAAACCCATTTCGGATCAGCAAAGATTTGACTGGGGGTTCCGTGTTTAACGACTTGGCCCCTATCCATGACAATCACGTCAGATGCATAATCTACGACATCATCCATCTGATGGGTAACAAGAATAATCGTCATATTTCGATGATCATGCAGTCCTTGGGCCAGATCCATAATTTCTTTATGTCCGTGCGGATCAAGACCGGCGGTTGGCTCATCCAAAATCAAAATTTCAGGATTCATGGCCAAAACACCGGCGATCGCAACTCGCCTCATCTGCCCACCAGAAAGATCAAAGGGCGACTGGTCACGTAAAGAAGCATCCAACCCAACCAGTTTCATGGCCTTAACAGCACTTTTTTCGGCATCAGCATCGGAAGCCCCATAATTTTTTGGGCCAAACATAATATCTTTAATAACCGATTCCTCAAAAAGCTGTTTTTCAGGGAATTGAAAAACCATTCCAACATGCTTGCGCAGCTGTTTAAGGTTCTTGTTGGTTGTGCTTGGCGTAATTTGTCGTCCATAAACTTCAATCTCACCAAATGTTGATTTCAATAAAGCATTGATGTGTTGAACCAGAGTAGATTTTCCACTCCCTGTGTGACCAATGATGGCCGTAAACGAGTTGGGAGCAATTTTTAAAGAAACTTTGTCCAGCGCATTTTGGGCAAAAGGCGTATCAGCCTGATAAGTATGGGTTACTTGGTTGAAACTAATTTCTTGATCCATGCTATTAACCTCTTATCGTTCAAATATTGATAGGGCGAATCTATGCCACGCTTTTTGAGCGCCATTATAAGTTGTGAAGTAAATGGAGCGGAAAGACCAATCGATTTTAACTTTGAAATATCACCAAAGATGTTGTCAGGTTTGTCTTCCTCAACAATTGATCCCTTGTTGACAACGATGACCCTGTCAGCACCCGCAGCCTCATCAATATCATGTGTGATTGATATGACTGTTAAGTGATTATCCTGTTTGATTTTATAGACTAAATCAAGAATATCTTGGCGGCCACGGGGATCAAGCATGCTGGTAGCTTCATCCAGGATAATGATCTTGGGACTAAGTGCAACGATTCCAGCAATTGCTACCCGTTGCTTTTGACCACCAGATAAATTAGCCGGAATCCGGTCTCGGAACTCCCACATTCCAACCTGTTTCAAACTCTTTTCGACAATTTCATGCATCTGTTCGCGGGGAACTTGGCGGTTCTCCAGTCCAAAAGCAACATCATCTTCAACAGTTGCGCCAACAAATTGGTCCTCAGGATTTTGAAAAACCATGCCAATTTTATTACGAATATCAAAAATATTATCATCATTAACAACGAGATCGTCAACTACGATCTGTCCTGACTTCAGAACAATTAAGCCATCGATTAAACGAGCTAAAGTACTCTTACCACTACCGTTTTGACCAATGATAGCCGTCCACTCCCCTTCATGAACGTTCATTGATAAATTATTGAAAAGTATGGGTTGATCTGGGTAGTTGAACGAGATGTTTTTGATTTGAATTATGTCTTTCATGATATTCCTCACGTTATGCTATGCCAAGTAATTGTATGTACAAAAAAATCACTTACAGGTAATCGGTGCATGAGATAATTCCCACATTCAAACTAGACTAGGAACTATGTTCCACCATCATAACGTTCTATACCAAAAACCTGAGTGATTCTCGTGATAAATATGTGATTTGGTTTAATACTAGTTAGTCAACTAACTCTAAAATGACCATTGGAGCACCATCGCCACGACGAGGCATAGTCTTCAAAATTCGTGTATATCCACCATTACGATCAGCATACTTTGTAGCTAGTTCGCCAAATACCTTTTGCAAAGCAGTAGTAACGTTAATATCGTCACCATCTTCTTTAACATCAGCAACAACGTCGCGAATAAATGACGCAGCTTGACGACGGGCGTGTAAATCGCCGCGCTTACCAAGTGAAATCATCTTGTCGGTAGTTGAGCGGACTTCCTTTGCTTTAGCTTCAGTAGTAATGATTTGACCATGAATAATTAATTCAGTAGTCAAGTTACGAAGCAATGAGCGACGATGTGCGCTAGTACGTTGTAATTTCCGATAACCCATAATTAGATGTCCTCCTTCTTTATTTTAATTAGTCTTCTTTGCGAAGTGAAAGGCCTAATGCAGCAAGCTTTTCTTTAACTTCTTCAAGTGACTTACGGCCAAGGTTCCGAACCTTCATCATATCAGCTTCGGTCTTTTCTGTAAGTTCTTGAACAGTATTAATGCCGGCACGTTTAAGACAGTTGTATGAACGAACTGAAAGGTCCAATTCTTCAATTGTCATTTCCAACATTTTTTCTTTGTGGGTTTCTTCTTTTTCAACCATGATTTCGGTGTTCTTAGCTTCATCAGTTAAGTCAACGAACATCTCTAAATGTTCAGTTAAGATCTTAGCTGCTAAACTAACAGCTTCACTAGGAGTAATTGAACCATCAGTCCAAATATCCAAAGTCAGCTTATCGAAATCATCACGTTGACCAACCCGTGTACTTTCAACCTGATAGTTGACACGTTCGATTGGGGTATAAATAGAATCGACGGGGAGCACACCAATAGGCATTTCAGAACTGCGTTTCTTGTTTTCAACAGCTGAAACGTACCCACGACCTTTGTTGGCAGTTAACCGCATATGGAATGTGGCACCTTCAGCAACGGTTGCGATGTGCAAATCAGGGTTCAGAACAGTTACATCACCGTCAGCTTGAATATCTCCAGCGGTAACGTCAGCAGGACCAATTACATCGATTTCCAAATTTTCTTCTTCATCTTCTGGCCCATCTAATTTCAAAGAAATTTTCTTAACATTCAGGATAATTTGAGTAACATCTTCAACAACCCCTTTGATTGTTGAAAATTCGTGCAATACATCATCGATCTGGATGCTGGTAACAGCAGCACCTGGAAGTGATGATAACAATGTACGTCTCAATGAATTTCCAAGAGTCGTTCCATATCCACGTTCAAGTGGTTCTACAACAACTTCTCCATAATTATCTGTTTCTTCAATTTTATGAATGTTAGGCTTTTCAAATTCAATCATTCTTATCATTAACCCCTTTCAAAACGCGTGAGTCTTCATGCAAAATATCAATATGCTTAAACAAAGTAAAATTCACTATATTGAATGTCTTAATTAAACTCGACGACGCTTTGGAGGACGAGAACCATTGTGAGGTACCGGAGTAACATCACGAATAGCAGTAACTTCCAGTCCAGTTGCTTGAAGTGCACGAATGGCAGCTTCACGACCTGAACCTGGTCCTTTAACAGCAACTTCAACGGACTTCATACCATGTTCCATTGATGCCTTTGCAGCTGCTTCAGCAGCCATTTGTGCAGCAAATGGAGTTGACTTACGACTTCCACGGAAGCCTAATGCACCAGCTGATGACCAAGAAACCGCATTACCAGTGGTATCGGTAATCATAACTAAAGTATTGTTGAATGTTGAATGGATATGTGCAACACCAGCAGCAATATTCTTTTTAGCACGGCGCTTACGACTTGTCTTTTTGTTTACCATAAAAACTGATGACCTCCTTCTTTAATTATTTTCTTCTACCAGCAGCAACTTTGCTGCCTTTACGAGTGCGGGCGTTGTTCTTGGTATGTTGACCACGAACTGGCAGTCCACGACGATGACGCATTCCACGATATGATCCAATTTCTTGGAGTCGTTTAATGTTCATACTTACTTCACGACGTAAGTCACCTTCGATTTTGAGATCGCCGACAACTTCACGGATCTTATCTTCTTGGTCTGGTGTTAAATCACGTACACGAACATCTTCAGAAACTCCAGCCTTAGCTAAGATTTTCTGAGCAGTTGTGTTACCAATACCAAAAATGTAAGTTAAACCGATGACAATTCGCTTGTCACGGGGTAAATCAATTCCGGCAATACGAGCCATTGAGCATACACCTCCTGTTTTTGTTTATTTACCTTGGCGCTGTTTGTGCTTTGGGTTTGCTGAGCAAATAACCATTACTCGGCCTTTTCTCTTGATGATCTTGCAATGTTCACACATTTTTCGTACTGATGGTCGTACTTTCATTTTTAAAACCCTCCTCGAAAACAAATGACGAAAAAGGACTACTTAAATCGATAAGTAATACGTCCCTTACTTAAATCATAAGGTGACATTTCAACAGTAACCTTATCTCCAGGAAGAATTCGAATGTAATGCATACGAATTTTTCCGGAAACATGGGCTAGAATTTCATGTCCATTTTCCAGTTCTACACGAAACATTGCATTAGGCAATGTTTCGACAACTTTACCTTCAACTTCAATAACATTATCTTTAGCCACTCAATTACACCTCCAATGTTAAATTAGATTGAATAAATTAAATTAATCTTGACAAACCTTTGACAGTTTAACACATTCATTATATTTCATCAATCTAACCGACTCAACACTTAATTGTTCAGGCTTAGAGTGTACTTAAGATTTGATCGACTTTTTGCCAAACGGCATCAATGTCTTTGCTTCCATCAACATTGAATAATAAATTTCGTTCCTTATAGTATGCAATCAAAGGTGTATTCATTTTAACATTAACTTTCAGACGATTTTTAACAGCTTCTGGCTTGTCGTCTTCACGTTGATAAAATTCATGACCACCACAAATGTCGCAGGTACCGGGAACTTTTGGCATATGATACAACTTATGGTAAGTAGCACCACACTTCTTACAAATGAATCGACCTGATAAACGCTCAGTAAGCAGCTTAGGATCAACATCAATGTTGATAACTGCAGTGAGTGGCTTATCCAAATCTTTAGCCATTTGAGATAAAGCTTCTGCCTGTTCCAAAGTTCTTGGATATCCATCTAATAGGAATCCAGGCTTTGTATCAGGCTTAGCTAATCTTTCTTTGACAATTCCATTTGTAACTTCATCCGGAACAAGATTTCCTTTATCAGTGAATGCTTTAGCTTTCACCCCAAGAGGTGTGCTGTTTGAAATTGCATCACGGAACATGTCACCTGTTGAAATATGAGGAACATGATACTTGTCCACAATAAATTGTGCTTGAGTACCTTTTCCTGCACCAGGTAATCCCATCAAAATCAAATTTAATGACATTTCTTTTTCCTCCTCGTTAATAGTGAAATTAATTGAAGTTATTCATCAGTTGGTCGAGTGCCATGGATGAATCCGACGTATTCACGCTTCATCATTAAGCCTCGAATCTGACGAATGGTTTCAATTGCAACACCAACAACGATCAGTAGACTAGTTCCACCTAATCCAATTGATTCATCCAAGTTCCAAAGGTTCTGTGCGATCAAAGGAATTAAAGCAACAACCCCTAAGAACAAAGCACCAACGGTACTTAACTTCATCAACAGATCGGAAACATATGACTGGGTCTCATGTCCTGGCCAGACACCAGGAATGTAACTACCCTGCTTTTGTAGGTTTTCAGAAAGCTTTTCTGGGTTAACCTGAACAAAGGCATAGAAGAAAGTGAACATGATAATCAGAATCGTGTAGAAAGCTGCTCCGGTTGGAGTTTGCATATTGAATAAGTTGTTCAATACTTGGAACCAAGTTGCAGTCGAATAATTATTAGTGAACGCCATCAATATCGTTTGAGGAGTTGCAATGAATGAACTTGCAAAGATAACTGGAATAACACCGGCAACGTTAACCTTCAATGGAAGATAACTGCTGTCAGGTGAACCAGAAACTCGTCTTGTGTATTGGATAGGAACACGTCTTTCGGCTTGTTGAACCCAAGTAACAAAAGTGACGATTACTAAAACGATGATCAACAATGCAACCGCAAAAAGAATTGGTTGCCATAAATCAGCGCCGGTAACACCAACAAAGTACTGAGTCCACAATGACTGAAGACCAACAGGAATTCTAGCAATGATACCAGCAAAGATAATCATTGAAATTCCATTTCCCAAACCACGTTCGGTAATCATGTCACCCATCCAAGTTGTCAACATCGTACCACCGGTTAAAATAATTCCGATGATAACGAAAGTCTTAATACTTGGGTTTTGAACAAGATTCAAACTACTCAACTGGTTAAACCCGGCAGTAATTCCAACTGATTGGAAGAAAGCAAGGACAACGGTTAAGTATCTTGTATGTTGGTTTAATTTACGACGTCCAACTTCACCTTGCTTACCCCATTCGACATACTTTGGAACAATGTCCATTTGAAGTAATTGGATGATAATTTGTGCAGTAATATATGGAGATACTCCCATTGCAAATATTGAATAGTTGGTAAGCCCACCACCACTAAAGGTGTTCAGGATACTAACCAAGCCTGAAGATGCAACAGATGTTAATGCTTTTGCATTGATCCCGGGAACAGTTATGTAAGCTCCCAAACGGAATATAACTAACACAAACAAAGTAAAGAGCATTTTGTTACGAATATCTTTAACTTTAAATGCCTTTGCTAAAGTCGAAAGCATTAAACCACCTCGATTTTACCGCCCGCATTTTCAATTACGGATTGTGCAGCTTTTGAAAATTTATTAGCCTTAACGGTTAACTTTTTAGTTAGCTTACCTTCGCCAAGAATCTTAATGCCAGATTTAGCATTTTTAACAATTCCTGACTTTTGAAGTAATTCTGGAGTTACTTCCGTACCATTATCAAAAGCTTCAAGCTTAACAACGTTAACAACAGCATATTCTTTACGACTAATGTTGTTGAATCCACGTTTAGGAATTCGACGATACAATGGCATTTGGCCACCTTCGAAACCTACCCGAGTCTTGCTACGAGCCTTTTGACCTTTTTGACCACGACCAGCAGTCTTACCTTTACCGGCAGAACGGCCGCGACCCTTACGAGTACGTAATGAACGAGAACCTTCAGCAGCCTTCAATTCATTTAATTTCATGAAATTGGCACCTCCTTACTAATTATTAGTCTTTAACTTGTTCAACTTCGATTAAGTGAGCGATCAGGAATAAAGCCCCGCGAATAGACTCGTTATCAGGCTTGATAACAGTACTATTAACACGACCCAAACCAAGTGCCTTCACAATTTTACGTTGCTTTGGAAGGCGATGAGTTACGCTACGTTTTAAAGTAATTTTTAATTGAGCCATCTAAAACACCCTCCTTATTCAGCCAAATGTTGGGTTGAAACCCCACGTAAAGCTGAAACTTCTTCAGCACTCTTCAACTCAACCAAGCCCTTGAATGTTGCTCGGATTACGTTGATAGGAGTATTGGAACCCAGTCTCTTACTAGTAACATCGTCGATACCAGCTAATTCCATAACGGAACGAACGGCACCACCGGCTGCTACTCCAGAACCTTCTTCAGCAGGCTTCAATAAAATTCGGCCGCCACCAAATGTTCCAATAACTTCGTGAGGAATCGTTGTACCAACAATCGGAACCTCAACTAAGTTTTTACGAGCTGCTTCAACTGCTTTACGGATAGCTTCTGGAACTTCTTGAGCTTTACCAGTTCCGAAACCAACATGTCCGTGCTTGTCTCCAACAACTACTAAAGCAGCAAAACGAAGACGACGTCCACCTTTTACAACTTTAGTGATCCGGTTGATTGATACAACGTTGTCTTCAAGCTCTAACTTATCTGGATCAATAAATTTCTTCATGTGCGGTTATTCCTCCTTTATTAGAATTCTAGTCCATTTTCACGAGCAGCATCTGCAAGAGCTTGAACACGACCATGATACAAGTATCCACCACGATCAAAAACAACATTCTTAATGTTCTTTTCACTAGCACGTTGAGCTACTAATTTACCAACACTAGCTGCTTGTTCAGTCTTGTTACCACTACTGATTGCAGAATCAAGTGTTGAGGCACTAACAAGCGTTACACCCTCTACGTCATCAATAATTTGAGCATAGATGTTTTTATTAGAACGATATACATTCAAGCGTGGGCGCTCGGCAGTACCAGAAATTTTATTACGGACACGATTATGACGTCGTTTCCGATTCTTATTCTTATCTGGTTTAGAAATCAAAATAGTCACCTCAAAATTTTATTAGGCTGGAAGTCTATTACTTACCAGTCTTACCTTCCTTGCGAATAATGTGTTCATTTTCATAACGAATACCTTTACCTTTGTATGGTTCAGGTGAACGTACTGAACGAACTGTTGCAGCAAAATCACCAACTGCTTGTTTACTGATACCGCTAATATGAATAGTAGTGTTATCAGGAACTTCAACAGTAAGGTTTTCTGGAACAGTCATTTCAACTGGGTTTGAATAACCAACGTTTAAAGTCAGGTTCTTACCCTTAAGTTGTGCACGGTATCCAACACCAACCAATTTCAATGTTTTCTTGAAACCGTTAGTTACGCCGTCGACCATGTTGTTAACATTGGCACGAGTAGTACCATGCAATGCACGTACTTTATCGTTGTAATCGCCAATAGGCTCAAAGTTAACTTCGTTACCCTTGATAGTCATCTTAATTTGTGATGAAATTTCACGGGTCAAAGATCCTTTAGCACCCTTAACAGTTACTGTGTTGCCGTCTGCTTTTACCTCGACACCTTTTGGTAATTCGATGGTTTTATAACCAATTCGACTCATCGATCACACCTCCAATTTAATGAATTTTTACCATACGTAAGCTAACACTTCGCCGCCAATTTTTTGGGCGCGTGCTTGCTTATCTGTAATCACACCGTTTGATGTGGAAATGATTGCAATTCCAAGACCGTTTAAAACCTTAGGAACTGCATCTGCTTTAACATATGAACGTAAACCTGGCTTAGAGATTCTCTTAAGACCAGTGATGACACGTTGCTTATCCTTGCCGTACTTTAAGAAGACACGGATAACGCCTTGCTTGTCATCTTCGATATATTCAACATCACGAACAAAACCCTCACGTTTGAGAATTTCAGCAATGTCGCGTTTGATTTTTGATGCAGGAACTTCAACTGTTTCATGGTGAACCATGTTTGCATTACGAATGCGAGTTAAAAAGTCTGCAATTGGATCAGTCATAGACATCAGCGCACAACCTCCTTTTTAATATATTACCAACTAGCTTTCTTCATGCCAGGAATTTGACCCTTGTGGGCAAGTTCACGGATGCATAAACGGCATAAATGGAATTTCTTGTATACAGAACGAGGTCGTCCGCAACGTTCGCAACGAGTGTAATTCTGTGTTGAGAACTTAGCAGGGCGTTCACTTTTTACAATTAATGATTTTTTAGCCAATGTGAAACCTCCTCTTTATCTTGCAAATGGCATACCGAATTGAGCTAATAATTCATGTGACTCTTCATCGGTATTTGCAGTAGTAACAATTACGATATCCAAACCTCGAACACGGTTAACATTATCATAATTAATTTCAGGGAAAATCAATTGTTCACGGACACCCAATGTGTAGTTACCACGACCATCAAAGGCTCTAGTACTTACACCATGGAAATCACGAACACGTGGTAATGAAACGTTGATTAACTTATCTAAGAAATCATACATTCTTTCACCACGTAATGTAACCTTGGCACCGATTGGGTTACCCTCACGCAATCTGAATCCGGCGATTGACTTCTTGGCTTTAGTAACCAATGGCTTTTGACCTGAAATCAAGGCTAATTCAGCAACAGCTTCATCGAGGTTCTTGGCATTGGTAACAGCATCACCAACACCCATGTTAAGAACGATTTTATCGATCTTAGGAGCTTGCATAATTGATTTGTAGCTAAATTTGTCCATCATATATGGAGTAATTTCGCTATTGAATTTTTCTTGTAAACGACTTGTCATTTAAAAGGTATCCTCCTTTCTTTAGTGATTAATCGATCGCTTTTTGCGACTTCTTTGAGTATCGAACTTTTTTACCATCTTCAACTTTAATACCAATACGAGTTGGTTCGTTGGTTGATGGGTCAATTAACATAACGTTTGAAACGTGAATTGGTGCTTCTGCATCAACAATTCCACCTTGTGGATTAGTTGAAGAAGCTTTTGTATGCTTCTTAACTTTGTTAATACCTTCAACAATCACACGATCCTTTGAAGCGATAGTCTTAGTAACTGTCCCTTCCTTACCTTTGTCCTTACCACTAATAACACGGACTTTGTCACCAGTCTTAATGAACATCTACGGCACCTCCTTATATCCTGGTTGTGATTACAGTACTTCTGGGGCTAATGAAACAATCTTCATGAAGTTGCTGTCACGTAATTCTCGAGCAACTGGGCCAAAGATACGAGTGCCTTGTGGACTCTTGTCATCACGGATAAGAACTGCAGCATTTTCATCAAAACGGATGTATGAACCATCATTACGACGAGTTACAGCTTTAGTACGTACTACAACAGCCTTAACAACGTCACCCTTTTTGACAACGCCACCTGGTGTTGCTTGTTTAACCGTAGCAACAATAGTATCACCGATTCCGGCATACCTTCTGGTTGAGCCACCTAAAACCTTAATAGTTAACAATTCTCGTGCACCTGAGTTGTCGGCAACTTTTAATCGACTTTCTTGTTGAATCACAGGTATATCCTCCCTTCATCATTGGATCGAATACGATAATAATGATAATTAAGTAAAGTTAAATAATAACTGCTTTTTCAACAATCTTGATTAAACGGAAACGCTTTGTCTTTGACAATGGACGAGTTTCCATAATTTGAACAAGATCACCGGTTTTAGCTTCGTTATTTTCATCATGAGCCGTGAATTTCTTTGAGTATCTAACACGCTTACCATATGTTGGATGTTTCTTGTAAGTTGAAACTTCAACAGTAATTGTCTTGTTACTCTTATCAGAAACAACGCGTCCTTGATAAACCTTACGCTGGTTACGTTCTTCAGCCATTAATTATACCTCCCTTATCGTATTCTATTTGTTAAGTTCTTGTTGACGAAGTGCAGTCTTGATGCGCGCGATGTTCTTACGAACTTGCTTCAAGCGTGCAGTGTTCTCCAACTGGCCAGTGGCTAATTGGAAACGAAGATTGAACAATTCATCTTTGTAATCTTTTTCTTTATCAATCATTTGAGCAGTGGTTAACTTACTGATATCTTTAGCCTTCATTTGATTCGCCACCTACTTCCTCACGTTCTATGATCTTAGTACGAACAGGAAGTTTGTTTGATGCAAGGCGTAATGCTTCGGTAGCAGTTGCTTTGTCAACTCCACCAATTTCAAACAATACTTTGCCACGCTTAACTGGTGAAACCCAGCCAGCTGGTGTACCTTTACCATTACCCATTCGAACTCCGACACCTTTTTCAGTATATGATTTATGAGGGAAAATCTTAATCCAAACTCTTCCTCCACGCTTCATATGACGAGTCATCGCCACACGGCATGCTTCGATTTGACGGTTTGTGATCCAATGTGAATCAAGTGCTTGTAAACCGTAATCACCGAAAGTAACCGTCTTTCCACCTTTGGCAGTTCCACGGAGCTTGCCACGATGTTCACGACGATGCTTTACACGTTTAGGTACTAACATGTTTATTTCCCTCCTTTAGCAGCTTTGCTGTCCTTTGGCTTTTCAGGAAGAACTTCACCACGATAGATCCAAGTCTTTACACCAATTGATCCGTAGGTAGTAAAAGCTTCAACCCATGAGTAGTCAATATCTGCTCTTAAAGTATGCAAAGGAACAGTTCCATCTGAGTATGATTCAACACGAGCCATATCAGCACCGTTAAGACGACCAGCAACCTGAGTCTTAACACCTTTGGCACCTGAACGCATAGTTCGTTGCATTGCTTGACGCATTGCACGACGGAATGCTACACGGCCTTCCAATTGACGAGCGATGTTTTCGCCGACCAATTTGGCATCCAAATCTGGCTTCTTGATCTCAATAATATTGATGTGAACTCTCTTGCCTGTGAGGTCATTAAGTTCTTTACGAAGATTTTCAACCTCAGATCCACCTTTTCCAATAACCATTCCTGGTTTGGCAGTATGGATAGAAACATTAACGCGGTTTGCAGCACGTTCAATTTCAACAGTAGAAACAGACGCATTAGCAAGACGCTTCTCTATATATTTACGAATTTGTAAATCTTCTTTTAAGTAGGCTGCGTAATCTTTACCTGCATACCACTTAGCTTCCCAGTCACGGATGATACCAACTCGTAAACCATTAGGATTTATCTTATTACCCACGCGTTATCCCTCCTCTTTTTCTGATACAACAATTGTAATGTGACTTGTACGCTTGTTGATTGGTGAAGCAGAGCCTTTGGCACGAGGACGGAATCTCTTAAGAGTTGGGCCTTCGTTAACAAATGCTTCGCTTACAAACAAATTTTCACTATCTAAATCGAAATTATTTTCTGCATTAGCAACTGCAGATTTAAGAACTTTTGAAACTACCGGAGAAGCACCGCGGGGTGTGAAATCCAAGATTGCGGCTGCTTCAGCAACACTCTTACCTTTGATAAGATCAACTACAAGACGGACCTTACGTGCGGCAATGCGAACAGTTTTGGCAGTTGCTTTTGCTGATGTAACTTGTTCAGCCATTTGTTATCCTCCTTGTTTTTAAACAGTCTTCTTATCGTCGGTTCCATGACCATGGAATGTACGAGTGGGAACGAATTCACCGAGCTTATGACCAACCATATCTTCTTGAACATAAACTGGGACGTGCTTACGTCCATCATAAACAGCAAATGTATATCCAATGAAGCTAGGAAAAATCGTTGATCGGCGTGACCAAGTCTTAATAACAGCTTTCTTGTCTTGGCCTTTTTGGGCATCTACCTTCTTGAGTAAGTACTCATCGGCGAATGGTCCTTTTTTCAAACTACGACTCATTTTGCAACCTCCTCTGCACAAATATTAAAAGTTTTAATAAATGCGTTCTATTACATCTTTGAACCTTTACGACGACGAACAATAAACTTGTTCGAACGTGATTTCTTAGAACGAGTCTTCTTACCAACTGTCTTCTTACCCCATGGTGATAATGGTGATGGAAGACCAACTGGTGCTTTACCTTCACCACCACCATGAGGGTGATCGTTAGGGTTCATTACAGATCCACGTACATGAGGACGTTGACCCTTGTAACGTGTACGACCAGCTTTACCAACATTGATAAGTTCATGTTCTTCATTACTTACAGAACCGATTGTTGCACGGTTTGTGCTAAGAATTAAACGAACTTCACCGGATGCAAGTCTGATAAGTGAATACTTACCATCACGACCAAGCAACTGTGCTGATGCTCCAGCAGAACGTACTAATTGGCCGCCTTTTCCTGGCTTAAGTTCAATGTTGTGAATGATTGTACCAACAGGGATGTTTGATAATGGCAATGTGTTACCTGGCTTAATATCTGCATTAACACCAGATTCAACCTTGTCACCTACTTTTAATCCTTTAGGTGCAATGATGTATGATTTGATTCCGTCGGTATAAACGATCAAAGCAATGTTTGCAGTCCGGTTAGGATCGTATTCGATTGCTTTAACAGTTGCCATAACGTCATCTTTGATTCGTTTGAAATCAATAATACGATATTGATTCTTGTTACCGCCACCACGGTGACGAACAGTCATATGACCATAGTTATTACGGCCGGCTGTTTTGCTTTTTGATTCAAGTAAAGACTTTTCAGGCTTACGTTTAGTAATTGCACTGTAGTCTAAGCTTGTCATATTACGTCTACCATTACTGGTTGGCTTATATGTTTTAATGGCCAAAACGTTTCCCTCCTATGTTAGAGATTTTTTTCGTTATTCTTCGTTGAATAATTCGATTTCTTTTGAATCTGGAGTCAATGTAACAATTGCCTTACGACGCTTCTTGGTATAACCAGCGTAACGTCCTTGGCGCTTTAACTTGCCTCGTACATTCATAATGTTTACTCGGACAACCTTAACGTCAAAAATGTCTTCAACGGCCTTTTTAACCTGGGTCTTAGTTGCTCGTAAATCAACATCGAATGTGTATGTCTTGTCGTCCATCTTACTAGTGGTTTCCTCAGTAATAACTGGGCGTAAAATAATATCGCGTGATTCCATTATGCGAGCACCTCCTCTACTTGAGAAAGAGCAGCTTTTGTAATGACAACTTTATCGTGATCGGCAACGTCTAAAGTGTTAATTCCTTGAGCAGAAACAACTTTAACGTTTTCCAAGTTGCGAGCAGACAAAACTGCCTTTTCGTTGTCGTCTTTCAAAACTACTAATGTCTTAGTTGAAACATTCAATTTGTCTAATAATTCAGCAAATTCTTTAGTCTTAGGTGCATCAAACTTCAAAGTATCAACAACAACTAATTTGTCGTCTGAAACCTTTTCTGATAGCACTGACTTCAATGCCAAACGTGAAACTTTCTTAGGCAAACGGTATGAGTATGAACGTGGAGTAGGTCCGAAGACAATTCCACCGCCACGCCATTGTGGTGATCGGATTGAACCTTGTCGAGCTCTACCGGTACCCTTTTGACGCCAAGGCTTCTTTCCACCGCCTCGAACTGCTGAACGGTTTTTAACAGAATGTGTTCCTTGACGTAAAGAAGCACGTTGCATAACAATTGCATCAAACACAACGTTATTGTTGGGTTCGATTGCGAAGATACCATCGTTTAATGCAACAGTACCATTCTTACTTCCGTCTTGTTTATATAATGCTACGTCAGTCATCTATGGTTGCCTCCCTTCTACTTTTTTGAGCCGTGAACGGCACTTCTAATTGTGATATATGACTTATTTGCACCAGGTACATTACCTTTGATCAAAAGAACGTTATTGTCAGTATCGGCATTTACGATCTCTAAGTTTTGAATAGTAACAGTCTTGTTACCCATTCGACCAGGTAATTTCATGCCGGGAACAACTCGGTTAATGATGACACCAAGTGAACCTGGACGACGGTGATAACGAGAACCATGAGTTTCTGGTCCACGTGATTGGCCGTCTTTATGGACATTACCTTGGTATCCATGACCTTTGGTGGTTCCAGTTACATCAACGATGTCTCCTGGTTTGAAGATATCTGCCTTAACTTCGTCAGATACTTTATAATCTCCCAGCTCAACATCTTTGATTTCTTTAATGAAGCGCTTAGGAGTAGTATTTGCTTTCTTTGCATGGCCTTGTTCTGGCTTATTAGTAAGCACAGTACGCTTGTCTGCATAGCCTAATTGAACTGAATCGTAACCGTCGTTTTCAACGGTCTTAATTTGCATAATGACATTAGGTGTCACTTCAACGACAGTAACTGGTACTAATTCGCCGTTGTCAGTGAATACTTGTGTCATTCCAACTTTCTTTCCTAAGATTCCTTTTCTGGTCATGAGTACACCTCCGATATATTGTATTTATTATAGTTTAATTTCAATGTCAACACCGCTAGGCAAGTCGAGTTTCATTAATGAATCGACTGTCTTTGGCGTTGGATTTAAAATATCGATTAATCGCTTGTGAGTCAAAATTTCGAATTGCTCACGAGAATCCTTAAACTTGTGTGGTGAAGCTAAAACAGTATAGATTGTACGATCAGTTGGCAATGGAATTGGACCTGAAATAGTAGCTCCAGTTCTTTGCGCAGTTGCAACAATCTTGTCTGCGGATTGGTCAAGGATACGATGCTCGTATGCCTTCAACCGAATACGAATTTTTTGTTTTGCCATTGTGTTCCCTCCTTCGTCTATTTTGAAAATAGGACTAACTCCGTGAAAATTACCGCCAAACCCATGGCAAAGCATCCGGGTGTGTCGCAACCTTTCACATCAAAGCTAATACATATTGCTTTAGGGCAAACTTATCCCTAAAAACAAGTACTCAAATAGTGTACTAAAAAAAGCCGCATAAAACAAGTGCTAACAGCAATTATTTCGAATTGTAATATTCCTGTTACTTAAAAAAGCTTGTTTAAACATTTTTTGATATCCAAATGAACGTACATAACTTCAACTAATTTATTATACCCTGAGAAACGCAAACAATACAGCATTTAAACAATAAAAAAAGAGACCGGAAAATAAATTCCGATCTCTTAATTTGAAATTAGTCTTCAGCAGGTTGGTTCCCACCATTTTTCTTAATAATTTCAGCTTGAATGCTCTTTGGAACTGGCTCGTAATGATCAAATGTCATAGTGAAAGTACCACGACCTTGTGATGCAGAACGAAGCGTAGTTGCATAACCAAACATTTCAGCAAGTGGAACGAATGAATGAATAACTTCAGCACCGCTTCGGCTTTCCATTCCATCAACACGTCCACGTCTTGCAGTAACTTGGCCCATAACATCACCCATGTATTCTTCGGGGACGTTAATATCAACCTTCATGATTGGTTCCAAGATAACTGGGTCAGCAGTCTTTGCAGCGTTACGAAGGGCAAGTGATGCAGCAACTTTAAATGCGGCTTCACTAGAATCGACTTCATGATAACTACCATCGTATAACTTGGCTTTCAAATCAATTAATGGATATCCTGCAAGAACACCATTAGCTAATGATTCTTTCAAACCTTGTTCTACGGCTGGGATGAATTCACGAGGAACAACACCACCAACAATAGCATCTTCGAATTCGAAACCTTTTCCTTCTTCGTTTGGAGTAAATTCAATCCAAACATCACCATATTGACCTTTACCACCAGACTGACGGATAAATTTACCTTGAGCCTTAGTTGGCTTAGTAAATGCTTCACGATATGAAACTTGTGGGGCACCAACAGTAGCTTCAACGTGGAATTCACGTTTCATACGGTCAATAATGATATCCAAATGCAACTCACCCATTCCGGCAATAAGAGTTTCACCAGTTTCAGGGTTTGTAGTAGCTTTGAATGTTGGGTCTTCTTCAGAAAGCTTTTGAAGAGCAACGTTCATCTTATCTTGGTCAGCCTTTGTCTTAGGTTCAACGGCAACCTGGATAACTGGGTCAGGGAATTCCATTGATTCCAAATGAAGTGGATGGTCAACATCGGTCAATGAATCACCAGTAGTGGTGTTCTTTAAACCAATGGCGGCAGCAATATCACCTGAGAATACTTCTGGAATTTCTTGACGGTGATTTGAATGCATTTGGAGCAAACGTCCAACACGTTCACGTTTGTCTTTAGTAGCATTCAAAATGTATGAACCTGATTCAAGAGTACCTGAGTAGACACGGATATAAGTTAAACGACCAACGAATGGGTCAGTGGCAACCTTAAATGCTAAGGCAGCAAAGCTGGCGTCATCATTTGCCTTTAATTCAATCTTGTCGCCAGATTCAGGGTCAGTGGCGTTGTATGGCTTAACATCAAGTGGTGATGGTAAGTAATCAATAACAGCATCCATTAACATCTGAACACCCTTGTTCTTGAATGCTGATCCAGCTAACACTGGGAACAGTTCCAAGTTCAAAGTAGCTTTACGAATAGCAGCCTTGATTTCAGGAATAGGAATTTCTTCACCCTCAAGGTACTTGTTCATAATGTCATCATCAACATCAGCCAAAGTTTCAACTAATTGATCACGACGCTTTTTAGCTTCGTCTTTATAGTCGTCAGGAACATCAACTGTATCCCAGTTTGAACCAAGTTTATCTTCATCATAGATGTCGGCTTTCATTTCAACAAGGTCAATGACCCCTTCGAAATTATCTTCAGCACCGATTGGCATCTGGATAGGAAGTGGCTTAGCGTTCAAACGGTCTTGGATTGAGCCAACTGAGAAATCAAAGTTGGCACCAACTTTATCCATTTTGTTAACAAAAACGATCCGTGGAACGTCATAGTCAGAAGCTTGACGCCAAACAGTTTCGGTTTGAGGCTCAACACCAGCTTGGGCATCCAAGACAGCAATAGCACCATCCAAAACACGAAGTGAACGTTCAACTTCAACAGTAAAGTCCACGTGTCCTGGGGTATCAATAATGTTGATACGGTGGTCTTTCCATTGAGCTGTAGTGGCAGCTGATGTGATAGTAATACCACGTTCCTGCTCTTGTGGCATCCAATCCATTTGTGAAGCACCATCATGGGTTTCACCAATTTTATGAATCTTACCGGTATAGTACAAGATACGTTCAGTAGTTGTAGTCTTACCAGCATCGATATGGGCCATAATTCCGATATTACGAGTTTTTTCTAGCGGAAACTCTCGTTTGTTAGCCATTGTGTAACTCCTTCCGATTCGTACAAAAAGTGGCTAAATCAGCCACTTATTAGTTTGAGCTGTTTAGAATAATTCTGATATTACCAACGATAATGTGCAAATGCACGGTTGGCTTCAGCCATTCTATGTGTATCTTCACGTTTCTTAACAGATGCACCAGTATTGTTGGCAGCATCCATGATTTCACGTGCAAGACGTTCAGTCATAGTATGTTCACCACGTGAACGTGCGTAGTTAACGATCCAACGCAAGCCCAATGTTGTACGACGATCTGGTCGAACTTCGATTGGAACTTGGTAGTTTGATCCACCAACACGACGAGCTTTAACTTCAAGAACTGGCATAACGTTCTTCATAGCTTCTTCAAACACGTCAACTGGTTCATTGTTTGTTTCTTTCTTAATTAAATCAAATGCACCATACAAGATTTGTGATGCAGTTCCACGTTTACCGTCTAACATCAAACGGTTGATTAAACGGGTTACCAATTTTGAGTTATAAATTGGATCAGGAAGTACTTCCCGTTTTTGAACATTTCCTTTTCTAGGCATTTCGTTATCCTCCTCATGATTCTATAAAACTAAATATTTAGATTGCATTAGTAAGATTATTCTTTAGGCTTCTTTGTACCGTATTTTGAACGTCCTTGACGACGGTCTTGAACACCGGCAGTATCAAGAGCACCACGAATAACGTGATAACGAACACCAGGTAAATCCTTAACACGGCCTCCACGGATCAAAACAACACTATGCTCTTGCAAGTTATGACCAATACCTGGAATGTAAGCAGTAACTTCGATTAAGTTAGACAAACGTACACGGGCATATTTACGTAAAGCTGAGTTAGGCTTCTTTGGTGTCATAGTACCAACACGAGTTGCAACACCTCGTTTTTGAGGGGCTGGAACAGTAACTTGCTGCTTCTTGAAACTATTGTAAGCATAGTTTAAAGCTGGTGACTTTGATTTTGAAGTTCTAGAATGACGTCCTTTACGGACCAATTGGTTAATTGTAGGCATCTAAAAAGTTCTCCTTTCAAATTTTCAATGTAAGTCCACACATCCAGGCGGTTCTTTTTTATGTAAAAAGAAATGTGTACCGCCCAACACTTTTTGTCATATACAGTCAGCATGTCTGAATATTCAGGAATCTGTCACAAAAAGCACCTTGTCTAATTTATCATGACTGACCGTTTGTGTCAATGAATGATCTTGAATAAATCAAAACAAAATGACGTACATAACATATAGAGGTAATTCATGATGATCATTATACAATTTTTATTTGGCGCAAGCATTGCATCGTTTTTTAATTTAGTTGCTGTCAGAGTGGTTAGAGGCGAATCGATTGTCCGTCCCCGTTCACATTGCGACAGCTGCCAGAACCAACTTGCAAACATCGACTTGGTTCCAGTCTTCAGTTACATTATTTTAAAAGGAAAGTGTCGTTACTGCAGCCAAAAGCTTCCAATTAATTTTTTTGCTGTGGAATTATTCACCGGTACTGCCATTTCCTGTCTCAACCTTTGGGTCATTGACTGGCTGTTCATAATCCAATTTGTCATTTTAATCGCACTCAGTTCTTTTGATCTTGTCAATCAACAAATTCCAATGGGAGGAATTATTGGCTTGCTATTGTCATCAGTGGTTGTCACGGACCACCCCGTTCAACAAATTGTCATGGCTGTCGCTCTCTATGGAGTGACTCAGATGATCAACCACCATGCTCAATGGATTGGAAGTGGCGACATCGATATCTACTTTTGCATCTGGTTATCAACTGGGGTGCCCTTCTTGCTCTGGCAAACATTCATCGCTTGTGTTGTCGCACTGCTCTATCTGATTGTTGCACCATGGCCTAAAGATTCTAAGATCCCCTTCGTCCCATTTATCACCATTGGATACTTTGTGACAAGTCAACTGCAAAATATCCTGCTGCCGTTAATTTCTTAGACAAACAAAAAAGGATTCCAACCAATCTCTGGTTGAAATCCTTTTTGTTTAATAAATTCAGTTGTGATTACTTAGTGGTCTTGCTCTTGTTAGCATCTTCAGCTTTCATTTTTTCTTCAAGCTGGCTAATTGAGTAAACACCATCAGTAGATGAACTACCAATTTCTTCAGGCTTAATTCCACGGTAATTTGGCATTCCAGTACCAGCAGGAATTAACTTACCAATGATAACATTTTCCTTCAAACCAACAAGTGGATCATTCTTACCACGAATTGCAGCATCGGTAAGAACACGAGTGGTTTCCTGGAATGATGCGGCTGACAAGAAACTGTTGGTTTCAAGGGCAGCCTTAGTAATACCAAGTAATACAGGACGTGCAGTTGCAGGAATTCCACCTTTAACAACAGTGTCTGCGTTACTATTCTTAAAGTCGTTGATATCCATCAAAGTACCAGGTAATACATCAGTGTCACCGGGATCCATGATACGAACCTTACGAAGCATCTGACGAATCATGATTTCCACATGCTTATCAGAAACTTCAACACCTTGCATACGGTAAACCTTCTGAACTTGATGAAGCAAGTAGTTTTCAGTTGAAAGAACATCACGAACCTTCAACAATTCCTTAGGATCAACAGAACCTTCGTTCAATGCTGAACCACGGTGAATGTAATCACCTTCGGCAACTCTCATCTGAGCAGTAATTGGAACCGTGTAAGTTCGAGTATCAGACTCACCCTTAACGGTAATTTCCTTGGTTCGTTCTGCAGGGTTTTCTTCGATAGATTCAACTGTACCAGTAACTTCACTGATTTCAGCTTTACCTTTAGGGTTCCGAGCTTCAAAGATTTCTTGAACACGAGGAAGTCCTTGGGTAATATCAGCGTTACCAGCAACACCACCGGTATGGAAGTTCCGCATGGTTAACTGAGTACCAGGTTCACCGATTGATTGAGCGGCAACAGTACCAACAGCTTCACCAACTTCAACTTCATCACCGGTAGCCAAGTTACGACCATAACACTTCTCACAAACACCATGAACAGTGTTGCAGGTAAATGCAGATCTGATAGTAACTTCTTTAATACCAGCATCATCGATTTGTTGAGCTTGATCTTCGGTAATCATTGTATTTGCCGGAACAATAACTTCTCCGGTCTTAGGATTCTTAACAGTCTTGTGTGCATAACGGCCAAGAATTCGATCGTACAATGGTTCGATCATTTCATTACCTTCAGTAATTGCACTGATGGTTAAGCCACGATCGGTACCACAATCCTTTTCACGAACAATGACATCTTGGGCAACATCAACAAGTCGACGGGTCAAGTAACCAGAGTTGGCAGTCTTAAGGGCGGTATCAGTCATACCTTTACGAGCACCATGAGTAGAAATAAACATTTCCAAAACAGTTAATCCCTCACGGAAGTTCGATGTAATAGGCAATTCCATAATTTCACCGTTAGGAGCAGCCATCAATCCACGCATTCCGGCAAGCTGGGTAAAGTTAGAAATGTTACCACGGGCACCAGAATCACTCATCATAAAGATTGGGTTTTGAGGATCTTGAGAATCCATCAAACGTTTCTGAATGACATCCTTGGCATCGTTCCAGATACCGATAACTCTTTCATAACGTTCATGATCAGTAATCAATCCACGACGGAACTGCTTAGTAACCATGTCCACTTTCTTATGAGCGGCGTCAATAATTTCTTGCTTATCAGGCAACTGAGTAATATCAGAAATACCAACAGTTAAACCAGATTTGGTAGAAGTATTGTAACCAAGGTCCTTCATTCTATCAAGGAAGAATGAGGTTTCAGTAACTTTATAACGCTTGTAAACTTCAGCGATAATGTCACTCAAGTAACCCTTCTTGAATGGTGGAACAAGCGGTGCATTCTTGAGATGTTCATGAATGTCTTCGCCTGGTTCAAGGAAGTATTTATCTTCAACGAAGTTATTAATGTTTGTTTCAGTAGGTTCATTAATGTATGGGAAGTCTTCTGGCAAAATCGTATTGAAGATAATCTTACCAACGGAAGTAACCAGGATTTTACCTAATTGCTCCTTAGTAAATGTCTTCTTAGGATATGCTGAAGCTTTGATTCCTACACGTGAGTGCCAATGAACGATTCCATCTTTGTAAGCCAACTCAACTTCATCAGGTGAGTTAAAGATCATTCCTTCGCCTTCACGGCCGGCTTCTTCCATGGTCAGGTAATAGTTACCGATAACCATATCTTGAGATGGTGTAACAACTGGCTTTCCATCCTTAGGAGCAAGGATATGGCCAGCAGCCAACATCAGCAATCGTGATTCAGCTTGGGCTTCATCAGATAATGGAACGTGAATGGCCATCTGGTCTCCATCGAAATCGGCATTGTAAGCTTCACAAACCAATGGATGAAGACGCATTGACTTACCACTAACAAGAACAGGTTCAAAGGCTTGAATTCCAAGTCTATGAAGTGTAGGTGCACGGTTCAACAGAACCGGGTGCTCCTTAATAACATCTTCCAATACACTGAAGACATCGTCATCTTGGCGTTCGATCTTACGTTTAGCATTCTTAATGTTGGAAGCCAAATTACGACCAACCAATTCCTTCATAATGAATGGCTTGAATAATTCCATCGCCATTGGAACTGGAAGTCCCATTTGGTTCATCTTCAAATGAGGGCCAACATCAATAACGGAACGACCTGAATAATCAACACGTTTACCAAGTAAGTTCTGACGGAAACGTCCTTGCTTACCTTTCAACATGTGAGAAAGTGACTTCAATGGACGGTTACCAGGACCGGCAACTGGACGGCCACGACGACCATTATCAATCAAAGCATCAACGGCTTCTTGAAGCATCCGCTTTTCGTTTTGAACGATAATGCCAGGGGCGTTCAAATCAAGCAATCTCTTTAAACGGTTGTTACGGTTAATAACTCGACGATACAAATCGTTCAAATCAGAAGTGGCAAATCGGCCACCTTCAAGTTGAACCATTGGTCGTAAGTCAGGTGGGATAACTGGAATTGCATCCATTACCATCCAGGAAAGTTCATTTCCGGATTGAACAAAGGCTTCCAAAATATCCAGACGACGAACGGCACGGGTCCGCTTTTGACCAGTAGCGTTCTTTAATTCGTCTTTTAACTCGACAACTTCTTTATTGATATCAACATCATTAAGTAAAGTCTTAATTGCTTCAGCACCGATTTGGGCAGAGAAACGAGGACCATATTCCTGTTTCTTTTCACGATATTCACGTTCTGAAAGCAACTGCTTCTTTTCCATAGGAGTGTTACCGGGTTCGGTAACAACGTATGAAGCGAAGTAAATGATTTCTTCAAGGGCACGTGGGCTCATGTCCAAAACAAGACCCATTCGACTTGGAATTCCTTTGAAGTACCAGATGTGAGTGACTGGAGCTGCTAATTCAATATGACCCATTCGTTCACGACGAACCTTTGAACGAGTAACTTCAACACCACAACGGTCACAAACGATACCCTTGTATCGGATTCGCTTGTACTTACCACAGGCACATTCCCAATCCTTGGTAGGACCGAAAATCCGCTCATCAAACAAACCATCTTTTTCTGGTTTTAAAGTTCTGTAGTTAATGGTTTCAGGCTTTTTAACTTCACCATATGACCAACTACGAATCTTATCAGGAGAGGCTAGTCCAATCTGCATACTTTCGAATTTATTAACATCGACCACTAGTTTGACCTCCCATTCTAGTCATTACTATTGTTAGCGTTGGTTGATTTAGTTGGTGTTTCAGCTTGATCAGCTGTTTGCTTAGCTGCTTGGTCGGCTTGTTCTTTCTTCTTGTCGGCCAACTTGCTCAATGCATCCACGTTAACGACGTCGTCATCGTCATCAAGATCACGAAGTTCGATCTCTTTGTGACTTGCATCAAGAACCTTCATATCAAGACCAAGTGCTTGTAATTCCTTAACAAGAACACGGAATGATTCAGGAACACCTGGCTTTGGAATTGGTTCACCTTTAACAATAGCTTCGTAAGTCTTTACACGACCAACAACATCATCTGATTTGTATGTCAGAATTTCTTGAAGGGTATAAGCGGCACCATATGCTTCAAGTGCCCAAACTTCCATTTCACCAAAACGCTGACCACCAAATTGTGCTTTACCACCAAGTGGTTGTTGAGTAACTAATGAGTAAGGTCCAATTGAACGTGCATGAATCTTATCATCAACCATGTGGGCCAACTTAAGGTAATGCATGACACCAACGGCAATCTTCTTGTCGAATGGTTCACCGGTACGGCCATCATACAAGATGTACTTACCATCTGAAGGCATTCCGGCTTCCTTAACAGCATCCCAGATATCAGAGTCACGAGCACCATCAAAAACAGGTGTTGCAACATGAATACCAAGTTTGCGGGCAGCCATACCTAAATGGAGTTCCAAAACTTGTCCAATGTTCATACGTGATGGCACACCCATGGGACTCAGCATAATGTCAACTGGAGTTCCATCAGGCAGGAATGGCATATCTTCTTCAGGGATAACAACGGAAACAGTACCTTTGTTACCATGACGACCTGACATCTTGTCACCAACTTGAATCTTACGCTTTTGAGCGATGTAGACACGAACCATCTTGTTAACACCAGGAGAAAGCTCATCACCGTTTTCACGAGTGAAGATCTTAACATCTTGGATGATTCCGCCACCACCATGAGGAACTCTCAATGATGTATCACGAACTTCTCGTGACTTCTCACCAAAGATTGCATGAAGCAAACGTTCCTCGGCTGAAAGCTCAGTAACCCCTTTAGGAGTAACCTTACCAACTAAGATATCACCATCATGAACTTCGGCACCAATCCGAACAGTACCGTCTTCATCAAGGTTCTTCAAAGCATCTTCACCAACATTAGGGATTTCACGAGTCATTTCTTCAGGTCCAAGCTTAGTGTCCCGAGTTTCTGACTCGTATTCCTCAATATGGATTGATGTGTAGACATCGTCCTTAACCAAACGTTCGCTAATGGCGATGGCATCTTCGAAGTTATATCCTTGCCAAGTCATAAATGCAACGACAGGATTTTGGCCAAGTGCCAACTCTCCGCCTTCCATTGATGGACCATCGGCTAAGATTTCATCTGCATCAACGTGATCGCCAACTTTGACGATTGGACGTTGGTTGTAGTTCTTACCACCGTTTGAACGGCGGAACTTCATTAATTTATATTTATCAAGGGACTTGTCGTCACGACGTACTCGAATTTCACGAGCATCAACGTATTCAACAGTTCCTGGTTTCTTACAAATAAGTGCAACACCGGAATCATGGGCGGCCTTATATTCGATACCAGTACCAACAAGTGGTGCATGAGGATCGATCAAAGGAACGGCCTGACGCTGCATGTTGGCACCCATCAAGGCACGGTTTGAATCATCGTTTTCCAAGAAAGGAATACATGCAGTTGCGACAGCAACTACCTGCTTAGGTGAAACATCCATGTAATCAACTTTATCAATGCTGATTTCAATGTTATTTGACTTGTGACGAGCCATAACAATCTTGTTTTCAAATGAACCACCATCATTCAATGGTGAGTTCGCCTGAGCAATAACAAAGTTATCTTCTTCGTCGGCAGTCAAGTAATCAATTCGGTCAGTAACCTTATGGGTTGTCCAATCAACACGACGGTATGGAGTTTCAATGAATCCATACTTGTTAACCCGGGCGTAACTGGACAAACTGTTAATTAATCCAATGTTAGGACCTTCAGGGGTTTCAATAGGACACATACGGCCATAGTGGGTATAGTGAACATCCCGGACTTCATATCCGGCACGGTCACGAGTCAAACCACCAGGTCCAAGGGCAGACAAACGACGCTTATGAGTTAACTCACCAAGTGGGTTAGTCTGATCCATGAATTGTGAAAGTTGTGATGAACCAAAGAATTCTTTGATTGAAGCCACAACTGGTCGAATGTTGATTAATTGTTGAGGTGTCACTGTTGAAGTGTCCTGGATAGACATTCTTTCACGAACAACACGTTCCATTCGTGATAAACCAATTCTGAATTGGTTTTGCAGTAATTCACCAACTGAACGAATACGACGGTTACCCAAATGATCAATATCATCGATTGAACCGATACCTTCTTGAAGGTTAAAGAAGTAGTTCATTGATGAAATAATATCAGCTGGTGTAATGTGCTTAAAACTCAATGGGATGTTATCGTTACCGATTAAAGGAACCACACGATCAGGATCCTTAACTGATTGAACTTTAATGATTTGAACAGTCATTGGCTCAGTTACAACGGCTTCATCTGATGGGTTGAAGGTATAAGCCTTGAACTCTTTGTTATCAAGATATGGAGCCAAATCCTTCATGACATCTTTTGTCACAACGGTGCCCTTTTGAGCAATAACTTCACCGGTATCAGGATCGGCAAGGGTTTCAGCCAATGTCAAACCTAACAAACGGTTCTTCAAACTAAGCTTCTTGTTGGTCTTGTAACGGCCAACGGGAGCCATGTCGTAACGCTTTGGATCGAAGAAGCGAGCAGTTAACAGGCTTCGTGATGAATCAGCGGTCTTAGGCTCACCTGGACGTAGTCGTTCGTAAATATCCTTCAACGACTCTTCAACACGTGAATCGTCAGTATCTTTATGAACATCCTTTTCCAATGTGAGGCCCAAACTGTCACTGTCACCCAAGATGTCAACAATTTCAGAATCGCTGCCAAATCCAAGAGCTCTAATAAGTTCGGTTAAAGGAATTTTTCGTGTTCGGTCAATTCGAACATAGGCAATGTTTTTTGCGTCGGTTTCAAATTCAAGCCATGCACCTCTGTTAGGAATAACAGTGGTACCGAATGAATCGCGACCATTCTTATCTTTGTCTGCGTGATAATAAACGCCGGGTGAACGAACCAATTGTGAAACAATAACTCGTTCAGCACCATTAATAATAAATGTTCCTTGATCAGTCATTAATGGAAAATCGCCAAAGAATACATCCTGTGTCTTAATTTCACCAGTCTCGTGATTGGTTAATTTTAAGGTAATGTGAAGTGGAGCTGAATAATTTGCTTCATGCGCACGCGCTTCATCCACAGTGTATTTTGGTGTTAATAATTGATAATCGACAAACTCTAAAGAAAGCTTGCCCTGAAAGTCATCGATTGGCATGATGCCATCGAAGGTTTCCTTAAGTCCTTCATGTAAAAACCAGTTGTAAGAATTAGTCTGGATTTCAATCAGGTTAGGTAAATCAAGCACTTCTTTGATTCGTGCATAACTTCGTCGGGTACGGTGTTTTCCATATTTAACTAAATGTCCTGCCAAGTTTTTCACCTCTCCAAAAATTCCGGAATCGAAATGTTACAGTTTGATTACAAATGCTCTTTTTGAAGCATCTGACCGAGTTTTGGGCAAAAAAAATCCAAAAACAAGTCTCGCTTGCTTTTGGTTTTTTATGCAGGCCAACCCGGACAATAGATCGCGTCGACCATTTCGATTCACAACAAATACAGTTAAAAGAATAACAATTTATAGAAGCAAAGTCAACCTTTTAAGCTGATTCACTTTCGAATCGCATTTATTTTTTATCTTTAACTAACGTTTTATGATCCGGCTTCTTAACAGAAATTGTAATCTGGTTGTTTCGGCCGCCAACGGTGACTGAATCACCAGGAACAATTTCTTTTGCCAAGAGCTTGGCACTCAAATTATCCTCAAGTTCGGTTTGAATAGCTCTTCGGATAGGACGGGCACCATATTCAGGATCAAAGCCACGCTTGGAAATAATTCCAATTGCAGTCTTGGTAATCTTGATGTCAATTCCTTGATCATGGATTCGCTTGATAACTGGTTTAGCCATCAGGTAAACAATTTTATCAAGTTCTGCTTTGGTGAGTGAGTGGAAGACAACAACTTCATCAATTCGGTTCAAGAATTCTGGACGGAATCGCTGCTTAAGGGCAGCTTGAATGGTGTCTTTCATTGCACTGTAGTCTTCTTTGGCATCTTCTTGACCAAATCCAACTGTCTTCTTATCTCTAAGAGTGGTTGCACCAAGGTTGGAAGTCATGATAATAACCGTGTTTCTGAAGTCAATCTTTCGACCCTTGGCATCAGTCAGGTACCCATCGTCAAGAACCTGAAGAAGCAGGTTGAAGACATCTGGGTGCGCCTTTTCAACTTCATCAAAGAGAACAACTGAATAAGGCTTTTGACGAACCTTTTCGGTTAATTGTCCACCTTCATCGTAGCCAACGTATCCAGGAGCTGAACCAATCAAACGGCTGGTTGAGTACTTCTCCATGAATTCACTCATATCAACACGAATCATGTCGTCTTCAGAACCAAAGACTGCTTCGGCAACTGCTTTGGCCAACCCAGTCTTACCAACACCGGTAGGCCCAAGGAACATGAATGAACCAATTGGACGGTTAAGATCTTTCAAACCGCTTCGGGCACGTCGAATTGAACGTGATACGGCTGAAATAGCCTCTTCTTGACCAATAACCCGTTTATGCAAAATCTTTTCCAAATTAACCAAACGGTCAGCTTCGGTACTGCTCAATCGGGTAACTGGAATACCAGTCCATTCGCCGACAATTTCAGCAACGTCTTGTGGCGTTTCCTTAACCGGATAATGAGTATCTTTGGAATCCTCATCGGCATTGTCGTCATGTGCCAATTCATCTTGTAGCTTGTTGGTCTGCTTACGAATCTTAGCAGCCTTTTCATAATCTTGGGCAACCAATGCTTCATTTAATTCGGACAACAGGTCTGACAATTTCTTGTGATCGTCAACTGCATCGGATTTTTCCAAATGATCAATGCGGACTTTGGCAGCCGCCTCATCCATCAGATCAATTGCTTTATCAGGTAAGAATCGATCACTAATGTAACGGCTTGATAAGTTCACGGCTGTTTCAATTGCTTCATCAGTAATTTCAACATGGTGGTGTTGTTCATATTTAGGACGTAAGCCCTTCAAAATCTCAACAGTTTCATCAGCAGTTGGTTCGTCAACCATGACTTTTGCAAATCGACGTTCCAAAGCAGCATCGGATTCGATGTACTTTTGGTACTCATCCAATGTCGTGGCACCAATCAATTGAAGTTCACCACGGGCCAATGCAGGCTTTAAGATGTTCGAAGCATCAATTGCCCCTTCAGCACCACCGGCACCAATCAATGTGTGTAATTCATCAATGAATAGAATGATGTTGCCGTCTTGATAAATTTCATCAATAACTTTCTTTAAACGATCTTCAAATTCACCACGGTATTTGGTACCGGCAACCAATGAGCCCATATCGAGCATCATCAAACGCTTCTTAGCCATGTCACCGGGCACATCACCGCTGACAATTCGTTCTGCCAAGCCTTCAGCGATGGCAGTTTTACCAACACCAGGTTCACCAATTAATACAGGATTGTTCTTGGTTCGACGAGCCAGGATTTGGACAACCCGCTTAACTTCAAGGTCACGGCCAACGGTTGGATCAAGTCGGTCTTCTCTGGCCATCTCAGTTAAGTCACGGGCCAACGAGTCAATTGTCGGTGTTTTGGAATCGGCTTTCTTCTGTTGTCGGCCACGCTGCTTGTTGGCCAGATTTGAAGCCATTGAGCCGCCGCTAATGCCCATTTTTCGTAAAGTAACTTTTCTGATTTGTGATAAATCAAGTCCTAAATTAATCAGGATTCTGGATGACAAAATGGTTTCGTCAGTCAATAGTGAAAGCAAAATATGCTCAGTTCCTACCTTGGGAACGCCGTTTTTCTTAGCAAATTCTCCCGCTTGAGCCAAAACTTCTTTTGCCTTTGGAGAGTATGGCAGATAATCGTTACTGCTAAGGTCCTTTAGGTTGCCATAGCCGGCGAAACGCTCTACTTCTTCAGTGACATCTTCAGCAGTTACTGAAAACTGTTGAAGGGCCTTGTAGGCAATTCCATTGGTTTCGATCAGTAAGCCCAATAAAAGGTGTTCAGTTCCAATAGCCTGGTGCTTGAATTTCTTGGCTTGTTCCTGAGCAATGGTCAAAACGTTCTTAGCACTTGGAGTAAATAAATTATTCATAGATACCCTCGCTTCCTATCGTTCGTATCGCAGACGGTTCAAAATCGACACCATAATGTTGGCACGCAGAATGTCGGTCAGATCGCTGCTGTTTAAGTCAATTGCATCTTTGTCAATCGCGGCTAATATGATACTCACCTCGCGACGATTAATTAATTCATTATTATATAACGTTTGGACGATTGTTTCACTATCTCGTTTCGATAATTTGTTACCAATTGCATCAATCAGTGAATTTAAAACGTCAATGTCATCTAATAAATGAACCTTTTCTATTCTAATGTAACCGCCACCCCCACGTTTACTTTCCACAATATATCCATTTTGAATTGTAAAGCGCGTGTTGATCACATAGTTAATCTGAGACGGTACAACGTCAAACAAACCAGCAATTTCAGAACGGCGAATTTTGACTTGCTCGTTCTGTGCAAGAATTTCCTTCAAATAACGTTCAATTAAATCAGAAATATTTTCGTCCGCCATGTCATCACCCAATTCTTTGACTAATATTGACTATTATTATACGAATGTTGAGGGAAAGTGCAAGGAAAGTGTTTGAGAGTGCGGAAGAACATGGGGAATCCACAGCTCAAGGCAGGGCTCCGACGGCGAATACAATTTATGAAACATTGAAAGGAATGTTTTATATAGTAGCATTTAGTTCATCATTAACAGATATAGGCAGCGTGATAGCACGTTGCCACTGGTTTATCCACCAAAATTAGGTAAATAAAAAAGTCAGGGCCTGAAAACAGGTCCTGACTTCATTAATGTATGTAAACTTAGCGCTTTCAGCAAATTTCCCACAAAAAATCGGGAAAACAAGATTTGAACTTGCGACCCCTACGTCCCGAACGTAGTGCTCTACCAAGCTGAGCTACTTCCCGATGATTAAGTACTGTTTACTTAACAATATCAATATATCATATAATCCACGTTGTAAAAAGTCGGGAAGACAGGATTCGAACCTGCGACCCCCTGGTCCCAAACCAGGTGCTCTACCAAACTGAGCTACTTCCCGAAAAAGAAATGATTGTAATAAAAAATGCACCCAGTAGGAGTCGAACCTACAACCTTCTGATTCGTAGTCAGACACTCTATCCAATTGCGCTATGGGTGCATAATAAGTATTAAATTAAGTAACCTCAATCATGCTACTTGATTGAAGCGGAAGACGGGATTCGAACCCGCGACCCCCACCATGGCAAGGTGATGTTCTACCACTGAACTACTTCCGCAAAATGCCGACTAGACGATTCGAACGCCCGACCTCTTCATTACTAGTGAAGCGCTCTAACCAACTGAGCTAAGTCGGCAAAAAATATAAATTGTTAGGTACTAGTACCTATGCGGGCGAAGGGATTCGAACCCCCACGTCATAAGACACTAGAACCTAAATCTAGCGCGTCTGCCAGTTCCGCCACGCCCGCATTGTTTAAAACTGGCAATGAGCCGTGGCGGTCTCGAACCGCCGACCCTCTGATTAAAAGTCAGATGCTCTACCAACTGAGCTAACGGCTCAATGGAGGATACAGGGATCGAACCTGTGACCTCCTGCTTGTAAGGCAGATGCTCTCCCAGCTGAGCTAATCCTCCATGAAACAAATACATGAATATGTTGGTAGCAACATCATCAACACAACTATTAAATTTTACAATACCAGTCAGTGCAAGTCAAGATGAATTTGAAAAAAACTGATTGGTTAATAGTTGATCGGTAACGTCTTTTTCCGACAAAAAATATTATATCGTATCCAGCAAAACATTACTAGTCCAATTTACGATTATTTCAAAATTTCTTTAGAAAACAAAAAAGAGTGGAAGACGATAAACGCCTTCCACCCTTCAAAGAAGATCACGGAACCAAGCATGACTAATTGGGCAGTCGGGGAAACTGTCCCCCAATCAGCCGTAACTCGGACAACTATTATCCGGGTTACACTATATAGTTACGCAGGTTGTTGCTGAAATTATTTTTGTTTGCCAATTTTTGTCATTCCGTGCATATATGGACGTAATACTTCAGGAATTGTAACCGTGCCATCTTCATTTTGATAGTTTTCAAGGATTGCAGCCACAGTCCGGCCAACGGCTAATCCGGATCCGTTTAAAGTATGAACATAATGAAGCTTGCCATCTTCGTCACGGTACTGGATATGTGCCCGACGAGCCTGGAAGTCGGTACAGTTGGAACAGCTTGAGATTTCACGGTACTTGTCTTGAGCTGGGAACCAGACTTCCAAATCATGGGTCATAGCGGCGGTAAAGCTCATGTCGCTGGTAGTCAATGTAATAACGTGGTATGCCAGACCCAATTTTTGCAGATTCAATTCTGCTTGATGGGTAATTTGTTCCAAAGCATCCCATGAATCTTCAGGCTTAGTAAACTTAACCATTTCAACCTTGTTGAATTGGTGCAAACGAATTAACCCTTTGGTATCACGACCGGCACTTCCGGCTTCGGAACGGAAGGCAGGTGTCAAGGCAGTAACAGAAACCGGCAGCTTCTCGGTTGGAATAACCTCGCCACGGTAATAGTTAACCAATGGAACTTCGGCAGTTGGAATCATGGTCATATCCGTTCCGTTGACTTCATAACCAGCCTTGTTTTCCAGGAACTTTGGAAATTGGCCGGTTCCGTACATTGATTCACCGTTCACCATAAATGGTGGAATCACTTCGGTATAACCGGCAGCAGTGTTTTGATCTAGATAGAAATTATAAACGGCCCGTTCCAATAATGCACCATCGCCAATGTAATAGACGAATCGGCTGCCAGAAACCTTGGCTGCCCGTTCGAAATCAAGAATACCGAGGCTTTCACCAATGTCCCAGTGATGCTTTGGCTTAAAGTCGAATGAAGGAATCTTGCCAACTTTTCGTAATTCCACTGAACCTTCTTCGGTCAGTGAAACCGGGACGCCATCATGAGGAATATTTGGCAGATGAGCAGCCAAATTATGTTCGTCTTCTTCAACTTGGCGAAGTTGTTCGTCCAAGCCTTTAATCTTTTGGCCGACTTCTTTCATCTGATTAATGGCATCAGATGCGTCTTCTTTATTCCGTTTCTTTTGTGAAATTTGATCTGAAACGTCATTTCGTTTAGCTTTTAAAGATTCTGATTCAACAATCAGATCACGACGTTTGGCATCATAGCCGATTAACTCGTCGATGGTTTCCGGTTTAATACCACGGGTAGCTAATTTTTCCTTGGTAAAATCGGGATTTTTTCTGATCTTCTTAATATCTAACATTTCAATTCCTCCCAAATTGTATACAAAAAGGACCCCTCGTCTATGGGACGAAGGATCCTTTTCGCGGTACCACCCAAGTTCCCGACAATATTTTGTCGAGCTCTCAAAGTATGGTAACGGCATACGCCGTGCAGCATTGCCTGCCCGTTTACTTGTGCTGGAATTTTCGATGACAGTTCACACCGACCACTGTCTCTCTGAAATCTACTTAATAGGCACAAAACGTTTTATCTGAATCTGATTATAACCAATCAGGGCAAAAATCACAAGCTTGGTTGTGATTAAATCGCCAGCTTTTCAACTTTCTCATCAATCATATCGATCACTTTGTTTTTATCGCCGTCATTTTCAACAAAGTCAAACTTATCACCATCAATTTGAATCTTGGGTGATTTGTCGTATTCCTGATACCACTTTTGATAGCGATTATTCAAATCTCTGTAATACTGATACAAATCAGGGTCATTATCAATTTGTTCAAATGAACGGCCACGTTTTTGAATGCGGCGTAGCATGGTTTCAAAAGAAATATTGATATGAATCAAAAGATCGGGATTTTTGCTGTGTTCACTGGTGGAAATTTCCTGCATCATGTTTTGAAGCAGTGAATCATAAATACCGACTTCCGTCTTGGTTGCCCGGCCGAGATCAGCGTTTAAATGAAATAAAAGTGAGTCTTCAAAAATTGAACGGTCGAGGACACTCTCACTGTTCTTCCAAGCTTTTTTGATGTCATCCATCCGGCGGTTCAAGAAATCAATCTGGAGCAAAAAAGCATATTTCTTGGGATCTTTGTAAAACAACGGCAAGATGCGGTTATTTTCAACAGATTCATAATAAGCCGGTGTCCCCAGATGATCTGAAAGCATCTTTGTTAATGAAGTTTTTCCGGCACCAATCGTTCCAGCAAGTACAAGCATAGTCATTCCCCTAACGTTTAAGCATGTGTCTACCTGGACACACAATATTTTATCAACGCTACATATTGTACTAGTTGGAGAAGTTGGGTGCAACATATTGTGTAAATTATTTTACCATTGAGGTATCAACCACTTGAATGTTGTCCAAACCACCATAGGCTTCAAACCACGGTGTGGCATTCTCGGACAAAATTTTGGTCAGCTCGGTCACGTTCCTGGTACCCTTGTTTTTCAGCCAGTCGATCAGGCCATCCTTACCATCACGAATGTAAATATCGACTCCTTCAAGCCAAGTTGCCCGGCCGCTTAACACGCCACTAAACTTGGCACCCGAATCGCCGGCCAGTTTAAGTTCACGTTGGAAAACCGGCGTTGGCACCCCGGCACTCAAGAAGATAAATGGTCGGGTTGCTTCATCGCTTAGTTCTTTAAGGTAGCCCTTTGCCTGCTCCTCGGTATAAGCATACTCATCCCCATCAGTCCACTCTTTGATATAAGTTGGGTTAAATGGAATTTCCATCTTCAAAACATCAATATGATACTTCTCTTTGGTGAATTCCATCATCGACTGGAGAACCAGATCCGGCTTAATCTTGGCGAAATCCAACGACTTACTGTCATAACGGTCATCGTAAGTCACAATTTCCAAAAAGGTTGGTGTTTCTGCGGCAAGTCCTTCAGTTCCGTAACGTTCGGCAAATGCTTTTTTGACATCGTTGATTTCGTCAGGATCGTTGGGATTGTAGTAAATCAACACCTTCAGCGCGTCAGCACCATTTTCAACCATCATCTGCGCGGATTGATTGGGAATTAAGCTTGGTAGGCGTCCAGGTGTATCAGCGTCATAGCCAGTCTTTTCATATGACATGATTAAGCCGGTGTCTTTTGATTTGGCTTGAATCCCTTTAAATCCCATTTGTTCATCGAGCAAAACCGCAGAGCTCAGTGGACTGAGAACTTCTGAAACAATTTCTTTAAAATCATAAACCAGCTGCATGCTGAAAAGCTTTCCGTATTTTTCGGATGCTTTTTTCATACCGTTAACAAGTGATCCACGCTGGTCCAGAGCCAATGCATCAATAATATTCTGATCATTGGACAATTTGTTCATTCTTTCAAATTTGCCTTTGGAAATGACTTTTTTCATTTTTAGCTCACCTCATATTTTAAATATACCAATTGGTGAAATTGTACCAAATATTCATATCTAATATCAAGCTTTATGGCAATAAATAACAAAATTGATCTACCCGAACGGATAGACCAATTTCAAATTGATATATTACTTATTGTTCAATTTTGAAAGGTTTTCATCTTCATGAGCTGGGGAAACGTCAACCTTATCCAAAGGAATAATTTTCGTGTGATGCTTGATCTTATACCAGATGTATAAAACCAGTACCAGAGGAACACTCATGTAAGTAACCAGAACCTGTTTCCAATCAAAGTTCATAAAGGCTTGTGGATTCTGACCCACAATGACCAGGATACATAAGATCAGACAAAGAACCGGGCCAAACGGAAACAGCTTGGCATGGTACTTCAATTCACTGATACTGTGTCCCTGCTTGACGAAGGCTCTTCTAAATCGGTAGTGGGAAATGGCAATTCCGAACCAGGCGATAAAGCCGGTTAAACCGGAAGCGGCAACCAGCCACATGTAAATCTTTGGTCCGGCAATACTTGAAATAAACGTCAATAGAGAGACAAAGGTTGTTACCAACAACGAATAATAAGGAATTCCGTTGGGTGCCGTCTTCCCCAATGCTTTAGGTGCGTAGCCACTGTTGGACAGTGAGTATAACATTCGAGTTGAAGCGTACATCCCTGAATTGGCAGATGAGATTACCGATGTCAAAATAACCGCGTTCATGACACTGGCAGCTGCCGCAAGACCTGCTCTTTGGAAAACAAGGGTAAAGGGACTGATGGCAATATCAGTCGCACTGGAACCCAGTAATGAATGACTGGTATAAGGAATGATAGCTGCAATCACAAAGATCGTTAAAATATAGAATAAAATAATTCGCCAAAAGACTTCGTTAATTGCCTTGGGAACACTGTGTTGGGGATCTTGTGATTCACCGGCAGTGATTCCAACCAACTCGGTTCCCTGAAATGAGAACCCGGCAACAACGAACACGCTTAGAATGGCTGGGAACCCACCAACAAATGGTGCATGCTTAATTGAAAAGTTTCGCATCCCAACAAAGTGGCCGCCCATAATACCGAAAATTGTCAGGGCACCAACCGCTAAGAATATGATAATTGTGACAACTTTGATGGCTGACATCCAAAACTCAGTTTCACCAAACGTGCTGACAGACATCGCATTGATTAGGAAAATAATGGCCAATGCAATGGCACTCCAGATCCATGCCGGGACGTTCGGCAGCCAAAATTTCATAACCAGCGCTGCGGTACTAATATCCACGGCAACCGTAATCGCCCAATTAAACCAATAATTCCAGCCCATTGCGAATCCCAAGGCCGGATCAACGTATTTGGATGAGTATGCGGCAAACGACCCTGAAATCGGCATATTTGTGGCCATTTCACCAAGGCTGGTCATCAGGAAGTACACCATGAGGCCCATCAATACATATGCAGTCAACGCGCCACCAGGACCCGCCTGACTGATTGCGGAACCACTGGCTACGAAAAGCCCGGTTCCAATACACCCACCCAGGGCAATCATAGACACGTGGCGGGCTTTTAGTCCCCGCTTAACCTGTCCGTTTGATTCTTGGCTCTCGTTTTCGTTCATTGTTTCGTCTCCTATATAAATTTTTTAAACCAATCTCAACCTACAAAAAAATCCCTTTCAAAATATTGAAAGAGACAATGTACGTTTCTCAACATCTTGATAGCTCTCCGCGGATTCCCGCGACAGTCCCCAGCCTCTTAAGCTGGGACCCAACCGACAATTGGAAGGCAATTGTCGGTTTCGGCACTCATCCCTTTTTACTCCAGTCATAACTTCCTTCAAGTTCCTGAAATATACTGTTGATGAATGCGCCTCTACTCGAATATATTGATTGATTTAGTTTATAAATAACTTTAACAATAAAAATTGTAACTCACTTGAGATAAATTGACAAACCTGAACCACTTTCCTATGCCAGATTCAGCTTAAAGATTGCCTTCTTTCGGCCGATAATCGGATCAGTCACGGTCGTCGTCATCTCAAAGCCCAAACGGTTCAGCAGGGCTTTTGAGGCGAGATTATCCGTAAACACTTCCGCATTGACCGTTTTAACGGTTGGGTCATGTTTAAGCACCTGGGTTAACTGATCAGCTGCTTCGGTCATGAAGCCCTGGTTCCAATAAACAGGATCAAGGAAATAGCTCATTTCAAGATTAGCCTCATCCGGAAAGCCGTTTTGATCAATCTGCTCGTACAGCAAGATGGCGCCAGCCAAATGATCATGAATCCGCAGCCCCAACGTCATGGGATGGGAAATTTGGCGTTTGGCCACTTCGGTGAGCATCTTTTGGTTACTAACCAAATTAAACCCCGCCCCCGCCGCAATCTCCGGTTGTGAAATCAACTTTTCATAGTCTTTTAAATCAGCGGCCGACATGTGGGTAATGGAAATTCGCCTGGTCCTTATTGGCAGCTTTATCACAAACCTCACTTCTCCTTATAAAAAATGCCAAGGATCATCCCCGGCATTTCAAAACTATATCTTTGTGTGAACAACAAATCGGTACCTGGCAACCTGTGGCGCATAACTGGCGTAAAGCATTTCGGCCACCAATAGCCAAGAATAGCCGACAAGGCAGGCACCCAATGTGTCAGTTGGAAAATGGGCATTCAAATAAACTCTTGAAAGCATGACCAGTCCCAACACAACAATTAACAGCGCCTTGATAATGAGTCGAATCCACCGGCGTTCAATTAATGGCAGCACAATGATCCACAGAATGGCAGCCACCAAGAAAATTCCCAGGACATGCCCGCTTGGAAAGCTGTAGCCACTGTCGACGCCCAAATGCAGCGGTGGTCGATGACGTCGAACCAGCTGCTTAACAACGCCATCAATAATCCCGCCACCGGAAATTGTGACTAAAGCCCATAAAGCAGGTACTTTGTACTTAAATCCCCAAAGGAAAAAAGCAGCAATAAAGACCCAGAATCCGTCCATTACCGGACTAGATAGAAAACTGACGATTGAATAAAAATGTTCAAGACCTGGCGTTGGTGAAGAGCCTTGGATAGCAGTTGTAAAAACTGAATCTAAAAATTGCAAATAATCAAAATTGAATGCCACCGAAACCGATAGCAAACCCGTAAAACACAAACTAACAATCAATTTGATTAACCGGTTTGGATCTCGTTCCATGAGCATGTAGTCTTCGTTTCCGTACATCATTTCAACAACCTCTCGTATGTATTACTCAAAAACGAGTATATCACAAATCGGAAACCTGGTTTTTGGTTTCTGAAGTTTTTTAGCCATCTTTTAATTATTTGCAGAAAGAGTATAATTTTGTGAGTTGGTATCTGCAATTATAGGGAGTGAAAAACTTGATAAATTATGCATTATTGATGATTGGGATCGGGATATTTGCTGGATTTGCCGGCGCAATCCTCGGTTTGGGCGGTGGAATCATTTTAACCCCGATTTTAACCTTGCTGATGGGGGTTGATATTAAATACGCGATTGGTGCCAGTATCATCGCTGTCATTGCCACCAGTTCCGGTGCCACCATTGCTTATCTGAACGATAAAGTGCTCAATTTGCGAGTTGCAATGTTTCTTGAAATTGCTACGACCCTTGGAGCTTTGAGTGGCGCCTTGCTAACCGGCGTCATTGATCCCAAATATTTGTACATATTGTTTGGGTTACTGCTATTATTCTCCGGGTACAATATGATTCGCAAATTAATCAGTCACCAAGAAGTCCTGCACCGGGCTCATCCCGATAAGATGTCCGCCAAGTTCAAGCTGGACAGCAGCTACTTCGACAACGTTGAGGGGAAAACAATCAACTATGAAGTTGAACACATCCCCGGTGGTCTGGCCGTGATGTACGGTGCCGGAATTGCCAGTGGTTTACTGGGAATCGGTTCTGGCGCATTTAAAGTCATGGCAATGGACACCGTCATGAAAATGCCGCTTAAGCCCTCTACTTCTACAAGTAATCTGATGATGGGCGTGACGGCTGCGGCAAGTGCAACTGTCTACTTCTTCAACGGTTCCATTAAGCCAATGATTGCGGTGCCCCTCGCATTGGGAATCCTGGTTGGTGCCAGAATTGGTTCACGGATCATGCGTGACATGTCAGCCCGTTCTATTCGAATGATTTTTGTACCCATTTTATTTTACATTGGAATCGAAATGTTCATGAAGGGGATCAGATAAATGGCTAACAATTCTAATAAACAAACAAACGAGGAAATGGCCGACGTCCAACTCATCATTGGCAAAATTCTCCGACTGGGGGTCATGATTTCAGCAACCGTCATGTTGATTGGCCTGCTGCTATTAATCGTCAAAGGAAACGGTGGCTACCCCAACAACGCTTTTCCAACCGACTTCACAGACATTTGGATTGGGATTGTGCAATTGAGACCCTACGCCATCATGATGCTGGGAATCTTTCTGCTAATCCTGACACCCGTGTTGCGAGTTGTCGTTTCAATCTACTCATTCCATCAAGAAGGTGACCATTTATACGTGGTCATTACAACGATTGTTTTGATCATTCTGGGAATCAGCTTTGTATTTGGAATATTCAGATAAAAATACTGTATCTGAAACATGAAAGCTAATAATCACGCCAAAGGCGTGTGGTTATTGGCTTTTTTGGCAAAAAATAAACGCAAGCTCTCCTGCGTTGTATACTTTAGTCGACCAAAACCAAGATACAAAGGAGACTTACGTCATGAATATTATAAGACAAAAAAATACAGAAAACGAGCTTCACAATATTGTTCATCAATTTACTTCCCTCATTGGTCTATCTAAACTCACCAAGTTGGTGAATTATCGCCGGCATTCAGAAATCAGCTTGATGAAGGTCATTGAATGGCTGGTCACGACAAAGTTCCTGGGACGCTCGCTTTATCGAGCCCATGAAACACCTAACTTTACCAGTCGCACCGTCAGAAATAATTTGAACGATGGCCGGATCAATTGGCAACGCTTGATTTGTCAAGTTGGGAGTCATTTAATCAAGCATTTACGACCGTTTATTGACCGCCGGCGGCGGTTAGCATTGATCATTGACGATACACTCTTTTCCCGTGAGTACGCCACCCAAACCGAATTACTAGCGCGAGTCTTTAACCATGACAAACAGTTATATATTAAGGGATACCGGGCTTTAACTTTGGGTTGGAGTGACGCCAATACATTCTTACCGATCAACTTTGCATTAATGTCTTCCAAGAAGCCACAAAACGTCCTTGGAAAATCAGCTAAAACAACCGATCAACGAACAATTGCTGGCCGGAGACGTCGCCAAGCACAGCAAAAAATGAACCTCGTTTCATTGCAACTTGTCAAGCAAGCCCTCGCAAATGGCGTTCTAGCTGACTATGTGTTATTTGATAGCTGGTATAGCTCACCAAAAATGTTCTATGAATTAACCAAGTTGGGATTAAACGGCGTGGGCATGCTTAAACGGTCCAGCAAAATTTACTATCAATATCGCGGACGGCAATATTCAGTTAAAGCATTATACAAGCGACTGCAGGCCTCAAAATATCAACCCAAGCAAGCTTATCAATACAGCTGCTTTGTCGAAGCGCACGTCGGGAACCAAAAATTCAAGCTTCGCTTGGTATTTGTGGCTAATCGGGCCCGTCAAGATGACTACCTAGTACTGGCAACGACTCAGTTAGGCCTTCAGCCACAAGAGATCATTCAACTATACGCCCGAAGATGGCAAATTGAGAATTACTTTAAAGTTGCCAAGCAATACTTGCGGCTCGACAAATCACAAGTTCAAAATTATGACGGGCTTTGTGGCCATTTAGCAATTGTCATGATGACTTATGACCTATTAGCTTGGCAGGAACGGCAAAATCAGGATGATCGCACCATTGGGGATTTATTCTTTATAATGAACGAAGCCATGCCAGATATTGAGTTGTCTCAAGCACTGGTATGGCTTCTAAATTCGTTAAAAACGATTATTAATCATGAAGTTTATGCAAGAAGAGCCCAAATTATTCAGATGATGAATCAGTTCTTCACATTTTTGCCGAAACGGTTAGTTTCGCTGTTAACAGCAAGCTAAATGGTTAAATTAATTAAAATATGCCATGTGATACCAAGGGATCAGTCTGTCTTCATACTTTCAAGTTTCAGTTATTTATACTAAGAAGGAATCAACATGCTTGCCGAATCAAGAGAACTCATTCAAAATTATCATCAGTATTTTAAACGACTTCCCCACCACCAATATTGGCTGGTCATCGTGGATAACCACTTTAACAATCGTTATTACTTCTTTATATATAGTAGGAAGTTAAAAACAAGGCTGGTTCGCTCCCACGAATTGTTGGCATTGGTCCATGATAAAGACAAATATGAGCAGGTACTAACGGATCTCAAGCAAATCAGCCATTTAACGATTGAATATCGTGACACCTCACATTTAGTAGAACCAATTCCAGAAATTACCAAAGATAAAATTCACGGCCATAATTACTAATTTTTATCGGAATCAATTAGCAACAATTTATAAAATAAATATGGTATATTGATGGAAACACTTACAAGCGAGGGAGCGCGGTTTTGATGAAACATTTCGGAAAAAGCTTGTTATTGCTGGGAACAGTGCTATTTTCATTGACGTTAACGGCCAATATGAATAGGCAATCAACTGACGCCCACGCTGCCACTGCAAAGGTTTTAAAAGTTCGGCCGATTACTAAAACAGCTTACCGCACCTCTGAGGGATATATTTACAAGAATGCCAAGCTGACTAAAAAAAGTCACAATGCAAAAAACTACCCGCAAACCGTCTTTTATTCGACAAAACAAGTCATCATCAAGAAGGCAAACGGGAAAACCGCTGTTTATTACTATATAGCTAATAAAGGGAATACCGTTAAAGGTTATATTTGGCACGGATACCTCACCAAATTTCAAAAAGCAATGTCACAAAAGTCGTTAATCAAGCTCATTAATAATGCACCGGATATGAATCCGGATGAATCGATTCTAAGATTGAAACCGGTGAACTATGAGGTTCATGAAGCGGCCTTTGACCTTGCCTATAACGTCTTTCACTTCTCACCAACATCCATGTTTAAGAACGACCAGGCAACAATTTATGTACCGGATCCGGCTTTAAGCCAACACGTGGAAAATGCCATGAATAAGTGGAATAAATCCTTGGGGACAACCGTTTTTAAGATGGGTAATAAGAATCATTACACCTTAAAAATTTCATTTGGAAACGGCACTCAAGAAAACTGGGATGGTTTATACGATGGTAAGCAGATCTATGTTGATCGATCGCATTACCGGGATCCAAAATACCCAACCGGCTACATCCGACCACAATTGGCAGCCAAGTTTACGATTTCTCAATATTGGGATGGTGTGATTGCCCACGAACTCGGGCATACATTGGGGCTGGATCATACAGGATACCAAGCCGATTTAATGTATGCTTCCAGCAGTTCCGGAAGCATGATTGCCAAATACAAGTGGAAAAAGCCGGTTGAAAAATCGTCAACTGGACTGGATGGAACGGAAATGGCAGCAATCACCAACCATGATTTAAATCGAGCAAAGTTAACCAAGTTGCTTGGTTACTGGTAATAAAAGAGCATCGAAGCTTTGGCGTGACATAACGCCTTCAACTTCGATGCTCCTTTTTAAATGGATTAGTGAAACAAACCAAGTTTGGCAATACGTTGACAAGCTTCTGTAAATCTCGGCTCGTCAATTAGAAGGCCAACCCGAACGAATCCTTCTCCACCTTTGCCAAACCCGTTTCCAGGGGCAACGGCAACCGCAGCCTTATCCAAAAGCAGGTCTGCAAACGATTCGCTGGTGTAACCCTTTGGAACCGGCATCCAGGCATAGAAGGAACCACCAGACTGATAAGGTTCCCAGCCAATTGCCCGAGCCGCTTTGAAGAACTGGTTTCGCCGTTTCTCGTATAAAGCAACAAGTTGACGGACTGATTTCTGATCACTATTAAGTGCCGTAATGGCGGCTTTTTGAATCGCCGGAAAGACACTCACAAATAAATGATCCTGGATGAGATTAATCGCTTCGATCATATCAGCGTTTCCAGCCGCAAATCCAATTCGCCAGCCGGCCATGTTATATGATTTGGAAAAAGTATCCATTTCAATACCAACATCTTTGGCACCTGGAGTTTGTAAAAAGCTGACTGGCTTCTTACCATCAAATCCAATTGCCCCATAAGCGAAATCTTGAACAACGCCAATTTGGTGAGCTTTCGCAAAGTCGACCGTGTGTTGATAAAATTCAGAAGTTGCCACGGCGCCGGTCGGATTGTTGGGATAGTTCAAATACATCAATTTGGCAGCGTCCACAACCTTGGGATCCAATTGATCATAGTCAGGCAGGAAGTTGTTTTCTTCCTTCAACCTCATTAATTCCAGTTTAACTTGAGCCAAAGCAACTCCGGATAAATAGTCAGGATATCCGGGATCAGGCAAAAGCATCGTAACACCGGGATTTAAAATTGCGAACGGCAGCTCTACCAGACCGATCTTGGAACCGCCAAGAATAGCGATCTCCTTTTCAGGATCTAGTGAAACTCCGTATTCACGTTTGTAAAATCCGGCAGCTGCTTTCTTCAGTTCAGGATCACCCCTGAACTGAGAGTATTTATGATTTGCCGGATCGGCGGTTTGTTCCTGCATCGCTTTAACAATAAAGTCCGGGGTGGGCTGATCCGGATTCCCCTGCCCTAAATTAATAACATCGGCTCCGGTTGCCACTTTTGCATTGACCTTCTTGACCAAGCTGGCGAAAAATTGTTTCGGTAGTTGTTGTAAAACTTTTGATTCTTCAAATTTCAAGTTGCTTCCTCCGATCCAAATATGTCTGAGTCACAAACTCACACATCGTAAAGTTTACAGATAATTATGGTTGTGGAAGAAACCAATGTCAATCAATTTTCTAATTTAAAATTAATAATTCTCAGTGTTCTGCAATGATACGTCAATGTTGTCAACGTTTGCACAAATCGCTTGAAGCTATACAGATTCTATAATTTCTGGTATTATATTCCCATTATTATATGTTATGTTTTATTACATATGTCTAGGAGGAATAATTCATGAAGCGGAAAGTGTTATCAGCTTTCGGATTGTTGGCAGTATTTGTCGCGATCTTATTTTGTTTGGGCTTGCCAGGCAGTAAAGCACAGGCAAAAACTTATCAAATTGGAACAGACGTCACATATCCACCATTTGAGTTTGCCAATAAGAAAAACAAATACGTTGGAATCGATATTGACATCATAAAGGCAATTGCCAAAGAGGAAGGCTTTAAGGTTAACGTTAAGCCGGTTGGATTTAATGCAGCTGTTCAATCAGTTCAATCTGGCCAACTCGACGGAATCATTGCCGGGATGACAATTACCCCGGAACGAAAAGACAAGTTCGATTTCGGAACCCCCTACTATAAGACTGGTGCAGTCATGGCCGTCAAAAAAGGCAGCAATATTACCAGTTTCAAACAGCTGAAGGGTAAAAAGGTCGCATTGAAGACCGGTACCGCAGCGGCTGATTACGCAAACAGCTTAAAAAAGAAATACGGCTTCAAAACAGTCACGTTCGATGATTCGGATAATATGTATCAGGATGTAACTACTGGAAACTCGGTTGCTTGTTTCGATGATCAGCCTGTCCTTCAGTATGGGATTAAACACGGCTTAAAGCTCCAGATTGCCTCTAAGCCTGCCAACCAAGGTTGGTATGGGTTTGGTGTTAAAAAGGGCACTCACAAGCAATTAATCAAGAAATTCAACGCCGGCCTGAAAATCATCCGGGAAAACGGAACCTACGATAAGATCGTTGGTAAGTATCTCGGTACCACAGCCAACCCGCAAGTTAAGGGTAAAACTTTCACCATCGGTACTGACGTTACTTTCCCACCATTTGAGTTTGCCAATAAAAATAACAAATATGTCGGAATTGATATGGATTTAATCCGAGCGATTGCCAATGAACAAGGATTCAAAGTGAAGATCAAAGCCTTGGGATTCAACGCAGCCGTTCAAGCTGTTGAATCCGGTCAGGCAGATGGTGTCATCGCCGGGATGTCGATTACCAATGCCCGAAAAGCCCAATTTGACTTCTCCAAGCCCTATTTCAATTCAGGGGTTGTCATGGCAGTTGCCAAAAACAGTAAGATTCATAAACTGTCAGAGTTGCGAGGCAAAAAAGTCGCTGTTAAAACAGGAACTTCAGGTGCCGATTACGCAAATAGTCTGAAGAAAAAATACGGCTTTAAAGTTGTCACGTTTGATGATTCAAACAATATGTATCAAGATGTTACAACCGGAAATTCAATCGCCTGCTTTGAAGACCACCCGGTTATGCAGTATGCAATAAAGCAAGGAACCAAACTTAAGATCGTTACCAAACCGGCATTAAATGCCCCTTACGGATTTGCCGTTAAGAAAGGTCATAATCAGGCCCTTCTCAAGGCATTTAACACCGGTCTGGAGGATTTAAAAGCCAGTGGGACTTATGATACCATCAAGGCCAAATACCTCGGTAGCGATGAAATCAAGACTGCTGCCAAGACTTCCGGAAACAGTGCTGAAGATCGAACATTTATTGGATTAATCAAGCAAAACCAAGGTGCCCTTCTTTCAGGACTTAAAGAAACTCTTTGGTTAACGGTTGTTTCAATCTTCTTTGCAACCATTTTTGGGGTCCTCGTAGGATTGATGGGCGTTGTGCCAAATAAGTTCAGTCGCGGTACTTCAACAACCTTGATTTACCTATTTAGAGGAATGCCACTGCTGGTGCTGGCATTATTCATTTACACAGGAATTCCAAGCTTAACTGGTCAGAAGATTCCGGCATTTGTCGCTGGTGTTATCACTTTAACCTTTAACGAAGGTGCGTATATTGCGGCGTTCGTTAAAGGTGGAATTGAGGCTGTTGATCCCGGCCAGATGGAAGCCGCAAGAAGTTTGGGATTGCCATTTGGAAAATCCATGAGAAAAATTATTTTGCCTCAGGGAATCAGGATCATGGTGCCATCATTCATCAACCAGTTTATTATTACTTTAAAGGATACCTCAATCCTATCGATTATCGGGTTGTTGGAATTGACCCAGACCGGTAAGATTATTATTGCGAGAAACTTGGAAGGATTTAAAGTCTGGACAATCGTTGCCGCAATTTATCTGATCATCATTACTGTTTTAACTTGGTTATCAAATTGGGTACAAAGGAGAACTAAGGTATGAGTGAAAAAGTAAAAGTAACAAATTTAGTCAAAACCTTTGGCGATAACGAGGTCCTCAAAGGAATCAATTTAACTGTTCAAAATAATGAAGTGGTCGTAATTATCGGCCCCTCCGGCTCAGGAAAAAGTACCCTCCTCCGCAATTTGAATAAACTTGAGGAACCAACCTCAGGTTCAATCGTGATTGATAACGTTGATATTGCCCGTAACGATGTTGATATCAATTCCGTTCGTGAAAACATTGGAATGGTCTTCCAACACTTCAATTTGTTCAAAAACCTGACAGTTGGTGAAAACATTATGCTGGCACCAATTGAATTGAAAAAGGAAACCAAAGAACAGGCCGAAGCTCAAGCCAAGAAATTATTAGCAACAGTTGGTCTGGAAGAAAAATTTGGTGCAACCGTTCAATCCCTATCAGGTGGCCAGCAGCAACGGGTTGCCATTGCCCGTGCCTTGGCAATGAACCCAGATATTATGTTATTTGACGAACCAACCTCAGCCCTTGATCCGGAAATGGTTGGTGACGTACTGGAAGTCATGAAGAAATTGGCAAAGCAAGGAATGACAATGGTAGTTGTGACCCATGAAATGGGCTTTGCAAAAGAAGTTGCCGACAGAGTTGTCTTTGTCGATGATGGCCAAATTCTTGAAGAAGGCACGCCGGAACAAATTTTTGAACACCCTAAAAATGAGCGACTACAAGATTTCTTGAACAAGATTTTGAATGTTTAACAATCAATCAAGCGCGTTAGATTTAATAACTCTAACGCGCTTTTTGTATGGTATTTGTTTGTTGTACGGATTCAAATCCCCCCTATTTTGTGGAATCATTAACAATTTGTCATGTTCGCCTGTAAAACGAATTATGGCAAATGTATAATTAAAATAAATCAATTATGGAACTTTATCGTAGCCTTTGACTTTCGATACAGGACCAATGAATTATGAATTTATTTTGAGGGGGATAACCAAGTGAAGTTACATAAGCATTTTATATTAGCAGTGATTTTGCTGTTACTAACAGGTGGCACGTTGACCGCCTGCAGCGACGATGAAAGTCAATCATCCAGCGATCATTCAACAAGCGTGACATCGAGCAGTGAATCGGTTGCCAAAAAAACACCTTCAGTGCACCACAAGCGTCTGCATTCCAGTACTTCCCACAAGTCCAATCAGCAACACAGTGCCATTTTAAATAAGCTGGTGAAATACACCAACGCTGAATCGGCAGGCCCTACTGGAGACTATTATTGGACAAACGGTAAAGCTCATTTTACCGATTTTTCAGGGTTGAAATCAGGCGATTATCGTTTTACAGCTGACAGTCAGGGACGATCCGGAACTGCCAGAGCCGTTTTGACTTATTCTGAATACACAGCGTCTAGAGGAAGTCGCCAGGGGGAACCACTCGAGCCACCTGCCTGGCCGGGAAACAAGATTGTTGCCATCAGCTATGGCTTGACCGGTCGCACATATCACGGTTATTTGTACAATAAGAGCCATTCGATTGGAGACAGTTTGCTGGGAGCCAAGTCCTATACCTCGGAATACAATTTTACGACCGGAACCCGACCTCAAAACGTCGGTGCTGATCAAAATGGCGGCATGCGAGCTGCAGAAGAATCGGCAGAAAATTATTGGGAAAGTTATCCTAACACTCACCACGTGATTTATTATCAAACAACCCCACTGTACAAAGGTGACGAAACGATGCCCCGTGGTTCAATCGTGGATGTCCGATCATCTGATAAAACACTAAACAAAGAAATTGTAGTCATTAATTCAGCTGAAGGCATCCGACTTAACTATGCAACTGGTAGCAACAATGCCCGAACCTATGTCCGACAACCTCAGCATCATACAACTCAAGCAACTCACCACACCACTCAAGCAGCCGGATCGACAACTAAAGATGGTTCATGGACAGTTGCCGCCTCAGGAATGGTCTTTGTCTCTGACAGTCATAAATATTACTCGGAGGTAAAGAATCCCAACAATTATCAATACGAAAGTCAATCTCAGGCAAATGCCAGTGGTGCGACAGAGGCTTCACGTGGTAATCAGTATGCAAGGCCTTAGTTACGGACCGTATGTGGTAAAATAATGGCGTATGCAGTCACTTTATGATGATAAGGAGCAATGATGACGATGAAGTTTATGATGGCTTGTGCAGCAAGTATAATGCTGTGTGGTGGTACCGTTGGTGTTGTCCACTACTGCAATTCTCCACATCAAGTACAACCACGAGTAGAACGTGGTTGCGGAATGGGAAGATAATTGAATGTAACCCATAATTAAACAACGATAAAAGGCCTGTATCTACAAACGGATACAGGCCTTTTTGCTACCCCATTTTACTGAACAAAACAAAAAGAGGAACGCCGATAAACGACGTTCCTCAATGACGCAATGTGCTCTATATGAGCTACTTAGTACCGGAGGCGGGGTTCGAACCCACACGATCTCAACGATCACTGGATTTTGAGTCCAGCGCGTCTGCCAATTCCGCCACTCCGGCAAAATAATAATAAGATTGATTGGCCAATACATGGAAAAAGGCGGTAATCGGATTCGAACCGACGATGAAGGTTTTGCAGACCTCTGCCTTACCACTTGGCTATACCGCCATAACTTTGGCTAACCCAACTGGGTTAGCTGGATTCGAACCAGCGCATGACAGAGTCAAAGTCTGTTGCCTTACCACTTGGCTATAACCCAATCAAAAGGCGGTATGTGGGAATCGAACCCACGCGTGTCGGATCCACAAACCGATGTGTTAACCACTTCACCAATACCGCCATAGTATTATTAACAGGGATAGTAGGAGTTGAACCCACACCGACGGTTTTGGAGACCGTAGTTCTACCATTAAACTATATCCCTATAAGATGGAGGGGAGTGGATTCGAACCACCGAACCCGAAGGAGCGGATTTACAGTCCGCCGCGTTTAGCCAGACTTCGCTACCCCTCCATGAATGGCGCGGGACAGAATCGAACTGCCGACACATGCAGCTTCAATGCATTGCTCTACCGACTGAGCTACCGAGCCATTAACCATCTTGAGTATAATAATACCATATGTTGTGTATTCAATTGTCAAATACATAACAACGGTTCGTACGAGACTCGAACTCGTGATCTCCTGCGTGACAGGCAGGCGTCCTAACCAGCTAGACCAACGAACCAATGTTGCTATGGAAATGGAGGATACAGGGATCGAACCTGTGACCTCCTGCTTGTAAGGCAGATGCTCTCCCAGCTGAGCTAATCCTCCATAATGACCCGTACGGGATTTGAACCCATGTTACCGCCGTGAAAGGGCGGTGTCTTAACCACTTGACCAACGGGTCATAAACTTATTATTCGGTTACGGAGAGTAAGGGATTCGAACCCTTGAAACAGGCTTTTACCCGTTTACATCATTTCCAATGATGCTCCTTCGGCCAGCTCGGACAACTCTCCATTGAAATAATAACTCCGGCAGGCGGGCTCGAACCGTCGACAACCTGATTAACAGTCAGGTGCTCTACCAACTGAGCTATGCCGGAATAATCGCGTGGCAACGTCCTACCCTCGCAGGGGGCGATCCCCCAACTACTCTTGGCGTGCAGAAGCTTAACTTCTGTGTTCGGCATGGGAACAGGTGTATCCTTCTGGCTATCGCCACCACACTATTTTTCCTTGAAAGAACTTCGTTCTCTCAAAACTAGCTAATATTAATTTTCTGTACCTTGAACACCATTTCTACTTGGTTAAGTCCTCGACCGATTAGTATTGGTCCGCTCCGTACATCACTGCACTTCCACTTCCAACCTATCTACCTGATCATCTTTCAGGGGTCTTACTTCCATATAGGAATGGGAAATCTCATCTTGAGGTGAGTTTCACACTTAGATGCTTTCAGCGTTTATCTCATCCATACGTAGCTACCCAGCGATGCGCCTGGCGGCGCAACTGGTACACCAGCGGTATGTCCATCCCGGTCCTCTCGTACTAAGGACAGCTCCTCTCAAATTTCCTACGCCCGCAACGGATAGGGACCGAACTGTCTCACGACGTTCTGAACCCAGCTCGCGTACCGCTTTAATGGGCGAACAGCCCAACCCTTGGGACCGACTACAGCCCCAGGATGCGATGAGCCGACATCGAGGTGCCAAACCTCCCCGTCGATGTGGACTCTTGGGGGAGATAAGCCTGTTATCCCCAGGGTAGCTTTTATCCGTTGAGCGATGGCCCTTCCATACGGTACCACCGGATCACTAAGCCCGACTTTCGTCCCTGCTCGACCTGTCTGTCTCGCAGTCAAGCTCCCTTCTGCCTTTACACTCGTTGAATGATTTCCAACCATTCTGAGGGAACCTTTGGGCGCCTCCGTTACTGTTTGGGAGGCGACCGCCCCAGTCAAACTGCCTACCTGACACTGTCTCCCGCCACGCTAAGTGGCGCGGGTTAGAGTGTTCACACAGCGAGGGTAGTATCCCACCAACGCCTCTGCCGAAACTAGCGTTCCGGCCTCAATGGCTCCTACCTATCCTGTACAAGCTGTGTCAACACCCAATATCAAGCTACAGTAAAGCTCCATGGGGTCTTTCCGTCCTGTCGCGGGTAACCTGCTTCTTCACAGGTATCTTAATTTCACCGAGTCTCTTGTTGAGACAGTGCCCAGATCGTTACGCCTTTCGTGCGGGTCGGAACTTACCCGACAAGGAATTTCGCTACCTTAGGACCGTTATAGTTACGGCCGCCGTTTACTGGGGCTTCATTTCTGGGCTTCGCCGAAGCTAACTCATCCACTTAACCTTCCAGCACCGGGCAGGCGTCAGCCCCTATACGTCATCTTACGATTTTGCAGAAACCTGTGTTTTTGATAAACAGTCGCCTGGGCCTTTTCACTGCGGCTGTGCTTGCGCACAGCACCCCTTCTCCCGAAGTTACGGGGTCATTTTGCCGAGTTCCTTAACAAGAGTTCACTCGCTCACCTGAGGATTCTCTCCTCGACTACCTGTGTCGGTTTGCGGTACGGGTAGTTGATTACTCACTAGAAGCTTTTCTCGGCAGTGTGACGTTGGTTGCTTCCCTACTTAAATTTCGGTCCTCATCACCACTTGTCAACCCGCCAAAAAGCATTTAACTCTTTGACTGACTTGTGGCTTAAACATCCGTTTCCAGCTGGATGCACAACTTAGCCTCCTGCGTCCCTCCATCGCTCAAACATAATCAACTAGTACAGGAATCTCAACCTGTTATCCATCGCCTACGCCTTTCGGCCTCGGCTTAGGTCCCGACTAACCCTGGGAGGACGAGCCTTCCCCAGGAAACCTTAGTCATTCGGTGAATCAGATTCTCACTGATTTTTCGCTACTCATACCGGCATTCTCACTTCTAAGCGCTCCACCAGTCCTTACGGTCTGGCTTCATTGCCCTTAGAACGCTCTCCTATCACTTGACCTAATGGTCAAGTCCACAGTCTCGGTAATATGCTTAGCCCCGGTAAATTTTCGGCGCGGAATCACTCGACTAGTGAGCTATTACGCACTCTTTAAATGGTGGCTGCTTCTGAGCCAACATCCTAGTTGTCTATGCAACTCCACATCCTTTTCCACTTAGCATATATTTAGGGACCTTAACTGGTGGTCTGGGCTGTTCCCCTTTTGACGATGGATCTTATCACTCACCGTCTGACTCCCGGATAAAAATCAATGGTATTCGGAGTTTATCTGAATTTAGTAACCCATGACGGGCCCCTCGTCCAAACAGTGGCTCTACCTCCATGATTCTACGTCCGAGGCTAGCCCTAAAGCTATTTCGGAGAGAACCAGCTATCTCCAAGTTCGTTTGGAATTTCACCGCTACCCACACCTCATCCCAGCACTTTTCAACGTACACGGGTTCGGGCCTCCAGCGCGTTTTACCGCACCTTCACCCTGGACATGGGTAGATCACCTGGTTTCGGGTCTACAGCAACATACTTAAACGCCCATTTCAGACTCGCTTTCGCTGCGGCTCCGGCTTTTAAACCTTAACCTTGCATGTTACCGTAACTCGCCGGTTCATTCTACAAGAGGCACGCTATCACCCATTAACGGGCTCTAACTGCTTGTAGGCACATGGTTTCAGGAACTATTTCACTCCCCTTCCGGGGTGCTTTTCACCTTTCCCTCACGGTACTGGTACACTATCGGTCACTAGAGAGTATTTAGCCTTGGGAGATGGTCCTCCCGGATTCCGACGACGTTTCACGTGTGTCGCCGTACTCAGGATCCTGAACTGAGGGTCATTGATTTCACCTACGGGGCTATCACCCTGTTTCGCCAACCTTCCCAGATTGTTCGATTATCAACAACTTTGGTAACTCAAATGTTCAGTCCTACAACCCCAACGAGCAAGCTCGTTGGTTTGGGCTGTTCCCCGTTCGCTCGCCGCTACTTAGGGAATCGAAATTTCTTTCTGCTCCTGTGGGTACTGAGATGTTTCAGTTCCCCACGTCTACCTCTATATCGCTATGAATTCACGATATAGTAACAGCTGATTAAAGCTGCTGGGTTTCCCCATTCGGAAATCTCCGGATCAAAGCTTACGTACAGCTCCCCGAAGCATATCGGTGTTAGTCCCGTCCTTCATCGGCTTCTAGTGCCAAGGCATCCACCATGCGCCCTTTTTAACTTAACCTGTACATCACTACGTGATGCAAAGTTAATTGAGTATTTGCGATTTTTTCTAGTTAACAAACTCAAAATAACGCGGTGTTCTCGGTTGAAATTATATTAAATACAATTTCAAAAAATTATTACAGAAAATTAATATTATCTAGTTTTCAAAGAACCAAGTTTGACACTCTCGTGTCAATGGAGAATAGCGGGATCGAACCGCTGACCCCCTGCTTGCAAAGCAGGTGCTCTCCCATCTGAGCTAATTCCCCATGTTACGGCGGTCTTGTAAGGCCGTGGATGGGCCTAAATGGACTCGAACCATCGACCTCACGCTTATCAGGCGTGCGCTCTAACCAGCTGAGCTATAGGCCCAAAAAGCGTAACCACTTTTGAGAGTAAACCTCTCAAAACTAAACAAAACTTTCGACAATGTGCAGGATTCCGTTTTTCCTTAGAAAGGAGGTGATCCAGCCGCAGGTTCTCCTACGGCTACCTTGTTACGACTTCACCCTAATCATCTGTCCCACCTTAGACGGCTGGTCCCCGAAGGTTACCTCACCGGCTTTGGGTGTTACAAACTCTCATGGTGTGACGGGCGGTGTGTACAAGGCCCGAGAACGTATTCACCGTGGCATGCTGATCCACGATTACTAGCGATTCCAACTTCATGCAGGCGAGTTGCAGCCTGCAATCCGAACTGAGAACGGCTTTAAGAGATTAGCTTGACCTCGCGGTTTCGCGACTCGTTGTACCGTCCATTGTAGCACGTGTGTAGCCCAGGTCATAAGGGGCATGATGATTTGACGTCATCCCCACCTTCCTCCGGTTTGTCACCGGCAGTCTTGCTAGAGTGCCCAACTGAATGCTGGCAACTAACAATAAGGGTTGCGCTCGTTGCGGGACTTAACCCAACATCTCACGACACGAGCTGACGACAACCATGCACCACCTGTCATTCTGTCCCCGAAGGGAACGCCTAATCTCTTAGGTTGGCAGAAGATGTCAAGACCTGGTAAGGTTCTTCGCGTAGCATCGAATTAAACCACATGCTCCACCGCTTGTGCGGGCCCCCGTCAATTCCTTTGAGTTTCAACCTTGCGGTCGTACTCCCCAGGCGGAGTGCTTAATGCGTTAGCTGCAGCACTGAAGGGCGGAAACCCTCCAACACTTAGCACTCATCGTTTACGGCATGGACTACCAGGGTATCTAATCCTGTTCGCTACCCATGCTTTCGAGCCTCAGCGTCAGTTACAGACCAGACAGCCGCCTTCGCCACTGGTGTTCTTCCATATATCTACGCATTTCACCGCTACACATGGAGTTCCACTGTCCTCTTCTGCACTCAAGTCTCCTGGTTTCCGATGCACTTCTCCGGTTAAGCCGAAGGCTTTCACATCAGACCTAAGAAACCGCCTGCGCTCGCTTTACGCCCAATAAATCCGGACAACGCTTGCCACCTACGTATTACCGCGGCTGCTGGCACGTAGTTAGCCGTGGCTTTCTGGTTGGATACCGTCAAGATGTCAACAGTTACTCTGACACCTGTTCTTCTCCAACAACAGAGTTTTACGAGCCGAAACCCTTCATCACTCACGCGGCGTTGCTCCATCAGACTTTCGTCCATTGTGGAAGATTCCCTACTGCTGCCTCCCGTAGGAGTTTGGGCCGTGTCTCAGTCCCAATGTGGCCGATTACCCTCTCAGGTCGGCTACGTATCATTGCCTTGGTAGGCCGTTACCTTACCAACAAGCTAATACGCCGCGGGTCCATCCTAAAGTGATAGCCGAAGCCATCTTTTAAACCAAAACCATGTGGTTTTGGTTGTTATACGGTATTAGCACCTGTTTCCAAGTGTTATCCCCTACTTCAAGGGCAGGTTACCCACGTGTTACTCACCAGTTCGCCACTCGTTTCGTGTTAAATCATTTAAATGCAAGCATCTAAAATCAATAACGGAAACGCGTTCGACTTGCATGTATTAGGCACGCCGCCAGCGTTCGTCCTGAGCCAGGATCAAACTCTCATCTTAAAATGTTTTAAAATGATAAGCCTGTTATAGCTAATGATTTAAATTTATTATTTGTTATTACGAATTGACTTCGCAAATGTTTGGCTTCGATCAAAGATCGAAGCGCCCTGCACATTTGTTTGTCGAAAATTTTGTTCAGTTTTCAAAGGTCTACTGAGTTGTCGTAAGCGCTTATTTATCGCTTTTGACAACTATTTAATATTATCAGATATTCAACTTGAAATCAAGTGATTTTTTAACTCAATTTGTAAAATTGAAATTCACAAGCGAATCAAATGAATAATTGACAACGAAAAATATTATACCCAATTTATTGGTGTTAGGTCAAGGACTTTCTTAAAAACTAATCAAAAAAGTTTCGGGCATCACGCATCCATTGACTTCTAGCATCCGCCAGGCTCTTAAAGCCGATGTTTAATCGATAGTTTGTCCAATAATGAATATTCCTTGGGCGGAAGTTTTTCGGATGCTTAATAAGATCCAAATCAGGCTGATGGCTTCTCATTGATAAACTAATTTTTCCTGAGTACTCATCAATATCGATAATCAACGTAGAAACCGGCTGGCCAATCGTGAACATATTAAAAATGTTATCAACATACCCGGATTTACACTCCGAGATGTGAATCAGTCCCTGTGTATGCTCACCAATGTCTACGAAGGCACCATACGGCTGGATCCCGGTTACTGTCCCTGTAACCGTCATTCCTACTTTAAATTTCATCTATAATCATCCTATCCATAATCTGCTTTTATATTGTAACCTTGAAAATCTGTTTTCACAACAAAACTTATTTTTTGTTAAAGGACAGCTAATAAATCACGCGGGTCAGACATAATTTGTTAGAATCAATTATAAATTTTCGAAAGGAATGATTATTTGAGTACGCTTATCGATTTTATCCTGCATATTGACAGCCATCTCATAAATATCGTAAATACATTTGGAGACTCAACATACTTAATTCTATTTGCGGTTATCTTTATTGAGACAGGAGCGGTAATCTTTCCGTTCCTTCCAGGAGACTCACTCCTGTTTGCAGCTGCGGCACTATCAGCCAACGCTACATATGGGTTGAATATTGGTCTGTTTATCATCATATTTCTGGCGGCATCAATTGGCGGAGATTCCTTAAACTTCTTTTTTGGTAACAAGTTTGGAGAAATCATCCCTCGTCATCGTATTCTTGGAAAATTCATTAAGGAAAAAGATCTGAGTAAAGCCCGGGGCTTTTTCGATAAATATGGGGCAATGGCCATTTTCTTTGGCCGGTTCATCCCCATCATCCGGACTTTAATTCCATTTGTCTCAGCAACCAGTGACTTCCCTTACAAACGATTCATCAAATACAATTTGATTGCCTGCATCTCGTGGGTCGCAATTTGTTGTGGCGCCGGATATTACTTTGGCAATATTCCTGTCGTTAAAGACCACTTCTCAATGGTCATTATCGGAATTGTGGGGATTTCATTAATTCCAGCAATTGTCGGTTATTTAAAGACGCGTTTTGCCTCTTCCAAGTAGACAGTAATTTACTTTCATAATAACAATTGATATAATGAAATCTGTTGTGGTGAGTTGGCAGAGTGGTAATGCACCGGACTCGAAATCCGGCGAACCGGCTAATACCGGCGCGCAGGTTCAAATCCTGTACTCACCTTAATAGCAGCAGGCGTTTAAGCGTTCTGGAAGATAATTCCAGAGCGCTTTTATTATCTTTTTAAATTGTTACCTGCACGCACCAATCCAAATCAAATTCAGACTTTTGGTGACCCAAAGGACATTCGTGCAGCCACCCAATCGCAACCGACATATACAGATTTCAAACAACCAACAACATTAAAAAAGTTCGTAACCACTGACATTTCAGTGATCACGAACTTTTGTTTTAATATTTTAAAAGTGAGAAGAAATCATAGTCCTTGATTTTATCGCGACCTTTAAGATCGGACAATTCAATCAAGAACGCGGTTCCAACAACAATTCCGCCAAGCTTTTCAACTAACCGGATAGTGGCGTCAATCGTGCCACCAGTGGCTAATAAATCATCGGTAACCAATACCCTCTGACCAGGTTTAACAGCGTTGGTACGCAAGTATAATGACGATTTACCGTATTCCAAGCCATAGCTTTCCTCAATGGTCTCCCCTGGCAGCTTATTCTTCTTGCGGGCAGGTGAAAATCCAACCCCCAGCTTATAGGCAACCGGACAGCCGACAATAAATCCACGTGCTTCTGGGCCGACAATCATTTGAACGTTTCGTGCTTTGGCAAAATCAACAATTTTATCCGTAGCAGCTCGATAGACTTCACCATTTTCAAGCATTGGTGAGATATCTCTAAAGAGGATTCCGGGTTCCGGAAAGTCCGGATATGAAGCAATATATTTTGAAAAATCGATTGGCATATTCTTTCTCCCTTTCATCAAACGCCCAAACAGTCCTTGACGAAGCTGACTAATTCATGAGTATTTGAAACCAGCAGTTTCTTTTCAGCAGCCAGTTGTTCAGTCCGAAGATGATAACTTGGTGCTGTTTTCAGATCACGGGCAGCGTAATTTGGATTCAGATTGATAATTCTGTCCTGGATCGTGATGAAATCCAATTCAAGGAAAACCTGAACCATAAAAATAATTGTCCGTGCGGAAATGTGGAGATGCTCTGAAATTTGTTTTAACTGCGTCGCAATATTGATGTTTGAGTGTTCTTTAATGAACCTAAATAGTTTAGCATAAGAATGACGATCTGGCATCCCTATTTTGGATATAAGTTGCTTTTTGTACAAATAAAGGACAGTGGTCTTCGGTGATACCTTCGACAAAACTTGGACCAGATCATCAACGACATCAGGGCAGTCAACAATATATAATTGTTGATCTTTAACGGCTTCCTGCTCAATTTGGTTGTACATCACAACCTGCGACTGATCATTCACATAACGTCGCAACTGTTTCAAAACTTTTTCGTGGAAGAAAACGTAGATCCCCGAATCAGTAAACATTTGTTTGTGCAGTTCACGGGTTCGTTCGTCAACAACTGGTTGAGGCGTTTCTTTCAAATCATCAATCATGACTTGAAGAGTTGTTCGATTATTCCATGTATTTTCACCAATCTCACCGACAACCTGCAATTGAGACTGACCGTTTTGAATGTCAGAAGCGACGTCTCCTTTACCAAAAGCAATCGCCGTCAGTTGGCTGTCACCTTGCACCATGGAGAACTTCAAATGATCATTTGTCTTCCCCATTGTCTTCACATTGGCAAGATGATCAAACTGAAATTTAAAGATTGGCTTGGGATTATCCTGGCCAAAAGGCGCCAGTGTCTTAATTTTATCACACAGATCCGGGGTAACCTTCAATACAGGCAACGCTCCTGAAATTTCCAATTGTGGTTTGACGGATAAATCCAAATGCTGCTCTTCAGCCGCCTTTTCAAGTTGATCTTTAAGCACGTCGACCTTGTCTTGTTTGATGGTGAGTCCAACAGCAGAGTGGTGGCCACCAAAGCCAACCGTTTGGTCACGAATCGGATCAATTGCTTTGAATAAATCAAAACTGTCGACACTCCGGCCAGAACCTTTGACTTCATCACTATCGTCGGAACCAGTCATCACAATTGTCGGTCGCTGATATTTATCAACCAATCGGCTGGCAACAATTCCCAAAACACCTTGATGCCAATTGTTGCCAACGACGACCAACGTATGACGCTTGCTGATGTCCCCATTTTCCTCAACCTTTTGAACAGCGTCAGTGAAAAATTGATCGACAAGCGACTTGCGCAAATCATTTTGCTGATTGGCAAATTTGGCCAATTCGGAAGCCCGATCCTCATCAAAAGTAGATAAGAGTTCAACTCCGACCGTTGCATCTTTGATTCTGCCAAGTGAATTCAAACGCGGTGCAATGCCAAAACCGATATCTTCTTCGCTAAATTGAGCCAAATTAATACCGGCTTCTTTGATTAAAGCCAGCAAACCAGGCCGCTGACTATTTTGAATGGCTTGAACACCAAATTTAACAATTGCCCGATTTTCGTCGGTTAATGAAACAACGTCGGCAACCGTCCCAATTGAAGCGATATCAATTAAATCAGACGGCACTTCGTCCATTAATGCCTGGGCAATTTTAAATGCAACCCCGGCACCACAAAGATCACCAAATGGATACGCCTTACCTTCATCATCTTTAACTCTGGGATGGATGATGGCATACGCATCGGGAAGCTTCTCCGGCAATGAATGGTGGTCAGTAACGACCACATCACAGTGCAATGCATTGGCCGCGGCAATCGCGTCAAATCCGGCCACGCCATTATCAACCGTGACAATTAGCGAGGTCCCATTATTCACAATACTTTGAAACGCCTTCACATTGGGACCGTAGCCCTCCGTAAATCGGTTGGGAATATAGTAGTCAACATCGGCTCCAAGATCACTCAACGTCTCATACATAATCGTCGTACTGGTAATACCATCGGCATCATAGTCACCGTAAACGGTGATGTGCTCGCCTTTTTCAACAGCCTGTCGAATCCGGTCGATCCCCTTTTTCATGTCATGCATCAAAAACGGGTCGTGAAATGAGCTGACAGAAGGATTCATGAAACTCTCCGCACCTTCTGCAGTTGTAATATCCCGCTGTACCAATAATTTGGCAACAAACGGGTCAATATTTGCATCCTTTGACAATTTATCAACTACATCCTGGTTGGCTGGTTGGTCAAGTTGCCATTTAAACTTGGAATTGATCATTAAAACACTCTACCTTACTTTTCCGAAGATAATTTTTCGGTTAATTTCGCAATTTCATCTTCCAGATCACTGATTTGTTGATCACGGCTGCCAATTTCCTGTTTGCCGGTTGAGTTCTTCAGTCTGGTCTCCAAAGCTTTCAAGTTATCGTTGAGCTCATCAATTTGAGTATTCAACTGATTCTGCTTTTGTTGGCTTTCAGACTCCAACTGTTTGAACTGTCGGTTTTTCTTCACGTTTTGAGTGGATGAAAACAGGAAAATAACAAGTGCGCCAATCAATAAACTAATTAAAATTAACAACACCAATGGTACCTTCAAAGATGCAAAGCCAAAATTAACTTCAACAGATTCAAAATTCATTAACGCAAAAATTGCGATAATAATAATCAAAATAATACTGAGAATTGTGCTAATTTGTTTCTTCAAAGTGAATCCCCCCGGAAATACTTATTAGTTCTTTTCAAATGGTATATCAATGACATCAAAGTCCTTGACTACTTTTGTATTGGGGAATACGGTCTGAGCCTGCTTTTCGAGTTCATGAGCCATCTTGCCTGTATATCGGGCCGAAATGTGGTTCAATAAAAGCATCTTGGCACCGGCCTGCTTGGCAATTTGAGCCGCCTGCATATTAGTTGAGTGGAAATAGTTCCTTGCGAGCTTGTTTTCCCCTTTACCAAAGGTACTCTCATGAACCAACGCATCAGCATGATCAGCGAGCTTGACAGCGTTGGCAGTCTTTCGCGTGTCTCCGATAATCGTGACAATTCGACCAGGTTGAGAATGACCGATCATTTCTTTTCCATCAATGACCCGGCCATCTTCAAGCTTAACCGTTTGCCCCATTTTTAACTTTCCGTATACTGGTCCCGACGGAATGTGTAGTTCCGTCAGCTTATCAACCATCAATTCACCCGGGTGATCGTGTTCAACAACCCGATAGCCAAAGCTGGTAATTCGATGATCTAACGGTGCGGCATAGACAGTAAACTTCTTACCTTCAAAAATCTTTCCGTCAGTATCTTTCGGAAGCTCATGATACCTGATCTTGTAAGATAATCGACTTTCAGAGATCTTCAAACTGACATTGACATATTCTTTAATTCCCTGAGGTCCGTATATATCCAACGGTGTATTTCCACCTTGAAATGACCGGCTGCTCAATAAACCAGGCAGGCCAAAAATGTGATCACCGTGTAAATGGCTGATGAATATTTTTTCTATTTTTCGAGGCCGGATAGTTGAACGAAGAATTTGGTGCTGGGTTCCCTCGCCGACGTCAAACAACCACACTGAGTTGATTTCATCCAACAGTCGAAGTGCCAAACTTGAAACGTTTCGAAACTTGCCTGGAGACCCTGCCCCAGTTCCTAAAAATTCAATCTGCATTATTATCGTTTCCTTATTTTTTAAAATCGAATGACAAAGCCAGCCTTATGCTGACTCCTAAAATCACTTTTCAATTGTATCATAATTACGATAAAATAATAATTAGAAGGGAGGGGGTTATCATCAATTTGGATGAGTTTTTCCGTGCCAGCAGTACACTAAATCCGAAGTTAACAATTTTAATTGCCGAAGGGAAACACTTTCTGCCCGTCAATGAATTGTTAATTGATAAAGATTCCTTATTGTTGGGCAAAACATCTCCATCTCACGGTGGATTTGCTACAATAACCTTAGATCAGTTTATGACCCGAACCAGACAACTTTCTCTTAAAACCGATTTGAGAACCTTAAATGATCATCAATTGGTTTTTGGGTTTAGAATTGTTAATAAATCAATTGTATTTTATTAGGGGATAAAAACATGAAAGCAAAAGGATACTTAATAATCTTGTCTGCGTTCCTCGCAGTCGGTTTGGCAGGCTGCGGTGGCAACAAGGCAAATCAAGCAAACGAGAAAAAATCATTCAGTGCAAATATGGCTAACGATTCATCAAGTTCTTCGGCCGCTTCCAGTTCAAGTCAATCACTGGACAACTATCAGTACAAAGTGCCCAAGTCAGTCCAACACAATTCACACTACGTTAAAAATGGTGATCTGAGTAAAAAACATCAGTTTACATTTGACCGCTTCGGAACCCGTCAACAGCTTGCTGCCGTTTCAACTCAGCCTCTCGACATTCAATCCGGTAAATTAACCTACAAAGTTAATCAAGTTCGGATTATTAAAAATACTGCAAAAACACCTGAAGCTAAGGAAGCCGTCGAACAGGTTTTGAACCTGCAGACCATCCCTGACACCTACTACACATTTGTGCTGAACTATATCGTTACCAATCGTTATGACATTAAAATTGCTTTGAACGGCGTTGACTACGTTAAAACCAATCAGGGGCAGACACTGACAACTGCTGACCAGCTCACGGATTCATCAGCCGGCAACCGAATCAATTCCGGTAAAGCCGTCAGCTTCGCCATGACTGGCTACCTTCACGATTATGCAAGTCATCCGGCAACCAAGTTGGCCATTAAGTTTGGACCGGTTTATACAACCAATCAAAAGAAAGTTGCGGACGCACCGGATTCAACACTCACTGTTAATTTAAATTAGAAACTTCAAATGTCAAATTAAGTTAGAAATTTTAGCTGCTCATCAGTGATTTGATTTACGAATGCCTCAAGTGGTGTTTGATAATTGAGACTTTTTCTGGGAATATGGTTCCGTCGACTAGCAACAGCCTGGACAAATTCATCTGATAGCTGGTCCATGATGAGATCATGGTGCAACCCATCCTTACGAAGTAAGTTGTTGGTGTTTTCATTCAACCCACGTTGATTGGGTGCTCCTACAGCGGCAAAGTAAATATTTAAATCAAACTGGTTAGCAATCGTTCGCCAACCGGCGAACTCCTTACCATTATCAAACGTGATGGACTTAAACAAGTGGCGTGGCAGCTTCGTCAACCAGGCTGCTAAACTACGATTGACGTTTTGTGATGACTTGGTATGTGAATTCAAAACAATTGCGACCTTGGTCTGCCGTTCAACCAGTGTGGTTACGGCACCCTGATGGTTTTTGCCTTGAACCGTGTCGCCTTCTAAATGACCGAATTCTCGTTTAAAATTAGGATAGTCCTGATAACGGGTTTTTAAATCTCTGCCCAATTGCCCAGCTTTTCCTCGTCGTTCAACGTACCCATTAGGGTGACGCTGACCATGCATGGGTAAATCTTTGGCGAACAAGCCAAAAGCATCATGTTTGAAAATGCGATATAGGGTTCGTACGCCGCAGCTAAAAGAACGTTCGTGGCGATTAATAATTGTATCTGGTTGCCACCCCGCTTGAATTTTGGCTTGGATATAAACCAGTTCATCAGGGGCTAGTTGAATGGGCTTACGCCCACAATGTTGTTTGTGCCGTCGATAATGTTGTTGGTAATCAATAAGCGTACCGCCAGCGTCAAGAAAACGATAGATGCGATAAACGGTTTCAGCACTCCGGTGGAGTGCTGGTGCTACTCGGTAAGCCTTTTTATTGAGCTTCCAAAAGGAATAAATTGTAGTGAGTTCGTCTATGGTAAGATGAGTATAGGTCATTTGTGATCAGCCTTTCTTTTGATTTCAACACTCAAAAGTCTATCACAAATGGCTTTTTAAATTTCTAACTTAATTTTACAAACAGGGAAATAAAAAGAACTGAGACAAAATGATCATTTTGTCTCAGTTCTTTTTTGTATATTCAACAGTTGGAAAACTGTTATTTTTTATCGTAAAAATCACTAATTGATTTTGCAATCAAATGCGTGTAATGAACATTTCCTTTTGGATTTGGATGGACATTATCCTGCCAGAACCAGTCTCGCTGATTCAAACTGTATGCATGCCAATCAACAACATGGACATTCTTATGGCGTTTGGCGGCAGCTCGAATCGTCCGGTTAACTTCAGACTCCCAGTTTCTGGTTGGCACATGAGTGGTTACCCAGAAAATCTGGTGCTTAGGACCGATTGATTTAATAACCGAGTTAATCTGTGCAGATGTCATCGGAGAATTGGTTCCCAAATTAATTAAAATGTTGGGAGCAAGTTCGTTTTTCTTCTTCATCTGCGTCAACACTTGCCCTGCCTGCCATATCTGACGGCCAACTGCAGCTGAAACATAGGCGTTCTGGAATACGTGCTGAAGATCTCGACTGTTATCGGCCAAAATTGAATCTCCAATAGCCGTTAGTGGTTGTTGATAAACCATCAAATATTGACGTTTATTCAAACCATAGTGCTTGGCAATCTTGTACTGCTTAACAGTTAGCTTCTTCTTCAAAAGCTTCTTCATCCGCTTTTGATTTGCAGAAAGCTTGGAAGCCTTCTTTTGCTTGGCCAAGGCAGCTTTATTCTTCGCACTGGAAGCTTTTTCGTTTTGCGTAATGTTTTCCTGCAAAACATTTTTGGCATCCTTGGTTGGTGAAATGGCACTACCATAGACCGATACACCAATTAGGAACAGAGCTGGAACCAACCATAGCCGCTTCCAACCGTAAACTGAACTTGGTTGGAAAAATTCGTAAATTGAACGGCCAAGATTTGAATACTTGTAATGTCTTAATGGCGCTTCAATGTAACGGTATGACAGTTCACTGATAATCATGATCAAGGCAATCTCAATCGTTGCATGCATCAAAGGATGCGATGCGATATTTTGAACTTTGATTTCGTAAAAAATCATGACCGGGAACTGATAAAGATAGATTCCGTAACTTCTGGTACCAATCCAATGAAATACCGGGTTGGTCAGCCACCGGTTAATATCTGCACCTGGGTGGGCACAAGCGGCAATCAAGGTCGTTGAAGCAATTGCCATGATGAACATTCCGCCGCGATACGTAAAGGTATTTTGGCCGGAAAGTTGGAAGTAAAGGTAAGCAATAATGGCAATCGAAATAAGTCCGATTACGTTCAGTGTCCATCGAGAAGTGGTTGATACATGCTTCTTTAAGTGAGTTGATGGCCAAATCACAGCCAGTAAAGCACCAAAGACAATTGAGAACATCCGGGTATCAGTACCATAGTAAACCCGGTTCAAAGTAGCTGGGCCGGTGTATAGCAAGCCCATTAGGACCCCGGAGCCAATTGCCAAAACAAGTAAGATATTGGCAATTGTTCTTCGTTTGCGAATGATCAAAATCATTGCCGTTAAAATTAACGGCCAAATTAAATAATATTGTCCTTCAATGGACAGTGACCACAAGTGGGTAAACGGTGATTCCCCGTTGAACCGGTCAAAATAACTTTGACCGTGACCGACTTCCCACCAGTTGTAGACGTAAAGCATGTTGGTCGTAATAATCGATCGTAAATTGGTCAACAGCGACCGTTGAAAAAGTGTTATGTATGTGCCGGTTCCCACCAGCATAAACACCAGGGCAGGATACAGCCGTTTAATTCTTCGGGCATAAAAGCCCCAAAAATCAATTTTGCCGTTTTGCTCCCACTCCTGTAACAAGAGATCAGTAATCAAATAGCCGGATACTACAAAAAAGGTTGGCACTCCCAAGTACCCACCCTGCAGCTTATACGGCAACAGATGGTAAATGATAACACCAACTACCGCTAGTGCTCGAATACCATCAAAACCAGTTATATACCGGCTATGCTTAAGCCGTTTTACATGTTTTTTTGTTTGAACCTGTTGCATTGAAATATTCCCTGCCCTATATGAATTTGATTTTTAACTATTCAACATATGTGAATGAGAAGTCCAAGATAGTGACTGTATCGCCATCTTTAGCCCCAGCTTTTCGTAAGGCATCATCGATTCCCATACCATGCATTTGACGTGCAAATCTTAGCATACTTTGATCATGTTCGGTATTGGTCATCTTAAACAGACGTTCAATCTTGTCGCCTGTAATAACCCATGATTCATATTCTTTATCATATGAAATATGGAAGTCACTAGAGTCAGCTGGCTTGTAATCATATTGCTTGGTCGTATCCTGTGGCTTCTCCAAATCTGACAGCTTAGTTGTATCTAATAGGTCGGCTGTTTTGCGAATTAATTCGGTTAAACCGGTATGAGTGACTGAAGAAATTGGGAAAATCTCAGGAACATCTGTCTGACTATCTTGAGATTCATTCAAACGTTTTTTGAACTCCTGAAGATTATCTTCAGCATCAGGTAGGTCCATCTTGGTTGCCACAATGATTTGTGGCCGTTTCAAGATTCGTTCATCATACTGTTCCAATTCTTTATTGATTGCCAAATAATCATCGAATGGATCACGGCCTTCAATTCCGGACATGTCCACTAAATGAAGAATAACACGGGTTCGTTCAACGTGACGCAGGAATTGGAATCCCAATCCTACTCCATTCGAAGCTCCCTCAACTAATCCAGGTAAATCAGCGACAGCAAAATCACGCCCGTCATCCAATCTGACCATTCCAAGATTAGGAACCAACGTTGTGAAATGATAGCCGGCAATTTTCGGTTTGGCACTGGTAATGACCGACAAAAGTGTCGACTTCCCTGCTGAAGGGAACCCAACCAGTCCGACATCTGCCAAAACTTTCAATTCCAGGCTAAGGGAAATTTCCTCCCCTGGTTCACCATTTTCAGCAATTTCAGGTGCCGGGTTCGTTGGACTTGCAAAATGAATATTGCCACGGCCACCACGGCCGGCTTTTGCAACAACCAATTCTTGATCGGGTTTGGTTAAATCCCCGACGACGGCACCCGTTTCAGTGTTGGTTACCGTTGTTCCTTCTGGGACTGGGATAACCAAATCATCGGCACTACGACCGGTCATAGATTTGTTGGCACCATTGCCGCCATTTGCAGCTTTAAACTTTCGATGGTAACGGAAATCCATCAAGGTATTCATTCCTGAATCCACTTTAAAGATGACATTTCCGCCTCGGCCACCGTCACCTCCGGCAGGGCCTCCGTTTGGAACATATTTTTCGCGTCGGAAAGCAACCATACCGTTTCCGCCGTTTCCAGCCTTTACATTAATTTTTACTTGATCAACAAACATCTTATCACCATTTTAATTAATCCTAAGTCGTTAGTTACATGTTCAATACTCTAGCAGTATACCGAGTTTCGCACACCAGGTCAAAATAATCTTGAAAATGACCATGAAAATTGATCCCTAGTGGGTTAATTTTTTATCTTGATAATTAGTTACCTTACGTTCTTCATCAATCTTACTCAACGAGAACTTAATGGTTTGCGCTACAGTTTCCGAAATTCCAAGTTTGCGGAGATCGGCAATCGAAGCATTTGAAATTTTCCTCAATGATCCAAATTTTCGCAAAAGCTTGTTTCGGGTCTTAGGACCAACTCCAGCGATTGAATCCAAACGAGAACTCAAAGAATTCTTCGTATGAACTTTACGATGGTAGGTAATCGCAAATCTGTGAACTTCATCTTGAATTCGCTGCAGGAGGTAAAATCCCTGGCTTTTTGGATTCAGTTGAAGCGGTGTATCGTGATTACCAAATAATAAGTCGGCCGTTTGGTGATGGGTATTCTTGACCATGCCACCAACCGGAATGTCCAGTCCCAGTTCATTTACCAGAACATCTTTAACGGCGTTCATCTGAATAGTCCCGCCATCCATTAAAATCAGGTCGGGCATTTCAGCGTGTTCCTTGAGTAATCTGGTGTAGCGTCGACGAATGACTTCCTTTGTACTTGCAGCTTCATCGGCATGGTGGACGGTTCTCAATTTGTATTTCCGATATAAATTCTTATTAGGTTGGCCATCCACGAAAACAACCATTGCCGAAACCAGGTCGGCTCCTTGAATGTGTGAGTGGTCAAAAGCTTCGATCTTATGACCAGGGGCAATTCCCATGGCATCGGTTAATTCTTTCATTGCCCCGGTTGTCTTGCTCTCATCCAGCTCTAACAGCCTGAATTTCTCCTCTAAGACCATCTTGGCATTCTTACCTGCCATCTCCAGTAAGTCACGTTTCTGACCCCGCTGTGGCGTTCTAACGGGTACGTCTTCCACCACGTGACTAATCACATCAGTTGGCAGTGATTTGGGTACCAGAATTTCCTTTGGCAAGATTTGATTCTTCTGCTTGTAAAATTGAGAAATGAAACTGACCATTTCTTCTTCAGGATCGTCAATAATTGGAAATAATCGTTTTTCACGCTTCATTAATCGTGACTGACGAATGAAGAACACCTGAATAGATAACCAGCCTTTGTCCATATAATAATTAAAAATATCTCGAGGGGTGTTATCGTTTGAAATAATTTTCTGCTTTTCAACCGTGATTTCAATATATTTGATCAAATCACGAATTTCGGCTGCCCGCTCGTATTCCATCTTCGAGGCTGCCTTTTCCATTCTGGCAGTCAACATTTGTTTGGCATGGGCAACATTCCCATTCAGAAATGATTTAATCCGCTTAATCTGTTTGGCATATGCCTCTTCGGGAACCACTTTGAAGCAGGCACCCAGACACTGGCCCATGTGGTAATACAGGCAAGGTCGATTTTGAAATCCATTACAGCGTCTGAGCGGATATACCTTCTGTAAGAAGTTCACCGTCTCATCAGCTGCATAAACGTTTGGATAAGGGCCAAAATAAAAGCCGCCATCTTTAAGCAAGGTATTGACGATTTTAATTTGCGGGTCACGTTCATTAGTAATCTTAATGTATGGGTACCCGCCGTTCCCCTGTTTTAATTTGATGTTGAAATATGGCCGGTGTTTTTGAATTAACGTAATTTCCAGTAAAAATGCTTCTTTGTCGCTGGAAACCACGATGTATTCAAAATCGGCAATTTCGGAGACCAACCGGGCCGTTTTACCTTCATGACTGCTCTTAAAATATGAGCGAACCCGGTTCTTTAAGTTTTTGGCTTTTCCAACATAAATGATCTTACCGTTGATATTTTTCATCAGGTAACAACCAGGCATATCAGGCAATAAAGCCAACTTATGTTCGATATATTCATTCGCCAAAAAACTCACTCCTTTCATAATATTCAATTTAAAAGTATACATCGAATATATGTTTGGTTCAACTGATACGAACTGGGGATAAACGGTCTTCAACACTCACATTTACTCAATCAAACAAGCACATCGTTTTGCACCAACTATCCCAAAAAAGGAATCCTGCCAATGATTTTAAATACATCATCTGGGATTCCTTTTTTATTGTCATTGTTGATTCAAATTTGATTCACTCAAGATTAGTCAGTCGGTTAGACATTTTGAATGATTTTGCCAATGAAATCTTTTGCCCGTTCATTTTGAGGGTTGTCAAACAATTCACCAGGTTTGTTTCTTTCCAGAATATAGCCATCTGCCATAAACCAAACCTCATCGGCAACCTCTTTGGCAAAGCCCATTTCGTGGGTAACCACAACCATGGTCATTCCTTCTTTGGCAAGTTCGTTCATAACTTCCAGAACTTCACCAACCATTTCAGGATCCAACGCACTGGTTGGCTCATCAAATAACATGACTTCCGGGTTCATTGCCAAGGCTCTGGCAATGGCCACCCGTTGTTGTTGACCACCTGACAAGCTGCTTGGATAGGCATTGGCTTTTTCTTTGAGGCCAACTCTGTCCAATAAATGCATGGCAACTTTTTGAGCTTCGTCATCTTTCATATGTTTAACACGAATCGGTGCCAGCTTAAGGTTTTCAATCACCGTCATGTTCGGGAAGAGATTAAAGCTTTGAAAAACCATTCCCATTCGTTCACGCAGATTGATCAACTGCTTTTCATCAACATTGGTTAAGTCGGTTCCGTCAAATTTAACTTCACCGGATGTTGGCTTTTCCAATAAATTCAAGCAACGGAGAAAAGTACTTTTTCCGGCTCCGGATGGGCCAATCACACAGATAACCTCGCCGGATTTAACAGTCCCGTTGATATCCTTGAGAATTTCATTTTTACCAAACTTTTTACTTAAATGATTAACTTCGAGAACTTTTTTATCCTGCATGTTTCATCTTCCCTTCAAAGTGATTCAGAACACGTGTAAGTGCAAATGTCATGATAAAGTACAGCAGCATTGCGACAAAGATTGGCATGACACCACGATACGTATCCGCCCGAACGATGTTCAACTGATAGATCAAATCGGTAACTCCGATAATTGAAACAATGGAACTTTCCTTAATCAGTGAAATGAATTCGTTACCCAAAGCTGGCCAGATATTCTTGAATGCTTGCGGCAAAATAACGAATCGCATCAAATCACCTTTTGATAATCCAAGACTGGCGGCAGCTTCCGTTTGCCCTTTTGCAACGGAATTAATTCCGCCACGAATAATTTCAGCAACGTAGGCACCACTATTCAGCGACACGGAAATCATCCCTGAAATCAACGCTGGAATGTTCACCACCACACCGATTCCAAAGTAAACAAACAAGACTTGAACCATCAAAGGTGTTCCACGAATAAATTCGGTATAACTAATTGCAAGGCCACGAAGCCATTTTTGCTTGGAGAATCGCATCAATGCCAAGACAACCCCAATGATGACACCGAAGAAAGTTGAAACGATTGAAATCAGAACCGTGTATTCAACACCTTTGGCAAAGTACTTCCAGTAATGGAACATCGAAGTATTAACCGTGTTAACCTTCATATACTTTCCGGCATTTGCCAAATACTGTTCGGTTAGATTTTTCTTTTGAATTTGATCAATTGATTTATTAACGGCCGTTACCAAACTGTTCGAGCCCTTTTTGAAGGCAATAGCAACACCGGTTTCGTTTTTGTTTAAATCGTAGCCGGATGGAATCATCTTTAATCCGGAATCATTTTTAACATAAGCTTCGGCACTGGGCTTTTCAATTCCCAACGCATCAATTTTGTGGGTCTTCAATGCCAGTACCAAGTCGGTTGACTTATCCATCCCCTTAACAGTTGCATCGGGAATCTTCTTCTTTGCCAACCCATATTGCAAGGTACCGGTCTGGGCACCAATCTTGGCACCACGCAAGTTCTTGACGCTCTTATACTTATTTGCGTCATTGGCATTAATCAGAAAACTTTGACCGCCGGTATAGTAAATCTTTGAAAAGTCAACGCTTTGTCGACGAGCCGCCGTTGGATTAATACCACCAATCGCCATGTCGGCTTTTCCAGTCTGAATCGCAACCAACAGTGAGTCAAAATTCATACTCTTAATCACAAGCTTAACGTGAAGATCTTTGGCAACCTTCTTGGCAACATCGATATCCATCCCAACAATATGATCCTTGCCCTTTTTATTCACTTGAAATTCGTATGGCGGATAATAAGGACTGGTAACCATAATCAGTTCACCACGTTGTTTAACTCTCTGCAGCGAATTATCAGCAGCAGAAGCATGACTCGTAGATACCACCGTTAAAGCAAGGATGGTCGTAATCATCATAATAACTTGGATAATAGCTTTAAAATTCTTCTTCATTACGTTCCCTCTTCCCAAAATTATAATAACCAATACGTTACACCAAAAACATAATTTATGCAATAAAAATCTAAAATAAGTTAGAATTATACATTATTCATGCAAATATTCATTGTGATTTAAGAAGTGGCCAATAAGTGTGACTTTTAAGGCAATCTTTGCTATAGTTATCTCGTAATAGAGTAAGGAGATGAATCAGAATGGCATTAAAGGTTAATCGCCAAAATGACATGGATGCGATCTTCGGCAAATTTGCTGAAATGGATCCTGAAGACAAGAAACGAGACAAGTTTTTAAAACACGATAAAAAAGATAAAGATAAAAAACGTAAGAACGAAGAACGACCAAAGAAAAAATGGTTTTAGTTCCAAGTGAAACCCGTACCCGATCATAAAATAAGCATATTTAAAAGGACTATGTCGAAATGACATAGTCCTTTTTTTGAATTTCATGAAAATATATATGCAGAAAAGCAGCGTGCCGCTACTCGCCTAATTCTTTCTTGGCATTCTTGATCTGTAAACGGACTTGATCAAAGCCGGTTCCACCCAAAGAATGACGACGTTCGACCGCAACCTCTGATTTGAGGTCATGATAGACATCCTCTTCGATTTTAGGTGAGGCAGCCTGTAGTTCCTCCAAGGACATGTCCTGAAGGTTCTGGTGGGTTTCTATGCCCTTTAAGACAAGCTTACCAACAATTCCGTGGGCCTGTCTGAATGGAATGCCCTTGGCAGCCAAATAATCAGCCAACTCGGTTGCGTTTGAAAAGTCGTTTTCAGTTGCATGCTTCATCCGTTCGACGTTCGGCTTGGCAGTCTTCAGCATCCCATTGAACACCTTTAAAGAAGGTAGGAGCGTCTTAACAGTGTCAAAAGTTCCCTCTTTGTCTTCCTGGAGGTCTTTATTGTAGGCCAGAGGCAATGACTTCATCGTTGAAAGCAGGCCAATCAAATGACCATAAACCCGACCCGATTTACCACGGATCAGCTCCGCCATATCAGGATTCTTTTTCTGCGGCATAATCGAACTACCGGTTGTATAAGCATCACTCAGTTCAAGGTACTTGAACTCATGGCTGACCCACATACTGATTTCTTCACAGAAACGTGACAAGTGCATCATCAGAATTGAACTGTTGCTCAAAAACTCCAGCGCAAAGTCACGATCCGAAACAGCATCCAAGGAGTTTGGATAGACTTGTCCAAATCCAAGTTCCTTGGCCGTATATTCACGGTCAATTGGGAAAGTGGTCCCTGCTAACGCAGCTGCGCCCAGAGGCAGAATATCCGTGTGCTTCATATTGAACTCAAAACGTTCTTTATCACGTTTCAACATCTGATAGTAGGCCATCAGGTAATGACCATATGAAATTGGCTGAGCATGCTGCAGATGGGTATATCCAGGCATGATGGTTTCAACATTCTTTTCTGCCATTTCAACCAAGGTCTTTTGCAGGGTGGTGATTTCGTCAATGACTTGAGGCAAACGATTTTTCAAGTACAAATGAAAATCAGTTGCCACTTGATCATTTCGGGAACGCGCAGTATGCAATTTCCCGGCAACCGGTCCGATCCGGTCAGTTAATAACGCTTCAATATTCATATGAATGTCTTCGTTTTCAACTGTAAAATGCAGCTTGCCGGCATGTAAATCTTTTCGCAGGTCGTTTAACCCGGCAACAATCTTATCAACATCATCCATCGGTAAAATTTTGGTATGCCCAAGCATTTTGACATGAGCCAGTGAGCCCTCGATATCTTCATCGGCCATTAATTGGTCAAATGAAATCGAAGCCCCAAACTGATCGACCCATTCTGCTGCTTGTTCCTGAAAACGACCACCCCATAATTTCTTAGTGCTCATTTATTTTTTAGCTCCCGTATGTGAAGAATTTTGTTCATGAACAGATACTTTATCTTTTAATTGAGACTTGGTAACGGCTTTAACAAATTGTGAGTTCTTGTTCTTAAGCGCAACTTGTTGATAAACCTGAGTAGGAAGTCCCCAAAGTTTGATGAAGCCTTTGGCAGCTTCTTGATCAAATGAATCTGAAGAAGTGTAGGTTGCCAAATCCTTATCGTAAAGTGAAGAATCTGATTTACGTCCGAGAACCATCACGTTTCCTTTGAATAATTGAAGCTTAATGACTCCATTCACAACTTCTTGTGACTTATCAATAAATGATTGGATGGCATCCATTAAAGGTGAGAACCACAATGCATTGTAAACCAGTTCGCTGAGTTGTTTTTCAACAGTTGGTTTGAAATGAGCCAAGTCACGTTCAAACGTTAAGTCTTCCAACTCTTTATGAGCTTTTAACAAGACAGTGGCAGCAGGTGCTTCGTAAACTTCACGAGACTTGATACCAACCAAACGGTTTTCAATATGATCAATTCGACCAACACCGTTTTTACCGGCAGTTTCATTTAATTCCTGAATAATTTCAGAAAACTTCATTTTCTTGCCGTTTAACTCAGTTGGAATTCCTTTTTCAAATGTGATTTCAACTTGAGTTGGAGTATCAGGAGTATTTTCAATTGGATTCGTAATTGCAAAAGCATCTTCAGGTGCACTTTGCCATGGATCTTCCAAAATTCCGGCTTCATTGGCACGGCCCCAAATGTTGGCGTCGATTGAGTATGGTGAGTCCAAATCAATTGGAATTGGAATGTTGTGGTCCTTGGCATATTCGATTTCTTGTTCACGTGACCAGTGCCAATCACGAACTGGGCTTAAAACTTCAAGCTGTGGGTCAAGACCATGGATGGCAACTTCGAAACGAACCTGATCATTTCCTTTACCAGTACAACCATGGGCCACGGCAACGGCATGTTCCTGATGGGCAACTTGAACAAGCGTCTTTGAAATTAATGGACGTGACAATGCTGAAATCAATGGGTATGAACCTTCATACATCGCATTGGCTTTTAATGCAACGGATGCGTAATTGTCGGCAAATTCATCAAGTCCATCAATGACATATGCCTTAATGGCACCAACATTCAATGCCTTTTGCTTGATGAAGTCCAAATCTTTTCCTTCACCAACATTAATACAGCAGGCAATCACATCGTAGCCCTTGTCATGCAGCCAAGGAATTGCAACTGAGGTATCCAAACCACCGGAATAAGCTAAAACAACTTTATTATTTTCTGACATATATATTCCCTCTCATCTTCTAAAAATTCAATGTATTGAGATTAACACCAATATTCATTTAATGCAACTGTTTTTATGTTTTATTCACTATTATCGAATTTATTATGTCGATTATACAGTTTTTGACGGCATTTTAGAAAAATCGGAATGAAAAAAGCAGCCAAAGATTACTCCGGCTGCTTCGAAATTTAAATATTAACTTGATTGACGCCACCATGTTGAGCAGGGTAACGTTTTTTAAGTCGCTTAATGTTATCACTGGCAACTTCGTCGAATGGAATATCGGCCCACTCTGAAATCTGAGACAGATACCAGAGAACATCGCCCATTTCCTTGACGAGTTGATCATGATCCAGTTGTTGACTTTGAAATGTATATTTACGAACCAAATCAGCAACTTTACCCGACTCACCTGTTAGGCCCAAAACACAATTAGTTAAAACCTGTTCATTGCCCATTAATGTCCGATTAGCTGCTTTTTGATAATCATCAAAATTCATCGTTTCATTCTCCCCTCAATCCAACGCCAAATTTCATTTTTACCCGTTTTGGTTAATGCGGAAAACAGGACCAACGGCTCATCTGAATCGAGTTGGAGAGTCTTTTTGATTAACGATTCCTGCTTATTCCATTTACCACCGGAAATTTTATCCATCTTGGTTGCCACAACCAGCATCGGAATATTGTAGTATTTCAGCCAATTATGCATTGAAATATCGTCATCTGTGGGTGCATGACGCCCGTCAACCAAGGTCACAACGCCTTTAAGCTGCTCACGCTTGGTTAAGTATGTTTCAATCATCCGGCCCCACTTTTCACGGCTGGCTTTTGAAGCTTTGGCATATCCATAACCTGGAACGTCAACAAAATAGAGTTTGTCTTCAATGTTATAAAAGTTGAGAGTCTGGGTCTTACCAGGCTGACTTGAAGTACGAGCAAATTTGTTCCGATTAATCAGGACGTTGGTCAATGAAGATTTACCCACATTTGACCGACCAACCAACGCTATTTCTGGAAATTGGGTATTTGGATATTGTTTTTCTGCGACAGCACTAATTGTAAGGTCGACATTGTGAACCTCCATGAAACCACTCCTTCAATGAATAAACTATTTAAATAAAAAAGAAATCTGACAGTAAGCTATCTAAAGTTTACATCAGATTTCTGGGAATTACGATGCTTGTTTTAAGATTAGTTCCGGTTCTTTATGATCGGTAACCGTCTCCGGTGTGATGACAACTTTTGAAACATCATTTCTGCTTGGTAAATCAAACATGATGTCTCGCATAACGTCTTCAATGATGGAACGAAGGCCACGGGCACCGGTATCACGGGCAATTGCCAATTGGGCCATCTTTTCAAGGGCACCTGGAGCGAACTCCAAATCGGCACCGTCAAGCTCAATCAGTTTCTTGTATTGCTTAACCAAGGCATTCTTAGGTTCAGTTAAAATCCGAACCAAATCATGTTCGTCAAGCTTATCAAGAGCAGTCAGAATTGGCAGACGACCAATGAATTCTGGAATTAGACCAAATTTCAGGAGGTCTTCAGGAATAACTGACTGCATAATGTTTTTAGGATTAACGTCGGCAGCTTCGTCGGAGTTGGTTCCAAAGCCAATGGTCTTATCACCAAGACGACTCTTAACAATGCCTTCAATTCCATCAAAGGCACCACCAACGATGAACAAAATGTTCGTTGTATCAATCTGAATGAATTCTTGTTGAGGATGCTTACGACCACCCTGAGGCGGAACGTTGGCAATCGTTCCTTCAAGGATCTTCAATAAAGCCTGTTGAACACCTTCACCGGAAACATCACGAGTAATCGAAACGTTTTCTGATTTCTTAGCAATCTTATCGATTTCATCAATATAGATAATACCGTGCTCAGCGCGTTCAACATCATAATCGGCATTTTGCAGAAGCTTTAAAAGAATGTTTTCAACATCTTCACCAACATATCCGGCTTCGGTTAAAGTCGTTGCATCAGCGATTGCAAATGGCACGTTAAGAATCTTAGCCAATGTTTGGGCTAAGTATGTCTTACCGGAACCAGTAGGTCCAATGATACAGATGTTACTCTTTTGAAGTTCCAAATCGTCGTCCGGTTCACTGATCATTTCGTTAACCCGCTTATAGTGATTATAAACGGCAACTGACAGTGTCCGTTTGGCATTTTCTTGACCAATTACAAATTCATTTAATTTATCCAGAATTTGCGCAGGTGTAAGAACCTTCAGTAAGTCTTCTGAAGATTTTTCTGGCGCTAATTCCTCGTCAATGATTTCTTTGCATAAATCAATACATTCGTTACAAATATAAACGCCGGGACCGGCAACAATTTTCTTTACCTGATCCTGTGTTTTTCCACAAAACGAGCAAGTAATAGGCCCGCTTGATTCGTTATCTTCAAACAAATTATTCACTCCTCCATCCAAGATGGACTTTAAATATAATAATCAACTAAGAGTAACTTTACCATAACATATATAAATTGCAATCAATAGGCTTTACCCCTAAAAAAAGACCCGTCGAATGAACGGGTCCTTTTAATTAAGCAGAAAAACTATTTTTCTGATTTAGTGTCTTTAGAATCTTTTTCAGTTGATTTTGCTTTAGCGTCTTGCTTTGATGAATCAACAATTAAGTCAATTGCTTGCTTGATTGCGATATCATGTTTCAACATGTCATCGGTTAAGGCACTGCGAACAGCGTCTTCCTTCATACCATATTGTTTTGCAAGGTTCTTAACTTCTGCCTTAACATCATCTTCAGATGGTTCGATCTTTTCAGCAGCAACAATTGCTTCAAGAACCAAATTTGTCTTAACACGTTTGTCAGCGCCATCAGCAAATTGTTTCTTAAGATCCTCAGGTTTAGTTCCTGTCAACTGGAAGTACATCTGTTGGTTGATACCTTGTTGTTGCATACCTGCAAGGTATTGGTCCATTTGACGTTGGATATCTTCATCAACCATTGCTTGAGGGATATCTTTAACTTCGGCATTGTCAGTTGCTTCACTAATTGCAGCATCTTCGATTGCGTCGCGGGCTTCGCTCTTCTTTTGTTTCTTAAGATCGTCTTTGATCTTTTCCTTCAATTCATCAAGACTGTCAACGTTTTCGTCAACATCCTTGGCAAAGTCATCATCTAACTTAGGTAATTCCTTTGTCTTAACTTCATGAATCTTAGTCTTGAAGATTGCATCCTTACCGGCCAAGTCTTTAGCTTGATAATCCTTAGGGAATGTAACCTTAACTTCAACATCATCGCCGGCCTTGTGACCAACTAATTGATCTTCAAAACCTGGAATAAATGAATTTGAACCTAATTCAAGAGAATGGTTTTCAGCCTTGCCACCTTCAAATGGCTTGCCGTCAACAGTACCTTCAAAGTCAATCACAACAGTGTCGCCCTTTGCAGCAGCTTTACCTTCTTTAAGAACTAGTTCAGCTTGACTTTGACGCTTCTTTTCCAATTCAGCTTCAACGTCTTTTTGATAAACACGGGTATTTTGCTTTGGAACACTCAAACCTTTGTAGTCGCCAAGCTTAACTTCAGGCTTAACGGTAACAGTGGCTTTGATAACCCAAGGCTTACCTTTTTCCATTGACTCAACACTAATCTTAGGTTGGTCAACTGGTTCGATCTTAGCATCTTTAACAGCCTTTGAATATTCGTCAGGCAAGAGAATGTTGAGGGCATCTTCGTACAATGCTTCTTCACCATACATCTTGGTGAAAATTGCACGAGGAACCTTTCCTTTACGGAAGCCAGGTACTCGAATACTGTTCTTGTTCTTTTTGAATGCACGATCTAATCCAGATTTAATTGAATCTGTACCAATTTCGAAAGTTAATTCGCCATCATTGGTACCTTTCTTTTCCCATTTTGTAGACATCTTTTTTCCTCCGAGACCAAAAGATTTTTTTACAATTTCATAATTGCATAACATTGTTATTTTAACGTATTAATCATAAAATGTAAAATTAATTTCATATAACACTCAACATATAAAAAAAGCTGTGAGGAATTATCCTCACAGCTTAGTGTGCTTTTAACGAAAGAAACTAGTCCTTAACGTCACTAACAACACCGGCACCAACAGTATGGCCACCTTCACGGATGGTAAACTTAGTACCTTTTTCAATGGCAACTGGCTTAGTTAATTCAACTTGGAATGTAACGTTATCACCAGGCATAACCATTTCTACGCCCTTTTCCAATTCGATAACACCGGTAACATCGGTGGTATGGAAGTAGAATTGTGGACGATAGTTTGAGAAGAATGGAGTATGACGTCCACCTTCTTCTTTAGTCAAGATATAAACTTGACCTTCGAACTTCTTGTGGGTCTGGATTGAACCAGGTGCAGCAAGAACTTGTCCACGGACAACTTGATCACGGTCGATACCACGAAGAAGAACACCAACGTTATCTCCGGCTTGACCTTGATCCAATGTCTTACGGAACATTTCCAAACCAGTAACAGTTGACTTCAATGGTTGGTCGTTCAAACCAACGATTTCAACTTCGTCACCGACTTTAACAGTACCACGATCGATACGGCCAGATGCAACAGTACCACGACCAGTGATAGTGAAGACATCTTCAACTGGCATCAAGAATGGTTTGCTGTCGTCACGTTCTGGAGTTGGAATGTATTCATCAACAACATCCATTAAGTCAAGGATAACTTGTTCTTGCTCCTTGTCGCCCTCAAGTGCTTTAAGAGCTGAACCACGGAGAACAGGAATATCATCACCAGGATAATCGTATTCAGAAAGTAATTCACGAACTTCCATCTCAACCAAGTCAACTAATTCGTCATCATCAACTAAATCAGTCTTGTTCAAGAATACAACGATGTAATCAACACCAACCTGGTGAGCAAGTAAGATATGTTCACGAGTTTGTGGCATTGGGCCATCAGTTGCGGCAACAACCAAAATAGCACCATCCATTTGAGCGGCACCAGTGATCATGTTTTTAATGTAATCAGCATGTCCTGGGGCATCGATATGGGCATAGTGACGCTTTTCAGTTTCGTATTCCACGTGAGCAGTGTTGATAGTTATACCACGTTCACGTTCCTCTGGAGCTGCATCAATATCAGCATAGTCTTCAGCCTTAGCGAGACCCTTTGAAGCCAATACTTTAGTGATAGCAGCAGTCAAAGTAGTTTTCCCATGATCAATATGGCCAATAGTACCAATGTTTACATGGGGTTTTGTTCTTTCATAATGTTCTTTTGCCATTAATGAAACCTCCTGTTGTTTTCAAGAATTACATCAATTCACATCAATGCATTTCTAAGTGTTATTATACTACATCTTCTGGAAAAGACAAAGTAGTCAATTTTCGAAGAATCCTTAAGTATTATATCGATACTACAATTGTTTGTAAACAGATTCCCCTTATTTTCCGAAAATAATTTGGTTATATGAGACCAATTTTAATCTCCTGGTCATGAATCAGCTTAATCCAAGCCAGCATTCTTTCCTCTTCGGGACTATCTGCGGATGCAGTCCCACCAAAGGATTGGGCAATCACAGTTTCTGCCCAGAATTTGGGAATGGTGATGACTTCATCAAAATAGGGAAAAATGTAATTACTTTGAGTAAATAATTCTTTTTCAACAAGATCGAGCTTAATTGGATCTTCTGATTCAAATTGCTCGGTTACTTTTTTTAAAACAGCTACAAAAGATTGATATTCGTCCAATGGTTTTAATTCGTCAATACTTATGGTGTGGGACTTGCCATCCAGCCAATACAACTGGATGTTTTCAGAAAATTTCACTTTCATCAGCTGAAGTAGAACTTGAGTCTTTGAAACCTGCCAGCCAAAGGGATCATTCAGCAATGTTTTTGCTGCAAGCACATATTCCTTTAAAGGCAACTTCTGTGAAACCGTGATTTCGTGGACCTGCTCATACACCGGAAGTGAACCAAGATGAGCCAATCGTCTTGTTTGCTTTGATAAATCGTTACTGTGCTGTTGACGGTAGGCATCCTCATTTTGAAGAATGACTGCCTGTCGCTGCTGGTGCTTGTCCGCCGATGTGTGAGCCAGTACTTCTCTGGCAGCCATGAACAGATCATTGGCCAAGAATATCTTTAGTCCGTCCGACTGGTATTGCGGATTAGTGATAAAGTCATTTTGAAATTCCTGAATGACCTTGTAGGCTTCTGAAAACTTCTTTAAATTGTAGAGCGCACTTGCATACAGATCGTTTATCTCAAGCATCTTCGGGTATTTCTCCAACAAATGTTCAGACTTGTTGACGACTTGATTGAATCGGCCGTCTTGCAGATCTTCATGGGCACTAAGTAAAATGACCTGATCGTTTTTTGTAATTCCAGCCATGATTTCCTCCATCATCCACTACTATAGAAAACGAGCAATTCAATTTAATGAATTACTCGCTTGTTGATTAATCTTTTTCAGTCGCTTTTTGCTTTTTCTTTGAACGTTTATGGTGTTGATTGACTTCCATAATAACTGGAAGGATAACTGGACGACGCTTTGTCTGCTTGTAGAGATAATCGCTTAAGTCTTCTCGAACATCCTGCTTTAAGTTGCTCCAATCAAACTCTTTGTGTTCAAGATTGTTCGTAACCGTCTTCTCAATAATGCCGGCTGCATCCTTCATCAGGTCTTTATTGGCCTTGACATAGACAAATCCTCTGGAAGTTAACTTAGGACTTGAAACAATCCGCTTCTTTTTACGGTCAATTGTCACAACAGCCACAAAGATACCGTCTTCGGAAAGAACTTTTCGATCCCGGAGAACAATGTTCCCAATGTCGCCGATTCCGATCCCATCAATCATGGTGTCGGCCAAGTCAACGCCCTTTCCGAGATGAATGTCATCCTTGGAAATTGAAATGACATCACCCTTTGCCGGAATGACAATTTGATCATCCGTATAGCCAATTTCTTTGGCTAATTTGGCATTGGCTTCAAGTAAACGATATTCTCCTTGAACAGGGATAATATACTTTGGATGCAAAAGATTCATCAATAATTGTAAATCGGATTGACTGGCATCACCTGATGAGTTCATCTCATCAGAAATCATCTTAACTTCACCATCGGCCCGATAAACCATATCGCGGGTTTTAGCAACGGTTGTTTCCATTGCAGTAGATGGGGTTGTCGTAATAAATACCAAATCTTTTGGTTCAATATTAATGTCACTTTGTTCCTTGTTGGCCATTCGTTGAATTGCCTTAATGGGTTCGCCCATTTTACCAGTCTGAATAATGACAACTTTGTCAGGTGCCATTTTCTTCAGCTCATCAAGTGAGCCAATCAGTAAATCGTCTTCAGGAAGCTTCAGGGTATTTAATCCCATTGCGGTTTTAACAATCCGCTCCAAATCATGACCGGTTAAGTAAACTTTCCGACCAGTTCTGGCAGCAGCATTGAAGACCTGTTGCATTCTCAAAATATTGGAAGCAACGCTGGCAACGATAATCCGGCTGTCTTGATAGTTGAATGTATCATATATATATTCGGCAATTTTCTTCTCTGACGCACTTGGCTTAGGATTTTCAGCATTTCCTGAATCATCAAGCAATGCTAAAACGCCCTCATCGCCCAATTGGGTCAAAGCTGAGTAGTTGGTCTGATAAATTGGCGCAGCGGTCTGATCAAATTTGAAATCACCGGTGTAAACAATGATTCCATCTGATGTGTGAAGGGCAATTCCCAAAGAACCGGGGATTGAATGTGTTGTCTTGAAGAAAGTCACTTTGATGTCGTCAAAATCAATTTCACTGCGTTCGCTGACAACATGGAAATCATCAAAGCTCTTAATTTCCTCAGAGTCCGCCACATTAAGTTTGGCTAACTCAATTGTCATTTCAGAACCAAAGACTGGCACATCAAACTTACTTAAGAAGTAAGAAATCGCACCAATTGAGTCCGCGTGACCGTGTGTCAGGAAGACCCCGACAATCCGATCTTTATTTTCTTCCAACCAGCTAAAGTCGGGAATCACAACATCGATTCCCAATAATTCGTTTTCAGGATATTTTAGACCACAGTCCAAAATATAAATTCCGCCATTAATATCAACCGCGTACATGTTTTTACCATTCTCGCGGACGCCACCAATAGCCATGACTTTTATTTTGTTTTTCATGATTCACCTCAAAAATTAATTTGTTCTTTTTTACGTTCGTTTTCAGCTTCTTTTAGTTTAACATATTTTTTGTTGAAACCGAATTTTTCAAAACAGATTGTTATTGCTTAAAATAAATATGTATAAAAAAAGAACGGAAAATATCCGTTCTTGAAATGTTAATATTAACGACGAAGACCTAAGTCCTTGATCAATTGACGATAACGAGTAACGTCATTGTCACGTAAGTAAGCCAAAAGGTTACGACGGTGACCAATCTTCTTCATAAGTCCACGTTGTGAATGATAATCTTTACGATGAGTACGCATATGTTCGTTCAGTTCGTTGATATCTGCAGTCAAAACAGCGATTTGAACCTCTGCTGAACCGGTATCGCCTTCGTGACGAGCAAACTTGTTGATAATTTCGTTCTTCTTGGTTTGTGTAATTGCCATAATATATAACCACCTTTTTATTTTTTTGAAGCCAACAACTGAGTAAACGGAAGTGGTACCCGACAAACTAAGTCGAAGGTCTTGTACAACACACAAAAGTTAGTATACCGGATTCTTTTAATAAATACAAGCCTCTTTGCAATATTCATTCGCAGTTTGGGTTGCAATAGTCGGCTGGTTTTTGTATAATGATGCTTGTTGAAATTTAATAATTTTTACTAAGAATAATACTCGGAGGTGAGTCAAATGCCAATTATCAAATCTGCTATCGAACGTGTTAAAACCAACGAAAAAGCACAACGTCGTAACGCTGCTCAATTGAGTGCATACCGTACTGCAGTTAAGAAGTTCCAAAAGGCACAAGTTGCCGGTTCTGACGACGCTAAGGATTTATACATTAACGCAATCAGCGCAATTGATCATGCAAAATCAAAGGGCTTAATCAAAGCTAACAAGGCTGCTCGTGACAAGTCACGTTTAACTTCAAAATTAGCTAAATAAAACCTTTTCCAGTTGTTAGTTAGTCTAACAACTTTTTTTGTACACTTTTTTACATAAAAACAGGAGTTGGAATTGCCATTTGGCATCCCGACTCCTGTTTTCGTATTTCTAACTGACGCTTTTCATAAATTTCAGCACAAATAATTCAAATAATAATTCTGGCGGACGCCGGGTCGACTTCATTTGACGTTCCGTATCCACCAAACCCACATAGGCATCCCTCAGCTGACCATAACTAAACTTTCTCACAGTCTGCATTGCGAGCTTAACCCGATAAGGATGAACTTTCAGGGTTGATGCCAGATTCCCCTGGGAGTAGCCGTGCTTTTGAAGGATCATCACCTGCAGTAAAAGCCGAAACTGCTGGATCAAGACCGCGTTGATTCGGATCGGCTCATCATTTTCCAAAAGCAGCTGATGATAAATATCCATTGACTGCTTGGCATTCTTCTTCAGCACGCTGTTAACCAGATCAAAAACATTCTGTTCCATTGATCGACTGACAAGGCCATTGACCGAATCAATATCAATCACTTTAGTATCATTATTATATAAAAATAATTTGGGAAGGTCGCTCATCATCGAAGTCAGCTTACCGCCGGTTAACTCGACCATTCGGTCCAATGCATCTTGATTAATCTTAAATCCTTCCGAAGTGATCTTATCGGTAACCAGCTGTTTGATTTCACGTTCGCGAAGACTGCCAATTTCGACAGTCACCGCAACCTTCTTGAGAGCCTTGGTAATTTTCTTCCGTGAATCCAGCTTGTCATAGGGCGCAAATATCACCATGACAGTGGATTTCTCGGGATGTTTCAAATACTCAAGAAAATCGTCAATGTTCTGATCAATTTTAGACTTGGTTCTCATTCCGGTTAAAAAGTATGGCCGGTTAATCATCACCAACCGCCGCTCACCAAAAAACGGCACGGAGATTGCGTCCTCCACAGCAGCCGAGATGGTCGTATCTTCCATGTCATAGCTGCCAATATTCATTGACCGTTCACTATCGGGGATAATGTTTGTGAATGCATTTTTGATTTGTTGGGAGAGATATTCCTGGTCACCCATAATCAAATATACCGGATCGGCAGTTCCAGCATTTAATTGTTTTATTAATTGCGAATAATTCATTCTAGGTTCCCTTCATTGCCTTTCAAGACAGTTTTAAAATGTCCGGTATTGTTTCGATAAATATATCTTACCATACCCTGTTTTTGGGTATTATAAATTCTGACGTTATGCTGTTTGAGTGTCACCAAGGTTTCATCATTGGGATGCCCATAACGATTGTTTCGGCCGGCAGAAATCAAAGCAATCCGCGGCTTGATGGCGGAAATAAATTGCGGGTCTGAAGCAGTCTTGCTTCCGTGATGGCCAACCTTCAAAACATCCGCAGTCAATCCATGGTGACGGGCAATCGTGTCCAATTCACCGGGCCGATCCAAGTCCCCTGTGAACAGCCAGCTGAGGCCACCCTTTTGAGTGCCTAAAACCATTGAATCATGGTTTTCACCCTTCCCTGCTAAATATGGGTGATAAATCTCAGCCGGAAGCCCCACCACCCGCATTTCGTCATTGACACATAACAGCTTGGTGGTTTGCCGACGATCGGCAATTCGCTTCATAAAGCCGGGGTTCTTATCCATTCCCAACGGAACGAGGATCCTGCCGATGTCCATTTCTTGAATGTACGCCGGCAGGTCGCCACAGTGATCGGCATCCTGATGGCTGACGCACAAATTATCAATTTTGGAAATGCCGATACTTTTCAAATAATTAATCGATAATCGCTTGGCTTGATATTTTTGAGTGCCCCTTTGCCATGCTTCAGAAGCAAACTGAACTTTTCCACCAGTGTCAATCAACGTCACGGAGCGATTAAACGGCTCCCGAATTAAAAAGCTGTCACCTTGGCCAATATCAAACATTGTCACCTCGCCGTATCGAGGAAAGTGAATCCAACAAAACGAAACAAGGTAAGTCAACAACAATCCCACCATAATTCGCTTTGAGTGTCTCCGATCAGAAATTGCCAGAAGAAGCGTCAAAGTCACCATCACCAAAACAATGATTAATGACGGCTTGCCAAATACCACCATCCCCGGCAACTGACTAATGGTATTCAAACCATCGTTAAACACATGTAAGAACCAGTCAATTGGCCGGATGAGCATTGTCCCAACTAAGCCACTCACCACGCCGACAATCACCAATGGGAAAATGACGCGGCCAAAGATTGGCAGCACAACTAAATTAACGGCGACACTCAAAAAATGCCATTCATAAATGTTAAATAACAAGATTGGAACAGTTAGTAAATTTAAAATAACAGTTTGTTTGATATAAGATAATTTTTCAGAAGCAATCAACCCCAACGAAAGTCCGTAACTTAACTGAACGCCCATCAGGAACATCGTCTCGGGTAAAATCAGCAAATTGATCATTAATGAACCGCTCCAAATATCAAGTTGTGAGAACCCAAGCTTGAATACGCGATTAATAATCCCAATAATTGCCATGATGACTGCCCGTAAAAGGCCTGGGGATCCGCCGGAAAAGATAAAATATCCACCCAAAAATAAGATGGCGATAACAGCTTTTCGAAATCGAGAAATTCCCAACCATGCCATCAATTGATCAATAATCGAAAGAAAATAGGCCACATGCATTCCAGAAATACTGAATATATGCAAAAGCCCCAACCTTTTAACACCCGTCATCTCATCGAAAAAATTGTTTGGCCGATAACCACTAATCAAACCGGTCGCGTAGATTCCCAACGTTTCGGGAAGTCGACCGCAGTAATGATTAAAAATTGATCGAATAATGTGAATTCGATCAATAATCGAGAGCTTGGGTGGTGACCCTTTAATATGAAAATTTTCCACCAAAAAAGCGTGACAAATCTTCTGGTGATGGTAATACTTGCGAGCATCAAACTGATTCAGATTAGTGGCCGGCAAAAAATCCGATACTTTACCAGCCGCTTCAACCACTATTGGTTTGACCTCATTCATAAACAAATGCTGCTGGCCTTTGTCCTTCAGTCGGGCGTAGAACACCATCTTCTGGTCCGCCCCTTCAGGCTTGGCAATAAAAGCTAAATTTGCCCCATCAACCTTCGCAGTGTCAGGATATATTTTCACGGTCAGTGTCTTTTGATTGGTGGATTGAGCAAGCTGAAGTTGTGTAACCCAACAAACTCCGGCAAAGATTATCGCCACCATCATGCAAATAACCATTATCTGCGGACTGCGCAACAATCCAATCCTCAAGCACAGGATGACTAATAGTCCAAGGCCGATTAAGTGATTCCCATAAATCGCCATGCTCATTAGCAGCATGATTCCAGCCGGAAAGATGAGCCAATTTGTATTAATAATTAATCAGACAGATAGGATCCGAATGGCACTCTGTCCATATCGGATTGAGTCAACTTAATTTTGTTTAATTCAATATTCTTCAAACGAATTAATTTTTGTGCATATTCATTATTATGGTAATTTCTTAAGTAATTGATCTTGGTGATGCCAGCCTGCAACAACATCTTGGTACATTGAAGGCAGGGAAAATCAGTCACATAAATTTCAGCATTGTCAGTCGGCTCGCCAAATTTGGCACATTGCAGAATTGCGTTCATTTCTGCATGAATTGTCCTGACACAATGACCATCCTCCAAATAACAGCCAACGTCGATACAGTGATCGTCACCTGCAACCGATCCATTATATCCACCAGCAATGATGCGCTTATCTCTAACAATCACCGCACCGACAGATAGTCGTTCACAGGTACTTCTTGAAGCTAATAAGACGGCCTGCATCATAAAATATTGGTCCCATTTAATTCGCTTATCCATTTTCATTCCACCTTCTCTGGTGTAAATCATATCTCAATTTTACAATTTGGGCTATACGCAAATTGAAGATTTTAGATTAGCAAAGGTTTTGTCACCAAATCCCGGAACTTCTTTTAGTTCTTCAATATTTTTAAATTGACCATGAGCTTGGCGATAAGCAATGATCTGATCGGCTTTTTTCTCGCCAATTCCGGTCAACTCTTGGAGCTTGGTTTTATCAGCAGTATTCAAATTAATTTGTTGAGAACCCGCAGCCGATGAATCTGTGCCAGCGGCTGAATCGGCTGCTGAGGCATCCCCTATGTCCGCCGGTGTAGACGGTGCGGCCTGAACGGTTGAAGTAACCGGACTGCCCTTTTCACCCCGAATGGGGACATAGATAACTTGCTGATCGGTCAATTTTTGAGCGAGATTAATTTTCTTCTTATCTGCTGATCGGTTATATCCGCCAGCCAAATCAATCGCATCTACGACCCGCATATTGGCGCTCACTTGGTAAACCCCGGGGTTCTTAACGGCTCCTTTAACGTCAACGTACATTTGCTGATTTGCCCCTGAGGCGACTTGTTTGGGCTGCTGTTGCGATGCTGATTCAGATGTTGAACCGGCGTCTGCTTCAGATGTACTTGAACTTCTGACGACCGCTTGATCGTCACTGGGGGATGAGTCACTTCTTTTACCAACAAGCATTCCACCAATCACAAACATAAAAATAACAATGACTGCCACCAAACCAATTAGGGTCTGTCTGGAAACAAAATAATCGTGTATAATCTTGATAAAAAACAAATTGAGGTTTTCGCCGATGACAATTCCGAAACGTTATGAAATTACTGATGAGCAATGGGCCCGGATTGAGGACCGTTTTCCGCCCTATAAAACCGGACGCCCACCTAAAATACCTAATCGCCAAGTTTTTAATGCGGTTCTCTGGTTGCTAAAAAGTGGCGCCACCTGGCGTGATATTCCTGAACGATACGGTTCATGGAAAACCAGCTATAGTCGTTATCGTAGTTGGGTTGATGCCGGCTTGTTTGAACGGATCTTTAAGGATTTGATCGATGAACCGGATATGGAAAATATCAGCCTCGATTCAACTAGCATTCGAGCTCATCAAAAGGCCACGGGCGCTAAAAAAACGCCCGCTGTGACGTTGAGAATCAAGCCATCGGTCTAAGCCGTGGTGGTCGAACCACTAAAATTCATGCGGTGGTGGATGGCCTTGGAAATCCATTATGTTTTATCCTTACCGGCGGCCAAGTTCATGATAGTCGGGCAGCTGAACCATTACTGCGACAATTAGCTTTAGCCGGCGTTAATCTGATTGCCGATAAAGCTTATGGGACTAAGGAACTGCGCCAGTATATTGAAGCTGAAGGCGGTCAATATACGATTCCACCTAAAAGTAATGCCCAAGACAAGTGGGATTGTGATTATTACGTCTATTGTGAACGCCATTTGATCGAGAATTACTTTAATCAATTGAAGAATTACCGGCGGATTGCGACGCGATATGATAAACTAGTGCATGTTTTTCTACAAACCATTTACATTGCTTCAATTTTGATTTGGCTTAAATAGTTTCCAGACAGACCCTAGTATCTGATAAAGATATTCATCAATGAACTCACGTATCCTATCCATGCTGTACCTCCCTTCTAAAATGTACATACGAAAAAAGGATTAGTTTATCTAACCCTTTTTTGAAAATCCTATTTATTTTTCTCCAATGCTGAAACTGCCTGGTCAAATGTTTTAACCGGGATCACTTTCATTGAAGGCGCATATTTTTTAGCGGTTGCTTTAGCCAGTTGATAGTTGGTCTTATGGTCCTCTTCATACTTCAAAATATATTTTGTCGGTTTGACATATGGCGCAAGGAAAATCTTGGCACCATGTTTCTTAGCGGTGATCACTTTCTTATCAATCCCACCAATTTCACCAACGTTTCCCAATCCGTCAACGGTACCAGTTCCGGCAACTTTTTGACCATGCCGCAAATTTTTGTTAGTCAATTGACTATAAATTTGAAGCGAGAACATTAACCCGCCTGACGGCCCACCAACTTGACCGGGATTCACTTTAATTGGAATGGCCGGCTTAACTTGAATATCATCAGTTAGTGAAATACCAATTCCGGCTCGATGCTTGGAAATCATTCCGAGTGGTTCCGTTACTTTGTGCAGCTTACCGTTTCGTTTGTATGTGACCGTCAGTTTTTGACCATACTTTTGCTGCTTCACGTATTTAATGAAGCCCAGCGAACTTTTGAAATGATGGCCATCCAAAGCAACAACCACGTCGCCCACTCTCAGCTTATTTTTAAACTTCGAGTTCTTCATCACGCTCATGACATAAATGCCTCGATATTGAATCTTGACGACTTTATGTGCCTGATGATAGGCGGTGTAAATTGCACTATTAATGGACCCATCCATGTAAATCTGTTGAACTTTACTATATTCTTTCATGTCCTGACCGCCCGTAACAGCTTCCTCAGGCTCGATTGAATAGTATGGGTTCAACTTTGCATAGAGATATGTAAACGGCCTTGCCTGGGCAATACTGACCGACATCAGCATGAATTGGCCCTTATGCTTGTCGGGATGGTTCTTAATGTTGACAATTTTACTCAAATTGGCAGCATCCCCGGGTCCCTCAATATAGTTGGGAAGCGGCCACAAGAAGCCAATTGCTATAAAAATTAAAATGGCAAACCAGATTAGATACTTTTTTAACCACTTTTTCATCAGTCCACCACTCTCTTACAGGATTTTATTACCGGTACTTTTCGTTCAAAGCCCTTACCACCGGTTCTGGAACAAATTTATCAACACTACCATGGAATTTGGCAATTTCTTTAATCATGCTGGATGAAAGATCACGGTAATTGGCAGCGGTTGGAATAAAAATTGTTTGAATATGATTGTCCAATTTTTCGTTCAATCCGGCAATCGACATTTCAGAATCCAAATCACTACCGCCCCGCACGCCGCGAACCAATACAGTTGCCCCAATACTTTGAGCAAGCTTAACCGTCAATTCTTCAGACACCAAGACCTTAACGTTTTCAATTCCCGCCAAGGCCTGTCTGGCAAAGTCTGCTCGTTCCTCATCGGTAAACAAAGCATGCTTATGCGTATTAATACTAATGGCAACGTAGACCTTGTCAAACATCCGACTGGCACGTTTAATAACGTCAATGTGGCCAAACGTAATTGGGTCAAAACTTCCTGCATATAAAGCTTTTGTCATTATTCATTCCCCATTTGATAGTCATAAATCGTTAAATTGGTCAGCCCATAATTTTTTTGCTTGGTCGCTTGAAAGCCCTCAAGTGTTTCAGGTAATTCAGTATGGTTGTCTGTCTCACAAACAATCACTGCACCCTTGTTAAGAAGATTGAGCGCCTTTAAATCACCTAAAGTTTTCACAATTTTTTGAAGCTTATATGGCGGATCAAGAAATACCATGTCGAACTGAACGTTATTTTCAGCTAATTGCTTCAAGACCGACTCGGCGTTGCCTTTAATGACGTCAAATTGATCTTCAGCATGGATCTTTTCAATATTTTCTTTGATTGTCTTGATTGCCTGATACTGACGATCAACCAAAACTGCACGATCCATCCCTCTGGAGACAGCTTCAATTCCGACAGCTCCGGAACCGGCGAAAAGATCCAGAAATTTACCACCTTGGTAATAAGGGCCGGTCATGCTGAACAGCGATTCCTTCACCTTATCAGTGGTTGGCCGAGTCTTATCACTCTTTACCGGATTTAATCGAATACCACCATATTTACCGGATACAATTCTCATAGCTTACCTCAACTTTAATAATCTTCATCTGACAAATCGTCATCATCCAAATCAGTTTTACCTTCCACTTCATGAACGAGTTCATTCAAATGTGATGGTACAACCTGTTTAACGTAATTTTGTGAGGACAACTTTTTGGTAATCGCTTCTTCTTCATCTTTATTAACATAGATCAAGCCATAACGCATCCGTTTGGACACATAATAGAGTCTGCCATATGACTTAAGATTTTTGGAATGACGAATAGAATGCAGATAAACGATCAATCCAGTTGTTGGTTGAATATCTAATGTCATAAATACATCTCCTTTAATGAGCCTTTCGAGCCAATTTTAATGCTCGACGCTCGATCCGCTGACGACTACTAATATTTAGAACCAGTCCTAAACACATCGCCAGCGTTAAAATACTGGAACCACCGTAACTAATGAATGGGAATGTGACACCTGTAATTGGCAGAACGCCCAATACACCACCCATGTTAAAAAATGTTTGAATACTCATGTAAGTTGCGACACCGTAGCAAATCAGACTTTGATAAGGATCATTGCTGCGAACGCCAATCTGAATAGTTCTCAAAATAATCACGGTCAATAGTGCCAAAACCAGGAAGGCGGCAATTGCACCTAATTCTTCAGTTAGAATTGACATGATGAAATCAGTGTTGGGTTCAGGCAAATAGCCGGTTTTTTGAACACTATTACCGAGACCGACACCAAACAAGCCGCCATTACTGATCGCATAGTAGGAGTTAACAACCTGTTGACCGGTTCCCTGAGCATGTCCAAACGGATTGGTAAACGCCACAATTCGTTGCAGACGATACGAGTTGGAGAAAGAATCGGATTTAGCCATTGGCACCAAAACCAATTCAAAAATCAAAAATGCACCGGCGGCACAGCCATAAATAATGGATAAAGCCCGTTTCCAGGAAAAACCACTACAATTGATCAATATAAAGACAATCGCAAAATTAATGGCTGCCCCACCTGAATCAGGCTGCTTAAAGATAAGGGCAATCAAAGCAAGACTCCAAAATAACGGCCATTTCATCTGATCCAACCAACTGCGAACAGAAAGCGTCATTTCGGGCTGCCCTGAAGCAACGGCGTTGGCAAGCCAGATAATCAAAAAGAACTTCACAAACTCGGCCGGTTGAATATTAATCGGCCCCAAATGAATCCACCCTGCAGCACCGTTAATGGTTTTACCAAACACCAGCAACCATAGCAATCCAAAAACAAATAGTCCAAGAAGGAACTTTAAAACAATTGGCTTTCTTAAAAAGTTAATGTTCATTCTTATCATGAAAAGGATAATTCCGAGCCCAACAACCATGTATATCAGTTGTTTGATCAGGTAACTCAGCGGACTTCCACCGTTTTGCAGCGCAATATTTGCACTGGCAGAGTATACCATTACAACCCCAATAACTGACATAATGATATATGGTATAAAAATAACATAATCAAGATTTTTTAAACGTTCTTTCCCCATTGGTCCAACTCCACTTTTCTAATTGTATGTACGGACATCGACCTACATTATATCATAATTAAAAGGCCGATTTTGCGGATTGCCAACGAGGTTTATTGGATTTTAAAAAAATCCAAATTAAGCCACTTTTCAACTCAAAAAGCCGCAACCATTCCGTTAAGGTTTGGTTGCGGCTTAATTTAAAAGTTAATTTTAGTTATGACGTTGCTTCTTAGCTTCTTTTTCACGAGTGTTTGAGTTAAGAATCTTCTTTCTCAAACGAATGAAGTGAGGTGTTACTTCACACAATTCATCTTCATTCAAGAATTCAAGTGATTCTTCAAGTGAAAGATGGGTTGGCGTGTTAATCCGGGCCATATCATCAGAACCGGCAGCACGAACGTTAGTAAGGTTCTTACCTTTGGTGATGTTAACAGTGATATCATTCTCACGGTTGTTTTCACCGACGATCATACCTTCATAAACTTCGGTACCTGGATCGATTAACAATGTACCACGGCTTTCGATCCCCATCATTGCATAGGTGGTTGCTTTACCGGCGTTCATTGAAACAAGGGTACCCTTCTTACGACCAGGGTTCCAGCCCTTGATAACTGGCATGTACTTTTCAAAAGTATGGTTCAAAATACCATAACCACGAGTTAATGAAAGGAATTCAGTTGAATAACCAATCAATCCACGTGATGGAGCCAAGAATGTCAAACGAGTTTGACCATTGTCGGTTGTTTCCATATTTTGCATGGTACCTTTACGTTGTGAAAGGGTATCAATAATTGAACCGGTATACTCGTCAGGAGTATCGATTTGAACAGTTTCAAATGGTTCGCAAGTTGTTCCATCAACATCTCGATAGATAACTTCTGGACGTGAAACTTGTAATTCAAATCCTTCACGACGAAGGGTTTCAACTAAAATAGACAAATGCAATTCACCACGTCCTGAAACAACCCATGAACCTGGGGTGTCAGTGTCATCAACACGTAATGAAACATCGGTATGAAGTTCACGCTTCAAACGATCACCTAACTGACGGGCAGTAACAAACTTACCGTCTTGGCCGGCGAATGGTGAAGTGTTGGTACCAAATGTCATTTGCAGAGTTGGGGCATCAATTCTAAGGATTGGAAGTGGTTCTGGATCCTTAGGGTCAACAACAGTTTCACCGACATTAATATCTTCCATTCCGGAAACGGCGATTAAATCACCAGCTTTAGCGGATTGGATATCTTCTTTCTTCAAACCAAAGAATCCCATTAATTTGGTAACACGGAAGTTTTGCTTTGAACCATCAAGCTTCATAACAGTAACACTGTCACCAACTTTGATAGTTCCACGGAAGATTCGGCCAATACCAATACGACCAACGAAGTCATTATAATCAAGCATTGCAACTTGGAATTGAAGAGGTTCGTCTGAGTTATCGATAGGAGATGGAATATTCTTGATAATGGTATCAAAGATAGGCTTCATAGTATGTTCCTGCTTGCTGATATCAGGATCGTAACTTGAAGTACCATTCATAGCTGATGCGTATACAACAGGGAAATCAAGTTGCTCTTCATCAGCACCAAGTTCGATGAATAAGTCAAGAACTTCATCCACAACTTCTTTAGGACGAGCACCTTCACGGTCAACCTTGTTAATCACAACGATTGGGGTTAAGTGTTGTTCAAGAGCTTTCTTCAAAACGAACCGGGTTTGAGGCATTGTACCTTCGAAAGCATCAACGACAAGTAAACAGCCATCAACCATTCGCATAATACGTTCAACTTCACCACCGAAGTCCGCATGTCCTGGGGTATCCAAGATGTTAATTTGTTTGTCGCCATAACGAACGGCAGTGTTTTTTGAGAGAATGGTAATTCCACGTTCTCGTTCAATGGCATTCGAGTCAAGAGCCCGATCCTCAATTTGTACGTGTTGATCAAGCGTATCTGACTGCTTTAACAATTCGTTAACCAAGGTTGTCTTACCGTGGTCAACGTGGGCGATAATAGCGATGTTACGAATGTCGTCGCGTGTCTTTAATTTAGTATCCAAGTCGTTTGCTTCCCTTCATTTAAATCAAACCGAATGTTGTACATCATATATATTGGCATAAAAAAACTGTGACAACTGTCACAGTCCGATCATTTACTTACGATTGTAAGAATGTCTCGATGTGCATTTCGTGTTGCTAACAATACTGGTGTTGATGATAACACATCCAACCGCTGTCCGTCAATAGTTGTCATCTTAAGTCCGGCAGTTTCACATAAAATTCTGCCAGCCCCAAAATCCCAAGGCTTTAAGTAGGAAATATATCCGACCAATTCACCACGAAGAACGGAAACGATATCAATACCGGCACTGCCATATATGCGCATTCCCAAAGACTGCTGAGCAATGTCTACCATATTATAATCATTATGCAATACCATGGGACCACTTAAACCAATCAAGCCTTCCCTTAATGGCGTATCTTGAACTGGTGGTAGCGGTTGGCCATTGTCAAAGACTCCGAGATCAGGACCTCCTGAAAGTAAATGTTTGCCAATCACATCCATTACATAACCAAGAACCCCTTTGCCATCCTCATACAATGCAATCATGATGGCAAAGTTGTTGCGCTGCTTAACAAAATTCATCGTGCCGTCAATTGGATCGATAATCCAAATGCGTCCCTTGGTGGAATGAACCTGGTCGCCAAAGCCCTCTTCTCCGAGAATCTTTGAATCGGGGTCAAATTCACGAATCTTGCCGACTAAAAACTTTTCATTTTGCTTGTCAACGTTCGTGACTAAATCTTTCCGACTGGTTTTGGTATCGACCGTAAGCCGGGTATCGATTTTTCTTAAAACATTGTCTCTGGATTCACTCAACCAGCCTCGGACAGTTTTATCAATATGCTTTAATTCATTAATTTCCATGCTATGCCTCGTGTATCTTCAGATTAACCGATTGTGCGTCTTTAGAAGCCTTGATGACTTGATAGGCGTCATATCCGGAACGGTTCTCAAACTCCCTTTCAAGTTGTTTTTCTTCCATTTTGGAAGGCAGAATTTTCTGGAATTTTCGATAAGCGGCAAGAAAATCCGATCTTTTGACACCCCCGGATTGCTCATATGCCTGCTCAACCATCTGGTAAAAATTCACAACATCAATAATTTCATCGACATTCAAACCATCAATCAAAGGGTATTCATACCCATCAGCCATTGCACTCACTCCGATCGTTACTGCATTGACTTTATTATAAGATAGATACTGAGTTTGTGAAACAGAAATGATCAAAGTTTGTGGGATTTTACATGTTTGGCTGAGTTCAAAAGACAGATGTTCCAAAAAAGTGAGTGGCGCCGGTCCAGCTTCAACAATTTGCCAAGCTGTTCGCGGGACAAAAAAGCAGGTCATGATGAACAACTACATTCATCATGACCTGCTTTACTTGTATTCCGAGTTCTAAACAGAACTCATCGAAACTTTTTAAATATGAGTTGGGAATCCCAATCCAACATCGGCAGCTTCTTGAATAGGCTCGCTCAAAGTTGGATGTGGGTGAATGGTAAGGGCAATGTCCTCAACATTCATGTGACTGTTAACTGCCAAGCTTAACTCGGCAATCAGATCACTGGCACCTGGTCCAACAATTTCACCACCAACAAGTGTCTTGTCGTCTTTAGTGAAGATCAAACGAACAAATCCATCGGCTTGGTCAAGTGATACGGCACGGGCATTACCTGCAAATGGGAACTTCGAAGTTGAAACTTCGATGTCTTTATCCTTTGCTTGTGCCTGAGTCATACCAACAACGGCGATTTCTGGATCTGAGAAGCAGACTGCTGGAACGCCAACATAGTCGTTAGCAGTGTTCTTACCGGAAATTGCACCGGCAGCAACTTTGCCTTGGAAGAATGCTTTGTGAGCCAAAGCAGGACCTGAAGCAATATCTCCAATTGCGAAGATATGTGGAGAATCAGTTCTGCCTTGTTCATCAGTTTGAACAATTCCGTGGTCATCAACTTTAACCTTGGTGTATTCCAAGCCAAGATCATCAGTATTTGGACGACGACCAACGGTGACCATGCAGTAGTCAGCTTTGATGGTTGTTTGTTTGCCATCTTCCTCGTACGTTACAGAAACGCTGTCGGCATCCTGACTTGAAGAAATTGCTTTGGCACTGGTATGAATATCAACGCCCTTCTTCTTCAAGTTCTTAACAACCAATGAAACCATGTCCTTGGTAAAGCCATTCAAGATTGAATCCAATCCTTCGATGATCGTTACGTGGGCACCCAAGTTGGCATATGCACCAGCTAATTCGGTACCAACATATCCACCACCGATAACAACGAATTCTTTAGGAATTTCCGGAAGGTTCAAGCCGCCGGTTGAGTCAACCACTCGACCGTCAAATTTAAATCCAGGAATTTCAATTGGATGTGAACCACTGGCAATGATCAGGTTATCAAACTGAATAGTTGTTCCGGTATCGGCACTCATGAATTGTTGAGGTCCAGTAGGCATTACCCGTAATTGGGTATCACTATCAAGAACCGCTTCACCATGAATGACTTCAACCTTGTGCTTGTTCAGCAGCATCTTAACACCGCTGGTCATTCGGTCAACAACCTTCTTTTGCTTCCACTCCTGAGTTTTGGCAAAATCGATTGTAGCTGGTTGAGTCGTGATTCCATAAGTCGAAGCATCATTTGCTTCCTGCAGACGATGCCCAGCAGCGATCAAAGCTTTGGAAGGAACACAACCAACGTTTAAACAAACACCGCCAAGTGTATCTGATTTTTCAATCAGTGTTACTTTTTGTCCTAATTCGGATGCACGGATTGCGGCAACGTAGCCACCAGGGCCAGCTCCGATAATTACTGTTTCTTTCTTTTCAACATCAGCCATTATTCGATCATCCTTCCATCAACAGCATTGCTGGATCATGAAGCAATTGATTCATGTAATTCAAAGCGTTTTGAGCAAGGGCGCCATCGATTAATCTGTGATCGTAACTCAATGAAAGTTTAAGCATATTGCCAACTTTGATTTCGCCGTCTTCAGGATCAACGTATGGTTCCTTGGCAATCTTACCAACACCCAAGATTGCAACTTCAGGTTGGTTGATAACTGGAGTGAACCAGCCACCACCGATTGAACCAACGTTACTGATGGTAATTGAACCACCCTTCATTGTATCTGGGCCAAGCTTGTTGTCATAAGCATCTTGAGTATTTTCAGAAATTTCTTTGGCGATTTCAAACATCCCTTTGGAATCGGCATTCTTAATGTTTGGTACGTACAAACCATGATCAGTGTTTGTGGCAATCCCAACATTGAAGTAGTGCTTGTAAACAATTTCCTGGGTTGTGTCGTCAATTGAAGCGTTGAACTCAGGGTATTTCTTAATAACGGCAACCAGTGCCTTAACGATGTAAGGCAAGAATGTCAAATGAATATCCTGGTCGGCAGCTGCTTGCTTGTACTTCTTACGGTTGGCCATCAGGGCACTAACTTCAACATCATCAAATGAAGTTACGTGAGGCGCAATGTCTTTAGATGTACGCATTGCTTTGGCAATAATCTTACGCATAGGTGACATTGGTTCACGAGTTTCAAGATCAGGCTGATCGGACTTCCATGGAGCAACAGCTTGTCCAGTGGCTTTTGCCTCGCCGGCAGGAGCTGCGGCTGATGCTGGTGCAGCAGCTGAAGCAGCTGGTGCAGCGGCAGGATTGAAGTTGTCGATATCAGCTTTTGTAATTTGACCATGATTTCCTGTAGCAGGAACTGCAGTGATGTCCACACCCTTGTCACGTGCATATTGACGGACGGATGGCATTGCTTTCACAATTGCATTTGGATTTGATGCAGCTGGTGCGGCAGTAACTGCGGCTGGAGCAGCGGCAGGCGCAGGTGCAGCAGCTGGAGCAGGAGTTTCTTCCTTAGCGGGAGCAGCTTCTTCTTTTGCAGGTGCTGCAGGAGCTGAATCATCGGGTTCATCAGGAGAGCCGTCATCAATGACAACTAAGACATCGCCTTTTTCAGCGGTCTCCCCTTCCTTTTTTTCAATACTCTTAATGGTTCCGGCAACTGGAGATGGCATTTCTTGGACAGACTTATCGTTTTGAATTTCTACTAACGGATCGTCTTCCTTGACTTTATCGCCAACCTTTACATCCCAGGTAGCAATTTCACCTTCAGTAATACCTTCTCCCATTTCTGGTAGTTTAAACTTATAAGCCATGGGATCTAACTTCCTTTCTGTTACAAATTAGAATTTAGTAGTTTAAAATTTCTCGTACCTTAGCTTCAATATCATCAGCATTTGGAAGCCAATAATTTTCAGCCATAGCAAATGGGAAGATGCTGTCTGGAGCAGCCACACGGCCAATTGGTGCATCCAATGACATAATGTCGTTTTCAGCAATGTCGGCAGCTACTTTAGCGCCAGCACCAGCCATCTTTTGTGCTTCTTGGGCGATAACTACTTTGTGAGTCTTGTCGATTGAAGCAAAGATTGTTTCATCGTCAATTGGTGATAATGAACGTAAGTCAATAACTTCAACTGAGATGTTCTCTTTTTCTAATTTATCAGCTACTTTGAGTGCTTCGTTAACTTCGGCACTGTAAGCAACAACGGTAATGTCAGATCCCTCACGAACAACATTTGCCTTGTCTAGGGGAACAGTGTAATGGCCATCTGGAACTTCATCCTTCATTGAACGATAAAGTTTCAGGTTTTCCATGAACAATACCGGGTCGTTGTTTTCAACGGCTGAGATAACCATTCCTTTAGCATCGTATGGATTTGCAGGAGTTACAACACGTAATCCCGGAATTCCTACGAACAGGTTTTCAAGTGAGTCACCGTGAAGTTCAGCGGTATGAGTACCACCACCAAATGGTGTTCTGATGGTAATTGGCATTGAAACGTCACCTGAGAAACGGAATCGGTTACGTGACATTTGACCGCCAATTGAATCAACAGCTTCCATTGTGAATCCCATAAATTGAATTTCTGGGATTGGACGCCAACCGGTTAATGCAAGTCCAATTGACATCCCTAAAATTCCTGATTCAGCCAATGGTGTATCAAATACTCGGTCTTCGCCATACTTATCTTGAAGTCCTTCAGTTGTACGGAACACACCACCGTTTTTACCAACATCTTCACCAAAAATCAGAGTCTTCGGATCGTCCTGTAATACTTGGTCAAGTCCGTTGGTAATTGCTTTAATATATGTCATTTTAGCCATGATTACTTCGACTCCTTTGCTTCGAATTTCTTAATGTCAGCTGCAACATCAGGGGTTGGTACTTCAAATGTGTGCTTCAAGAAGTCACTAACCTTTTGTTTAGGAGCAGCTTCGGCATCTTTCATTGCTTCCTTAAATTCATCTTTGTATTGAGCGACTAATTTGTCTTCTTTGTCTTGATCCCAAAGTTTCTTGTCAGTCAAAACTTTTCTCAAACGAATCAGTGGGTCTCGGTCAAACCATGGTTTTTCTTCTTCTTTAGTACGGTAACGACTAGGATCATCACCGGCTGAACTGTGAGCACCAAAACGATAAGTCAATGTTTCAACTAATGCTGGACCATTTCCTGCAACGGCGAAGTCACGGGCATCTTTGGCAACCAAGTATGTGGCAAGAATATCCATTCCATCAACTTGGACACCTGGAACACCTGAAGCAACACCCTTTTGAGCAAGTGTCTTAGCTGCGGTCTGAGTCTTTCGTGGAACTGAAATTGCCCAGCCGTTATTTTGAACGAAGAATACTTCTGGTGCTTGGAATGAACTTGCGAAGTTGATACCTTCGTAAAAGTCACCCTGTGAAGTACCACCATCACCGGTAAATGTGTATGCGATAGTGTCTTTTTCACCGTTCTTCTTGATTCCTAATGCGGCACCTGCTGATTGAACATATTGGGCACCGATAATAATTTGTGGGATAAACGCACGTACACCGCGTCGTACATAGTCATAAGCTTGATAGTGACCTTTTGACCATAAGTAACCCTCTTTAACGGTTGCGCCGTGTTGGATTAATTGTGGCAAATCACGATATGCTGGGAAGAGGTAGTCTTGTTTCTTCATCGCATGAGCAATACCCATTTCTGAAGCTTCCTCACCATAGGTGGGAGCATAGAAACCTAATCGACCTTGACGTGAAAAGTTCATTGTTTGTTCGTGCAATGCACGTTCCCAAACCATCTTTTCCATCAACGTAACTAATTCATCATCGCTAAATCGGTCAAATAATTCTTGATTTACAATTTTCCCGGTTTCATCGATAACTTGAACTGGTTTGTCGTACGGATCGCTCATCGTTGACTTAATCTTGGCAAAATCAACAACGTGCTTATTCTTTGCTGCCATAGATAACACTTTCCTTTCCTATAAAACTAAACTTGTGATGTACAAACTGATCACTCCTAAACCACAACTTAAATCTAGCATTTTTCAGTGACGTTTGCAAGCCCTTTCATTCCTATGAAACCAACTTTTTTTGTATATTATTTTCACTTACTAAAATTCAGTCTGAAACCGCTTGTGCGAGTAAAGTTTGTGAAAAATCACCTGGCTTGTGAATATAGTTTTTTTCTTAAAATTAAGTTAGAATAGAGGGTATTGAATTATTGTTTAAATTTTTTTCGGAGGTCTTAAGCGTGTTTTTAATGAAAGATATTGTACGAGACGGAGATCCGGTTCTCCGCAAACAAGCTCAAAAGGTCAAATTCCCATTGAGTAAAGAAGATAAACAGTTGGCCCATGACCTCATGGAATATTTGGAGGTCAGCCAAGATTCAGAACAATGTCAAAAGTTGGGCTTACGGGCAGGTGTCGGACTGGCAGCTCCCCAAGTTGGTGTCTCAGAAATGATGGCATCGGTTTTAGTTCCCAACGATGACGAAAATGAAAAGGATAAGCCCCTTTTCAAAGATGTGATTATCAACCCTGTGATCGTCTCCAACTCGGTCCAGCGTGGTGCTTTGACCGAGGGTGAAGGTTGCCTGTCAGTCGATCGCGACGTTCCAGGTTACGTTCCCCGTGCTGCAAGAATCACCTTGAAATACCAGGATGTGGACGGTAAAGAACACAAGCTTCGCTTGAAAAACTATCCGGCAATTGTTTGCCAGCATGAAATTGACCATTTGCATGGGACACTGTTCTACGATCATATTAATAAGGACAATCCATACGCAAAGACGGATGATGAAATTTTCATCTATTAAAAAATATGTTGTGATTGGTAAATTAACCATCAAACAAAATAAGCTCACCTCCCAAACCGAAGGTGAGCTTATTTGTAATACCTTGTGGATCAACCATTATTGCATTTTTTGTAAGCAATTAATGCTTCTTTCATTATACTTGGAAACAAAATTTTCATCTTATTAGCAAATCATTTTTTAAATAACCATTATTGATTAGTCTCTAAACTCTCGTCTTGATCAGGCATTTGAGTATGGATAAACTTTGGCATTGTTAAGCCCGTAACTCCAAGCATCAACATACCAGATGCAATAAAGATGATGCCATTTGGAAAAAACTGAAAAATAAAGGAATAGAAAACTGTGCCTATTGGAATGGATATCATATTCAACGACATCTCTGTTGAAGACACCCGCCCCATTAATTTTGTTGGAACAGTTTTTTGCATATAAATGCCAAACGGTGTATTCATAAAAGCCACAGACATGCCAACTGTAAATACCATTAACGCGCCAACTATTCTAACAACCAACTCACTTTGATTGGCGACAAATAACCCACCAATGCCACAAAGTGCCAACCCAATAGCACACATGGTTACTGCAAGAATTTTTGCTAACTGCTTCAATTCAGGTGCCATACTGATGATTAAATTCCCTGCCAGCATCCCCACAGCATCTGAGGAATTCAATATTCCAAGGGTTATGTTCCCCAGATGCAAATGTTGAACGACAATAAACGGTAGTCCTACATTTGTGACAGCAAAAATAAAATTCAAAAATAGTGCAACACAAATCAAATATCTCAAGAATTTGTGAGACATCAAGTACTGAAGGCCCAATTTAAATTTTCCAAGCTGGGATTCATGTGGCCCCAACGCTTCCTTCTTGGATGCATTTGCATAATGAAAGTGCATGGATAGCAGGATGACCAAAGCAATAAAATGTGCTGCTAATTGAAAAATAATAAACGACTGAAATCCGACCAGTACATATAATGAAGCAGCAATAACTGGGGAAAACGTTGAAGCAAACGATGAAGCTGCCTGGCTCAATGAATTAAGTCTTTGAATGTGACTTGTATTAACCAATTCATGCACAGACGCCGTGTACCCTGAATTTGAAACATTCACTGAAACATAATTAATCGCTAAAAATATAATTGTTGGGATCAGTTTTCCCATCCCACTGAAATGATGGATAGTGATTGCATAAATAAAAAGTGCAATGATCCGAACGAACAGACTGATGACCAAAATGTGTTTATGTGGGTAAGTGTCCACTAAATTTCCAATTGGCACTACGCCAATCAATGTCACGATCGGCATGATAATCATTGACAGCCCAAAGCTTAATGACATCCCGGTCGCATGAAGCAACATAAGGCCTAACGCAAAAGAGAACATATCTCCACAAAAGGTACTGATCAGATTACTTGAAACATCTTTTAAAATTTGTACGTTTGATTCGTGATTATTAATTTTCATTTGCAGCACCCTCTTCAATTTCGATTAATTGAAGATTACTACCATTGCGAACCCATTCGATGTAGAATATGTTGCAAATATGCCACATAGGAGAGAAATATGAAAAGTATCGGTCAAATCGTCAAAATGATCCGTCAAATTAAAGGATTCACCCAGTCCGAGGTTTATTCAGGAGTGATGTCACGTTCATTTGCTCATCGATTTGAGAACGGAGAACATGACATTAGTGCAACCAAGCTGTTTCAGATTCTGGATAATCTCTTAATTTCAGTTGAAGAATTTCGGTTCATTCAAAATGATTACCACAGATCTTCTGAACAAGAATTAAATCAACAACTACAGGACGCATATGACGTTCACAATCTTCAAGAAATGGGCAACATTATAAATGAAAATAAAAACAGCGGCAATCTTAGCTTCAAATCGATTGCAGGTATCGGCCAAGTCTTAGTTGAAACATACCAATCAAAAACTTTCGTAATCACTCCAGCGATGGAAAGCTTTTGGAACCAGCTTTTTAACTCAAAAGCCTGGACCTTACAGGAAATTCGCAACGCTGATATATTATTACCGATAGCAATTAACAGCCACCGTGAAAGCCTCATCCCAACGATCGTCAATAGATTTGAAAATAACTGCCAAAAGTATTTAACAGCAAGGGGAGATCCGTTCCATGTCAGTGACGAATTAATGGGAATGTATTTGACTCTGCTTCAGACTGACTTAAACACCGAACAATATGATTCAGCCAATCAGTTGGTCAGCAAGGCGAGAGATGTCGACAAATTCCTGCTCACTTGGAATGGCAGATTTGCACAACAGCTTATCATTGCAATTTGGAACCTATATTTTGGCAGCGAAGAAGAAGGAGAAACAATTATTGCCAAAATTTCTGGAGCTGAAAGCTTGTATGTGCCACCGATTGATCACAACCTCAAAGCGATTGCCGATATGAGAAGAAAGCTTGCAAAAATATACAAAAAAAGACACACCGACTAGTGTGTCATAATCATTAATGCAATCTCTTCAAATCATCCACGTACTCAATCGTGGTCGTATTAATCAAATAAGCGACATCAAAATGCACCCGGTCATCCAGCTGCCAGACATCTGTCACCATGAACGCCGGCCGATCAGCCTGCTCCGTGTGGGCGTGCATATGGTGATCATCACTATATTTTTCCAGCGTCTTTGTAAGTGACTGGCGAAATTCTGGAATTGAATCGTTTATTTTAACCACCGGCAGGTGATACTCAAAGGCCATTACTCCCCTGCCCCATACTTCCGCGATATCCTCGGATTTGAAATCACTTTCATCAAATGGCGATAAGGCTTTCTGTTCAACCAGTTTGTTAATTGAAGCCTTAACCGCTTCATTGGCAATCCGCTGGGCAAGTGCCAACCGTTTTCTTCCCGGACGAGTTACAAATATGTAGTGGATTAAATTATAAACAGCGAATGCCGCCACCAATCCAATAATAATTTGAATAATCAAATCAATGTTCATAACCGAGCCTCATTTCTTTTCGTTAAACCAATTTTACCATGCATTGCCGTTTGCTGATTACTTTCATGTTTATATACTTAATTTTAATATTATGGTAGAATATCGTTATTAGTTGTGTTTTCACAACCACTTGTCCGTAAGGAAACCTCGAGTTTCTGCAAAAAATTGTATAATTTTAAAGGAGTTTTTTTATGATTTGGAAGGTTTTATATCAACCCAGCAAGAAGATCAGTCCTCGCCGGGAGACGACGCATACACTCTATGTTGAGGCCGACACAGAAGTTGAAGCTCATGCGCTTGTTGAAGACAATACCGATTATGATATTGAATTTATCGAGCCCCTCCAAGGAAAGCACTTGGAATATGAGCAAAGTAGTCCTGATTACAAAGTAACGGAGTTTAATAATAAATGAAAAAACTAAACGTCAAAAATAACGAAGCAGCTATCTATGGCGTTGGTGGTTTGGGAGAAATTGGTAAGAACACTTATGGTATTCAATTCCAGGATGAAATCATCCTGATTGATGCGGGAATCAAATTTCCTGAAGATGACCTGTTAGGTGTCGATTATGTTATTCCAGACTACCAGTATCTGGTTGAAAATAAGGATAAGATCAAAGCTTTGGTCATCACCCATGGTCACGAAGATCATATTGGTGGTGTCCCATATTTGATGAAGGTTTTAAACGTCCCTATTTATGCCGGACCACTTGCGATGGCGCTTATCAAAAATAAATTGGAAGAACATGGCTTACTGAATTCTGTTGAATTACACGAAATCAGTGATAAGTCTGTTCTGAAGTTCCGAAAAATGAAAGTTTCATTCTTTAGAACGACCCACTCAATTCCCGATACTGTCGGAATTGCAGTGCACACTCCGGTTGGGGTAATCGTGGAAACTGGTGATTATAAATTCGACCTCACACCAGTGACCAACCAGCCGCCTGATCTTCAAGAAATGGCCCGATTGGGTGCTGAAGGCGTCCTTTGTTTGATGTCTGACAGTACGAATGCTGAAAAGCCAATCTGGACCCACTCTGAAAAATGGGTTGGAAACTCAATCGCCCACATATTCGACAATATTAAAGAACGAATTATCTTTGCAACATTCGCTTCAAATATTTCTCGAATTAAGACTGCTTGTGATAATGCAATGGCCCATGGCAGAAAGATTGCTGTTTTCGGCCGAAGCATGGATGCAGCGATCGTTAATGGACGTGAATTAGGGTATCTCGATATTCCTGATGATGCGTTCGTTGATGCTCATGAACTACAATCACTTCCAGCCAATAAAACTTTAATCTTATGTACCGGATCTCAAGGTGAGCCAATGGCTGCCCTTTCACGGATTGCCAACGGTACCCACCGTCAGATCTCCATTCAGCCTGGCGACACGGTTATCTTTTCAAGTAACCCAATTCCAGGTAACACAACCAGCGTTAACAGTGTTATTAACAAGCTTGAAGAAGCCGGTGCCAATGTTATTCATGGCCGAGTTAACAACATTCACACTTCCGGTCATGGTGGCCAGGAAGAACAAAAGTTAATGTTGCGATTAATGAAGCCTAAATTCTTCATGCCAATTCACGGTGAATACCGAATGCTTAAAATTCATACGGAATTAGCTGAACAATGTGGTGTTCCAATGGATCACAGCTTCATCATGCAAAATGGTGATGTTTTGGCCCTCTCAAAGGACACTGCCCGAATGGCTGGTCATTTCACCGCTGGCGATGTTTATATCGACGGCAGCGGAATCGGTGATGTCGGCAACGTTGTGTTACGAGATCGTCAATTGCTTTCCGAAGAAGGAATTGTCGTGGTTGTTGCCACAATCAATTTGAATAACCAGGAGATCCAATCAGGTCCTGATATTCTCTCACGTGGTTTTGTCTACATGCGTGAATCCGGTGAACTTTTAGATGAAGGTCGCCGTCGAGTATTCAAGACAATTCGAAAATCAATGCGCGCTAAGAAAGCCACTGAGTCTTCTATTAGAAACGCCATCATTGATGATCTTCAGGAATTCTTATATGACAAGACTGAAAGACATCCAATGATTTTACCAATGTTAATCATGAATGGTAAATAATAATAGATTTAACGTTACTAATCAGAAAGCTTGAGAATCGGATATTTTGAATATCTGGTCCTCAAGTTTTTTTACATAATTAACCATATTGAGCTGGGGGAATCCTTTCCAATGAAATACTTCATAATCACAAACCTATTTGCGGGCGGCGGCAATGCCAAAAAAGTTTGGCCTGATATCAAAAAATATCTGGCGGCCAAAAACGTTGCTTATAAGGCGGTTTACACGGAATATGCGGATCATGCTGTCGAATTGACAAAACAAATTCTAGGAAAAATTGCGGCAACTAAACAAAAAGACGTTGTTATTATTGCTGCTGGTGGAGACGGAACGCTGCATGAAACTTTATTGGGCTGCAAGCGGTACTACGAGGCTCACCCCACTGAAAAGCAGGTTCCAATTTCGTTTTTACCGATTGGATCTGGGAATGATTTTGCCAGGGGCCTGAAGATCCCACTGAAATGGGAAAAAGCGTTGAGCAATATTTTGCACTCAGACTCACCAACAACCATTAACGTCGGCCACTATACCGATCTCGATAATCATACAGATGGTTTCTTTACCAATAACTTTGGGATTGGCTTTGATGCCAGCGTCGTTCATTTAGCCAATCGCTCATCATTAAAAAGTAATCATTTTTTCGGGAAATTTTCATATATTGCGGCTATATTAAACGTCATCATCAATTTTAAAGGATTTTACGCGGAAATTATTCCGGAAAATGAATCGAAACACATCTTTCAACATACATTTTTATTAACGACAACTGATATTCCTTATTTTGGTGGTGGAATCAATATCGTTCCCACTGCATCAGCGTTGGACGATCATTTGGACATGGTCGTCGTCGAAAAACCGAGCCTTTGGCAATTGATTTTATTTATATCTATGATATTTTTAAAGAGACACTTACAACTCAAATTCATCCATCATTATCATGAAAAGCAGCTGTTTATCAAAACAAATGGTAATCGTTATGGCCAAATTGACGGTGAAGAACTGGGTGAACGAACTTACAATCTCAAACTAGAGACGGTCAAATATCCCTTCTGGATTTGATCCCCTCTTTGATATTGGGAAATTAACGACGAGGTAATACCATGTATTCAACCAGCTACCTATTATTTCAATCATTAACCGCGGTTGCTTTGGGTGACGCGCTGGGATTTCCAATCCAGCACGATACTCGAAGTAATCCTTTTGATGATCCAGTCATTCAGATGGTTGGTCATCTTTCAGCCAACGTTCCCGCCGGAACCTGGTCGGATGACACGTCATTGTCAATTGCTTCGTTAGTCAGCTTGACGTTTGGGTATAACCTCTACGACTTAATGACCCGCTATTCCCAGTGGTATCATTTTGGGGATTACACACCATTTAACCACGCATACGATGTCAATAATACGACTCAATCAGCCATTTCACGTTTTGATAACGGCACCCAGCCGGAATTGTGCGGTGGCGTTCAGGACGCGGATAACAATAATACGGCCTTAAAACGGTTGATGCCGCTGGCGTTCTATATTTTAACCAAGAATCCCAACTATTCGTTCAATGATGAGACTGTCAAATTGGTTCATGATTTTACTGCCACAACCAATCGAACACCCAAGGCATACATTGGATCCGGAATCTTAACCAATGTGATCATCAGACTAATCCAAAATCCGAACAAATACGCCATGCTGAGGGCTGTTAAAGAAGTCTTGGACTATTACCGCTCAAAGGATCAATTTGCGGCTCAGGTGCCCTTTTTTGAGCAATTAGAGGAGGCTCACTTCCTCCGTCAGTCCAGCACCAAAATTAAACCGTCCAGTGATGTTATCTCGACGCTTAATTCCGTCTTTTGGTGCCTCATGAATTCCGAACAGTATAACGTTGCCGTATCAAAAGCCGTCAACTTGGGAAATCACGCCGATACGATTGGGTCAATTACTTCGATGCTGGCATCCCTGCTATTTGCACCGGTAACCTTCCCGGAAAATTGGCTGGCAAAACTCCAAGGCAGAAATCAAATTAAGATCGCGGTATCGTCAGCTTTGCTATCAGATAATTTCTAAAATAAAATATAAACAATCTTAAAAGGACCACTAATTTGAAATTCATTTTCAGAATTCAAATCAGTGGTCCTTTTTTAGTTTCATACAAAAAGCCATATCGGGCACATAACAAAAGGCGACACTATAACGTGATAGTGTCGCCTCCCATACAATGATTAGTCTTCTGAAGCATCCATTGCTTCAAGAATCATATTCAACTGCATGCATTCTTCATTTAAATGTGTCATTTCGTTTCCAAACTGTGGTGTGATTACTTGGGTAGAACTCGTATTCACTGAGGTAGACTTGATCTTGTCTGCTTCTTCGGTTTTTAATTGATCAAGCTTGGAGGATGCCTTTTGGTATTCTCTGAGAATTTCTAACTTATTACTCATAGCTATAAACTCCTTTGAAAGTGAAATTTGAATTTGTAAATCAACGATGCTTTCGTGGAGCAGGAAGTTACTGAATTCAGCTCTCCTGCTAACGTGAGGATATACTACCAGATAATTTTCAAGAAAGCAACACCTTATCCAAAACTCATTTTCTGAAAACGTTTACTACCCAAATAGACCGCCATTACTTATATTCTGCGTTAATTTCCTTTTCCGTTGGAATTGAGGGTAATGCCCCCAGCCGCTGGACGGTAATCGATGAGGCTTGTTGCGCATATGTCAGTGCCTCTTCAACGTTGGATAAATCCTTGTTGACTTTCGAACTGAAAGCGCCGATGAATGTATCGCCGGCTGCAGTCGTATCCTTTGCTTTGACCTTAAAGGCAGGAACAAAGCCGCTGCCATCCGCGGTGTGATAGTAAGCTCCTCGTGAGCCAACCGTGATGATCAAATTGTCGATCCCCATCTGGGCAAATTTTTCCGCATTACGATCCATTGAATCGTTATCGGTGACTTCAATGCCCGTCAGAGAAGCACTTTCAGTTTCATTAGGAACAATGAGATCGGTCACTTCCAGCAAACCGTCAATAATTTCTGCTGCCGGAGCGGGATTTAGAATTGTTGTGACACCATGCTGCTTGGCAAGTTTGAAAGCTTCGTAAGTGACGTCTTGTGGCGTCTCGAACTCGGAAATCAAAATATCAGCATTTTCAATGAGCGGTTCAGCGTCGACCATCATAGCCGGCTTCATTGCCTGATTGGCACCACCGTAAACCATGATGCTGTTCTGGCCTTGGCTATCCAACAGGATAACAGCCGAACCGGTACCCTCAACTTTGTCAACGGCTACATGATCCGTGTTAATCCCATCATTTTCCAAAGCGTCAATCATAAATTTTCCATTGCCGTCATCGCCGACTTGGCCGATAAAACTGGTAACGGCACCGGAACGAACAGCGGCAACGGCTTGATTGGCACCCTTTCCACCGGCAGAATTCGTCTTGCTCTTTGCACTGATTGTTTCACCAGGCTTTGGCATTTGGTCAATATGCAACGTTGTATCAACATTTAAGCTACCAAGAACAACCACTCTATTTATCATAATAAGCTCCTCTAAGTCCTTTTATATAGTGTGCTAAAACCTTTAACTAGATTCTATCAAATTCTAATTCGTTTAACAACTATTGGAATTTAGTCGATCTGATTAACGCTGTTTCGCTCGACCAAAGAGACGGGAAGTGAGATTCGCTGAATTGGTTGATTTTGATTTTCAATCCGTTTAATGATCATTTGAGCGGCATTGGTTCCCATTTCAAATGCTGGCTGATGAATCGTCGTTAATTTGGGATAAATATATTCACTCAGATCGATATCATCATAACCAACGACGGAAATGTCTTCCGGAATCTTCAAACCGGCTTCTTCAATCCCACGATACAGGCCAATGGCAATCTCATCATTAATTGCAAATATGGCGTTTGGCTTGGTTGCCAGCGCTGCTGGAGTGGCATCATAGCCGCCCTGCTTGGTCAACTGAGTTGTGATAATTCGCTCATCTGGGATTGGCGTGCCATTCTTTTTGAAAGCTTCGACGAATCCCTCAAGTCGCTGCTGCAAATTCAAAGTTGGCTTTTCGGAACAAACCACAGCCACGTTTGTGTGCCCTTTTTTGATTAAATAATTGGCCAACATTTCGCCGCCTTTAAGGTTATTGGCGTCAACCCGGTCACCCTTGGCAACGGGCGCCTGATCAATCAAAATATACGGAATGCCGTTTTGATTTAAAATATTATCAATATAATTAACGTCAGACACTGCAGAAGCGATTATCATCCCGTCTGCGGCCCTTCTGACAGATTCAAATAAATAGTGTGTCTCCCGTTCTTGACTGTTGTCAGAGCCAAAAATAAGCGGTACATAATTCTGTTTAATTGCTTCGGCTTCAATTCCTCGCAAAAATCTGCTGAAGAATGGGTTATTAATGTTGGGAATTAAAACCCCAATTGTTCGCCCACTCTTTCGGATTAAACTTTGAGCGTTGAAGTCCGGAACATAACCCATGTCTTTTTGAAGCTGCTTTACTTTTGCAACTGTTTTACTACTGAAACGTGCGGCCTTGCCATTCAGAATTTGAGAGACGGTCGTCACGGAAACGTTGGCGCGAGCTGCCAGATCAGTAATTGTCACTTTCTTTGTCATAATTATTCTCCATTCACGGTCAAAGGTCTTTGCTTAGATTATACCAAATAAAAAGCATTAAACCGGTTTAATCCCAGTTTAACGCTTAATTTTGAAAACGTTTCTTTTAATCCTAATTATTCTTTAACAATCTTGTCGATTTGATCAAGTTCATCTTGGGTAAAGTTAAGGTTTTGAACAGCTTTAAGATTATCTTCCAAGTGATTGATCTTTGAAGCCCCAGTTACAACACTGGCAACCGTCTTATCATGCAGCAGCCATGCCAGTGACATCTGAGCTAAAGTCTGATCACGGTTCTTGGCAATGTCATTTAATTCATTAAGCTTCTTAACCAATTCGTCCTTACCATGCTTGATCACAAATTGGTTGCTCCAGTGAATCTTCACATTGTCATCCATCCCGTTAAGGTATTTATCGGTTAACAATCCTTCGGCAAGTGGTCCATAAGCAACCAGTGCTTTATTATTCTTGCTTAAAGTATCCAAAAGACCGTCTTCTTCAATCCCACGGTTCAACATGTTATAAGATGCCTGATTAACAACAAATGGTGTGTGGAATTCTTTAAAGTATTTAATAATTTCTGCAGTTTGTTTGGCGTTGTAATTAGAAATTCCAATGTACAAAGCTTTACCGGAACGAACAATTTCATCCAATGCTTCGGCAGTTTCTTCGAGGCTGGTGTTTGGATCGAACCGATGACTGTAATAAATATCAACATAATCCAAGCCCATTCGTTTTAAGCTGCCATCCAATGCATTGACTAAAGTCTTCTTGGATGAGAAGTTTCCGTAAGGTCCGGGCCACATATTAAAACCGGCTTTGGTTGTAATCACCAGTTCATCACGGTATGGCTTCAGGTTGGCACGGTAGACTTCACCAAACATTCTTTCAGCGGCACCGGCACTTGGACCATAATTGTACGCATTATCAAAACTAAAAATACCCAAGTCAAAGGCTTTTAAAATGACTTTTTCACTGTCACCGTAGTTGGCATCGTCACCAAAACTGTGCCACAAACCAAATGATAACGCTGGTAACTGCAGTCCGGAATTGCCGGCTCTGCGGACAACTGCGTTTTCATAACGATTGTCATTTGCCTTATAACTATACATAAATCAAACCACCTCGTAAAATATTTTATCTTCCAAACAGCTTTCCAACTGATTTCTGGTTATGAATCAGATTGATTGCCTCGCCAAACAATGGTCCGACGGAGACAACTTCAAGCTTTTCAAATTGGTCGGCTTTGGAGATACTAATTGAATTTGTTACAATCACTTTTTTGATTGCTGAATCTTGAAGACGTTTTTGAGCATCCCCGGAGAAGACGGCATGAGTTGCGATCGCAAAAACATCTTTTGCTCCGGCCTTCTTCAACGTTTCAGCTGCGATTGTCAGTTTGAACGCTGTATCAATCATATCGTCAACAATAACTGCCCGTTTTCCTTCAACACTTCCAATGACTGATTCAGGAACTGTCGTTGAATCTTCAGGCGAGCGGTTATCAATAATGGCAATTGGGGCGTTCAAAAGTTCAGCGAACTTTCTAGCTCGGGAAACACCAGTATGATCCGGTGAGACAACCACAACGTCAGAACTGTTATGCGTGTTGGTAAAATAGTGTGCCAACAAAGTATCTGCCTTTAAATGATCAACAGGAATGTTGAAGAAACCTTGAATTTGGTCTGCGTGAAGATCAAGTGCAACCACTCGATCAACCCCATCCATTTCCAAGAAAGAGGCAACTAGTTTTGCAGTAATTGGTTCTCTGGAACGGGCTTTGCGGTCTGCCCGTGAGTATCCGTAGTAAGGAATTACCACGTTAATTGACTTTGCGCTTGCCCGACGGACTGCATCAACCATAATCAGCAACTCCATCAAATTGGAGTTGACCGGATCCGAGACAGATTGAATGATGTAAACTTCATCGCCCCGAATACTTTCATCAACACTGATTTTGATTTCATCATCGCTGAACTTTTCAACAGTTGCTTTACCAAGCGGCACACCGACTGCCTTACTAATTTCCTCAGCCAAGTGGCGGTTGGAACTTAAAGAAAATAATTTAAGATTGGGATGCGTATTTGATTCGGCCATGATATCCTCCAAGTATTCTTCTTTACCTATTTACCTTAAATTTTAACATAATTTTGCCCGAACTTTGTAAGTTTTCACTGATAATCCTAAGACTTCATGAAGTCTTTAGGACTTACGTCATCCATTCCGATCATCGGATCAATTAGATTTTGATTAATAACATCATTCGTTAAATGATCGGGCAGGGCTTGTTTCTCAGCATGATCGGCACTTTCCACGGCAGAAAGACCGGCGGTTTCGGGTTCTTGGGTCGAATCTTCCTCACTGCCGTCATCACTAACCTTTAAGCCAATGGCATCAACCAGACGTTTAACCAGACTTGTCTGCCGATTAACCGAAACGTTGCGGACACATTGTTCAAAAGCTTCTTTTTCGCCCAACATGATCAGGAAATCGCTTGCCCGGGTCACAGCTGTGTAAAGCAGATTTCGCTGCAGCATCCGTGAAAATTGGCGGACAATCGGTAAAATAACCATTTTAAATTCACTACCCTGAGCCTTATGAATCGAAGTACAGTACGCTAATGTAAACTGCGTCCATTCGTTCTTTTCATACGTGACTTCAGTTTCATCAAAATCAATTGTAATTTTGTTCGGGGTCTTCTGGTCCTTAACGGTTTCCATCCCAACGATAATCCCGATATCACCGTTAAAAACGTTTCGTTCCGGATTATTAACCAGCTGAAGCACTTTATCACCAATCCGATAAGTGTGTTCGCGGATGGTGACGGATTTCTTGCCGGCAGCGTCCCCCTGCCAAACATCCTGAACGACGTCATTCAAGCGGTCAATTCCTGCCCGGCCACGATACATCGGGGCCAATACCTGGACATCCATTAAGCCAAAATCCTTTTGTTTGGCCCGTTTGGTAACCTGTTGGATCACCGACGAGATCTGATATTCGTTACAGGGAATAAAGGATCGGTCAGATTGGTTCTCGGTAAAATCAGCCGACAGCTTGCCACGATGAATATCATGCGCCAATTGAATAATCGAAGATCCTTTTTCCTGACGGTAAATGGTGTTCAGCTGCATGGCGGGAATTTGTTTTGATACCAGTAAATCGTGAAAAACCTGTCCGGGTCCAACTGATGGCAACTGATCCTGATCACCTACTAAGACAACCTGCATATGATTGGGAATTGCCCGAACCAATGATCTGAACAAGTAGGTATCGACCATCGACATTTCATCAATAATCAACAAGGCTCCTTCAATATCCTTGGTGCCGGCAGTGTCATTGGACTCGCGGCCATTGAGGCCCAAAAGTCTGTGAATCGTGCTGGCAGGTAAGCCGGTTGATTCCGTCATGTGTTTGGCCGCCCGGCCTGTTGGCGCAGCCAAAACAATTGGAAACGGCTTATCCTTATACGAATTAATATCCAATGAATACTCGTGCAGTCGCGCGTAGGTATTCACGATCCCATTAATGATGGTCGTCTTTCCGGTACCGGGTCCACCAGTCAAAATAAACGCCGGTGATTGGATTGCCTGGACAATTGCGGCAACTTGAGAATCGTCGTAATTAATATCAAATTGCTTTTCAACCACCCGAAGCTGCTTTTTGATAGCATCTTCTTTGAGCTGATCTTCATCATCCTTATTTTTAATTACCCGATTTAAATGATCGGCAATCTGGACTTCGGCATTATATAAACGGGTTAAATAAATTCGATTTTCTTCGCCGACAACTTTGCCTTCTTTGGCAAGTTCAACCAAGCTTTCTGCTAGTTTTTTGCCGGGAATCTGTTGGTTGGAATTGCCTTCCAAAACGTTGATGGCCGTTTCAATCAGTGGCCCGGTGGTTGTATATGTATCACCATTTTGAAGACAGAGTTCATCAATTGCGTACATCAGTCCGGCGCGGATTCGTTCATTTGAATCGGGGACAATTCCCAGTCGAAGGGCGATGGCATCGGCCTTTTTAAAGCTGATGCCATCGATATCCTCAACTAACTGGTAAGGATTTTCGGCAATAATTTTCAATGCATCTTCATGATATTTTTGATAAATTGACGAGGCAATCGCGCTGGAAAATCCATAGCTGTTTAAGCCGACAATGACTTTTTCCAAATTATCATCGGTATTCAAATTCTCAACGATTGCCGTCCGTAATTTGGAACTGATTGGCACATTGTCAAGGACCCGGCCATCAGCAGTGATCTTTTCGATCGCGTCGTCGCCCAACACGTCAACCACTCGTTCGGCGGTCTTCTTACCAATCCCGGGGAATTGCTCACCAGACAGGTATTTGACGACCCCCTCCCTGGTGGTGGCAATCACACTGGTGTAGTTGCTGGCTTGAAACTGCTTCCCATAACGCGGGTGGTCAACCAATTTGCCAGTGAAATGATAGCTGTTTTCTTCGACCAGATCACCAAAATTACCGGTCACGACAATTTCATCTTCGGGCCAATCAACGTCGGTATCGGTAATTTCCACCAGGACCACTTTATAAAAACTGTCGTTACTCGAAAAGAAGATCGCCTTTAATCGGCCATCAACATATTGTGGTTCATGATTATTCTGTTCTGAGCCAAATAAATCCATTGAACGATCCAAGACGGTCCTCCCTATTCATCACAGTCATTACTTTTGTTTCTTATCTTTATTCTTGTCTTTGTTAATCTGAATCACTTTTTCAATATCTTTTAATTTTCGCTGACCATTTTTGAAGTAAACTGGATCATCCTGCTTGGCTTTTTCAAAATATTTGTCAAAAGCTTCACCATTAACCATTGCGACAATGCCCCGATTAAAATTGGCTTTTCCATTCTCGGGTTCAGTCTTCAGTACATTATCGTAAAATTCACCGGCTTGAGCAAAATTGCCCAGTGCCAAAAGGTTGTCTCCAATCATCTGGTTAACGTCAGGATCATCGTGCCGGGAACTTTGAGCTGACAGGGCAAAGACCATTGCCCGCTTGTTGTCGCCTTTGGCCATATAGCTTTGGGCAAGCATGATGTATGATTCAGCCTGCAGCTTCTTATCTTTGATTCCTTGAAAAATCTTGATTGCTTTATCATATTCGGCAGCTGCATAATAAACGTTTCCCAGTCCAAACTGCAGGGTATTCTTAACATCCTGGGAGGCCTTGTCAAATAAGCCAAGCGCCTTCATCAGTAATTCTTCAGCCTGTTCGTAATCCTTGGCTTCAACCAAAAATGTCGCCAGATCGTAGTAGTGATGATAGTTATTTGGATCCTGGTCGACTTTTTGAACCAACTTATGAATGGCCTCTTTAGCCTTGGCTTCTTCAGCCTCACGTTTCTTAGTATATTTACGTTGATTTTCTTGATTTTGTTTTTGTAATTTTTTGATTTTATCTGAATTGTTTGCCATATTGTCACCTATACCAAATCTGTCGGGTCTAATTTTTTGTTCAAATAACTGGTGTCATTCCAGTCAAGTAGCTGATACGACTGGCCAGCATCATTACTTTCCAAAATTGTGGTGCTGGTATTCGCCAATCCACCGCGCTTTCGCAAGTCGGGGAGCGGCACGCCAAGTAAGGCGTTAATCTCAGCATTTAACGCGGCCCCATGACTCACGATTAAAATATTGTCATCCGGATAAGCCTTCACAATCGCCGTGATTGCCGGAGTCATTCGGTTGATCACATCCCGGTAACTTTCGCCTCCAATGGCTTTTGGATCATACAAGTCTGGATGATTGCGAAAATCTTCAAATTCCTCTGGGTACTGTTTCTCAACGTCGACAAACTTTTGCCCCTCCATCTTTCCAAGATGAAATTCTTCCAGTCGGGAAAGCAGGGAGATCTTTGGATGCTTTTTCAATTTACGGCTAATCCGTGCTGCCGTTACCCGCGCTCGTTTGATTGGACTGGCGTATATGTGGGCAAAAACGACCTTTTGAAAGTGTTTGCCCAACAAGTCCATTTCATCGTAGCTTTGGGGAAGTAGTGGTGAGTCGCCACCAGCACCTTGATAGCGGCTTTCAAGATTCCATTCTGTTTTACCGTGCCGAACAAAGTACAACTTAGTCAAATTGCATTCCTCCAAAACTAGTTTTAGCTTCTTACATTATGACAGGAAAAGCGGCTGATTTCAAAAGCATAACGGAACTTCTAATTAAAAATTTGCTTTTACTTTTAAAACAATTGTGTACAATATAGTTGGAGGCGAATAATCATGGCAAAAATCAAAATAACCGATTCAATGAAAACCCTACTGAGTGATTCACGATTTAAAGGCAAAACCCTTCTGTTGATAGCCGATGACGGCGGTGGCAAGTATTCTTTAAAAGGTGGCGCCTGCACAATTGGTGCCGACTTTAGCCTGGTTATCTTGGATCAGCCGGACTCGGCTTATCCGATCCAACTGGAAAATGATGCCAACATTCCACTTTATACATCCAGCTATGATTTAACCTTCCTGGGAAAAGGCCTCAAGTTGGACTTTCAGGCTAACAGCATTCGTTTAAGCGACGATGCTGAATTATTGGACGGAGCTGTTCAAATTACCAATGGTGCTGAAGTATTGGCAGCATTCAAAAAGGGAATTACGGCCGGTTGGTCGGGCTGTTAACCACACACGTTTAATTTAAAAATAATCAAGATAAAATAAAAAAGCTGACGAAATTTCGTCAACTTTTTTTGTATCTTTAAACGTACTGAAGCTCTTCGGCATGCTTATAAGCAGCATCGATAATCGCAGAACCAAGGCACTCTTTGCCATCATAGAAGACAACGGCCTGTCCCGGTGTAATTGCCCGAACCGGTGCGTCAAAATCAACCCGGACGGACTTGCCATCATCACTGATGTGAACGGTCACGCCGGTATCTTTTTGACGATAACGGAACTTGGCAGTGCAATGAAAATCTTTGCCGCGGTCAAGGTTGTTTACCCAGTGAATGTCGGATGCCTCAAGGTAATCCGCATACAACAATGGGTTGTGATAACCTTTGCCAACGTATAAAATGTTCTTCTTTAAATCCTTACCGACAACGAACCATGGCTGATTATCAATCCCATCGCCACCGATTCCAAGTCCACGACGCTGACCGATTGTGTAATACATCAAGCCATCGTGTTGACCCTTCACTTCGCCATCGACAGTCATCATCTTACCTGGAGTTGCAGGTAAATAATGACCCAGGAAGTTCTTGAAGTTCTTTTCACCAATAAAACAAATACCAACCGAATCTTTCTTGTCGGCAGTTGCCAAACCGGCCTCTCTGGCAATCTTTCGAACATCCGGCTTAACCATGTCACCAATTGGGAACATAACCCGGTCAAGCTGATCTGCGGAAAGCTGACTTAAGAAGTAGGTCTGGTCCTTGTTACCGTCGGTTGCCCGGAGCAAATGGTTGTGTCCATCTGCATCACGAGTTAATTGGGCATAGTGCCCGGTTGCAATGTAATCGGCACCCAATTCCAAAGCGTAATCCAAGAATGCTTTGAACTTGATTTCCTTATTACAAATAACGTCAGGATCGGGAGTTCTGCCTTTTTTATATTCATCCAAGAAGTATGTGAACACACGGTCCCAATACTCCTTTTCAAAGTTAACAGAATAATACGGGATGCCGATCCGATTAGCGACTTTAGCAACGTCTTTATAGTCTTCGGTTGCAGTACATACGCCGTTTTCATCAGTATCATCCCAGTTCTTCATGAAAACGCCAATCACATCGTATCCTTGTTGTTTGAGCAGATAAGCGACGACAGAAGAGTCGACTCCTCCACTCATACCAACAACAACCCGAGTTCGACTGTTGTCTTGCATAAAACCACCATCATTTCAATTAGATTCTGGAGAATCCACGAGTTGAAGGTCGTAATTTCCAGTAAAACTAATATTAACGCATTCTCGAATCGAATGCTACTTTTTGTAAGTAATTATATTGCAAGAAATTTTGAAATTAGTTTTTGAACGGCCGCATTGGCTTCCGGCTTGCCGATGGTAACCCGCAGCCAACCCTTGCGTAAACCGTTCCGAAGAAGGTAACCATTCTCCAACAAAAATTTATGAAGCTCATCAGCATCGCCACCTTTTACCTGAAAGAAAATAAAATTCGTTGCGGAATCATAAAATGGTAAACCGCTTTTGATAAGAAAGTGTTCCCACTTTTTGCGTTCCTCAATCACCTTTTTAACGGTTGCTGCCACAAATGCCTGATCCTTGAAAGCAGCCGTTGCGGCAATTTCAGCAAATGTACTTAAATTATATGGTAGTCTAACGGCTTGAAGATACCCGATGAGGGGCTCGGAACACACCGCAAAGCCAACCCGAAAGTTAGCCAAACCGTATGCCTTTGAAAATGTCCGTAATACCACTAAGTTCGAAAACTCATCAGTCAGCCCAATCGCAGAATCTTTAGGGTTGCCGGTAAAATCGATGTAAGCCTCATCAACAATCACCGTCACACTGGCGGGAATATCAGCAATAAATGAGCGAATGGCGTCGGCTTCCAGAAAAGTCCCGGTTGGATTGTTGGGATTACAGATCCAAACCATTTTTGTCTTGGGAGTGACCGCACAGACCATCGCCTTCAAATCAATGGTTCCGGATTCATCCAGGGCAACTGATTTAAGTTTGGCACCCTCAATGGCAGAATGCAGCGCATACTCGGAAAAAGTCGGTTCGGGATCAAGCACCTCATCCCCGGGTTCCAAAAGCACCCTGGATAAAAGTTCGATAATTTCATCCAGTCCGTTACCAAAGATCAACTTGTCAGGCTTGATGTCAAACTGAGTGGCAATGATTTCTCTTAACTCTTCGGCGTTACTGTCCGGATACAAATTGGCATTTTGATAATGCCATTTATCCAGTGCTTTGGCCACATCCGGTGACGTGCCAAAAGCATTTTCGTTGGCGGATAACCGGACAAGCTTATCGAGGCCGACTTTTTTCTTCAGTTGATCCAAAGTCAGTTCGGGGACGTATGGTTCCAGATGTTTAACAGCTTCTTTGACCATGCCTACCACTCCTTAATTTCTTTTCGATCCTTTGTAATGCTTTGCTTTCCTTCACGGCCGGCAAGTTCCTTTTTAATTTGGTCGGGTGTGATACCGCGTTGAGCCATCAAGACTTCAACGTGATAGGCCAGATCGGCAACTTCCAGGATGAACTCCGGGTCGGACGGATTCTTCGCCGCAACAACGACTTCAGTGGCCTCTTCGCCAACTTTCTTAAGAATCTTGTCCAAGCCTTTTGTAAATAAGTAATCAGTATATGAGCCTTTTTCAGGGTTGTTTTTACGTTTTAAAATTAATTGATACAGTTCATCTAAATCTTGCATGGTTGATTCCTCCTTAACCTGTTCCGGTAAAATCGTTCGATAAAAGCAGCTGGTGTGACCGGTATGGCAAGCCGGACCGGCAGGATTCACTTTCATCAGCAGCGTATCCTCATCACAATCAATCTCCATTGAAACGATCTCTTGCGTATTACCGCTGGTTTCGCCTTTATGCCACAGCTCCTGCCGGCTTCGGGACCAAAACCAGGTTTGTCGGGTTTTCATACATAAATTGAAGCTTTCTTCATTAACATAGGCCATCATCAACACTTGTTGGGTCTGATTATCAACCACAACTGCCGGCACCAAGCCATCTGGATATTTCTTAAAATCTGGTTTCATCTGACAGCCACCCCGGCTTTCCGTAAATCGGCTTTAACATCTTCAATCGTTAGTTCGCCAAAATGAAACACAGAAGCTGCCAAGGCACCATCAACATTCCCCTGATCAAACACTTCGGCGAAATCCTGCAATTGTCCACAGCCGCCGGAAGCAATCACCGGAACGTTGACGGCCTCGGTGAGCTTTCGGTACAGATCAATGTCATATCCGCTTTTAGTTCCGTCCTTATCCATGCTGGTTACCAAAAGCTCTCCGGCCCCAAGCTCAACCCCACGTTTTGCCCATTCAATCGCATTCAAGGGTGTCTGCTTTCTGCCGCCGTTGGCATAAACATCGTATTGTTGACTGGCCGCATTCCATTTGGCATCAATTGCCAGCACCACGCACTGGGAACCGAACTTTTCAGCTCCTGCCGTGATCAGTGCCGGATTGCTGACTGCCGCGGAATTTACCGCCGTTTTATCGGCCCCGGCTTTCAGTAGGCTTTGCATGTCATCAACACTATGAATCCCACCGCCGACCGTCAGCGGCATAAACACCCGACTGGCAACTTTTTCAATTGTCTCAATAATTGCCTTGCGCTTTTCATTAGTCGCGGTGATGTCTAAAAAAACTAATTCGTCCGCCCCCTGCTTTTGATAGGCAGCCGCAATTTCGGCTGGATCGCCAACATCTTTTAAATTGATAAAATTGACTCCCTTTTTTACCCGGCCATGATCAACGTCCAGACAAGGGATAATTCGTTTAGCCAACATTGGCATTCACCCCCGTCAATACGCTCAACGGTAAATCACCGGTTGCCATTGCTTTACCAACAATCGCCGCTTTGATTCCTGCCGCTTCCAATTCTTTGAGGTCGGCCACATTTCGAATTCCCCCGGAAGCAACCACTGTGGCTTGTGGAAATTTAGATTGGAATTTTTTTAATTGATCAGTGTTGGGCCCGGTCATCGTGCCATCCCTGGAAATATCCGTCACGATGAAGGTTGTAACCCCAAAGGCAACCATTGCCCCCATCAGTTCACTCATCTCAACGGAACTTTGCTCAAGCCAGCCGGACACAGCAACTCGACCATTCAGGCCGTCGATTCCAACCACAATCTGATCGGCACCAAACTGCGCGATCGCTCTTTGCACCACCTGAGGGTCATTCAAAGCAGCTGATCCTAAAATCACCCGTGACACCCCGGATGTCAAATAGGCATTGATTTGGGAAAGTGACCGAATGCCACCGCCAACCTCCACCTTTAACTTGGTTTGGGCACATATTTGTTCAATCAGTGCCCGATTGACTGGCCGGCCCGATTTTGCCCCATCCAGATCAACCAAATGAAGGTTGGTTAACCCGGCATCCTCGATGGCCATTGCCTGGTCAAGGGGTGAATCGTTAATCACGGTCGTTTTCCGGAAATCACCCTGGTATAAGCGGACACTCTTTTGATTCTTTAAATCAATTGCGGGAATAATCTGCATTTTCAGTCATCTCCTTGAATTTTGAAAGAGCCTGTAACCCAACCTAACCGCTTTTTTCCGGATGAAATTGAAACCCAATCACGTTTCGGCGTCTAACAATGCTGGGAATTTTAACGCCATAGTCCACGAACGATAAAATGTTTTTCTCAGCGGTCTTTACATAGTAGGAATGAACAAAATAGCTGAACTGACCATCAAACCCGTCTGCCAAAGGATCAGCTTTAACAGAGATGTTTTTATCCCATCCCATATGGGGCACTTTGACACCGAGGTTATCAGGAATCGGCACCACTTCGCCGTCAATCAGTCCCAAGCCGTCGGATTCACCAAATTCATAACTTTTATCAAACAATAGCTGCATCCCCAAACAAATCCCCAGAATCGGAATTCCTTGATTGGCGGCCTGCTGAATGACCGGCACCAACTTGCGTTCATTTAACGCGTCAACGGCTTTTTTAAAGGCGCCAACGCCTGGAAGAATCAAACCGTCAGAATTTAAAATATCAGTGGGTTTTGACGTCAATTGATTTTCAACCCCTAAAAAGTCCAAGGCGTTTTTTACGTTGCGCGTGTTTCCAGTATCATAATCAATCACCGTTATCATTAAATGACCCCCTTGGTGGAAGGGATGCCTTTAATCTCCGGGTTAATGGTAACCGCGGCTCTTAACGCCCTTCCCAGTGCCTTAAACAGCGTTTCAATCTTGTGGTGGGTATTTCTGCCATATAGTACTTCTGCGTGAAGGTTCAATTCAGCATTGAACGCGAATGCCTGGAAGAAATCTTCTGTGACTTCGGTGTCGTATCCGCCTAAATGATCATTGGCAAATTCAGCTTTAAATACCAAATATGATCGGCCTGATAAATCAATAACCACCCGGCTTAATGTTTCATCCAAGGGGATTAGAGCGGAGCCAAAACGTTCAATACCGGCTTTATCACCAAGAGCCTCTTTTAAAGACAGCCCCAGGGCAATGCCGACGTCTTCAGTGGTGTGATGAGGATCGACATCCAAATCACCTTTGGCTTTAACAACCAGGCCAAAACGTCCATGACGGGCAAATGCATCAAGCATATGATTGAAGAATCCGATGCCGGTATCAATTTGAATTTTCGAATAATCATCTAAATTAATCGACAGTTCAATTTGGGTTTCATTTGTGTTGCGGGAAATGGTTGCAGTTCTCATTTAGCTCACTCCTTGGTTGATTTTTTCTGGACAACTTGCTGGTTGGTCGTTTGTAAGTTGGCAATCAGTTCTTTTATTTGAGGTTGGTACTGTCGTAAGGCCAACCGGTTCACGACCACTTTGGTATTGACCTGCTGGAGCTTGGCAAAAATCTGAAGGTTGTTTTCTTTCAGCGTATTGCCGGTTTCGACAATATCGACAATCGCGTCGGCAAGCCCAATCAAAGGGGCCAATTCAACCGAACCTTCAATTTTGATGATTTCAACATCTTCGCCAATTCCTTGAAAATACCGTTTGGTAATGTTGGGATACTTGGTTGCAATGATTTTTCGCCGGTGGACTTGGGGATTGAAATCCTTGGTTGATGCCAGTACAAATCGGCATTTGCCAACGTCCAAATCCAACATTGCGTATTGAAAGTTTTCCTGCTCACTTAAAATGTCACTCCCGACAATTCCGATTTGAACGGAGCCGTTATTCAAATATGTCAGGACATCCGGCCCTTTTACCAAAATAATTTCATATCGTGGATCTTCGTCGAATATCAACCGGCGGCCTTTATGACGGATACCTTCACAATTAATTCCGGCTTGTTCAAGTAATGGCACAACCTGTTCTTCAGTTCTGCCTTTGGTTAAAGCAATTTTGATCCGTTGCATTTTGTCACCTGCTTTCCGTTAAATCAATCAGTCGGCTGTTCGTCCCGGCGGCAAGCTTCTTAGCGGCATCAAGACTACTTGTCAGACACAACGTTGAATTTGGAATTGTCTTTAAGGCCTTTTCGGCTTCATCCCATTGATCGGTGTCAAAGAACACCAAGGTTTTCGGCTGTGACGGTGAAACCGGCGTTCGTTCAACCAATGCGTCAACGTCAAAGGCAACCCCAACGGCCGCTGTTTTGACATTTTGGAAATTGGTCAGCAGGTCGTCATATCGACCGCCGCTAAATAGGTATCCTGCCGATTTTTCAGTGAAGCCGCGAAATGCCATCCCGGTGTAATAGGTTTGCGGCGATGGGATACTGAGATCGAGGGTCACGTTCACTTTCGGAAAAAGCCCTTTGATAAACTGCTTGGTCGCTTGTAAATCGTTGATAATCGGTTGGAGTACCTCAACCTCAGGTAATGTCTCAAGGGCAGTCATCACCTCATCGAAGCTGCCAAACAACCATGGCCATTCACTGAGAAAATGGCCAAAAGCTGTTTTTTCCAACGGTCTTAACAATTGGTCGTACTTGCTGAGATTCTTTTCAAACAAGGCGGTTTTGATACTATCTTTGGTGGGCTTCGGTAATGCCAGCTGATCAATCAAAGTATCAACGAATTTTGCGTGACTTAATTCGATGGTGACATCATCAATTGCCATTTTCTGGCAGCCGGTCAACGCAATTTCCAAACATTCCCAATCGGCTTTAATGCCCTTATACCCAACAATTTCAATCCCCGCTTGGGTTAATTGGTTGTAGCCCCCGGAAAGCTGTTTTTTAACCCGGAAGACATCCCCGCCGTAATACCACTTGACCGGCAATTCAATTCCCGTGGTACTCATCACCCGGGCAACTGGCAGTGTCAGGTCTGGCCGTAAGACCAGTGATTCTCCTTGATCGTCCAACAGTTGGTACGATCGATAATTTTCTGCATTCAATGGTTGGAAAACGTCCGAATATTCCAAAACCGGCGTTGTTAATTTTCTAAATCCGCGTTGACGAAATGTTTTGAAAAGTTTATTTTCAATGGTTTCTTTGATTTCTGCTTCACTTCCAAATTCGTCGCGGGTACCACTTGGTAAATTTTTGTTTTTCATCATTGTCACTTCCATTTCAATAAAAAAAGTCCCCGAAAACTGATATTCAGTCTTCGAGGACGCCTTAAAGTCGTGGTTCCACCTCAATTTGCCGCTACCTCACAGTAGCCGGCCTTACGTTGCCAATATCTAGTCATCCTGTGATAACAGATACGGTAACCCTGATAACGCTAAACATGCGAATCAGCCTACTTGGTTCAGCTGGTTGGTTCATAGATGTGTGTTCGCCAATTCGAAATGCTCCTTCTCAGCCACGGAACTCTCTTTGAATTCAAAACTGGTTACTTTTTCTAATCAAAACCTTATTTTATTAACTTTCCCTTTGCTTAATTCAATATACTATCATCAAACATCAAAAAGTCAAGCCTTTATTCAACCAATGAAATCAGGCCATTGTACCCACGGCCAATATCATCAATGGAATGCGCATCGCTGCCGTAGACAAAAGGAATTTCTAATTTCTTTGCCATTTTTATAATTGAATAGCTTGGATACTGTTCGTTGCAATATTGTTTGTACAGCCCCGCAGCATTCAAATCAAGTTCAAGATGGTTTCGTTTAAGGGCCTCAAGGATTTCAGCAACTTTTTGCAGGTTGGCCGAAGAAAACTGCCGATCCAGGTGAAAATAATCTTGAAATTTTTTAATCAAAGTCATATGGCCAATCCGATTAGGTGCGTACTGACCAAAATCAACGTTGGCAGATGCCAGAACCTGCTCAAAGTAGGCGGCATAAAGGGCCTGAGAAGACGTGAATTGGCTTAACAGCCCTTCTTTGAAATCCGTAGTCGTATCGTCAACACACCAAAACTTGCCATCCCTACCCTTCATAAAGTGAACCGATAAAATGTTGTCATCGGTTTGTGGCCCGTACTCATTTAAAAAAGCCCGGGTCCAATCGGTAAAATCAGGCAGGTAGTCGATTTCAAAGCCGACGTGAATCTTGATTTGGTCGGCGTATTTTTTTCTCATTAAATCCGTTTTGGCAAAATAAGCATCCAGGTCCGAGGCCGCCATTGACGCCTCACTCAGTCCGGTTGGAATACCGGCATACATTTTGGAAAAACCGGCAGGCAGTGGTGCGTGTTCGGTGATACTGTATTCTTTAAAGCCCAGACGAATCGCTTTTTGAATCATGAGCTCAACATCATCGCCACTGCCATGCGGACAAAATTCCGTATGGGAATGGCCTTCTCTTTTGATCACGTTTAACATCTCCCTGCAAATTCTGGTTAAAAAGGCTATTTTCATCAGAATCATGAAAATCAGCCTTTTGACACCTCATTTAAAATTCGACTTTTTGAATCCATCCGTTTGGTGCTTCAACATCGCCAAACTGAATGCCGGTTAATTCGTCATACAGCTTCTTGGTCGTTGGCGCAACCTCGGTTTCACTATAGAAAACGTGAAGTTGGTCTTGGTACTCAATGCCACCAATTGGTGCAATCACCGCGGCAGTTCCCATCGCCCCAGCTTCTGTAAATCGGTCTAACCAATTTCTCATATTCTAATGGGTCATTCATAGCTTGTCAACTGATTTCAAATTCACAGGAAAACAAAAAGCCGGCGTCATATTGACTGCCGGCTTTAAGCTTTTCTTTATTCGACTGGAACAACCCAACCGTACTTATCTTCAACATCACCTGATTGAATACCAAATAATGTATCGTAAAGTTTTTGAGTAACGGGACCGGGCTTGGTTTCACTGTAGAAGACGTGTTTTTTACCATTATTGGTTAAAGAACCAACTGGTGAAATAACGGCTGCAGTTCCCATAGCACCAGCTTCAGTAAACTTATCAAGATCGTTTACATCAATGTTGGTCTCAGATGGGTCCAAGCCAAGATCTTTGGCAATTTGTAAAATTGATTTCTTAGTAATTGAAGGCAAAATTGAATGAGATTTTGGTGTGTAGAATTTGCCATCCTTACCAATAGCGTAAAAGTTAGCGCCGCCAAATTCATCAATGTACTTGTGCTCCCGGGGATCCAGGTAAAGTTCACCGGCAAAGCCGTTATCTTTGGCTTCCTTCGCTGCTAATAAACTACCGGCATAGTTTCCGGCAGTCTTAGCTTGACCGGTACCAGCGTATGCAGCCCGGTCATATTTGCTAACCATATAAGGCATTGGCTTAAGTCCCTTAATGTATGCACCAACCGGTGTTGCATAAATATGGAATGTATAAGTTGATGATGGTGCAACACCAACAATTGGTTCAGTTCCAACCATGAACGGACGGATATAAAGTGAACCGCCGGAGCCATAAGGTGGGACAAAGTCAGCATTGGCTTTAACAACTTCTTTAACCGCTTCAACAAACTTGTCTTCAGGATAAGTTTCCATGACTAAACGCTTTGCGGAGTTGGTAAAACGCTTGGCGTTCATATCAGGACGGAAAAGTTGAATCTTACCATCTTTGGTTCGATAAGCTTTCATCCCTTCAAAAACTTCCTGGCCATAATGTAATTCTTCGGCAGCTTCGTTAAAGGTTAATGAAGAATCGGTTGTCAAACCGCCATTTTGCCACTTGCCATCCTTAAATTCTTCATTGTAACTATACGGTAAATCCCGATAATTAAATCCTAAGTTGGTCCAATCAAGATCTTCTAACTTTTGTTTTGCCATATATGAGTCCTCCTTAAAGTAGTCATTAAGTCGGTGATAAGCGTTGTGACTAAGTATGGTTTCTTCAATTCAAGTATGTAAGAAATCATCAGACAAACATGTAACTTCGTGCTGATCCTAAGATCATTACTTATCCGTTTATCATCATATCTTAATTAATGTCTAATTTATCGCTTTTAAAATCCGGTGTCAATGCCTTTTAAAAAATAAAACAGCCTTGAACCCATTTGGCGTGGGTTTAAGGCTGTTTCTATACGAATTTTTAGTTAACGGATTTCGGACATTTTATCCGGTGCAGATTAAATTTCTCGCTTAATGACGTCTCGGTCAATTAAATCATTAATAATAAATTGATATTGATCGACACTTGCTTTGGTATCGGGATTCTTAAAGATGTTAACCTTTTCCAGACCATTACCTGTAGTAATCGCCATTCTAAAGCCAGCTAAATCCTTATCGACCTTCATCTTAAATTTGTAGTTGGCGTTATATGGTGAAGTTGGATCCAAAGACTTCTCCAGGGAAAAGACACCAGTCTTTCCTTCAGTGAATCCCAAATCCCGTAACGTAAAGCGCTTAACGTTGTCTGCCAGCTTATAAACGGTGTCATCACCGTTTACCTTGCCTGTTTTTGCAAATGCCATTACATTTTTACCCCCTTGTTTTTAACTCGGTTGACAATCTTGGTAATTGCATCAACCAACTTGTCCAAGTCTTCAGTTTTATTATACCGCCCAAAACTGATTCTGATAGACTCACTTATTCTAGGACTGTCCTTGCCGTACATCGCAACCAAAACATGTGAAGGCTCAATGCTGCCTGCTGTACATGCTGAACCGCCTGAAACCGCAATGCCAGCCAGGTCCAGATTAGTCTGCATAACGTAAGTTGAAATACCCTTCAGCCAAATATTAAAGACGTGATTTAAATTATCTTCGGTAATTCGACCGTTCACTTCAAAGTCGACACCGTTTGCCTTTAACTTGTCAGCAATGTAATGCTTAAATTTCAAATATTTTTCTTGACGATGGGCCTTTTCTTCGGAAGTAATGGTCTCGACCGCCTTGGCAAAGCCGGCAATTGCGGGAACATTTTCAGTTCCGGCACGCCGCTTTTCCTCCTGGTCGCCACCTTTGATTAAGCTTGGGAAGTTAACGCCTTTGCGACGATAAAGAAAACCAATCATCTTAGGACCATTAATCTTGTGGGCAGAAGTTGAAAGCATGTCGATATGATCACGCTCAACATCAATGTCCAATAGGCCGTATGCCTGAACAGCATCAGTATGGAACCAAGCTTGATGGTCTTTCAAGATTTCGCCAATTTCGTGAATTGGCATCACTGATCCGACCTCATTATTTCCAGTCATAATCGAAACCAGGATGGTGTCATCATCCAAAGCCGCCTTAAAATCGTCTAATGAGATGTTTCCATACTCGTCAACCGGTAAATAGGTAACTCTGAAGCCCATCTTTTCAAGTGCCTCACAGGGCCTTAAAACGGCTTCGTGCTCAATTGCTGTTGTGATGATATGGTTACCCAAAGATTTCCGGGCAATTGCCGTTTGGGTAATTGCTGTATTATCACTTTCAGAACCGCCACTGGTAAATATAATATCATCGGGATCGGCATTAATACTTTTGGCAATGACGTCCCGTGAATGTTCCATAACTGCTTTGGACTCACGGCCCAATCCGTAGAGCGTTGAGGCATTCCCATAAATATTCTTATACTTATCCATCAACTCCGCGTAAACTTCCTCGGATACAGGTGTCGTTGCGGCATTATCAAGGTATATTTCTTTCATGAATTCCACTTCCTAAATTATGCGTTCTTAAAGAGATCAATCAACATCTGACCGGATTTTTTACCGGCTGTAATAATAAATTTGTCGAAACTGATTTCAGCTTCTTCGTCACCAACATCCGACATTGCTCGAATAACCGCGTATGGAACTTTGTTCTGATAAGCAACTTGGCCGACTGCAGCCCCTTCCATCTCGGAACAAAGTGCGTCAGGAAAGTTGTGCTTGATTTCAGCGATTTTCTTTGAATCGGCGATAAATTGATCACCGGAAACGATCAAACCTTTATGAGCGGTCACACCGCTATCTTTGGCGGCGTCAACAATTTTATCAGCCAGTTCCTTTGATGCTGGAAAACGGGCTGGGAAGCCGGGTAATTGGCCCATCTTGTAGCCTGAAGTCGTCACGTCAACATCGTGATAGGCAGTTTCGGTAGAAACGACAATGTCGCCAACTGATAAACCATCACCAATGCCGCCGGCAGAACCGGAGTTAATGACAGCGTCAACGTGAAATTTGTTAATTAAGTTGGAAGTCGTAATACCGGCTTGAACTTTACCGATTCCAGATTTAACAATCACCAATTGCTGACCGTGAATGCTTCCGAGATAGTAGTCGGCATCACCGTAATGTTTGGTTTCTTCGCCAGTCAGGGCATCTTTTAAGATTGCCAGTTCTTCATCCATTGCACAAATAATTCCGTAAGTCATTCAAATTCTCCTTAATTGACAAAAAACAACACTAAAAAGACGATCACGATTAACAAAATTAAAATTGTGATTGTCCAGTTCAGTTTGCGGTTAATCCGATGCCAACGGGGTGTCTTAAAATCGTCGGTCGGATTAACTTTCTCTTGCGTCCGAGTGGTTACCTGGGGTTCGGGTTCACCATCGGGGACTTCCTGTTGGTGTTTTCTTGCATATTCTCGTTCAACTTGAACCCGTCGTTTATCACGAGCTTCAAAGTCTTCTTCTTGTTGAAGCTTTAATTTTCTGTACTGTTCACGGGTGAGTGGCTTACCGTCACCCTTTTTATTATCATCGATCGCCAAATTAAATGGTCACCTACTTTTGCATTAACTGCCAATATTGAATAGCAGTAATGGTCTTTGCGTCTTGAATTTCGCCATCAGCAATCATTTGGACAGCTTCATCCAGCGTCTTTTCAAATACTTCGAGAAATTCGCCTTTGTCACGAGGTAATTGATTTTTAACCGGCACCAAATTTTCTGCCAAATAAAGCTTCATAAACTCATCGGAGAAGCCAACTGATGAATAAAATCCATATAGTTCTTTGACTGTTTTTGGCACATAACGAATTTCTTCGTTGAGTTCTCGGATCACAGCATCATGAAAGTTCGAATCCCGGCTGTCAACTTTCCCGGCAGGAATTTCAATTGTCACTTTCTTGGCTGGTGCCCGCCACTGCTTTTCAAGGACAATTTTATTATCCTTTGTGAGCGCTAAAATACCAACGGCACCGGAATGATGAACAATTTCTCGAAAAGATGTCTGTCCATCCGGAAGCTCTACAGTTTGCTTTTCGACATTAATAATTGCGCCATCATAAATATCTTCGCTGCCAATTACATGTTCTTCAAAATCCAACTCGATCACCTTTTTTAGTTAATATTAACATTCTACAAATAAAGCATGATCATTGCAATCAAGACGGCTGTTTGTCAATGACATGAGCTTTTGCTGCTTGTGGACCTTTTTGTCCCTGAACAACAACGTATTCAACTGGGCTGCCAATCTGAATTGTACCATATTGGTCCTCTGGAAAAGCGTTTTTGAAAAAGAACAGGTCGTCTTCACCACTGTCCTGAGTAATGAAACCAAATGCATTTTGTGGGTTATAACTTTTAATTTTTCCGGTAAGCAAGGTATTTCCTCCTAGAGTGTGACATGGTCTTGAAAATGAATCTCTCAAGCCATGGAAACACGTTTTAGAAACCAATAAAATAAGACTACAACGTTAAATCGTCATAGTCTCATTTTAAGGTTAAATCATGAATATTGAAACATCATTTGATGAATTTTAATTTATGATTCATTTAAATCAGCTTTATTTTTGTTCAAAGCCTTCACTGGCAGTTTCGGGGAACTGGTCGCGGACAATCTTGGCACATGATGCACAGAATGTTGGGTAGTCGCTATCGGCACCAACATCTTGGCGAACCAAACGACAACGTTCACAGGTCTTACCTTCGGCAGGTTCAACCAATAATGCCAAGCCGTCAGTATCAAACTTGGTACTGTTGTCAGGAGCATCCTTGAAGTCCTTAACTTCCAACTGTGAAACCATTAAAACAGTGGCCAAGTCGGTCTTCAAACTGTTCATTAAGTCGGCAACCTCACTGGTTGCGTAAATTGTTAATGAAGCTTCGGATGACTTACCAATCTTTTTGGCATCACGGGCTTCTTCAAGCACTTTAAGGACATCGTCACGATAGCTTCTGAACTTGGTCCAGTTAGCCAAGATTTCAGCGTCATTATCAAAATGCTTTGGCTCTGGAATATCGGTTAATTGAACGAATTCTTCGGGTTCATGTAAGAAGCCCCAAATTTCTTCAGTCGTATGTGGCAATACCGGTGTCATTAATTTAGTCAAACCAACGGCAATTTCATACATAACCGTCTGCATTGAACGACGCTTGTGGCCGTTTTGTTTATCGATGTAAACAATGTCCTTGGCAATATCCAAGTAGAATGCGGAAAGGTCATTGGTAATAAATTCAACGACTTTCTTATTCCAATCCAAGAAATCATATCGTTCCATGTCACTTCTGGCGTCAGCAAGGAATTTGTTGAACAGAACCAACATGTATTGGTCTTGTGATTCCAAATCATCGAATGCAACGGTGTTTTCTTTAGGATCAAAATCACCTGTGTTGGCAAGTAAGAACCGCATTGTGTTTCGGATCTTCTTGTAAGAATCGGAAATCTTCACAAAGTTTTCGGTACTTACCCGCACATCAGCAGAAGTATCTACGGAAGTAACCCACAAACGGACAATTTCGGCACCCATCTTTTTAATAACATCGATTGGGGCAATTGTATTGCCAAGTGACTTACTCATCTTGTGGCCGTTACCATCAAGGGTAAATCCTTGAGAAACAACTTGTTTGTAAGGCGCTTTTCCAGAAACGGCAACACTGGTAATCAAGCTTGAGTTGAACCAGCCACGGTATTGGTCGGAACCTTCAAGGTACATATCAGCAGGATAGGTTAAATCTTTACGTTCTTCCAAAACACCCTGATGTGATGAACCTGAATCAAACCAAACATCCATGATGTCGTTTTCCTTGGTGAACTTACCATTTGGTGAATGTTCGCTGGTAAATCCATCAGGTAATAAGTCCTTGGCATCTTTTTCAAACCAGATGTCGGAACCATACTTTTCAAATAAATCAGCAACGTGGTTAACGGTCTCTTCGGTGATGATTGCTTCACCATCTTCGCCATAGAAGATTGGAAGCGGAACACCCCAAACCCGTTGACGAGAGATAACCCAGTCACCACGGTTTTTGATCATGTTGGACAATCGAACTTTACCCCAATCAGGGAAGAATTTGACGTCGTCTAATGATTTAACAATTTCATCTTTAATTTTATCAACTGAAGCAAACCACTGTGGTGTTGCCCGGAAGATAATCGGTTTTTTGGTCCGCCAGTCAAATGGGTAACTATGCTTCAATGGCATGTAGTGAAGCAATAAGTTGGCGTCCTTTAATTTATCAAGGGCAATCTTATTGGCATCATCGTAGAAGACACCGGCAAAGTCTTCACCGGATTCTTTCGTCAAATAACCTTTGTCATCAACTGGGGCAAAAATATCCAAGCCATACTTACGGCCAATGTTAAAGTCATCTTCACCATAACCAGGAGCGGTATGAACTAATCCGGTACCTTCTTCAAGGTCGACGAAATCGCCCAACATCGTTAATAATTTACGACTATGGTCAAATGGATGTTCTGCTAGAACACCTTCAAGATCTTGACCCTTAACCGTCTTGATTGTTTTGACATTCTTCCAGCCAATCAACTCTGAAACTTTGTTAACCAATTCGGTGGCGATCACAAATTTCCGAGTTTCACCTTCAGGCTGAACAACCGAGTAGTCAAATCCGGCATCAATGGTAATTCCTTCAGAAGCTGGAATTGTCCAGGGAGTAGTTGTCCAGACAACCATATAAGTATCATCGTCCAGGATCCCTTTACCATCAACAACGTGTTCAGCAAAGAATGCAGTTGGTGAAGTGACATCGTGATATTCAACTTCAGCTTCAGCAAGGGCAGATTCTGATGACCATGACCAGTAAACCGGCTTTTTACCTTTGTAAATCAAGCCACGTTTGGCGAAGGCACCAAATACACGAACTTCTTGAGCTTCAAATTCAGGATTCAATGTCAAATATGGATTATCCCAGTCACCTGAAACACCTAAACGTTTGAATTCCTCTTTTTGTCGTTCGACCTGCTTAAGAGCATAATCGTGACATAATTTACGAAAATCATTGGTGGACATCTTCTTACGGTCATAGCCCGCTTGAGTCAATTTTTGCTCGATTGGAAGACCATGAGTATCCCATCCTGGTACGTATGGTGCCCGATAGCCGGTCATTGACTTGTAACGAACAATGATATCCTTGGAAATCTTGTTCATTGCGTGACCCATGTGAATGTCACCATTGGCGTATGGAGGGCCATCATGAAGCACGAAAGTTGGTTTACCCTCGTTTAATTTTTGTCGTTGTTCATAAACATCGTTGTCTTCCCAAGCCTTTTGTCGTTCGACTTCTTTAACAGGAAGATTTCCACGCATCTTGAACTTTGTTTTGCCTAAGTTTAACGTATCTTTTACCCGCATTGCTGGACTTCCTTTCATGGTTATACTTATTTGGAGTAATGGTGTGTTGATATGGTTGGTGCTCGCTACCGATGATTCAAGTGGTGCAGAGGTCTAAATTTAAGGTGGTTTCAGTTTTATACTGCTACTTAGCTGAAATGTGCTCCGACGGGCCTGACCCCTACTGTGTAAGGCAAAAATTTTAGTGATGAATAAGACCCATTCATCACTAAAATTTTTACCTTACACTCCGGGGCCACCCAGCCCTCGTCGCACTCTATAAAAAAAGACCCCGTCACAAGGGACGAAGTCTTCGCGGTACCACCCAATTTTAGAATTTAAAATTCTATCTCTTAAGATAATCGATTTATGTACTAGAGGTGATCGATTTATTAACCGGTGACTGCTGAACTCCCACCATCTTCAGCTCGCTGTTGTGTCGGTCAATAACTTTCTGTTCTCTAATCGATTAGTTATTCATTTTTTGTGCTGCCATCTGGATAAATCACAACTGTTTCATCTGAATTATCTGCAGCAGGTGTGCTTTCAACTGATTCAGCACCATTACCCTGTTTAGTTTCAGATTCTACCCCTGGCTTTGCTGTCTTGTCAAGACTTCCAACAACTTTTTCAATATCTTCGTAGGTTGTTGTTGGCTTTTCTTCGACCAATCGATCCCAGTCGGAACCTTTGATCACTTCAAGCTGACTTTCCAACATAACTTGGAGTCGTTGACGGAACACCCGGGTATTCTTCTTTAAATCGTCAGTTTCAATAGCTAACTTCTTAGCACGCTTTGATGCTTCCTCAAGAACGGCATCTGCTTTTTCGTTGGCAGCATTCAGAATATCATCAGCCTTCTTTTGTGCTTCACGGCTGGTAATTTCTGCCTCTTTCTTGGAGTTGGTCTTAACTTTGTCGGCAGCTTCCTGGGCAACTAAGATGGATTGGTTCAAAGAATCTTTCAAATCGTTGAAGTAAGAAAGCTTGTCTTTGGACTCATTTAATTGAGAATTCAAATCCTTGTTTTCCTGTAAAATGATCTGATAGTCTTTGATAACTTGATCAAGAAAATCATTGACCTCGTCAACATTGTAACCTCGTAGCTTTGTTGAAAACTCTTTGTTGTGAATATCTTGTGGACTTAATACCATAGTGATTCAATCCTCCTATTTATTTCGATTATATACTTTCAATACAATTCGAATCTTGCCCTTTTTGGTTGTACCGGCAATATCTCGAATAACCAGTCTGCCAAAGCCTCGAACGGAAATAATATCTTGAATTGAAATTTCCAAATCGGGACGTCCGGCTTGCTCCCAGTTAATTCGTATCATTCCGCCTTCAACCAACTCTTTGGCATGATGACGGGAAATGTGGAATCCTTCACTAACCAATGCATCAACTCGCAATGAAGCGACCGTTGTTGTGGTCTCCTCACCTTCGTCAACTGGAATAATGATGTCCTCAGGTTGAATTCGTTTCAATTTGATTTTAATCTTCCCGATCCGGTCAACTTGTGCTTGAACGTAATCAGCCATTTCAGACTCACACATAAACTGCCAGTTCAAACCATCGGTCACAATATCACCGATGACATCCCGATCAATTCCAGTGCCCATGATTGACCCAAGAATCTGGCCATGGGAAAGAGTTGCAAACTTGCTGGGATAATCAATTTGAAATGCAGTAATGTTATAGTCATCCGACTTGGGAACAAAATAATCAGGGAAGGCAATTGCCCGCTTCAGCTCAGCCGAAGCATAACCGCCAAACGTTTGAAAAGAGACACCTTCGTATCTGTTAACAATGGTTTCAAGTATATAAAGCTGTCTAGGATTCAAAAAATCAGTGAGAATCGGTCGATATTCATTTGCAACTTTGCCGCTAAGGTTATCAATCGACTCCAAAAAAGGTAATTCGGCCTGTCGATAGTGTTGCGAAATATTTGAATCTACCAAGATATTTCCCCCTCTGCCCCAAGCTTGCTAATAACCTATGAGCAGCTGCCCCAAATAACTTACTCCCATTTGAACAAATGTGAGTACAGCCAAAGCAACGATTGGTGCAAGACTAATCATGCCAACCGTTGCAAAACTAAATAAATTTTCAAATGGTTCTACAATCCGTGCTAAGAATCTGCCGATTGCGGTTCCATATGCATTGGGGAACCAGCTCATCAGGGCATATACAACAATGCACAGCATGTAAATGCTGATTGCCTTGTTAATTAACCAAACCGCATACATAACAAATGTTACCAATAGGCTGCTCCTTATTTATCAAGATTACTCGGTTACTTGAAATTTCTTTGGTGAGCAAATAAAGATATTTCGGCCAAGTCGGTTAATTGAACCGTGGATGGCAAACAAAACGCCATTCAAGAAATCAACCATTCTTGCCGCTGAATTATTATCTAATTTGTCTAGCTTGATGATGACCGCACTGTCCTCCAATAACTTTTGGGCAATTGTATCAACATCGGTGTAGTTGACTGGCTCAAATACAACAATACTGCTTGTTTCAGGTTCTTGTCTGTTCATCAATACAACGTTATCCGCCGGCTTATCAATTTGATTTTCTGGTTGGTCTGTATCCATCCCAAAAAAATTAGCTAAATTAAATTTTGGCATTTCGTGTCCTTTCACATTTCACCAAACATGCACACCGGGCAAATAAAATTACTTATCACGACGGCGGTGCTTAAAGAATGGTGGAATGTCGTCTTGTGAGTCGCCACTGGTATCTGACTTGGAATCATCAGGCTTGACGTCGGGTTGGAAAGGATCGAAATCCTTCTTCTCAACATCGCTGAATTCATCTTGAGCGGCTGGTCGGGTTGCGGCTGGCTGCTTTCGGATGTCCCAGTTGCCAAGTGGATCACTCTTTTGATTTGACTTGTCTTGTGATTGATTATCTGAAGTTTGACGATCGCTGTGTGGACGGGCAGTAGCTTGTGGACGAGCTGATCTGGTTCGTCGTGAAGCCAAACGTCCTTTTTCAGCTTTCTTCTTGTCAATTCCGGTTGCAATAACAGTAACTCGAACTTCGTCGCCTAATGATTCGTCAATCGAAGTACCAAAGATAATGTTAACGTCACTGGTTGCAGCTTGCGAAACAATATCAGAAGCGTCTTGGGCTTCAAACAATGAAAGATCCGGGCCACCGGTAATGTTCAACAATACCTGTTCTGCACCATCAATTGAGACTTCAAGAAGTGGTGAAGAAATGGCCTTTTTAGTTGCTTCTGCAGTGCGGTTTTCACCGTTGGCAGTACCAACACCCATCAAAGCAGAGCCTTGATCCTGCATGGTTGTCTTAACATCGGCAAAATCCAAGTTAACATATCCGGGACTGGTAATTAAGTCTGAGATACCTTGAACACCTTGACGCAACACATTGTCGGCTTCTTTAAAGGCATCCATCATAGGTGTCTTCTTGTCGACCATTTCAAGTAAACGATTATTAGAAATAACGATTAATGTATCAACATTTTCTTTAAGTTGGGCAACACCTTCATCGGCGTATTTTGCCCGACGTGGGCCTTCAAAGCTGAATGGACGGGTAACAACACCCACTGTGAGTGCGCCCTGGTCCTTAGCAATCTTGGCTACAATTGGGGCAGCACCGTTACCGGTACCACCACCCATTCCGGCAGTGACGAAAATCATGTCGGCACCTTCAAGTGCTTCGGTGATGGCTTCTTCACTTTCTTCAGCAGCCTTGGCACCAACATCTGGATTTGAGCCTGCACCCAAACCACGTGTCAGCTTAGGTCCAAGTTGAATCCGGGTTTCAGCTTTGGATGTTGCCAAAGCCTGAACATCAGTGTTGGCAACGATAAATTCAACACCTTTTACATCTGAGTTAATCATCGTGTTAACGGCATTGCTTCCCCCGCCGCCAACTCCGATAACTTTAATGTTTGCACCGTGGTTATCGGTGGAATCTAATGAATATTCCATAATTGTCTTTTCCCTCCGTTTAAGTGCTTAATCAAAGAAATCACTAAAGAAATTCTTGATTCCTTCACCGCGTTTTTTCTTCTGTGTCGGTTTCCTGGTCTTCTTAGTCTTACCTGGAACAGGTGATTGAACTTGTTCGGGTTGGCTGAGCTTAGGAGCCTTGGTTAATGTCGCACCAACGGCCGATCTAACAATCATGTCAACGTCTGCCAGGTCGGCAAAGTATGATACTAATGAAAGTGCAGCTGTAAATGATGGGTGTCGCAATCCCATCTGATCAGGAATATAGACCCTGACATTAGTGTTGAATTGGTCAGCGGCTAATTCGGCAATTCCTGGGAGTGCAGCTACACCGCCGGTCAAAACAATGCCACCGGGTAAATCCAGTGCTTTGATTTGATTCAGACGGTCCTTGATTCGGTCAAATATCTGACTGACACGGGCTTCAATCACTTCAGCAAGATAACGTTCGTCAATATAGGTTGGTTCTGATTGACCAACAACTTCTACTGGAAATTCATTATCTGCAGATGCTTGGAGTGAGTCGGCATAACCGTAATCACGTTTAATTTTTTCAGCATTTTCCATCGACGTATTCAATACGATGGAAATATCTTTTGTAATAAATGTCCCGCCTTCAGGATCGGTGGTGGCATACTTCAATTGATGATCGTGAATGACGGAAGCAGTTGTCTGCCCACCACCAAGGTCAACAATGATTGTTCCAAAGTCCTGTTCACCGTCATTTAACACAACGTGGCTTTCGGCTAGAGGTGTCAAAACGGTCGATACGATATTCAAGCCGGCTTTAGCAACAGCTTTTTCCAAGTTGTGCATAATGCCCTTTGAACCTGTAATTAACTTACCACGCATTTCAAGGCGAACGCCGACCATCCCCCGAGGGTCTTTGATGCCATCAAAGCCATCAACGATGAACTCTTCTGGTTGGATATCAATTATCTCTCGTTCCTGGGGCAAACTGGTCCCCAAAGCAGATGCCGCAACGTTGCGGACGTCTTCTTCAGTTATTTCACGAGACTGGTCATCCAATGTTATCAATCCATTGCATGGTTCAATCCGTAACATGTTCGCTGGAACGCTTACTATAACGTCTTTAATCTCAATACTTGCTTTTTCTTGAGCTTGATTTACAGCACTTCGAATTGCTTCGGCAGCTTGGTCGATATCTACGATCACACCACGACTCAATCCATTTGAAGGCTGATTTCCCACACCAATAACGTTCAATTGCCCTTTTACTTTTTCTGCAACAATTACTTTTATTGAGGTAGTTCCTATATCAAGTCCCACATATAAACCCGAATTATCCATATATGTAAGGAACCTCCACATCTAGAATATTTTCTGAACATAACACAAGTTTAACACAATCATAATCATCGAAAAAGACTAATCGACACTAATAACCATGCATTGTGGTCGTATTTGAAGAAGATTGCTTTTTCGTAATTGGATACGAATATGCACCGACTTCCAAATTAATCACACTTTTCACTTTCAGCTTGGAATTAATGCTTGGATAATAGTCCATTTTATCGCCAAAAGTGCTGATTGAAGCGTACACTTTGTTGCCATCACTCATTTGAATGAAGATCCGGTCAGGATTACTTTTAGTCGGTGAAAAACTGATGGTACTCATCACGGCTCTCACCGGCGGATCGATTCTTCGATATTGTTTGATGGTGCGCCGCAGCTTTTCCGGATTCTTAAATTTCTTTAAAACCGGAAAACCGGCTTTGGGATTCAATACTTTCCCCTTGATAATGACACCACTTTTTAAAATGGGCTGATAACCACCGTGCACGTATAGGTAACCGATTGTCGGATATTCTTCAACTTTAATTTTTACCTGATTAAAATTAACCAGTTTCATCTTAACGGACTGCATCCGCATACTCCGTTGCTTGAGTGATTGGGCCAGCTTATCGGTCTTTCCCCAAACGGCAAATAATGATGTGCCCTTTTTGACTGGGGAAAATCCTTTAATCTGCTTATCACTGACAATTTCATTGCCGGTAACCGTGACTTTCTGTACCCGACTATACGATGAAATCATGAAAATCATCACCAACAGAATAACGGTAATCAGCAAAACCAGTGGCCACATTTTTTTGGCATTTTTATTTTGAAAATCACGAAACAGTCCGTGTTCCTGCTCATTATGATCTTTTGTTTCCACTAATCCGTCCCCCTGTTGGCAGAACTATTTCGATTTAATGATCGTTCTGGCCAAGTTTAAAATTTCGTCTGCGGAATCGACGACGCCCAACTTTTTGGAATTGGCTGCCATTTTTTCTCGGGCAGATGAATCGTGCATGAGTTGATCGATTGCTTTTAACAGGCTTTGAGCATTCAAATCATCCTGTTTAATCATCAGCGCTGCACCACGTTTAACCAGGCTCATTGTATTTTTCGTCTGATGATCAGCGGTGACATAAGGGCTGGGAATCAAGACAGCCGGAATTCCAAGTGCGGTGATTTCGGCAATACTGGTTGCACCGGAACGGCCGACAATCAAAGAAACTTTTGGTAAGACTTGCGGCATGTTGTTTATGTACGGCAAAATCTTAATGTTGCTGCTGATCCGTGACTTGTTTAACAGGTCCATGACATTTTGATAACGCTTCTGACCGGTTACAAAGACCACTTGATACCGCCGTTTATTAAACTCACTGATCGAACTGATGACCGCCTTGTTAATTGCGGGTGCCCCTTGGCTCCCACCAAATATGAGAACCGTTGGCCGATCATCTTGCAAACCAATGTCGGACCACTTAAAGGTACTCTTCATTTTGGCAACTTGTTGAGCCCGCGGATTACCGGCAAACACAACCTTTTCTTTTGGAAATTGATCAGCTGCTTCATGAAATCCAATCGCAATTTTATCAACGTAACGGCTCAAAAACTTGTTAGTCAAACCAACGGCACTGTTTTGTTCATGGATCATGGTTGGAATGTGAGCTTTGGCAGCTGCGTAGACAACCGCTCCGGAAACATAGCCACCTGTTCCAATGACAATATCCGGTTTGAAATCTTTAATAATTTTTTTAGACTCGTGAACACTCTTCAAAAAAAGGGCGACTGTTTTAAAGTTTTCCAAAGATAAAGAACGCTTAAAGCCTTGAATTTCCAAAGCAATGAATTTGATGCCCTGTTTGGGAACAATTGAACTTTCAAGTCCCCGCTTTGAGCCAACATACAATACCTGTGAATCAGGTTCCTGCTTCATCAAATCTTCAATAATCGCAAGTGCCGGATAGATATGTCCCCCGGTACCACCACCAGAAATTATTAAACGCATTAGTGCCCCTCCTGCTTATTTGTCAATTTTTCAACATCTTGAATGTAACGATCGCCACGTTCTTCGAAGGTCTTAAACTGATCCCAGCTGGCATTGGCAGGTGAAAGTAATACGATATCGCCCTCATCACTGTATGCATAAGCAGCAGGGACGGCCTCATCCAAGTTTTCAACTTTTTTAATATTGGTAATTCCAGCCTTCTTCAATGAATCTTCAAGCAAGTCGGCGGTTTCACCAAATAATACGGCAGCCTTAACGTGATCCTTGAATTGTGGAATCAACTTATCAAAGGTATATCCACGATCCAAGCCACCAGCCAAGAGAACAACCGGTTTGTCGAATCCTTCAAGTGCCATTTGAGTCGCTTCAATGTCGGTTGCCTTTGAATCATTGTAGAATCTTCGGCCATTGGCTTCCAAAACAAATTGGAGACGGTGCCGAACACCGGTAAAGGTTTCCAGGACGTTGGTAATGGCCAAGTTGGACTTGCCAAGAACTTTGGCACAGGCAATCGCAGCAAGGGCATTTTCAACATTTTGTTTGCCGGGAACTTTAATGTCGTCGGCATTCATAATGAATTCATCGTTATAGTAAAGCTTGCCGTTCTTTTCGTAAGCGCCCTTGTTCGTATCGTAGGTTCGGGCAAACGGCACAACCTGAGCAGCGCTTCGCTTACTCAATCCGCGCCATTCATCTGAATCAAAGTTGACAACGAAAAAGTCGTCAGGTGTTTGGTTCATGGTAATCCGCATTTTTGCATTCACGTAGTTTTCACGGGTTTTATGATAATCCAAATGATTTGAGAAGATATTCGTTAAAACAGCAACGTGAGGATGAAGGGTCTTAATTCCCAGCAACATGAAACTTGAAAGTTCCATGACAATTGTGTCATCTGCGGTTGCCTTTTTAGCGGTTTCAGTTGCTGAAATACCAATGTTTCCGGCGGCATATGCATGACCTTTATCACGTTCCTGATTCAAAATTTTGGTGATCATTGTGACCGTTGTTGTTTTACCGTTGCTTCCAGTAACGCCAATGATCTCAGCATCAGTGATTTGGGAAGCCAATTCAACTTCTGTAATGATTGGTAAATGGTGTTCAACCGCAGCGGCAACAACGGAATTGTCATATGGAATTCCGGGGTTTTTAACCATGATATCAAAGCCATCATCTAAAATGGTCGGATCCTGCCTGCCTGTGATGGTCTCAATCCCTTCATCATTCAGCTGAGCAACTTCAGGCAGCTCCGAACTCGGCTTTGAATCACTCAAGACAACGGTTGCCCCCAACTCTTTCAGTAGTTCTGCTGCGTGAGTACCACTTTTACCGGCTCCCAATACAAGTACTTTTTTATTCTTATAATCATCAATTTTTTTCATTTTAATCCCTCGTTTTTCATCGTTTGAATAGTCAAATAGGCTGGATACAAAACCAGCCGTTTTGTCCCAACCTCTAAATAATTGTCATGATACTGAGTGCGGATGCTACCAATGCAATCGACCAGAACACAATGTCAATTTTCCATTCAGACCAACCACACATTTCAAAATGGTGATGGATTGGCGTCATTTTGAAGACTCGTTTACCAGTCGTCTTGAACGAAATGACTTGGATAATAACACTAGCAGTTTCACACACGTAAATAATACCAATAATCAATAATGAAAACTCATGGTGAACCAACACCGATACACAGGCAAGTGCACCACCAAGAGCTAATGAACCCATGTCACCCATAAAGATCTTTGCGGGCTTATGGTTGAAAATAAAGAATGCCAACAGGCCACCAACAACGGAGAAGCAAAACATGCCAACTTCGACCTGGTGTTGAACCAATGCAATGATACCGTATGATGCAAAAGAAATCGTTCCTAAACCGGCAACCAGTCCATCAAGCCCATCACTCAAGTTGACGGCGTTTGAGAAGCCGACCAACCAGAAAGCGATAAAGACAATGTACCAGTAACCTAAATGAAGATCCCCGCCAAACGGAATTTTAATGGCCAATGGGAAGCCTTCATGTATGTATACCACCGAAAAGACCACGGCAGCCACAATTTGGCACAGCAATTTCTGCCATGCCTTTAATCCCTCGTTCTGACGTCTAAACAGCTTAATGCTGTCATCCCACATACCAATTAATCCATAAGCAATCAGAACGAACAACAGGATTAACAATGTTGGATTGAGCATATGCTTAAATCCACCAAAAACAAGGTCACTCACGACAATGGCAAAGATAAAGAGAATTCCGCCCATCGTTGGGGTTCCTGACTTCTTTTCGTGCCAGGAAGGCCCCTCTTCTCTAATCATCTGGCCTTCATGACGACTTCGAAAATACTTAATCAAGCTCGGCATAAAAATTGCCGTTATCAAAAATGTACTTAATAAAGGTGTCACCCAATTACCCATAATAGAAACATACCATCCTTCATTATTCAAAATTTACCTTTAAAACGTCACCGGAACCGATTGACTTTTCAAAGTTGATGCTTTGACTGTCAGCATAACCACTGCCAGTTGATTCAAGTTTCAGCCCTGTCAATGAACAGAATTCTTCAACATCGTGCTTGCTCCAGCCAATAATTCTTGGCATCTTCCAGTTCTTGCTGGTTAACAGAAATACCCGCTTTTGCTCAGTCGCCGTTTGACTGGCACTTGGTGATTGCTTGCTGATCGTATCCCCGTCACCAATTGTCACAACATCAAATCCTTTTTCATTCATCACCCGTTTTGCATAAGTGGTTGTCTGATAAGTAACCGATGGGACCTTGCGCTTAGCAGTTGCCTGCTTGGAATTTGAATTTTGCAGAGCCCGGGTAATAACCGGCTTGAAGATTTCGGCCAACAGCTGAGTTGCCGTTTTCAAACCATTCAGTTTAGGCTGCTTCATCGTGATGAACATCACGTACCGAGGGTTGTTTGCAGGAACCATTCCAGCAACTGAATACAAGTAACTGTCGTCGCCGGATGCATACCCGCCGGAACCGTTGCTGACTTGGGCAGTACCGGTTTTGGCAGCAACCCGGTAGCCTTTGATCTTATAATCAGCACCAATTCCGTAAGACTTATAAACAACATCCTGCATATGCTTACGGACGGCTTTAGCGGTTTTGGCACTGATTGGATGGCCAACAACCTTTTTGCCATACTTTTTAATTGTCTTATTATTGGCAGCATTTGTCACTTTAGAAATAAAGTACGGCTTCATCATTGTACCATTATTTGAAACTGCAGATAAAGCCTGCATCATTTGCATGGTTGTTACTTCAATTCCTTGTCCAAATGACGTATCAGCCTGCTCAATTGGATAATTAAACTGAAGCCGACCGGTTAATTCATTGGGAAGGCCCGTGTTGGTGCTCTTTAAGAAGCCAAACTTTTGAATATACTTTTTCCAGGTCTTGGGTCCCATTTGTTGCTCCAAGTGGGCCATAGCAACGTTACTGGAAAGGGCAAATCCTTTGTTGTAGGTAATATAACCCCAACCACCAGGATTCCAATCCGGCACGATCTTGCCATCGATGGAATAACGCCCTGATTCATAGGTGTCATTTCCGTTATAATGGCCAGAATTAATTGCTGCAGAAAGTGTGAAAACCTTCATTGTTGAACCAGGTTCATACATATCGGATGACAAAGTGTTGGTCCATGCAGACCCAATGCCTTTCATGGTCGAGGCGTTAAAAGTCGGTCTTTGAGATGCCGCCACAATCTTACCAGTCTTAGCATCCATCAAGACTGCATTCATACCAGCAGGATGGACTTGCGATTGGACGGAATTCATTTCACTTTCAAGCAGCGTTTGAATTCGAGAATCAATCGTTGTGTAAATATTGTTCCCATTTTTGACGGCCTTTTCCTTCTGGCGTTTGCCCGGAAGTTTATACCCGTACACATCATACTGAGCATCTTTATAACCGTTTTGACCGGCAAGGGTTTTATTAAAGGCTTTTTCGATCCCCATTTGGCCAACCAAGTTGGAAGTTCCAGTCTTTTTATTGGTTTGAGAAGTTGCCACCCCAATTAAATTAGACGAAAAAATACCGTTTGGATACAACCGAGCCTGCTTTTGAACAAAGTCGATTCCAGGGAGCTTTTCAGCTTCAATCTTTTTCTTGGTCAATAAGGAAATGTTCGTTCCGGCACTTCCAAATTCGACTTGGAACGGATGCTTATTTTTAGGTGATAAAATTTTGAGTGCCTTTTTCTTGGAGATTGGCAGGTATTTTGAAATCACTTTTGCCGTCTTTGATTTGTTAACCACATAGAGTGGCTTACCGTTTAATCCCTTTTGGCTCTTATCTAACACTGCGTATAACGAATATGTACTGGTATCTTCTGCAATTGGGTTTCCGTTTGCATCATAAATAGATCCTCGTTTTGCTTTGAGGACCTGGGTTTGGGTATAGAGTTTTTCGGCACGGTTATTTAAATTAACATTCTTAACGTTTTTGCCTACCGCAATCACTAACAAACGCGTACCTAAGAATGCAAAAAGCAGGAAAAATGCTAGGAATAGACTTATTCCCACAGTTTTCCGGCTTTTACGCGCATTCAGTTTGTCTGTGGAGCGATCAGATGAATCTTTCATTTAGTAACATTCCTTATGTTTGCATTTTTGAGTGACATGCCACTCTTATGTGCAATTTTATCAAGACGGGTGCTACTTTGCAGCTCCCCAATCTGCTGTTTCAAATTTGTGTTGCTGTTGCGAACATTTGTAATTCGATTATCCAAATGTTGAAGTTCATGCTGTGAATTTGATAATGCAATTTTTGACGATACAACTACTAACATTAACACAGTTAAGATAGCACTGCCACATACAATCAACAGCTTTTCGAACGATGAAAGTTTGAGCGCTTTGGAAATGCTCGCCCTCTTGATTGATGTGGGTTCAGGTTTTGAAACATACGGTTTTGGTTGTTCTGTTAATTTACGAGCTAAGTTATTTTGGGCCATAATATGTAATCTTCCTTTTATTCTATTTTTTAATTCGTTCAATTATTCTCAACTTAGCACTATGTGAACGGTGATTTTCTTCTAATTCAGCTTCAGTCGGAACAATTGGCTTTCTCGTAATACTTTTGAATTTTGGTTTAATACCTTCAGGAATAATTGGCAAATTAGGTGGCAGATCGGGTAACGATGTCTTTTCTTTAAACATCGTCTTAACCAGCCGGTCTTCCAATGACTGAAACGTTATAACGCTAATTCTCCCATTAACTTTTAATAAATCAAGTGCCTGTTCCAAGGAATCTTCCAATGCGGACAACTCATCGTTGACGGCAATTCGAATTGCTTGAAACACCTTTTTGGCAGGATGGCCACCGTGACGCCTTGCTGCAGCGGGAATTCCTTCTTTGATGACGTCCACCAAATCACTGGTTGTATTAATTGGATGCTCGGTTCGAACAGCTTCAATTCTTCTGGCAATTGATTTGGAAAACTTTTCTTCACCATAACGGTAAAAGATGCGAACCAATTTTTCATATGGCCATTCGTTCACGATCTTCCATGCATCAACGGGATTATCTTGATCCATTCGCATATCCAGTCGAGCATCAAAGCGGTAACTGAACCCTCTGCCAGCTTCATCAAATTGTGGGGAAGAAACGCCTAAATCATAAACAATGCCATCGATGCCGCTCACGCCAACATTTTGTAAGGCAGTTTTCAAATTTCGAAAATTGTCATGAATGAGGGTTAACTTTCCGGCTTCAATGTATTTGGCCAAATGCTGTTTATTATAATCAATTGCTTCTTCGTCTTGATCAAACGAATAAAGATGACCGTCTGTCAGCTGTTCAAGTATTTTTGTTGTGTGTCCCCCGCCACCTAACGTTGCATCAACATAAATGCCGTCTGGATTAACGTTCAATCCCTTGACGGCCTCGTTCAATAGCACGGTAATGTGCTTAAATTCAGACATTCGATCACCCCCGTTTTCAATTTCTGATCAGTTAAAAGTCAATCATATTTTCGGCAATATCATTAAAGTTCTGTTCTGCTTCATTGCTAAAGTTGTTCCATCGCTCATCGCTCCAGATTTCAAATCGATTGGAAACGCCGACGACGACACACTTCTTGGCAATTTTGGCATAATCTCGTAGTGTACTTGGGATATTAATTCTTCCCTGCTTGTCAAATTCACATTCAACGGCAGCTGAGAAGAAAAATCTGGTGAAGTAACGAGCATCTTTTTTATTGACGGGTAAAGTGTCGATCTTTTGTTCGACCTTTTCCCATTCGCTCATTGGATATCCAAACAGACACCCATCCATTCCTCGAGTGACAACGAGCTTGTCACCCAGATCCTGACGAAACTTAGCGGGGATGATGATACGTCCTTTGGCATCAATATTGTGTTGATATTCACCCATGAACATGTCGTCACCACCCCCAATTTCAGTTTACATTCACATTCTACCACAATCCACCACTATCAACCACGTATCCCTCCAATTTGTAAAACTTTTGTTATAAGGACTTTTTTTACATCCCCCAATCCACTGGAATCATTGATATACCGTCATTTTAAGATGAGTGGTGGAAATAACCCAATTTTGGGTAAAAAAAGAACCCAAGTGATTAAACACTTGGGTTCTCGATACAACTATTAAATTATAAAGCCTCAAAAATGACATAAATTCCCACAACGATCCAACAAAAGAATAGGAATAAATCGCTGAATCGCCAGAAAGTCACAAAAAATTTTCTGTAAGTTAAATGGGGGTTGGTAAAAATTTGCCATATCAACACAATTAAGGTTAACCCCAACCAAACGATAACCACTTCCGGAATAAATGAACCGGATAACCCGTTTTTGCTAATTTCATGAATAAAATACAGCAAAATCGGCGGCCAGAAATCCAATGGCTTAATTTTAACTTTTGAGCGAAAAAATTGATTTTTTCTTAAAACAACTAAGAACCCGGCGACGATGAACAGAATCAGTAATTGAACAAAAAACGTTGCCGTGGCAGTCATCCAAGGAGAAACATGCATGAGTAACCCTCCTGATTTTGACAAAACGTATTGCATTGAACGATAATGATAGTTAAACTATATAGGGAAAACAAGAGAAAGTGGTGCAAACATTGGCGCATAAAAAGAGAACCCGATTTCAAAAAATCACATTAGTATTCGTTTGGATCATGATCATTGCAACTGTTAGTTCATTGGTCATTTCAGCGATCATGACATTTCTTTAATCAAACGAATCATCAAGCAGGCAAGAAAATCTTGCCTGCTTTTTTTATTCCTTTTTATCCTTGTAAACCTGTCTTGGCCGACTACCATCCTGAGGACCGATATAACCGCGTTTTTCCAAATCATCAATCAATCTGGCAGCCCGGTTATAACCAATTCGGAAGTGTCGCTGCAGTAATGAGGTGCTGGCCTTTTGCTGATCAACAACGAAGTCCAACGCATCACCAAACAACTCATCTTCGGAATCTTCCTGGTCCTCTTCTTTAATTTCTTCGTCACTGACCATCATCGATTCATCATAATCAGCGGACTGCTGATCCGTAATGAATTTAACGACTCTGGAAACATCCTGATCGGAAATGAAGGCGCCCTGAACTCGAATTGGTGTATTGGAATCAATCGGCAGGAATAACATATCACCACGTCCAAGCAGCTTTTCAGCACCATTGGTATCAATAATTGTGCGTGAATCAATTCCGCTTGAAACGGCAAACGCAATTCTTGAAGGCACATTGGCCTTGATTAATCCGGTGATAACATCAACTGATGGTCGTTGAGTTGCCAAAATCATGTGAATGCCGGCAGCCCGGCCCATCTGTGCTAGACGGATGATTGCCGCTTCAACATCATTGGAAACGGTCATCATCAAATCAGCTAATTCATCGACAATTACCACGATGTACGGCATTGGCTGAATCTTGGTATCATTTTCTCGATTGTTTTTAGCAACAAATTCATTATAAGTACTAATTTTTCGTTGGCCGAATTTCGCAAACAATTCATATCGGTTTTCCATTTCAGAAACAACCTTCTGCAATGCCCTTGCGGCCTTCTTTGGTTCAGAAACCACTGGACTGAGCAAATGGGGAATCCCATTATAAACGCCCAATTCAACTTTCTTCGGATCAATCAGCATCAGCTTAACCTGACTTGGCTTGGCATGAAGCAAAATGCTGGTAATAATCCCATTGATAGCAACCGATTTACCACTACCAGTCGACCCGGCAATCAGTAAATGCGGCATCTTCGTTAAGTCAGCCGTAATCACGTTGCCATTAACATCCTTTCCAAGCGGTACTTGGAGGACATGGCCATGATTATCCGGTTGATGTTCAACCACGTCACGGAATGAAACGGTGGCAATCTTTCGATTTGGAACTTCAATTCCAATGAGTGACTTTCCTGGAATTGGCGCTTCGATTCGAATATCTTTGGCTGCCAACGCCAGGGCAATATCATCAGACAAATTGACAATCCGGCTGACTTTGACACCAATGTCCGGGTGCAGTTCATACTTCGTAACGGAAGGTCCCAAACTAACGTGTTTAATCTCAGCCTTGACACCAAAGCTGTCCAGCGTCTTTTGCAGAACCTGCGCATTATGATCAATGGATTTGAGTTCTCCCGACTGGTCATCATGTGGAATCTGGGTTAGGAGATCGGTTGATGGCAATTTGTATGAATCGTCTTCTTTGACGTCAACCAAATCAACATCAGTAGAATCGTCCGGCTCGGATTCTTTGGGCTGTGGTTTCTTGGTTTCCGGTTTGTCGGGCTGCTTATCGTCATCAGTTACCGGCATCCCCGAAATCGTAATCGAAGACCCAGACAGCTTATTTGACCCGTTATCGGAGCTCTCAACCGGTTCAGCCGGTCGAACGGGTTCGTCTTCACTTTTATCATTGGAGCGCTTAACAGGCATTTTTGCCGGCTTCTGGCCACGTCTTTGGCCAACCTTGACAATTTGTTCCTTTAAGAAGGTCAAACAAGTCCGAACGGCAACGAAAACCTTCGCAAACGAAATGTCGAAAAGCACAAAGCCGCCAAAGATAATGACCAGGCTGGCGACAATTCCGGTTCCAATTTTGCCAAATAATAAATGAAGAACATAAAAGACCGCCGTGGCCAGAATCCCACCACCAATATTGGAGTCGTCATTGGATGAAACGATATCATCCACCAATTTTTCCCAATTAAAGTTGATGAAATCAACCGGTTGAGCAGCTTGAACATATTCAATTAAAGTCAGCCATATGAGGATCCCCAACAAAATAAGCAATGTCCCCAAAGTATACTTTGCGGGAATTTTAGGGAACCGAGAAAAGCCGGCCAACCACGTTCCGGCAACAATCGCCACTAATAGGAGAATCGGATAGAGACTGCCAACGAAGATGCGGGCAACATTAATCATAAACGTGCCGACAATTCCTGCCTGAAACAGTCCCAGCAAAGCCAAAATTGCGCCAACAGCGCCAATAATATTGACGGCATATTTGCTCAAAAAGTTTGACTGCCGTTTGGAAGTCTTGGTTGATTTGCGTGGTCGGCCACGCTTCTTAACCGTTTTTTTCGGTGTCCGCTTCGTTTTCATAATGATGTCTGCCCTCCTCTCGTCAAGATTAATAATCCCTACTTCAATTTATCATGTGGATATTTATGAGTGCGTTCCAAGTTATTGAAGCTTTGCTGTCTCAATACTTCATAGATAACAATGGCACATGTGTTGGACAAATTAAGTGCCCGAATATGGTCATCATCTTGTGGAATGCGGATCGCCTTTTCCAAATTTTTACGCATAAATGGTTCGGGCAATCCCGTTGTTTCCTTGCCAAACAATAAATAGTAATCCTGATCGGAATCAGAATAATCGGGGTCTGTGTAATCCTGGTTGGCAAATTTGGAAACCAAAAACAGATTTTTGGGATCCTTTACCGTTTTTAAAAATGCCGGTAAATTTTTGTGATAATTGATTTGTACTTTATCCCAGTAATCCAGTCCGGCACGTTTTAAATGCTTATCGTCGATGCTAAATCCAAGTGGTTCAATAAGATCAAGCACGGTATCGGTTCCGGCACAGGTCCGGGCAATATTACCTGTATTGGCAGGCATTAAGGGTTCAAATAGTACGATATGATTAGTCATTTTATCCTCCGAATTTTTAGAAATCAGTCACCATCACAGAAACGTCAACCGTCATTGACTTCAGCGCGTTGACGTTCTCAATGGCATTCTTTTGTCGATCTTTTCCCCAGTGCAGCGGAGTCATAATCATCATGTCCTGCTGCATCCCCTGAGGAATTGAAAATGAATATGTAAGTTCATTGATTGAGGCATTTGGATAATGCTTCATAAATAAATCAAAGACCTTCTCGTTGGAATAGGAGCTATTCTTTTGGCCGATGCCAAACAATGCTTCTCTAAGTTCATGCAGATAATGACTATTGGGAATGATCTTAATCAGCTTCCCGCCTTCTTTGGCAACCCGGTTGAATTCATCATAAGCAGACGGTGAAAACAAATCAATAATTGTCGAAAAAGTATGGTCATTAAATGGCAGCCTGGCCAAATCCGCAACGCAAAAGAAGGCCTTTGCGGGTTGTTGAGTGGCCAAATTAATACCGTCTTTTGAAATATCAAATCCAATTGCAGTATCGGAACCATTTCGCTGAGCTAACAGGCGTGAAAGTGGTGTTCCTTCGCCGCACCCGACATCCAATATGGTTTCGGGCGTGGTAGCCAAATGCTTGGAGATTTCGGCAACAATCGGGTCAAACAAGCCTGCCTGCAAGATTTTGTGGCGTGCTTGAAGCATCGACTTATCATACTCGTTATTGGCCTGCTTTGTCAGAAAAAATAACGTTCCCTTTTTAGACAGGTCAAAAGAATGATTGTTGGGGCACACCAAAGAATATCCTGAAACTTCGTCAAAAGGCGACTGACAGACAGGACAGCGAAACAAACTTAAATGGTCGCTCACAAATTGTTTACCAAAATCGATTTTTTTCACTTAAAGCCCTCCACAAACGCAATTCATTATATCACAGAGACCATACAAATAAGCTTCCACCTCAAAACTTCAAATGCAAATTTTGTTGGAAGCTTAATGAATTGTCGATCAGTTTATAATCCTTTATTTAAAGCAATGTATGACTGCATGTCCGAAGGTAGCGGCGCTTCACAATGGATGTTGTTCCCAGAAAACGGATCATAAAACGTCAGCTCGGCACAATGCAGTGCCTGCCTTGGCATGGAATGGTCATCCGGGTTATACAGCCAATCCCCGATTAACGGGTGGCCGACTGCTTCCATATGGACCCGGATCTGATGCGTCCGACCAGTGTGCAGCTGAACTTTAAGCAGTGTTTGATTAGCCAGTCTGCAGACCGTCCAAGCTTCGGTAACCGACATCTTACCGGCAGCCGTTACCTGCCGTTTGACAAACGAGTCTTCCGTTCGACCAATTGGCAGATAAATTTCAAAGTGGGGACTGGAAATTCTGCCGGCAACAATTGCCAAGTACTTCTTTTGAATGGTTCGATCTTTTAATTGTTTATCAAGCACCGAGTGGGCAAAGTGATGCTTTGCAAAAATCACCAACCCGCTGGTGTCTTTATCCAGTCGGGTGACGATATGAATTCTCTGGTTGGCATAGCCCTGCCGTTGATAGTAGCCTTTCACCCGATTAACCAATGAATCCGTCGAATAATTGTGTGAAGGCACCGAAGCCACTCCAGCCGGCTTATTAACCACCAGGAAGTTGGGATCTTCGTGAACAATGTGAATGGGAACATTGGAAACGTCAACGTGATCGTTTTCCGGTTCCGGCGGTAAGACAACTTTAACGACATCCTCAGTCGTCAATAGTCGGTTAACTAAAGATTCTTCGCCGTTAACCAGCGTTTGGCCGCCATGATACTTGATCTTTTTTAGCAACGTCCGAGTAATACCGTAACCCATAATGAACGTTCGGACTTTAATCGGTGATTCACCCTTATACTGCCATGTAAACTCAGTCATCCAAATTGACCTTGCCAATGAATGAATTGCTGACCCGTCGCCAAAATTGCGTGTGCCGATATTGGGCAAACGCAATCCGGCGTTTGGAGATCCGGTATTCAACCGATTCAACCGCTTCATGGGAAATCACTTGATGATCACAGGTTAGAATTGTTCGGTTGGAACTTTTAGGAACAATTTTTACCCATTCATCAGGTGAAATAATCAACGGTGAACCCAAAGTTCGAAACACCCGGTTGTTGATCGAAGAAATCTCGGCAACCTGAATGGCATTCAAAGTGGGGTTGATGATGGCACCACCGACTGATTTGTTATAAGCAGTCGAACCGCTGGGAGTAGAAACACAAAGCCCATCGCCCCGAAAGCTTTCAAATAAGGTATCTTTGATATAAACATCCGCGACCATTGATCCACTAACCTGTTTGAGAGTGGACTCATTCAAAGCCAGGCCATAGTCTGCGGGGCCCCCACTGACGTAATTAACGCGAATATCCAACAAGGGGTACGTTACGCTTTGACCGTTATCATGCTTTAAACTGTCAACTAATTCCGAAACTTCATAATCCCGCCAGTCGGTATAAAAGCCGAGGTGGCCGGTATGAATCCCAACCAACCGGATTCGGTCGCTAATATCTTGATAATGGTGAAATGCGGACAGCAAAGTACCGTCCCCACCAACAGAAATCACGATTTCAGGGTTCAGACCATCAATGCTTAATTCTGGGGATTCTTCAATTTTTTTCTTCAGTGAAGTTGCCACGATGTTCGACGACTCCCCAAGATTACTGTAGATGGCTATTTTCATCAGACGACTTCCTTACATCCTTGTCTGGTTCCTGAGTATCAGGGTCCTGCTTTTTAACCTCTTGAAGCTCATCACGAATTTCAGACATTTCCTCATCCAAATGGAAGGCGGCTTCAGCTGAGCGTTCCAACCGTGACTTCAAATCAGCGGGGAATGCACCTTTATACTTATAGTTTAAAGAGTGCTCAACAGTTGCCCAAAAATTCATCGCCAGTGTTCTGACTTGAATTTCTGCCAAAATGACCTTCTCACCGGATAACATTTGAACCGGGTATTCAAAGATAATATGGTACGAACGATATCCACTCGGCTTTTTATTATGAACATAGTCTCGTTCTTCAAGAATATTGATATCTGTTCGTTTCCGCAGCAAATCAACAACTTGATAAATATCTTCAACAAATTGACACATGATTCTCAAACCGGCAATATCTTCCATATCTTCTTCAAGCCGATCCTCTGAGATGTGTCTTCTCACCATTTTTTCCTTAATACTATCAACCGGCTTAACCCGACCTGTTACAAATTCAATCGGACTTCGACCATCAACTTTTAAGAACTGCGCTCTAATTCCCCGCAGCTTAACTTTTAATTCATCAACAGCTTGTTTATAAGGAATTAAAAAATTATCCCAATTTTTAACCAAGCTAACACTTCCAATCTGTCGCGCGAAGTTCAGCGCGCTATTGCTTCAGCTTAAAATTCAATCAGACTTAATTCTAACATATTCGCCAATCTTTCCCAATATGGCATGCTCACTTCAAGCAAAATTGTTGTTTTTGTGTGAAAATTTGGTATCCTTAATGAAGAAATAATTAGTATATTAATTTTGTTGTCGGTTGCACATGGAGGGGCAATAATGGTACTTGAGATTTATTTATTCGTTGATCCACTTAATCGACATTGTTATGACGCCGAAAAGACGATTGAACGTATTTCACAAAAATTAAACAAACAAATCAGTGTTAGATTCGTTTCAATGCTGAACATCAAAATCCTACATGACTTCTCAATGAACAAACACCTTAGCCATCTTGATCAAAACTTGCCTTACGATACCATCTTGGACTTTAAAGCAGCTTCATTCCAAGGCAAAAAGTTTGGCCGGCATTTCTTGATGGACCTTCAAAAAGAACTTCTGATTAATGAAGAACCTTATACTGATGATCTGGTCTATAAGCTGGCTGAAAGAAATGGCTTGGACATTGAAATGTTCAAAGATGACCGCCGTTCAGATTTGGCTGAAAAAATGTTTAAATGTGATCAGCGGGTTGTCCACGAGATGGATATCACTGACCCATCGACAACGGTTCTCTTTAACTCTCACGTTGACGACTGTGGGATTCGCGTTAAAGATTTCGACTATAACTCATTATTTGGCTTTTGTGCCAAAAGCCTTGGCTCCGCTGCCCACTTTGAACAGGCGAGCAAGAAACCGAGCAAACCAAATACAGTTCAATATCCAAAATCAAATTTACGATTTAATTAATTAGACACAAAAACACAGGTGCTTGAGAAATCCCAAGTACCTGTGTTTTTTTATGGTCATTACTTGTTATACAACCGTTCGAATTCATTCAAACGATCTTCAAAAATCTGGAATGCTTTTTCGAGATAGTCGGGCTTGGTCATATCAACCCCGGCTTTTTTCATGACATTGGTTGGCGTATCGGAACTGCCTGATTTCAAATAATTCAAATATTTATCAATGTTGTCTTGGGTACCGTTGACAATGCCGTCAGCTAACGTTGAGGCCGCAGCAAACCCGGTCGAGTATTGGTAAACATAGAAATTGTAATAGAAATGAGGAATTCGGGCCCATTCCAGCGCAATCTGTGGATCCGAAACAACCGCATCACCATAATATTTCTTATTCAAATCAAGATAATACTGATCCATAAACTTGGCTGTCAACGGTTGGCCTTGGGCATCCTGTTCATGGATATACTGTTCAAATTCGGCAAACTGGGTTTGACGGAAGACGGTTCCCTTAAATCCATCCAGATAATAATTCAAAATGAATTTCTTCATCTGGTCGTCATCTTTGAATTTGTTCAGCAAATAGTCCGTTAAGATATTTTCATTGGTCGTTGAGGCAATTTCTGCGACAAAAATAGAATAATCCCCATACTGATATGGTTGATTATGATGTGAGTAGTAACTGTGCATACTATGACCGGTTTCATGAATCAAAGTATACAAGTTATCCAGGTTGTCCTTCCAGTTCAGTAAGATAAATGGATTGGTATCGTATGTTCCGGATGAATAGCCCCCACTTCGCTTGAACTGGTTTTCAACAACGTCAATCCAACGCCCGTTAAATTCCTCTTTAACGTGGCTGACATAGTCGGGGCCCATAACCTGAAGGGCCTCCAAAGCAATCTTTTTGGACTGCTCAAATGTATATTTTGGTGATTGATTACCCACTAAAGAAGTATACATGTCATACATATGCAGCTCATCGAGACCGAGAATCTTTTTTCTCAAAGCAACATATCGATGCAAAAGATCCAGGTGCTTATTGACAACCTTAATTAAATTATTGTAGACATCAGTTGAAACTTCATTGCCTGCCAGAGCAGCTTCCAAAGCACTATTATAGTGGCGAATGTTGGCTTTAAAATTATGATTTTTGACGTTGGTCGTCAGAGTTGATGCCAATGTATGCTGAAATTGATCATAAACTTCGTACAACTTCTCGAAGGCTTCTTTACGAACACTTTGATCGGTGGATTCCAGCAAGATGCCATAAACACCCTGTGAGAGCTTGACCTTGTTGCCATTTTCATCAGTGACAGCTGGGAATGACAAATCAGTATTATCCAAAATGCCAAAAGTCTTTTCACCTGAGGAGAAGATATCGTCAGCTCCGGCAAGGACTTCTTCGACGTCGTTGCCTAAAATATGGTCACGACGTTCAAAAGTCTGGTCGTAAAAACGTTTATAGTCAGTTAATTTAGGCTCGTCCTTATAAAATTGGGCCATCTTGTCATCGGAAATCTTCAACAGTTCCGGTTCAAACCATGCAGTCGCCGCACCAAATTGGGCGGCTAAAGCCTCTGAACGGGAATACATTGCTTGGTATTTGTCCTCGCTGGTATCCTGATCATTCTTCAACTGAGAATAAACATACACTTTTTCCAACGTCCGGCTGAGTTTCAGCAAATCTTCGGTCGCCTTGAGTAATGATTCGGCGTCTTTTTCAATGGTGCCGGACAGCCCGGCAAACTTCTTTGAATCAGCCTTCACTTCAGTAAAGTCCTTCTCAAAGTCTGCATCGGACGAATAAACGGTGGTTAAGTCCCAAGTCAATTTTTCAGGAACATCTTTTCTAAGAGGCAGTTCTTGTGTTTTAGCCATAATGTCCTCCTTCAAATATTAGTTAGTATTAGGTTAGCACACCATGGGCTTTTCAGTCATAATATATTGTCTTTTTTCATCATAGCTCTCAAACCACTTGGGAGATTGAATGATCTTAACCCCGGCAATCGTGTGGCGCAGATAGCCATTGGCCCGCAGACTAAAAATAAAACCTGTAAATGCCATCTGAAAGAAGCGGACATAGTCGTCGACTTGCGCAAATTGTTGGCCAAACAATTGAACCGACTGCTTAAATAGCCAGTTCAGCTCTTGATTTGAAATCTCATCATCCTCACCAGAAAACAGCTGGAGGACAATCCAGACCCGCCAACATAAACCGGTCCGGCGAAAAATTGGTAATTCGCCGTCAAATTTTCCGTGGCAAACTAATGGACAGCCGACAAATACTTTTCGCCGTTGGTAACAGACCGTGACCATATCAAGATAGGTTTCATTCCCCATCACCACACTCCTCTGAATCCGATTAACCTGATTAAGGATCATTTTTTGGACGTACTGAGTTGAATAACCAGCCGTCTCCTGGGTTGAAGATTGAATGAAGTTTTTCAGGTCTCTCAAATGGTGAAACACACGAACATCACTCGTCAGCTTGCCGCAAACTTCTTTAATGTGAAAATCAATTCGAAATTGATTATTTTTGGCGGAGTAAAAGACAATAAAAAAGCCAAGCTGAGAATGAAACCTGGCAAATTTAGCAACACTATCCAAACGTTTGGCGGCATTCAAATGCCGGTCGCCCAAAATCCACAGCACATCCATCCCCAATTGCCTGTAGTTTGCGGTTCTTCGGGCCATATCCTGATATGAAATGGGACTGCACTGATATTCCAAAATTGTCTTTTTGCTTGTCAGAAAGACATCGGCCCGCTGTTCAATTGCCGGCAAGTTATATTCGAGGACTGCCGGCTCCCCGATCTCTTCAAGTTGCCTTTGAAACGCCAACTTTCCCGTCAAATGGGCCTGGCTTTCATTTTCACTAAAATGGCTGCACAACGAGCTGCGTTTATGGCTAAAATGGGGAATCCGATACTTGCCGTTTTTAAAAATCACCTGTTCATGACAACAGGGACAAACCAACGCTTTGTCGATGATTGATTTATCGGTCAGCTCACCGGCATTAATTAATTGGTCGTTCATCATTGCAATCAGCATGTTATCACCTTCTGTCATGTAGATACGAAAAAGGCCGCTGATTTGTTTCAGAAATTAAAATTATCATTACGTTTTTGTCAGAACAGCAGTAATCCTACCATTCTGTTCATAATCGTTTATAATTATGGTAAATAATTCTGGCTGGGGGACTAATATGCTGAAGAACTTATTAAAATATATTCAAGAAGAACACGTTGCCGAACAACTTTACCACAGCCTCATTGGTATTGAGATTGAAGAGCATCGAATCGATAATCATGGCAAGCTGAGTCAAAAACCATATCCACAGAATTTGGGTTCAAGACGCTACCATCCCTATTTGCAGTCTGACTTTTCGGAATCAATGAACGAAATTATCACTGATCCGAATCCGAATATCGGCGGTGTTTTGGATCAACTTGACACCCTTCAGACAGTCTTAATCCGATCGGTTGATAAATCAGAATCATTTTGGCCGCTCAGCATGCCGCCAGCTATGGATGCCGAAGATAAAGAATTTATTCAAGGCCACTTTGGCCGACCGGCATACGCAAAGTACCGCGATTATTTAACCAAAAAGTATGGTGTTGCCCGGAAAATTATTACCGGGGTCCACGTCAATTTCAGCATCCCTGAACCGGTTATCAATCGCCTTTACGTGCATTACCAAGACCAGTTTAAATCACTGGTTGGTTTTAAAAATGCCCTCTACTTTCAACTCGCCCAAAACTTTGTTTTACATCGTTGGTTGCTGACGTATCTATTTGGTGCCAGTCCAATTGCTGAAAAAGGCTTTTTCTCTGAAGAAGACGCAAAGAAGCTCAACCATCCGGTTAGAAGTATCCGAAACAGTATCTATGGCTATGTCAATGAGCCGGATGATAAAGTGGATACCACCATTTATACCAGTTTAGATCACTACATTGACGGCATTAACGATGCCATCAAAGATCACAACTTGTATTCAACGGCCGAATTTTATGGGCCGGTTCGGTTACGTGGACAGGAGGCCATCAAGGATTATCGGACCAAAGGTATTTCCTACCTGGAATTCCGAGTTCTCGATAACACACCGTTCACCCCAAATGGAATCAGTCGTCACGCAATGTATTTTCTGAAATTCTTCCTTGTGTATCTGCTGGTAACCCCAGTTGATCATGAAAACGTTGCTGATGATTTGAAACAGTCATTTGCCGACAACAATCAAGTCGCTCTCGAAAATCCCGATCAGCCAACGTTTAAAATGGCAGAGGGAATTAAGATTTTCAACGACCTGATTGCCATGGCAAAATCACTTCACGCCCATTCAGAACAGCTCCAGGCACTGGACGACTTCAGTGAAGTCATTACCCACCCTGAGTTAACCGCTTCGGCAATGCTTCTCCAACACATCCAAAACGGCAGCTTAATGGACTTTGGCGTCACCGTTGCCAAACGTTGGCGGGCACAGCGATTGGCTGCCCCAACACTCTTGCCATCAATGGGCAACCTTTCATTTGATGCTCAAAGATTGATTTTCCACGCCATCCAGCTTGGAATTCGATATTACGTGGTTAAAGATGAGGATGGCGAATCCCTTATCACGTTGACTTACGATAACGTGACTCAGGTTATTTATACTGACAAAGTTGGAAAAGTCGAACCTTTGCAATACTTGTATGATCTGTTTCCCGGCATCAAAAAGGCAGCCGAACAAGATAATCATTAAAAATATTTCGAAAAAATAAAGGCAGGAACAAAACTAACCGTTTTGTTCCTGCCTTTTATTATTTCATTTTAAATTTTCAGTGAAACGCTAAAGGCCGTTCCCTTTGGGTGATTATCCTTTACGGTAATGGTTCCCGAATGCTGCTGAACAATCCACTTGGCAATTGCCAATCCAAGGCCGTTTCCACCAGTCTTGGAGTTTCGCGATTTGTCAGAACGATAGAAACGTTCAAAAATTCGCTTCTTGTCCTCATCCGGAATGCCGGTTCCGGTATCTCTAACTTCGATTGTCAGCCGGTCTCTGGCCAATGCCGTCAATACCGTGACAGTTCCACCAGCTGGCGTATATTTAATCGCATTATCCAATAATATGATGAGTAATTGACGAATTAAATCTTTGTCCATATGGCCGGTGCCATCCGCTTTAAGGACGGTCACCATCGACTTATGCTGACTGGCAGCAATATCGTCATATGGCTTGAGAATTTGAGCAAACCATGGCTTAAGATCAACGGGTTGCTTATTGATTTCAATGGTCCCTGAATCCGAACGGGCCAGCATCAAAAGCCGGTTCGTTAAAGTCTGTAAATGACGGACCTCATCCAAAGATGTTGAAATCGGATCAACCTGATCAACCACTTTGGTTTTCGGCTTAGTTAACATATATTCCATTTGGTTTTGAATGACCGTCAATGGCGTTCGCAGTTCATGGGCCGCATTGGCACTAAACTGCCGCTGCCGTTTCCAAGCTTTCATAATTGGTCGCATGCTTGATCTGGAAAGGAAGTAGGCAATTGCAATTGCCACAATCCAGAAGAAGACCAGTGTGATCAGCAATGATCGCTTAAAACTATTGACCGCCATCAAATCGGTATCAATGTTTTCCAGAATTAAAACATAATTACCGGCATAAATCGGATTAGAATTCGACTTTGGCACTTTAATCAAAAGCGTCCGGAAATAATGCAGCGTATTGTCGGTTGACATCAACGTTACTTCGCGGACCTTATTGACCTCAGACTTTTCCAACTCGGTGTTGATAAATAAATTATAAATTCGATTTCCAAGCATCTGGGCGTTGATAATCTGCCCCTTTTTATTGAAAACCAAAATATTTGTCCGAAACGGTGTGTCACCGTTATTCGGCTTGGCTGGTACCGGTGCCTGGGCATTATTGCCATTTCTAAACTGTGGCGCCTTCCGGTTATTCAAAACATTTTGTTTTTGGGTAATCAATCCTTGGTCAATATTTTTGTAAATTGATTGGTGAAAGAAGAAGAACACGACTAACCCAAGGACGGCAAATAACAGTGCAAACCCCACCAATTCCTTCAAAAAGAGTGACAGTTGCTGTTTTTGCTGCGGATCGCTTCGTTTCAATCCGATTCCTCCGTTTCAAACATATAACCAACGTTTCGTAATGTCTTAATTGGCTGAAGTGAAGAGGCCTGCTTCAGTTTCTTTCGCAGGTTGCTCATGTAAACTTCAACCACGGAAATGGCGGTTTCAGATTCAAACCCCCACAACCGATCAAAAATCTGATCTTTCGTAATAATGGTGTCCGGATTTTGAATGAAGTAAACCAGCAAATCAAATTCTTTTCCGTTGAGTTCCAATTCCTTGCCGTTGACTTCGACGATTCGGTTACTCAAATTTACTTTAAACGGACCCACTGCCAACGTATTGTCATCGCCAAGATGACCGCTGCGCTTAAGAAGGGCCTTGACCCGCATGATTAATTCCTCACGGTGAAATGGCTTGGTCAAGTAGTCATCCGCCCCAAGTTCAAATCCGTGGACTTTGTCATCCAAAGTATCCTTGGCTGTTAAAATCAACACCGGCATACTTAAATGATCCTCGGTCCGCCAATGCTTCAAAATGTCATAACCACTCACTTGCGGCAGCATCAAGTCCAGAACAACCAGGTCATAGATACCTTCTTGACCCAGCATTTGGCCTTCAAAGCCGTCGTGAGAAACTGTCGTCTGGGCAATTTCTCCGAGGACCAACTGAAGGCTTTTCGCCAAGTCTTCGTCATCTTCAATTATTAATATGTGAAGTTCTTTCATTAAGTTTTCTCCTTTTATCTGCTGCCACTAAATTAAAGGTTTTTTGCCCGCTCGTCAACAAAGATATCCACAATTTATCATAAATCAAATGTTTTAAGCTTATTTTATGGTTAAAAGGATAAACTCATTTCATCAATTAAGAAAGGAGTGATTTACCCATCACAAGTACGAAGCAATTATTTAAATTCGGGATAACAGGATTTATCAATACGGTTTTAACCTATGTGATTTACATGTTGCTGCTCCACGCGACAAATGCAACAATCGCCATGGCAATTGGCTATGGCATAACTTCTTTATTAGGACTCACCATGAGTAATCGGTGGGTCTTCCAAACTGGGAACTCAGTTAAATCAGTTGTATGGAAATATTATGCAACATATTTGTTCACGTGGCTGATCAGTGTCCTGTTTGCCCACTTCGCCAGCGGCTTTCCAATTATTGACAGTCGCCTGATTCCAATTATCAGTCTTCTAATCACTGTACCCACCAATTTTCTGCTTTCAAAATTTTGGGTATTTCACAAAACAAACTTAAAGGAGGTTCGCCGATATGGCAGCCAATAAATATATGGAAAATACCCAAAGTAAAAAACAAAGTCGTCTGAGATTCGATTGGATTCTCGTTGCCATTCTTGTCCTGGCGCTATTCCTCTACGGTTGGCAGATTTGGAAAGCTGGATCCGCCAATGCGTTTTATACCGCAGCCATTAAAAGTATGACAGAAAGTTTCCATAACTTTTGGTACGGCAGTTTTGATCCAGCAGGATACATCACCGTTGATAAGCCACCGGTTGCTCTTTGGTTTATGGCAATCAGTGCCAAAATCTTTGGGGTCCACGGATGGAGCGTTGTTCTGCCTTCCGTTCTGTTCGGGGTGGGCTCGGTCTATCTCATGTATCGAATAATTCAACCCTATTTCGGCAAAAATGCAGCGCGTTTAAGTGCCCTGGCATTAACACTGACACCCATCGTGGTCGCTGATTCAAGAACCAACAACATGGATGCCACATTGGTATTCTTCTTGATGCTGGCACTTTATTTCCTTGAAAAAGCAATCGGCAGTCGAAAGATTTGGTCACTTTTAATCAGTTTCGCGTTAATCGGAATTGCCTTTAACGTCAAAATGCTTCAAGCCTTCATGATTTTGCCGGCTATGTATCTGTTTTACTGGTTGGCAGCAAACGAAACCTGGAAACGAAAAATATCCAAATTAGTTTTTGCAACCGTTTCGCTCCTGGTATTTACCTTGGCATATCCAATTTCAGTTGATATGACATCTGCCAGCAGCCGCCCATACGTTGGCGGGTCTGAAACCAATTCTTTACTGGAACTGGCCTTTGGCTACAACGGAAGTGAACGGCTGTTAGGCCAAACCACCGGTACCGGCGGCACATTTGGCGCTGGTATGAACAGTAAAACCCAGAAAAAAGGCGGCGGTATGCCTGGCAGTGGCAGTAAGCAGCCAACCGGCACGAAGCACAATGGTAAATCCATGACCCCACCTGGTGGGAAGAACATGAAGGGTCAACCCAACGGCGGCAAGAAAGGCGGCCCAGGTAAAATGGGTGCCGGCGGCGGTGGCGGTGGTGCCTTCAATATCGGCACCGCGGGACCATTCAGACTATTCCAGTCGGCACTTGGCCCTGAGGTTAGCTGGCTTTTACCATTCGCACTATTTGGATTGATTGGCGGTCTTGTTTACTTCAGAGATCGACGAAAACGCTGGTTTAATCTAACCACCAAGCAGAAGCAACTGATTCTTTGGACTGGTTGGCTGGTTCCGGTTTATGGATTCTTCAGTATTGCCAGTTTCTTCCATCCCTACTACATGATTATGTTGGCACCACCAATTGCCGCGCTGTTTGGAACCGGTGTAAGTGCCCTCGTTGGCCTGTTTAGAAACAATTTGCGCACCAATTGGAAATTCTATCTGCTTCCCGCTGCAATTATTGCAACGGCGGCCCTCCAATCTTGGTACGTTTACAGTTACTATCCATGGTTGACGTGGATCATCTTAATTGCCGCAATTGTCTTTTCCATTGGAATGGCAATCCTGCCACGTGGGAAGGCCTTCCAGACGCTCTTGGTTGGTGGAATGCTGTCAATCATGGCTGCACCAGCCTGGTGGTCATTGACCCCAACCATTGCCGCTGAATCAGCAATGATTCCAACCGCCGGCCCTTCACTACTGACTTCATCAAGTAGTGGCATGCCTGGCGGTGGCGGCGGAATGGGCAACAATTCAGTCAATACCAAGTTGCTTAATTATGTTGAGAAGAATCAAGGCAGCGCCAAATACCTGTTTGCCACCAGCGATTCAACAACAGCTGCGCCTTACATCATCAAAACCGGTAAAGCTGTTATGGCCATGGGTGGATTTAACGGAACTGATCCGGCAATCACCCTTACCCAATTTAAGAAGCTCGTTAAAGATGGTAATTTGAAATACTTCTACTACTCAGGAAAATCCGGTAATACCAAGATTATTAACTGGATCAAGAAACACGCAACCAAGGTGAAAACAAGTCTGTATCAATCTAGCAATAGTACCAGTTCGCAACCTGGCATGGCTGGCCCTGGTACGACTTCATCAACTAAATCGACCAAGGGTAAAGCCCCAACTGGTAAAACGACTTCCGGTAAAGCTCCAGCAGCTGGTAAAGGCCGTCCAAGCGGCAAGCCTGGAAGCAAGCCTTCGATGAGTCGCAAGTCCAAGATGAAACCTAACAAAACAACAAGTAAAACACCTTCCAAGTCCACTCACAAGTCAAGTCAGGGACAAGGCAACATGCAAGGACCTGGTGGCATGGGTTCAACCGGTGTTCTGTATGATTTGTCGTCAATTTATAAATAAAAGGAGGCAATATAATGGAAAAACACCAAGAGCTGGTTTCGATCGTCCTCCCCGTCTATAACGAAGAACCGGGAATTGAAACGATGATTGATACTTTAGAAAGTTTTATCGCAAATCAACCACAAAACTTTGAAATTATCTTCGTGGATGATGGTTCGAGTGACAAAAGTGTCGAAATAATCGAAAATAATCAAAATCTGCATAAAAATATCCGCCTGGTTCAATTTTCAAGGAACTTCGGTCACCAACTCGCAATTACCGCGGGAATTCGATATACAAAAGGTGATGCGGTCGTTGTGATGGACGCGGATCTTCAAGACCCACCAGCGGTCATCGTCGATATGATTGATAAATGGCATCAGGGATACGATGTGGTATATGGGCAACGAATTTCAAGAGACGGTGAAAGTCTTTTCAAAAAGGCAACGGCATCCCTCTTCTATCGCAGCCTTAAACGAATGACAAACATCAACATTCCACTAGATACCGGTGATTTTCGGCTAATGGATAAACAAGTTGTTCATCAACTCAGACAAATGAATGAAGCGGATCCATTTGTACGTGGAATGGTTAGTTGGGTTGGTTTCAAACAAACCGCGGTTACTTACGAGCGGCAGGAACGGATCGCAGGTACCTCAAAGTACCCGTTGAGAAAAATGATTCGATTGGCAATGGATGGCATTACATCGTTTTCATCCTTTCCACTCCAACTTGCAAACTGGCTGGGAAGCCTTTCAATTATCTTTGGAATCGGGTACCTGATTGTATCGCTCTTTACAACGATGGATACCATTCACTTCGCTGTATTTGCCCTGTTCCTCATGGCAGGCATCACCCTTATCACGATTGGCATGCTGGGATCATACCTGTATCGAGTGTTTGAAGCATCAAGGAGACGACCGCTTTACATCGTTTCAAGGACGGTGGGGTTTCGCTCCACAAACAAAAAAACAACCAATCAGGTATACTACAAAACAACCATCAAGGGACGCGCCCTTCAACAATAAACAATGAAGCACAAAAAAGACAGCCACATTAATGGCTGCCTTTTTTGTATTGATTACTTGCTATTTAAAATAGTAACGGCTTAATTCTAATGCGCTGTTCTCCATTAGGTGTTGGCCATACTCATTTAGAACATCTTCAGTGACAGTGGTCTTCTTACCATATTCATTGGCAATCGCCACTTCGTCGCTAACAATCATATCAACTGGATCGTTGCTGAATAGTTCCAACTTCAAGTAATATTTTCCTTCATACAAATATAAATCTGATGTCCCATTTTCAAGTCGCAATGCTTTGGCAAGTGAGACAAAGTCATCCAACTTATCGAACTCAAGAATCACAGTTCGCTTTTGATGACCAAACTCGTCGTTTGTCTTCTTATCACTTACAGGTTGCGGTTTATTATTATCGGCATGTTCTGCGATATATTTAGAAACTCGATCACGTTTTTCGGGGCGCCCAGAATCAGCGTTACCTGCATCAAACATGTCATTGTCAGACATATCGACATCTTTACTGATGAATAATTCCAATCCATTTTGGTTTGGAAGAACTTGGAAAGTGACGGCATCGTTATTTTGAAACTGATGATCCTTATCAACTTCTTCCAGAATACTATAGAAGAAGCTTTCGATTTGCTTGTGGTTACCCAGTAAATCCAGTACGGTAATCCCACGCTTGTCAAGATCATCATTACCAATCAGTACACGAATTGTATTCTCGTTAATTCGTTCCATTTCCATATTTAGCCACCCCTTTCAATATCTTAGGGTAATTAATAATAACATTGTATCATATTATTGTCTAAGTAAATAATACGGCTAAATATCAATATTAACAAGCAATTAAGATTTCGTGGTCATAATGCTTTTCGAACCATCTGCTCTAATTCGAATTTTCGAGTTTCACGAGGTAGGAAACAACGAATTTCATCTTCATTGAAGCCAAATTCGATTCGCTTTGAATCCAGCAGGATCGGTCGACGGATGAGTTCAGGATGAACAGCCAACATGGAAATAATTTGACTGATTGTCATCGAACTTAATTTGTTCTTACATTGATCAAAGACGAAAGAACGAGTTGAAATCACGTCATCCGTGCCGCCCTCTGAAAGCATGAAAATTTGTTTTAATTCCTGCTCGGAAAGTGGCTTGGCAAAAATGTTTCGTTCCACGAAATCGACGTTGTGATCGATGAGCCACTGTTTGGCCTTTCGGCAAGAAGTGCAGCTGGGCGTTGTTAATAAATTGACTGTCATAATAGGATGCCTCCTAATAATCATTTGATGTTTTGATTATATCGGAGTTTGTTATAAAAATCATAAGATTCACAAAATAGACTAACAAAGAACTTATTTTAGTCAAAATTAGCTTAGATATCCACAGATAAATGCTTTTTTGCGACTAAGATTGGTATATTTTCCCCAGCCGCATGCTGAGCTTCCTGGCGTAATTTGTGTAAATCACCAATTGCCGGCAGATGCGTCAACAAGACACGATGAACATTGCCATCATGAGCAAGTTTCCCGGATTCAGTGGAAGTCATGTGCCATTTTTGTCCGGTCTTGTCCGCAAAGAAATTGGTATCGGTCATTAACAGATCGGCATTTTGGACAAAATCGGTTAGTTCTGGGAAGTATGCAGTATCTGCAGTAAAAACAAGAACTTTGCCAGTTTCCTGTTCTTTGATTCTCATCGCAAATGCCGGAACTGGATGATGGGTCTTGAAAAAGGTGATTTCAAATGGTCCAAGCTTCAAGGCTTCATCGGGGTTATATGCAACACCCTTCGTAGATTTTGGCCAATCGAGTCCTTTGAAGTTCACAGCGTCCAATGAATGGCCATAAATCGGCAGTATAGGAGCTGCATACCGCTTTGCGTGTAATTGCCAGTAATATTGCAGAACGCCGACATCAGCTGTGTGATCGTGATGATAATGGCTTAAAATCACTGCGTTGAGTTTAAGTGGATCAAGTACTTCCTCGAGACTTAACAGTGCCCCACTGCCACAATCAATCAAAAGTTTAAAGTCTCCGGATTCCAGAAGATAACTGCTGGTAGGATTCCCATTTGCGGGATAGCCACCAAGAAACCCAATTACTGTTAGTTTCAAAAAATCTCCTCCTTCACTTTGCTACAGTTATATTTTACGCTTAATTGACGTAAATGTTTGGTTCCCCCAATTAAAGAAAGTATAATAAAAGTGTATTTAGGAGGTGGGTCAATTGAATAATCAGATTGTAATTACATTTGGAAATGAAGAGATTTTGTCAGAATTAAAAAATAAGCATCCCGACCGTGACTTGGTCATGTATCAAGCACTGAGTCAGCCAGGAGAATATATGCTGTTGGATCATTCTGGAAAAGATCCCGTTTTTAAAGCACCGGTATACTATGACATTTTAAGTCACAGCGGTGAAGATGATTGGAACGGGTTCATCAGCTTTTCTACGTTAGATCTGAACTTTGATCAACAGAAAGTCTTCGATGCCCGAATCAATAAGCTTCGCAGCGATGGCCTTCCGGACGGTATGCATTCCATTTATTCTCTGAATTACCATAAAGACATTAGTCAAAGAATTATTCTTGGAAGTTGGGATTCCTATTCTGATTTTGAACTTTGGAAAAACAGCTCTGATGAATTTATTCCAAAGGAGTACCGTGATTCACCAAGCTTCTACTCACATGAAGCTTATTACACCCCTGCAAAGCCTAAAAATTAATGATCTTCTACAAATTAATAATTAAAAGCCTTCGACCACTGAGCATTCCGTACATAACTCATTGGTTGAAGGCTTTTTTTGTTTAGGGCGAATTGTCAAACTAAGTGCAACGGTTTGTCAAAAAATACTTCATATGGGGTTTCATAGTTTAACACTTTGCGAGGACGTTGATTTAACTGCTTTTGGCAGTGTTCAACGTCCTGTTCTGTATAATTATCAATATCTGTTCGCTTGGGAAAATATTCCCGGATTAATCCATTTGTATTCTCATTTGTTCCACGCTGTTCAGGCGAATATGGATCGGGCCAATAGACAGTAACACCTAACCTTTCGCTGATTTCATCAAGATGAAGAAATTCGGTCCCATGATCTGGTGTAATAGAATGAACAAATTCTTTAGGAATGTCCCCTAACAGTTCAACTAAGCCTTTATTTATCTCCTGCGAGTCCTTTTGCACAACCTTTTTGATAAGCGTAAGCCGACTAAGCCGATCGACAACCGTTAAAAGGATGGAGTGACCCGTTCGACCAATCACAGTATCAATTTCCCAGTCACCTATACGTTGACGCTGGTTGATAAAACCAGGGCGCTCATGGATCGAGATATAGTCGGTCTGTACTTCTCGATGTCGTCTAGTATTCTTTGAATGCCGAGTCCGATGTTTATGTCTGAGATGGCGCTGAATACCGGTATCACCACGTGAGGAGTACTTCTCACCTAAATTGTGTTGATAGATATGACGGTAAATTGTGTTGTAGCTAACACACCATTGATGTTCCTTATTAAAGCGAGCGGTAATCTGCTCTGGTGACCAGTGCAGATCTAAGATGTAATGAACAATTTGACGACGTAATTGTGGATGGCTGTCTAATAGTCGCTTCTTGTGACAATTCTGCCGCTTTTGATGATAGTCATTATCTGCTTTGCTTGGGGAATAATTACCTGCACAACGTTTTAACTCCCGTGAAATAGTGCTTGGATTTCGCCCCAGCCGTAACGCAACAGCCCGGATAGATAACCCCTTAGCTCGTAAAAACATAAGTATTTCACGTTCTTTTATAGTAAGATGTTTATAGCTCATACCGGATACCTCGAATTGTTTGATTTGGTCGTTAAACAGATTCTACCCGGTATGGGTTTATTTTTTTACTTTGTGTTGCATTTCAATTGTAAATTCGCCAGATAAAGACCAATTTTGGGTAAAAAAAACAAGCTACCAAAGTAACTTGTACACATTCGATATTCCACCGGTTCGTACGAGACTCGAACTCGTGATCTCCTGCGTGACAGGCAGGCGTCCTAACCAGCTAGACCAACGAACCAAAATTGCGGGAGCTGGGTTTGAACCAACGACCTTCGGGTTATGAGCCCGACGAGCTACCAGACTGCTCCATCCCGCGATAATATAAATTTCTTGAATGACCCGTACGGGATTTGAACCCATGTTACCGCCGTGAAAGGGCGGTGTCTTAACCACTTGACCAACGGGTCATTTAAAACGGAGAAGGAGAGATTCGAACTCTCGCGCCGCTTACGCGACCTACACCCTTAGCAGGGGCGCCTCTTCAGCCACTTGAGTACTTCTCCAAAATATGGGCCTAAATGGACTCGAACCATCGACCTCACGCTTATCAGGCGTGCGCTCTAACCAGCTGAGCTATAGGCCCATTATATAAAAAAGCGGGTGACGAGAATCGGACTCGCGACAACAGCTTGGAAGGCTGTGGTTTTACCACTAAACTACACCCGCATAACAATATTTAAAATAAGTGGCGCGGGACAGAATCGAACTGCCGACACATGCAGCTTCAATGCATTGCTCTACCGACTGAGCTACCGAGCCAAACCGGTTCGTACGAGACTCGAACTCGTGATCTCCTGCGTGACAGGCAGGCGTCCTAACCAACTAGACCAACGAACCAAAATTGCGGGAGCTGGGTTTGAACCAACGACCTTCGGGTTATGAGCCCGACGAGCTACCAGACTGCTCCATCCCGCGATAATAAGGAGGATGAGAGATTCGAACTCTCGCGTGGTTTGACCCACCTAGCGGTTTTCAAGACCGCCCCCTTCAGCCACTTGGGTAATCCTCCATAAAAGCTGTATAAAACTAAAAATATAAAAATGAGTCGATGGACCTTGTAGGACTCGAACCTACGACCGAACGGTTATGAGCCGTTTGCTCTAACCAACTGAGCTAAAGGTCCAAGACCTATATCGCGGCAGGGGGGATCGAACCCTCGACCTCCCGGGTATGAACCGGACGCTCTAGCCAGCTGAGCTACACCGCGATGAAAAATGATAGTTATTCTATCAATCGGGAAGACAGGATTCGAACCTGCGACCCCCTGGTCCCAAACCAGGTGCTCTACCAAACTGAGCTACTTCCCGAAAAAACAATGCACCCAGTAGGAGTCGAACCTACAACCTTCTGATTCGTAGTCAGACACTCTATCCAATTGCGCTATGGGTGCATAATATGCCGAGGACCGGGATCGAACCGGTACGGTCATCACTGACCGCAGGATTTTAAGTCCTGTGCGTCTGCCAATTCCGCCACCCCGGCATAACAAGCGGAAGACGGGATTCGAACCCGCGACCCCCACCATGGCAAGGTGATGTTCTACCACTGAACTACTTCCGCAAAATGCCGACTAGAAGATTCGAACTTCCGACCCCCTGTTTACAAGACAGGTGCTCTGCCAGCTGAGCTAAGTCGGCATACAAAATATTATGCGCGTTAATAATATTCAATTGTAATGAGCCGTGGCGGTCTCGAACCGCCGACCCTCTGATTAAAAGTCAGATGCTCTACCAACTGAGCTAACGGCTCAAGGAATGGAGGATACAGGGATCGAACCTGTGACCTCCTGCTTGTAAGGCAGATGCTCTCCCAGCTGAGCTAATCCTCCATAAAATCGCGTGGCAACGTCCTACCCTTGCAGGGGGCGATCCCCCAACTACTCTCGGCGTGCAGAAGCTTAACTTCTGTGTTCGGCATGGGAACAGGTGTATCCTTCTGGCTATCGCCACCACACTATTTTTCCTTGAAAGAACTTCGTTCTCTCAAAACTAGCTAATATTAATTTTCTGTACCTTGAACACCATTTCTACTTGGTTAAGTCCTCGACCGATTAGTATTGGTCCGCTCCGTACATCACTGCACTTCCACTTCCAACCTATCTACCTGATCATCTTTCAGGGGTCTTACTTCCATATAGGAATGGGAAATCTCATCTTGAGGTGAGTTTCACACTTAGATGCTTTCAGCGTTTATCTCATCCATACGTAGCTACCCAGCGATGCGCCTGGCGGCGCAACTGGTACACCAGCGGTATGTCCATCCCGGTCCTCTCGTACTAAGGACAGCTCCTCTCAAATTTCCTACGCCCGCGACGGATAGGGACCGAACTGTCTCACGACGTTCTGAACCCAGCTCGCGTACCGCTTTAATGGGCGAACAGCCCAACCCTTGGGACCGACTACAGCCCCAGGATGCGATGAGCCGACATCGAGGTGCCAAACCTCCCCGTCGATGTGGACTCTTGGGGGAGATAAGCCTGTTATCCCCAGGGTAGCTTTTATCCGTTGAGCGATGGCCCTTCCATACGGTACCACCGGATCACTAAGCCCGACTTTCGTCCCTGCTCGACCTGTCTGTCTCGCAGTCAAGCTCCCTTCTGCCTTTACACTCGTTGAATGATTTCCAACCATTCTGAGGGAACCTTTGGGCGCCTCCGTTACTGTTTGGGAGGCGACCGCCCCAGTCAAACTGCCTACCTGACACTGTCTCCCGCCACGCTTAGTGGCGCGGGTTAGAGTGTTCACACAGCGAGGGTAGTATCCCACCAACGCCTCTGCCGAAACTAGCGTTCCGGCCTCAATGGCTCCTACCTATCCTGTACAAGCTGTGTCAACACCCAATATCAAGCTACAGTAAAGCTCCATGGGGTCTTTCCGTCCTGTCGCGGGTAACCTGCTTCTTCACAGGTATCTTAATTTCACCGAGTCTCTTGTTGAGACAGTGCCCAGATCGTTACGCCTTTCGTGCGGGTCGGAACTTACCCGACAAGGAATTTCGCTACCTTAGGACCGTTATAGTTACGGCCGCCGTTTACTGGGGCTTCATTTCTGGGCTTCGCCGAAGCTAACTCATCCACTTAACCTTCCAGCACCGGGCAGGCGTCAGCCCCTATACGTCATCTTACGATTTTGCAGAAACCTGTGTTTTTGATAAACAGTCGCCTGGGCCTTTTCACTGCGGCTGTGCTTGCGCACAGCACCCCTTCTCCCGAAGTTACGGGGTCATTTTGCCGAGTTCCTTAACAAGAGTTCACTCGCTCACCTGAGGATTCTCTCCTCGACTACCTGTGTCGGTTTGCGGTACGGGTAGTTGATTACTCACTAGAAGCTTTTCTCGGCAGTGTGACGTTGGTTGCTTCCCTACTTAAATTTCGGTCCTCATCACCACTTGTCAACCCGCCAAAAAGCATTTAACTCTTTGACTGACTTGTGGCTTAAACATCCGTTTCCAGCTGGATGCACAACTTAGCCTCCTGCGTCCCTCCATCGCTCAAACATAATCAACTAGTACAGGAATCTCAACCTGTTATCCATCGCCTACGCCTTTCGGCCTCGGCTTAGGTCCCGACTAACCCTGGGAGGACGAGCCTTCCCCAGGAAACCTTAGTCATTCGGTGAATCAGATTCTCACTGATTTTTCGCTACTCATACCGGCATTCTCACTTCTAAGCGCTCCACCAGTCCTTACGGTCTGGCTTCATTGCCCTTAGAACGCTCTCCTATCACTTGACCTAATGGTCAAGTCCACAGTCTCGGTAATATGCTTAGCCCCGGTAAATTTTCGGCGCGGAATCACTCGACTAGTGAGCTATTACGCACTCTTTAAATGGTGGCTGCTTCTGAGCCAACATCCTAGTTGTCTATGCAACTCCACATCCTTTTCCACTTAGCATATATTTAGGGACCTTAACTGGTGGTCTGGGCTGTTCCCCTTTTGACGATGGATCTTATCACTCACCGTCTGACTCCCGGATAAAAATCAATGGTATTCGGAGTTTATCTGAATTTAGTAACCCATGACGGGCCCCTCGTCCAAACAGTGGCTCTACCTCCATGATTCTACGTCCGAGGCTAGCCCTAAAGCTATTTCGGAGAGAACCAGCTATCTCCAAGTTCGTTTGGAATTTCACCGCTACCCACACCTCATCCCAGCACTTTTCAACGTACACGGGTTCGGGCCTCCAGCGCGTTTTACCGCACCTTCACCCTGGACATGGGTAGATCACCTGGTTTCGGGTCTACAGCAACATACTTAAACGCCCATTTCAGACTCGCTTTCGCTGCGGCTCCGGCTTTTAAACCTTAACCTTGCATGTTACCGTAACTCGCCGGTTCATTCTACAAGAGGCACGCTATCACCCATTAACGGGCTCTAACTGCTTGTAGGCACATGGTTTCAGGAACTATTTCACTCCCCTTCCGGGGTGCTTTTCACCTTTCCCTCACGGTACTGGTACACTATCGGTCACTAGAGAGTATTTAGCCTTGGGAGATGGTCCTCCCGGATTCCGACGACGTTTCACGTGTGTCGCCGTACTCAGGATCCTGAACTGAGGGTCATTGATTTCACCTACGGGGCTATCACCCTGTTTCGCCAACCTTCCCAGATTGTTCGATTATCAACAACTTTGGTAACTCAAATGTTCAGTCCTACAACCCCAACGAGCAAGCTCGTTGGTTTGGGCTGTTCCCCGTTCGCTCGCCGCTACTTAGGGAATCGAAATTTCTTTCTGCTCCTGTGGGTACTGAGATGTTTCAGTTCCCCACGTCTACCTCTATATCGCTATGAATTCACGATATAGTAACAGCTGATTAAAGCTGCTGGGTTTCCCCATTCGGAAATCTCCGGATCAAAGCTTACGTACAGCTCCCCGAAGCATATCGGTGTTAGTCCCGTCCTTCATCGGCTTCTAGTGCCAAGGCATCCACCATGCGCCCTTTTTAACTTAACCTGTACATCACTACGTGATGCAAAGTTAATTGAGTATTTGCGATTTTTTCTAGTTAACAAACTCAAAATAACGCGGTGTTCTCGGTTGAAATTATATTAAATACAATTTCAAAAAATTATTACAGAAAATTAATATTATCTAGTTTTCAAAGAACCAAGTTTGACACTCTCGTGTCAATGGAGAATAGCGGGATCGAACCGCTGACCCCCTGCTTGCAAAGCAGGTGCTCTCCCATCTGAGCTAATTCCCCATGTTACGGCGGTCTTGTAAGGCCGTGGATGGGCCTAAATGGACTCGAACCATCGACCTCACGCTTATCAGGCGTGCGCTCTAACCAGCTGAGCTATAGGCCCAAAAAGCGTAACCACTTTTGAGAGTAAACCTCTCAAAACTAAACAAAACTTTCGACAATGTGCAGGATTCCGTTTTTCCTTAGAAAGGAGGTGATCCAGCCGCAGGTTCTCCTACGGCTACCTTGTTACGACTTCACCCTAATCATCTGTCCCACCTTAGACGGCTGGTCCCCGAAGGTTACCTCACCGGCTTTGGGTGTTACAAACTCTCATGGTGTGACGGGCGGTGTGTACAAGGCCCGGGAACGTATTCACCGCGGCATGCTGATCCACGATTACTAGCGATTCCAACTTCATGCAGGCGAGTTGCAGCCTGCAATCCGAACTGAGAACGGCTTTAAGAGATTAGCTTGACCTCGCGGTTTCGCGACTCGTTGTACCGTCCATTGTAGCACGTGTGTAGCCCAGGTCATAAGGGGCATGATGATTTGACGTCATCCCCACCTTCCTCCGGTTTGTCACCGGCAGTCTTGCTAGAGTGCCCAACTGAATGCTGGCAACTAACAATAAGGGTTGCGCTCGTTGCGGGACTTAACCCAACATCTCACGACACGAGCTGACGACAACCATGCACCACCTGTCATTCTGTCCCCGAAGGGAACGCCTAATCTCTTAGGTTGGCAGAAGATGTCAAGACCTGGTAAGGTTCTTCGCGTAGCATCGAATTAAACCACATGCTCCACCGCTTGTGCGGGCCCCCGTCAATTCCTTTGAGTTTCAACCTTGCGGTCGTACTCCCCAGGCGGAGTGCTTAATGCGTTAGCTGCAGCACTGAAGGGCGGAAACCCTCCAACACTTAGCACTCATCGTTTACGGCATGGACTACCAGGGTATCTAATCCTGTTCGCTACCCATGCTTTCGAGCCTCAGCGTCAGTTACAGACCAGACAGCCGCCTTCGCCACTGGTGTTCTTCCATATATCTACGCATTTCACCGCTACACATGGAGTTCCACTGTCCTCTTCTGCACTCAAGTCTCCTGGTTTCCGATGCACTTCTCCGGTTAAGCCGAAGGCTTTCACATCAGACCTAAGAAACCGCCTGCGCTCGCTTTACGCCCAATAAATCCGGACAACGCTTGCCACCTACGTATTACCGCGGCTGCTGGCACGTAGTTAGCCGTGGCTTTCTGGTTGGATACCGTCAAGATGTCAACAGTTACTCTGACACCTGTTCTTCTCCAACAACAGAGTTTTACGAGCCGAAACCCTTCATCACTCACGCGGCGTTGCTCCATCAGACTTTCGTCCATTGTGGAAGATTCCCTACTGCTGCCTCCCGTAGGAGTTTGGGCCGTGTCTCAGTCCCAATGTGGCCGATTACCCTCTCAGGTCGGCTACGTATCATTGCCTTGGTAGGCCATTACCTTACCAACAAGCTAATACGCCGCGGGTCCATCCTAAAGTGATAGCCGAAGCCATCTTTTAAACTAAAACCATGTGGTTTTGGTTGTTATACGGTATTAGCACCTGTTTCCAAGTGTTATCCCCTACTTCAAGGGCAGGTTACCCACGTGTTACTCACCAGTTCGCCACTCGTTTCGTGTTAAATCATTTAAATGCAAGCACCTAAAATCAATAACGGAAACGCGTTCGACTTGCATGTATTAGGCACGCCGCCAGCGTTCGTCCTGAGCCAGGATCAAACTCTCATCTTAAAATGTTTTAAAATGATAAGCCTGTTATAGCTCATGATTTAAATTTATTATTTGTTATTACGAATTGACTTCGCAAATGTTTGGCTTCGATCAAAGATCGAAGCGCCCTGCACATTTGTTTGTCGAAAATTTTGTTCAGTTTTCAAAGGTCTACTGAGTTGTCGTAAGCGCTTATTTATCACTTTTGACAACTATTTAATATTATCATGACGCTGAATCAGTGTCAATGATTTTTTTAAATTTGTGGCTCGTCGTAGAAGTCATTCTTACGAAAGCCGCACTAAATAATATACCGACTTTTTGCGCTATTGTCAACTAAAAAAAGACAGATCGGATTCGACCTGTCTTTGCTTCTATTTAATTCTTGCTAAAAAGTACTTTTTCTTTCCCCGGCGAACAATGATAAACTTGCCGTCAAACTTATTGGCGGGATTAATTTCGTAATCCACATCCTGGATCTTTTCACCATTAATTCTGATGGCTCCATTGGTAATATCTTCTCTGGCTTGTCGACGAGACTTCTCGATCTTGGTAGCATCTACCAGCCACTGAACAATGTTCAATGGTTCTGAAGAAACTTCAACAGAAGGCATGTTCTTGAATCCCTGCTCAATTTCAGCGGTCGTCAAATCGGCAACATTGCCTGAGAACAAAGCTTCAGTAATGTGTTCTGCCTGCTTAACAGCCTCTTTACCATGAACAAATTCAGTTACTTCTTCAGCAAGTTTCCGTTGGGCTTCACGCTTTTCCGGATGAGTCTCCACTTTTTTAGCCAATTCGGCAATCTCATCTTGTGACAAGAAAGTGAAGTACTTCAAATATTTGATAACGTCATTATCATCCTGGTTAATCCAAAATTGATAGAATTCGTATGGAGATGTTTTTTCAGGATCCAACCAAACATTACCGCCTTCAGACTTACCGAACTTGGTACCATCAGACTTAAGCAGCAATGGAATAGTCAAGCCAAATACTTTGGCATCCTGACCTTCAATTCGGTGAATCAAATCAGTTCCTGAGGTAATATTGCCCCACTGATCAGCACCACCCAATTGAACCTGAACATCGTTGTGACGATAGAGATGTAAGAAATCAATTGACTGCAAAATTTGGTAAGTAAATTCGGTAAATGAAATTCCGACTTCCAAACGGCTGGCAACAATTTCCTTATTCAACATCGTATTAACGTTAAATAATTTTCCGTAGTCTCTCAAGAAATCCAAAAGGGATAATTTTGAAAGCCAATTGTAGTTATTCACAATTTCAAATTTGCCGTCTTGACCAAACAGCTTTTCCATTTGAGCAGTCAAAGCATCCTGATTGTGACGAACTTGATCCATTGTCTGCAAAACCCGTTCAGACTTCTTACCACTTGGGTCACCGATTGAGCCGGTCCCACCACCGATAACAATAACCGGATGGTGTCCTGCCAACTGGAATCGTTTCAAAATCATAAATGGAATCAAATGACCAATATGCATACTGTCACCAGTTGGATCAATTCCAACATAGATTCCGACAGACTTTTTGTTTACCAAATCATTCAATCCATCATGATCAGTTTCTTGATTGATTGCGCCACGCCACTTCAACTCATCTAAAATGTTCATGCAATATTTCCTCCTAAAATAAAAACGTCCCCGGCAAAATTAATTGCCAGGGACGAAAGTTTTTCCGCGTTACCACCCAAGTTCTTGCTGGATAAATCCAACAACCACTCAATTCATCGGTAACGAGATGATCCGTCAAGCTTAAGTAAGGACTCAACAGCTGTAAATTCATCGGCCATCCGCTCAGCTCACATCGCCGCTGAGTTTCTGGATTCACGTAATGGCCAACTACTTGACTGTCTCAACATCCATAAAATATAAGTTAATCATAGTGGTTGAACATTCCGTTGTCAATGACATCTCGTTGAAAATTAAATCCGGCCGTGAAGCATCTGTTGATAATAAAGCCCAGTATTGGCACGGTAATGGTGAAACTCATTTTGAGACATGGTTCTGGTATGTCTCAGCGTCCACTTTGCAAGCTTGGAATCAAAACTTTTTATTGTTGTGGAATAGTTACCACCCATAATTGTTTGCTTTTTAAACATCCCACGCAGTTGTGCGTTTGGATAAACATACAAATCTTTCGTCCCGAGTGTGTGACCCAATTCGTGGATAACCACGGCGCGACGCTTTTGCTGATTATACCGGTTCATCCAAGATGTATTCAGGGCAATAACCCCACTGTTAATTTCTGCTACCCCCGCATAACTTCGACCAAGTTTGCTGGTCCCGGTAAAAACTAATCGGGAATGGCTCATGGATTTTGTCTGCTTAAACACTTTTTTACCGAGTGCTTTGTTCCACTTCTTGGTCGCGTAAGAAATGTCAGATGAATATTTTTTGGCGTCTGATTTGACGTAATACTTGATGGTTCCGTTGTAAGTCAAATTTTTGCTGGTGTGCATAGCGCTGTTAAACTTAACGGTCTGAGCTGAAATAGACTGACTGCCCATCGCACCAAATCCGATCATGACGATCAACGTTGTTAACACAAGAACAAAAAGATGCTTAGCTCTTAACATTTAATTCCCCCTAATTAAACGTCGTCACTTCAATCATATTTATTTAATGGATCACCATTCCCCACTACTAATATATCATGGCAGTAATTCCCGTCACAAATCTGAAGTCTCAAAAAAGGCAAACATTCTTCACACAAATTTCACAAAGGCAGTTAGTTGTATTTCAACAAAATCAAACTAAAATTAAGTTGTATAGATAAATGATTCTGACTCTATATAGAAAGAAAGTGTCGTCCATGTTAAAAATCAAATATGAAAATGGTGGTGGAACCGAATCCATCGAATATCCATCAGCTGCTGCGTTTGTGGCCAATCAACGACTGGAAATTCCAGATTTGGAAGACTATTACAAAATTGTTGAAGTCACTTTAGACGGTAAGCCGGTTGAATTAAAGGATAAGACCATCATCGGATTGTACAAGAAGTTCGATGACGAAACAAAATAAGTTTGGTAAACAATCAAGAATAGATTCAATTATTTCAACCAACCCACAAAATTAAAGAGGTCGAAGCAAAATTTTACTTTTGCTTCGACCTCTTGTCATCTATTCAACATTTTTAATTTCAAATGAAGTCTCGCCATTTTTAACAATTCCGTAAATGCGTTGAGTATGAGACGAATCAACGTATCCGAAATCGAGGATGCTTCGATCATCCTGAAAATCGACGCCATGGAGCTGTTCACGTAAGAACTGTCGAAGAACCGGCAGCTGGCGGTCAAATTGTTTGGCTTTATCAACAGCAGATTGAAGCGTGAACCCATCGTCCAAGAAACGCGTCACGTGAAAAATAAAGAACAGTGTGTGCAGCGAGTATTCTCTAGCGGCACCTTTTTTCTGATTGAGTGATTGGATGTACCCCTGCTCTTCCCAGTAGCGCAGCTGTCTGCCAGAAACCCCGGTAATCTGCTGTACCTGACCAATTCCAAAAATCAGTTTGTCCGTATCGATAAACGCGTCATTGCCGCTCAGTTCTGCCATTATTTCCACCTTACCTTTGTTTATACCTTCATTATATCAATTTTGGCCTACCAGACAAAGTCTCTTCAAAATTGAAGTCATTATTTGTTATAATGCTTTTTGAAAGGTGTGAACAACATGGGATTTTCTCCAAAATTAATCGTGGCGGACGTGTCATTAATCATTTCAATCGCCCTTGCATTCTTCATTCAAAAATCAGGCTTCCCAAGTGACGTTAAAATCGGCCTGTTAATTCTGGCATCAATCTTTTTACTGATATCAGTTGTCAGTAACTTCATTGCCGCTAATGAGCGTCGCAAAAATGCGAAAAAATAAAGTTGTGGATTCTTCCACAGCTTTATTTTTTTACACTTTTATTTTGGATCATAAACCTTCAGCAGTCCTTGAGTCCCTAAATCTCCAAGATGAAGTTGATCGGTCATCTTTTCGTATAAATCTTTGGCAACTTTGGTGGCAGGCAGATCAACGCCCATTTCATCCGCAGAACCCAACGCGATTCGTAAATCTTTTAGAAAGTGTTTGACCGCAAATCCCGGCTTAAAATCACCTTTCAAAATTCTTGGGCCGTAGTTCGTCATGCTCCAGTTGGCAGCTGCCCCGCCATTGATTGTCTCAATCATTTGGTTCAAATCAAGACCGGCTTTTTTCGCATATGTCAGCGATTCGATCATCCCGGTCATCGTTCCGGCAACCATAATCTGATTCGCCATCTTGGCATTTTGGCCCTGGCCGGCATCCCCAAAGCGGGTGATCGCCGTTCCCATAGCCGCTAACACCGGCTTAACTTTTTCAAATGTATCCGGCTGACCACCAACCATAATGGTCAGTGTCCCTTTAGCCGCTCCAACATCACCGCCGGAAACCGGTGCATCCAAGACGCCAATATTTTTCGCTTTGCCTTCTTTGGCAATCTGTTCAGCCAATTTGGGAGAACTGGTCGTCATATCGATTAACGTTTGGCCAGCTGTGGCAGTCTCAAAAATGCCGTGTTTACCAAAATAAACTTCCTTCACATCAGTTGGAAAGCCGACAATTGTAATAACCACGTCACTGACTTTGGTAACCGCAGCCGGTGACGCCTGCCATTTAGCCCCAGCTTCAATTGTCTTTTGGGCGTGGGCTTTTGTGCGGTTGTAGACCGTGACGTCAAACCCGGCCTTCAGCAAATTCAAAACCGTTCCGGTACCCATGACACCCGTTCCAATAAAACCAATCGTCATTATCTCACCCCATTATCTGTTTCTAACACCTGACAGCAGTGGCCGCCACCACTGCTCATGATTCACGTACCAGTCGATGGTTTGGTTAATTCCTTCATCAAAATCAATTTCCGGCTGCCACCCCAGGTCATGGTGAATTTTTGAATCATCAATCGCATAAAGCTGATCATTTGCCGGTCTATCAGTTACATAAGAAATCTTGGAATCATCGACTTTTAAACGTTCAACAATCTTTTTAACAATTTGAATATTCTCAACGTAGTTATGGGCGGCAATATTATAAATCTGACCAGCTTTTCCCCGCCGTAAGACGGCGTTGATCGCCCGGCAATTATCGGCAACATTCAACCAATCACGGACATTCTTGCCGTCACCATAGACTGGCAGCGACTTCCCCAAAAGACCATTTGTGACTATTAAAGGAATTAATTTTTCAGGAAATTGCAGCGGACCATAATTGTTGGCGGATCGGGTAATGGAAACATTTAATCCATAAGTTTTAAAATACGACAACGCTAACAAATCGGCTCCAGCCTTGGTTGCCGAATACGGTGAACTTGGATTTAAAGGCGTCGTTTCAGTAAATAGATTGCCGGACGGCGTACTGCCATAGACTTCATCCGTTGAAATTTGGACAAACTTATGAACCCAAAAACGCTTAACGGCATTCAGTAAGGTACTGACGCCGACATAATTACTGCAAATAAAGACATTCGGGTTTAAAATTGATCGGTCAACGTGTGACTCTGCCGCAAAATTCACCACTGCCTCAATTTGCCATGCTGAAAAGACTGAATCGACCGCCGACTGGTCGGCGATGTCACCCTTCACGAAATAATACTGAGAATTTCCCTCGACATCGGCTAAATTGGCCAAATTTCCTGCATAGGTCAGCTTATCAAAGTTGACGATTCGATCTTCCGGATAGTTTTCAAGTAAATAATGAATGAAATTGGCGCCAATAAAGCCGGCACCACCTGTGACCAGAATGTTCAAAGCGCACCTCCCAAGAACTGATTTAATACCTATAATTTACCATATCTCATAAAAAAATGAGGCCGACGGCAAATTTTATTTGCCATCAACCTCATTTTAATCATCAATTGCATCTTCATTGATCCAGTAACGATTGGCGGTCTTCTTTGCTGATACGCGAATCCGGTAAAAGTCTTCACTTTCCCGTTCACCATCATCATCGCGGTAGTATGCTTTGGCTTTTTTATCAACATACACTTTCTTGCCGGTATGGGCCTTAATCTTTTTCCAGCTATAGGTCCGATTGTTTTTCTTAGCACCTGGAACGTAACGATATAACTTTTCTTCTTTATAATCTTCATCCAAAACCGTTTTAAAATTAACCGTTCGATACTTAACGCTGAAAACCCGTGATGCTTGGAAATAAAGTGGTCGCATTTTTCCTTGGTTAAGTTCCGTATTTCCAGAATATTCAGTATCGATGGTTTCCCCAATTTTATTAACTTCAGCAGCTTTTGTTGTCGAAATATCGCTGTTATGAGCATGAATGCTGGCGGAAAAGCCAATCATCGTCAACGGAATCAGCATTAGTAATCCGGCATTTGCCAGGTCAACTTTTTTCATCATAAACACCCTCCAATATTGGTTCTTCATTCGTGTCCTGTTGGTATCTCTTATTTACATCATAATCATATCTGAATATGTGGCCCAAGTTGTGAAGAAAGTGTGAATTTTCTCGGAAGGTTTTCGAACTTTTTATTTTCTGGCGAATTTACAATTGAAATGCAACACAAAGTAAAAAAATAAACCCATACCGGGTAGAATCTGTTTAACGACCAAATCAAACAATTCGAGGTATCCGGTATGAGCTATAAACATCTTACTATAAAAGAACGTGAAATACTTATGTTTTTACGAGCTAAGGGGTTATCTATCCGGGCTGTTGCGTTACGGCTGGGGCGAAATCCAAGCACTATTTCACGGGAGTTAAAACGTTGTGCAGGTAATTATTCCCCAAGCAAAGCAGATAATGACTATCATCAAAAGCGGCAGAATTGTCACAAGAAGCGACTATTAGACAGCCATCCACAATTACGTCGTCAAATTGTTCATTACATCTTAGATCTGCACTGGTCACCAGAGCAGATTACCGCTCGCTTTAATAAGGAACATCAATGGTGTGTTAGCTACAACACAATTTACCGTCATATCTATCAACACAATTTAGGTGAGAAGTACTCCTCACGTGGTGATACCGGTATTCAGCGCCATCTCAGACATAAACATCGGACTCGGCATTCAAAGAATACTAGACGACATCGAGAAGTACAGACCGACTATATCTCGATCCATGAGCGCCCTGGTTTTATCAACCAGCGTCAACGTATAGGTGACTGGGAAATTGATACTGTGATTGGTCGAACGGGTCACTCCATCCTTTTAACGGTTGTCGATCGGCTTAGTCGGCTTACGCTTATCAAAAAGGTTGTGCAAAAGGACTCGCAGGAGATAAATAAAGGCTTAGTTGAACTGTTAGGGGACATTCCTAAAGAATTTGTTCATTCTATTACACCAGATCATGGGACCGAATTTCTTCATCTTGATGAAATCAGCGAAAGGTTAGGTGTTACTGTCTATTGGCCCGATCCATATTCGCCTGAACAGCGTGGAACAAATGAGAATACAAATGGATTAATCCGGGAATATTTTCCCAAGCGAACAGATATTGATAATTATACAGAACAGGACGTTGAACACTGCCAAAAGCAGTTAAATCAACGTCCTCGCAAAGTGTTAAACTATGAAACCCCATATGAAGTATTTTTTGACAAACCGTTGCACTTAGTTTGACAATTCGCCCTATAAAACAAAAAGTAACCGATGACGAACCAAATCGTCACTGGTTGCCTTTTTCAAAATCATTAGGATCTGTCAGGTATTACTTCATGTCATATGCCTTTTGGAATAATTGAACAATTTCTTCTTTGGTACCCTTACGTGGGTTGGAGAAGGCATTGCCGTCTTTCAAGGCATTTTCTGCCATCAATTCAAAGTCTTCCGGCTTGGCACCAATTGCCTTGATACTGCGTGGAATGTGAACATCGTCGGCCATTTGACGCATTGCTTTAATTGATAATTCAGCAGCATCTCTGGTTGAAAGGCCGTCGGTATTTTCACCCATGGCTTTGGCCAATTCGGCAAATCTTTCTGGGCAGGCTACCAGGTTATACTCTTCAACGATTGGCAGCAGCATTGCACAGCAGACACCATGTGGGGCATCATATTGACCACCCAATTGGTGAGCCATGGCATGAACGTATCCCAAGTCAGCATTGTTAAATGCCATGCCGCCTAACATTTCCGCTTCAACCATCTTGGTTCGAGCTTCAAGGTTATGACCATTGGCAACTGCCTCACGGAGACTTTCCTCACATAATTTAATTGCTTCAATACATTGACCGTCGGTAATTTCGTTACGGTTGGTTGAAACATATGGCTCAATCGACTGAACAAATGTGTCCATCCCTGTAGCCGCAGTCAATGATGCCGGAACATCCAACTCAAGCATTGGATCGTTGAATGAAACCAGTGGAATGTTACGCCATGACACAACAACAAATTTCAATTTAGTCTCTTCGTTGGTGATAACACAATGACGGGTCAATTCAGAAGCAGTTCCGGCAGTGGTGTTAACAGCCATCAATGGAGGAAGTGGATTCTCAAGAGTTTCAATTCCGGCCAACTTGGTAATATCATCACCGTTGGTTAAAATAATTCCGGTTCCTTTTCCACAATCATGTGACGAACCGCCACCAACAGTGATGATACTGTCACAGTCATTATCCAAATAAACTTTTTTAGCTGCTTTGATATTTCGAATCTTAGGGTTTGGTTCAACGCCGTCAAAGATGACGTAAGAAATTCCTGCGGCATCCAAAGATCCCAGCGTTTGGGCAACTGGTCCGTTGTCCATTCCCCGAAGAAACTTATCAGTCACGATCAGTGGCTTCTTCATGTTCAACATCTTGGCACGATCACCAATCTTCTTGATAACCCCTTTACCAAAGAAGTTGACACTTGGCATCAAAAAATCAAAATTTTCTTTCATGAGTTCTTCCTCCTACAGAATGTTTAATTCTAAAACCGCTTTCATGGTAACACCTTGTGAAATTTATGTAAATAGACTCAACAAATAATTACATGTTGTTTTGAGCGATTCTTAACCGGCATACACTCTATAGGTAAAGGTATCTGTGCATCAAACAATTGATGTGGCCAAAACCGTTCTTGCAGTATGGGTATAGACAGCGCGGGAGATTGTGAATTGATAAACCATCTTTTCTGCTGATGGCATTGACCTTTTTCAAAATCTATTCTACAATGATATAAATTTTAATTTACTTAAGTGTTGATGAGAAGAGTAGCGTTTTTAAACGGATAAAGAGAGCTTCGAATGGTGAAAGAAGACCGGTTAAAGACGTGAAGATGATCTCTGAACTCCGATGCGGTCGACTGGCCAATTCAGCGTCAGCAAGCGTTACTTTGCCAAGTATCCTATAGCGTTAATATAGTGTACTTATTGAGACTGGGACTGTGAAATTCCAGTGAAGCCAGGTAGTAACGTGGAGAAGCCTTCACCCTGAATAATGTTAAAAGCATTGTTCAGGGTGAAGGCTTTTTTTATTTAATTAATTAAAGGAGAACGATAGTATGTCAGGAAAGTTAATCGATATCGATACATTACTCGCACAAGCAGGAAACCGGTATAACAACGATCAGTATCATTCAGTTTCAACCCCCATTTATTTAACCTCTAATTTTAGGCACCGTGACTTGGAGGATGTTGAAACCTTTGATCCGCATAAGCAGTTTTCATATTCCCGATTATCAACCCCCACAAGAAATGTGCTTCAAAAGACACTCGCCAAACTCGAAGGCGGGGCAAACGCCTTTGCGGTCAGTTCAGGAATGGCAGCCATTCAGTTGGTATTCTCGCTATTCAAATCCGGCGATGAGATTATTACATCTGATGATCTCTACGGCGGGTCGTTTCGATACTTTGACTATCTCTCCGAGCATTACAACATTAAGTTTCATAAATGGAATGGCAAAGATTACGAGAAACTGGGTGACCTGGTGACACCAAAGACCAAGGCAGTTTGGCTTGAAACACCTTCCAACCCAACGATGAAAATTATTGATATTCAAAAGGTTGCCGATATTATTCACGGGGCAAACAAAGATGCCTTGGTTTGCGTTGATAACACCTTTTTGACGCCGGTCTATCAACAGCCGCTGCGTGAAGGTGCCGATGTCGTTGTCCACAGTGCCACCAAGTATCTGTCCGGCCATAATGATATGCTGGCAGGTTGTGTGATTGCCAAATCAGAGAAAATTGCTGACGAGTTGGAATTTAATTTCAATACCACCGGCGTCACTCTGGATCCCTTTGATTCCTGGTTACTGTTGCGAAGACTGAAAACCTTGTCCGTTCGAATGGCCCGTCACACCAGCAACGCCAAATATGTCGCAGCGTGTTTGGAAAAACTCCCCCAAGTCACAAAAGTACTCTATCCTGGCGTTGGCGGCATGATCAGCTTCTATGTCCAGAATATGGATCAGGTTGATCGTTTATTTAAACACTTGAAGATCATCTCATTCGCCGAAAGTCTGGGTGGTGTTGAAAGTCTGCTGACAATTCCGTCACTGCAGACCCACAGTGACATGGCAAAAGAAGACCGCTTGAAATTAGGCATTACGGATGAACTGCTGCGCCTATCGACTGGACTTGAAAATCCAAAAGATTTGGCAAATGATCTGACCCAAGCGTTGGGCGATTAATTAAAAGATGCAATCAAAAAAGCCGAGACAATTGTCTCGACTTTTTATTTTTCATTCTTCAATTGTGACACCTTAACGTAAAAGTTGGCAAAGGATAACTGATAATACGGCTGCAGCCACAGCATCAAAATCCCAAAAGTAAACGAATTTAAAATGTACCAGCCAATGAAGCTCAGCTCCATGACAAAATAGTTCATTTTATAGCCATTCATCATTTGACGACTCTCGGTAATCGCCTGCAGGTAACCGATCGGCTTTCCAGCATCAACGGAATCACGATAAATGTTGAGTGCCTGGGAATACGAGAAACTTTTGATAATTCCGGGAATAATGAACAACACCGACCACAACATCGTGAAAACGGTCGTTATAATGCCAATCATAATGGCACCCATAAAGTACTGGCCATTATTCAAAATCGTAAATGATTTGGTCACCGGCTCTTCAAATTTCACTTTGTTTCTAATGATATCGATGCAGACAAACATCATCCCTGATAAAAGCAAACTTGAGATAATTGAAATAAAGGTGGAAATTCCCACCAAATTGAGCATCTCATTATTGCCAAATTGGACGTTGCCCTGCAGAATTTGATTAACTGCCCGATCGAGATCACTATCACGTACCGAACTCATTGAATAAGCAATTGAATAACCAAACTGAATCAAAATAGCTGGAAGAAATAACATAATAAAGAAACGAAAATGGCCTGAAATAATTCGCTTTGACTCTAACTTTAATCCTACGCGATCCATAAATACCTCCAAATTGTTAATAACTTCTATTTAACCATAACTTGGAGTGCTGCCGCAACGACCCCGCCGGTAAGTGGTCCAAACATCGGTACCCAGGAATAATACCACTCACCACTGCCACGGTTAGGCACTGGAATAATCGAATAAGCAAATCTGGGTCCCCAGTCACGGGCAGGATTCAGCGCAAACCCGGTAGTTGTCCCAACGCCAAGACCAACGACCATAATTAACAATCCAACCACCAATGGCTTAAGGCCTTGGCTAAAATCACCCAAATTCAGTAGTGCAAAGACAAATACAAAGGTTGCCACCACTTCTGACAAATAATTTGAAACCGGTGAATAAATTGCCGGCCGAGTTGCAAAGATTCCGACTGTATTGCCATTGGCTGGATCAGTTGTTTTGAAGTGCGGATAAAAGATGACCATGATCGTTGCCGCTCCCAAGAATGCGCCAAGAAATTGGCCCAATAAATACGGCAACACCTGGTTCCAAGGAAACAGACCAAAGATTGCGTACGGAATTGTGACCGCCGGATTCAGATGCCCTAACGATCCCAGTGATGAAGCAACGTAAACCCCCATCGTGACCGCCATCCCCCAGGCGACACTGATGAATGTCCAATTGGCCCCTTTGGCATAGGTCTGCTTGAGATTGGCGCCGGCACAGGCACCCGTTCCCAATACAATCAATACATAGGTTCCAAATAATTCCCCAACAAATCCATTCATAATTCCACCCACCATTTCTTTATAGTTACTCACATTTTACAAGCAACTTGCACCAGATGAAAGCCCTTTCTTAATTAAATCATTCAGCCCCAGCACAAGTCCCAGAGAAACAATTGCGTAAACCGCTGCTTATTCATGAAAAACACATTTTTTTATACTACAGGTATTTACCCTGAATTTCCAGATTTTTCTTTAAAGAACGACAGATGTTTCAAAATTGGCCACCGGGTAGGCCCTCATTATTCAAACGGCTTCTTTTTAAAAATCCGGCAATTTGGTAAAATAAGGCAATTAATGATTCATTAGAAAGGAGAATCGGTCATGTTTGGAAGCAAAAAGCCCAAGAAACGATTTATATCCACAAAACTGGAAGGAACCGATTCAGGGAATCTGGTAAGCATCATCACGGATACCGAAACCGGTGTTCAGTATTTGAGCATCGGTGGTGGCGGTGTGTCAACAGGTGGCGGAGTCACCGTGTTAGTTGATAAAGATGGCAAGCCTCTATTGAATGAAGACATCAAGTAAAAGACAAAAAAATCAAAGAACGGCCAGTCATGAACAATTTTGTTCACACTGGCCGTTTTTTGATGGTTGAATGTCCATATGTTTGAAAGCTTCCAAATGCTTTTTGAGCTTTTCTCAAGCATCTAAAGGACATTTATCCCAACAAAAAAGGACCCGCACATGATTTGCGAGTCCCTTTTCTTAAATGCATCAACTATTTTAATTCGTTCTCCACAGCTGATGCCTTAAGAAATATTCCGCTATTCAAAAAGCATCACCTCCTTTTTTGATTGTTCACAGAATACAACCAATCAAAATGAAATGCAAGCTCTTTGATTGACTAGTCGTCATAGTCATCTTCATGATCATTTTGCAAGACGTCATCGCCTACCCAATACTGTTGACTGGACTGATGACTCCCTAACTTAATCCGATAAAAGCTTTCGTGTTCATTCTCGTTATCGTCTTCATCTTTAAAGGTCGCAATTGCTTTCTTGTCAACGTGAACCTTTGTGTTGGCTGAAACATTCAAGCCATCCCAACTATAAATGGTATTGTGATCCACCGTTCCCGGAACATACTTGTAAAGATGCTCTTCACGGTATTCATGATCCAGTGACGTCGTAAAGTTGGCTTTTTCATAACGAACTTTTAAAGCCCGTTTTGCATTTGAAGTCGTTGATGATGAAGAACTGGCTGGCGATTCGGATTTACTAGCCGAATTTGACTGAGCAGTCTTTGTGCTGCTGGAACTGCTGTTATTTGAATGATTCGAAGTACTTGAATTGTTCGAACATCCAAACAAGCTGAGCGGTAAAACAAACAGCAGACAAGCTGTCGTAAGTAACTTTTTCATAATGAGGCCTCCCTACGCAATTTGTGTTCGAATATCTGCCTTCATTATAAGTGATTAGGCATTTCAATCCCAACAAACTGCTTTAAGGAGTTATCACTAAAGTTAGTTCAAAACTTTGTACGAATATTTGTGTTGATACTTGTGACTTGGGAATACATGATAGCTCCCAATTCCGTGATATTTAACCAATACTTTTTTGTATGAACCATGAATCAGCTTTTTGGTTGTCTTATATTGGCCAAGATCTTTTTTGGCTGACTTGGATTTATTAAACAGGTACCATGAACCCCACTTGGAAACTTGGAGCTTCCGATCCCCTTTTCGTGATGGGGAGTAGGTTTTTCCATTGGTTGTAAAGCTGTGTTTGGTTATCTTAATGATATTAAATTTGCCTTGGCCGCGATATTCAAACCAGGTCCCCCGCAAAGCCTTGGGCGTCGTTGTTGTTGATGTGCTGGCACTAGCGTTGGTTGGAAGAGCTGCTAACTGAATTCCGAAAATAACTGCCAGCGCGAACATGAAGAGTTTAAATTTTTTCATTATTACGCCTCCCGTTTGTTATTAAAAGTATATCATCAATGGGGTATCGATTACTTTTCTATCCGACTACAGTTACTTTACAGAAAAAGCCTCTGACACAAACGTTCTGTCAAAGGCTTCATAGTGCATGATTAGGAATTTTCTCATTTTCGAATTTGGGCTAAAGACATCGTATATTAACCCCTTTTGTAAACAATATTACGAACAGACTACAAGCTTTTCCTTCAATCAGTCATCAAATCGGCTTTCAACAGCTCGAGCATGAGCTTCTAATCCTTCAACTCTCGCAAGGGTCGTAATCGCATCTTTTTCCAGCTTCAAAGCCTCTCTGGTATAGGAAACAAACTGGGTGCGTTTAACAAAATCCTGAACCCCAAGTGGTGAAAAGAAGCGGGCCGTCCCACCAGTTGGCAAAATGTGATTAGGACCTGCAAGGTAATCACCCAGTGGTTCTGATGCGGAAAAGCCAAGAAAGACGGATCCGGCATTCTTAATTTGGTTAAGATACTCAATTGCATCCGGTAACTGAACTTCCAAATGTTCCGGAGCCACAGCATTCATTAATGTAAATGCATCGTCAATATTTTCCACGACTGCAATAAAGCCTTCATTTTCCATGGCTGCCTTGGCAATTTCTTTTCGTGGTAATAATGCCACTTGGCGATCCATTTCATCACTGACGGCATCCGCCAACTGACGGTCATCGGTCACCAGAATTGGTCGGGCCAACTTATCATGTTCAGCCTGTGACAGCAAGTCGGCTGCCACTTGACTCGGAACCGCCTGGGATCCGGCAATCACACCGATTTCTGAAGGACCGGCAATCATATCAATATCAACTTGACCAAAGACCTGTTTTTTCGCGGTGGCAACAAACACGTTTCCCGGACCAGTAATCTTATCAACCCGCGGAATGGTTTCAGTCCCATATGCCAAGCTAGCGATGGCTTGTGCTCCACCGACCATATAGATTTCATCAACACCGGCAATCTTGGCGGCGGCCAGGACGGCTTTATTCAAGCCGTCCTTTTGCGGGGGCGTCACCATCACAATCCGTTGGACGCCAGCAATCTTGGCTGGAATCACATTCATCAAAATTGAAGAGGGATAGGCCGCTGTCCCGCCTGGAACATATAAGCCAACGGCTGCCAATGGGGCAATCTTTTCACCACGGATAACACCTTTTTTCTTCGCGTCAATGAAGCTGTCTTCGACTTCCATTTTGTGAAACGACGTAATGTTGGCTTTGGCCATCTTTAATGCCTGAATTACTTTATCATCAGTCTGCTCATAAGCATCGTCAATTGCTGATTGAGTGACTTTCAAGTTGTCCAAGTCAACATTATCAAACTTTTTTTCGTACATTTTAACGGCCTGATCACCGTCTTTAATCACATTTGAAATAATTTCTCTAACTGATTGTTCAACAGCTTCCCGGTTGGCAACTGCATTCGTCCTAATCGCAACCTGTTTTAATAACTGATCCAAGGGTTCTTCAATAATTTGCATACACGCCACTCTCCATTTCTGATGACAAAACACTCGATGACAATTAGAAATCCATGAAATAAAAAAAGTCCTCAGACATTGCTTATGCAATATCTGAGGACGAGCATTCGCGGTTCCACCTCACGTTTATCGTTTCCTTACAGAAACGACCTTACGCTGCTCGCAACTAGTCGTCCCATTGGGAGAACAGTTACAGTAGCCGTGGTAACGCTCACTAGCGGGATAACCTACTTGATTCAATCATCCAGTTCATAGATGTGTTTTCATCGCTGCCCACTTCCCCTTCTCACCAACGGGGCTCTCTTTATGTGAAACAAACAATTACTTTTCTAATCGTAACTTCATGTTTATTATTAATTTTTAATTTGATGATACTTGTAATTTACCACCAAAGAAAAATAAGTCAAGACAAATTTCAATTTACTGGGTAATCAATGTCACGACGATCAACGCCAAAGCGGCCAATGGTGTGATCACATCAAAGAAGAAGTGTGAAAAAATGTTAAACCAAATATTTTTACCCCACACATAGATCAGGCCAAACCAGGCTCCGACAGCCATATAAGGAATTGTCTGAATAACGTGCCCGTTAAAGTTGAACCAGTGAACCAAACCAAATAGGACCGCCTGGACGATAAACAAAGTCCAGAAGATGAGTTTCCCTTTTGACTTGAATTGATAGAAGATGGCGTGGCGGAAGACAAGCTCTTCAGTCCATGGTGCCAGCAATACCGGAATAGTTGCGTATAACCCAACTGCCTGGGTTTGGATAGTTTGGATACTCAAGACATCCACGCCGTTTGCCGGAGCTGCCAAATTCATCGACGACATGAGCATTCGAACCCCTGATAAGATAACAAAGCAAAGAATTGTGCCGATCAGTGAAAGGCCCAGATTCCGCCAAATATGTTTCCGGTAACCATGCCACTCAGATACCAAAAGATCCTTAAATAAATAAATGGCAATCAAAAACGCAATCAGTGAAAAACCGCTGGAGACCGTTGCTTTCAGTACCTGGCCGGGCACCCTTTCAATGAAGAATGACCCCAAACCAAGTTCAAACAGTGGCAATAAAACGGCGATCACCGTTTTAATCGGACTGATTTGATTATTTCTATCATTAACCATCCTGCAAATGACTCCTCTCAAAAAATGTTTATGAATACAGTATCATACCCAGTTGATTTCACCTAACCAAATGCCACTGAAATTAAAAAAGAGTGGAACAAGAGGCGTTTTGATCCCAGAATTTAAGAGTATCAATCGATTATTCCCGGTTTTGGAATGATTGATTGATGCTCTTAAATGGCCGGGATCAGCCGATTGTTCCACGTTTCAGCAAAATAATATAACCTTATGAAAAAAAGAAGGTTGCGGCAAAATCATAAACTTTTGTCCCGGCCTTTCATTAAATATTGAAATAAATTGAAAGAAACATCGTTAAGGTCCCGCCCATCACGAAGAAATGCCAAATGAGATGCATCCCAGGCACCCTTGGAATACTGTAAATGAGTGCCCCGATGGTAAACGTCAGCCCGCCTGCAACCAACAGCCAAAAGCCGCTGGTACTTAAATTGGCGTACAATTCTTTGCCAAGAAAGACACACAGCCAACCCATGACGACATAAATGGTTGTTTCAGTTTTTTGAAAACGGCCATGAAAGACAACGTGACTCACAATTCCGGCCACGGCCAGAAACCAGACACTCGCTAAAAGGAGATTTCCCGCCCAGTTATGGACGAAAATAATACAGTATGGCGTGTATGTTCCGGCAATCAAAAGGAAAATATTACTATGATCCAATATTTGAAAGATCCGCTTTGCCCTGGTAAAGACAAAGCAATGCAGCAGAGTGGATGCCAGATACAACGAAAGCACCGTTATACTATAAATAATCAGACTGACAACGGCGGTATTTGACAAGCCATGGTGCAACGCCTTGTTGATGAGCATCGTCGATAATACGATGGCAACGACAAACGAAACACCATGGGTGACGGCGTTTAGAACTTCATAGACAATTTGTTGGCGCTGAACTTTCACACTTGATTCATTCATCACGATGCCTCCTTAGCACCATAATAAGATATAACGTTTTAGATGTCAAGATGACGTAGACTCAATATCTAGATACTTTATTTTTTGGTTGCCTTATGTAATAATACTAGTATTTAATTGTTGGGGGAATATTATGGCAAAAGAGAATTTCACAAAGAAACTAGCCGGCATGACAATGCCGCACTTTAATGATTTACCAAATTTAGACCTGTACATGGATCAAGTCATCGATGAAGTTAATCAGTACCTGGCACCGATTACTCACACGGATATTACAAAATCAATGATCAATAGTTATGTCAAAAAAGGAATTGTCGACCGGCCAACCAAGAAACGCTATTCGCGCATTCATTTGGCAAAGATTCTGGTTGTCAGCCTTCTAAAGCCGATTCTATCTTTGGATACGATCAACCAGGCAATGAAGATTGCCCTTAAATTAGACTCCGCTGAAAAAGCCTACGATCAGTTTATTGACCTGTTCAACCAGGAACTGACCGATGTCGATATTGACAATTTATCTGCCAAGCAATACCAGTCGATGGCAATCAAATCGCTTCTATATAAGCTGGTGGTTGATGATTTAATTCAAAACAGCAAGAACGCATAAAAAGGCTTTTTACTAAGGGAAATATTCAAAGTGCCTTATAATTAAGTTGTTAAGATAATCTGGAACAGGAGTTGAGATATTATGAATAGAAAAGCATTGAAATTAGACGCAAAGAGCTTGTTGAATGCTCATTTTAAGTTCTTCTTTTTGCTATTTTTACCAGTATTTATTCTTGAATTCATCGCAGGCTATATGAGCGCACCAAAAACGGATTACAGTGTTGAATTAAATGCAACAGCCGCAACCCCGGTTTGGACCGGCCAACAGACTTTTGGAACAGTCGTCAGCATTCTGAGTGCCCTGATTACAATTGGAGTTGCATTCATCTGTATTGATGCAATGCGCCAGAAGTTAACGTACGAAAAACCATTTTCAAAGTCCATGACGATTTTTGACAATGTGGATTATTTTCTCGGGGCAATTATCATTTATATCATTCAGGCGATCTTCATCTTCCTATGGATGCTCCTTTTAATCATCCCCGGAATTATTAAGTCACTCGCTTATTCACAATCATATTATATCTATCGTGATGCAGTTGACCATGGCGAAAAGATTAGTTACCTGGATGCCATTACCCGCAGCCGTAAATTGATGGATGGCCACAAATGGGAATACTTTGTAATGTCTTTGAGCTTTATTGGCTGGGGCTTACTGGTGTTAGTCACCTTGGGAATTGCTGCAATTTGGGTTCAACCATATATGTCATTAAGCTTCGCAAACTTCTATCGTGAATTAGTTGATGAACAAAATGCTCAGACATTATCTGCAGCTGATAATATCAATCAAGCATCTTCAAACAACGATTCTGAGAATAATCAATAATTGAATCAATCGTCAATAATTGAAAGCCCGAAATCCTTTATTAGGATTTCGGGCTTTTTATTATTCCCTTACTAATCTTTCTTTTTCTTAACAATGAGAGCCGCAAATAATGCTGTAATCGCCAAAAGAATTGTGCCAATGATGATTGCCTGGATCGTTTGAAAGTCCCCTGTCTGCGGCAATCTTTGATTAACCGACAGGGAGATTGCAGCTTGAGCCACTTTGCTTTCAATCGACGAAGCACTGGTCACCATTGGCGCACTCATCAGCCCAATGCCAGCTCCGACAACCATCATCCAAGAAACCAACCAACGACTTTCTGACCTGTCCATCTTGAAATGTTGCTTGCCGTTCATCACGTTGCGCAGCATAACATATTCCTCCCCATGGATCATTATGACATGTTGTATTAGTTATGGAATCCATAATACATTTCTACACTCTTATTAGACTAAATATCACCAGAAAATGCAACAACTTTGACTTCAATTTGTCGGATTCTGAATATGGTATTATACAAGTACAGTGATAACGATTGGAGATTCATATTATGCAGGTGACCACATTTGGTGAAATTATGCTCCGTTTAACAATTCCAGGTTCAAAGAAACTGATTCAAACTGACTTATTCAACGCAAATTACGGTGGGGCAGAAGCTAACGTTGCCGTATCGCTTGGCCTGTTGGGTGATCAAGTATCTTACATAACCAGACTGCCCAAAAACGACTTGGGCATTTCTGCAGTTCAAAAATTACGAGGATTTGGCGTGAACACCAATCAGATTGTGTACGGCGGAAGTCGCCTGGGGATCTATTTTTTCCAGCCAGGATCCGGAATTCGGCCCAGCAATGTCATTTACGATCGGGATCACAGTGCTTTCATATCGTCACAGCCAACCGATTATGATTGGCCGACACTGCTTAAAAGCACCGATTATTTCTATATCTCCGGGATTACCCCTGCCCTGTCGTCCGAGCTGCAAAGCATTTTACTTTCAGCCGTAACGTATTGTCGGCAACATCAAATTCACGTTTTGTACGACGCCAACTTCCGTGGTAAATTATGGTCCGCGTCAGAAGCGACGACGTTCAACCGCCGCCTCTTACCATTCGTGGATATCTGCCTCGTCCATGACGAAGATATGGAAAATGCCTTTGGTATCAACGCTTTTAGTGTCCATGACAAACAGGCGATCGACCAAAAAGAGTCATTTAAATCGGCCATGAAAAAGCTTGCTGAATCCTATCCAAATATTCAATTGATCGCCAGTGTGCTTCGGAATATCAAGTCCGTTCAAAAGAGTTCATGGATGGCAGTGATGCTCACTCACGACAGCTTTTATGAAAGCGGCAAATATAAAGTTGACGTGGTTCCTGAAGTTGCCGCCGGAGATGCCTTCGGGGCCGGAATTGTTCATGGGATTCTTAATGAATTCAATCCCCAATTTCAAGTTGATTACGCCCTTGCTGCTGCCATTTTGAAACTAACAATTCCAGGAGATTTCAATTTATCTACCGACGAGGAAATCAAAGCTGCCATGGTGAGTCCCAATAATGGGATCAACAGATAACCTTAATTTACCGGCTTCACTTCTGCTTCTGAAAGCCAAAAAATGTGATACGATTGTGCAAGTATTGAAATTATCGCGACAAAGGAAGATGAGATGGCACATGGAGAGTTTACAAGATAAAGCTTACAACGCAATTTATTCCAAAATAATGAACTTGGATTTATATCCGGGTGAACAAGTTTCCGATAAACAGTTTGAAGACGAAATTGGTGTCAGTCGAACCCCTGTCCGTGAGGCCATGCTCAGATTGCGGAGAGACGACATGCTTTACTCACTTCCTCAAAGTGGAACCTATGTTACCCAAATTGATCTTAAAAAATCTCTGGATGCCAGGTATGCCCGTCAAATACTTGAATCACAAATTGCCGAATCAATTGGCGGTTCGCTGACTGACAGTCAAATTGATGAGCTTTCAGGGCTTGTCCAGCAACAAGATTCAGCATCAGAAAAAGACCAGATTCACCGTTTTTTCCAAACTGACAACGAATTTCACGAAAAAATTTATCAATTTGCCGATAAAGAAAACATTTGGCAATGGCTGTTAAGCTTCAGTACCGATCTCAACCGTTACAGGCTGCTGCGGGTTTATGATACAAATCTGCCGATGAATAGACTCACAAACGAACATGCTGAAATTATCAAGGCGTTCGCCGATCATGATGCCAAGAAGGTCCGTGAACTTGTTTACAGCCACCTGAATTTAATGCTAAGTGAGCAGCAGTCGGTCTTAGATAAATTTCCGAACTATTTCACCAATATTAAATAACCTCCCCATAATGACTCCGATACCACAGTTCTTTTACAATTCTGTTAAAAAGGCCAAGTTCATAAACTTTGAATGTTACACTTTTTATAGGACGAGGAGGAGATTATGTATGAAAATTACTAAAGCATTTCGGACAGTATTATTAACCTGTGCTGCCGCAGTTACAATTGGGGTCGGCCTTGGAAGCCAGACGCCAACTGTAAGCGCCAGTTCATCATATAAGACTGTTTCGAAAACCAGCATCAAAAAAACGCCTTACCATAAAAAATCATCTGCGGGGGCTGTTTACAACGCTTCGCATACCAAGAAGGTCGCTAATTTAAAGACCTATCCATACACAACCTGGTATGCAACTGCCAAAGTGACTTTGAAACACTGCAGCTCAAAAGCCTTGTATTACAAAGTTAAAAACGGATCCGGAAATGTTTCCGGCATCGTTTGGCATAAATATCTTAAGCCGGGAAAATCACCATTTGGCCTCAAGTACGCCAAGTCGGCGGTTGCTTTGGATGTTAATACCAACAATATTGTTTGGTCAAAGAATCCGAATACCGCTCGACCAATTGCGTCACTTTCCAAATTGATGACCCTTTATCTGGTTCGCCAAAAGATTAATCAAGGCAAAGGAACCTGGTCAAGTAAAGTGAAAACCAGCAATGCCGGTCTGAAGCGATTAGGTAACTCCAGTGTATTTGGCGGCTTTAAGTTCAAGCACAATACTTATACCGTTCGCCAGTTGTACTTAGCAGGTTTGATTGAATCTTCCAATAACGCTGCCATTGCCCTTGGCCAATGGGTTGCCGGTGGATCCACTCCCGCTTACAACAAGAAGTTTATTGGCATGATGAACAACCAAGCCAAAGAATGGAAATTAAAGCACGCATCATTTGTTTCTGCTTCAGGAATGGAACAAAACAGTTTGCGGCCTTACGGTTACAGCATTGGCGCTTCAAAGAATGCCAACTATGTTTCCGCTACAGATATTGCAAAGATTTCCCGTCACTTTATTGTTGATTACAATGACATTTTGACCGATGCTTCCGTCAAATCAATGAAAGTTGATGGCCAGACATTGCACAACTACAACAATTTATTGCCAGGAAGAAAGTACTATCAAAAATCATTAAAAGTTGATGGGTTAAAGACTGGTTACACTGATCCTGCAGGATACTGCTTCGTCGGGACCGGTCGTAAATCAGGCCACGATCGAATTGTAACTGTCGTTCTTCATGATATTAACGAGTTTACTGAAACCCGTTCATTGATGAATCACGTTTACGACAAAGGTTTGGCATAATTAACTCAGTTAAACAATCAAAAAATAAGCGGCTGGCACAATTAAACCTGTGTCCAGCCGCTTATTTTGACGTTCTAATTGACATTCTGAAGAAAAAATCATAATCTAAGGGTTAGTGATTTCATACTGCAAGTAACAAAATTCTGGGGAGAATTTACATAATGATGGAAAACGAAAGTAACTATGATTTGTACACGAAGCTTCATCCACGTTGCTTTTCAGAGGCAATGGTCGCAAGAATTGCCCGGACTGAATTGGAACGCCGGGCCGCAAACGGCGACGGTGAAGCCAAGATGTTATTGGAGCTGAAAAAGATTGAGCCAGACGCTAAACCATTGCATGGTCAAGTGGTTCATGAACACAAAGAACAGAAGACCCGCAAGTTTATTTATACCTTGCGTTTAAAATTAAACGGTTAATCATTTCAAAAAGGATTGGTTTGATTGAATAATCAAGCAGTCCTTTTTATTTTGCCATCCTAATTGCAAGCTGAGGGTTCAAAAAAGGCTGGGACAAAAGTGTATTCTTTTGCCTCAGCCTCTATTTTGTATTCTCATATTATTTTGCTAAAACGTGCGACAATCGGCTGATCCCGGCCATTTAAGAACCTAAATCAATCATTCCAAAACCAGGAATAATCGACTTAGGCTCTTAAATTCTGGGATCAAAGCGCCTTTTGTCCCACTCTCTTTAAATTCGATTTTAATTACATTGCTGTAAGTCCACCATCAATCACAAATTCTGATCCGGTTGAGTAACTTGAATCATCAGATGCCAAGAAAAGCACCATCTTTGATACTTCTTCAGGTTCGGCAACTCTTTGTAGTGGAATGGACTTTGCAAATTGTTTGATGATTTCTTCGCTGTCCCCTTGGTGAATCATTGGCGTTGAAATGACGCCGGGATGAACTGAATTGACTCGGATATGGGATCCAGCCAACTGTAAAGCAGCTGCTTTGGTCATCCCACGAACCGCAAACTTGGTGTCCGTGTAACCAATCGCACCACCAACCAATCCATTCATTGAAGAAATGTTAACAATACTGCCACTGCCATTTTTCTTCATTGCCTCAGCAGCATATTTCATCCCCAGAAATACTGAAAGTTGGTTAATCTTAAAAATCTTCATATAATCATCAATTGTAATATCCGCAAGAGATTTGTTCATACTGATACCGGCATTGTTGACCAAAATGTCCAACTTACCAAATTTCTTGACGGTTTCGTCAACGACCTTCTTCCAGTCGTCTTCGTTGGAAACATCCTGCTTGATAAAGATGACGTTATCGCCTAATTCATCTGCAAGTGCATTCCCTTTTTCTTCGTTGATATCAGTAATTGCAACCTTGGCGCCTTCCTTAACGAAAAGCTTGGCATGGCTTGCACCCATACCTTGTGACGCACCAGTGATAATCGCAACTTTGTTATCTAATTTTCCCATGAGTTAGTCCTCCTATCGAAAACTGAAAACGTTTACTGACTACAACTACAGTATAACGGATTCGTTTAGAATATTTAAACTTAATGCTCATCAGAATTTGAGTAAAATCTTTTTCTTCTTTGCGTTTTTCTCTAACTTTTCGTGTGCCCAGGCTGCGTCCTTATAGGATTTCTCCAGAACGCCATCTTCAAGCAAATACCCATCGGCCATTAACCGGTTAATAAACTTTGCGGCTTGTCTGATCTGGCCAAGCGGTGCATTGCTGATAACAAAACCATTAATCGTTTGCGACTGAGTATAAAACTTCTGGACATCAAATTTGAACTGATTACTCTTCGGCGCGGTGATGAGGCATACATGGCCGTTTGGCTTCAGGACTGCCAAATTATCAGCCAGCGAAACCTTCCCAGAGGTATCAACGACATAATCGACCTTACTAATCGGTGATTTCCGAAACTGCTTCTTTAATGATTTTTCATAATCCAGCTGCTCATCGCTGCCAAGCCGATCCAAGAGATCAAAGTCTTTGGTGTTTGAGGTTGTCACCACCTTCAAGCCCATTATGTGAGCCATTTGGACAAACTTCGTACCGACGTGACCAGCCGCACCTTCAATTAAAATTGAAGAACCGGAGACCGCAGAAAAGACATTTGTTAACACAATTGCAGCGGTTGCCGAAGAATGGACTGAAGCGACCAACTGGGTTGGCTCAACGTTTTCTGGAACGTGGAATAAGCGCTCGGCGGGAATGGCTGCATATTCACTTGTGACTCCCTGACGGCCGGCGTAGCCCATACTATTGGTCCAAACCCAGTTGCCCTTTGAAAAACCGGTGACGTCTTTGCCGACTTCCACAACTTGACCGACGGCATCCCTGCCAATCACAAACGGAAAGTTGGTTTCGGTTTTAAACGAGCCTGATCGGACAAAGGTATCGACATGGTTGACCGACACAGCGTTGACTTTAATCAAAACTTCATTTGACGAAACAATCGGTTTTGGTAATTCCCCAATCACGATCTTTTGGGCATCACCATTTTTATTAATATAAGCTGCCTGCATAGTAACTCCTCCGATCTTATCAACTATTCTCAACACTCTAATTATAAGACGGAAGTGATATAAAGATGGGATTCAACACTTATTAAAAAAGCACCCAATCAGGTAATGTCTGATTGCGTGCAATATAGGATCCAAATAATTCAATTCATTAAGGTTCACGTTCTTGTATATTCTCTCAAAACAAATTGCGGTAATATACAAACCTATGACTTGCTTAACCATTGAATCTTAAACTTTTGCTCTCCATCAATGGAATGAACAGTTTCTTCATCACCATTTACAGGGGCATTTGGTACCTCAAAACTTGGGTGCATGTGGCTGGTAAATTCAAATTCGTAACCAATACCGGACTTTTTCTTTTCAGCTTTCATCAATCCAAATGTTCCATCGGACAGCTTGACGATTTGTTCTTTCTTCTTTGTTGGGTCAACATAAATTGTTGTCATATTCCGCACCTCCACTTATATTATAGCAGTGGTTACGGTGACTGATTAATATAACTACCGGATTTCTCCGGATAAGGCTTGACTTAGAGTCCACTTTAACGTTTATAGTATGATTGTTCGAAAAAATACAGGAACGGTTTTTTCTGAAACGAGTATACTAAAAATAAGATACTTTCAGAAAACAAATAACTTTTAACACTAAGGAGCCACAATGAAAAAATACACAAATCAATATTTTGACGGCGAACGGCCACTGTTTGCCGAAACAAACGCTGACATCCAAGGCACCACTTTTGGCACAGGTGAATCTCCCCTCAAGGAAAGCCGCAACATCCATCTGACCGATTCAATCTTTACTTACAAATACCCACTGTGGTACAGCCGAAACGTCAAAGTCGACCACTCAATCCTGGAAACAATGGCCCGCTCTGGTATTTGGTACACCCATAACATTGAAATTAACGACAGTGCGATTCAGGCGCCCAAAATTTTTCGCCGCAGCAGTGAAATTACACTGAATCACGATCATTTCTCCGACGCAAAAGAAACCCTATGGAACTGTAAAAACATTAAAATCAACAACGTTCAAGCCAATGGCGATTATTTTGGCATGAACAGTGAAAACATTTATGTCGATCATTTGAATTTAATTGGCAACTACGTCTTTGACGGTGCCAAAAACGTTGAAGTCCATAACTCCACGTTGGTCTCAAAAGACGCCTTTTGGAACTGTGAAAATGTCAAAATCTATGATTCCACGATCAATGGCGAATACCTGGCCTGGAACACGCAAAACATCACGTTTATCAACTGCACCATTGAAAGTGATCAGGGACTTTGCTACATTGACCATTTAACCATGCGCAATTGCCGCCTGCTGAGAACGGATTTGGCTTTTGAATATTGTTCAAACATTGATGCCGAAATTAACTCAAACATTATGAGCGTCAAAAATCCAATCAGCGGTACCATTCAGGCCCACTCCATCAGCTATTTAATTCTTGATCCAACCAAAATTGATCCTAGTAAAACGACGATTACAACTGACGTCAAAATAACCAAAAAGGAGAGTGCATAATGTACGACTTTACTTCAATGATTCCCCGCAGAAACACTGACTCGGTTAAGTGGGACGTTAAGCCAAACGAACTGCCAATGTGGGTCGCCGACATGGACTTCAAGGTCGCTCCTGAGATTCGTGACGCCATGCGACAAAAAATTGACTTCGGCATTTTCGGCTATGAAGAACCTCACGATGATTATTTCCAAGCCGTCATCGACTGGTACACCAAAGAACATCACGCCACTCCGAAAAAAGAGTGGATGTTCTTATCGACGGGTGTGGTGCCAACCATTTCATCATCCGTTCGAAGAGTCTCAAATGTGGGTGATAACGTCCTGGTTCAAGCACCGGTCTACAACATTTTTTACAATTCAATCGTTAATAACGGCCGCCATGTGCTGTCCAGCGATTTAGTTTATGATCCAAATAATCACCAATATCACATCGATTTTGCCGATTTGGAACGCAAGCTGGCCGAACCGCTGACGACGATGATGATTTTGTGCAATCCCCACAATCCAATTGGCAAAGTTTGGAGTCGGGACGAATTAATTAAAATCAATCAGCTGTGTATCAAACACAGTGTCACCCTGTTATCCGATGAAATTCATGGTGACCTTGTCTTTCAAGGCGACGACTACACCCCAATGTTCTCTCTGCCGGATGATTTAATTCAAAACGTTATCGTTTGTGTTTCTCCAAGTAAGACTTTTAACGTGGCCGCGTTGCATGCCGCCACAGTCATCATCCCCAACCAGGTACTCCGAGATAAAGTCAACCGTGGGATTAACACCGATGAACTCGGTGAACCCAATTTGCTGGCAATTCCCGGCACGATTGCCGCTTATACAAAAGCCGGTCAGTGGGTTCACAAACTGAGACAACATATCAGAGCCAATTACCAGACAGTCGTCGACTTCTGCCAAAAGAACATTCCAGACGTAACGGTTGTGCCTTCAACCGCGACCTACCTGGTCTGGATCGACGTTAGCCAACTAACTGACGACTCTGCCAAATTGGAATCATTTATCAGAAGCCAAACCGGCTTGTATGTTTCCGCCGGAACGGTTTATGGCGGTGATGGCAACCACTTCCTAAGAATGAACATTGCCAGTCCAGCTTCCATGATTGACGATGGCCTGAATCGTTTGAAAAATGGCATTGAACAGTTTAAGCAAAGTAAATAAGGATTTTCGTCAAAAAAGGGCTGGAACAAAGTTTTTACTTTTGTTCCAGCCTTTTTATTGACCCATTTTTATTCTTCGACAATCTTACCCACTGCAATTGGCAAAGTCGTATGTTGATCGTACTTGCCAACCGCACCTTGAATCGTATCAGGGAGTTCCATTGAATCTGGAACGCCATGGATGTAAATCACTCGTTTTTCAAGATGTAAATCATCATCGTTGAAAACTTCTTTAAACTTTTGACTAATCTCTGATAGTGGAACTTCCTTCTTGTAGTGGAAATGTCCGTTTGCATCAGACGTTGGATAGGTATCGGTTGGGATATCCATCTTTTCAGGTTTGTCATTGAACGGCACCATTGTGGTTCCCGAAACCGGTTCAGTTTCAGGAAGGTCAACGTAGCCATCATGATTGGTGTCTTGAGCAATGGTTGCGGGTTGAGCATCCTTGCCGTCCGGGAATCCATGGAAATGCATCCAGTGCTGAGTGTTTGGTGAAGTATGATCCATCGTAATTTCAACGGTCAAAGTATCGCCAGCCACCGTAAAGGTCGCCTCTCCAGTTGGATGAGTACCAATCTTTTCGCCATTTAATGAAGTAATTTCTGCTTTATAAGTTTTTGTCATCATTACCGCTCCCCTTGGACTAAATTCATCGTCCAAAGTTAATATAGCACGATTTTAGGTTGTGTACAACCTAGTTTGATTGAAAAATGCTGTTTAATCAAACATGATCCCTTGCAAAAGCCAACATATCTTCCGTTTGTTGGTTGAGTAATGGCGGCAAATGATCAAAGTCGAAATAATCAAGTTGGAGCGTTTCGTCTGTCGCTGAAGAAAGCAGCTTACCACCGACTGGTCTTACCAGGTACAGCTGATTAATCGTCTGAACCTTATCGCCATTTGGATAGCTAAAGATGCCCTGATCAAACAACTTAAGAGGCTCCACAATTTCGACATCCAATCCGCTGTCTTCTTTAAATTCTCGAATGCAAGTCTGAGCGAAGGTTTCACCAAATTCCATATACCCACCTGGTAAGCTCCAATTGTGAGTGTCGGTTCGCAAATTCAATAACACCTGATGCTGATCATTAACCAGAATTCCACCCGCCGTATTTAATATCAACGGCATGTGGCCAACCAACTTTCGAATTTCACCAATGTATCCGGTTGCCATCAAATCACCACTTTCATATATTGTTATCGATATTATCTTACAAATCAATCGATCAATCCAGCTGAATTCCAATAGGGGTAAAAATAGTTAACACTAACATACTAGTGACTATTTTAATGGATTCGATACTTTTTCGAAAATGATAGCATTTTCATAAAAAAAGTTTAAACAAATCCAGTAATGTCAACGTTTTCATGGATGTTTTCACTTGTATTAATTTCGAAAGTGTTTAGAATTGAAAATTGCAGTAAGGGGAAGAAATAAGATTCTAATATGTTAGTTTCTGAATCCTTACGAGTATAAATTAACATTTGATACACGAAAGGAAGATTTACAATGGCAGAAACAGATTGGAAAGAATCATTAAAATCAGAAACAGCATTTAATACTTTTATTAACAACTATTTCAAGGATCACAAGCAATTAACTGGTAACTATGAAACTCGTTCATACTACGAAAACTACACAGTTACATTGAACAGTAAGAAGGGCTTGGTTATCACATTATTGAGTTCTGTTAACCCAACCTTTAGTTCAGATGCCCCAACCGTTCCAGTTAGGGATGTTGAGACCATCTCAATTGAGGAATTCCGTCAGTTGATTCTGCACAAGAAGTTTGCCGACATGCATACTTCACTTGCAGATGTCTTCCAGACAGTTGCCGGTGTCCCTGACTCAAAAAAGTAATTTAACTTAAAAAAGAGCTTTGGCATTTATTGCCAAAGTTCTTTTTTTGTGGGGCGAATTTACAATTGAAATGCAACACAAAGTAAAAAAATAAACCCATACCGGGTAGAATCTGTTTAACGACCAAATCAAACAATTCGAGGTATCCGGTATGAGCTATAAACATCTTACTATAAAAGAACGTGAAATACTTATGTTTTTACGAGCTAAGGGGTTATCTATCCGGGCTGTTGCGTTACGGCTGGGGCGAAATCCAAGCACTATTTCACGGGAGTTAAAACGTTGTGCAGGTAATTATTCCCCAAGCAAAGCAGATAATGACTATCATCAAAAGCGGCAGAATTGTCACAAGAAGCGACTATTAGACAGCCATCCACAATTACGTCGTCAAATTGTTCATTACATCTTAGATCTGCACTGGTCACCAGAGCAGATTACCGCTCGCTTTAATAAGGAACATCAATGGTGTGTTAGCTACAACACAATTTACCGTCATATCTATCAACACAATTTAGGTGAGAAGTACTCCTCACGTGGTGATACCGGTATTCAGCGCCATCTCAGACATAAACATCGGACTCGGCATTCAAAGAATACTAGACGACATCGAGAAGTACAGACCGACTATATCTCGATCCATGAGCGCCCTGGTTTTATCAACCAGCGTCAACGTATAGGTGACTGGGAAATTGATACTGTGATTGGTCGAACGGGTCACTCCATCCTTTTAACGGTTGTCGATCGGCTTAGTCGGCTTACGCTTATCAAAAAGGTTGTGCAAAAGGACTCGCAGGAGATAAATAAAGGCTTAGTTGAACTGTTAGGGGACATTCCTAAAGAATTTGTTCATTCTATTACACCAGATCATGGGACCGAATTTCTTCATCTTGATGAAATCAGCGAAAGGTTAGGTGTTACTGTCTATTGGCCCGATCCATATTCGCCTGAACAGCGTGGAACAAATGAGAATACAAATGGATTAATCCGGGAATATTTTCCCAAGCGAACAGATATTGATAATTATACAGAACAGGACGTTGAACACTGCCAAAAGCAGTTAAATCAACGTCCTCGCAAAGTGTTAAACTATGAAACCCCATATGAAGTATTTTTTGACAAACCGTTGCACTTAGTTTGACAATTCGCCGGAAAATTCATTTTTTGTTACTTAATCACTTTTCGGTTGGGATCCAAAATATTAATCAATAAAACAACAATCAGCATTGCCACCACCCCAACAAAGACCATGTGAAGGGCTGTGAGGATGATTGGAGCAATTAGGGAACGATTGGCCACAACGGCAGCCCCTTTTGAACTAATCACACTGTTGACTTGTGAGAAACTGATGCCGCCGTGCAATTGCATGCGGATGACCAAATTTAAAATTGCCCCGTATACACCGGCCATGACTGTTTGGCCCAACGAACGGCCAAGAGTCAGTACCGAGGTGGCAGAGCCGACCATTTGATTGGGAACCAAATGCTGACTCAAAACGGTATTCATACTGATGATAATCCCCATTCCCATTCCATTAATCATGGCAATGACGTAAAACGCCCAAACGGGAAATGCGTGGCTTGCAAAAATCAGCGATAAATAGCTGAGGAGCATAATGCCGATCAAAACTGAGGCAATTTGTTTGGGCACAAAACGACTGATGAGCCTGCCAACAAAGAAGGACGCAACCAGCCACATAATGGAACTGGATGTCACAACCAAGCCGGCAGTAGTTGCCGAGACCCGGTATAACGATTGAAGCCAAATTGGGAAATACATCTGGTAGCCGATTAAGACCCCACTTAAAATTGTCGCTGTCAGGATTTGTATTGTGAACGTTCTCGACTTAAACATTGCCGGAGAAATTAATGGATCTGAAAAACGCTTTTCCCGACGGAACAACATGATCCCAGACAATAACGCAATAACAAGCAGAACCGCGCCCAACACCGGAATTGTATCAAGCGCCTGAATACCTAACAACAAGGCAACCAGTGAAATTGCCAGCCAAATGATTCCCAACCAATCAATGGTCAATTGAGAACTCAGCTGAACATTTTCCTGATAACCGAACCAAACTAACAATGCCACGATAATTCCCAGCGGCACGTTGACAAAGAATACCCAGTGCCAGGACAGGTGATCCACCAAAAATCCGCCAATCAGCGGCCCTACCAACGCGGATAACCCCCACGCGGTATTGTTGAACGCTAAGACGTTTGCCCGCTCTTTAAAGCTGAAAATGTCGGCAATAATCGTAAATGTGAGTGGCATCACCGCTCCGGCACCAATTCCTTGAATTGCCCGAGCAATAATCAAGAAAAGAATCGAAGGCGACAGACCGCTGAGCAATGAACCGATGGTAAAGACAACCACACCCCATTGAAACACGTTGCGGCGTCCCAACGTGTCAGCCAACTTACCATAAATTGGGGTGGTAATCGCCGTTGTTAACAGATAGGCGCTCATAATCCAGCTTTGATAGGCCAGACCATGTAACTCACTGATGATCGACGGCAAGGCAGTCGTCACGATCGTCACTTCAACCGATGTCATAAACGTGGCAATAAAGACCGCGGTCATAATAATCCATCGTTGATTATGACCTAATTTTGATTGATGCATTATTTCATATCTCCAATCGTGCTATGATAATGATTATTTATTAAAAAAGTGGACACAATAAAATGATACCACAAGCCAACGGAGGTCAAAATTGGATTTACATTATGAACCAGCGCGTCCAGATGAACTTCTGGATATTATGAAAATAGAAAATGCCGGCTTTTCACCGGCCGAAGCTGCAACCACAGACGCAATGCAAGAACGCATCAGCGCCTACCCGGATACGTTTATTGTTGCCAAAAATGATGCCGGCAAAATTTTGGGTTACGTTGTCGGGCCGGCATTTAACCACCGTTATTTAACCGATGAATTATATGCGCACGCCCATCCAAATAACCCTGACGACAAATACCAAGCCGTTTTAAGCTTGGCAGTTCACCCCGACTTTCAGCATTCGGGAATCGGCAGCCGGTTACTGACAGAATTGTCACACGTCGCCAAACGACAGGAAAGAGCCGTCATTACCCTTACCTGCCTTCAAAATCTGGTCCCCTTTTACGAACACAATGGCTATCGCAACGAGGGCGTTTCAAATTCCAGTCATGCAGATGAGACCTGGTTCAATATGGTTCTGCCGCTAGAGTAATTTGTAAGGCTTCCTTAAGACGGGGAATTTTTAAACGTGATTACTTGAACGACGAATACGGGAATGATATTATGCAGTCGAATTGTATTCTATTCAACTTTAAGTGGGGGTTCGTTATGAAAAAAAGCAGTTTCTTTCTCGTTGCATTGGCCAGTGTTTCCTTTGCACTCACGGTTCCACTGACCGTAAACACGACATCAAGCCCGATTACCTATGCCAAATCAACTAAACGGGTAGCTGGAAAAGCAGTTGCCAAGGCAATCCGTCGTTCACCTGATTTGAACCCTACAGCAAGCGTCCGGAAATACCCGGCCTATATCTACGATAAATATTGGAAGGTATTTGACCGCTGGTACAACGTCCAGCCAATGAGCGCACCGGGTGTCTTTAAAAAGCACACTGCCCGCGTTTACGTTGCCAATAAGGCATTAAAGTCTTATACGTATGCTGCTATGAATAATTGGAACAAAGCGCTTAAAGTTAAGGCATTTAAAGTGGGAACAAAGGCTCACCACACAATGACGGTCGGCTTTAAGAATGCCGGAACCGGTGACGGCAGCTGGGATGGCTACTACATCACCAGCAAGCTGTATATTAACTATAACTTCTTCGATAATGCCAATTACTTACCGGCTGTTTATAAAGCCATTACCGGCAAATCGTTACCATCGGGTGATCAGCCAAATAGTGCCGCATACAAGTCAGTCTATGACACTTATTGGAAATCAGTGATCACTCATGAACTGGGTCACAGCTTAAGTCTTGACCACACCCCTTATTCCAACGATATTATGGAAGCCGACTCCGGTACCAAGAGCGGTGACGCCAAGTATTCGTGGCATTCAACAAAAGTTGTCGATGACAGCTACGCAATCTTCACAGACAAATTATCATCTCGAGACATTAACCGGGCTAAGCTCACCCGGATCCTGGGATACTGGTAAAATAAAATAATCAAACCAAAAAAGACGACCGGAATACAATTCCGATTGTCTTTTTTTATTTCTCACTTATCGACACCTTTTGATGATTAAAACTGCCATCAAAGGATATCAGGAAAATAACTGAAATCACGAGTAACGTTCCCCAAACGGCTGAAAATGTCGGCCAAGGGGCAATTGCACTCGCGGTATGGGTAACCGAGATGCCGGCCTGCCAATCAATCATCGCATGAATGAGGACCACCCACAGCAATGTATTTGTGGTCAAACGGATTGAAACAAAAATTGTTCCAATCACAAACGCATACGTTGCCTGCTGCAGAGTTTGAACAATTCCCTGGCCGGAAATTAAATTCATAAAGTGAAACAGACCAAAGAAAATGCCGGATGCCAATGCAGCCTCTGTGAATTTGTATTTAGCTTGATTAAAAGCTGAAAGAAAGGCCGAAAATAAAAGTCCCCGGCATAAAAACTCTTCGAAGATCCCTGCCGATAAAGCCATCATGGTGTCGGCAATGAACGTTTTGGAATGCGCCATCAACGTTGTTCGGGTAAGAATAATCACTAAAAGCAACAAGCCACCCAAGCAAATGCCAAAGATGAATCCCCATATTTTGGAAAAGGTTCCCAGTTGAATTCGATGCGGGAAGATCTTGGTCGTTCCCAACACATAGTAAATAATACCGGCAACGACAATTCCAAACACCAAACGGGTACCGCCACGCATTAGCGGACCAGTCCCCTTCACGGAAAAGTCAACTCCCATCAGCAGAACAATGAAGAGTGCTGCCAACAAGAATTCTTTTACCCATGATATTTTATTTTTAATCATTCATTGTAACCCCGTTTCATTATGTAAAAATGGTCGGAAAACATCCGACCATTTAAGTTTAACACATTATAAAGTTTGGTCAAAGAATCCCACGACGTCATCCCAGACATCATTCAAATAGCCCTTGGCATGACGGCTGCCCGCCAACATTCGGGTCCGATAAGGAATTTGATGAGCGGTTAAAGCTTGAGCCATATCCAGTACCCCACTGGTCGGAACGAACTCGTTCAGTGAATTTGCCAGATACATCTGACCGGTCTTGTCATTTACCCGATGAACCGGGGTTGCCTGTTCATACTGGTCGGTGCGTCCATTGAAGTAGTTGGTAACAAACCATTTATAAAACGGATCATTGGCACCGGTCTGGTTAATATTGGCACTGGCTGTTGAATTAAAACCACTGGTGTCACCTTCGGCAGCAACCACATCTTCATGAGACCCCAACCATTTATCAATATCCAAAATACCTGAAAGTGAAACGATTGGAATGCCATATTTGATTGCCAGTTCAACGGTCATATTTCCACCGGCAGACGAACCAAACGCGCCAATATGATCGTGATTAAATGGTAAGTCGGATTTCTTCAGCCATTCAAACAGGTTATCCATATCGGCCAAAGGAGCGGGATAAAAGGCTTTGGGTGTTATCCGATATGCCGGGGTAACGACCAGATAGCCGGCTTTTACAAATCCGATTGAAGAATCTTCGTCTTTGGATTTATTTCCCCGGAACCAGCCGCCACCGTGGATATCAATGATGGCACCTTTGCTCTGAGCTTTTTCAGCATCATAATAAATATCAGTTAATTGATGATTGACAGAATCGTATTCAACGTCTTTTTTGATCACTAAATTAGTCATGTAAATCCTCCTCAAAACTGATGAATTATCAATTCACCCAGAGTATCTACCCGGAAAATATAAAGGTCAATCAATTCGACTTCGGTAAGTCATCCCCATAACAGAAGCATTGACATAACCGTTATTTTTATTTATCCGACTTATTTTTGGAAACCGATTTTTATGATTTGGATGCTAATGAAATCAGTGCCTGGGTGATCATCGGATCGTAAAACAATCGATAGCCGTCTGCGTTGGGATGGGTTCCAGTCCCGCCAACCGAGTGATTGCCACCATTTTGATCAACTTGATCATATGAATAATCATGTTGGTATTGGGGCAAAAAGCCATTGAAATTCCCTTCAGTATACAAATCAGCCACCTTAATTGACCATTTATGAACAATTTTCAGTGAAATGTCGTGCATCACATTTTGAACTCGCAGATCTCGGGCTGGTGTTTTGTGGGTCGCTACGTAAAGCAGCTTGGCACCCTGATATTTGGTTTCCAACATTTTGCAGATTGTTTCCAGAGCGCCGCAATACGTTTTGGAATCCAGATCATCCTGGTATCCGTACGTGATTTTGCCCAGCTTTTCGGGATCGTCGACAACTTCCGCATACGCATCATTGGCAATGGAATCGAACACAACAAAGTCCGGTGTTTTTTCCGGTGCATTGGTAATTTGATCAACAATATTGTTGGGATCGGTAACCCGGGCTGCAGCGCCATTAATACAGAACTTTTGATACTTCATATTATTTGCCTGACAAATATCTTCAACGAAGCTTGTGTTTGCGAGGTGTCCGTTAACAATACTGGTTCCAAACGCATATAGAGATTTACCATTCAAGATATTTTCTGTCAAATTTGTTTCCTCCATCTTTGATTGATGACAACGACAGGGCGACAATGTCAGGGAAATGTCCCATCATTGTCGCCCTGCAAGTGATTTAGATGTTTATTGATTTAATTATTTTTTTCCAATGCTTCCCATAGGCCGAGAAGATAAGTGATTCCAAGTGCCCGATCGTATAGTCCATATCCCGGTCGACCATCTTCACCCCAGATATTCCGGCCGTGATCCGGACGAATATATCCGTCATAATCGGTATCGTGAAGAGCCTTCATAATTTCATACATATCCAAAGAGCCTTCACTGGATGGATGAGCGGATTCATGGAAGTCGCCCTGCTTGTTAACGAATTTAATATTTCGAACGTGCATAAATGGTACCCGATCCTTGGGCACAAACTCGCGGATGATGGCGGGCAGATCATTGGCCGGATTCTCACCAAGGCTTCCAGTACAAATGGTAAAGCCGTTGTAACGCGATTCATGCAGCTTTTCGATTTGAAGCATGTCGTCTCTGTTCTTGAAAATTCGTGGGAGGCCAAATAGTGGCTTCGGCGGATCATCCGGATGCATGGCCATCCGGACATCGTACTTTTCACAGACCGGAATGATTGCGTCAAAGAAATACTTCAAATTTTCCCGCAATTTTTCTTCGTCAACGTCTTTGTATGCGTCAAACAAATCTTGTAAGGCAGCCAAACGCTCAGGTTCCCAACCTGGTAGCGAAAATCCGTTTGAGCCGGACTTCATGTGGGTCATCAGTTCCTCGGGATCCTTTGGCAGCTTATCCTGTTCGTACATCATCACGTTGGAACCATCTGCTAATTGATGATGCAAATCAGTTCTCAGCCAGTCAAACACCGGCATAAAGTTGTAACAGATCACCTTCACGCCAACCTTTGACAGGTTTTTAATCGTTTGAATGTAGTTTTCAATATACTTGTCACGACTTGGCAGCCCAATTTTAATATCATCATGAATATTGACAGATTCAATCACTTCGAGCTTCAAACCGGCGTCGGTCACTTGTTTCTTTAAGGCATTGATTTTATCCTGTGGCCAAACTTCGCCCACCGGAACATCAAACAACGCTCCAACGACTTGTTTTGTTTGTGGAATTTGGCGAACCTGTGAAAGCTTGATATTGTCATCCTTTTCACCGAACCAACGAAATCCCATTTTAAGTTGTCCCATTTTGTCCTCCTTGGTGTGGCATAAACTCATTTTACAACTAAAGGTTGCCAAAAATCTGAGTTCTTATTAGTTTTAAACTAATATTCTAATATATTGACTTTAAAGCTACCACCATTTGTAACCGCTATCAATGCCATGCTATAATACGGTTTATTGGTATGAAAATGCATGCTCAATCATGCTACAATTAAGTAACCTAATATATGAAATAACGAGGCTTGTCATGCAAAGTTTGACCGAAGTTGCCTATAAAACCATTTTAAATGACATTTTAAAATTAAAATTACTCCCTGGCGAAAAGGTTCAGGACAAAGTGCTGATGGAACAACTCAACATCAGTCGAACACCGGTCAGAGAAGCAATTCTCCAATTAAAAAACAACGGCTTAATGATGACGGTTCCTCAAAGTGGAACTTACGTCACCAAGATCAGTCTCGGTTCGGCATTAAACGCCCGCTTTGTCCGCCAAAGTGTAGAGCGAAGTGTCGTCAGTGAGGCAGCCGAAAAAATGTCGAAAGTCAACATTTTGGACAGTCGAACCATTATTCAAAAACAGCAACTAGCAGATGAAGCCCACAGTGCAGTCGACTTTTTCTATTTGGATAATGACTTCCATAAGAGCTTTTACACCGCGACCAATCGGCTGCAAGTCTGGAACTGGTTGAAAAATCTTTCACTGCAGTTGGATCGTTACCGGTTCCTTCGAGTACAGCAGGCTGATATGCCGCTGGACGAATTGATTAAACAGCACAATGCAATTTTGGATGCCGTAGAGGCCAAGGATCGCAAAGAAGCCGAAACCCGTGCATTCGATCATTTGAATCTGATGCTGGCAGAAAAAGACGAGCTGGTTAAACAGTTCCCTGATTACTTTATCGAAGAAGCCAACCATTAAAATGCCAACAAAAAATCCCCAACCGGGGATTTTTTATTTAACTATTTTTTTGCAATGACCAGTGTTTTTTTTGCAGTCACAAAGTGGCCGTTGGTTAACTGATAACGAGTCGTTAATTTGTGCTTGACAATGCGTTTAACCGCAAGTCGGGCACCCTTCTTGTAGTGCTTCACCTTCGTCTTTAAACTGGCCGACTTGTATGCATTAATCCCCTTTGGAGAAAGGACCGTAATCCGTCGGCTCTTAGGCGTTGTTTGGTAAAAGGCATTGACAACATACTTTCTGCTGGCGGTAATATAACCAGTCTTGCCATTCTTCAAGCTGCGAACCTTGTATCTTAAGCTGCCGCTGTTTGAACGGGCATAATCGATCACAACAAATGCCGGTCGATTAACACGAGTTGCTTTGGCAAACTTGCTGATCCGCTGAGATTTTTTGAAATTAGCGGTCTTGTACATATATAACCCTTTAGTTGCATAAACAACAACGCCCTCTTTTACAGCGTAGTTGGGAAGTCCAGTACTGCCGTCAGCCTTTGATGGGCTTGATGGTTTCCAATTATCGTTCGGTTTGCTTGGGGTCGTCGAAGATGAATTGGATGAGCTGCTTCCATTGCTGTTGTTATTATTGTTGTTGCTTGGAGTGGTCGTCTTTTTGGAAACATTCACAACTGAGTACTTCGGTACGGTAATCGTGTAAGTACCATCGGTATTCTTTTTGTAAGTCACGTTTCCGTTGGTCTGCGTCCATTTGTCAGACTGTGGTGATTCATATTGACCGTAAGTAACCGAGGTGACTTTGCCAAAATTCTTCAGCGTGAAGGTTGCGTTAGAATCCAGCGTACTTGCTAAAACAATATCGTCATCGTCACGCTGAATTGCAATTCCCATGCTCTTGTTGGTATCGGTCTTATAAGTGACGTCAGTATTGTTGAGCTTTTTGGTAGCCGTAAAATCATTCCCGCTTGCCGGCACAGCGTTGAAGAACATCATATTCTTTCCACCAGCACCATCAGCCTGCTTGGTTGCCAGATCATAGCCAATTTTGTTCACAAAGTGGTTAACGTCTCGAACAGAATCAATTGCTTTACCACCATCATGCTCATGAGGCGTGAACGTGCCATCAGCATTTACCTTGTCGTAAAGGTCAAATCCATCCCCACTCTTGAAATCATAGTAGTTTCTGGTAGCGCCACCAGCTAAAGCAGTAATCGTTCTTAAGCCGGCATCCAAAGGTCCATAATTCTTGTCTGCCCAGCTCCAGCTGTCTGAACCCATTCCATCTTCCATCACCATCGGAATGTTGTTACGGTCGGCATATGGCTTGGAGTGGCCGTAATCATATAATTTCTGGTAATCATACGTATATGGATCAAGACCAACTGCATCAAGGTTCGTTGACGATGATTGACGTTTATCCTCGTTGAGGGCAATGATGCCTGAACCACCATCACCGACAGCGTTATTCACTCTTGTCCATACCGGATATTGGGAATTCTTAACGGCAGCATCCAAGCTATTGGTGTAGTTCCATAACGTCCAAGTGTTAAAGTCGCCGGAACTCATATTCATTTTACTTTTAAGAGCGGTACTTGGTTCGGTGTATGACATTTGGGTTGTCGGCTCATTCGGCATTTGGGCACCGATGACAGTATCCGTCGAACCATTGGCCTTATTGTTCTCGGCAACGTGGTTAAACAAATCTGAAACTGATTGAGCTTCCTGTTTTTGTAAGTTGGCATCGTTTTTATCCAAATTAAATGTGTATTGGCCGGTTGTCGATGTCGGACCGGATTTCTTCATGATCAACTTACCCTTTGAATCCTTGGCCATTGTGTAATCATGCATCACGTAGTAAGGCACCCGGTGTTCGGTAACTTGCTTGGTAGTATCACTACCGAACCACAAAAGTTCAAGTTTGATATCAGCATCTCGGGCTGCTTTGATAATTTGATCCAAATAGTTGTAGTCATAATTGCTCTTGCTTGAAAGGCTCAGTTCGGGCGTTTCGTTTAATGGCTGATTGGCAGCTTTTTGATTTCCAATCTGGGAACCGCCACCGATTTCAATTGAGCTTCCCTTCTGTGACTGTAAAGCCAGGGTAACTTTACCGGCATTTTGACTATTCACAAAATCAGTTACGTCAAAGTCATAATAATTTTCCTGTTTGATTGGGTCGTAGGTTGGTGATACAGAAACGGTTTTCTTACTGGAGTCGCCCTTATAGGGTGCGGTTTTCCAAGTTGTGTCCTTTGACCAGCTGTTATCTTTGTCAATTCCATAGATATTCAACTTTGAATCGGAATCTGATTTGGCGTAAATTCTCAGCTTGACACCGTCTAAACTGCCGGCTTTAAATTTGCTGGAATCAAGACCGCTCAAATCATATTTCAAGTAAACCATGGATTGACTGCTGTCCGTATTTTGCAATTTCAGTGGCGTTGAACTTTCGGTGAAATTCTTGGCAGCGTCGTCGCCATTTTTAATATACGCAATATCCGTTGGCTTCAGAACTTTGTCAGGCTGAACGTCAGACCAGAGAATTTGTGAATTCACAACGGTAAAGCCATCGCTTTTGGCCTGTTTAAAGGCATTCCGAATGTCGTTCATATTGTATCCATAATTATCACGGAGTTTATCAATTCGGATCTGGACGCCGTTATAGAAAAACGGTTGATTGTTAACCTCTAAAACCTGCTTCTTATCGAATCCCGAAGTGGCCACTTTTGAAATGGGGTTATTTCCCTGGTTCGTCGATGCTTTCGTAGAACTTGTGTACCCGGCACTCAAACCAATTACACCAACAAATGTAAGGGCTGAGAGTATTAAGCTGCTTTTAAAACTCATGATGACATCTCCTTGAATAAAATTCCCCCGAAAAGTGGAACAGTCACAAATCCCTCAAAATATCGCTCTAATATATTAGGATATTAGAATTATAATTCCGCATGTAAGCGTTGTCAAATGATGAAATAAGAAATGGCAGGTAATTTCCGTTTGCCCAATGAAAGCGAAGCCAACGGATAACGGGCAGGATTCGCCATCGAATTAACAGGATAACTATTTTTAAAAAGTGTCTCTCCACATAGCTGGCCGATCTGAATTTACTGAAATGAACGCGCGAAATGAATCCATCGTTAAAATAAAAAGAGCAGCCAAAATTGGCTGCTCCAAATCGAGTTAAATATGCGTAATTTTAAATCCAAAATCAATATCTTTGCCAGCAGGAATGTGATATTTTTCTTCAACATCCCGACCCCAACTGTCAATACCACCAACACCTCGAACAGCACCGAGAATTGAAACAACGGTTCTTCGAGGTAACGGTAATTCTTCTTGATGAGTGGCATTTTCCAATTCCTCGGCCGTATACGGTAGGCAACTGAATGCGAACGGTTGACCATCATTTTCAAATTTAATGCTGAACGGTTTGTCAGAATGATCAGAATTGTCCTTGGTTGTCGTTCTGGTTACTTTCAACCAATCGGTCTTCATATGAACCCCACAGTCTTGTGGAACCATATAATTGGTCACTGGCAGGCCTTCAACTTTATATTCACCAGGAACGCCACCGGCCATCCGGTCCGGATATGTCTCACCGGATAATCCGGCGTATTCGTATCCAATGGCAGCTGTTGGCATAACGAAGCGCATACCAAACACCGGCAGATCAGGTAATTGATCATTGCCCGTGTAATGAACATGCACGCTGATAACGCCATCAGCAGTCACCTTATAGCTGACATCGACCTGAGTGGTCGGAATCGTTAAGGTTGTGTAGTGATAGATAACCTCCAACTGATCCACATATTCATGATTTGAATACTGATTGTTCTTCGGCGCGCTTGGAAACTCGATTGATTGATCGTTAATTTTAATATCAACCTTATCGGCATTGGCAAACATATCGGCACCATACCACTGAACCGCCTGCTTTGAGAAACCATTTCCGCGGTCATTATCAGTCGTTGCCCGCCAAAATGTTGGCTTGGGTTCCCGGTACATCCATTCGCGGCCATTTATAACCAGCGATTCAATACCACCACGTGTGTAATTAAAAATGTAATGAAAGTTCTGACCGCCGACACCAATGCCGCCGTCTCCATATATCACGTGTAATTGATTATTTGTGTTGACCATAGTAATATTTCACCTCCTGCATTGCTGGCTTTTCAGTTCTATCGGCAAACATGAGTCCGTCACCGGAAAATTCGTAGTCGGACATCCGATCGTCAAAGTCGCCACCATATCTCAAAACTTTCTTACCGGTTACTTCATCGTTAACTTCAATTGCTTGGTCAATGAAGTCCCAAATAAATCCGCCAGCGTACATTGGATATTTGTCAATCAAATCAGTATAAGAATTCATGCCACCAAGTGAATTGCCCATATCATGCATATATTCACACAACATAAACGGCTTCTTTGGATGATTGTCCAAATATTTTTTGATTTCGTCAGGTGATGCGTACATCCGGCTCTCAACATCTGAGATAACATCTTCATATTTCCGGTTGTGAACAACCCCTTCGTAATGGACCAAACGGGTTGGATCAACGCTCTTGTAGAATTCTTCCATGGCCTGCATATCGTCACCGGCATATGATTCGTTACCCAGTGACCAGAAAAGAATGCTGGCATGATTTTTCAACATTTCGTAATTATTGCGTGCCCGATCAACCACCGCTGCTTTCCACTGCGGTACCGACCCGGGAACGTTATAAGATGGTTCGATGGCTCCCAGCTTCTGCCAGGTCCCATGAGACTCCAAATTATTCTCCGCCATCACATAGATACCATTGATGTCACACAAGTGATACCACAAGGTGTGATCAGGATAATGGCAGGTTCTGACGGCGTTGATATTGTTCTTCTTGAAAGTTTGAATATCTGCCTTCATGTCATCAACTGAGACAACCCGTCCGGAATGGCAATCCCATTCATGGCGGTTGACTCCGTTGATAACCAAACGTTTGCCGTTCAACGTAATGACTTTATCCTGATTAATTTCAATCTTTCTAAAGCCAAATTTGTAGGGAACAATCTCTAAAATATTGCCGTCTTTATCATCCAGTTCAATGTTGAGCTGATATAAGTACGGATCATGATTATCATAAAGATGAACATCTTTAAAAGCGACATCTTTCAAAGAGACGCTGTCGTGAATCGGCTGAGACTCGGCATACACTGAATTGCCATCGGCATCATTTACAGTTACCTTGGCACTAATGGCGGATTTATTAACCGTCATCTTGGTTTCAACGTTTAATGTGCCATTCTTTAAGTCGCTGGACAATGTTGGCTTAATGGATAAATCTTCAATGTGCGCTTCGGGTTGGGCAATTAAGGAAACATCCCTAAATATCCCAAAGAATCGGAACATATCCTGGTCTTCAAGCCATGCAGCGGTACTCAATTTGAACACCTCAACTGCCAACGTGTTTTCACCATCTTGAAGATATGGGGTCAGGTCAAACTCTGAAGGGGTGAAACTGTCTTCGGCGTATCCCAGAAAGTGTCCATTAAGCCATACATACATGGCCTTTTCAACACCATCAAAACGAACTCGCACTTTCTTATCTTTAAAGGTCGAGTTCAAATTAAATTTTTTAATATATTGACCGACTGGATTGTCAGCAGCTTCGCTGAATTGGCCGGCTTCTTTATCATTTTGGTCAAGCGCATAGGCAGGACGGCGATAAACCTTGCCTTCCCATGGATACATTGTGTTAATGTAATGGAATTTGTCGTAACCGGCAAACTCAATATGTTGCGGAACTTTAATCGTGTCAAAATGACGACTATCACAATCAGCTGTGTAGAAATCTTTAATCCGGTGCATTGGGTCCTTTGAAAATGCAAACTGCCACTGCCCGTTTAAGCTTTGAACATAACTGCTGTCATCATTTTTCATTTCATCATAGCTTTGATAAAATTGATGATCACTATGAGCCGGAAGCATCCCCACCCTGAAGTTTTGGGGATCATCCAGCCATTTAATATCTGGTTCCATAAATTTATCACACTCCTCTGGCTAGTCTGAACACTAATTACAATGTAAGCGCTTTACACGATTTTGTCAATAAAGATTTTGTTCCATTTATTAAACATTTAATTTGTTTTACTAAAACAATATTCTGATAACTCGATTTGTGAGTAATAAAAAGTTGCCAGTCGTTTTTAATGACTGGCAGCTTTTACGTTATTCAGTTACTCCAAATACATTTCTTTTAGTCTTTCCTGTTGTTCTTTTGTGACTGAAAGGCCTTCGGTAATAAATTCATCGACGGACCCATAGTCTTTGTGCATTTCGTCAATAACGGCTTTGAGATATGAAAGATCAACACCGCCATCAACCTTAGCAAACTTAATCTCTGCATGACTGGCACCCTTGGCCTTTAAACGGGTAATCCGTTGATCAATTTGGCCTTTCAAAAAGGTGTTGGATGCAACATAATCCTTAAAAATTGTTTTTGAATCAACACCAAGGACGTACAAAATCAAAGCAGCAGCAACACCGGTCCGATCCTTTCCGGATGTGCAGTGCCACAGCAACGCCTTTCCCATTGGTTTGTTTAAAAGCGTCATAAACAAATCATGATAAACTTTGCGAGCTTGAGTCGATGTTACATAAGTACGGTAATGTTTGCGGTTGTTTTCGACGTTAATGTGATAATAATATGTCTCGCGAGTATCGACACTATCATTGATATACTTAACGCCTGGAATTGTTACATCCGGCCGTTCACTAACCTCTTCAGGTCGGCGTAAGTCGAAGTCAATTGCTAAATTATAAGTATTGATAAGTTTGTTAATGTCCATTTTAGTTAATCGGTTCAATCGCGCCGATCGCAGCAAAACACCGTTTTTTACAACCAAACCATCTTTGGTTGGATATCCACCCATGTCTCGGACGTTGAAAGCGCCCTCCAGGTGAATTTCATGTTCTTTCACATTTGTAAGTGTTTTTACAGCAGGTTGACTAACGGAAAAAGTGTTTGTGGAGTCTCCAGCTGTTGGAATTGCCTCTCCTGATAATGCGGAAGCGGCAAATGATTCATTGCTTTCTTTCATGTAAAACCCTCCTAACTTTCACAATCCCGCACATTCCAATGTAACACTTTTAGTATAGAAGGGTAATGTTTTTGCTTGGTTTCGATTGTGTAAAGGATTGGTAAAAAAGCAGAGTGTGAAAACCGGCGGGTTGACCTCAGAGTTTAAGGGAATCCAGTCATTATTCCCGGGCTTGGAATAGTGACTGGATTCCCTTAAATGGCAGAGGTCAGCCGGCTTGAACACGTTTTATCAAAATAAAAGTAATGCCCTAAACGCGCAGCTTTCACAAACCTTTTCATCCTACCCAACTTCGACACCCAATCACATTCGACGCCGGACCTTCAGCATAATCAGCATTGCAATAATCAAAATAATCGAAATGCCAACAGTAAACATCCAGGCATATCTCACGGACGCCAGTGGAAGCTTGACGTTCATCCCATAAAAGCCGGTAATAATTGTTGGGACAGCCATTGTCAGCGACCAGATTGTTAGGAACTTCATCGTGTCGTTTAGATTATTATTGGCAATACTATTGAAGGTATGGTCAATTCGATCGACCACCTGGGTTTCAATTTCAAACATTCGTTGAACCTGTTCTCCTTCAATTTGAACATCTTCAAATAAATCGATCTTGTCCTGATCGGCATTGTCACCAAAATGGGTCTTGGGCAACCGGTTCAGCTCACTGAGATTAGTCTGCACACCACTAGATAGAAAGGTTAATGTCTGTTGTAAATGAGACAGTGAAACCAAATCACTATTTTTGGTCTTTTTATTCAGCGTCTTATCCAAGTAGTTTCGTTTCTTGGTAATGCCGCGAGAAATTGGAATATAGCTGTCAACGACCGCAAACAAGGTTTCCAGGATAAACGAATCAACGTTTTGAACTTCGGGGTTGTCACGGGCTGAGTACAAAGCTGCGTTTACTTCTGGAATGTGGCTTTGGTTAAAGGTAAATAAAATCCCTTTATGCAAAAGCATCCCAAACGGCTGAGTAATGTATCTCAAGGCACTTTTATCCAAGGCATACGGCGCCAGGAAAATAAACAGCTGATCGTCTTCGTTAATATCATAGACATAATTGGTACTTTCATCTTTATCAGTAACGTACTCAATGATGTCTTCATCGATGCCATATTTATTTTTTAAAATTTTACGTTCATCGGCATTAATCTGAATTGTTTCAATCCATTTTGTGCCATTAATCATCTTTTCAGGTTTGATCATTGGGTAATCCCCCTGTTAGTTGTTAGTTCCTATTCTAAAACAAAATAAAAAAAGTCGCTGACAATTTTTTCCGAGACCGTTTTCATTACCTCAACAACAGCATTCATATTTGAGGAAATTGATTTTCTCATTTTTGTGTCAAAACACGAACATTATTCTTAAAAATTAATTTTGCTTTACCCATTGATTATTGAATAGCTTATGTTTATAATAAAATCCATTCAGCAATACGAATTATTTATTTTTTAAATTATTTAATGTTCGTGTTTTGCTACATTGATTAATTAAGGAGATTCATAATGAAACGTAACGATAATGGTTTACTTTATGGCCCAGAAGACAAAGTTTCATATTTTCAATCAGGATTATTAGGTTTGCAGCATGTGTTGGCAATGGATGTTTATGTCCCACCGATCATCATTGCCGGTTTATTATCAATGAGTTTGGCACAAAAGACCGGATTCTTGCAGGCAGCTTTCCTCGCCTGTGGAATTGGAACAATTTTACAAACCAAATACTTCATGAAGCTCCCAGTATCACAAGGTCCTTCATTCGTTCCAATTGGTGCTGTTGCTGGTGTTTACCTCGCTAACGGTGCTGCCAATGGCGGAATGGCAACTGTTTTGGGATCACTGATTGTTGGTGCCATCCTATTGATTCTTCTTGGAATCTCCGGTATCTACCAAAAGATCATTAATACATTGGTACCTGCAATTGTTGGTGGAACGATTATCACCTGTGTGGGTCTTTCATTATTACCATCTGCTTTGAACGACAATATTTTCAAGGCAGCCGGCAACATCAACCAAAACATTGAAATTGCTGCAATTACTGCCTTTACCATGTTAGTCGCAATCACCATCGGAATTCGGATTCCTCAACTTCAACGTTTATTTAAAGTTAGTTCCATTATCATCGCGTTGGTTGTCGGAACGATCGTTGCTTCAATGATGGGTCGCTTTGACTGGTCAGTCGTTAACAACGCTGCTTGGATCAGCCTCCCTCATTTCACTTCATTACATTATGGTATTCATTTCTCATTACCTGCTATTTTAACTTTCATTGTTATTTACATGGTCTTAACCACTGAAACCACTGGAACCTGGTTCGCAATGAGTGCAGTTGTTGGTGAAAAGATCAATAAGAAACAATGGAACCGCGGAATTATTGGTGAAGGACTCAGTTGTTTATTCGCCGCTTTACTTGGAACCACACCAATGACCGGTTATTCAACAAATGCCGGAGTTGTTTCAATCACTGGTGTTGCCAGCCGACGGGTATTTGTTTCAGCCGGAATCTGGTTCGTTGTTCTTGGCTTCTTCGGTAAGTTGTCAGCCTTCTTATCAGCAGTTCCTGCAGCTGTTATCGGTGGTATCTTCTCAATCATTTGTGTCATCATTATGTTAAATGGTTTGAATGTTATCCGTAACCTGTCAATGGACGAAAGCTCAATTTACGTTCTTGGTATTCCAATTGTCCTTACCATGGCAGTGATCTTCCTACCAAGCAAAGTTGTTTCCGAAACTCCTCAAATGATCCAATATCTCCTTGGATCACCAATCACAATCGCTGCCATTACAGCAATTGTTATCAACTTGGTCATGGGAAAACATCAGGAATCAAAAGTCGCCGAAACTGATAAAGAATTAAAAAAAACTAATCTTTCCAAAGAAGAATTAGCTGAATCAAAATAAAAATCGTTAAAGATAAAAAATCTCAAGCACTTTCTGCTTGAGATTTTTTCTTTATTATTTAGGGTCTGTCTGGAAACAAAATAATCGTGTATAATCTTGATAAAAAACAAATTGAGGTTTTCGCCGATGACAATTCCGAAACGTTATGAAATTACTGATGAGCAATGGGCCCGGATTGAGGACCGTTTTCCGCCCTATAAAACCGGACGCCCACCTAAAATACCTAATCGCCAAGTTTTTAATGCGGTTCTCTGGTTGCTAAAAAGTGGCGCCACCTGGCGTGATATTCCTGAACGATACGGTTCATGGAAAACCAGCTATAGTCGTTATCGTAGTTGGGTTGATGCCGGCTTGTTTGAACGGATCTTTAAGGATTTGATCGATGAACCGGATATGGAAAATATCAGCCTCGATTCAACTAGCATTCGAGCTCATCAAAAGGCCACGGGCGCTAAAAAAACGCCCGCTGTGACGTTGAGAATCAAGCCATCGGTCTAAGCCGTGGTGGTCGAACCACTAAAATTCATGCGGTGGTGGATGGCCTTGGAAATCCATTATGTTTTATCCTTACCGGCGGCCAAGTTCATGATAGTCGGGCAGCTGAACCATTACTGCGACAATTAGCTTTAGCCGGCGTTAATCTGATTGCCGATAAAGCTTATGGGACTAAGGAACTGCGCCAGTATATTGAAGCTGAAGGCGGTCAATATACGATTCCACCTAAAAGTAATGCCCAAGACAAGTGGGATTGTGATTATTACGTCTATTGTGAACGCCATTTGATCGAGAATTACTTTAATCAATTGAAGAATTACCGGCGGATTGCGACGCGATATGATAAACTAGCGCATGTTTTTCTACAAACCATTTACATTGCTTCAATTTTGATTTGGCTTAAATAGTTTCCAGACAGACCCTAGTCAATTTATTATAAACTTCATCCGCAATTAAATCGTTGGTCCACATCCAGACAACGTGTCCCAATGCCTCGGAAACATGTTCTTCGGCAGGCTGATCCTTAGCTGAAGGAACGGTTCCCATTGCCGGCATAATTCCCAGGTGAAAGGCTCCCCAGACACCGAGGCCAAACAACGTCCCGTCACCCATCTTAATTACTGGAACATAATGCCCGGCAAGACTATAAAACATCGCAAATGATGTCGAAAATCCAAAGTGAACCATGTAGCTTACCCATGGCAGCTTTTCGCCGGAATACGTGTAGGTTGAATGGGTAATCTTCTTTGGAATACCTGCCTGCTCCAGCAATCGCTGTGGTGGGTTGGTCTTGTTTCGCTCGGGCGTCCTTGGCGGCAGAACGTTTTCCCAGCCCAGCTTGACTAATCCGGAAATAACTCCGGCAACCCCACCGGCAATTAAAGCAGCTTTCCAATTAACTGATTTACTCATATGTAACAATCCCCTTTCGGCTGTTGCGTTAAACCTATTATAATCCAACCTGCCGGCGAAATTGAAAAAAGAACCCCGACACTTCTATTTGCATTTTCCGAGGTTACCTGTTAAAGTATAGATAATGTATTTAGCTTCGAAACAAGGTCCATCGTTCTACTAAGAATGACTCCTTACTTTTCAAGTTTCAAATGCAAAATTTATCGCGCTATGCGCAACGGAGGTTTCATTCTTATGGAACAAGGTACTGTTAAATGGTTTAATGGAGACAAAGGTTACGGTTTTATCACTTTAGATGACGGCAAGGACGTTTTCGTTCACTTCTCAGCTATTAATGCTGACGGTTACAAGACCCTTGAAGAAGGACAAAAAGTTACCCTTGACGTTGAAGACAGCGATCGTGGCCCACAAGCCGCAAACGTTACTGTTGTTGACTAATTAAATCAACTAATTAAAAAGCCCCTGTGAGGGCTTTTTATTTTGCCAAAAAAATAGGAGGCTGAGACAAAAGTGTACGTTTTTGTCTCAGCCTCTTCCTTTGTAATATCATATTATTTTGCTAAAACATGGAACGACGGCCAGCAATGCTTGCCTAGCCTACTTGGCAATCGGCTGATCCCGTCGATTTAAACTTTTTGACTTCTTGGTCGCAAGAGGATTTCATTAATGGCAACGTCATCCGGCTGATCAATTGCATAAGCAACCGCATGGGCAATGTCAATTGGCTTTAAACCATTTTCTTGCTCCTGCTTTTTAGTTTGTTCTCTGACTGTCTCGTCGGAAATGGTACGATACAGCTCAGTTTCAACGGCTCCAGGCGAGATCATTGTCGTTTTAATATGATTACCCACCTGCTCCTGTCGAAGACCGTCCATGACCGCCTGAATGGCATATTTGGTCCCTGCATACACAGCAGTCCCCGGATGAACCACGTGGCCGGCTACTGAATCGGTTGTGATAACGTGCCCGTGTTTTTGTTTAATCATAATTGGCAATGCAGCGGCAATTCCATACAAGACGCCTTTGAGGTTCACGTCAATCATCCGGTCCCACTCGTTGACCTTAAGTTCTGCTAATTGAGACAGTGGCATTAAGCCGGCATTATTATACAAAACATCCAGTTTGCCAAATTTTGATACAGCCAGGTCAACTAACGACTTAACTTGATCTCGTTGAGTCACATCGGTCTGCTGATAAAGAACTTGACCATCTGAAAATTCCCCAGCGATTTGCTTTAATCGATCAATCCTGCGAGCACCTATCACAACGTTAGCACCAGCTGACGCCAAAACTTCGGCCGTAGCTTGGCCGATTCCACTTGAAGCACCAGTAATTACAACGACTTTATCTTTAATTGCCATCTTATCGACTCCCTTTCTTAAAGGTCATTTTTTGCCGGTCAAATCCGGCAAGAAAGCTTTGACTAAATTGTTTTCGACTTTTTAAATGCCTTTTGCCAAATTCATCCAATAAACCGTGAAATTCCTGGGCATCCTGATAAGTAAAAGATGCCGGCAACGCAATTCTCTTTTGAAGTTTAGCATAATTCGTTAATCCTCGGTATCCGAGATAGGTAAAAAGTGTCCGGGTATATTTATCACTGATAAAAGCGGGCTGGTCAAAGACATACACCAACAGTGAATCAGCTGTCTCCTCACCAACACCCCTTAACGTCAAAATTGTCTTTCGCAATGATGGGCCATAATGCTTTACCATTGTTGGAAAATCACAGTTAAAGTGATCAAACCACTTCAAAACGCCAATCAAGCTGCGACTCTTATTGACATAAAAGCCGCTAGGACGGATAAGTTCTTGAATTTGTTCAAGTGGTAAGGCCAAAATTTGCTTAACGTCCAAGTTGGTTTCATCCCGAAGATTGGCCAGCGCCATATCGACATTGTTCCAATTGGTATTTTGCACCAAAATTGCCCCAATCACAATTTCCATTTTTGTGTCGGCTGGCCACCAGTGTTGCGGTCCCATTTGTTGATACATAACTTTATATAACGGAATTGGATTAATCATGACAATCCTCCTAATCAATTTCATTATACCAGAGCTGAGGAATGACGACTGGCCATTACTCCAACTGATTTGTTCAAATCATGGTAGCGCTAACATGACCGACTACGTTATACTCAATGTATAAGATATTTTAGGAGGACGCCATGAACGAACAAGAAAAAATGCTGGCAGGCAAGATTTACGATCCATCGGATATGGTACTTCAGGCTCAGCAGCATCATGCCCACAGACTATCAAAGTTATGCAACGACACCTTTGACGAGGATACTGATAAACGGGCCAAAATCATTGCAGAGATGCTTCCAAAGGCTGATTCGAGTATTTACCTGCAAGGACCGGTTTTCTTCGACTACGGCATTTATACGACGATTGGCGACCACTTTTATGGGAATGCCAACCTAACCATTCTGGACGACTGTCCGGTAACGATTGGCAGTAATGTCATGTTCGGGCCCAATATCACATTGGCAACACCGATGCATCCCTTCCGCTACCAAGATCGAAACGTCAAACAGCGACCGGATGGATCAGAATATGACGATGAATATGCCAAGCCGATTACAATTGGCAATAATTGTTGGCTGGCAAGCAACGTTGTGGTAATTGGCGGTGTGACCATTGGTGATGGCTGCGTCATTGGTGCCGGAAGCGTCGTAACCAGAGATATCCCCGCAAACTCTCTGGCAGTCGGTAATCCCTGCCGAGTTTTGAGAAAGATTACTGATCAAGACGATATTCACCTGCAGAAAAATTTGTTCTAAAAAAGGATTAGAGGCAGAGACAAAACTAACTATTTTGTCTCTGCCTCTATTTAGTGTTCAATTATTTGTTTTTAGCTAATTTACGTGACTGATAAGCTAAGAATGCCCAGGCAATCGCACCAAAGAAGATTGGTCCAATGATTGTCCAGAAGGCAGTAACGTAATCATGTTCCAAGATTGGGTAAATGGCGGTAAAACCAATTCCGGCAATCAAAACAATCAATACGATAACTGAAATTGTGTCAGCCATCCAAAGCTTCTTATAAATTTCAAATGGTCGTTCCAAGCCCTTCTTACGTTTAAAGAATGGAAAGGCGGCAACCAGGAAGATATATGGAAATGATGTGGAAATGTTTCCCATGTTGGTCAAGATGACATAGAACTGCTTGGCACTTGAACCACCAAAGGTAACGAAGAAGATGACAACGGCAACGATAATTGCCTGTGTCCACATTGCAAATCCAGGCATCCCCTTTTTGTTCAATTTGGTCATTCTTTCAGGCCAGAATTTAGGGTTGGAACCCATGATGAAGGACTTGAGTGGTGAATAGACCAACACGAAGAATGACCCCATGTAAGCCATAAACATACTCAATCCGGCAAACCGGGCGAAGCTGGTTCCCAACAGCGTGCAGGTTGCAGCTGACAAATGAAGGCTTTGACCCAATACCACACCCAAGTTAGCCATTAAGACGTAGGTGATGTTTCCAAGGTTAACGGTACCGTGGCCAAGAACTGAATGCCAGTTGGCCGTAATTCCCCAAAGGAAGATTGAAAGTGAGTACGTTACGGTAATCACCAAAGTCGAAATAATCAGTCCCTTTGGAAAAGTCTTGGCGGGATCGTGCATGTTATCGGTCACACCACCAAGGGTTTCAGTTCCGGCGTAGGCAAACACGGCGTAAACCATGAATGAAATCAGGGCAATTGGCGACGTGAAGTCGGGATTTGGTGAGTGGATGAAACTCCCAACACCACTAACCGGCTGAGCCAAGTGGCCGCTGTTCAATACCAATACAACCACGCTGGCAATCGCAAAGATAACAGTCAGTAATGAAACGAAGATTCCACCAACTGACGAAATCTTTGAAATGGAATCCATTCCGCGAACCGCAAACCAGGTAACTGTGATAATCCACAGGATTGCCAGTAACCCGATGGTCTTGGTTGAACTAAGACCAAAGAAGCTCCATGACTGGGTCGTATCATGACCAAACAAGGTTGTGGCAAACGGAATCCAAACCTTGGAAGCCGTGGACATCATCCAAATAATCCAGGATGACAACCAGATAAAGGTTCCGATAAAGGCCCATTCCTCACCAATTGATCCGGCCAACCATGAATAGATTCCACCATGAGAGTCCTTAAAAGTTGAGCCGTATTCGGCGAACATCATAGCTGTTGGCAGTAAGAACAAAATAGCAGCCAACACATACCAAATAATACTTGCGTACCCCATCTGCTCGTAGGCAACGGTGGTATTCGCAAAACCATAGATAGTCGTAAAGATCATTAAGATCAATCCAACTAACGTAATCTTTTTCTTCGACATAATATAGATTCCCCAATTATCAAATTTTGTGATATGTAAAACATATGATTGCTGAAAATCAAGTCATAGAATAGCATTGGATTATTAAAATTAAAGAACAATAACTTTCATTAAGGTTAGATCTACATTAAAAATGAAATTGGTTCCCGCCTTTAGCGGTATCAAGTCCCCCTGTCGTGATTAAATTTACATGAAACCGAGCTGACAAAAAAAGCTTTATTGCCGAATGATCGGCAATAAAGCTTTTAAGTATCAGAAATATTAGTCTAACTTAGTCTTACTTACAACGTTCAATTTGTCATCGAAGTCATAAACCACTGGTTCACCAGTAGCCATTTCAAGATTCATGATGTCTTCATCAGAAATGTTTTCGATGTACTTTGAAAGTGCTCGTAATGAATTACCGTGGGCAGCAATGATAACGTTCTTGCCGTCAAGCAATTTAGGAGCAATTTGGTCTTCCCAGAATGGCATTACTCGTTCGAGAGTAACCTTAAGGTTTTCACCACCAGGGATAATATGTGGATCAAGGTTGGCATAACGACGGTCGTGAACAGCTGAACCTTCGTCATCAGCCTTCAGGAGTGGAGGCAATACATCGTATGAACGACGCCAGATATGAACCTGTTCGTCACCATACTTTTCAGCAGCCTTCTTCTTGTTGTGGCCTTGCAAAGCGCCATAATGACGTTCGTTCAAACGCCATGTCTTAACTTCTGGAATCCAAAGTTGGTCTGAGTATTCCAAAGCATAATGTAAAGTCTTGATTGCTCGAGTCAATACTGAAGTAAATGCAAAGTCAAATTGGATGCCGGCTTTTTTGATTAACTTACCAGCATTAATGGCTTGCTTAACCCCTTCTTCACTCAAATCAACATCGACCCAACCAGTAAATTGGTTAGATAAGTTCCATTCACTTTGTCCATGACGAATTAACACAAGTTTTGCCAATATAATTACCTCTTTCTTTATCTCTATCAGGTTGATTTTACACCAAACGGCAAAATTTTTCAGCCTAATTGTGAAACTTTTATAAAGTGCTTATTTTTATAAATGGTCGTCAGTCCTTGTTTATCAGCTTTTTAGGCTGAGCGACAGTTTTCTTGACGCCTAAAATATCCAAGAAGAACGTAAAGATTGGAACCCCACAAACCAGGCCCCAAATACCGAAGAAGTGCTCCCCTACCAGCAACACCACAAAGGTGTAAAAGATTGGCAGGTTGGTCTTGGATGCCATGAAGTTTGGATTGAGAACATAAGCCTCAAACGCATGAATCACAATGATCGTAATCAATAAGTAGAGGACGTACTTAACACCACCGACCGAAAAGCCGACCAATGAGAGTGGAATAAACGAAATAATCACACCGGCCACTGGGATCAGGCTAAAGATGAAGACCATCAGTGCCAAGGCTGCCAATTGCGGCAAGTGCATGACAAACATCACGATGGTGGTCAAAGCGGTGTTGCAAAGGGCAATGAAGAATTGGGCTTCAATAACAACCCCAAAAGTTGAAACGAATTTCTTACCAAAAAATTGAAGATCTTGGAAGAACCAGCCAAAGTCACTTTCAACAAGTGATTCGGAAAAACGGTCCATCTCTTTGAGTTCGATTGCAAAAAAGAAACTCAGAATCATGGATAAGAACAAGGTAATTCCCATTGTTCCAACACCGGTCACGTACTTCCAAACAAGCGAAACCCCGTTCTTCATCTGGGCCATCGCATTGCTCTGCTTGATCAGCTCATTGACCCAGGACAAAGTATTGTCATCCGGCAGATTCTTGGGATTCGAATAAAAATTGATAATGTCTTGGGTGACATTAATGGTCTGATCGGCAACCTTTGGAATGTATTTGGTAACCGCAAAATACAGCCCCAATACAACCAGTAGGTATAGTACCGTAACAATCAGTGTCGCTGGAATCTTGACATACTCACGAATCTTGTTGGTTAACTTCACAACCAACAGACAGAAAATAAATGTCAATAACACCGTACTAATCATGCTTCGAGTAACGTACAGCACGAAAATGACTAACAGTAAAACTGTAAATCGTCTAAGTGGTACGTTGTTAACAAACCTTGCCCAAAGTGACAAACCCTCAACCCCTTTGTGGTTCCATAGTTAAAACTAAGTTTACTCTCGGAAAGCGGTTCCTAACAAGCATTATTACCAGTGGATAATGAAAATCTCAGAGATTGGCATCCCTGAGATTTGTCATTCGTTCATTTTTCTTTTTAGTAATGGGCTTTGACGTACTGACCAATGGTTTCACCATTCTTGTGGGCACCCTTGATCACATTTCGAACATCTTGATCACTCATTGCGTTGGAATCAACACCGGCAGCAGAAATCTTCTTTCTTGCACTGGAAATCTGAGCGGCAGTAATCGGCTTACCGTCAAGATCCTTATCCTTCTTGGTAACGGTGTATTCGTTTGAACCCTTGTAAGCTGCTGCGGCTTTCTTTTCGGAAGAAGTTAAGCTGGCACTATTCCCGTTGACGTTAGGATTATTGTTGGTGTTGCTGTCAGAGCTGCTTGATTCGAAACTGCTTGAACTGCTGGTTGAAGTATTGCCGCTGATTGCGTCATTATTCTTATCACGCAAATCTTCAGCCTTCTTCAAAATATCAGCATAATATGTTTGATGGATTGATTTATCTGAGAAAATCTTATCCAATGTGCTGTTTGACTGAGTATACTGAGCATCGCCGGCCTGATCAAGCGCCTGTTCGTATATCTTGTTATAGTTCTTGCGGTTCTTTTGAATGTTCTTAATCTTGTCAACTTGAGCTTTGGCTCGGTCAGATAAGAGTTGGTTGCCTTTTTTGGTATCAACAACTGATTGATACTCACTCTTTGCTTGGCCAAACTTGAGCGAATCAAATAAATCTTTTGCGGCAATAAACGATTGTGTTTGATTCAAATTGGCATTTGCTTTGTCATCGTTTGGCTTACGCCTTAACGCGTTGGTAAACGATGTTTCAGCTGCAGTGTATTTTTTATTCGAAATTTGAAGGCGGCCTCGCTGCATAGCCTCTGCATAAATCTTTTCATTTTGGCTATGACGGGCGTATGCGTAACCACCAATTGATGCACCAATAACGATGGCGATTACAATCCAGATCCATTTTTTCAAATTGAAGCCCTCCCAATAAAATTTGTTCAAATTTATTATAACATTTTTCTGGAACCGGCATTTTAAGGAAGCAAACACCTTTTCTAAAAATTTGGAAACTTGATCGTTAAAGTATATTATAGCAAATGATAGATGAAGACTTTCAACGAAATTTTTGGTATATTGAACCTAAACATCGTAAAAGAAAGGAATCTGCAAATGGCTGACAGTTCAGAAGAGTTTATTAAACAGCATATGTTTGGCAATCCTCAAATCAAGCCTGACGAAAAACGGGCATTTCTTGGAAACTTCCGGGAACGAGTTGCTCTGGCACTCACGATCGGCCAGCTGCAGCAAGCCGGCACCAACAAGATGGTCGCGAAGGTCCTGAAAAATTATCCCGAATACCACTTGTACATCAATGGCAGGATGGATCAGGAACTGATCGACCCATTTATGGACATGGCAATTAAGGACAATTACAAATACACCATCCTGGTACAAAATGGGATGCGGGTGGATCAACCGCTTGGCCCTAATGACTTCGGTCTGGTGGTTGCCAATCCAACTGAAAAAATTAAACGAAGAATTCTATTGTAATGAAAAAGGGGCTCTACAATATCTGTTGTTGGTAATAGATTTTTATCTATTACTGATGACAGATTTTTTGTTTTTCATTAGAATAAAAAAGCGGACATTTCCTGTCCGTTCATCAAAACCAACAACCACGAAGATTTTAGAGAAAGAAGGAAATGCCCTATGTCAAATGATACTACGAAAATGTTGTTAGGAATAGATGATAAACACTTAAAAATTGAGAATGGCAAAATAGGTGATGATGGGGTGATCCGATTAAACGGGTCGCTGAACTATTCCCCCAAGGCTTGCCGCAACTGTGGGGTTATTAATGATCACCAGATCATTGGCTATGGTTGGCGAAGGACCACCATTAGATTCGCTAAAACATTGGGCAGCACGGTTATCCTATGCCTCAATCGGCGAAACTTTCACTGTAAGGCTTGTCATACCAACTTCCTGGCGCAGACGAGTGCAGTGCCGAAGCACTGCACGATTTCAAATACAACCCGGAAACAATGTTTAGAGAAGTTAACGGAACCAGTGAGCCTCAAACACATTGCCAATGAATTGTCCACTTCGGATTCATTCGTTGGTCGGCAGCTCTTACGGGCTGAACGGGACTTTAAAACCAACTGGCACTACTTACCCAAAGTTCTCCTCATGGACGAAGTTAAAAGCACTAAGAGTGCCACCGACGCGATGAGCTTTGAATTTATGGACGCCGGAACCCACGAATTAATTGACCTATTGCCCTTTAGAACCATCTATCAGCTTCAAAAGTATTTCCAGCATTATGACCAAGCCGCACGAGAAAATGTGAAAATTATCGTCACCGATATGAACTATACCTATCCCAAATTGGTTGGGCAGATCTTCCCGAACGCCATCGTTGTTATTGATCCTTTTCACTTAGTTAACGCTTTAAACCGGGCTTTTAACAAGACGCGAGTGCGTCTCATGAAAACCCTGGCCACTTCCTCGCGCCAGTATCACGCCTTGAAACGCTATTGGAAACTATTATTAACGCCGGCCAATCACCTTAACTACGAGGCTTTCCGCAAGTGGACAAACTTCCCTTATCCGGCAACTGCCACGGATGTGGTTGATGCTTTACTGGACATTGATCCCGAGCTCAAGCAAACTTACGACGTGATGAATTGGTTACGTGAAACCATCAAAAACCGCGACTGGCCCAACTATAATCAAGCCTTTCACCACCTGCAGGGGTGCTCGGAAGAGATGTTGGCAGCCCTCCAAACCTTGGCGGCTCATCATGATGAAATTGGCAACACTTTCACCCACCACTACACCAACGGGCCCTTAGAAGGTTCAAACAACAAGATTAAAGTCATTAAGCGCACTGGATTTGGTTACCGAAACTTCTTCAGATTCCGGCTAAGAGTGCTGTTCGCTTTTCGAGTTCATACAAAAAGAGCCCTAATCACCAAGTGATTAGAACTCCAATATTTTGTTCACCAACAACAGTTGACGAAGAACCGAAAAAGGCTGCCGGCAATTATGTCGGCAGCCTTTTTGTATGTAAATTTAAATCGTCAAACAACCATTGCCAATAAGAAGACAGCAACCAGTCCCAAGACAACTGAAATGGCCATGGAACGCGTCCAATAAGCAATCCCAATCACAATCACGGCCGCAATCATCTCAGGTGCCCGGTTCACAACGGTGACCGTGTACTCAGGCGAGATGAAAATGTCCTTTACAACCAACGCCGTAAATAGCGAAATTGGAACATATCTCATCCATTCGTTAAACCAATTTGGAATTTTTCGTGTACGAAAAAACATTAGGGGAATTAACCGTGGCGCAAAAGCCACGCAAAAACACCCTAAAACTAACCATACATGTTGTGTCGTGTTCCATTCCATAAAGATAGCTCCTAGTCATTAATATCTTCGTCGGTGTCATCTGGTGATCCGGCTGGGTTCTTCATTGACTTAAGCCAACGACTTCGCTGATTGAACTTCCGAATCGTTGCTTCTGCCATGAACCCAATGAACGATGCCGTAAGTGTTGAAAGTACCAAGCCCAAAGTCGATTTGGTAATCACCATGAAAAAGGCCGCCAAAAATCCTGACAAAATACAAATTACAATAATCAGCCCATTCTTCAACTGCATCACAATCATGTAAAGGAACAATGCGGTTAAAGCAAAATGGACAATCGTCAAATCGATATTGATTGCACTGCCGATCAAACTTCCGATAAGGTTGCTGACCGTCCAAAACGCCAGTGTCATGTGTTCAACATGTAAAGCTTCACGCGGTGTGAACTTCTTATCGGTTGAAAATTTCAAATAGTTCAGTGCATAATTTTCGTCATTCATAGATGCCGCAAAAAGTGCGGTAAATCCCAGTGATTCCCCATGCAGATACTTAGAAAGACTGGACCCCAGCAATGCATAACGAAGTTCCAGGAAGAACATCATTAAAATTACTGAAAGCATTGGGGAATTGGTTGCCAAAAGAGAGGCAATCAAGAATTGAGCACCACCGGAAAAGACCATAACCGACACCATTAGTGTGGTCCAAACATTAAAGCCGGATGCGTTGAGCAAAATACCGCATGCTAGCCCAATTGGAATATAACTTAAATCTACAGGCAAAGATGCATCAAGAATTCTTCGCCAATATGGAAGTTTCGCCCTCGATTTTGCTACAGCTTTTCCCAAAAAGGATTCCTCCATTTAAAATGATTTCACACACTCGTAACATTTGTGTAAAAATATTGTAAACACTCCAAAGACAATTATATGGGATATGGTCCAATTAATAAACACCTTTTGTGAAAATCAATTCTAAAACAGTCTCAATATCGCACGCCACAAGCGAACGAACGGATTTGCTTTTTTTACAGAATTTTTCGTAACCATCACAAAATCGCCAGTGGACTTACCAATGTATTGCAATCGCTTGTCGTTAATTCTCAAATGAACTTTGCCGGCAACCGTATTCTTTTTGGTTGGTGAAGCCAACTTAGCCGGTTTTTTAACAAACTTGCCACTTACATGGTTCTGCTTCGTTGCGTTCGCAGCCCATACCAAATTTGTGGCTTTGGTAACCGGTGTGATCGATTCCTGTTTACCGTCGGGAATTTGAACTTTGCCAACGCCGGAAATCTTTGTTCCTGCAGCAATCTTAATTGGATGCTGGGTGGTATAAACGGAGCGCATTAATTTAGCCGTTTGGATAAATCGGGCCGGATCACTGGCACTTTTATTTCGGGCACCAAGAACCACGGTGATAATTCGGTGCTTCCCCTTCTGAGTTGCCGAGCCGACGAAACAGGCCCCGGCTTTGTCAGACGTACCGGTCTTTAAACCATCAACTTGAACGCCTTTGGCTATGTTGTTGTCGCCAATCAACTGGTTATGTCCCGACATCTGGGTGCCATAGAACGTGCCGCTGGTCTGCTTGGTGATATGCGTCACCTTTGGGAACTGCTTCAACAAGTTTTTTGCCACTAAGGCAACATCACTTGCAGACAACATATTCTCCGCATTAGCGCTGACATGCTGCAAAGCCAACTTGCCGGTCAGCTTATTGGTCAGGCCCGAGGCATTATAGAACTTGCCATCTTTAATTCCCATTTTATGTGCAGTTTGGTTCATCAATTCCGCAAACTTGGTCGATGAACCGGCAACCTTCTGGCCCAATGCAAGTGCCGCAGCGTTGGCAGATGCGACAAGCGTCGCGTTAACCAACTCGCGCACCGTGTAGGACCGGCCGGCTTTCAATGGCACATTGGTGAGGCCGGATGCCGTGCTTAAGCGGGCAAGTGCAGAGGTAATTTTTACTTTGTCACCCCATGCCAGCCTGTGCTGCTTAATTTCGTGGTGAACAATGTAGACAGTCATCAATTTGGAAATCGATGCAATTGCCCGCGGCTGGTGGGCATTTTTTTGATACAAAATCTGTCCGGTCTGCGCATCAACAGCAATCGCTGCCTTTGCATAAATGTCTGGGCTGGTATTACTGCTGGCACTGGCTGGAACAGACACCGCCAGAACGCAAAAAAAGCCCATTAAGGCGATGAATAAACTAAAACGATGTTTCATAAAGTTCTCCCCTTATTCGGCAGCTTGTTTTTGGGCTGGCTTGCTTAATTTGTCCCCGTGTTTAACTGGCAAGTGAATCGCAAACGTTGTCAGACCTTCGTCCGAACTAACGTTGATATACCCGCCATGAAGATCGATGATACTTTGAGCAATGGCTAATCCCAATCCTGAACCGCCAGTTTCTTTGTTTCGAGAACTTTCGACCCGATAGAAACGCTCAAAGATTTGATTCAATGATTTTTTTGGAATTTGAGGGCCATCGTTAGCAACGTGAATGACAACTTCACCCGGTTGGCCAACTGCGGCACTCAAGTAAATATGATGACCGCCCTTACCGTATTTAATTCCGTTGGATATCAAATTATTAAAGACCCGGCCCAGCTTTTCCGCGTCGGCCTCAATGTATAACGGCTTGTCGGTTTCTTTTGCAGAAATTGCCAATCCGCTCTTATCGGCTTCCAATTCAAAGCTGGCAACCAGCTGTTCCATCATTTGATTGAGATCAATCTTACTGATGGACAGTGGCGTTCCGGTCTGCTTGACTTTGGTATATTCAAACAGATTATCAACCAACGACTTCATTTGTTTGGCCTTTAAATAGGCAATATCGGTATACTTCAGTAAATCTTCCTGACTGTGATACTGTTTATCGCGAATCAGGCCAAGATACCCCAAAATCGACGTCAAGGGCGTCCGCAAATCATGGCTGACGTTGGTAATCAATTCATCTTTGGAACTCTCAATTGCCCGTTCCTCGTTCATTGACTTGATAACACTATCAACCAAAGCATTAATGCTTTCAACAACCGACTGGGTATTCCCACTCAGTTTAAATGGAATTCGGTGATTCAAATGACCGTTGGCAATGTAATGCAATTCACTGATAATGTGCCTCAGCTGCATTTGATGATAACGTCTGATTAACCGCCAGTAGACAATGGCCGCGTCAAACAAGACCATCAGCATGATGAAGATGTTTTCCCAGCTCCAAAGATGCATGTGATCAGGGCCAATAACGATCGACCGCTTGATGATAAAAATACCATCCCGCAGTCCGGGGTTGGTGTAAATCGACTGGTTAATCAAGATGATAATTGAAAGGTTTAAAAGCAACAGCAAAATCACCGTCACAATTCCTTCCAGGAACAGTTCGGTTTTCTCACGACCGGTTAGTTTCATGCAATAACCCCCATTTCAAAATTAAAGATGATTAGTGGGATTCAATCTTGTAACCCACACCCCAAACAGTTTGAATAACTTTCTCACCGTTGGTTGCTTCTTCAATCTTGTCGCGCAGGTGGCTCACATGGACCATGACGGTTTTGGCTGAAACGATACTTTCCTGACGCCATACCCGTTCAAAAATTTCGTCAGCTGAAAAGACCCGGTTGGGATGGCTTGCCAACAGGTATAAAATACCAAATTCCAAAGCAGTCAATTGAATCGGTGTTCCAGTGATCGTCTTAACTTCATGAGAATCCTTGTTGATCGTCAACGGTCCAATGTCCAAAACATCAGGTGTATCGTTGGTGACATGCTCTTCGGTTCGGCGAAGCAATGACTTAACCCGAGCCATGACTTCCAGCGGATTAAACGGCTTGGTGACATAATCATCGGCACCACTGATCAAGCCTTGGATTTTATCCATATCTTCTGTCTTGGCAGACAAAATGATAATTGGAATTTGCGAGTCCTTACGAACTTCCTTCACAACTTCAATTCCGTTCATGCCAGGCATCATAATGTCCAAAATCATCAGACCAATATCTGATTCAGTCCGGAGACGTGTAAGAGCTTCCTGACCACTATAAGCAGAAACTGGTTCGTATCCTTCGTTTCGAATATATATTTCAAGCAGTTGAGCAATTTCTTTATCATCATCGACAACTAAAATTTTCATAATTAACTTAACCTCATTATCGTATTGTTTATTATTATTTTATCATTATTATGTGCATTGCTTCATAAATTAGCACTCAGTTCTGATTCTACACTTTTTAACAAATTCAACAACCATGTATGAACTGCAACTGTAAGGCCGTTACACAACGTTTACAAGACTAGCAGGCCAAGCTTAAAAAAGACTTAAAAGAGCGTGCATTGTGATCCCGGTTGTCCGCGTGGATTTAAATAACTGACGAATGGGCAAAACAAAAAGCCCCAGAATCACTTTCAGGGCTCCTAAACATGTTTATTTTAAATAACTTTACTGGCCATCGGCTTCGAGCAGCTTTTCCTGCAAGTCGGCCAACTTGGTCGTGATATAAATTGGAAATTCATCAGGGTTAATCAACCGTTGAGTAGCGGTTGGAATCTCAGTGAGCTTTTGCTTGGAATATTTTTGAATGTCAAAGACACCAGGTAGCTTCATCTTTAAGTCAGTGCCGTTCAATGCTTCAACCTGCAAAGGCTTGGCATCGAATTTTTCAATTCGCTGCTCACGCTTGGTTGCAAGTGGATTAGCCTTCACAACCGTGATTGGTTGATCCAACGATTCGTCACTAAGCGCAATGACATCGGCAAATGCCTTGTCGGTACCAGGTTCGTATAATCTGTAAACCTGCTTGAGTCCAGGCAATGTAACCTTTTCACGAGTGGCACTTACTTTGATCTTAGGGGTCATCTTGCCGTCTTGAATAATTGCGGCAAGTTTATAAACACCACTTAATACAGGAGATGAAGCACTCGTAATTAATTTCTCACCAATTCCGAAGTTGTCCAATGGGGCCCCTTCAAGCAAAAGTGAAGCAACAACGTGTTCATCCAAAGCGTTGGAAGCTGTGATCTTGACTTCTGGAAGGCCAGCGTCATCAAGCATCTTCCGGGCAGCTTTTGAAAGTTGGCTAATATCACCGGAGTCAATTCTAATGCCAACCGGTTTGTGGCCTTTAGCTTTCAATTCTTTAAAGACTTTGATGGCATTTGGAACACCGGACTTTAAAACATCGTAGGTGTCGACCAGCAATGCGGCATTGTCGGGATAGACTTCAGCCCACTTCTCAAATGATGTCAATTCATCTGGAAATGATTCAATCCATGCATGAGCCATCGTACCCGCTGCAGGAATTCCGAACTTCTTGGCAGCCAGAACATTTGAAGTACTGCTGCAGCCACCGATAACGGCCGCACGGGCACCGTAAGTCGCACTGTCAGGTCCCTGAGCACGTCGGGCACCAAATTCCATGACGGGACGGCCACCGGCTGAATAAGTGATTCGGCGGGCTTTTGTGGCGATCAATGACTGGTGATTCAAGATGTTTAAGACCATAGTTTCAAATAATTGCGTCTGCAGCAACGGTCCTTGAATCGTCAATAATGGTTCTCTTGGAAAGACTGGGGTTCCTTCAGGAATAGCAGATACTTTGCAGTCAAATTTGAAATCTTTTAGATACGTCAAAAAGTTCTCTTGAAATAGATTCAACGAACGCAGGTATTCAATGTCGCTATCACTGAAGGAAAAGTTTTGAAGTGATTTAACAGCCTGTTCCAACCCGGCAGCGATAACAAAACTGCCATTATCTGGCACTTTTCGGAAGAAGACATCAAAGACCCCTTGCTCATCATTAATGGTTTGACGATAACCGTTAGCCATTGAAAATTCATATAAATCTGTCAGCATTGATAAATTATTCATATTATTCAGACACTTTCTTTTTATATTTAAAGTAGCTTTAACTTTTAATTCGTTAAAATAAAAGTATTTAAAACTTTTATTCTACGTTACAACCTATAACCAGAAATTTCAAGGCTTTAAGCTCGCAAATGCGCCAATTTGTATAATCGAGCAGGTCGCCCAGGCCCGTTAACCTCGCTTGATCCAAGGTCTGTGAAGAGTTCCCGGTGACTTTTTTTAAAGTTTGAATTATCGATTTGTTCAACGGTGACTTTCAAAAATGGCGAATAAACTCTGCGAGCATCTTTCAAGGTAAATTTGCCGCCCAATATCAGTAAAATGTTCGGCTGATAATCAAGCTTATTTCGAATCCGTTCACAAGCAACTTTTAATATCCATTCATGATCGAATGCCAGATGCTTGGCCGGATCAGCATTGGTACCGTCAAATTCCTTATAATACGTGCGCTGAACCGGACAGTCGGTTGATTGAAATGTCTGCTGAGCATCACTGAATGAATAGGTCTTTTGAGAATACCCCATCGTAAACCAACGGGCATCCGATGCGCCATAACCAGCTTTTAGCTGTGGCTTATCCGGCAAAAATGTCATGTAGGCCAACGATAAAGCTCGCTCACCCGGGGTTCGAAGTGGATTGGTGAAGGTCGCCAACTGTTCGGTGTGGCTTCCTGACAGGTCCATCCCGATCTTTTCGCGAACCAGACGCAATGCAGCTTCTTCGGCACTTTCCTGCGCTCTCATAAAGGTTTCCGGCAATGCCCAATAATTGTTATAGGGTTCGTGATCGCGTTTAACCAGCAAGATGTTCACCCGATTGGTGATATGGTCGAAACTCCAGATTAAATTTGTAATGGTGATAAATGGCCGTTCGAGAACGTTTTGTGAGTCCAACGGTAAGCCCCCTGCCTTTAATGTAAATGTTGCTACCAGAATTATGATACTCCTATTTAGGCATAAAATTGATAAATCCTCAAAATATTGGTGAAACTTTACCAATAGAGCGGATAAGCCAGCCGTTTGAGAATCCCATTTTCACGAACGATATGATGTGCCAAATCCACGTAATGAACCGGCCACAACGTTCTTTCAATGATGATGCCAAACGTTTCCGGATCGACTGTTGGGCTTTCAATGTCCCCGGAATCAGCGACCGGATCAATGATCTGCTTACTCTTCATCCCCAGTGAAGTTTGTGCTGGGCTGCCTGCATAAAGCTGGTTAACCCCTTCAATATCGACTCTTTGAATACTATACGAACGGTTTGACGCGTACATGACACTCGCCTTGCCGGGATTGTGGTTTAATCCAATCGCGTGGCCCAGCTCATGTTCCGCAACGTTAACCCATTCAAATCGGGCATAGTGATTGTTTCGTAATGCCAGATTATTAATCTCACATTCTGCGTTGATTATGTAATTTTGGTAATCGGTTGTTAAATAAGTCATCCCACTGTACCCCGATCCAAGGGCCGGATTCATCTTGGTTGTGACCTGGGCGTTGGAATTGTTGGTGATTTGAAACGTAAACGCGCCGGTTCGGTTCCATGCCTGGACAGCCCGCGTCCAAACCGCTTGATATCTGGGGGAATTTTGGGTGACATTAATTGTGGCGGTATTGGTCTGAAAGCGGGCAGTCCCATGAGGGGTCACGGGTGTTGCCGCATGGGCGCAAAGTGACGCCATTACAATACAAGAAAACGCGATTAACACACTATTCGTGAGTTTAATAAGTTGTTTCAGCATTCTATCAGCCCCTCCGTCACTTTCAGCATATAACGTTTCTATTATAGGTTGAACTGGTTTGTTTCTGGTTATCATGAATGACCAGATTGCATCCTGCGACAATATAAAAAGGCCAGCCGCATAGGCGACTGACCTTTAGGTGAATTCAAATTATTATGCTTCTGGTTTGTAGTTAGGAGCTTCTTTAGTAATGTTAACATCATGCGGATGAGATTCTCTCAAACCGGCATTGGTGATTTGGACAAATTGGGCATTGTCATTAAGATCTTTGATTGTTGCTGATCCAGTGTAGCCCATTCCTGAACGAAGGCCACCAACCATCTGGAAGACGATGTCGTTGATGCTGCCTTTATATTCAGTTTCACCTTCGATACCTTCAGGAACCAACTTGTTGGGTTCACTGACACCACCTTGGAAGTAACGGTCAGCTGAACCATGTTGTTGTTCCATGGCAGCAACACTACCCATACCACGGTATGACTTGTATTTCTTGCCATGATCTTCAAAGACGTCACCAGGTGCTTCATCGGTTCCAGAGAAGACACTACCAAGCATAACGGCGTTACCACCGGCAGCTAATGCCTTTACAATGTCACCTGAATATTGGATTCCGCCATCGGCAATGATTGACTTGCCCCACTTGCGGGCAACACTTGCTGAATCGTAAACTACGGTAATTTGAGGAACACCAACACCGGCAACAACTCTGGTGGTACAAATTGAACCAGGGCCGATACCAACTTTGACAACATCAACACCTGCTTTGAAAAGTGCATCAGTTCCGGCAGCAGTAGCAACGTTACCGGCAATCAAAGTTGTGTCTGGATAGTGGTCACGGATTTCAGCGATTTTCCGAAGAACACCTGCTGAATGACCATGGGCAGTATCGATAACGATTGCATCGGCACCGGCTTTAAGTAAAGCGGCAGCCCGGTCAAAAGTATCGGATGAAACACCAACCGCTGCGGCAACCAACAATGCACCATTGTCATCTACCGCTGCATTAGGGGTATCGGCTGTCTTCTTGACTGCCTTAACCTTTGCAATTTCAGCAGCCTGATCTTCGATACTCAAATTCTTATGAACAACACCTAATCCACCAAGCTTAGCTAATGCGATCGCCATCTTCGATTCGGTAACAGTGTCCATTCCGGCACTCAGAAAAGGAACATTCAACTTTAAGTTGTCTGCCAATTGTACTGATAAATCCACATCATTTGGTAAAACATCGCTCGCTGCAGGAATCAACAGCACATCATCAAACGTCAAACCTTTTTTACCGAATTTTTCATCCCAACTAACCATCTATCTCGCTCCTTTTTAATGTTGATTGCTTAATAACTTATCATTTTCATTTTACATAATCAACGAATCTGAAAAGATTCTCATTTATTTCTAATAAAAGTGTATAGCCTGTTAAGCAATTTGTTTTTTGAAATTGTATTGATTATACACGACTCTTCCGAATAAATAAAGCTTATTGTTCATGTTTTTTCGCCGTCTGACAATTTTTTTATATTTTTGGTGATTAATGTTCGTGTTTTACTGATAGAAGGATAAAAAAATAAGGCCATTTCCAACGCCATAGCGCTTGAAAAGCCTTATTATTCAATGTTTTAGCTAAGTTTAGAACACACCGCCGGTAATCCGGAAGCGGCGTTTGATATAAAATGATGCCAACCCGGAGAGGACACCCAAAACAATATAGACAATTGGGTTCAAGACCGGATTCATGATTGGTGGCAAGATTGATGACACCGTAAAGATTCCCATCCAGACAATCAGGAATAGGATAACCAGGATAATTCGAATCCAGACGGAGTACTTGTGCTTAACTCCTGGAGTGAACATCATGGTTACAACTGGAATTCCAAGTCCGGCGATGGCCGCACTAATTAAAATCCCAGTAATCCCCATCATAGGTGAATGTTGACCGCCCTTGGTTGGCAGGAAGTACAAGACACCGTACATCAAGAAGAAGATGGTCAGGAACAGGACAGCATTGTACCCTGCGTTTTTCCAGTAATCTCTACGGGGATCAGCAGGACGTGCCGGTGGATGAACCGTATTTTGAAGCTTTTGATCGACAGTTCCCCACATATTTTTGGCCGTCTTACCTGATTTTTGACCATCAAGTAACTGTTGAACCATTGATTGAATAATTGTCTTCTTCTGTTCTGCGGAAAATTTCGTTGGACCAAGTGCCTGGTTAAATTTAAACATGTACTCGGCATTCCGCTTGGTTAACCCAATGTTATCAAACTGGGAATGGACAATTTTTGCCGCATGATCCCGGTCTTGATGAACTTGAGCATTCTTTTCACGCGCTTTGCTGTTCGCACTGCGCTTTGCTGTTTCATCGTTGTTGCTACTCACTAGCTTCACTCCTTCTATTGAACTTCCTAAACGTTAAATCTGAATTCAACAATGTCGCCATCTTGCATGACGTAGTCCTTACCTTCAAGACGCAGCTTACCTGCATCTTTGACTGCGGCAGGGGTCTTTAATTTATCCAAATCATCAAATGCCATGACTTCGGCACGGATAAATCCACGTTCAAAATCAGAATGGATGATACCGGCTGCTTGAGGTGCCTTGGTACCCTTCTTAAACGTCCAGGCACGAGTTTCCTTACCACCTGCAGTGAAGAACGTTTGCAGGCCAAGGAGCTTGTATGAAGCTCTTATAAGGCGATTCAAGCCGGGTTCTTTAACCCCTTCTGCATCCAGGAACTCAGCTTTTTCATCGTCATCAAGCTGAGCAATTTCTTCTTCGGGACCGGCAGCAACGGCAATTGCCTCTGCGCCTTCCTTTTCAGCAAATTCCTTGATTTCTGGGAAGTATTTGGAATGCTCTGGATCAGCCATATCATCTTCGGCAATGTTGGCAACGTACAGAACTGGCTTGCTGGTCAACAGGAAGAGGCCTTTAACGATCTTTTGTTCATCTTCGTCAAAATCAATTGAACGAACTGAGCCGCCGTCTTCCAAAACCGGCTTAATCTTTTCAAGCAAAGCTAATTCAGCCTTGGCTTCCTTATCACTACCCTTGGCTGCCCGTTGAACTTTGCCCAAACGCTTGTTAACGGAGTCCAAATCAGCAATTCCCAATTCCAAATTAATTGTGTCAATATCGTCTAATGGATCCACTTTGCCTGATACAGTGGTGATGTTGTCATCATCGAATGCCCGGACAACGTGGACAATTGCGTCAACCTGACGAATGTTTTCCAAGAACTTGTTACCAAGTCCTTCACCCTTGCTGGCACCCTTAACGATTCCGGCAATATCAGTGAATTCAAATGTAGTTGGAACCACTTTTTTGGCTGGAATTAATTCTTGAATCCGGTCCAAACGCTTGTCGGGAACTTCAACCATTCCGACGTTTGGATCAATGGTGGCAAATGGATAATTGGCCATTTCAGCTCCGGCCTTGGTAATTGCGTTAAACAGTGTTGACTTTCCAACGTTTGGCAATCCAACGATTCCTGCAGTTAATGCCATAATTCAACAACTCTTCTTTCTGGTTTATTTTTCAGCTTTTTCAAGGATCTTTTTTAATTTGTGATCAAATTCTCTTCGGGGCATCATCACGATATGACCGCAACCGGTACATTGAATCTTAATGTCTGCACCCATTCGAATAATCTGCCAGCGGTTGGTACCGCATGGATGGGGCTTTTTCATTTCAACTAAGTCGTTTAAATCATACATATGAAGGCTCCCTTTCTGTACAACGTGTATTGCCGAGGGAAATTATCGGAACACACATTTCGGCTAAACAACGGACAAACGTTCAACCAGCAACCGTTACGACTAATCCAGGTCGACGCCAAACATCTCAAGGATTCTGTTCAAATCATCAGTTGAGGTGTACTCGATTTCAATCTTGCCCTTTCCCTTTTTACGAGATGAGTTAACGATTGAAACCGGTGTGCCAAACTTTTCTTGAAGTTGACCTTCGGATGCCCGGACAAATGGTGACTTTCTGGTCGTCTTTTTCTTCTTTGAAGGCTTGGTGCCGTTGATCTTGGCAGCAGCCTGTTCAAGCTGACGGACAGTCATTGAATCATTGACTGATTTACGGGCCAGCTTGATTAATTCCTGCTTGTTGTTGACGGAAAGTAGGGTTCGCGCCTGTCCCATCGACAGCTTCTTGTCTTCCAGCATCTTTTTAACTTCAGTTGGCAATCCAAGGATTCGAAGATAGTTGGCGATGTATGGACGGCTCTTGCCCAATCGGCTGGCAACCTGTGCCTGAGTCAAATCCAAACGGCTCATCAGCATGTTATAGGCTTCGGCTTCTTCAAGGGTGGTCAAATCCTCACGCTGTAAGTTTTCCATTACAGCAATTTCCATCATCTGTTCTTCGTTGACACTGCGGACAATTGCGGGAATTGTTTCTTTCTTGGCAATCTTTGACGCTCTTAAACGACGCTCACCGGTTAACAGCTCAAAAGATTCAACTTCAGGATCCGGCTGACGGACGATGATTGGTTGGAAAACACCCGAGTTCTTAATTGAATGGGCCAAATCTTCCAAGGCCTTCTGGTCAAATCGGTGCCGTGGCTGATATGGGTTGGGTTTAATGTTTGCGACTTTGATGTCTAAAACGTCTTCTTTACTTGTATCAACGTTGTTGTCTTGAAACAAGGCTTCAATTCCCTTGCCAAGCCCCGTTGGTTTCTTCTTATTCGCCATGGTTTGCCAACACCTCTTTTGCCAGATTCATGTATTTCTCGGCACCTTTTGACGTGGGGTCATAATCCATGATTGGCAGACCATAGCTTGGTGCTTCCGATAAACGAACGTTTCTAGGAATAATTGTGTCATAAACTTCATCTTTGAAGAACTTGCGGACTTCGGTGTTAACCTGTTCGCCTAAATTGGTCCGGGCATCGAACATGGTTAATAACACGCCTTCGATCTTCAAATTTGGATTGAAATGTTTTTTGACCAACTGAATGGTATTCAGCAACTGGCTCAATCCTTCCAAAGCATAGTATTCACTTTGAACCGGGATCAAGATCGAATTGCTGGCAGTGAAGGCATTGATGGTAATCAAACCAAGTGAGGGTGGACAATCAATTAAGACGAAATCGTATTGGTCCTTAACCGCATCCAACGCAGCCTTCAATCGGGTTTCCCGCGCCATCTGTGGGGTTAGTTCAATTTCTGCACCGGACAGCTGAATGGTTGCCGGGACAATATCCAATCCTTTGTGCGATGTATGGACGATTGTTTCAGCCATTGGTTCTTCATTGACCAAAACATCATAGATGTCCTTCTTGATATCGGCTTTGGACACACCGACACCACTGGTTGCGTTACCTTGTGCATCGGCATCCACCAAGAGAATCTTCTTTCCAAGTGTGGCCATGCCGGCACCCAAGTTAACCGCAGTCGTCGTTTTACCGACCCCGCCTTTTTGGTTGGCAAGCGCGATTACATATGTCATCGTTCATCCCTCCTCATTATTTGATTTGATCCAGGGGCTCCCGATTAGGAGTTCCCGGCTTTCTTGGATACTTTTTAGGGGTATCTTTAACCTTATCAATCACGATAATATGGCGTTCTTCGTCAGAAACCGGCAATGTAAATTCAAAATCACCGGAAACTTTTCCGCCCAACAAACGAATAGCCGGATTGGCATCTGAGAGTTCGCTTTCAGCTTTGGCAGCCTTGAGTGCAACGACTTTGCCGCCGACTTTTGCAAGTGGAAGACAGAGTTCACTCAGTACTGTGAGCCGGGCAACTGCTCGGGCAGTCACCAGATCAAACTGCTGACGATGTTCCGACTTTTTGGCACCAAACTCTTCAGCCCGTGCGTGGAACAACTCAACGTTGGTTAAATGCAGCTTATCGACTAATGTTTGTAAGAAATTGATCCGCTTGTTTAATGAATCAACGATTGTGACTTTCAATTGGGGAAATAAAATTTTTAGCGGCAGTGACGGAAATCCGGCGCCCGCCCCCACGTCACAAATGGATAACGGCTCTGTTTGGATCTGTGAAACAAAAAAGGCTGGAGTTATGGAATCATAGAAATGTTTGAGATAAACGTCAGGCTTTTCTGTAATCGTCGTCAGGTTAACATGCTCGTTAACGGCTACTAACAGCTTAAAATAGGCATCGAATTGATCCATTTGCTGATCTGTAACTTCGATACCTTTATCCAAAAGAGCTTTTTTAAATTGATCATTGTTCATTTATTATTTCTCCCGATATGTGAAACAATCTGTTTCACGTCTTATTATACTTTACCTTAAAATGACTAGACTGACAAGGTATTCACGGACATTTGTTTTGTGCATACATACTAATTTTAACATGATTTTCAAATTTATTTATCGCTGAGAAAAATTCTATTTAAATCGATATAAATCAAAAAAGCAACCAGCTCAGTGATTGCTTAAAAGGCGGATTATTAATTTTATTCTAGTCAAAATTTTAATGGTGATTCGACCACAATATAATCAACAATCTATTCTCCAAGGAACATGTAGATCATTGAGATGAGACTATAAGTGCGAATAGTCGATTTTTTCTCTTCGGCTTGCTTCTCAGTGACCAGTTCTTGATAAAGGACTTGATTCTCATTCGAAGTATTTTGCATCTCAGTAACCTCCCTTCCGCTATATGATACACCCAATCGATATTTGTAAACGAAGAAATTTTCATGGTAACAAAAAAGCAGCCAGGCCAAAAGCCCAACTGCTCAAATTTAAATTTACATATTAATCTTAGAAACTTCGTCCAGGAACCACTTATTAAATGCTTCCGCGTCAATATCGACACAAACATTTGCATTGGTCTTGCCATCATGGTAAGCACCACGGATATCGCCAACCGTTTCACCGATGGCTGGGCCATCAGTAACGATGTCGATCCACATCTTCTCGGTCTTGATTGCTTCAGGATGAAGCAGATAGAAGATGGTGTTGACATCGTGCATGGCGATTCCGTTTAAACTATTATCACCATCATGAATAGCGATGTCGTGGAGCATCTTGCCGGCTTCGTTCAGGTGCTCAAGCTTGCTGAGAGAATCAGGGGTCAGCAAAGCCTTCATGGTAATATCCAAGCCGACCATGGTTATTGGAATGCCTGAGTTGTACATAATCCGAGCGGCATCGGGATCGGTAAAGACGTTAAATTCAGCGGCACTGGTCATATTGCCTTTGCCAAGGGAACCACCCATTGCGACGATTCGTTCGATGTGATCCTTAACTTCAGGATATTCACTGAACAACAGCGCAATGTTGGTAAATGAACCAGTTGGCACCAACGTAATCTTTTCGTCGCTTTCCATAATCGTTTTACGCAAAGCTTCAACCGCAGTCATATTCAAAGGCTTTGGCAGGTCTTCCGGAAAATCATAACCAGGCATCCCCGACTCACCATGAATTCTGGCAGCATCTTCAAATTCCTTGATCAGCGGCTGTTTGGCACCAGCAGCAACCGGCACCTTTTTATTAAAGAAGCGGACAATCTTCAAGGCATTCTTGGTTGTCTTGTCAACGGTCACGTTACCAGCGACACTGGTGATCAATTTAACGTCAATCTCCGGATCATTTAGTGCCATGGTCAATGCGGCAGCATCATCAATTCCAGGATCGGTATCCATAATAATTTTGATGGTCATAATAAGTTCCTTTCCAGTACAGTATTTTTAAATATCAAACGCTTACAATTTTTGATTAACAAGAAGCGAACCGCAAAGTCCGCTCACCTGCTACTTCTATAATAAGGCACTCAGTACCAAATCACATAAAAATAAAACTCCTAATACATAAGTTGCGACAGTCAATTCACGTTGCCTGCCCGCAGCAATTTTTAAGATTGGATAAACGACGAATCCAAATGCCAAGCCAGTTGAAATACTGCTGGTAAATGGAATCAATACGACAATCAGAAATGCCGGGAACCAATCGGAGAAATCAAACATATTAATCCGACTAAGCTGGTTCATCATCAATGCCCCCGTAATGATAATAACCGGGGCAATCGCTGCTTGGGGAACAAATGCAAGCAGTGGGATAAAGAACAGGGAAACGGCAAACATGATTCCGGCAACAATTGAAGTCAGGCCGGTTCGACCGCCACTTTCAATTGCCGAAGCACTTTCGGCAGCCGCAACAGTTGGACTGGTCCCCAGAATTCCGGAAAGAAAACTGGTGACGGAACTGGCCTCAAACGCTTTTTTGAATTTCTTGGGGTTCGGCATGATGCCTTCCAGCAGCCCCATCGACTCAAATACCAAAATCATGGTCATCGAAAACACGGCGAGAATAAATGGAATTGTGAGTGCATGGCTAAAATTACCCTTGGCAACGATCGCAGAATATTTGGTAATATCACCAATTCCCACGGATGGGGATACTTGATCTTTAATCCCAAACAAGATGCCCACTATCGATGTCACCAAAATGCCGATGAAGAAACCGCCTGTGATGTTGCGGACAAATAAGAACAGTGTCAGCAACAGGCCAAACAGCGCCAATAAAGTCGCCGGCTTCGTCAAATCACCAAGTGCCAGAATGGAATTTTTGCCCTGCTGAATCAGTTGGGCCTTCTCAAGTCCAATTTCCACCAGGAACAAGCCAATTCCAGCGGTAATTCCCGCCTTTAACGTATCCGGGATTCCCTTTGCCAAAATCGTACTCAGCTTGGTGAATGCAATGATGACATAAATCACACTGGCTACGATCGAGATGGCTAAGGCTTCCTGCCAGGATAACCCCATCGCGACAACAACTGTGTAGGTGATGAAGGCATTGACCCCCATCCCAGGGGTAAGAATAACGGGTGCATTCGCCCAAAATCCCATTATCAAACAACCGACCAGCGAAGAAATAATTGTCGCAAAGACACTTAAATCAGTCGGAATTCCTGCATCCTTCAAGATCATCGGGTTAACGATAATGATATAGGAAATCGCAAAAAATCCGGTAATTCCAGCAATAATTTCTCGTTTAACGGTTGCTTTGTCTCGTATAGCCTCACGAAGAGGCAGCCGATTAGCTGCCTCCTCTTCTCTTTGTAACTTATCCAAAAATAAAACCTAACTTTCTAGTTGAAAATATTACCAAACGAATAATCCAACGATTCCGGCAGACATCAATGATACCAAGATACCTGAAAGAAGCATTGTACCAACGTTTTTACTGATCAAGTCATTCTTTTCCTTGTCAACCAAGCCCTTGAAGGCACCGATAATCATACCGGTAGTTGAGAAGTTGGCGAATGAAGTGATGAAGACAGTTAATTGTGCTTGGTAGTGAGCTGGGAAGATGCTGAGGTTGTTGATAGTACCGGCAATCTTACCCATAACAACGAATTCGTTGGTAACCAACTTCATACCCATGAATTGAGCGAATTGGAATGCGTGGCTGACATCCAGACCCATTAACCATGCAAATGGGAACATGATGATTCCTAAGATATGTTCCAATGACAACCATGGGTTGAACAATGCCAAAATTTTATCGATCAATGCGGCTAAAGCAACAAAGGCGATAACGTTGGCAGCAATGATTAAGATCAAACGGCCGGCACCAAGAATTGAGTCACCTAAGAATGAGAAGTAAGGCTCACGTTTGCCGTCAGCTTGTACATCGCCTGACTCAACAGCGGCTTCACTGGTACCTGAACCACCCATCTTGGCGATGGTATCTTCTTCAGGAGTAACTTTAACAGGATTCAGTAAACTGGTAATAATCAAGGCGTTTAAAACGTTCAATGGAACGGCGGTCAAAACGTATTGGCCAGGAACCATTTGGGTATAAGCACCGATGATTGAAGCAGTAACACATGACATTGACATCAAAGCCAAAGTAAGGTTACGCTTTGCTGACATTTGCTTTAATTGAAGTGATGAAACGGCAAGTGCTTCAGTGTTTCCTAAGAACATCATTTCAACAGCAAAGAATGATTCGAACTTTGGAGCGCCGGTAACAAATGAAAGTCCACGGCCGACCCATTTGATGATCCATGGCAATACTCCAATATATGTAAGAGTATCAAACAATGGAACAATCATCAGGATTGGTAGTAAGGCACTAGTGACAAAGTTCATTGATTTGGCAGTTCCGCCAAATTGTGGTGTTACCCAGTTAGGCAAGGCAAAATTGATACCTTGGTAGGCAACTTGAACCAACCAGTTGAATCCGTCAGCGGCAGCTTTAACTGCATCACGGCCCCATTCAAAGCTGGTTAAGATCCATGCAAGAACAAGGTTAATAACTAAAACGACAGCGACTGAACGCCAATTAATGTGCTTCTTATTGTTTGAAAACAAGAACGCAATTCCAAGGTATACACAGACACCCAGAATGTTGACCAGTAAATATGTTATTTGCATATTCTGAAATCCTCTTTTCTGAATTTTAACGACAATAATTGCTAAACAACAAAGCTACGAATTAGCTATCCCCCTCTGTTATGAAATTGGTTTTATGAATTAAACCCAAATTAATTGTGATGAACTATTTCAGTTCACCAAGAAAGCTGCTCCCAATTGATTCATTGGAAACTTCGAGGCCAAAGATTTCACCGATTGTGGCCCCCACATCTGCGAGTGTTCGTCGAATTCCAAGGGCTTTTCCCTCGGGTGACGAAGACGTGTATGCAATCAATGGCAGGTATTCCCGGGTTGGCGTGACATCCAAGGCGGGATCGTTGGCAAATGTTGAAGTGATGATCAGCAAATCCGTGCTGTACAATTCACGCATCAAGCGGGCCAAATGCTGATCAACCGTCTTCAACGAATCGATGCAGCCCTGGCGGTTACCAGATATGGCATTTTCCTGCAGCCCCAACGTCCGGTAATAAAGCAGCCCATTATTAGGTGCAATCACCTGCTGATGAAGTTCTTTAAAGCCGGCGTCATCTGTATTAACCGGAATGACTTCAGCTTGGTTTTGATTGGAAAGGTAGCTTTGGTAATCACTAATCAAAATTGAGTGAACGCCCAGCAGGCCAACGATGGCGTCAATGACACTGGTTGTTCGGGTTGCCGTTTGAAAATCAAACATTTCCCGCAAGCCACTCAACTTTGAGTTTTCTTCACTTTTGGAACGAATCTTACCAAAGAAGCCAATGGGATCTTCAACTGGTGGCAGTCCGACAACCGGATCACTATACCGAATGTTACCCAGTCCCAGTCTGCTCAACGTGGGCAGTTGAAAGTTGGATCCTTCCAGGGTTGCAATATGACCAAGTGTGTCGGCACCAACAGAATCAAATCGATTAGCATCGCTGGATTCACCAATTCCCAGTGAAGCCAGATCAAGTACAATTACTCGACGAAAGTTCATCAGAAACTTCCTTTCCAGTTCAAAACTTATTATGCAAAAATAATCTATGTGAATAGAATACCGCATTCCAGAAAGAACTGTAAATAAATATGTCTACATAGCAGTAAGTAATACCTTTTACTTATTTGATTGCGCTTACATTATATCAAAGTGTTCGGATCTCGTAAACTGGAAATTTTGGTTGATGGGGTGGAACTTATGTATTTTTTATTGAAGCTGGTTGGTGGTTTTAGTTTGTGGGGGTGTTTTGTGGATGGTTTTTATCCTCCGATGGTCGGATTGAAGCTTGGCTGCCTACTAACAGCATGTTTTCCCCTTACTTTGCTGAAACGTGCTCCGACGCATTTCCCCCTACCTTGCCGAAACGTGCTCCGACGACCCAGATGCTAACTTCTAAGGGGGCCTGTCCAAAACCCAGAACCTGGGTTTCAGACAGGCCCCCTTAGAAACCGCATCTCCCGGGTCTCGTCGCACTCTACAAAAAATAGGATTCAAACTCGCTTTGATACTGCAAGTTTAAATCCTATGCGGAAGGGAACTTTGGGGTTGATACCCACTTAATTAAAAACTTAATGTCTTATCGCCTCAATCTAACTATTTATTGATCCAACTGCCGCAAACATTAATCATTTTTCACGTTTTTACTTTATTGATAAATTTGCCGTGTGATCAATATTTTGGTTCTTCGTGAAACTTTGAAACCTTGTACAACTGCTTCTTTCGTGTTACATAAACCTATCGTGCAGGTACTGAAGCTTAAAACTAGTGAACCTTGAAACTCTGAAGTTCTGAAACTTTCACTTCATTTACAACTTTCATCAACTTGATATCACATCAATTTGATATTCGAAATGAATCTCTCAGACCCACTACAAGCGACCTCTGTACATAACCCTTTTCAATTACTCCACCAGGTATTCAATAGTGAATCATCGAATTCATATTTGAACATGTGTGACGCTTTACATTATATTCAAACACTTAATCACCTAGATTTAACCTTCTGTTAATTTTAAACTGTAACAACTGAAACATGAAAGCTAATAATCACGCCAAAGGCGTGTGGTTATTGGCTTTTTTGGCAAAAAATAAACGCAAGCTCTCCTGCGTTGTATACTTTAGTCGACCAAAACCAAGATACAAAGGAGACTTACGTCATGAATATTATAAGACAAAAAAATACAGAAAACGAGCTTCACAATATTGTTCATCAATTTACTTCCCTCATTGGTCTATCTAAACTCACCAAGTTGGTGAATTATCGCCGGCATTCAGAAATCAGCTTGATGAAGGTCATTGAATGGCTGGTCACGACAAAGTTCCTGGGACGCTCGCTTTATCGAGCCCATGAAACACCTAACTTTACCAGTCGCACCGTCAGAAATAATTTGAACGATGGCCGGATCAATTGGCAACGCTTGATTTGTCAAGTTGGGAGTCATTTAATCAAGCATTTACGACCGTTTATTGACCGCCGGCGGCGGTTAGCATTGATCATTGACGATACACTCTTTTCCCGTGAGTACGCCACCCAAACCGAATTACTAGCGCGAGTCTTTGACCATGACAAACAGTTATATATTAAGGGATACCGGGCTTTAACTTTGGGTTGGAGTGACGCCAATACATTCTTACCGATCAACTTTGCATTAATGTCTTCCAAGAAGCCACAAAACGTCCTTGGAAAATCAGCTAAAACAACCGATCAACGAACAATTGCTGGCCGGAGACGTCGCCAAGCACAGCAAAAAATGAACCTCGTTTCATTGCAACTTGTCAAGCAAGCCCTCGCAAATGGCGTTCTAGCTGACTATGTGTTATTTGATAGCTGGTATAGCTCACCAAAAATGTTCTATGAATTAACCAAGTTGGGATTAAACGGCGTGGGCATGCTTAAACGGTCCAGCAAAATTTACTATCAATATCGCGGACGGCAATATTCAGTTAAAGCATTATACAAGCGACTGCAGGCCTCAAAATATCAACCCAAGCAAGCTTATCAATACAGCTGCTTTGTCGAAGCGCACGTCGGGAACCAAAAATTCAAGCTTCGCTTGGTATTTGTGGCTAATCGGGCCCGTCAAGATGACTACCTAGTACTGGCAACGACTCAGTTAGGCCTTCAGCCACAAGAGATCATTCAACTATACGCCCGAAGATGGCAAATTGAGAATTACTTTAAAGTTGCCAAGCAATACTTGCGGCTCGACAAATCACAAGTTCAAAATTATGACGGGCTTTGTGGCCATTTAGCAATTGTCATGATGACTTATGACCTATTAGCTTGGCAGGAACGGCAAAATCAGGATGATCGCACCATTGGGGATTTATTCTTTATAATGAACGAAGCCATGCCAGATATTGAGTTGTCTCAAGCACTGGTATGGCTTCTAAATTCGTTAAAAACGATTATTAATCATGAAGTTTATGCAAGAAGAGCCCAAATTATTCAGATGATGAATCAGTTCTTCACATTTTTGCCGAAACGGTTAGTTTCGCTGTTAACAGCAAGCTAAATGGTTAAATTAATTAAAATATGCCCTGTGATACCAAGGGATCAGTCTGTCTTCATACTTTCAAGTTTCAGCTGTAACAATTTGAAACTCTGTGAATCTTTGAAACAATCGGCTAAATAAAACATTCTTTATTCATACTTCAATGCTTCTAATGAATCGTGAACCTCAAACTCTTAAAATAAACAACTATGCGTTCTACATGTGAAACATTTGAAAATAATCTGGTAACATAACAACATATTAATCTTGGATCAGAGAACATTCAAAGTAGGTTGAAACCCCTGTGCTTCGAACTTCTTTTCCCTTCCTTGACTATATAATATCATATCTGTAAGCGTTTGCAAGTATTATACGCACTTTTTTTAAATTTATTTCGGAACGTTATATTATCAGGCATTGAGGGCATTAAAAAGGACGCGGCTGAAGGTATCAACCGCGTCTTTTTTGCTTTTATTTAAATAAAAATCTTAATGGATCAAATGCGATAAATGTCACACCGGCAACAGCGATGATTGCCAAGGCTCCCAATAACGGCAACGTTTCGGAAATTCCGGTTGAATCATGCTCCATATACTTCACATGCTTGACCGGAGTGGTCAACGTGACTTTCTTACCGGTAGTCGTTGTAACCGTCCCGGGCTTTTGAGCCGTGCTCAATACGTGACGATAAATCTTGTTTGAGAAGGCGTTGAACGGCAACAACTTGGTTTTGTTCGATGATGCTGACGTTGCTGCGGCTTTAACAGCCTTGGGATCACTTTTTGTAACTTTATCGGCAAATGTGTCACCTAAAATATCATTATGAATGTTTTTGCTTTCAATAATCGGCTGATTAGGCACAATTAAGGTTTCTTGGGTTTCACCAGGCTCACTTGCATCCGGTGACTCCAGAACGACCACATTGTCGTCTGCTGGATCAGCTGGAACGGCAGGTGTCGTTGTCGACTCATCCACAGTGCTGGATTTGTCGGAATCAGAATCGGTCACCTTATCAACAACATCTTTAACAACCTTATTCAAGGTGTCGTCATTGGCCCCAACAACTGATGCACCGACATTCAAATCGGTGCTTCCTGTGCTGCTTGATGCCGATGAACTGTCTGAACTTGATGACGAGCTTGATGAGCTTGAAGTACTGGCGGCAGAAGAACTATCCACAGCATCCCCCTGCTGTGATGAACTTTGCTGTGGCGCCTGAGCACCAACCGAGCCGCCAGCGGCTGCGTTTGACGATGAATCGTCTTTGGCAGCGCTGCTATCATTAACGGTGACTTTGTCAGTTTTATCAGTTTTTGAACTGCTGTCGTTGACGGTCACTTGATTATCTTTGGCATCGCCATAAGTTGTTGTAACGGTGCTGTCAGAATTTTTAGTTGTCTTTGAATCATCAGCTGATGTTGAATGCTTATTGGCAGTCACATCAGATACCGTGTTTGACGAAACACTGTTTGCCGAATTAACCTTTACAGTCGACTTGGCATCACTAACTGATTGAACCTGAGTGCTTTTAGAAGCTGTCTAAAATCTCTTAAGTAATAGTGCTAAAAACGCTAAAACGACCATTTGCAGACTGGTGGTTAATTGACGCTCACAATTTTTCCAAAGTCGCCGACAATTCTCTAGCCAACTAAAAGATCGTTCGACTACCCAACGTTGGGGCATGACTTCGAATCGATGCAACTCATTGCGCTTCGCAACCTGCACGGTTGCGTTTAAATTACTGGCTACATCGAGCTGAAAATTAACGCCTGAATAACCACCATCAACTAATACATTTTGAACCTGGCGTAAATGCATGGCATGTAAAGCGATCATGGCACTGGCCCCGTCTCGATCAGAGACGTTCGCTCGCGTCATGTGAATGGCCTGCGGAAAGCCATTGATATCAACTGCCAGATGGCGCTTAATCCCCGAGATTTTCTTACCAGCGTCGTAACCTTTGTTTTCAGCAGTAGCGGTGTTTTTGACGCTCTGAGCGTCAACGATAATAAAGGAAGTTAAAGCTGAACGTCCTTGGTAAGTTCGCCGAGCAATGACAATTTTTTTAAAACTTGTTCCAATAAAGAATCAGCCGTAGGCTCAGCTTTAGTTGACCAAATTTTGTAATAGTTGTAAACTGACCGCCATTCTGGGAAATCACCGGGGACTTGACGCCATTGGCAACCGGTTTTCAAGACATATAGGACCGCACAGAAGACCTCGTAGAGGTCATATTTTCGAGGCTTAGTTCGCTTACGAAAATTTTCTAAAGCTGGTCGAATTAATTCAAATTGTTGCCGAGTAATATTGCTGGGATAATTTTTCATAGCTTAAACTCGCTTTTTACATAGAAGTATATCAAAAATCATAGATCTTGGACAGCTTCTTAGCCGCCGACTCACTGGTATCCGCGCTAGCATGGGAATTCATCCCACAGCCCCCGAAAACTACCAATGAAAATAGCAGCGTTAAGCTGTACTTTGCTTTGGTATTCATTTGTTGATTTCCCCCCGCTTGCACACTTATAGTTAATTATAATGTGTATCTTGCTATTTGTAAGCATAATTGATTTACAAAAAATAAGCAAGTTGTGCGCAAACTCTTCATTTTAGTGTAAGCATCATGTAAGGGTTTCGTAACAATATCATGCTAAGGTAATACATAGTGATATTTTGTGAGGAGATAATTGATATGAATAAACGTTTTTACATAGCAACTGCTATTTCTGCAGCGTTGGGGATCGCTGCGTTCATGGCACCAGCTGGTGCTGCGTCAACTGAACCAACGACACCAACCCCGACATCATCGAGTTCGTCGAGCTCATCAAGTTCTGCAAGTTCAACCAGTTCCAAGACAAGCACAAAATCTAAAAAAACTGAAAAAGTCATTCCACCTGCATCTCTGGTTTCTTCTGAAAGTTATGATCAGCCGCTTCCCTATCATATGAAGAGTGGATATGTTTACACCACCTCCGGCTTGAACAAAACTTTGGGATCCGCCAAAGATTTTGCCAAGATCACCTGGTATACTTATAAGAAAGCCGTGATTGACCGGTCGGCCCAGGACAAAGGCAGCTCAGTCTGGTACTATGTTAAGAGTGGTTCCGGCAAGCAAAGCGGCTGGGTATGGCACGGTAATTTACAAGATATTTCGGAAGGAACGTTTAACATCGCAATGAAAAACAGTGACTACTTCAAATCAAAGAAAATAATCACCATGGGCGATTCAATTACCGCCGGATACGATGGCTACGAAACATTGGATTCAGGTTATCCAACCTGGTTGGCCCGTTATCTCGGAACGACTGTTGATAACGCCGCATACAACGGTGCCTTCCTGGCAGATGCCGGGGAAATGTCAACGCCAGGTGATTTGGGAACGACCGTATCCGATACGAACTTCGCCAAATACGACGTTGCAACGATCGCTTATGGAACCAATGATTACGGCCATAGTGATGCCACCATTGACCAAATCAAAAATACGTTGGATTCAAATATCAAAAAGATGAAAGCTGAGAATAAGAACTTGATTATTTACGGCTTCCTGCCAATCACCCGTTATGACAACAACCAAAATTCCGATGATGTTGTTGGCGAAGGCGGCTACACCATGAATGATTTAAGAGCAGCGGAAGCTCAGGTCTATCAAGATAATGACGTGCCGTTCTTAAACTGGAATGATATCGATCCTGACTTGATCACCGATGCCAACCACATTGATCGCTTCAACGATGGTCGATTGCATCCGGCAGCCAAGACTTACCAGTTGATGGCCAGAGATATTGCCAAGTTCATGATTAACAATTTCCCAAAAGATCAGATTAAAAAGTCAACTTCAACAAAGAAGACGACTAAATCAACCAAATCAAAGACCAAAACGACTGCAACGAAGAAGACAACCACTTCTACTAAATCAGCCGGACAGTATTAAAATTAATCAAAAAAATCTGTAGAAACAAAAGTAACTCTTTTGCTTCTACAGATTTTTTTCTATCTAGAGAGAAATACTCTTCTCTGGATTTTAATTAAACGGTCGGGCAATTCCGGCAATATCGGAACGCTGACCATTTCTAATCGGCTGAACCATAATTCTTGGTGGCCAGCTTTCAATCACTCTGTTTTTACCGAGATAAATGGCAACATGCCAAATCACATGCGTCCCTGGTTGATAATAGAATACCAGGTCACCACGTTGACGGTGGGAATATGCCACATGGCGTAATTTCTTGGCAGCCCACAGGTTACGAGAGTTCCACTCGTTACCTGGGTAAGCATGATGAATGGAGCTGGTTGGGAGTGGGTTAATCCCGCCGGCATAAAGTGCCTGCATCACTAATCCGGAACAATCAGTCCCATATTTAGGACTGGATGATGAACCAACCAGATATGGATTGCCCATATAACGATATGCCTGATGAATCATTGCTTCAATATGAGCAGAACGGCCATTCCAAGCATGAGCTTTTAACGGAGCGATGTAAGAATCAATTCCGGTCCAGGCCTTTTTGGAAAAGCCCATCTTCAACCAGGTTTTCTCGTTCACATTACCAGTTACCTTTAAATGATGGCGACGTTGGAAGTTTTTGACTGCATTATAGGTTGCCTGATTATATTTGTCATAACCGGCATAGGTCCCCATTTTGCGCATAATGTACCAGGTCTTGATACCTTCATAGTGGCGCTTAACGGTGTAGCCAACTTTCCCGTATGGTTTAATTTGATGATATTGAACCTGGTAGTACTTTTTTGGATTCTGATAACCTCTTGTCTTTTGGACAAATGCTTTGTTAGCTGTCACATATTTGCCAGTGTTGGTCTTAAGGACTGGCGCCTTGCCATCCTGTTTGACAACCTTGGTAATTTTGGCAAAATGTCCGGCAGACACTTTGGCAGCCTGATGAGTCTTGGCAGCATCCTTATACAGCACAAGGCTGTGCTTAGTCTTGATGATGCCAGGATTGGTTGTATAGTATTGAGCTGCTGCATGGGCGGTTGAACCAACGGTGAATAAAAATAATGCCATTAGCGAGAGTAATCCGGATACGGTAATTCGCTTAAGTGTGTTCATTGATCAGTCTCCTCCATTAATTAATAACTAAGTGCGCGATAGCCATCACGAGAACGGTGATGCTGCATCGTTTTGATCTTCATGCTGGTTTTCTTATCTGTCCAAGGATCGTTGTAGTAAAATCTTGAGCTGGAATATCCCGAGATCGTAATTGCATGGTTTACAAAGCCATCCACGTTGTTGACCCAGACGACCACCGGATGATCATCGGCGATCTTTCTTTTAAGCTGGCTAACAGTTGCGCCAGTCATGTTCTTGGCACTGCCAACATGGCGCTTGACGACTTTCATAAGCCCTTTTGGATAGACATACCATCCAGTTGGACTGTATGGACTGCCGACAAACCCTTTGTTGGGATTGCGGCTGCGGGGAACCTGTTTGGCCAGCTGCATCTTGGTCACTTTGGATCCGGCAAAATTAAGCATCATGGTCGTTGCGACCATTTCACAGCCGGTTGGTAGTTCCGGCCTTTGCGCAATCAAGGGAACGTTCAGCCAATGATAAGACTTATCGGTTCCCTTCAAGGAAACCCAACCCGTAAAATTCCGATATGTAAATTTTGCCCAAGTCGACTTCCCAACATTCTCAGTTTGGGTGATGTGAACTTTACGCTTATTGAACTCATGCGCATAAGCGATCGGCGTTTTTGCCGCATCTGAAGTATTGTAACCACCGGACTTGTAGACTTTGTAGTCATGCCCGGAAGTCGCATGAATATGTGTATAGTAGTTCACGCGTTGAACATTCGACACACTGGCGTACGTCGTGTCTGCCTGGACGTTCAATGAGGCCATAAAAAAGAACCCCATCAAACCCAACAAGCCAAGCAGAGGGCTGAAAGCTTTGTTCTTCATGATTACCTCCCTGGTCATAAGATAAATTTAATTATACTATTCAGGGTGTAAAGTTACTATACAAAAGTAAACGAATTTGAAATTAAATGGCTTGATCATAAATGGACGCAAAAAATCAGCGACCCGAAATTAATCGGATCGCTGATTTATTTTTTATATCTGCCTGGAAGAAATATGCTTGAAGTATCCCTTCCGTCCGGCAGATTATTCGTTACCTGTGTGCAACTACAAATCATATTGACGGAACAAGTGATTCCATAAAGCGGACGGCCAAATCACTTTGGTCGACATTACATATTAAGTTTGTAGAGCTGGAATTGGAACAGAATATGAAACATGGAAATGTTAGCAGAGATTACTTGGCAATGTAATCGGTGTTGGCATTCAAATCAGTATTTGTCTTGTTTGGAGTTGCAGTTGTACTGTAACGATCAAACACGATATTTACAGATGAACCATTAGCCAATGATGTAGCATTTGCACTAGTGGTTGCTGTTGGATTATAAACATAGAAGTAGTATCGGTTGTTTGTATTAGGAACTAATTGACCAAAGAATCCGGTATAACTTGACCATGTCCCACTTCCATCGGGTTTCTCGATATCATTTTTACCCCAAGAACCGTCAATAGTAGTTACACTGCTTGACTTAGTAGGATCGGTAAGTGCCTTTGTAAATTTACCATTAGCACCAAAGAAATCAGAAACAGCAAATGTACCACTTGCAAGACCACCAGCTGGTAATGCATCCTTCTGTGCGGATGCGGTCAATGCAGGATAACCATTATAAAATGCGCTTGATGGAAGAGAAGTATTAACTTGTCCATTTCCATCTAATTGGATTTTAACAGTAGTACCTGCAGTAACTGGTGTAACATCAACAGTCAAAGTTGCACCAAAAGTAGCATTGGTTAATGATGGAGTAACAACTGCATTACTACCGTCTGATGACAAATCACCTTTAGTAGTATTAATCTTATAACCAGTAGGAGCACCGGTAGCAGCAATAAATGTACCAAGGTTTTGTGCTTTGGCATTGACTAATGCGCCAACTGTACCGCCTTGCTTAGTACCAGTAGAAGCTGTGGTCCAAGTATTAGTCTTGTCAAAAGTCTTACCAGTTGTTACATCACGGTAGGCAATCTTAACACTGGTATCAGCGTTAAAGTTTTCTGTTGGTGTTGCTGGAGTAGCTTGCTTCAAGCCACTGTATAAAATCCAGCCATTAGCTTTGCTGTTGGCAGCGTCAGTAGCTTCAATCTTAACCCAAAGGTCACCTTCACGAGTACGGGTTGTTTGATCCGTAACCTTGAATGTAGCATCCTTGTATGGAGTTGAGTCGGTAATGACACGGCCCTTCTTATATTGAGTCCATGCAGGATAAGTGTAAGTTACTTCGGTACCATCATTTGAAGTGCCAGGGTTGGCGATCTTGTAAGTTGCGGCTTTTTGAGTAGCGCTCAAACCATTAGTTTGGCCTTGAGTGTTAATTGAAGCACTTGAATTTACAGAACCGTTAGCGTCTGGGTTAGCTGTTGGATCAGTTGTTGTGTTGTATTGCTCAACACCACCACCAAAGGCACCTGATGACTTACCACCATAAATCCAGCCACGGTAGTTGCCGTCAAATGAGACAACCTTGTAGTAAACTGATCCACGGTTAGTAGTTGCAACACGGTAAGCACGAACGTTGTGTTGTGAGCTCTTTGAGTCTGCAAAACTGCCTAAAACAGCTTTGCTGGCCTTAACTCGGGCACCACGTAATGTGCCGGCTTTGGTATATAAAGCACTCTTACCGGTGAAGTTGACGTTACGAGATGTCGCATCCCCACCAAGTGCTTTGTTAGAAGTTACTTTTGCGTAAGTTTTAGCGCTTGCTTGGGTAGCATTAGCAGTACCGATTGCGGCAACTAGGCCCAAGGCAGCAAAACCGACGAAAAGTGATTTTTTCAAAGTATTTTTCAAATTACGTTCCTCCAATATATAAAAATTATGAAAGGTATAGCGCATTGGATATGAACTCTGATGTGAATCCAAAATTCCCCCCAGCGATTAACCAATCTATATTAGTATAGCATCTTTAACGGTGCGACCCAACACAAAAGGACGGCCCACTTTTATTTGGACCGTCCTTTTTCGGTATTTTACACAGTTAAAAAACTGTAGAGTATCGTGGTGACGTTACATAAACCGTTTGATTCATTTTGCGGCTACAAATCTCATTTTTTCTAAATATTGGAGGTTATTTAGCAGAATTTGAAATCTGTGACGTTACTTTGAAACGTAATCTGTGTTGGCATTCAAATCAGAATTCAATGAAGCCGGTGTGGTGTTGGTTGCGTAACGATCAAATACAATCGTGACAGTTGAGCCGTTCTTCATAGATGATGCGTTGGCAGCCAATGTCTTAGTTGGGTTATATCCATAGAAGTAATGAGCTGGGGCAGACGTGGTTGACTTGCTTGAATCGGTTTGACCGAAGAATCCGGTTAATCCGTTGGCAATCACATCAGTATTAATATATTCATTACCGTTAGCATCCCAGATATCACTATTTCGCTTGATGGTTTGAACACTGTTTGATGAACTGGTACTGTTCAAGGCTTTCGTGAAGCTGCCATCCTTACCAAAGTAAGTTGAAACAGTGAAGGTTCCATCAGTTGAGCCGCCTGCAGGCAATGCTGAACTCTGTGCCGAGGCAGTCAATGCAGGATAACCATACAGGAAGTCGCTTGATGACAAGGTTGAGTTGGCATTTCCAGTGGTTGCACTGGCAACTTCATACTTAACCTTGGTCATTGAAGCAACTGGTGTGACATCAACGGTCAAAGTAGCACCAAACGTTGCGTTGGCAAGAGATGGTGTAACTGTGGCGTTGCTTCCGTCAGTGGCCAAATCTTTGCTGTCAGTCGTGGTGATCTTGTAACCGGATGGTGCGCCCTTACTATAGATATACTTACCAATTGTTTGACCATTGGAGTTGGTGTAGTTAACGGCACTGCCGCCTTCCTTGGTGCTTGACGATGAAGTTGTCCAAGTGTTGGTGGTAGATAAAGTCTTACCGGTTGTCGTATCACGGTAGGCAATCTTCACACTGGTGTCAGAGTCAAAGGTTGAAGTTGGCGTGGTTGACTTTGGAGTGGTCAAGCCGCTGTATTTGATCCAGCCATTTGCTTTACTGTTGGATGAATCAGTTGCTTCAATCTTAACCCACAGGTCGCCTTCACGGGTACGGGTGGTTTCGTCAGTAATCTTAAAGGTTGCATCCTTATATGGAGTTGAGTCGGTAATAACCCGGCCCTTCTTATATTGAGTCCATGCAGGATAACTATAAGTAACTTCAGTGCCATCATTTGAAGTACCTGGGTTGGCAATCTTGTATGTGGCAGCCTTTTGGGCGGTTGTCAAAGCAGATGTTTGACTAGCCTGGGCATAAGTTGTTGAGTATGAAGATGCTGAAGAACTGGTGTCGGTTGAGGCAGTCGGATCGGTTGTGGTGTTATAGGCTTTTACACCACCGGCAAATGACGAAGTTGATTTCCCGCCATAAATCCAGCCGCGGTATGTACCATCAAATGATACAACCTTATAATAAACAGACCCGCGGTTGGTTGTTGCAACCCGGTATGCTCGCCAGTTCTTTTCACTGCTCTTTGATGTCGACAAGTTTGACAAAGTAGCTTTGGTAGCGACCGTCTTGGCACCCTTCAAAGTACCAGCCTTTGTATATAAAGCATTTGTTCCATTGACATTCACATTACGATTGGTGGCATCAGTCGTTAATGCTTTATTCGAAGTCACTTTGGCATATGACTTGGCACTGGCATTTGTTGCACCAGTGGTTCCAGCAATTGCGACAAAACTTAAAGCAGCAATTCCTGTATAAATTGATCTTTTTAGATTTTTATTCATTTTCCATTCCTCCTTACAAAGAATACATATAGTATATACTGTTTGGAGAACAGTGATATTACGGTGTTTAAACAAATTTCTTAAGTTGTTTCACCAATGTTTCATGTATAAAACAATGCGTCAAAAGTGCATAGATATTCTTAAAATTTGTATATTTTAAGGCTGATTTAAGTTTGCCGTTTTTTCAACCAAAAAGGCAGATCGAAATTAATCGACCTGCCTTCTTGGACTCTAAATTTTAAGATGAAATATGCTTGAAGTATTTCATCCACTCGCATAAACCGCTTGATTGAATATGCGACTACAAAATATTAATTATCATATTGGATGGAGCGTTTGAGAATAATAAAGGGCCGGCCAAATTGCTTTGGTCGATCCCCCCTTATTAACTTGTAGAGCTGTACTGTGTTATGAGATTTGAAATAGATGTGTTTGAAAATCGATGGAAAGGTTTAGTAATTACTTAGCGATGTAATCTGTATTAGCATTAGCATCTTTTGTTCCTTCAGCAGGCAATTGAGTACTTGTTACATACTTTTGCAATACGACTTTGATTGTATTGCCCTTTGCTTGGTTAGTGGCGTTGTTACTCAAAGTATCACCAGGATTGTATACATAGAAGTAACGTTGAGTACCATTGTTAAGTGATTGACCAAAGAATCCAATCTTGTCATTACCAGTAGTACTTGTTGTCTTAGAAGCATCAGCTAATGTTCCTGCATCTGCTTTATAACTATTAACAGCTTTGTTGAAGGCTTTTTCGAACGGACCGTTCTCGCCAAACAACTTAGTGGTAGTAAACGAAGTTTCAGTTGACTTGCCGAGAGCAGTTGTTTGAGCATCACTGGTCAATGCGGGATAGTCATAAGCAAAGTCAGATGACTTCAAAGCAGTTAATGTACCGTTCGCTTTGTCTTCTGAGTAGAAGGCTACCTTGAGTGCTGCAGTTGCAGCAGGGGTAACGTCAACGGTGATAGTATCACCAAATTTGGCATTATAATATTCCGGTTCTTTCTTGAGATTGATTGCCCGAATGTATTTTTCAACAAAGGACAGCATCCCCTCTTGAACCATATCATCATAGTAGGTATTGCCTTTTGTGATGTGCAGCTTCTTCAGCACGCCATAGACCACCAATTCATGGTCGCCATCCAATAGAAAGTTAAATGCATCTTGGTACAGTTCAATTTGCTTGTCGTCTCGTGTCATTATGAATCCACCTTGTCTTTATTAGTGATCCATTGGCCAATGTCACAAGAAAATAGTATATATAGGAAGAAGTATGGGAACAACGGCAGAGATTTTAGTTAGTTGGTACCTGCAATCATTTGATTTCCGGGAATTTAGTGTGTTCCCCTACTGAAACTTTTCAGAAAAATGCAGGATTTTGCGGAAAGTTTCGTATAATATGGATTCAACGAGGTGATTCGATGAAAATGGCGACAGAAAAAGAAGCCCTGGATCTGCTGGATGCAGTGGGCGTTACATATCGGCGGGTTGACCACCCGGCCATTTGGACGATGGATGATCCAAACGCGCCGAAGGGACTGCCCGAAGTGAAGAATTTGTTGTTGAAGGATAAGAAGAGCGACCAGTATTATTTGTACCTGGTCGACGATCACCGGGTGGATTTCAAATCATTGACCGATCAGTTGGGCTTGGCTCACAGCCGGTTGAAGTTCGCCAGCGAAGAAGAATTGGAATCTCTGCTTGGCGTGGTGTCCGGTATGGTGACGCCCCTAGCATTGATGCATGACACCAATAACCAGGTGAAGGTCCTGCTGAATCAATCACTGCAGAAGATGCCGGAGATTTCAGCCCATCCCAATGTGAATACGGCGACGATATTGATGTCTTATGGGGATTTGGTGAAGGTGCTGGCCAAGATGGGGAAAGTGCCGATTGTGATTAGATAATAAAAGGGTTAGTCAAGGTAACCGAGTGGTTGCTTATTGACTAACCCAATTTTTTGAATGAATTTCACCTTACTTAGCAATATTTGAAATTGTTTTACGTAACTAATTAGTGAGGTGATTGAAATGGATATGGAACAACATGTATTTCGAGACAAAGGATTTTATTTGGAATATAACAACGGCAGAATTTACTTTTGTGATAAAGATAAGGTCGAGATCCGCTGTAACAAGACCCTTCAAGATTACTATGAATTGATTGAATACTATATTTATGTCAGATGTGATGAACTGTATTTTCATTAAAAGCAGGAAAAGATTGAATCAACAATGCCTGCTGTAAAAGTTCCTATTATTGCAAAAAAGGTTTTGGAAGAATAATTTCCAAAACCTTTTTGCTATCTATAATTTGTGCCCCTCTATGCTATTTTTGACTTAATTATTAACTTCAATCCAGATATCATCATTAGATGCCACAACACATAGTTATTGAAGGCATTATACCAATTCGGTATACTAACTTTGAATAGGTTTTAAAGGAGATGATTGCCATGTTGCATCGAGAAAATCAAATTCGCCAATATCATACAAGTTCCGCTGCTGACTTGATTAAAGAAACCATGGAGTTTTATCACATTACTCAAACCGATCTGGCCGAACGTCTTGGTGTTAGTCAAAAGCATATTTCTGAGATTCTCCAGCGTAAACGATTTATTAATGAAGTTTTGGCCTTACGAATTGAAAAAGTTATGGGCATTTCCAGTGAACTGCTGCTTAATTTAGATTCGAACTTTAAACTTCGTCGAGCAAAAGATGAAGAACAAGTCAACGACGACAAACAACATCAATCTGAAAACTTCCTTAAAAGATATGATTGGGTCAATATGGGCTAGATTCTAAGCCAACTTATACAGAAAACAAAAGACCGTTCCCTGTGCTGTCGACAACACGAGAAACGGTCTATTTTGGTTTCAATTTAATATTCACCCGGATATTCGGAATGCAGTCCCGGTACGCCCAACGTGTTTAACATATCCACCTTGAGATAATCGAGAATGTTTTCAGGAATCTGTGGGTCAATCAAAACGGCGGTGTCTCTGGAAGCGACGACACCCTTTACCAGCTTACGGTCGTTGCCATCAACTCGGAAGTGTTCCTCATCGACTGGTTCGTATTTGTAACCGAGACCGCTTTTAATGCCGTTATTCAAGACATCTTCAATTGCGGTGTCTGGATAATCCTGGTGATGCTGAACGATGCCGATGATTTCACCGTGGCCCCAATCAAAGATTGAAAAGTTGCCATCCGGATCACTGATCATTCGGGTTAATGTTGGTACGATGTCGTCTAAGTTCTCACGACTGACTTTTTTGATTTGTTTGTTATTTTCTTCTGTCATATTCTCATCCCGTGTCTATAGATTTTTGCTCTCAAATCAAATGCTACAACAATTTGAATGCGCTATCAACTAAGAGGCTGCTGGTTGTATCAATCGTCTGGAAATAGAAAAAGCCTCGGAATAATTTTCCGAAGCCTTTTTGTGTTAACTGGGAGGCACGTCCCAATCACCTTAATATTAATCGTGCTTAAAACTACCTTGGATAACCAGTTTCTTGTTAGCAGTGATGTAAGTGCCATTGCTTAACTGGTAACGAGTAGTTAAATTATGTTTTGCAAAACTCTTAACAGCAACTCGAGTGCCTTTCTTAAACGTCTTGACACGACCGGTCAAGTTAACGTTTTTATATGCGTGAATGCCCTTCTTGTTAATAACGGTAATCTTGCCGTTATTTGGCATTGTCTTGTAATAAACATTCACTACATATTTAGGGTTAGCAGTAATGTAACCGATCTTGCCGTTTGTCTTTGAGTGGTGATTGACGTCACGAACTTTGTAGCGAAGTGCACCACCATTTGATTTGGCATAGTCTAAGACTACGAACATCGGACGGTTAACCCGTTTTGCTTTTGGATAAGTTGCGATACGTTGGGACTTCTTGAAGTTAGCACTGCGATACATGTAAACCCGTTTAGTGGCATAAACGGCTGAGCCCTTAACAGCAGCGTAATTTGGTAACCCTGTGCCATCTTGATTCTTAGGTGTCGTTGGATTCCAATTTGGATTACTTGGAGTTGGTGTAGGAGTACTTGGAGTTGAAGGGACAGTCGTGTTAGATGACCCGCCACCATTGTTTGGAAGAGTCTTGGCAGGGATGACAATATTAAAGGTATGGGTAACTGAAGGTACGGCCTGATCTTTAACTGTGAAAGTAATGGTTTTCCCAGCTTCTGCTGGATTATCCAATCCAGTAATGTTCCCATTAGCATCGATTTTGACATTACTGTCTCCACCGGTCCATTCTGGATCAATATAACCAGTTTGCGTTAATTTCAACGTTTTAGATCCTGATGGTACGTTAATCGTGCTATTACTTACCGTATTAGCAATTTGGGTTGGCGTTGTTGAACCGTTGAATGCATAGTAATATGCGTAACTAGGTTTGAACTGGCCAGTTCCGGCTTTTTTAAAGAAAAGATACAAAGTGCCAGTCAAGCTTGGCTTAGCCGGTGTCATTTTGACAACCGCAATATTATTATTCTGCATTGTATTAATGCCATCAATGACACCGTAACTATCATTTGGATGCTGATCATCAGCTGCCTCCACTTTTAAATCCGGGTTTGCCACTTTTGAACCGCTCGGAGAATACTCATTAACCTCTATTTTGACTGCGTCTGTAAGATAAGGTGCATACCCCACGATAGATACGTTATTAGGAGAGAGCTGTACTTTTGAGACTTTGACGGTTTGACCAACGGTATTGTTCTCACTATCATTGCTAATGATCGTGTCAGGTACTTCAGTAGGAGTAGTTAAAGAATTTGGTTGATTACTATAGTTTTTGTCTACATATTGTGGAAAGATGTTATCGGCCGGCATCCAATAAAGGTACCACTGACCATCTTTAAAGTTACTGATGTCAAAACTTGTGTCAGCTGCATGCGCAGTAATGGCTGTCGGTATAACATTGGTTGAATTAACAGTACTTGCCCCTAAAATAAAAGTTGCAAGGGCACTTGTGCAGATAAGTGAAAGAACATATTTCTTTTTCATAGATTAAAATTCCCCTCAAAATATAATTTCGAACATAGTAATTATATATCATATTGAGATGCACAGAAATTATGAAGGCTGAATAATCTTCAATATAAAGGCAAGTGAAAATCTGATATTTAGTCGAATTTCAATGCGTCCTTTAATACAGATAAAAACGTGGCTTTATCACACAGTGACAGAATCTGCACGTTTTTCAATTCAAAAAATCCTCAACAATTTGTCGAGGATTTCCTTATTATTTGGCTTAATAATTACCTTGGATAATCATTTTCTTGTTAGCTGAGATATAAGTGCCATTGCTTAACCGGTAACGAGTAGTTAGGTTATGCTTTACCAAACGTTTAACTGTAAGCCGTGTGCCCTTCTTATAGGTCTTAGCATGACCGGTCAAGTTGGCATTTCTATATGCGTGGATGCCTCTCTTGCTGATAACAGTAATCTTACGGTTCTTTGGCATCGTCTGGTAATAGACGTTCATAACAAATTTAGGATTGGCAGTAATGTAGCCGATCTTACCGTCAGTCTTTGAGTTGTGATTGACATCGCGAACTTTGTAGCGAAGTGCACCGCCATTTGATTTGGCATAATCTAAGATTACGAACATCGGACGGTTAACCCGTTTTGCTTTTGGATAAGTTGCGATGCGTTGAGACTTCTTAAAGTTAGCGTTGCGATACATGTAAATCCGCTTAATTGCATGAACTGCAGCACCTTTAACGGTGGCATAGTTTGGTAGGCCTGTACCGTTAGGATTATTTGGTGTTGATGGATTCCATGCATTGTTTCCGGAGTTACCACCGTTGTTATTATTGGAATTGTTATTATTTGAGGAGTTTCCACCATTATTGTTTGGCATTGGGCTCCGTTGGCCAACAGTCACTTTAACAGTCTTGGAATCACCGTTAATATTCTTATAGGTAACATCATAGACCGCACCTGCATTATTAGTATCAATGCTGTTCACAGTATTCCCTTTGGAATCTTTAATGGTAATTGTGACATTACTATCAGATGGAGTGACTGAATTGCCATTGACATCAGTTAATTTTGTCACACCGTTAAACTTCTGTGAGCTCCAATTGCTTCCGTACGCCACACTGAAATCTTTTGCATCGATATAAGATTTCAATGTAGCCGTGGCACTCTTAGTAACACCATCATAGGTATATGTTATCTTGAATTGTCCTGGTTCATTTGTGGGAGTGATAGAATCAACTGTTGCTTTCGTATGATCAGTTTCCTCAATCGGAATTGTATCTTGATTTGCATACATTCCAACATTATCATAGAACATCTTGGTAATTCCATTATACTTGTCTGCACCAATCAAATTGTTATAATCTGTTGAATTAAAATCAGAAACCAAAAGATTCTTATATGGTCTTACATTTAAACTTCTGAACTGATAAGTCCAGTAATAGGTCGGTGCATGAAAAGCAAGACCTTGTGTAACGGCAAATGGAATACTACTTGGATCGCTGTAGTTATAATTGTCACTAGCTAACTTTAATGGGATCGAAATTTCCAGACTACCCTTGTCAGCCAAATCGGTATAATGTCCAAGCCCCTCAGCCTGTAATACTCCGCCTAAAGGCTTGGTAATGTCAAAAGTTGTACTGTAGTCATTAAACGATTCGACGTACATTGTATTAAATGTACCTCCTCCATCATTTCCAATGACTTTAGTACTCAACTGATTTGCTCGTGAAGTATCAAATGTTAATGAAGTTGAAGTATAAGGATAGGCAGAGGTAAAGTCATGCGTAAAATATAGTGGTGTATATAAGAATGATTCTACCGGCTGAACTGTTCCCGTATTATTAGTTACCCTAAAATGAATCACCAGGTCATGATATTTATCAATGCTAAGGGAATGGGCATAGTACGGCTGTGCAACAGTCGGCTTTCCTTCAAAAAGTGGCGTATCACTTCCGTTAGCAGTGTACCAAATATCAGTATCTAGTCCGGCCATCTCCCCAACAACATTCGCTGAAGCTTTATTCGGCAAGGCAAATGACATAAACGCTCCAAAAACAGCAATAAAAATAGTAAAAAGTAAAGTTTGTTTGATTACTTCCCAAAACTTTACATGAATTTTAGTATCCTCTGTTTGTAAAATTAAGTTAGAAATTTAAAAAGCCATTTGTGATAGACTTTTGAGTGTTGAAATCAAAAGAAAGGCTGATCACAAATGACCTATACTCATCTTACCATAGACGAACTCACTACAATTTATTCCTTTTGGAAGCTCAATAAAAAGGCTTACCGAGTAGCACCAGCACTCCACCGGAGTGCTGAAACCGTTTATCGCATCTATCGTTTTCTTGACGCTGGCGGTACGCTTATTGATTACCAACAACATTATCGACGGCACAAACAACATTGTGGGCGTAAGCCCATTCAACTAGCCCCTGATGAACTGGTTTATATCCAAGCCAAAATTCAAGCGGGGTGGCAACCAGATACAATTATTAATCGCCACGAACGTTCTTTTAGCTGCGGCGTACGAACCCTATATCGCATTTTCAAACATGATGCTTTTGGCTTGTTCGCCAAAGATTTACCCATGCATGGTCAGCGTCACCCTAATGGGTACGTTGAACGACGAGGAAAAGCTGGGCAATTGGGCAGAGATTTAAAAACCCGTTATCAGGACTATCCTAATTTTAAACGAGAATTCGGTCATTTAGAAGGCGACACGGTTCAAGGCAAAAACCATCAGGGTGCCGTAACCACACTGGTTGAACGGCAGACCAAGGTCGCAATTGTTTTGAATTCACATACCAAGTCATCACAAAACGTCAATCGTAGTTTAGCAGCCTGGTTGACGAAGCTGCCACGCCACTTGTTTAAGTCCATCACGTTTGATAATGGTAAGGAGTTCGCCGGTTGGCGAACGATTGCTAACCAGTTTGATTTAAATATTTACTTTGCCGCTGTAGGAGCACCCAATCAACGTGGGTTGAATGAAAACACCAACAACTTACTTCGTAAGGATGGGTTGCACCATGATCTCATCATGGACCAGCTATCAGATGAATTTGTCCAGGCTGTTGCTAGTCGACGGAACCATATTCCCAGAAAAAGTCTCAATTATCAAACACCACTTGAGGCATTCGTAAATCAAATCACTGATGAGCAGCTAAAATTTCTAACTTAATTTGACATTTGAAGATCCATAATACCACCCCTCAAATGTTTTTATAAATGACTATGTAACCCCGTTTACAAGTTTATTTTAACATAACCAGGTTGTTCTTATATCAATTAGTAACATATAATTATGGTCAGGCTTTGCGGGCCCCAAAAGCCGTTTTACATATTCATCCGAGGAAACGAAAAAGGATGCGGTCAATTTGACCACATCCTTATTAACGTATTTAAAATAATATCTAGCTTGCATCCAATTCAACTTGTTCAACAACGTGGCCGTCTTGGAGATATTCAACGATCCCAGCCATCGCTTCCTGTTCATCGTCACCGCTTGTGGAAATTTGGATATAACTGCCCTGTGGGATTCCCAATGACATCACGCCCATGATTGATTTGAGATTGACCGTCTTGCCATTGTAAGTCAGCCTGACATTTGAGACATAGTTCTGCGCAGCAATGACCAATCGGGTTGCTGGCCGTGACATGATTCCTGTTTCAGCTAAAACCTTAAATCTGTTTATTTCCATTTGATTTTGCCTCTTAGATAGATTGTATTGTGACTGGGATAATTGATATATTAGTGGTATTGTAAGCGGTTTCTATTCATTAATCAATACATTTTGAGGCAATTCTATGAATTTGATGAGAAAATATAACGAGATTGTAGGTTATTATAAATTGACTGTTAATTAAATCACAAGATGAACGTTTTACTTGATCAAAGCGCAAAAGATGGGCTTCCGTGAAGAAGCCCATCTCATTCAATAAATTATAAATTACAGCATGGCGTTATCTTTTCCGTTCAACGCAATGTCTTTCCAATCATTCCAAGTAATCTGTTTGTAGGCGGCATCCCAGAAGTACCACTCTAACAAGCAGCTCTTCAGGAATGTCTGCTTGGCTTGTTCCTGCTCACGTTTGGTAGCTGATTCAGCTTCATGGTCGATGATGTCGAAGAACTTTTGAATGTAACCATTTGGTCCTTCGAAGTCACCACCGCCAATGTTCAAGAAGTCCTTGAACGGCTGTTCCTGGACTCTGGTTTGATTTCGCATCCATTTACCCAACTCAATGTACATCCACTCCCCTGCGGCAAAGGATGGTAGAATTTGGAGAACACTGTGGGTTTGAATGGTGGCCACCATGTGCTGACGGTACATTTGATTGATCGGCTGAATCGTTGTCTGCTTGAGGGTTTGCCAATTGTGTGGCATTGACTCTGGTTCCCGGGCCAGCCAATCATGAAGCATGTGAAGCTGTAAGTCTTGGCGCTTGTGGAACAGCAAGGCCTGGTTGGTATTCGTACTGTAGTTGATTAACGCATTGATCACGCCAACCTCGTTATATTCAAAGGCAATGTCCTGCTCATCATAATAGCTGAGCTGCTCCGGCGTTAATTTACCGGTGATAATGCCTTGAACAAACGGATGCTTTTCATTGGCGATCAAGTACGGCTGTGCTTCAAACAAGATATCTTGAGATAATGACATGGTTGTTCCTCCCAATGTGGTTCGGGGAGCTTGGAGTAGAAAAAGTAACATCGGCTTTCTTTTGAGCACCAATGTTACCTTGATTAAACGTGCTCGGACAAGCCTGGCGCTGACTTCTAAGTCAAAATTAATTTAAATCCAAAATCTGGATTTAAATCAATTTCGCCTTAGAAACCGCACCACCCGGCTCTCCTCGCACTCTGGTGCTTCCTTCGGCAGTTCTAACTGCATCAGGTTCGATGGGTATTTCTCAGCCTCTCGGCACCCCAGACCACGTATATTTTATTGTACAGGTCGATTATATGTGGGTGATTGGGAGAATACAACCAGAATTATCGACTAAATCGATTGAATTTGAATTGTGCTCTATCACTAAATGTTGTATGCTATAACAAATTTAGTTGTAATCGTGAACCCCATTGGAAATGAATGGCACATGTTAGGAGTCTTGAAACAATGAACGCCGAAAAATTGAAACGAGTAAAGAAACAATATAAGAAAAACTCAGGCCACTACAGAGCAGTCATTAGAACATTTGCCCCAAATGACAGGCGTTACCATATCTTTGATTTTGATCATGGTGACGTCATTGGCCTCACTAAAACAGTTGCCAATACATCTATGGATGAAATGAGCGATGCCATTGGATACACTTCATCTGAACTTGGTTATGATGTTTATCGTTCAGTGGACGGCGTCTTCAAAGTTGATGGGGTTGTCAAAGATACACTATTTTCGACCCACGATGATTGCACAGTCTTCATGTTAGTACCTCAAACAATGCCTGACCGACTCCGGCTTTATGTCGAAAATCTGGTGTTTGAGCATCGAAATGACACCTTTCAACAATAAGCTTGAAAGAATGCAAAGGCGTTCGCTGTTACCTCAGTGGTAATGGCGAACGCTTTTTGTCTGATATGATTTTTATGATAACTTATTTGTCAGTAATTGATGATTAACTTTTTTAAACCACGGATAGCTCCAACCCAAACTTGGTTCATAAGCTGTCAGACCACTTCTTATAGTCTTCGAGCGTACCAATATCCTTTGTTTTCCCATGTTCAGTGTCATACTTAGCCTCCATTGCTTCTGGAGAATTGAGCAAGTCAGTCACACCGTTTTCAGCAGCCGAAATTAAAGCCATTCGTAAATATTCTGAAACAGTAATTCCAGCATTTTCCAAATTCCGTTTAGCTTTATCTGCTATTTGTTCACTGACTCTTATTGAAATTGTTTTGTCCTTCATTGGTATAATCAACACCTCTTTGTCTGGATCGGTACTATCACATGTCACACATTATTATACAAAATTCACTTTCAAATTCAATCTGTTAGTATGTTATTCTAATATTTTTACTCTTCCATCACATATTGAATTATAATTAAGTACTAATGGATATTTGGGGGAATTATAATGCAATCATATGGAATCATATTTCTTATATCAATTGCCTGCTTTGGTGTTGCGATCATCTGTTTCAGCATGCTCAATGTTGGGGAGGAACAAACGGAAGCTGCGGCACCTCAAGAACCCCGAATATATGAAGGAAAGACACCTCAGTATGATGTTGAAGTCGAAAAGGGAACCTATGAGTACGATCCAAAGACCGGTAAAACCAACATTCCCGAAAATGAATTCGACTTATACATGCTCTATACGATTGATAATCTCCCCCGGGGACAGGAGTTGCATCTGAACGCCAGGGATCAGGAAGAAACCGACAAGCTCAAGGAAAGCCCCGAAGGTCACTGGAATATGTTCCCCACCGCAGTGCAGAACATGCCAGAAGTTTGGACGATTGCCGGACATGGATTGGTATTATTAAGAGTTAAATAGATATGAAAAGGTGCTCACGGCTGGTTGCTGTGGGCACTTTCATTGTTTTTGGGCTTATTTATCATTTTTCGCTGACGAATTCTCGTCATCTTTCAAAGCAATTTCAAAATAGGATGTATTGGAATCCACATAGTCCTTCTTTGAATTCAACAATTCGATGGTCATTTGATACGTACCAACTTTGGGCTTTGAAATTTTCGGTTTGTATTTCGCCCACATTGAATCATAGGGTTCACTTACCATTGATTTGGTATCAACCGGCGTCTCTTGTTGATTCCAGACCATTACTGCACCATCCCGAATAATGGAAAAATTAATGAAATAATCATTACCCTTGCGCAGGTTAAAGAACGACCAGTTAACCGTCAACTCAATGCTGGGCTGATTTTTGTCAATTAAAAAGTAACTGCTGGCAGACTGATGATTGACTTGGTTTTCAATATATAAATAAGCAATTTTTTCGGTATACATTATCGACACTCCTTGTGTGAATCAAGTATACTCGCTTGGAGATGTTTCCCCAACAAATTTTCGGAGTGATTTGAAATCTTTTCCACTTGAATTTACACTTTAAGTGCAACACTAATTAAATAAAGAATGGCCCATGGCCAAATTTCTGTAAAATGATGTTTGCGAAAACAATCATGAAAGGAATTTAGCCATGGATCACTACAAGCATATTACCATAGATGAACGGGAAACTATCTTTTTAATGAGGAATCATGGAAACTCACTTCGTGAGATTGCCAGCCATATCAAGAAAAGTTACTCAACCATTTCTCGAGAATTAAGCCGTAATTCTACTGGTAAATCCTATTCACCTTCGAAGGCTCAGGAGAAGTACAAACAGCGCAAAGGCAACTGTGGCAGAGTCTCTCTTTTGAGTAATCCTCAGGTGTTTGAAGTGGTGAGAGAACACTTCTGCGAAGACCTTTGGTCTCCGGAGGAAATATCGAATCGCTTGGCAGTCGAAAAGTATCCGGTGCAGATCAGTACCATGACTATTTACCGTGGGATTTTCAATGGCTTATTTGATAATTTGTTTAAATCTGGCAGCTCTAGTGCCGTGCGCCATCTAAGGCATCACGGCAAGTCTCGCCACAATAAAGCTTATCAAGAAAAGCGAGGCAAGATTCCAATCCCCAACAAGATTCATGATCGTCCGCGAGAAGCTGACAACCGTGTAGAAATTGGTCACTGGGAAGGTGATACCGTGTTAGGCAAAAGCGGAAAGGCTTGTGTCGTTACATTGGTTGATCGAAAATCTCGTTACCTGCTTATTGGTAAGGCTGCTAAAAGAACTTCAGAAGCAGTCACGGATACTTTGAGCGACTTAATGAAGCTATGGCCTGGTAGATCGTTAACGATTACCCCGGATAGGGGTAAAGAGTTTGCCAAAGTTCAATGTTTAACTGATAAGTTTGGTACGCCCTTCTACTTTCCCGATCCTCACTCTCCTTGGCAACGAGGAACTAACGAAAATACTAACGGCTTGCTTCGCGAATATTTGCCAAAAGGAACTGACCTTGATTCAATTACTGACCGCCGGATACAAGCATATGCAGAACAAATGAATAATCGTCCCCGTAAATGTCTCGGATGGAAAACGCCTTATGAAATATTCTTTAATGTAGTGTTGCACTTAATTTGACAATTCAAGCATCAAAAAAGTTCACTGTCGCAAAAGGACAGTGAACTTTTGATTTCAATTAATAGGTTCCTTGAATAACCAACAACTTATTGGCAGTTACGTAACGGCCATTTGGCAACTGGTACCGAGTGGTCAAATTATGCTTAACCAGCTTCGTAACCCGAAGATGAGCGCCTTTCTTGTAATGAGCCGTTTTCCCAGTCAAGTTGGCGTGTCGATAAGCATTGACACCCTTCTTGGAAATGACCGTGATCTTCTTGCTCTTGGGAATTGACTTGTAGTAGACACTTTCGACGTATTTTCTGTTGGCAGTAATGTAGCCAACTTTACCAGCGGTCTTGCTACCGTGGTTCACATCACGAACCTTGTACCGCAATGCACCGTTATTGGAACGAGCGTAACCGGTAATGACAAACATTGGCCGGTTCAAGCGAGTCTTCATTGGATATTTGGCAATTCGATCGCTCTTCGTAAAGTTTGGTGAACTGTACATGTAAATCGGCTTGATAGCATAGATAGCAGACTTCTTAGCTTCGGCATAATTAGGAAGTCCTGTCTTGCCATCAGCTGGCTTTGGTGTCGTTGGATTCCAATTATCATTGGTTGGCGGAGTGACAGGTGTTGGCGTCACAGGAGTCGGATTTACCGGTGCGACACGGATCGGAACAACATGAATGACCATCTTGGCGTTGGTCTTACTGCTCAAGTCATAGCTGACAGCCTTGCTGGAAACTAACTGATAGCCTGATGGAGCAACTGGTGTGTAGTCGGCCTTCTTTCCTAAGAAACCAGTAATCGTATCTTTTTTAACAACCTGACCATTATTGTCGTTGACGTATTCAACCGGCATGGTGGCTTCTTGGTAGTCGTAGATAACAGTGAATGAGGTTGGAACCATTCCTAGATTCAAATATTCAAAATTAACATTTTCTGACTTGTAAAAGGCAATTCCTATCGCCATAAAATCCATGAATTTGGCGAGTCCATCACTCATTGTTGTACACTGAATTTTGTACGGCCCGTCTTCAGCAGCAAGTTCCTCTTTCGTAATACGAGTATTTGATGGGTCAAGATTTTGAGAAGGAATAAATGTTTGATAAGCATCCAAAGCTTGGTCTTTTTCATTTGCAGTATATTTACTTGATTTATATAGTACAGTAAGTGCTGGATTATCGTAGGCTATTTCCACATTCCTCAAAGTTTCTGAAACTGGGTATCCTGGAACAGTAACATTTTTATTCTTAAGATCTGGTCCATATGTGATCTTTTCCGGTGCTTTTAGAACATTCCCCTTAGTATCAATAATATTAATGGTTGCCTCAGCCCCATTTGGATCTACATCAGCCTGCGCATTTAACCCACCAACAACAAGCGTCAGCAGCAATGCCCCCACGGCCAGCATCCACAAGCCAATTTTATTTAACCGTTTAGTCATGTTTAATTCCCTCCCACAACGAATATATAATTTATTATTTAACTATATTATACCTTGAAAGTTTGATAATATTTTAACAAATTTTCTTGAACACTTAAAATTTCAAATCTACATAATAAAAAGCAGCGGCAAAATTAATCTTTTGTCGCTGCTTCGTTTTTAGTGCAATCCATTAATCCATCAAGTCTGTTCTTCGCCGACAGCCAGAATAAAATTGATTGAACAGCGTCATACTGCATTAAAGTTGCCTGACTGGCAGATTTTAATTCCAAGCTGGTGGGATCGGAAAGTTCCTTCCCCGCTTTAGCAGCCTGCTCATTAAACATGATCACAAAGTTATTATAACCGTTCTTCGGTGAGCCGGTTCCAAGCAGGGCAATCAAACCGCCCTTCACTTCGTCGAGCCGAAAGATGTTCTTCAGCAATCCCACGACAATTGCGCCGGCCAACTGAGTTCGCTGGTACTTTTTCTTAACCGGTGGCATTAATATCTTGGCTTTAAAATAGTTGTGGAGCATTGTCTTGGTAATTTTATCGCCAATAATTGGCTCCAAATATCCGTTCGTCAGATCCAATAACTGGTCCAGATGAAGTGAAAATGTCGGCAGCTCATCCCACAATGGTAATTTAATTTGCAGTTCAGTGGTCGTCTTTGGCATTGAATCACTCCCTTATATTATTTGCCTTCACCAATGTGAACGCCCACGCCAACCAGACCGGGGCCTGTGTGAACACCCAGCGCCGGTGAAATACTTCCTCTATAGATTTTAAGCTGTGGAAAAGTCTTGTGCAAGCGGTCATAGACTTTTTCCTGGAGGGGAACATCGGCACCGTTGGCCACCCCAACACGAACACTCTTGTTGGCAGCAATCAGTTTTTCAACCAGCGCAACCATTTTAGAAATGGCTTTTTGTTCGGAACGGGCTTTGGCAACTGGGAAATAAACCCCGTTAGAATCGGTAGCAATCACCGGCTTGATGTTCAATACGGAACCAACAAGACCGGCAACCCGGCCAATGCGTCCGCCAGCTCGGAGATATTTCAAGCTTGGAATATAGAAGAATGTCCGACTGTTCTTAATTGACTGCTTGAGAAAACTCATCGTCTCCTCGAAGCTCTGACCACAGTCGATCATTTCTTCGGCATAAACGGCAAACAGTCCACTGCCGATCCCAATATTCTTGGTATTAATAACTTCCATTTTGATGTCGGTCAATTCACGGGCCACATTTGTGAAGATTCCAAATGTCGTTGACAGCTTGGCTGAAACGGTAATCCCAATGATGTGATTAAAGCCGCGTTTTCTCAATGCATCAACGTGGGCTTCCACGCTTCCTTGAGTAGGTGCGGCGGTCTTTGGAAATTGGTCGGCTTTACCAAGTCGGGCATAAAATTCCTCCGGCGTGATATCGACATTGTCACGGTACTCCTCGCCTGCCATGGTCACAAGCATTGGTGCAACCTCAATATTATCGTATTTGTTTAACAGTTCTGCAGGCACATCAGAACCGGAATCAGCTAGAATCGCTATCTTTTCAGGCATCGGCAGTCTCCTTTTAACTTGTACGTAGTTTCAAATACTATTTATGTAGTATTGTATACCACATATGTGGGTTGTCAATACCTTACAAAAAGAAGGAATGGCCATCCCGACCATTCCCCAGTGTTGATGTTGTTCTCGTTGAATGATTAAAACTTAAAGTTCATTTGTGTTTGACTGACTAGACTTCCGACGTACACCCGCCTGCTTTTCTGGTCGACCCGATACATGATGGCATATTGCCTGCCAATCAAAATCCGTCGGGTTCGCTGATCAAACTGGTACAAGTCAGTGACATCTGCAAATCGATCCGAAAAATATTCTAATGAATGAACCAGCTCAAATATTTTCTGGACATACTGGTCAATCTTTTTCTGAGATAATTTCAACTTTTTCCAGTCTGAAATGAATGTGTCTAAAGAATTCGCAAATGAATCAGTATAAAGTAATTCATACTTTTCCACTAGTCATGCCACCCATACTTGCCAAATTTACGGGCCATATCGGCTTCAGTCAATAATTTACCGTTATCAACATCCTCGAAGGCTTTTTCAATTGTTGCCCGGTCTTGAGCCAACTGAGCTTCTTTTTTGCCTAAAACAATCTTATCTGCTTCAATATCCAAATCTAATAAATCCCCCTCATGGACACCACTTTCTTTGGGTAATATAACCCCCAACGAATTTCCAATTTTTCGAACTTTCACTTTATTCATTTCGCTTACCTCCTGAGAACATCTTCTGAATTATAACTTGATTATAACATGTAGCAGAACTTCAACACTCAGTTTATATACGAAAGAATTTATCAATTTATTGGTGGATTAGTGGATTGGTGGGCCTTTTCGCATTGTCTTTTTTGGCTTAGGTTATAGGGGTTGTAGCTCTTATTTTATTTAGTGCTCCCTTCTACCTTTGAGCTATGCTCCGACACCCCTGACCCCTACTGCACAAATAAAAAATGCTATCGATGAACAAAGAACGTTCATCAATAGCATTTTTCACTTGTGCTCCGGGGTCAACCCGGGGCTCGTCGCACACTTATTCATAACTCAAACTCTCAATTGGATCCAATCTTGCTGCCGATGCTGCTGGGGCCAATGCCGCCAACAATGAGATCAAGATGGCTACCACGAATCCGAATATGACATTTCCGGTTGTGATCTGCATGATTGAATAATTAATCCCACTTTGGGCAATATGATTGGCAACCACTTGCAGCAATTCTGCCAGGGCAATTGCCAACGCCGATGAGAACAATCCAATGAAGAATGCTTCCGAGAAGAACAGGTTTCTGATACTTCCCTTAGATGAACCCAAAGCACGAAGAATTCCGATTTCCTTGGTTCGTTCCGAAACACTGATGTACAGCACCACAATAATCATGATTGCTGATACCAACAGTGAAATGCCGGCAATTGTTGCCAAGACATTAACTGCCAAAGTAATGTAGGTGTTCAACGTATCCACGAAGCCACCGACACCGGTGATTTGGTAGGCTGCTTTCTTCTTATCATTCTTGAAGGCTTTAATCTTGTTTTGAACCGGCTTAACGTTCTTAACGTCACCTTTGATTTCAACCGTGACGAAGTTAGGCTGAATCTTAATTCCCTTTGATTTGTACAATGACTTCATTGTGTTATAGGTAATTGAAGTCGATCCCGTACCGGCCTTGGCAATCCCACTGATCTTCAGTGTCTTGCTCAACATGACCGGGCGCTTTTTACTATTTAACGTATTTTGATAGAAGGTAACTTTCTTCCCAATCAAAGAATATGGGTGCTTCTTGTTCAGCTTCTGAGCATATTCTTTGGTCAGCATAATCTCATTATTCTTGGGTGCGTGGCCTTTGGAAATACTCTTGGTCAGCATCGTGCTGTTATGGGTCTGCATAAATGAGATTGAGGCTGTCTTGCGGCCCATCCGCAATTGCGTACCGCCTTGAACGAAGTAGCCATTCTTCACACTATCAACGTTCTTGATATCCTTTAAACGGTTCTGGTCCTTCTTCTGCATGCTGACTTTGGTCATATCCGTGTTGGAGTCTGTCGGCACGTTTTTCGTTACCTGAACCGCATTTGGATTAACCTGGGAATAAATTTCGTGGTTAATGTATCCTTGAACACCATTTCCCAGTCCCAGCATCACAATCACACTGAAGATTCCAATCGCTGCGCCAAAGACAATCAACAGGTTTCGCTTCAAGTTGTAGCGCATGTTCTCCAGTGCCATCTTCAAGGTAGCGCCAAATCTCAATGTGTGGGTTGCCAGTTCGTTGGCTTGTGATTTTTCGTAACCCGGCTTGAGTTTCTTGTCCTCACTGATTTTTCCATCGGCCAGGCGAACGATTCGGGTTCCGTGATTAGCCACCGTTTCCGAGTGGGTAACCGTGATAACCAGCTTGCCGTCCTTGGCAATTTGGTCCAGCAGTGTCAAAATTTCCTGGGTGTTTTGGCTGTCCAACGCACCAGTTGGCTCATCAGCAATGATGATTTCCGGATCGGATGCCAACGCCCGGGCGATTGCCACCCGCTGCTTTTGACCACCGGATAATTGGTTGGGATACTTGCGCATGTGGTCTTTCAAGCCCACCTGTTCAAGTAATTGACGAGCTCGGGCTTCCTGCTGCTTATGGCTTAATTTGGTCATCTGCAGGGAAACCATGACGTTGTTAAAGACGGTCAAATGGCTGATCAAATCAAAGTTTTGAAAGATAAAGCCAATTGTCTGACGGCGGTACGCATCCAACTGTTTGGCGGTATCGTGGCGCAGAGACTTGCCGTTTAAGACAACATCCCCGGAATAATTACTATCCAGACCACCAATGATATTCATCAAGGTCGTCTTTCCACCACCGGATTCACCGACGATTGAAACGAATTCACCCTGTTCAAATGACAGGTCAATTCCAGTCAATACCGGGAATTCCTCGCTGGCAAGATAATAGGATTTTTTAATGTTATGTAACTCTAAGTAGCTCATTTGCTCCTCCATTCGTGATGCTTTACGATTTGCATATTGATTCATTTTAACGCAATTCTAGCAATTTTGGTACTGGAGATGCTGGATTGTCGCCAGTTCTCCCCCTTTGAAGTACTCAAAAACCGGAACATAAGTACAGAATACTTATGCTCCGGTTCATTAAATCGATATTAGTTTTGTTTTGCGCCAAATAATGTTTCGATAAGTTGTTCACGACGCAAAATGGTTGGTGTACCAAATGCTTTCAAGGTTAAGTCAGCCAAAGTTGAGATTAAGTAATCAACAACTGGTTGAGCAAAGCTGTTACGCAAGTCTTTGTCGTCATCAATTGACTTTTGAATGGCGTCATCGTTAGTCAAGTTGTCGGGAACTTTGAAGACACCGGCAATCTTTGCGTTGAAGTAGCTCTTAGAGATTTCCTTGTCATACAATTTGAATGTTGAAGTAACTTGAACAACGGGCATTGCTGTCTTACCTGTTGGATCTGCAGGCAATGTGAGTTGAGTTTCAGCGTTAATCTGAGGACCCTTTTGAGGATTGAAGTTGCTCCGATCAAAGTTCAAGTTGTCCAAGCGAATACCTACTAATTGCCAATCATTATTTTCTGCCAATTTATTTACCACCTTTAATTTTTATTATTACAGTTCTATCCTATCATATGCAACGTTACAGTGACATTAAGTATTCCCGGTGCGTTTGTGGCGCCAAAGTGCAATTCGATTAGAAATCTCGGATGATTTGTCATATTATAGATAAGAAGAAAGATCCGAAAATTTAAATAAAGCAATGGAGTTAGACATGACAATTAATGAAATGCTCACCGAAATTGAATCATATCAGCACAAATTGAACTTGGCAGATGATTACCTGTTCAATATTGTGGAATTCGACCCGGATGAAATTAAGGCCTACCGGGCAAAGACAGCACCCGAAAGTGCCTATCAGGGAACCTTGACCCAGATCAAACGGCTGTATCTGTTGAGCCTATCACCAGAGGAACTGCTCAAGCGGATCAAGGACGCCCAACAAAAAGCTGGTCTTTCAGACGACCAGGCCATCAAAGTCATGGGCATCGAAGAAAGTAAGCTTGCTGACTTCAAAGCCGGCAGCCTGCCAACCATGAACTATGTGACCGCATTGAATGCCTTACAACGAAACTAATAAAAATCACCATAACGTGGAATCAATATTTCTCATGTTGTGGTGATTTTTTTATGAGTTTAATTTGAGGCCCATCCATTAACGGGCAAACGAAACTGCGTCAATAATCGTACCCAAATCCGTATTAATTTTCTTGGTAACATCTGAAATCAAATGATACTGGCCGGATCTCATAACTTCCTTTAATCGGAGCTTGACGGTCTGAGCTTCATCCTTTGGAAAAATCTGATCAATCAACCCGGAGTTAACCAAAAGAATTGCCAACATCGAATTCTTTTCCGAAGGCTCTTTTTTTGCCGTGGCATCATTATACAGCTGGGTCAAAATGCGATCGGTCAACGTCTGATTATCGTAATAGGTCTTGTGATCCTCTTCCAGATAACCATCTTTAACCAATGAGTCACAGATTGCCTGGGCGAATTTGGTCACCCGACGTCTTCTGATTGATAAGACAGCATCCCGAACATAATTGCTGACAGACTGCGGTTGACCGCCTTTAATGTTTTCCGTAATCGGCTTGAGATAATCGACTGGTGCTTTGGACACCGGTGCAATGACCATTCGATTAGCAGGTGTCAGTGCCATCGTACCGTCTTTTAGCAGCTCGACAATTTCTGACAAAAGCAGGCAAGCCGCCACTTTACGATTTTTAAACGCACTGATTTTCGGCTTTTGGTTCAGCACACATAGTACAAATTCCTGAGTATAAGTTAATCCATCCATTGTGACTACCCCCTCGATTGGTCATCTCATTACCTCAAAAATAGCCCATTTAACAAGGGTTAGCAAGAAATATGTCTGTTACCCTTTGCACAAAGCAAACAAATAATACTATACTAAACTACAGACTAATTAGGAGGCAGTTATATTGATTTGGGTAAACATTCATTTGATCTCATGGATTTGCCTGATCGTCACGATGGTATTGGCATTTGCTTTGAAAGATAAAATGTCGATGATCTTTATGATGATTACAAGAGTTCTATACATCCCTATTTTGGCATCCGGCTTCATGCTGGCGCTGTTCAGAGTCCCGCGCGACCCGGTACTGGGAAGCGTTAAGGTCATCTTGGGCTTGGCAGTTATTGCATTGTTGGAAATCGGCTTTGCAAGAAAGACCCACCACAATTTGTCGGCCAACATCTTCTGGACACTGGGAATTGTCTTTGTCCTGACAAGCTTGGTAGGCTTGATGTTAGCGGGATGGTATTTCTTTTAGGAGAGTGTGACGAGGGCTGGGTGACGCGGTTTCTAAGGGTGCTTGAATTGAAGTTCCTGGTTTTGGAACTTTGATTTAAGTATCCTTAGAAGTTAGCGTCAGGCCCGTCGGAACACGTTTAGAGTGTGACTAGCAACGGGTGAGGCGGAACACGTTTAGAGTGTGACGAGGGCTGGGTAGGCCCGTCGCCAAGTATGCTTGGCAGGCTTTTAGCTGGGCGTCGCCCACAGGACTTGGCAGGCTTTCAGCCGGCCGTCGGAACACGTTTAGGTATAACAAGCAACAATGGTGTAAAACTGAAATATTTAAAAGTCCCATCACTGGATTTTACTTATTTGAATTGTACACAGAACAAGAAGCAAGCAGTCGTTGATAAAACGGCTGCTTTTTTTGTTTAAACACACAGTTCTACTAACTAAAACAAAGTGGTCATAAACTTTTTATGGGATGTTGTATTATCACTTATCGGTTATACTACTATTGCAATTAAATAATAAGATAGTATAATCAATTTCAGTAGTGAATTGCTGTACACGGGGATGTATGGAGGGACGATTCACCAAATAAAATATTATGGAGTGTCATCATGAAACGAATCATCAAATTCCTCGTGGCAAGTCAGGCAATCATTCTCATTGCCTTTACTGCCCTTCTCATTGGATCAGCCACTGCTCAGGCCGCACCACAATCAAGTACCGAAATTGCATATGCCAAAAGAGGCAAAGCGCACCACTCAAAACGGCAAGCCAAGAAACCAGCGATCATTGCCAAAAAGACTTCACAGTCACAGCAATCACAGCCGAATTCCATGGTGATAACGCCCGCCAAATACCGTTGGCCAACTAATACCATTACATATAAAATCGATCAAACTTCGGCCTATTATGCAAACATTTGGCAACAGGCGGTTGATGCCTGGAATAGCACCGAAGCGGTCAATTTAATTCCAACAACTGACAGCCATCCGGATATTACCCTGCAGGTGACAACCACGCAGAATTTAAATTATGCCGGGATGACTTTCATCAAATATTTTAATACGACGAAAAACGGCCTCCATATTTTGGCGCCCACTACCTCAACGATTTACGCCAATAACTGCAGCTACTTCAAATACACCACTTCGGAGCGCGTCCATGTTGGGGAACATGAACTTGGCCATGCCCTGGGACTAGGACATTCGACCGATCCCCATAGCGTCATGTATCCATCAATTTGCGATAACACGATTACTTCCGGTGACATTGCCGGCATCAAGCAGGCTTACAAGTAAAAACACTAAAAATCCGCGAACAATTTTACTTGCTCGCGGATTTTTGCATCCATTTAGACTATTTAACTGTCTTCATGAACTTAGGGTTGGCGGCAATATACCCACCGGCTACCCGGTAACGCATGGTGCCGTGCTTGGTAACACTGTTGGCATGTGAGTAGTCAATGCGGTAAACCTTGAATACCTTACCCTTCTTGTAATGCTTGTTCTTGTGGTGCAAGTTAACTGTCTTATAACGGTTAACAGCTTTCTTAGCTTTAACGTACTTAGGGAAGTGCGTCTTGCCCATCTTGATCAACTTCCGGTTACCGGTAATGTAGTGACCATTTGTCAAAACATATCGGGTCGTCAAGTTGTGGTGGATAAATTTCTTAACTTTAAGTACCTTACCCTGCTTGAAGTTACGAACCTTACCAGTCAAGTTGGCTTTCTTATATTCGTTGACCCCACGTGGATTGATCACGGTGATGGTCTTGTGTTTGCTTTGATAATAAACCGGACGGATATAAGCCCATCGTGCGGTAATGTAACCAGTCTTATGACGGTTCTTTGTCAGATGGTTGACGTCACGGACTTTGTACCGCAAGATGCCATTAGCTGAACGGGCATAACCCGTTACAACAAACATTGGACGGTAAACTCGTGGCTTGGATACATAACTGGCTTTACGCTGTGACTTCTTAAAGGTTGGCTTCTGGTAGAGGTACACCTTCTTCAAGGCGTAAACCGCTTCGTTCTTCTTTGCAACATTATCCGGCTCGTTTGGACCTGGAACCGGTGTTGGCGTCGGAGTTGGAGTTGGATTTGGTGTTGGATTAGGATTTGGATTTGGATTTGGCTTCGGTTTCGGATTTGGGTTAGGTGGTGTGACATGCTTGTCATACTTGAAGATAACCTTTACCGGCTTGCCTAAAGCAAAGATTCCGGTTGGTGCGCCAACCGTTGCGGAAAGGAAGTATCCTTCACCCAAAATCTTCTTGGATGCGGTCTTAACGGCATCGATCGTATTAACGTCATATCGATAACCGGTGGTTCCGCTGAAGGCGACATCCTTTGCCAGGGAGTTCCCCGACATATCCTGGAACTTAACAACGCCTTTGACAGTGGCGTCATTTGGCTTTGCCTTATACCATAATTTCAATACGTTATTGTTGGCATTTCGGCTGACCGTGATTGTATGATCTTTACTATCGACTGGGATGTAGTGATCAATTGGAAAATCGGCGGCGTTCTTAGTGAACTTCGAACCAATCTTTTGATCGGCAAACTGTTTTGCGGTGGCAATTTGATGTTCAGTGCCATCCTGGTCTTTCGTCCAGAATTGGAGGTTTACCGGAACGTAAGGCTGCTTGATATTAACAGTTGCCGACTTGGATTCCAGTAAGTTCACATCGTGATCACTGGTCCGGACAATAAAGGTATTAATTCCTGTCGCCTTGTTGGCGATTGAACTGTCCTTGGCAACGCTTGGTACAACTGATGGATAAGTGAAGTTGACCGTCTGATTGATATTCAAGACAGTTCCTGATTTGGATGTGATCCGAATCATCGTGACCTTATTCCAATCGGATGCAGTCCACTTCGATACATCAGAAGTGAAGGTTGCTTTGTAGTTATTCAAGAGCGTCTTGTCAGGCTTGGCAGTTGAATAGGAAACGGTATAACCGTCCGTATCCAACTTAATCGGCCCTGTAATGTGCATTTGAACATTGGAGCCCCGACTGCCATCGATCTTTTCATCACCTGGGTAAGGTAAGACTCCCACGACATCCAAGTAGGTATATGGTGAAAGTCCATCATTGGACATAGTGTCGACATACTCAAGCTTGTCACCGATGAAGGCATTGTCACCAGTATTTCGTACCGGTTCACTCCAAGCATTTGTCTCAGGGTCAAAGACCTTTACTTTATTGACCATGACCAGCTTACGGTCAGGCAGGTAAGTAAAGTCTTTGGTGTCGGAAATGACATTGTCCTTGTTGTTAGTTGATGAATAAATTCCATAAGTGTCAGCGGTCCGTTTTGCATTGCTGTCAACTTGGAAATCAGTCATATTTCCGGGCTTACCATTATTGTTAGTGAAGACAAAGAATGACTGGATATTATATGAACCAGAAATCATCGAACCATCATCAGTTAATGGCACTTGATAGTTGATGGTTCCACTTGATGTTTCAAAACTACTTGGGTTGGTAATGTCGCCAATCACGGCAGTTTTACCTGAACCCGCATAGTTTTGAACGGTTTTGATGTTCTTTAGATTTTGGACATCAGCCGTATCTTTTGAATCATACGAAATGCCATCTGGAACAATGAAAACTACTTTACCGTCTTTGGGTTGCAGTTTATCACTGCCGTTGTTATAGGCATAAACACCCATTTGGGCGATTAACGGCTTACCACCAAGCATTTGAACTGTACCATTCTGATCATTTTGACCAGAAAGACTTAAGCCGTTACCGTCACTGTCATAATCATAATAACCGATGGTTGGCATATCTTGGTTTAAATAGACATAGCCATCGGTACTGAGTGAACCTGTATAGGATGAAAGCTTAGTCTTGGTAAATGTTGCCGTCATAGCGTTGTCATAGTCGCGCTGGGTATTATTACTCTTCTTGAAGGCGTTGATCGTGTCATCAGTCATATGACCGGTAATTTGCAATTCAACGTTTTCAAGCTCGTTTAAACTCAAATCAACTGGAGATTTGAAAGTAACCGTAATATTGGTATAATTTTGCTCATTATATTTCAGCGGTTTGCCAAATTGGACAGATCCAAGTGTTACTTTCTTTTGTGTCGAACCGTCCATATACGTTCCAGTGACCGTATTGTCGTTTAATTCGTCCTGCTTGCTGGAACTTATGCTACTACTGTCAACAAAGGAAATTTCATTAGTTGGATAATCAAATTGTGGATTGTCTTCAACACTGCTCAATGCCATCGAACTAGGCGTCTTGCTGGTGCCATTGGAATTATAGTACCTCATTGGCTGCAATGTAGAAACAACTGGTGTCGATGATTTAATTCTATTGACATCGGATGAAGAGCCAATATCTTGGAACTTCATAGACTTACCGGCATATGGATAAAAGTAATCTGGAGTCGGCGGATTGACATAGGTTTTATCAAGATTCAAATAATAACTGTTTGTCGACACATCCCCGTTAGGACCGGTAGTGGTAGTTGGCAGCTCCACTGAAGTACCTGCTTTATAGCCCTTTGGTACGGTCAATGTAAAGCTACCTAACGATTGGATACTATCTGAACTTGTGGCATTCGTTGTATCCAACGTCACTTTTTGAGTTAACGTATTTTTGGCAGCGTCATACGTCCAATTACCAGCACCGCCCGAAGGGACTTTGTACCCTGCAGGAAGCTTAACAGATACTGTATAATCACCAGGCTCACTATGGTTTGTATAATGGAGACTTGGCAGATAGTCATAATAATTAAATCCGCTTCCATTTACGGATACATCGGTTGCGGCCTTCAAAGCATCATTTGAATCCCAATCACTGGCATCCAAATCCTCAGAGACTCCGGGACCGTACGAGGTTGGATCAGTTGTTTGCGTATGGATGGCGAAGTCATCGGTCTTAAACAGTAACGTATTCTTACTGTCGTAATATTCGCTTGGAACTTTATAGTCCTTATTGTTATGAATCTTGCCAGGCTTTAAAGTTGCGATAAACGGAATCCCGATATGGGCACCACTTGGAACCTTATTCAAGTTCATATTGATAACCCAATCCGTATCCGTTTCGGTGACTTTGGCCGGAGACGACAAGAAATCACTGGATGAAATGTCATTATCTGAGACTTCGTTAAAGATATCCTTACTCAAATAAATTTTGACATGGCCATCGACATAATCCTGCCCGGTTCCTTACGCTTCAATCAAGGCAAGCATGTTGATGGTGTCGCCCGGATAGAAGTTGTTTTCCGTTTTCGGATCTTTAAAAATAGCGGGGTCAAGTTGGACCGTACTATTCTTCAAGATAACACCGGATTCCTTAGTCGATGATGCTGAATCCAAGCTCGGATCATTGGGCACGGCTTTATTCGGATTCGTTGTTGCTTGTGACAAAGTGTTCTGAACTGCCGAAAGCGTTGGTGACCCATTAACTGCTTGGGCATGCGCATTTAGCGATCCAGACAAAAAGACAACTGAAAGAAGAATCATTACAATCGCAAAGACCGACTTCTTCAAGTTGCCTAAAAAAACGCTATATTTCATCATTCATTCCCCCCAGAACAAATTTATTATGCTTACATCCCTGATGATCTATCGTAAAACAGCCATTATGACACGTGTGTCAACCATTTGCGCTCACAATTCCCCTAGCCACTTCACAAGCCTAACTTAACAAATAAGTTATCTTTCCGTCAACCCATTAAAAGTAAGTAAGTAATTGAAACCATTACCGTTCAAGCATTCCGAGACAATAAAAAAATTCAAGTTCGAATTCTGAACTTGAATTTTTTTATTGGCTATTTGATTGTTTTCACAAATTTGGCATTGGCAGTAATGTATCCGCCGGCTACTTGATAACGCATTGCCCCCGCTGTTTAGCCATAAAAAAGATCCAAGCCCAATTAAAGGCTTGAATCTTTTTGAATTTACAAACTTATTGAACTAATTCAATGGTTCAGTTGACTGCATCAACTCAGGTGGCCACAATGCCAACAAGTAGCCGTAACCATCTTGGTCAAAGGCTAAGCTCTCGAACTCACGGCCTGAATCAAAGGCTTGATAGTGAATATCGTTAGCTGAGAAGTTACCGCTTTGAACTTGTGATGTTGGTACTGAAGTTAAAATATCATCAGAAACAAAGTACAAACGGTTATTTGCAGGGTTGACTGCAACACCTTGGTTAGTTGATCCACCACGTTTGCCGACCATTGATGACGAAGCTTGGAAGCTGACACCATTTTCGTCAAGACGACCATAGAAGAACATATAACCACCATTTAACTTACGACCCCAGTAGGCATTACCATCTTTATCAAATGCCAATGTGTGTAACTGAAGGTTGGCACTATCACCATGGTACATCTTGAAGTTGTATTCACGGATTGGCTTCAAAGTGTTTGGATCCATTTCAAGAACCGTGTTGTTGTCATCACGTGAAGCAAGGTCAGTCAAAGTATTATCTTCGGCTAAGTAGATATGCTTGTTCTGTGGGTTGTATGACAATGTTTGACCATGGCCAATATCAACTTCTGGTGACAATTGAGCGGTTTGGGCAATATCAACGTATTTGAACATGTCAGGGTTTTGAGCCTTGGCATCGTCAATTTGACCTTGGTAAGTATCAATCTGTGATTGAATGCCGCTGATCTTAGTATTGTATTTGGCAATCTTAGCTTTGTGCATCTTGTATGACTTCATCCAACGAGCCATCTTCGAAGTAGCTGTCTTCACAGTCTTCTTAGCTTTGGCACGGGTGTTGTATGAATATCTTGAAGACTTGGCAATCTTGTTGTACTTAGCTTTCTTGTTCTTCCAGCTGTAGTACCACTTTTGCGCATTCTTCATGTAGTTGTTCTGGTTATTCTGCCAAGACTTGTTTTGGTTCAAAGTAGTTGTTAATGATTGAACCTTGCTGAATGCACCCTGTAATTGAGCGTTGACTTGGTTGTATTCATCGTTATGAGCCTGACCATCAGTTGTGTATGGGTTGAAGTAATCAAATGCACGCCATAACAACAATACATCCGATCCAACACCTAATTGCTGAAGCTTGGCCATGTTGAACTTAACAATAGCACCTTGGTTAGTGTTGGTACCGTTTGATTCGATGAAGTAAATATTACCGTCACCATCAAGGGTTACACTTTGGAAGTTACCATGTTGGAAGTTGGAAACGTTAAATCCATCTGGCAGGAAAAATTTGGTCTTAAATGTATTACTTTGTGAACTGCCGGCAATTGTGTTGTATGAATTACCGTAGTTGTAACCAGTTGGATCCAGTGAATATTTTGTATACTTTTTACTTACATTCCCCTGTGGCGTCGAGTTGTTGACTACATTGAGTGAATTCTCATTGTAATCTTTCAGCACGTTGCCGGAATTAACTTGCGGAATTGATCCTGCAGAACCAGGATTTGCAATGACATCCGCATTGGCACTCGGTGCGGCAATGCCAAATACTCCGGCAGTTGCAAAGACCAGTGCAGCTGCTAGAGCTAATTTAAAATGTCCTTTCATTCAATCTCACCCCAATTAAATTTTTGCATAATAAAAATGTGTTCACCTTCTATTAAACCGACTTTTACACTAAATCACAAGTTTTATGCATGTTTTTCATCCAAACCTAACATTTGTAATCTGAGGGTAATATGGATTTTATACATTCTTGATACCTAATATTTACACTTAATTTACATTGCCGCGTTACGCTATAAGTGTTAATAGGTAGAGATAGATCCGGGGAGCGGATAATCATGAAAAAGTCGACAATTACAGTATTATTAACATTAATCTTTGTAGCCACAATCGGGGTTTCAGGCGTGGTTGCCCATCATCACAACGATGCGTCGGCATCAAACCCAAGTGAAGTTTCCAAAACATTTAGAGGTGCTTGGTATGGCAATAAAGCCGACATCTATTTCGGTAAGCACAGTGTCAGCTATCATTCAGATCAGACATTTTACGACCGATCAGGAAACTACTTCGTCTTCGGCCCGACATCGTCAAAGACTTGGAAGGCATTTGGCACACCAAATACGTCCGATGTCAGCTTGGCAAGAATAAGCAATCGAAACGTCGCTGGATTTAAGCAGCCAGTCCTTGAAACATATAAAGGAAAGCAGGACGCAACAGCGCCGTACAAAGTTTACTACTATACAAGAAACAACACCGATGTCATGAAGACAATGACGGGTGAAGTAAACCAGCTGCCAAAGGCGGATGTGGAAGGATTTAATTTGGATTAGAGTGTGACGAGACCCGGGAGATGCGGTTTCTAAGGGAACTTTGATTAAAGCCCTGGTCTTGAGGGCTTTAATCAAAGTTTTCTTAGAAGTTAGCATCTGGGTCGTCGGAACACGTTTCGGCTAAATAAAAGTAATAAACAACAACCGTAACTAGAACCCTCAAACCCCCAAAAACTAAAACAACCAAAAAATATTGGAACAGGAATTCATCCTGCCCCAATCTTTTAATTTTATATTCAATATTATTTGATTTTACATTGAGCCCTTTTACACTGCTGAGCCTATTTTGCGCTCACCCATTGCTCGTCACACTCTGAATGTATCATTCATTACCTTCACCGTGCGAAAAATATCATCGCTTTGGGCAATCATTGAAATGACTGAAACACCGGTAACTCCGGTCTTCGGCAATTCAACGATATTTTTTTCGGTAATCCCGCCAATTGCCACAACCGGTAATTGACTGACTTTAACTAATTTTGCCAATCCATCGACACCGATTACAGGATCCGCATCCGCTTTGGAACCGGTTGGAAATACTGGGCCACTTCCAAGATAGCTGATGCCATCGATGTGATTGGCAATATCAATTTGTTCTTTGGTATCACAAGAAAGGCCGACAAACATTTTGGTACCAACCTGTTCAATCACTTTGGTAACCCGTTCGTCCTTTTGGCCCACGTGAATGCCATCCGCATTGGTCTTGATCGCCAGATCGACGTCATCATCGACAATAAATGGAATTTCATAATCACTGCACATCTCTCGAAGGTCGGCCGCCATTTCATCCCTTGCAGATCCGGACAATGATCCTGGACCTTTTTCACGGTACTGAAATGCGGTAATGCCGGCTTCCATTGCCTGCTTGGCAACTTCCTGCAGCGTCTTACTCTTATCTTTGATATCTTGAGTGCCGGCAATGAAATATGCCCGCAGCATATCCGGCTCGAATTTCATTCCCATATTATTCACCGTCCCCTTCAAAGGTTGCCCAGTGATTCAACGGTCCGTGACCATGGCCAACTTGAATCCCATTGGCGATGGTTGCCTGAACGTATTTCTTACCGATTCGAATGGCCGTTTCCACATCAGCACCCTTGGCAATTTCAGCAGTAATACATGATGAAAGCGTGTCGCCGGTTCCGTGAGTTCGAACCGTATCAATTCGAGGAGCGCTGACCCAGAACGATTTGCCGCTTTCAAGCAGGATGAAATCAGAAGATTCCTTTGATTCAGTCTGATGGCCACCCTTGATCAAGACATTTTTAACGCCCAGGTCTTGGAGCTTCTTGGCAGCATCAATCATCTGATCTTTGCTTTCAATCTTCATCCCGGTTAATTCTTCGGCTTCCGGTAAATTAGGTGTCAAAATGTCGGCTAAAGGCAATAATTGTTCACGAACCGTTTTAATGGCATCCTCTGAGAGCAGTCGGGCACCGCCTTTGGCTACCATGACCGGGTCAACGGTCAAAGTACCCAAATCATATTTCTTGAGGTTTTCAACAACCGCTTCAACGGTGGCGACATCCGCAAGCATCCCCGTCTTGCAGGCACGGATCTTTAAATCAGATGCCACTGAGGCAAATTGTTCATCAATCAATTTTTTCGGAATTGGCATGAAATCTTGAACCCCGATCGTATTTTGAGCGGTAACGGCCACAATGACGGCAGCTGAGAAAACGTGCCGCATCTGCATGGTCTTGATGTCGGCCATAACACCGGCACCACCACCGCTATCAGTTCCGGCAATTGTTAAAGTTTGAATTGTTTCGTTTGTCATTATCCTTTGACCTCCGTTAGTTTGTCCTCGGTTTTACGGTGTGACTTGTGACTTGCTGTCTGCCACGTTGCTCGTCACACTCGAAACGTGCTTCGACGGCCGGCTGAAAGCCTGCCTAGCCTACTTGGCGACGGGCCTGAGGCTAACTTCTAAGCATCATTCAATCAAACCCCAGAACCGGGGCTTTAATCGAATGACCCTTAGAAACCGCCTCACCCGTTGCGAGTCACACTCTATTCAAAGTTTGCGTTCTTCTCCACCGTCTTTGTATCAATCAAATGCAATTCATCAATTAACCGCACACCAAATGATCCTGCCAGTGGCTTGTCCATTGCTTTGGCAACCACTTCTCCGGCAACGTCAAAGATGGCCGTTGCTGTTTGAGCTGCTTCAAAATAATCATGTTCAATTCCACAGAAGCAGCCAATCGTGCTGGACAGCATATCGCCTGAACCTACGTGAAGTTTGAACAAATCGGTTTCATTGAAAATTCGGATAACGGCATCACCATCAGTGATAATGTCGGTTTTGCCACTTTCGACAACCACACAATTGCGTTTCTTAGCCAACTTCTTGGCAATTTCTTCCAAGTTACCGCTGCCTTCACCGGCATCAATTCCCTTGGCATTCCACTTAACGTCAGCTAATGCGGCAATTTCACCTGCGTTACCACGAATAACGGCAACATCAATTTGATCGAGCAACTCATTACAACGTTCCTTCCGGTATTCAACTGCTCCAACAGCCACCGGATCAATAATGATTGGCTTCTTGTATTTGTTGGCAAATGCTGTAACCGCACTAATTTGGTCTAGCTGGCCTTCGGTAAATGCGCCCAGGTTGATTGTCACTGAGTCAGCCATTTGAACCATTGGCTCAGCTTCGTTTTTCTCCTCGGACATAATTGGTGATGCCCCTAATGCGTTAATTCCGTTGGCAACATCCTGAACAGTCACAAAGTTTGAAATGTTAAAAGCAATTGGGTTCTTTTTCCGTAATGTATCTAGTAAATCGATTTTCATCTTTTCTTCTCCTTTTTGATTAGTTCTACAAAAATAGGAGCTGAAGACACTTGGTGTCTGCAGCTCCGGGTTGTGGTTGGTTTGTGATTTTTTAGTTGGCTTTCGGTTGGGTGTAAATGTTGGGTGTGATGCTCGCATTTCACCTAGCTGAAACGTGCTCCGACGGACCTGAGGCTAACGTGTAAGTCCAAAATAATTTAAATCCAAACCCAGGATTTTAATTATTTCGACCTTACACACCGCCTCACCCGGTCCTCGTCGCACTCTCTCACTTTCCTACCCCAGTCCTAACTGACAGGTTCCAAGGGTTTCGGCCTTTCAGGTCGGTCTCAGCTGCTTCTAGCAGTTCCCCTAGTGTGGTTCTGATTTAATGGTACTTTATTTAATTAAGGTGGTCAATTGCTATCTGTTTTGACTTGTTTCCCTGTTAACCACCTGTTGAGCATACTTATTCAACGCCTCAAAGAATGCATCCAGGCACTTGTCCGGCAAAATTCGCTTCATCAGCAACGCTGGTCTTGCACCAGTTCCCACTGCGTACCTGGTTTTCGGCCTTCTTGAAAAGACTGCCCGATCCACGGCACGAGCGACGACTCTTGGTGCTGCCGCAAACTTATATGAGATGGCGAAGAACGCTGCCGATCTGCGGGCCAATTTAGCATATGGGCCACTGCCGGAAGCTTCCATCATTCGATCCATTGCGCCATCTTTCCATTCGGATTGAATTGCGCCGGGTTCAATAACCGCCACGTCAATGCCAAATGGTTTCAGTTCCTGACGCAGTGAATCACTGATGCCTTCAACGGCAAACTTTGAGCCGATGTACCAGCTGCCAAGCAGCATGTTACCCAGCTTACCAGCCATTGACGACATGTTGACGATCCGGCCGCTGTGTTGTTTACGCATTACCGGAAGGACCGCCTGAATCATTTTGACCAATCCAAAGACGTTGACCTTAAATTCATACTCGCCTTCAGTCAGTGTCATTTCTTCGACAGAACCAAATGAGCCAATTCCGGCATTATTGACCAGAACGTCAATTCGACCAGTTTGCGCAACAATCTGACTCACCACCCGATCAATTTCATCATGGTCGGTTACATCAAGATGCATTGTGTGAATGCCCAAGTCATCGAGTTCATTCATCGCATAAACCCGACGAGCCAACGCATAGACTTTCATTCCATTTCGATAGAGGTTCTTGGCAATCTGCTTGCCGATTCCTGATGAAGCACCTGTAACAATCGCAACTTTTTGATCCATAGTGATCCCTCCCGAACTTGTCTTAAATTAATTCCAGTATATCACGTTAAAGCGCTCACATGGGCTTTACTCTGCAATTCCAAAAGTGGTAACATGCTAATCAAACATTAATGAAAGGAGCTGACAGTATGGTAAAAATCAGGCCGATTGAAGCTGGCGACGATCCCCGGATGGCAACGATTATTCGTGCTTCGTTAAAATCATACGGGCTCGACATCCCCGGCACTGCCTACTTTGACAAAGAATTAGATCATTTAAGCAGCTTTTACGATAAAAAAGATAACCGGGAATATTTTGTCGCTGTCGATAAATATAATGACGTCCTTGGCGGCAATGGGATCGCTGAATTTGATCCGGTTAACAAGATTGCTGAACTTCAAAAATTGTATATCACAGAATCCGCCCGCGGCCAGCATCTCAGTTACAGGCTCTTGGACACTGCCATGGGGTTTGCCAAAGGCGCCGGGTACAAAACCATTTATTTGGAAACCCATCATTCACTCGTAGAAGCCGTCCACCTTTATCAATCATACGGATTTACCGACTTGGGCCATCCCCTCAACAATGGTGAACACTCCTCGATGGATAAATTCTTTGTACTTAATATTTGATTTCTATAAAATAAAGGTAGAAACACATAAGGAGGATTCAATATGTCATTAACAGATACTTACACCTTATATAACGGAGTTAAGATTCCTCAAGTTGGTTTTGGTACTTGGCAGTCAGCTGACGGTGATGAAGCCTATCACGCTGTGCTGGCTGCTTTAAATGCCGGTTACCGCCACATTGACACCGCTGCCGCATACGGTAACGAAGAAAGTGTCGGCCAGGCAATCAAGGACAGCGGCGTTCCCCGCGAGGACTTGTTCGTCACCACAAAGCTTTGGAATGCCGATCACGGTTATGAAAAGACCAAGGAAGCATTCGGCCGCTCGCTTGATAAATTAGGATTGGATTACGTCAATCTTTACTTAATTCACTGGCCAAATCCAGTTGCCTTCCGTGACAATTGGAAGCAGGCCAACGCCGAATCATGGCGAGCCATGGAAGAATTTTATGACCAGGGAACTGCCAAGGCAATTGGTGTTTCCAACTTCAGGCCGAAACACCTGGATGCCTTATTGGAAACGGCCAAGGTAAAGCGAATGGTCAACCAAATGTTCATCAACCCATCGGACCTGCAGCCGGCAGTCGTTGAATATAACGACGATCACGATATTTTAACCGAAGCTTACAGCCCACTTGGTACCGGCGAAATCTTCAAGATTCCGGAATTGGCAACCATTGGCAGAAAGTACGATAAGACACCGGCACAAGTGGTCCTCCGCTGGTCACTCCAGCACGGATTCCTACCACTGCCTAAGTCAGTTCATGAGAAGTATATCAAGGAAAATGCCGACATATTTGATTTCAACTTATCAAATTCAGACATGAAGACAATTGACGGCTTCCACGGCAAGGCAGGATTGGCAACGGATCCGGATAAGGCGACGTGGTAAGGAGCAGAGTGTGACGAGCAACGGGTGAGGCGGTTTCTAAGGGTCATTCGATTAAAGCCCCGGTTCTGGGGTTTGATTGAATGGCACTTAGAAGTTAGCCTCAGTTGCGTCGAAACACGTTTAGAGTGTGACGAGGACCGGGTGGCCCCGGAGCATAAGGTGATTCGAGCAATAAGGAACGGGCTTAGTTCCTTGTTGATTGAATTAGCTTATGCAGTAGGGGTCAGGTCCGTCGGAACACGTTTAGAGTATGACAAGGCCAAGGTCAGGTACGTCGCCAAGTAGGCTAGGCAAGCTTTCAGCCGGCCGTCGAAACACGTTTAGGTAATGATAAGGACAGGATGTTTCAACCAGTTAACATTCGCCCACTCACCACTAACCCGAATTCCACATCAATTTGAATAAACAATCATTTCAAAAAGGCCAGAACAAAACTTTCACATTTGTTCCGGCCTTCTTTTTATTAGCCCACCACTCCCCTTCACATACGAATTTCACACGTGATGTGCTATCATACTATTAACTAGGAATATTAAAGGTCACAGAAAATAAGGACGGTTCAATGTATAACGATAATAATGAAGTTCACGTAAACGAGGGTGAACAATTAACAATTGATATTAAGCGCATGGGCATCAACGGTGAAGGAATCGGGTATTACGAACGAAAATTAGTGTTTGTACCCGGTGCCCTGCCAACTGAAAAAGTGGTCGTCGAAGTTACCGACGATTTAAATAACTTTATTCGGGCACGCTTAGTTGAAATTTTGACAAAGAGTAAGGATCGAATTCAACCAGTCGACGATTATGCCAATAACGTTGGTGGTTTCGAGCTGGAGAATTTAGCCTATCCAAAGCAGCTGGAATTCAAGCGTGACGTAGTTCGTCAATCCTTGGAAAAGTACCAGCCAAACGGTTACCGCCGATTTAAGCTGTTACCAACTATTGGGATGGAAGATCCAACCCACTACCGAAACAAGGCCACTTTCCAGATTCGAAAAGACGCCGATGGCAACACGATTGCCGGATTATACAAAGCCCGCAGTCATGACGTTGTTGATTTGAAAACTTCTGCCTTACAATACCCATTGACGATGAAAGTCATGCGGGCGATTGTGACGATGATCGATGAGCTTGGAATCCCTGCTTATGATGAAGACATGAATGCCGGCATCATCAAGACGGTGGTTGTCCGGGCAGCAATTGCCACGGATCAGGTTCAGGTAACATTCATCACCCAAAGCAAGAAATTACTCAAGAAGCATCAATTACTCGAACGGATTAAAGCAGAATTACCAGAAGTTGTTTCTGTCATGCAAAACGTCAACCCTGGTAAAACTTCCCTGATCTGGGGAGAAGAAATGATTCATCTGGCCGGCCGGGAAACCATTACCGAAGTCTTGAACGGATTGAAATTTGATTTGTCCGCAAGAGCCTTCCTGCAGGCCAACCCTGAGATGACTTCGATTCTTTATGAGCAAGCCTTCAAAGCACTTGACCTTAAAGGTGATGAAAAGTTGGTTGATGCTTACTCCGGTGTCGGAACGATTGGATTATCCGTTGCCAAGCAGGTTCGAGAAGTTCGGGGGATGGATACCATCGCCGAAGCTGTCGAAAACGCCAACGCCAATTCAGTTCGAAATGGTATTTTTAACTGTTTATACGAAGTTGGAGAAGCTGAAGACCTGTTGCCGGAATGGATTGAAGGCGGTTGGACACCTAATGCCCTGATCGTCGATCCACCACGGACTGGCTTGGCCGACTCACTCATCGACACAATTTTGGACATCGTTCCGAAAAAGTTTGTCTATATTTCCTGTAATCCATCGACTTTGGCTCAGGATCTAGTAAAATTGACTGAGAAGTATAATGTTGAATACATTCAATCAGTTGATTTGATGCCACAAACTTCACGCTGTGAATGTGTTGTTAAATTCAAGAAAAAATAATCAATAATCCGAAAGGAGGTTCCCGATGCAAAATCCATTTGGTAACGGCAACAATGATGATAACAATCAAAACGATCCCAACAATCCAATGGGGTTGCCGATTCCACCAAACTTTGCGACGGTTGTCAATAAAACAAACGGTCAGATTCGAATCGCCAAGGTGGGACCATCATTTACCGCCCTGCTGTTTAATCTCTGGGTGCCAATTTTCAGGTCGGACTGGTACAACCTCCTCTGTATGGCCGGAGTTGAAATTATCGCCGGAATGGCACTCTCACTTGGAATGGGTGAACCTTTCCAAATTGCCTATTCATTCGGTTCATACGGTCTTGGAATCGTTTGGATGCTGATTTACAATATGATGTACTTTAAGCATTTGTTCAACATCGGTTTTGTACCAGCCGATGATCGTTCAAAAGAACTGCTGACAAGCGCGAAATATTGGAAAGAGCCTCAAGATAAAAACAACAATTAAACACAAAAAGTCCTTCAACCATTTAAGTTGAAGGACTTTTTTAATGACTTCAAATGTCAAATTAAGTTAGAAATTTTAGCTGCTCATCAGTGATTTGATTTACGAATGCCTCAAGTGGTGTTTGATAATTGAGACTTTTTCTGGGAATATGGTTCCGTCGACTAGCAACAGCCTGGACAAATTCATCTGATAGCTGGTCCATGATGAGATCATGGTGCAACCCATCCTTACGAAGTAAGTTGTTGGTGTTTTCATTCAACCCACGTTGATTGGGTGCTCCTACAGCGGCAAAGTAAATATTTAAATCAAACTGGTTAGCAATCGTTCGCCAACCGGCGAACTCCTTACCATTATCAAACGTGATGGACTTAAACAAGTGGCGTGGCAGCTTCGTCAACCAGGCTGCTAAACTACGATTGACGTTTTGTGATGACTTGGTATGTGAATTCAAAACAATTGCGACCTTGGTCTGCCGTTCAACCAGTGTGGTTACGGCACCCTGATGGTTTTTGCCTTGAACCGTGTCGCCTTCTAAATGACCGAATTCTCGTTTAAAATTAGGATAGTCCTGATAACGGGTTTTTAAATCTCTGCCCAATTGCCCAGCTTTTCCTCGTCGTTCAACGTACCCATTAGGGTGACGCTGACCATGCATGGGTAAATCTTTGGCGAACAAGCCAAAAGCATCATGTTTGAAAATGCGATATAGGGTTCGTACGCCGCAGCTAAAAGAACGTTCGTGGCGATTAATAATTGTATCTGGTTGCCACCCCGCTTGAATTTTGGCTTGGATATAAACCAGTTCATCAGGGGCTAGTTGAATGGGCTTACGCCCACAATGTTGTTTGTGCCGTCGATAATGTTGTTGGTAATCAATAAGCGTACCGCCAGCGTCAAGAAAACGATAGATGCGATAAACGGTTTCAGCACTCCGGTGGAGTGCTGGTGCTACTCGGTAAGCCTTTTTATTGAGCTTCCAAAAGGAATAAATTGTAGTGAGTTCGTCTATGGTAAGATGAGTATAGGTCATTTGTGATCAGCCTTTCTTTTGATTTCAACACTCAAAAGTCTATCACAAATGGCTTTTTAAATTTCTAACTTAATTTTACAAACAGGGTGATTAAATTCGAACTCGGTATCCTCTTGTTGCTTGAACCGCAGCTTTCCAACCCCGATATAATTTCTGACGTCGGGAGTCTTCCATATTTGGTTTGAAAGTTCGGCCAGGTTCCTGAAGGCTCTTGATTTCATCAATGTCTTTCCAAAAGCCGACTGCCAAGCCAGCCAAAATTGCCGCACCGAATGCCGTCGTATTTTCATCGGCTGCCCGCTGAATCGGAATATTTAAAATATCAGCTTGGAATTGCATCAGATAACTGTTTCGTGAGGCACCACCATCGGCCATTAATTCTGGGATGTGAATATTGGTGTCTTTTTCCATTGTTTCAATGATGTCTTTGGTTCCATAAGCAATTGACTGCAAAGTAGCTTTGACAAAATCATCTTTAGTTGTTCCACGGGTCAGGCCAAAGACCGCTCCACGGACATCTTGTTCCCAGTATGGCGCACCTAAACCATTGAATGCCGGAACAACGTACACTTCATCGTCATCTTCGGAATTCATGGCTGCCTGCCGTGATTCGGGAACGTTGTCGATTAACTGCAAACTGTCAGCCAACCAGGACAAGGCGGTCCCAGCCGCGAAGATCGATCCTTCAAGGGCATAAGTGACTTTCCCGTCTAAATCGTACGCAATGGTGGTTAACAGGTTGTCATCCGAAATTTCCGGCTTGGATCCCGTGTTCATCATGATAAATGCACCATCACCGTAAGTGTTCTTAATCATGCCGGGTTCAAATGCCAACTGCCCAATCAAAGCGGCTGACTGGTCACCGGCGATCCCGGCGATTGGAACCTCAATCCCATAGAACTGATAGTTCTTGGTTGTTCCATAAAGCTCACTGGAAGTCTTCACTTCCGGCAGCATTGACTTGGGGATGTTTAATAATTTCAAAATGTCATCATCCCACTGGAGAGTGTGAATATTAAACAGCATGGTACGACTGGCATTGGAAAAGTCGGTCACATGGTACTCCCCACCGGAAAGTTTCCAAACCAGCCAGGTGTCAACGGTTCCGAAAATTAATTTGCCCTTTTCGGCACGTTCTTGAGCACCGTCAACGTGGTCTAAAATCCAACGGACTTTGGTAGCTGAAAAGTATGAATCAATAATCAGCCCGGTCTTCTTGTGGATCATGCCGGAATACCCGTCATTCTTCAATTTACGGGCTAGACCAGCGGTTTGCTTTGACTGCCAGCCAATGGCATTATAAATCGGCTCACCGGTCTCTCTGTCCCATATAAGCGTTGTTTCACGTTGGTTAACAATCCCAATTCCCTCAATATCTTCGGGATGGATTCCAGCATCAATGAATGCAGAAGAAATCACATTCAAAACGGATGTCCAAATTTCGTTGGGATCAGTTTCCACCCAATCGTTGTGGGGGCTAACCTGCTTAACAGGTTTCGACGCTTCAATAACTTTGCGGCCGTTGTGATCAAAAATCATTGCCCGGGTGGAAGTGGTACCTTGATCAATTGATAAAACATATTTTGGTGTATCTGTTAACATCAAATTCCCTCCGATCACTAGAAAGCGATTACATATTCTCTGAAAAATTTTTAAGTAACTTTGATTTAGTTATAGTATACAGCCTTTTTGACTATATGAAAAAAGCACATTATGAACTATACCATAACGTGCATCGCAATTCAAATTGCCTGTTCAATAACTTCTGTGAAGTAATATTCAACTAGACCAATTATCGTTTTACTTGAACATGAATATCGTCGCCGTTGTCATTGAGCTCTTCGTCGTAACTAAAGTTGGCGTCAGTGAAGTAATGCTTGATTTCCTTGTTGACGTTCTCGAGTGGACGGTGATCCCCATCCTGACGGTTAATCACGATTTCGTATTCCTTCTTGTCATCGTCGGTGTTTACAAAACTATAAATAACATCAACAGTATTTAAAATTTCTTGAATCAATTGACGTTCAGTCATTTTAATACCCCTTTCACTTAACCTATATATCCACTTTAGCGCTAAATGCAAAAAAATGCTCATAAATTATTCTTAAGGTTGCGCTTGTGAGAAAAATTGTTTACATTAAGCAGATTTGTGAACTATAATTAATTTTATCATAAGAGGTGACAATGGTGACTATTGCAACGAAAGAAATTTCAAATGAATTGATGACCGCATACAAAAATCACAAGCTCGTACTGCTTGAAACCGTTGACGGCACGCTGACTGGCAGTGTTGCTGCAGTCAATGACGATGAGGCCTTCATCGAACGGCCAGCCAAAGGTGTTATGGTCATCAAGTTGGGGAATATCAAAAAAGTAACCCTATTAAAGTAGTCTACATAGACGAATAGGTATTTTGTGAGGCGCTTCGTGGATTTCTGCGGGGCGTTTTTTTGTGTGGGATGGAACACGCCAGTACTGCAGCACTTATTTTATCTTGTGCTCCCTTCTGCTTTTTCCAGTGGACGACGGCCCTGGACCCACTGCTGCACAAGAAAAAGAGTTCGTTAAATCATCTTTGGGATATAGCACTTATTTTATTTTCTGCTCCCTTCTGCTTTCGAAATACGCTCCGACGACCCAGGGCCCTACTGTACAAGAAAAAACGGACAACGATGAACAGGTTCGTTCATCATTGTCCGTTTTCCCTTGTACTCCGGGCCCTAACCGGGTCTCGTCGCGCTCTACTTGTTTTTCTCATACATCACATTTTCAAAACGTTTGCGTAATTTTTCCGTTAATAAAATAATGTTTTTAGGTGGTCGGTTGACGCTGAAATCGAAGCAGAATCTCAGTGGGACTCCCATATTATAATCTTCTTCATATGCCGCAATTTTTTCCGGATCAGCATCCAGCTTATAGCCCATCAGTACTTGCATGCCTAGGCGCTTATGTTGATCCCAATTATTCATGTCTCGATGGCTGCTTAACAATGTTCCGATCTTAATGCCATCCAACGCTCTGATTAGCGTCTTGGCATTGCTCACCTTATGCTGAGCGCTCAGGAAGACAAAGTATCGACGCATCACTGGAATGACTGACGTGAAAAAAACATTTGTTGCCGCGATTTTTGCAGGAAATAAATTTAAAATAACTTCTTTGACAGATTTTGCAGAATATTGCCGTGGACCTCGTAATTGATACTTATAGGCTAACCCAACAAATGCTTGGGTAATGTAGCCGGCAGCTGCTCTTTCCGGTTTTGTTAACTTTCGAAATGAGCGGGTTGTTTGAAATCGTCGAAACCACAGACGATTATTTTCGAAATGTTTTTCAGCTTCTACTTCCGAATATTTTTGTTCCACAAGACCGCCTCCTCTAATTTGAATATTAACACGAATTGCGGAAGAACAGTACCAATTTGACCTGTCACGCCCTTACCTATATGTGTTCAAACCAAAGCAAATATTATACAATGAAGTTCATCGGAATTTTAAGGAGAATTTGAAGACATCATGGCTAAAATGAAAGATTTCAAACAGCGCCTGTACTATTTGGGCCTGTCAATCATTATCAATTCAGCTGGAAACGCCCTGGCAATTTCATCAAATCTGGGAAGTGCCGTTTGGACCGGTTCTGCGGTTAATTTATCCAAATGGGTTCACATCCCCCTGGGCACCACGCTGTTTCTCTATGGAATCATCGTCACTCTGGCAAATCAGCTTCTGCTGGGATCGTTTGACCGGCGGCGATTCTTCTCAAACCTGCTCTATACCGTCCCATTCAGTTACCTGGTTGCCTTCTTTACGTTGATCTTTAACTCGCTTGGCGTCCCCGCAATGGACTTCTATATTCGACTAATCTTGGATATTATTGGTCTCTACTGTGTCGCAATGGCGGTTTCCATGTACGCCCGAGCCAATTTGATTATGCATCCCAACGACGACTTGGCCTACATCATCCGGTTCAAATACATTCACGGCAGTGCGGTGCTGTCTCAGTGGCTAAGCTACATTCCGCCAGTCATCATTATCACTGCTTCATATATTTTTACCGGCAAGCTGTACGCAATTGGTTTCGGAACCGTATTTGCATTAACCTTCCAAGGATCGATGATGAAATGGTCCGATACCCACGCCTTTCCTAAGCTCAAGCACCATGTCGATCTTTAACAAATTCAGCAATTTGCTTAAAGGTCTTTTTTGTTTCCAAGAGTTTAAACCACAACGTGTAGTCATGCCAGACGTCTTTAAATTCAGTCACCAGTGGATTTGTGTTTGCTGCATCAGTCAATGCCTGCACGAATCGACGATTGGATGGTACCAGCATTTCATTCGCCCCAAAGAAAATTTGGATGTCTCCCAAATCCTGTAATTGAGAAGAATCACTAAAATCAACCCACGTTTCTGGTGATGTGCCGCTTTCGAACCAGCCACCGATTTTTTGGAGAGTCGGTAAATCCAGAAGCACGTCTTCTTGAGACCGCTTTTCAATTTCCGGATCAGTGAGCTTCATGTCCAACCATGGTGAAATTAGGCTGGTTCCCGCTACTTTTCCGGGATTGTTTACCAGCAGCTGCAAGGCCAACTTTGCCCCGGCAGAATCGGCAACAACGAAAGTCGGCAGGTCAGAATCAGTGGCAATTTCAAAAGCCTCCTGAGAGAATGCCAGCAATTCATCCGCATGATGATTCGGCAGCAGTGGGAAATCCGCCACCTCAATTCGGCTGTTTGACTCGACCGCAATCTTGGTGATCATTTCCAGCTGGTCTTCATTCATTGGTACCGTGAAGGCGCCACCATGAAAATACAAAATCTGACTGGTAGGATTCGAAATTGGTTCGAATGTCACCAATTGACCATTTTTAACCGGATAAATTTTGTATTTATCCTGATTTTGACGAAAAATATTGATCTTCTGATTGGGTTTTAAAAAGCTGTGAGCAACGTTTTTCTTGTAATCTTCGGTTCGAAATTTCTTGAGTAACCGCTTAGCCATAAAGCTCATAGTCGTTTCTCCTTTTTCATATAATAACTATCATAAATGATTTTTTAAAGCAAATTTATCTGATAAATTTCAAAAAGTTCACAAAATCTTCACAATTTGTTCAACCTTTGGTCATATTCATTCTATATAGTAAGTATATAAACATAAAGTGATACGTCATTTTATGTAGTAATAAATTAAATCCCCCTTTAATTTATTACTTTTGTATTCATATTCTTCCCCTAAGAATATAGGTAACTTGAGATAAGACATCCCCGTGTCTTATCTTTTTTGTTCCTTATTTTGTATCACTCCAACAAATTTTGGAAAGTCACAAAATCTTCACAATTTATTCACACTTTAGTTAAACATTTGGGGTATCATTATTTTCGAATAGAAAATTCGATTTGCTATTCACCTCATATTTGTCAGAAATGATAAAATCAATTTTGATTTACCTTATCTCCCCCTCAAAAAAAGATTAAGGTAGTAAAAGCAAGGTAGTCCCCCTACCTTGCTTTTATTTTCCTCTTTGAGATATCGTTCAATCAAATTGTAGAACAATCTACCGAGTTAAAACGTGTTCCGACGATCCAGATGCTAACTTCTAAGGCCACCTTGTTCAAAACCAAGTTCAGGTTTTAAACAAGCCGACCTTAGAAACCGCATCTCCCAGATCTCGTCACACTCTCCAAAAGTTCACAAAATCTTCAAAGTTTCGTCTAAGTTTAGTTAAATTTGTCCTGTATATTTAAATCATGAGCAAGAGATAAACGTGATTTATTTCTACTCACCCCCAATAACTTTTGGGCGGTAAATTGATCCCCCCATTGATTTACTGTCCGTACATCATATTCATATTCCCCTCAGAATATTGAACTAAAAGACCTGACTCCCCCGTCGGGTCTTTTTTTCTATGCTTAACGATTTGTCGATTGGCGTATAATTAATGAATAAGCCATTCGAAAGGAAGCCAACCAATGCCGAAGTACAAGCCCAAGTATCAATCCAGATTTAAAAAGCATTATCAAAATATGATCCGAGCCAACCGGTACTCCAAAGCCGACTTTCAAGAAGTTGAAGAACAAATATTAAGCGGTCAGCCGGTTGCTGAAAAGTATGACGATCACGTGATTAAAAGCCATAAGCCACGGCGGGCACTGTTTGTTAAAGGCAGTTGGCTGTTAATCTATGAAATTGTCGGCGATACGGTCAAGTTCTTAGATACTGGAAGGCATGGCGAAATCTGATAACCCAAAAGCCAGCTGAAACTGATGATTATCAGTCTACAGCTGGTTTTTGTAAATGGAAAATGATTAAAATTTGTACAAATACGTATCGAGACCGTCAAACCATAATGCAGGCCGATGATCATTGGTCGTATATATCACTGCATAGTCGCTTACATCATCATATTGCACATAGGTTTTACTGCGAAGTCCAAAAACCCAATATTTTTTATTATGGTATGTCCGCGTGTAGCATCGCAAGCTGGACTTTTGAGAATCTTTGGTATCCGGTGCCTGACCAAGAAAGACAAATCCAAAATATACGCCGGGATGAATTTGTTCCTTGGCTTCACAACTATATTTACCAAATTGGAAAACGATATGCGAATATTCTTTTTCCTTATTTTTGGGAACTGTCCACGAACCATGAAATTTTGTAGGAATATTTTGCCAGGCGTCTTTTGGTAATTGATTAGGTAAGTAGTGATATGCATAAACCGGCTTCCCGGTTGAAAAGGCTCTACCTGCAAAACGTCCTTTAATAGCTGGCTGACCATTATGATGTCCCGATTTTAAATAAATCGGCCGATAACCTTTTATCTTAAATCGCCAATACCCATATTTATTAGGCTTGATTACCTTTACCCGGTTACTTTTGAGTGAGGCGGCCAATCCAGACCTTTGATTCATTTGCGAAATAACTGTTTTTGTCACCTTAACCCTTGTGTACCAACCATGACGATTACTGTAATACCACGTTCCCCGCAATGCTGCTGGCGTCGTTGAAACTGTCTTTGCGTTAGCCTGTACTTTTGTAGTTTGAACATTGGCAAAGATTCCAAGAAGTCCCAACCCAACTAATGCTTTAATTATCCATTTTCTATGCATTATTGTTCCTCCCCCCTAATAATTTTATTCTAATCCAACATTGAGGATGGAAACAGGGATTTTCTATAAAATGAAATTTTGAAATCAATTTAGTCCCAAATCAATCTGTAACTTCTTTCATCCTCCAAATCATAATAAAGCGCCCCTCCTGAACCGGAAAACCGGCTAGGAGAGGCGCTTAATTTGTTTTTTAATTATTTCTAACTAATCCAATCCAACTCTGGCAAAGATTTCACCAACATGACGAATATGGTAATGGTAATCAAATGCGTCGTTGATTTCATCTTCACTCAAAGCGTCGGTAATCTTCTTGTCGCCTTCAACCAAGTCACGGAATTGAATTCCCTTGTCCCATGATTGTTTGGTTAATGGTTGAACGAGGTCATAAGCCTGTTCACGAGTCATTCCTGAATCGATCAATTTAAGCATTACCCGTTGACTGTAAATCAAGCCATAGGTAAGACCCATGTTGCTCTTCATGCGTTCTGGGAAGACCGTCAAACGATCAAGAATACGAGTGAAGCGGTGAAGCATGTAGTCCAATAAGATCAAAGTATCTGGGATGATGATTCGTTCTGCGGATGAATGAGAAATATCACGTTCATGCCACAAAGCGACGTCTTCATACGCAGTGACCATGTGACCACGGACAACTCGAGCCAAACCACAGATGTTCTCGGAACCAATTGGATTCTTCTTATGTGGCATTGCAGATGAACCCTTTTGACCAGCATCAAAGTGTTCTTCAACTTCATGAATTTCAGAACGTTGAAGGCCACGGATTTCGGTCGCAAACTCTTCCAAACTAGTGGCAATTAATGCCAGAGTTGAAATGTAGTCGGCATGCAAATCACGTGGAAGAATCTGGCTGGTAATTTCTTGTGCCCGCAGGCCAAGTGAATCACAGACATATTGTTCAACAAATGGTGGCACGTTGGCAAATGTCCCAACGGCACCAGAAATCTGACCAGCTTCCAATTCTTTGGAAGCAGTTGCGAATCGACGCTTGTTACGATTCATTTCGGAGTACCAACGGGCAAGCTTTAAACCAAATGTAGTTGGTTCTGCTTGAACACCGTGAGTCCGGCCGATCATAACCGTGTCTTTGTATTTTTTAGCTTGCTTTGCGATAACATCAATAAAAGTATCAATATCTTTACGAATAATTTCATTGGCCTGCTTGATTCGAACACCCCAAGCGGTATCAACAACATCCGTACTGGTTACACCGTAGTGGACCCATTTCTTTTCTGGACCCAGTGATTTTGATACGTCACGGGTAAACGCAACGATATCATGATGGGTAACAGCCTCAATTTCGGCAATTCCATCAACATCAAACTTGGCGTTCTTCTTAATCTTTTCAACGTCCTCTGCTGGGATTTTTCCAAGCTTGGACCAAGCTTCATCAATGGCAATTTCAACTTTAAGCCATGAAGCATATTGGTTTTGGAGTGACCAAATGTTACTCATTTCCGGTAAAGAATATCTATCTATCATAACGAGTCCTTTCTACTAAATAATGACAAGATAATAATACCATATTGTTCATGTTTTGACCATATTATGAGAAGAATAATTACCTTTCGTTCGTATTCGTATTTAAAGTCGAATATTAAACGTTTTACTTCTGAAAATTATTAACCTTTTGGTTGATTAATAGATTGCAACTTGTTATCATTAAAAATGCTGGGTAGATTCCTGGCAATAAAATTTAGAGGTGTTCATATGTCATCTATTGTGATTGTTGGAAGTCAATGGGGCGACGAAGGGAAAGGTAAAATCACCGATTTCTTCGGTCAAAGCGCCGATATTATCGCCCGCTATCAAGGCGGAGATAATGCCGGTCACACCATTGTGTTTAATGGCAACAGCTACCATCTGCAACTTATCCCATCAGGAATTTTTGATCAGGAAAAGTACAGTGTTATTGGTAACGGAGTTGTCGTTAACCCCAAATCCTTGATCAACGAAATGGACAATTTGAAAAAGGATGGGATTAGTACAGATAACTTGAGAATTTCAAACCGTGCTCAAGTCATCATGCCTTACCACATTCTCTTCGATGGTCTGCAGGAACAAAAGAAAGATTCCAAGATTGGTACAACTAATAAGGGAATCGGACCTGCATACATGGATAAAGTCGAGAGAATTGGAATTCGAATTGCTGATTTACTTGATAAGGATACATTTGAAGAAAAACTTCGAAACAATCTCGCAGTCAAGAATGAGCTACTCACCAAAATCTACGATCATGAACCACTGGAATTCGAACCAATCTTCAATGAATACAACGAATACGCCGATCGAATCCGTCCTTACGTTGTCGATGCTTCCTATATTATTAACAACGCACTGGATGATCACAAGAACGTCTTATTCGAAGGTGCTCAAGGTGTGATGCTGGATGTCGACCATGGAACTTATCCATTCGTTACCTCATCCAATCCAAGTGCCGGCGGTGCCGCTGTCGGTACAGGTGTTGGTCCTAACCGCATTGATCACGTGATCGGTGTCTGCAAGGCCTACACTTCACGAGTTGGTGAAGGTCCCTTCCCTACTGAATTGAAAGACGCCACTGGTGATCACATCCGTGAAGTCGGTCATGAATATGGGGTTGTTACCAAGCGTCCTCGCCGAATCGGTTGGTTCGACAGTGTTGTTCTTCGCCACTCAGCCCGTGTCAGTGGTTACACCCACTTGGCATTGAACTGTCTGGATATTTTAACCGGTATTAAAACTTTAAAAATTTGTGTTGCTTATGAATTAAATGGTAAAAAGATCGACCATTACCCTGCAACTTTGAAAGAACTCAATCAATGCAAGCCCGTTTATGACGAGCTGCCAGGCTGGGATGAAGACATCACCAAGTGCAAGACATTTGATGAATTGCCAGCCAACGCTCAGAACTATTTGAACCATGTCCAAAAAGCAGTCGGTGTTCCTTACGCAACTTTCTCAGTCGGTCCTGACAGAAAACAGACTAACGTCGTTGAAAAAGTGTGGTAAAACCTAGTGAGCGAAGCAAAGCGATTAGAAGTCGTGGCATAAGTCTCCTTTAACAGAAATTCCTGCATTTGGAATTTGTGTTAAAGGTGCTTATGCGCAGACTTCTGCTTTGCGGAGCTGTCCTAATGTCGTGAACGGAGTCAGGCAGTTAAAAACTGTCCCAAAACCTCGGAGGTAAATCATGGAAGTATTTGATTACGATGACATTCAACTCATCCCTAACAAGAACATTATCAAAAGCCGGAGAGATGCTGATACTTCAGTAAAATTCGGACCTATGACATTTAAGATTCCTGTCGTTCCTGCCAACATGGAAACAGTGATTAATGATGATTTAGCGGTTTGGCTTGCCCAAAACGGTTACTTCTACATCATGCACCGGTTCCAACCAGAGAAACGTGAATCCTTCGTCAAGATGATGCACTCAAAGAAGCTCTATGCTTCAATCAGTGTGGGTATCAAGCCTGAAGAATATGAATTTATCGACCAATTAGTTGCCGACAATCAAAAGCCTGAATACATCACTATTGATGTTGCGCACGGCCATTCAGATTACGTTATTCAGATGATCCACTACATCAAGGAACAGTTACCAGAAAGTTTCCTGATCGCTGGAAACCTGGGTACTCCGGAAGCCGTTCGTGAAATTGAAAACGCTGGAGCCGACGCTACCAAAATTGGTATCGGACCTGGTAAGGCATGTATTACCAAGCTCAAGACCGGCTTTGGTACCGGCGGCTGGCAGTTAGCCGCATTACGTTTGTGCTCAAAGGCTGCAAGAAAGCCAATGATCGCTGACGGTGGAATTCGTTTTAACGGCGACATTGCCAAATCCATTCGTTTCGGTGCTTCAATGGTCATGATCGGTTCATTACTTGCCGGCCATGAGGAAACACCAGGTAACCTGATCAGTATTGATGGCAAGAAATACAAGCAATACTGGGGTTCAGCTTCAGAACGTCAAAAGGGTGCCTACCGCAACGTTGAAGGCCGTCAAATGTTGGTCCCATATCGTGGCCACATTGCCGACACTTTAACCGAAATGCAGCAAGACCTTCAGTCATCAATTTCATACGCTGGTGGCCGTAAGTTAATGGATATTACCAAAGTTGATTATGTCATTCTTAAAAACTCAATTATGGATGGTGACTAGTTAAGCTACTGACCATTTCATTTAAGCAGTCAAGTCGAAATGCAAATTTTGATTTGACTGCTTTTTTGTATGTTTTGAGCCAACTTTACACATCAAAAGGAAATAATTCTTGCCATTTATATGCCAATACGTCTAAACTAATATCTAAACGATTCATTCTGAAGGGACATGAAGGTAATGAATAATTTATTCGATGTATTAAAAATGGTAAGATTCAACCATTTTGGCTTTGACCCAGCTCAAGTCGTCATCACTGATGTCGCCGGGAAGCCCAATTCAATTTTGACCGATCTTTATCGAGACGTTGTCAGCAAAATCAACCTCTTTATCAATTTGGATGAAGCCGACAACCCACAAGAGGTTATCTCATCACTAAAATTACATACACCTCTACCACTGGACGTATTGGATGAATACGGTAAGATTCTTGATGAGCCTTTATTGGGCATTAACTTCGCCCCACAAAAGGGTCAAATGGAGCTGTTGGTACGTGGGTAAATTTGCATCAAAATGCCTATGAGCGCATTTTAATGAGCCTCAACGATATCTGTTATTAGTAATAGACTTGGTCTATCAACTAATGACGGATTTTTTTATTATCCTTGGACATATATCACACAATCGCTTTAAATTGCACTAGTCACCAACGTTAGTTCAGTTGAACCATATGACACAGAACACAAAAAGACGATTCAAGCAGCCTCACATGGCTGTTTGAATCGTCTTTTAGTAATAATGATCAATGAACTAATTGTTCATTTTAGTTTACTTTTTAATTAATCCAATATACTTCCAAGCAATCAGTAAACCAATCAACAAGATTCCAACTACCGTTAAGGCAATTTCTTGCTTAGCTTTAGCACCAGTTTGTGGCAATTTTCCTTTAGCAGGAGTAACCGTTTGAGGGGTGCTTGCTTGAGGATTGCTTGCGTGGGTGGTGTTGGCTTGTTGAGTTGTTTTTCCTGACTGGGTAGGAGTCTTCGTAATCTCGCCGCCTTCAGAAGTTGAATGAGTACCAGGTGTTATTTTATCAGGTTGTCCTGGAACTTTTGGCGTCTTAGGTGTTACAGGCGTTACTGGTGTATCTGGCGTGTGCGTATTCTTCAAGGTAACCACACCGTCTTTAACTGACTGCTGGCCAGTCGTAGAGGATGTATACCCATCCGGAATTTTAGTCTCGGCAACAGTGTAGATAATCGGATTACCATCGGCATCAGTTTCTGGTAAATTGTCAAAGGTTGCCGTGTAATCATTGCTTGAATCAAGTGTTACAACTTGATCCGTTGCCTTGCCATTTGCATACAGGGTTGCTGTAATACTTGGTGCAACAGTTCCATCTGGAACTCCTGACCATTCCTTGACGACTTTGATTGATGTTTTCTTTGGTACAAACACGTTAACCAAAGTTACAGCCCCATCTTTAACGACTTGTTGGCCAGTGGTGGTTGAAGTGTAGCCGTTTACGGCAGTTTCGACAACCGTGTAGGTAATCTTATTACCCTGATCGTCAGTTTCGGGTAAGTTCTCAAATCGGCCTAAATAACCGTTCGAACTATCCAGTGTGATTGTCTTATCAGTCGGCTTACCATTTGCATACAGGGTAACTGTAATTGATGGCGTGTTCGTTCCTTTTGGAACCCCCTGCCAAATCTTATTCACAGTTACTGATGTCTTGTTTGGAACATAGTCATTAACAAGGGTAACAACACCGTTCTTTACCGGCTGCAAACCAGAAGTACTTGTGGTATATCCTGCTGGAACAGATTTCTCAGCGACAGTGTAAACAATTGTCTTTCCATTTTCATCAGTTACTGGTAACCCTGTGAAATCAGCAGTCCAATTATTTGCGGCATTCAAAGTAACGGTCTTGGTGGTTGCTTTACCATTGGCATACAAGACTGCCTCGATGCTCCGATCTCTGGTATCTGAAGTTGGAACACCCTTCCAGATCTTTTTAACAGTGATTTTAGTCTGTTTTGGAATATAGTGGTTAGTCAATGTTACTTTGCCATCAACAACTTTGATTTGCCCACTATTATCAGATTTGTAACCACTCACTTGTGATTCAACAACGGTATATTTAATTGTTTGGCCCTTGGAATCGGTCTCAGGTAAGTTTTTAAATTCACCTGAGTAACCATTCTGACTATCCAAGGTAAGTTTGTCATTGGTTGACTTGCCGTTGGCATATAAGGTAACAGTTACTGAAGGTGTCTTGACACCATCTGGAACTCCTGCCCAATTCTTGTTGACTTTAATGGAAGTCTTATGGGCAACATATTCATTGACCAATTTTACAAGGCCATCTTTATTAGCCTTTTGTTGGCCAGAAGTGGTTGTTGTATATCCATCTGGCAGAGACTTTTCTGCAACAGTGTACTTGATCTGCTTACCTTGACTGTCTGTTAGAGGCAAATCGGTAAAATCAGCCGACCACTTATTGGCATAATTCAAGGTAACGGTTTGTTTAGTTGTTTTACCATTAGCATACAAAACTGCTTGAATAGACAACTTCTTCCTATCTACACCTTTAGGTATGCCTTTCCACGTTTTCTTAACGGTAATCTTGGTCTGCTTCGGAATGTATTGGTTAGTCAATTTCACCTTACCATTCACAACTTTTACTTGACCATTCTTGGTGGTATCATTTGTGAGTTTATATCCATCAACTGTTGATTCAGAAACGGTATAGTCAATTGTTTTGCCGTTATCATCGGTTTCAGGAAAATTATCAAATCTAGTGGAATAACCATTCTGGCTATTCAAGGTTTTATCATCGATCTTCTTACCGTTTGCATATAAATTAACGGTGATTGATGGCGTTTTGACGTTGTCAGGAACTCCCTGCCAGTCCTTATTGACCGAAACGGAGGTCTTATGGGCAGTGTATTCATTAACTAAGTTTACAACGCCATTTTTATCAGGCGATTGTTTGTCTGTGGTAGATGTATACCCTGTTGGAATCGATTTTTCAGATACAGAATATTTAATTGTTCTTCCTTGATCATCAACTTGAGGTAAATTAGAGAACGCTCCAGCATAGCCATTTGCCTTAGTCAGTTCAATTGTTTTCCCAGTTGGTGTTGTGACTTCTTTACCATTTTCCGTAACTGTCTGATATAAGACTGCGGTTATTGATGGCGTGGTGATCTTGTCAGGAACACCTTTCCAAGTTTTCACAACTTTAATTGTCTCTGGAACAAACTGGTTCGTAAATGTAACTGAACCATTGGCCGGTGCCTGGTCACTGTCAGTAGATTTATATCCAGGAACCGTTGGTTCTTTAACTGTGTATTTAATTGTATTTCCAGAATCATCTTTTACTGGCAGATCTGTAAATTGAGCAGCCTATCCGTTACTCGTATTAAGCTGACGAGTCTGACCCGTTGAAGTTGTGGTATCATTTACGGTTTTATACAAGGTTGCTGTAACTGGAGGCGTGTTGACTCCTTTAGGAACGTCCTTCCAGACCTTGTTAACCTTGATTGAAGTCTTTGCCGGAGCATAGGTATTAGTAATTGTCACATCGTCAGTTTTATCATCAAGCGATTGTGAACTTGTAGTGGCAGTGTAATTGGAGACTGGATCTTCTACAACAGAATACTCAATTTTCTTCTTATTTGAATCCAGTGTCCAAAGATCCGTGAACGTTCCCTTCCAATCGGGTGCGGTCAATGTAAGTGATTTCCCAGTTGAAACCGGCTTTGAATCTCCATCATGTTTTGCGTATAATGTTACCTTTATACTGTCTGGCAGTTTAACATCATCGGGCTTACCCACCCATTTTTTCGTGACATTAATACTAAACTTTGTACCATAACCTTCTCCATGACCACCAATTGTAAATGTTCCTTGGGTAGTCTTGTTGATAACAACAGATTTACCATCACCACCAGTTCCATCATTTGGAATATTTCCAGTCAGGTCCATATTATTCTGAAGTGATATTCCAGACCCACTTTGCAGGTATCCCTGATCAGTGATCTTAGTGAGATATTTGATATTGATTGCTTTGTTTAACGTACCATTCCACTGAATGGAAAACTTAGCGGGGTCACTAGCCGAATATAAAATTGTGTAATCCGAATCAGGGATAACGTTATTATCGTCATCTGTAATTTGGATAATCGGTTTTGATGTTATAGGATCCAATACAATTTTTTGTTTGTCAGTGTTTAACAATGTGTCATTAATCAGCAAATTATTCATTTGAAATTTTCCATCATTAACACGCGCATCCCACATAACATATTGATTTCGCTTATCACTGGTTTGTGGATAATTCACATTTTTGAAATCCCCGCTGAAAGACCAGCCATTCTTACCAATGTATGGGTTAGACTTAGAATCATCTTTGGATCCATTAACTTCAAATGTCAGTGTTCCGCCACGACCGTTCACATGTTCACTATAATAACCATTGAAAGTAATTGTACCGGTCTTGGATCCGCTGTCAGGAGTGAATCTTCCAATAACAGTACCATTGTTATCAAATATATCGAACGGTTGTGCATCATGAAGTGTAATTCCAGCAGGTAAAGTGACTTTTGCAGTATCGCCATTCTTTACAACAGTCCCATCCGGGATTGTGTATTTATATCTTAATTTGTAGTTAGTGTACTTCTGCCAATTGTCGGTTACCGACGAATCAGCTTTTATCCAATCGGTACTTCCGTCTTTTTGATAGTAGGCGTCATTGCCTCCTAAGCCTGTTACACTGGTGCTTATGTCAGCCGCCTTTACACTATGAGTCTGAGATCCAACACCAATAAATATTGAAACTATGAACAAGAAAATACCGAGCCATTTCCAAATACTTCTTGAACTGAACTTAATTTTTTCGTTCACGATAAACACCCCTCCTGTAACAAAATGCATGTCGTATTGCTAATTGAATTTAGTTAACCAGCACTCTTTAATTACCAAACGATTATATCATGGGCATAAAATATTCGCAAGCAATGCATTGATCATTATATTATTCAGGTGTTAAATAGTATAACCTTTTAAAAAAGTTATAACATAACTGCGGGATAATTCCGATAAATCAACAATTTCAAACTATTGGTTTATTATAAAAGCAGATGCAGTACTTGCAGAATATATATTTCAGAAAAATGGTTTTTAAATGCTAATCAGATTTTTGTATTCATATAATGTTATCTTATGTTACCAGCATTCACCATTGTTAGTCAAAAAATTAATGATTTATTCAATATTATTGTTTTATAGGTCAAAAATAGGATATTTCCAGCCGAAGAACTAGTATTCTCGATCAAGTCCGACTAATTCTTCACCAAAAACATTTTGAGGTTCCTAATTTTTCCCACTGGTGAAAAAAGGGATCTAATCACTTTGTGATTAGATCCCCCGCCAACCCTTTGATTGACTTGTTTCCGTTCAAATTTAAACCGTGTACAGCATATCAGTCTTTATTGGACTGAATTTGTAAATGAATTTCGTCTTTATCCACAAATGGGCCGATTTGAACCATATTTTCGTTTGCATCATACCGATACAGAATTGTAAACTCGCTGTTCACACTAATCTTTCTAGTAGGCTTACTAAGATGATAGATGTCAGATAGTCTTTCAAATTCCGTCGGGACAACTTCAACACTGTTAAATGCATCTCTCAAGCCATTAATTGTGTTGTTAAATTCAGCCACAAATTCTTCGATAGTCTGATTGCTTGCATTTCGGTGCTTGCAATTATTAATGGTAGAAACCAACGATTCATAAAAGGATCTGGAATAAAGTACACGAGTCAGCATCTTCATTTATGCCACCCGTACTTTCCTAACAGTTTTGCCATTTCATCTTCTGTTAGGGTCCGATTATACTTGAAGTCATCAAACCCCTTTTCAATGATTGTTCTTGCACGATTAATGTCAGCTTCTGTCATATCCAAAATTAATCGCTCCCCTTTTTGCATAAAATACAGCTCATCACCCTCGTGAATACCTGTCGACTTTGGAAGAATAACCCCTAGGGAGTTCCCGATCTTCCTGACTTTAATTTTCTTCATAACATTCCCCCAATGATTGAGTAGAAATTATTGTAACACGCATTAAGACCGTCAAATGCCATTTCAAAAAAAGGTGAAAAAACTTCACAATTCCATAATTAGGTATTTATGTCTTCACACTTTTATGCATTTTAAAGAAACATATTCCGTATTTTTCATGACAGATAATGAATATTTCCCTTGAACTTGCATAAAGTCAAAATTGAATGTTATAACATTACTTACATATTTTAATTATCAAGGCGGTGCTTAGAATAAAGGCTGAAGCGGCTTTAAAATTTCGATCAATTTAATGACCTCGCATGTGTAACACATCGGAATTTTCGATTAAACACTTTAAAGTTTTCTCAAAGCACCATCAGGTTACCAACCACTTGGTATCCCCTCTTAAATGCAAAATGAAACCAATTATGTTAAAAGCACATGGAATATCTTATTTGTAATGGATAATAGTACTAATAAAGCATGCTTGCAAGCATTTCGACTATTTTTTGATCAGTCAACAAGACTATTCAGTCGCACAATTGATTGAAAATGCACTGATACTTGTCATTAATGACAGGTAGCAGCGCATTTTATTTTGGAAGTTTAATTTCACTGTAGATTCAGTGAAGATCAATAGGCTCCGTGAATCACCAATTTCTTATTTGCAGTAATGTAATCACCATTGCTTAACTGATAACGGGTGGTCAAATTATGTTTAACCATCTTCTTAACTTTGAGGTGAGAACCTGTCTTGTGATGCTTCACTTTCTTGGTTAAATTGGCATTCTTATAAGCATTGACACCCCTCTTGGCAATCACTGTCACTTTCTTGCTCTTAGGCATTGATGAATAGTAAACTTTTACCACAAACTTTCGGCTGGCCGTGATATAACCAACTTTTCCAGCCGTTTTACTGTGATGATTAACATCTTTTACTTTGTATCGAAGTGCCCCGCCGTTTGAACGGGCGTAGTCAGTCACCACAAACATTGGACGGTTGATCCGTTTTACCTTTGGATATTTGGCAATCCGTTGGTCCTTTTTAAAATTAGCGTTCTTGTACAAATAAATTTTCTTGGTTGCGTATACCACAGTACCTTCAGTTGCCGCATAATTCGGCAGTTGGGTACCGTCTGGTAATGTTCTTGGTTCCGGGAATTTTGGTGTACTTGAGATAACTTCCTGATTGGCAACACTGTTGCCGTTTCCGCTGGTGCTGCTTGAATTATTGTTGGTCTTGTTACCATTATTATTTGGTGTTGGTGGCACAACCTGTTTCTTGTATTTAAATGTAATCTTGGTGTCATCATTCATTTTGCCAGTAATCTTCTTATCGCCGATCAGCGTATAACCGGCAATTTCTGGGGCCTAATCTGAATAAGCTTCACCAGGCATCAATTCTTTAGTTGTCGCTGGATGACCTGGAATGGCTTTACCCTGTTCATCGAGATATTCAATCGTCAAAGTTTGGGCAACCTTTTCATACACAAAGGTGGCGGTTGCACCAGAACTATGTTGTTTAGGCCGCTTTGCAACCGAATCGATATATCTTGGCTGCAAAATTGCTTGAAACAGCAAATCATCAACGTTGGTCTGCATATTGGCATATATTTTAGAATCAGAATATACGTATGTCCCATATGGCTTGGGATTTCGGATGACGGCCGCAACATAACGGTAACCATCAAATTCTTTTTGGAACGATGGATCAGGATCCGGAACTGCATCGAAATCATACTTGATAGAAGGTTTTAATTCTTTCCCATTAACATCGGTATAAAAGATTTTTAGCTTGCCTGCTTCACGTTCCAAAGCACCTTCAGTTAACGTAATCTGTTCAGGCTTTGGATTATTGGTGTCCTGGTAAGCAAAGTACAGGTTGACGGCTTTGTCATCCGCTGCTCTGGCAGGATTCATAACGTACAGGCTCACTAACTTTGCGAGTTTCTCTGCATCAGTTGCTTGATCCAGCTCATAGTAGTACATAATCTGCTGAGCCGATTTATTATCTGTATGATACCCTTTGATCGTATATCGACCATTATCAAAGCTGAGTGGAACGTCTTTGGAGACATCCACACCGCCAGCTTCCGATGACACAATCTGCTTGTTATTAAACGGTGCATCAATTGAATTTCCATTCAAATCCACAGCGTGGAGTGTAAATGTTACATCATTTTCAGCTGCCCCCGCAGTTGACTGTTGGAACAACAATCCCCCAAATACCAGTGTTAAAACAAATACAACTATCAATCGAACTGTTCGAGTGAGGCTGAAACTGCCAGTCTGATCGGACATATCGGTATTCCCCCTTATTTAGTTGAGTCCCCTTAACCATATTACAAGAATAATTGTAGCAAGATCTAATTGCAAAAGATACTTTTATGTACCAAAAGTTATCATTATGAGTACTTTACTAATAATGGGCAGCTCGGGTCATTAGCATTTCAATCAAATAAAAAAAGACACAGCTAAAAGGTTCTAGCCATGCCATTCTACATTTACAATTTAACTCACAGAGTTCACCGGTTATTCAAGTAATCGAACGTAATCCACCTGTTCATTATCAGACAGTTCAAAAACCAACTGACTGGTATCAACCTTACGGGGAACTTCCAAGGTATACATAATCGTATAATTTCGACTGCCATCCTCATCACGCTTAATGGTGACGTCCGTATTTTCAATATCGATATGAAACTTTTTCAAAACTTGCTTAATATATTTTGTCGTTTGGTGCTCATTCAACTTGATCTCAAGACGATTAATATTGCCCATTGGAATCAAGTAGGCTAACGCTGTCAATGAGAAGAAAATAATCAACGTGCCAAATGTTGCAATCAAATAATAGCCATATCCCAGTGCAAGGCCAAGACCCGCTACTGACCAAATGCTGGCAGCCGTTGTTAAACCTTTGACAGTCTTATTGGTCATGATAATCGTTCCGGCACCCAAGAATCCAATTCCGGAAACAACTTGGGCCGTTAGTCGGGCGGTATCGGCTGATAATGCCCCAACAATTTTTGGGTGGGCAAAATTGTAATCAACCGTCATACTGGTTAGCTGGCATTGAATCAGTGCAATGATACAAGCACCAATACAAACCAAAATGTGCATCTTCATACCGGCAGGACGCGACTTTCTCTCCCGTTCAAACCCGATGATTCCACCAACAAAAATAGCGGCAACCAATCGGGCAATGATTTCTGGATTAGTTAAATTAAACATCGAATCCCCCCTTGACATGATTCATTAGTTATAGATTTCCAAATTCATATGCATCTATGGCTAATTTACCAAATAACTGGGGAGATGTAAAAAAAGAAGATTGGAAATGGAAATATTTGTTTGCGAGGATATTTTCTCACCTAAGCCTACCTTTAAATAAGAAAAAGCAACCAACGACGGACAAGTCCATCATTGATTGCCGTTCGCCTGCTATATAGCCGAAACGTGCTCCGACGGCACTGATCCCTGCACCTAACCAAAAAAAACGGCTCAAGGAATGAAAACATTCCTCAAGCCGTTTTTCCGGTTAGGCTACGGGATCACCCGTGCCTAGTCGCACTCTAAATCTTTAATTTAATGCCCAAGCACCCATACCTTGTGAATGGTAGAGACGTGCTGCGTCATTTACTTGTTCGCGCCAGTCATTACTTGTAGTGTAAAGTGATTGGTACAAACCATGAGCAGTTGAGCTAGGGTTTTGTGCAGTTGGGTTGTTTCTTGATTCACGGTAACTGATAGCCATCCAAGTTGATGCTGAAACACCAGTCTTTTGTTCCATCAATTGTGCAGCTTGTTGAGCAACTGAACCACTAGTAGCAGTTGTAGTTGATGCTTGGCTGCTTTGAGTAGTAGCTTGAGTTGATTGAGTTGACTGTGTTGGTTGGCTGTAACTCTGAGTCTGTTGAGCAGTTGTGGTTGCGGCTGCTACATGCGCACTACCTTGAGTATTTGATGAGCTGTTAGCTGAAGGAATAGTTAATTGTTGTCCTACAGTGATAACATTTGCATCCTGAAGATTGTTGGCACTCTCGATAGCCTTAACTGAGGAATTGTATTGTTGTGAGATTCCCCAAACGGTGTCGCCTGACTTAACTGTAACTATTGTGCTAGCTGAAGCATATGCGGATCCTGCGAAGAATAAACCAATAGCTGCGGCTGAAGTTGCGAAGATCATAGATAATACTTTTTTCAAAATTACACACTCCTATATCTGTGTTCTGTGTCTAGAATTTTTGTTGACCTCGTCGATCAACAATACATAGTGTATAGTTACGAAGTTACCAACAAATATCACGCGTATTAAGAAAAACGGCTTTGATGTAACTAATGTAATGTATGAGTAATGTTTGTCAAAGAAGGAATCTGTGATCTTTTAGTAAAACGTTATTAAAAGGGCATTTCTAGCTGTTTTCATGAGCTTTCAAATGTTTCAAACCGATGCCGGTAAAGCCACTAATAATTGAAAAAATCGGTGAAGAAAGACTAAAAATTGCAAATGGAAGGTAATGAATCGTCGGAACTTGAAGCGTATTTGCCGCAAATACTCCGGCAACGCCCCATGGAATCAGGTAATTAATGACGGTTCCGCCATCTTCCAGTGCCCGACTTAAAGCAACCGGCGCTAATTTTGCCTTGTCAAATGTTGATTTAAAGGCATTTCCTGGCAATATGACTGATAAATACTGCTCACCGACAAAGACATTAACCCCAATTCCACTTAATATAACTGCCAAAATCAAGGAACCATCCGACTGTAATTTTCGTGACAAAGGATCCATCACGGCCTCGATGACCCCGAATTTCATTAACAAACCACCTAAGGCCAGTGCTGAAATAATCAGTGCAATTGTCGCCATCATGCTGGAAATCCCGCCACGAGTCAATAGACTGTCAACGTTCTTATTGCCGGTATGTGACACGAACCCATTTGTCAAAATATTGATAATGGCTTGAATCTTGGTTTTAGGATCTTGAACAAAGATCATCCCCACCGCTACCAAAATATTAATAAACAGCGTTGGAATTGCCGGAATTTTTCGCCATGCACATAAAAACATTAAGATAATAGGAAGAAACGCCCAAAAAGAGATACTGAAATGTTGGCTCAAAACGTTGATAGTCTTGTCAATAGACGCTGTATTTAAGTGTGCATTTGTGCGACCGATAATGAAGAAAACAATTAATGACGTAAAGAACGCTGGAATGGTTGACCACATCAGGTTACGAATATGGCTAAACAAATCGGCTCCAACGACCGCCGATGCCAAGTTGGTGGAATCTGAAAGCGGTGAGGTCTTATCACCGAAGATGGCACCGGAAATCACAGCCCCGGCAATCATTGCTGGATTGATTCCCATTGTGAGACCCATGCCGAGAAAGGCAATTCCGATGGTGGAAACAACCGTAAAGGCACTTCCAATTGCCGTTCCAACGATGGTGCAAACCAGAAAGACTGATGGCAGGAACCATTCGGCACTGATCAAATGAAATCCGTAGACCATCAGTGATGGGATAACCCCCGCTGCAATCCAGGAACTGATCAAGGCGCCAATCAGAATAAAAATAAACATTGGAATAATTCCGGTTGTAATGCCGTCAATAATTCCTTGATTGACAGAATCCCAAGAAAATTTGCGGGCTTTGGCCCAGGCAACTAACAGTAATATGACAAATAGAATCGGAATCTGTGGAGAAATTTGCAGTTTAATCACACTGAATCCCATGATTAATAACATCATCAGCAGAACAATAATCCCCTCGGTTAAACCAATCTTTGGTGCTTTAGCTTCATTTTTCATCGTTATACCCCTCTATTTAGTATGTATTCTTGCAACAAAAAAGCGTCTCTCAGTCCAAAACGAATTGGACTAAGGGACGCTTATCACGTGGTACCACCCAGTTTAGTCGCTCACAGGCGACTCACTCACTAGATGATATCGGTTCTAGTTATTATCCGTAAAAGTTGTCCACGGTATTTCATCAACTTGCCCTGACCGGTTCGCATCATCCACCGGCTTTCTTACACCCAGACAAACTCATTACTTCATGTGGAACTTAAATATTTGATTAATAGTTGGTGCTTCGAACCCCAAAGAATTCTTCAGGATAGTAAATCTTACCGCCCTTATTGAACAAGGCGCCATCATATAACGGCTTGATCAGGTTGGCATTAAAATCAACATTGACAGTTGGTAAGATGTCAAAGTTGTCAGCTGGAACATAATTGTTTTTAAAGAAGAAATCTGAATTATCAATTGCACTGACAGCTCGATAACCGGCTAAGCGGGCACGAGTTTCCAATTCAATGACCATTGCCTGGCCAACCCCATCGTTCCGGTCACTATGAAGGACCCCGATTTCAACAATCGATACAATTGGGAACTTACCATGAACAGACTTAACAGTAGCCGGCACCATAAGCGCATGACCAATCACTTTGTGGTTGTCATCTTTGGCAACAACTTCAAATTGGTCATTATAACCTTCACTTTCGCGCAGGCGGTCAACCATATCAACCTCGTCGCCGTCGGTGTTGGGGCCATCATTCTTATAACTATCTGCAATAATACTTCGTACAGCCGCATAATCTTTGCGATCAATTGTCTCTACTGAAAATTTCACAATTTCATCTCACTATCTATATTTTTCCAACATGTCTATAATTATATCTAAATAGTATCACAAATTTCACTTGGAAAGTTGGTCAACTATGTCGACAAAATCTAAACTAACAATAATTAGCATTTTAACATACTGTGCATTTATTATCTTGGCTTTATCCTTTAATTTTCTCTCACCGGCAAAAATTGGGATCACTTGGACGATCTTTTGGTACATCGCGGTGGCATTAATTATCTATTATCTGCGGTTCAAAAACTTAGTCTTCCAAGAAGTGATGTATTACAGCAAAGCCCTTGGCCTCACCCAAACCGACCTGGCCAAGATGCTGCCCAACCTCAAGCAAAGCCAGGTGGTCCCCGATCCAAGCAAGCGGGCAATCATTGCGCCAATCTTTAATTTTCCACTGCAAGGCTTGGATATTTTAAATTCTAAATTAGCCCCAATGGCAAAAGAAAAAGGCATTCAACCATTTCGGTAAAATACCCAACAAGATTTATTCAACTTCTGCGATTTTTTGATCAAAATACTTTCGTAACTTTTCTTTGGGATAAATGCCGGACACTTTTTCAGATGCTTTGCCGTTTTTGAAAACCACTAAGCTGGGAACACTCAACACGTGGTATCTTTCAGCAATTTCCTGATTACCGTCAACATTCATCTTACCGAAATGAATTTTATCACCATAATCTTTTTCCAAGTCTGCCAAAATTGGGTCTAAGATCTTGCATGGCCCACACCAAGGCGCCCAGAAATCGATGATGGTGATTTTATTATCTGTTTCTTTTGTTAAATTATCAGGCGTTATCTCCGTGCTCATCGTGAGACCTCCGATTCTTCCGTACATAGTGAATGATCAGGGTAATAATAACCGCGGCAATCAAAATGCCACCAAATGCGGTAGCTGGAATTTCAATGTCAATTGCCGGAATGGATAAGAACAGCTTCAATGCAATAATAGCAATTAATACATAAGCCATGGGCTGAAGCTCTGGAATAATGCCCATCAGCTTCATGATAACTTCTGCGACTCCCCGCATCGCCAAGATTCCGATCATCCCACCTAACAGAACAATCACCGGATTTGAGGAAATGGCCAGTGAGGCCAGCACGGAATCAATTGAAAAGACAACGTCCATAAATTCAATCTGGGCAACAACCGACCAGAATAATGAAATCCCGTGTTTCTTACCTTTGGCTAACTTCTTCGTTCGGACAATCTTAGTTTTCCGGAAAAATTGATACACCAGATACAGTAAGTATAGGGAACCAATGACTTTAATTTCCCAAAAATGAATCAAGTACGTTCCGGCTCCGATGATCAGGAATCGAAATAGATAAGCTCCCCACAAACCATAGAACAGGGATTTTTCCCGCTGAATCTTCGTTGGTAGAGCTTGTGTCTGAGCAGCCAGGACAACGGCGTTATCCACTGACAGCAGACATTCAATCGTAACCAGCGATAAAATAATCAGCCAGTCACTTCCACTGGTAATCACCGTTTCCCAGTTATGGGGATCAAAAAATGGACCATATAAGTTAGAAACCCAATTCAACAATGTGGCATTCACCTCAATATTTTTTTAGACTCTTTCATTTAATGCTTTTAAATCATACCTGCTAAGATTGTACTTCACAATGATGTGATTCAACTTGGATGCATAATGGGGATCGGTTGCGTACCCGTTCTCCTGTAATAACCGAGTCGACTTGCGATAACTCAAAATATTCTTGGACTTAATAAACTTGGCACTTACCAACTGATTATGATCAGCAATCGACGCTGCAAGGCTTGGGTACTTTCTGAACTGTGCCAAAACCTTGATCGACTTTCCATTTTCAACCTCAGTGGTATAAAACTGAACCGATTGCCCATGGTAAGAACCCTTGATGCCAAACAGATTGTTGGCCGAAGTCGACAGTTCAGACGTCCCGAACTGGGATTCCAAAATAGCTTGGGCAATCACCACGCTGGGAAGTACCTGGCGATTCTTCAAATAAATTTTAATTGCCGGATTACCAACCCGACTGATGAAGGTCCGCTTTTGCCGCGCAGAAAAATGGGCCGGCTTCTTTTGAACCAGCGTCGGCGCCGATTGTGACTGCTGCCGATGGCTGAATTGGCTGCGTAGAGATACGCCGGCCACCAAAACCACAAACGTTATGAGTAATAATAAGATAACCCGCCAACCTTGTTTACGCAACTTGAATTCTCCCCAAGAAATATCTTCAATATATTAGTTTAACTCATTGAAGGCTATTTTATCATCAACTTTGAAAAATTTTACTTCATTGGAGTGAATCAATTCATCTGTCAGCTGAATTTTTGCCACTGATTTGGCATGATAAGGCTGATAGTAATAATTTCGGCTTTCACAGCAGACTGCAGCTCGATACACCGAATAAGTGGGTTGATGCTCCTTACTCTTAGGTACGTTAACTGAATCCAAAATATGCCAGCAGTTGTCAAAAGCTTCAGCTTCATTTTGAGGAATATCAATTCTTTCCTTTAAATATGATGCGCGGACAAATCTGGAACCGGGAGAATATGAGCCAGGGGGAATTGATTTTCCCGAAACATTTCCGGTAGTGACCCGAGGCGTATTCAAGGGAACCGTTCCGCTTTTAAAAGCTGGGGTAAAGTCAAGATACTTATTCAGCTTGTCAATTTGTCTGCCAAAATGATTGCTGTTGGTTAAAACGCCGAGGGGATTTTCAATGATTTCAATTGGCGTGGTGACCGGTTCAATGACTACAATCCGACCAGTTGGATCCGCAGCGGCAAAATGTAACTCACTGTGGCCATACTTCATCAAGCTGTATTTATCAGCCATCAATTCAATTTCGTCAATGTGGGCTTCAATATCCGCCACGGATTTGTAATTAGACAACAAAAAGAACGACAACTCAAATGGTGCCAGATGAATCTTGCCTTCGCCGGGTTCTTCAACCAGCTGACTACCATTGGTAAAGATCAGCTTTTGAACGGCGAGGCCAAACTCGTTGACCCCATCGGACATGTCGATTCGCTTGGCATGCTGGTGGCCGGATCCCAATGTGGCGTATTTGGTCACGTATTTTTTATCGTCATAAACAGAGTGCCAGGCAAAATTGCGGGGCACAAATACAGGATGTGCGCCAAGTTGAGGCCAGTCCATCGTTCGCGCCAAAACGTGGGCCCCATCCTCTTGGCCAATTTGAAAGATACTTGTACACATATTGGGAACTCCCCATCCAAATATATTCAAATCATTTTGCCAATATTTCTCTCAATATCCCATAAAACCCCGAAAACGTGTCGCACTGGTACTTATAAAATGGTAAACTCTTAATATATGAGCCTTTTTTAACCATACATATTTAGGGGACGAACTAATGAAGGAAACAATCGCAAAATTACACAAGAATCGCTTATTCACGCTGTTAGTATGGCTGATAATTGCATTTATTGCAATCATAACCGCTCCAAACGTGACTGATACGCTGCAGTCGTATAGTCAGCCGACGTTCACGCAAAACTCTCAGCCGGCGAAGGCCCAGCAGATGCGCAAGGATTGGGGTTACAGTCTTGGAAAGGCTTCGACCATCAACGTGGTTTACACAAATCCGAAAGGAAAAATCACAACCCAGCAGCAGGCGAAAATTGATACTGCATTAAATAAGCTAAAACAACATCAATCATTTTACAGCATTAAAAAAATTGTCACCCTTAATACCAACGTTGCCGGAAAGCAACAGCTGTTATCAAAGGATGGCTCAACCCAAATTGCCAGTCTTGATATTGACGCTCAAAGCAATACTTTACGAGTACTGACGAACGAGCTGGTCAATGAAATTCAGGTTCCAGGGTTGAAATCTTACGTCACTAGTCCAGAGATTGTCCGAGACGTCAACAATGAAAAGACCGCCCAGGTTACCAATATTATTTTGATTACCTTATTTGTGGTTTCAATGTTGATTGTGGGCATTTACTTTAGATCAATATTTGCACCAATCATTTCATTTATCACGTTATTTGCGGCCTTCGTCACTTCGTTTAGCGGATCGGTTGCCCTGGCAAAACATTTCAACTTTGCCTTCACTCAATACGCCCCGCTTGAAATTGGAATTGCAACCGTGGTAATCGGGACCATCTGGAACATTTACATTTACCGCAAGTTGCGAAGTGTCCTGTCCCTGCAGCGGGAAGCCCGTTACGCAACGCAACAAACGATTTCCGCTCTCCGGTTTCCAATCACAATGGTCGGCAGTGCCCTGGCAATCATCTTTGCCTGCTGCGGATTCATTAACTATGATCAGCTCCAATCCCTTTGGGTACTTGGCCTGACATACGTTGTCCTGATGCTGGCAGTTTTGACTCTGAATGCCGTCTTCATGGCAGCTCTGGGTGAAAGCCTCTTTTGGCCATCCAACGCACCGTTGACCGCAATGAAGTCACACTTCTGGAACCGGGCAACTGATTTCTCACTGTGGCAGCCAATTGCCGCCTTTCTGGTGATTTTGTATTTGACCTTACCGTTCATTTACTTCTATCACACCAGCTTGAACTACTCGCCAATTACTAATTTGACGCAGGAAAACCAGGCGGTTAAAGGCGCCCATGTCCTTCAAGCTCATTTCACTGAAGGAAAGCCAACCCCAATCACCATTTACCTTAAAAACGATAAACCGTTGGACAATGAGAAATACCTCCAGCACTTGGATCAATTAACAACCAAGCTGCAGCACACCAAAGGCGTCAGCGATGCTTATTCACTGACCCAGCCAAGCGGGATGCCGATCGAAAAGTATTACGTTTCCAACCAGTTGGAATCCATTGGTTTGAACGCCAAACAGGCAACCGGTCAATTATCTCAAGCTTCGACCGGGATTGATTCCAGCGGCAACAACCTCAACTTGTCAGGCTTAAAGCAACAAGTTAAGGATATGCAGGCACTTGTTAAGAAGAGCAACAAAATTGTTCAAGACAGTTCCAGCTTGGCTTCACAAGTTAACAGTGCCGCTGCCAACTCCAGCGTATCGGTTCAAAGCAATGCATCCCGCAAAGTCAGAATGTATCAACAAAAGATCAATGAATTGAACCAGTCACTTCAGTCGGTTTCATCAGGCATCAGCCAGTTGAACGCTGAAGGATCGGTCATTCAAAACTATGGCGAAAACAGCGCCAACAACCTGCAGAGTTACAGTCAGCAAATCAGTCAAGTTCAAAAACAGTTGAAGCAGGTTGGCACGCAAGTCACCTCCTCAACGACTCAGTTAAATAACATTTACGATTATTTGAATTGCCTGCAAAAGTCCGGTGCAGCAAATGTCTATTACATTACCAAGGCACAATTAACCGATACCGACTTTCTTCAGACAATGTTGAACTACACCAGTCAGGACAAAAAGATCACAACCATTCAAGTTGTGATGAAGAATGCCCCTTCCAGCAAGACCAATATGAAACAGGTTAAAGCGCTGGAACAACAGGTTGGCCTTCAACTTAGAGGAACCCCACTTTCTTCAGACGAGGTTGCCTTTAGCGGTGAACCAATTACCCAGTCAATCAACCAGTCCAAGCTCAACCATCATTTCATCACGTTACTTGCGATTGTTGTGATTGGCATCTTACTGACCGTCTTCGTTGTCAGCCGATCAATCTTGCAGCCACTCTATTGGACTGTTGCCTTCCTGATGTCAGCCATCACCGGCTTCCAGCTGACATATTTGACAATGCATTATGTTACAGGCACCAATCAATTGGATTGGCAAGTTCCCGTGATCGCCGTCAGCATATTAGCGGCAATCGCCGCCTGGCAGATCATTGCCCTTGGCCTGTCATTCAGGTACACGGAATTATCCCTATTGGACTGGATCCGGCCAACCATGACAAGCTATGGTAAAATTGTTCGATACATTTTACTGGTTGTCATTGCATTGGCAATCGGCCTGACATTTGGTGCCTCATTTGCAATGATTGAAACGGCCCTGATTGTCATTTATACGGTCTGCGTATACTATCTGATTCTGCCGATGATCGTCACTTCAATGGGCAAATTGGCCGTTACATTACCAAATAAGAAAAATATGTTGAAGAATAAATAAAGAATTTATTAAAATAATGATTTCGGAAATAACATAACCTAATAAAAATCAACAGGCAATTTCCAAAAATCAAGCCAAAATGACACTCAAAGCAATTTGAGTGTCATTTTTATTTGCTCATAAAGGAATCCTTTCGTATCAGTCTATGTAAGCGCATATTCACAATCTTTGGTGTCAATGTTGCAATCGTCATATGACTTTTAACTGCATTGCAAATTGTTTGTTACACTATTGCAACAATTCATTGGTATTGTTGTACTTGTAGATTTGATAGGGAGTTGTTGATAAAAAATGAAATTACATACAAAAATATTATTAACTTTAGTAGCACTTTTCACATTATCATTCGCTGGCTTTGAAGATGCACAAGCATCAAAAGCTTCTGATACAGACGCTTCATATTCTGCCGTTTATAAATTAGCTAAGCAAAACCTCGGCAAGCCATATGTTTATGGTGCTACTGGTCCATCAGCATTTGATTGCTCCGGCTTTACAAGTTACGTTTATAAGAAAGCCGCAAGTGTTTCACTTCCCCGCACTGCTCAAGCACAATACAATGCCGGTAAGAAAGTTTCATACAAGAACTTACAAAAAGGTGATCTTGTATTCTTCGGTTGGAACGCTTCATCAATTTCTCACGTTGGTTTGTACATTGGTAAAGGTAAAATGATCGATGCTCAAAACCGCGGAGTTATTACCGAATCTGTCAAAGCCCCATGGTGGAACTACGTTGGTTCTGCACATGTTGCAAACTTTGACGCTGATAACGACTAAAATTATTTAACACATAACAACAATTCAATCAACTATGCTAAAGAGGTTGGAAACATTCATTTGTTTCCAACCTCTTTTTGCGTTTCCAACTTTGATTGGTATATTAGAAGTATACGTTATCTTCAAAGGAGCACCTTAAATGGACTATGAAGTCAAGTCACCATCCCTTCCAGATATTGGTGACTATTTAAAAATCTTTGCCTGCACGGCAGTCATGCTACAGACTATTCTTAGCTTAGCGTTACAAACGAATCCCAATGTTAAAGTTCAAATTGGCATTGGCATCATCTACAACCTGATTAAATTCACTGCTCCGGCCTTTATTACAGGAATTCTGTACACCACTATCCGGGTAACCGGTCAGTCGGGTCTCACCTACCCCAGCTATCTGCGTCAGATGTGGCACTCCCTGTTCTTACCAACGATTATTTGGACGGCCATTTACCTGTTCACGATGCCGTGGGTTCAACAGGTCCAGCGATTCCACACGCTTGGCGGGTTTGGCTGGCAATTTATTAACGGCAATGCCGCTCCGCATCTTTGGTACAATTCAATGATGCTGCAGTTTATTTTCCTGATGCCGATCTTTTGGGGCTTAGCAAAATGGTGTTGTAATCGTGCTTCACGTGTCATTACCGCCTTATCGATCTCGGTAGTTATTTATTTTGGCTGGCTGCATTCTATGATGCTCAAGTATTTCACGGCCCGCATATGCACGATTGGTATTTGTTGGACCGGGTATTCATCAGCTTTATTCTTTATGGCGTTGTAGGCGTTCTAGCGTGGGAGTACCGATCATTCATCAGCCGCTTTTTAAACCGATGCTGGCCGGTTATTCTGCTAATTGCCGGTGCCGCATTGATATGGGTTAACTTTGAACTATTCAAGTTCCCTTTCCCAGTTAAGCTAACGAATGCACCTTATTACAAACCGTCGATGGCAATTTACGACCTGGCTGTCATTATGTTGATTGCAAGCTTAGCGGTTCATCAAATCCAACGCAATCAGCAGATTACCCAGACAATCCATGTCATGGCCAATTATGCTTATCCGGCATTCTTATCCAACGTCTTTTGGGATCAGCTGTTGTGGCAGTCTTTTGGCAGGAAACTAACAGCTGTGCATCCCACCACTGGCATTCTGGCCGTTTACATTGGCACCTGGATCTTGTCATTTACCTCTGCAATTATCATTCATCTAACGTGGAAATGGGTGCGCACACATATCCTGAGATAAAAAATAGACTGGAACAAAAGTCAAACCTTTGTTCCAGCCTATTTAATTTCTCTAAGCACTAGCTCGTAACCAGCTTTTCCATGTTGACGTGCTTAATGCCGACTTCCATAAACGGTTGACCGTACTGCTTAAATCCAAGGGTTTCATAGAAACCAATGGCAGTCGCTTGAGCTCCCAGATAAAACCTTGGGGTATCTTGAAACATTGGCGACTGAAGAATTGTCGTTAACAACTGCTTGGCATAGCCCTTATGCCGATATTCCTTTTCAGTGGCCACCCGCTGAATGTGAACACCATCTGCGGTTACCGTGGTTCGGGCAGTCGCAACGGGTTGACCACCCTGGTAAGCCACAAAATGAATTGCGTCCGAATCTGTTCCGTCAAATTCATCGGCTTCATTGATCCCCTGCTCCCCAACGAATACATGGCGGCGAATTTCCCGGGCATCTTGATAGATATTATCTAATTGATCAGTTTGCTTAATTTCCACGTCAATACCTGCCCCTCATTTTGTCATAATTACTTCATAAACGCTTCCCAATACTCCGCTGCTAACTTCTAAGCCACTTTTGCCCACACCCCTGCGGTGCAACAAAAGTGGCTTAATGAATCATTCCAATAAATTACTGTTCATTAAACGAAAGCACTTTGATATCATCGCCGTCAACTTCCAGTTTGGTGACACTGCCGTTTGCCGGCCGTTCAGTCACGTCGTACTTGCCATTGCCATAACGTTCAACAATGCTTAATAACGTGTTGCCATGACTAATCAATAAGACGTTGTCACCATCTTTAATCGCTGGATTGCTCTTAATCAAATCAAATCCTTGATCCAACCGCTTCCAGTAATCTTCATTATTTTCAGCTTGATGGAACGGATCGGCTTCTTTTAAATAATCCTTGGCTTTTCCAATTGAGTACTTGTCGACAATGTCTCTAAACGTTGGCAGGCCGTGAGGAGCACCGGCTAAATACCAAGCCTGATCCATGTCATTTCCTTCGAAGTATCCATAGAACTCTTCTCGGAAAAACATTGAGGTTGTTGGCGCCTTGATATTCGAAACTTGATTTTCGTCCAAAATCTTTTGAGCGGTTTGTTCTGCTCGGGTCGTATCACTGCAGTAAGCAGCGGCAAACTTGGTGTTTTTGAGTTTTTCACCGGTGTCCACTGCGTTTTGCATCCCTTTATCCGTCAGTGGTGAATTGCTCCACCCCTGAAGTTTGTTATAAATGTTAAAGTAAGTTTGTCCGTGACGAACCATGTACAAAGTAAATTTACTCATGATGACACTTCCTTTACCCTTAATACTTAAAGTATACCAACTTTTTAGGGGAACGAGCAGGTCAAATCAATTTAAGATTTCTGCAAAATCACTTGATTTTTAATTCTTATCGTCATATTTTTGATAAGATAAAACAAGTAATTATTTTAAGGAGCAAAATGTTTTGAAATATATTAACTGGACCCTGGAAAAATGCAGTTCACGAAAGGGTTTTATCATTCTATTAATTGTCTGCTTTTGGGCCAAAACAATGTTGGCTTACTTTGTCGACCTTGGATTGGGAATCACTAATCCCTTTCAATTCTTTATTGTCCTGATTAACCCATTAGCAACCACCACTTTGCTTCTGAGCATTGCGCTTTATTTCAAGAAAAGCCGGTTCTTCTATCCACTGGCAATTTTAATTTCAATTTTAAATACCGTTTTACTTTACCTAAACGTGATCTACTTCCGTGAATTTACAGACTTCATGACGGTCAGCACGATGACCGGTTATTCCAAAGTTAACCAGGGACTCAGCGGCAGTTCGCTTGCGCTTACCAATTTCCACGATATCTTTTACTGGATTGATTTAGTCGTGATTATCGGCTTATTGGTATTCAAGAAAATCAAGATTGACCCCCGTCCCCTTAACCATCGGATTGGATTAGCGGTCACATCGTTTTCGGTTCTCTTTTTCGTCGTCAACCTCTCGCTGGGTGAAATGGATCGGCCACAGCTGTTGACCCGGACATTTGACAGAACTTACATCGTTAAATATCTTGGCCTGGATGCCTTCACGGTTTATGATGGACTGAAGTCCCAACATAACAATGATTTACGGGCAACGGCCACCAAATCTGAGTTAAATGACGTCTTGAAGTTTACTCATAAACATTACGCCAAACCTAATAAAAAATATTATGGGATTGCTAAGGGTAAAAACGTCATTATCATTCACCTTGAGAGTTTCCAACAATTCCTGATCAACAAAAAGATCAACGGCCAAGAAGTTACGCCGTTTTTGAATAAGTTGTATGGGAGTAAATCATCCTATGCCTTTTCAAACTTCTTCCATCAAGTTGGCCAAGGAAAGACTTCCGATGCTGAAAACATGCTGGAGACCAGTACTTATGGTCTTCCACAAGGTTCGTTGTTTGCCCAATTGGGAAGTGACAACACTTTCCAAGCTGCTCCGGCTATTTTGAATCAGCGCCGAGGCTATACCAGTGCGGTGTTCCATGGAAATATCGCCAGCTTCTGGAACCGAAACAACGTTTATAAGAACATGGGTTATCAATACTTCTTTGATGCCAGCTACTACAATACGACCGGTGACCGTTCCCTGGGCTATGGGTTGAAAGACAAGCTGTTGTTTAGAGACTCGGTGAAATACCTTCAGAACCTTCAGCAGCCCTTCTACGCCAAGTACATTACCGTAACCAACCATTTCCCATATGATTTGGATAAGGAAGATACCAACTTCAAGACAACCAATACGGGTGATAACGTGGTTGATAACTACTTCTTAACCGCCCATTACCTTGATCAGGCCGTCCATGAATTTTACAATTATATGCGTAAGACCGGTTTGCTTAAACACTCCGTCATTCTGCTGTATGGTGACCACTACGGGATTTCCAATTCCGAAAATACCAATTTGGCCAAAGCTCTGGGGAAGAATCCGGATGATTGGGACGACTTTGACAATGCCCAATTACAACGAGTACCATTGATTATTAACATCCCTGGCAAGAAGAATGGTTTCATCTCCAAGAAATACGGTGGTGAAATTGACGTTCTGCCAACTTTGATGCACCTTTTGGGAATCAGCAGCAAACGTTACGTTCAGTTTGGAACCGATCTGTTATCCAAGCAGCATGACCAAGTTGTTGCATTTAGAAACCAGGACTGGGTCAGCCCAGCGTTCACTTCAATTAGCGGCGACATCTACTCAAACAAGACCGGTCAGTTAATGAAATTAACCAAGCGCCAGCAGGCACAGGTTAAGGTCGACCGGGATAAAGTTGACAATGAGCTTTCCCTTTCTGATTCACTCAACGAAAAGAACCTGTTGCGTTTCTATCATCCAAAGGGCTTCAAGAACGTTGATCCACGGAAATACAATTATGCCGACCTCTATCAAAAAGAGCTTCGAATCGAGAAGCGGCTTGGTAAGAAGTCAACCAGCATCTATTCCGAGAATGGTGATAAATCAACTTGGAACGAATACTTCACTGACGCACCTGAAATTCACCATAAGACAACTGACAGTAACCGAATCAAGATTACCAATCCAGATGCAAATAATAACGATAGCAGTCGTTAAAGGGGGAATCTGAGATGAAACAACAAGTCAAAAGAATTAATATTTTGCTTTATAGTATTCTGGTTGTTTCATTAGCTCTGACTTCTTTCGGACTGGCTTTTCTTGCACTGGCTGGTAAAATTACCCTTACAAAAGGGCCATACCGAGTTCTATTTGAACTCATATGGCTCTTTTTCCTAATCGATTATTTAATTCGATTTAAACAGGCTCGATCTAAAAAGAACTTTTTAATTTCCAACTTGTTCGACTTAATCGCGTTGATTCCTTCCCATCCCATCTTTATCTTTTTCCGGATTGCCAGAATCTATTCGATTGTCCGCTACTACAATTTACTGTGGCGCTTTGGCCTATCCGGCAAGCTGACCAGAGCATTGCATAAATTCATGTACGATACGGGCTTTATTTACCTGTTATCAATCAGTTTGGTTATTCTCATTTTTAGTTCCCTAATTTTTGCATCCTTTGAACACGACTCACTGCAAAACGCCCTCTGGTGGGCCATTTCAACTGCCACAACCGTGGGCTATGGTGATGTTGTGCCAAAGACAGACGGTGGAAAAATCATTTCAGCGGTCCTGATGCTTGGTGGGATTGGCTTTCTAGGTTTATTAACGTCAACGATTACCGACTTTTTCACGACTCAGGACAAACAGGATGACCAGACGGATACGCTGAAACAGTTAACCAAGCAGGTTGCTCACCTCTCAAAACAGGTGAACCAGATGCAAAAAGAACTCAAAAAAGAAGAGAGCCATGAAAAGCTCTCATCCGCTAAAAGTCATAAGAAAAAATAGGAGGTTGGTTGATTTCTATGTTTGAACGAGGTGCAATTGAGGTTCATGATGCTTATCAGAACAACCTAAAACACGTTGATTTAAAGATTCCCAAGTATGCCATCACGGTATTTGCAGGCTTGTCCGGCTCCGGAAAATCATCGTTGGTATTTGATACGATTGCCGCAGCTTCCAGGCGAGAGCTTAACGAGACCTTCCCGAGCTTTACTCAACAGTATCTGCCCAAGTATGGTCAACCACACGTTAAAAGCATTGAACATCTGCCGGTAGCAATTGTCATTGAACAAAAGCGGATCGGCAAAAATGCCAGGTCCACCCTTTCAACTTATACCGGAATCTATTCATTACTCAGACTATTGTTTTCACGTGCAGGAAAGCCGTTTGTCGGTTATTCGGACACCTTTTCATTTAATCTGCCCCAAGGTATGTGTCAAAAATGCCAAGGTCTGGGATACGTTGACGACATTGACGCCAAAGCACTCATTGATCCTGAAAAGTCTCTGAATCAAGGCGCCATTACCTTTGTCAGCTTTGGGCCACACACTTGGCGGTGGCGGCGATACACAGACAGCGGCTTATTTGATAACGACAAGCCGTTAAAAGATTACACAAAAGATGAAATGAATACATTGCTGTACGCACCTCAGCAAACCTTGAAGAACGCCCCAAAAGCGTGGCACCGAACAGCGCTCTACGAAGGAATTGTTCCCCGAATCCGCCGGTCGATTATTGGCAAGCGTGAGGCTCAGCACCATAAGGAAGCCTTAGCCAAGATCGTTACTCGACGGCCCTGCCCGGCATGCCATGGTACTCGCCTGAGGCCTGAAGTTCTGACCTGCACGATTAACAATAAAAATATTGCCGATGTTTTGTCGATGGATTTAGTCCATGCACTGAAATTTTTACATGAGATTAAAGTGCCATTGGTTACCGATGTCATTCGAGAAGTTGCCACCAAAATCCAGTCGTTAATCGATATTGGTCTTGGCTACTTAACATTGGATCGAAGCACCGAAACGCTTTCCGGTGGTGAAACCCAACGAATCAAGATTGCCAAATTTTTAACCAGTTCTTTGGTCGACATGGTCTACATTTTGGATGAACCCAGCGTTGGCCTGCACCCTCACGATATTCAACTGATCAAAAACGCCCTGATTAATCTCAAGAATAAGGGCAATACCATCATGGTGGTTGAACACAATCCAGAATTGATTCCGATTGCGGACTACGTGGTCGAAATTGGTCCCAAAGCTGGCCGTGGCGGTGGCCGGGTCACTTTTACCGGTACCTACGACCAACTGCTGAGTGAGCACACGATGACCGGTGAATACCTTAAACAACCGCTGACCTATCGGAAGCCAAGACCATTCAAATCAACCATTTCGCTCAAAGATGTTACCACCCATAATTTAAAGGGTGTCAGCGTCGATATCCCATTAGGGGTTGAAACAGTCATCTCGGGAGTTGCCGGTTCCGGAAAGAGTTCTTTGGTCGATGCATTGCGGCCGAAGCTCCACGAACCCTATATTGATTTGGCACAGGGAGCGATTGGCACAAATATCCGTTCCACTCCGGTGACTTATCTGGACATTTTGGATGACATCCGGAAAATATTTGCCAAGGCCTCCGGTGCATCCACCAGCCTGTTTAGTTACAACGGCAAAGGCGCCTGCCCCCGTTGTAAGGGAAAGGGTGTCACCATTACCAACATGGCGTTCATGGACCCGGTTGTCCAAAAGTGTGAGATGTGTGACGGCAAACGATACAATAAAGAAGCGCTCAGTTACTTGTATCATGGTAAAAATATCAGTGAAGTCCTCAACATGCCGATTGAATCGGCAATTGATTTCTTCAAAGATACCAAGAAAATTTACGATAAACTGATTAACATGCAAAAAGTTGGCTTGGACTACTTAACACTCGGCCAACCGTTGACAACTTTATCCGGTGGTGAATTGCAACGGTTGAAGCTGGCTGTTCAGCTGAACAAAACCGGAACCATTTACCTGCTGGATGAACCAACTGCCGGCCTGCATATGAAAGATGTCGCCAAGCTGATTAAATTATTTGATGAATTGGTGGCTGCCGGTAACACTTTAATCATTGTCGAACACAATCTGGAAGTTATCAGCAAAGCTGACTGGCTGATTGACGTCGGCCCGGATGCCGGAATCTACGGCGGCCAAATTTTGTTCGCCGGTTTACCAATCGACTCTCAAAAGGAATCAAAGTCACGGACCGGTCAAGCTTTGAAACAATACAATTTAGACAGACAATAAATAAAAATCAATATTATCTAGGGTCTGTCTGGAAACTATTTAAGCCAAATCAAAATTGAAGCAATGTAAATGGTTTGTAGAAAAACATGCGCTAGTTTATCATATCGCGTCGCAATCCGCCGGTAATTCTTCAATTGATTAAAGTAATTCTCGATCAAATGGCGTTCACAATAGACGTAATAATCACAATCCCACTTGTCTTGGGCATTACTTTTAGGTGGAATCGTATATTGACCGCCTTCAGCTTCAATATACTGGCGCAGTTCCTTAGTCCCATAAGCTTTATCGGCAATCAGATTAACGCCGGCTAAAGCTAATTGTCGCAGTAATGGTTCAGCTGCCCGACTATCATGAACTTGGCCGCCGGTAAGGATAAAACATAATGGATTTCCAAGGCCATCCACCACCGCATGAATTTTAGTGGTTCGACCACCACGGCTTAGACCGATGGCTTGATTCTCAACGTCACAGCGGGCGTTTTTTTAGCGCCCGTGGCCTTTTGATGAGCTCGAATGCTAGTTGAATCGAGGCTGATATTTTCCATATCCGGTTCATCGATCAAATCCTTAAAGATCCGTTCAAACAAGCCGGCATCAACCCAACTACGATAACGACTATAGCTGGTTTTCCATGAACCGTATCGTTCAGGAATATCACGCCAGGTGGCGCCACTTTTTAGCAACCAGAGAACCGCATTAAAAACTTGGCGATTAGGTATTTTAGGTGGGCGTCCGGTTTTATAGGGCGGAAAACGGTCCTCAATCCGGGCCCATTGCTCATCAGTAATTTCATAACGTTTCGGAATTGTCATCGGCGAAAACCTCAATTTGTTTTTTATCAAGATTATACACGATTATTTTGTTTCCAGACAGACCCTAGAGTAAACGAAAGCATGCCAACTATTATTTCAGACTTGAAATAATAGTTGGCATGCTTTCTACCGTTCTAATCAACGACATTTACCAAATTGCCTGCTAAATAAGATTTTAAATTATTAACTGTAATACCCAACAATCGCTCACGCGTTTCAAATGGCGCCCAGGCAATATGCGGAGTAATATAACAGTTTTTTGCTTTCAATAAGGGATTCTCTGGTCTAATCGGTTCGTGTTGAACAACATCGGTTGCAAAGGCATAAATTCGCCCACGATTTAACGCTTCTGCAACATCCGATTCGTTAATTAGTGAGCCTCTCGCAGTGTTTAACAAAATAACAGTAGGTTTCATCTTCGAAATAGTTGTTTTGTTAATGAGATCGATTGTTGTTGGTGTCTGGGGAACGTGTAAGCTAATCACATCAGATTGTTGTAACAATTCATCTAAAGAAACTTGTTTTATCCACTTTTCAGGGACAACTTTTGAATGGTGATTGTAAAAAATGACATTCATATTAAATGCATGCCCTAATTTGGCCACCTTTTGAGCAATATGTCCAAATCCAATCAAGCCTAATGTTTTGCCACTTAGTTCAAACAATGGTTTATTCCAAAAAGTGAAATCCGGGGATTTCAGCCAATTACCATTGTGAACCAGTTGATTGTGAAGACCGACTTGCCCAACTACTTCGAGTAATAATGAAATTGTAAATTGTGCGACGGCATCACTTGCATATGTCGGAACGTTGGTGACAATAATATTATTTTTATGAGCACTGTTAATATCGACGACATCGTAACCTGTTCCCATAATTCCAATGTACTTCAGGTTATGTGCTTTGCCGATGACATATTCGTTGAGTGGCGTTTTGTGTGTAATCACAATTTCAGCATCACTAATTCGTTCCAGAATCTCATTATTATCTTCTGATGTTCGATTATAAAAGGAACAATCTCCCAGTTCCCGCAATAATTTCCAATTTAAATCCCGGTTAAGTTCGTAACCATCTAATAAGACTATTTTCATAAAAATCGTCTCCATCCAAAACCAACAAATACCTAGCACATCACATTATCCTTTAAGTGACGTACTATGAATCGGACCTCTGCGATCCGGATACAAGCTCTTCATAATCGCATTAACGGCAATTGGGGCTTCCCCAAAAGCTGTCGCAATTAGCGGCTGCTTGCCGTCATATTTGGAAACATCCCCGATGGCAAAGACATTCTGCAAGTTCGTCTTACCACTTGGTTGAACTTGAATCGTTCCCCGATTAACGTCCGGATGGGCCTGCCATTTGTTCAAAGCATCATCCTGGGCGATGAAGCCGTAGTTGACAACAATCTTGTCTACCGCAATCTTCTTGATTTCTTCGGTCTTCATCTTCTTTGCCTCAACTTCAACCTGGCCGTTATCCAACTGAGCTAAGCCTTTGATCAAATAAGGCGTAACCGGTTCAATTGACGATTGAATCAGTCGTTCCACGTTGTGCTCCAACGCACGGAACTTATCTCTTCTGTGCAGCAGGTAAACTTTCTTGGCAACCCCATGCAGCAACAGAGCCTCGTCAATGGCGGAATCTCCACCACCGGCAACCAGTACCGTTTGATCACGGAATTGATCCAGATGCTTGACACTGTAAAATAAGCTTTTGCCCTCAAAGTCTTCACTGTTGTCCACGGCCAATTTCCGAGGATTAAAGGCTCCGACACCAGTCGCAATGATGATTGCTTTGGTTTGGGTAACTTCCTTATTGGTAGTGATTTGGTAGCCACCATCGATCTGCTCAACATCAGTAACCGTCTGATTTAATTTAACGGCCGTATCGGACTCGCTGAGCTGTTTTTCAAGTTCGGTGACTAATGTTCTGGCTTTGATGTTAGGATAGCCGCCAACGTCTAATATTGTCTTTTCAGGGTATAGTGCAGTGACTTGACCACCCATTTCAGATAAACTTTCAATAATTTGAGTTTTGGCGTTTCGAAGACCGGCGTAAAAGCCGGCAAACATCCCTGCCGGGCCGCCTCCGATAATTGTCATGTCATAAAATGAATCAGCTTCTGCCATTATTATCCTCCTAACGTTTATTAACCAACTTTTTTTGTTTGCTTCGATGAATAAGGATTTGCTGGCCTTGCAGGGTTTTAACTTCCCTAAGCCCTGCGTCAATCATAATGAAAATCAGAAACCAGCCAATCACAATATCAATAAATTCCTGCACTAATGATACGCCAATTCCGGTGTTGGGAATATCCCAATCCCAAAATGTATGCAGACAAATCGCAATCAGGAAAAAGACGAAAAATTTTGGTTTGGTAAAGAAATCTTTCATGGTAAAATGCTTTTTCCGCTGCTTGCCCAAAATGACTGCACCTCCAATAATGGCCGCCCAAATCGTATGGGTTCCGATGGCCTGGAAACTCCGGGTAAAGATTGTGACCAGTCCATATTCACTGACATAACCGGAACTTTCAAAGACGGAGAATCCGGCACCAATCGCGGCTCCGATCAAAACCCCGTTGAATATGTAATTCGCTTTGTAGGCATTGATAAATAGGATAATGACCACGCATTTGGCAAGTTCTTCAACCAGCCCAACGATGAACGCCGATTCGATACTGATCTCGGTTCGAATTGGCAGAATCATATAGAAAGTCATCGTTACAATCAGTGACAGAATACCGCCGACCAAGAATATAATCATGGCCTGCCTGACCGAAATATTTTGGTAGACATTGATTTCAAAAAACATCATTAGTAATGAAAATGGCACGGCCAAAGACCCAATAAAGATAATTCCTGGGATAACTTTGTTGCTTTTAAAGATGAACAATAACGACATCAGCATCACGAAACTGATCGCCAGCAACAGGAACACCCTGGTGAAGAACCACGGGGTTACCGGCCGGCTGGAAACCTTCCGCAAGCTGGGCGTTGTTTTCCTGGTTCCCACAATAAACAAGCGGTCGGCTTCCTCACTGGTATGCCGTTTAAAAACCTGTGAAAATATCCGTGACAAATGGATTTCAACGGGGCTGTCCGGATCTGTCTCTCCTAAGTGTTTGGCAATGTTGTCATCCAAATTATCATAATTTCGACGGACACCGGTCCACACCAGCGAGAACAATTTCGTCCCTATATTTTTAATACGATTTTTCATAATTCACTCCTATGGTTGATACCATTAAGCGTAACTTACATATTAATCGGTTTCAAGTTGGAAGCAGAATTGAGTTTCTTGAAAAATTCGGGTATCATTGGGTAAAGGGTTTTCATCCTTGATAATACACAAACGGAGGTAGTTCTTAATGGCTCAGAAAAAAATGATTCTTGACCTGGACACCGGTATCGACGATGCAATGGCGATTGCCTATGCGGTTGCCGACCCCGATGTTGATTTAATTGGTATTATCGGTTCATACGGTAATGTATACGTTGAAGATGGTGTTCAAAATTCGTTGAAGATTCTTGAACTCTTGGGTGCAACAGACGTTCCTGTATATCAAGGATTGTCACATTCATCAGAATCAGATCATTTCGACAGAATGCCGGTTAGTGCACAAATTCATGGTGAAAACGGAATTGGTGATGTTCAATTGCCAGATCCAAAACGTCAACCTGAAAAAGGTGACGCAATCGACTTCTTCATCGATGCTGTTAAGAAATACGGCAAGAACTTAATCTTGGTTCCAACCGGCCCATTAACCAACTTGGATGCCGCCATCAAGAAAGCACCTGAAATTACCAAAGAAATCGGCAACATTACCATCATGGGTGGTGCCGTAACCGTTCCAGGTAACGTTACCAACGTTGCCGAAGCCAACATCCAACAAGATGCAACCGCTGCTGACCACGTCTTCAGAAAAGCCCCACTTACTCAAGTCGGCTTGGACGTTACCTTGAGAACCTTGTTAACCTATAAAGAAACCCAACAATGGCGTGACCTGCACACCAAGTCCGGTGAAGCATTTGCCGACATCGTTGATTACTACATCAAAGCATACGAAGTCACCAGTCCTGATCTTCATGGCTGTGCCCTTCACGATCCATTTGCCGTCGGGGTTGCCATCAATCCTGGATTCGTTCAAACAATCGGCTTGAATATGTACGTGACAACCGATGAAAAGTATTACGGCCGAACAACCGGTGATCCAGCTCGCTTGGACGATCCAAATACCAACGTTAAAGTTGCTGTTAATGCCGATGTTGATGCTTACCTTAAAGCATTCATGGAACATCTGACAGGATTGTTCAGCAAGAACTAATCATTCAATAGTCAATTTTGAGCTGCCAACCATTTAAGTATGGTTGGCGGTTTTTTTGTGGGAATTATTCTGTTTGGAAACCGGAATTGAATCTAAAAAGAAGGCGGGACCAAAACTAACCGTTTTGTTCCTGCCTCTATTTTTTATGATTTCATATTATATAAAAACGTGCAGCGAGTGGTCATCCCACTCTCTTCTGGATTTACCAGTAACCAAGCAGCTTTGTGAGCTTGGCCCGGTCAATATCACGTTGGGTAAGCTTGGCAGTCATTGTGCCGCCTTGCGTACCGTTGGCATCCTTATAATCCGTCCAATCATACTTCATATTTTCCTGACTCTGGCCATTTTCAGTGCCTGACTGGGCAGCCATAATGTCTTGGAAGTATGGTGTGTGATCCAGTCCAGGGGAGTGCCCAAGTTCATGGGTGATCACGCCAACCCAATAGGTCTCCAGCAAGTCAGCCGGAACTCCGGTAATTGTGGTGGTGACATAATGAACGTCGGCATCATAATGATAACCACTTGCCGCGTGGGCAGCGACACCATCACCGACACCGGTTGAATCGTCATCACTTGTCAAAGTGATCGTAATCGGCTCATTTGAGACTGGAAGGCGACCGTATGGATATGTGTGATCGTGGAATGACGTGTAATCAACGGCGATCCCGCTACCATAAAAGACACCATCCCAACCGGCAATTTGACCATCGCCGAAGCCAAGGACCATACTATGATTTTCTCGGGTACCTAACGTAAATGCTGTGGTGCCTAGCGCACTGTTCCACTTATCAATTGCTTTTTGAACGTATGGAACCAATTGCTGGGATTCAACATAGATTGAAGCTTGGTCATTGTTGAAGACACCCTTGTGGGCATAATCGCCAACGTTAAAATTCTTGTCGAATACTGAAGCATAGGTTTGGTAATCCTCAGACGTTAAACTCAACAACTGACCTGTTGGATCCAAATCCGGTGAAGCAGCAATCAACGATTCAAGATCACTCTTTGAAATGACCGTTGGCTCCGTCGGCTTGGTTGGCGTGTTGGTGCTACTGCCGGATCCAGATGTGGATGGCGTTTTGACAACGGTTGTTTTACCTGGTTGATATGGCTTCAGATACTTCGAATAAACATAGCCTTTAATCTTATTGCTCTTATTGGCAACATACATGTAATAGGCTTTCTTGTTCTTGGAAGTCTTAACGGTAACCCGCTTTTTTGAATAGAAAGTCGTCTTTTTATAATTCTTTAAATTATGAATTTTCTTGGTCAGCTTGGCAGAGTTATACATATAACCCTTGGTTGCCCGATAAGGCTTTGAAGCAACCTTCTTGACCTTAACGACTTTAACTGTCCGTTTAGCGGCAGCATCCTGGGTCGTACTAAAGTTACCCAAGAATCCAATCGAGAACACCGCTGCTAAAACCATTGTGACAATGGCACGTTTTTGTTTCATGATCATTCCCCCGATTATTAGCATTTATACTTTTATAGTAGTACACGGACGCACTATATAAAAGTATTTTGCCACGAGTCAGCGACTTTTATCAGCCTTGGGTAAACCCGCGGTGACTTTTCGACTCAAGCGCAGATATGCAATGGCGTGCCATACAATTCCGGCAAGTAAAAAGACCCCGCCAGCCCAAACTGAAAAGAATGAAGCAACAATTGAAACAATGTAAATCAATACACTGATAATTGGGTCACTTTTAATGAAGTATGATTCTTCATCAACCTTAACGTGGGCCGTCTTCAATTCTGGATGCTTATAAACGTAACGATACAAGATTTCAAATGTGTAGCTGATAAACAGCGCAATGACCGCATAAGCAAACGGCCGTCCGAATATCAACCGGGTTGGCTTTGGCCAACGTTTCAGAAATCAAAGCAGTTGGATAATTGATCAGGGTTATCGAGAATATCACTAAAAGATTGATGACATTCAACATTGGGGTAATTCTGGCAATCGTGCTAAAGAAATCATGGTGAAACAGCCAGAGTGTCCCAATGTATAAGAATGAAACAACGTAGGCCAAGAGAATTGGCCATTGCTTCAGCATCGCTTCAAACAAGTGGCCTTCCTGATAATCCGGAAGTTTAAAGTCCAACACCAAAATAGTGATCAGAATGGCAAACATCCCGTCACTCATCGCTTGAATTCGATCTGATTTAAACAAAATAACACCTCACTATTGTTAATTAATCAAAATATTTGTGAACAAATTGGGCAACCCCATCTTCATCGTTGTTTCCGGTAATGACATCGCCAGCCTTCTTAACCGGCTCCTGGCCGTTCTCCATTACAACACCAATTTCAGCGTTTTTAATCATGCCCAAATCATTTTCAGCATCACCAAAGGCCACCAAATTACTGAAGTCCATGTCAAAATGATCCAGTAACGCCTTCAGGCCAACAACCTTATCCATCCCCGGTGCCAGAAATTCCATAATTTGGGGCTGTGAGCGGACAATGTGGTATTGGCTGCGCAAAGTATCATCCATGGCAGCTTGGTATTTATCCAATAATTCAGGTTGATCGCTGACAATGGCCTTTGAGTACTCGTCTGAGGTACTCAAATCAGAAAATGCCCGTGGAACAAAATCAATGTTGCCTTTGAATTGCTGCTGATACATTGAATGCTTCAAATCGGTCATTGGATAAACCTGTTGAAAGTCCAGAATATCCAGTGGGGCATTTTCAGCTTTGACAAAATTGTGTAATGGCACCAAATCAGCTTTTTGAATACCGCTTTTTGCCAGTTCAGCTTTGTCATTATTATGAACGACTAGTGCACCGTTAAAAGTGATTGTATAATCTGTGTCTTCAGTTAATCCCAACTGTTCAATGAAACGCCAGATGGCATTAATAGGGCGGCCGGTACACAATACCACCTTCACACCTTCATCATGAATGGCTTTTAACGCCTGCTCATTTCCTTGGGAAATTGTCTTGTCACTGGTCAATAAAGTACCATCTAAATCAAGTGCTACCATTTTAATCAAGTTGTCCGTCTCCTTTGTTTATCATACTAAATTCTAAGCAACTCCTACGTGAAAAACAATACCGGGAATTTTTTGACACGATTACATTATGTGAGAACGATAAGCAGCTGCTTAGCCGTTTTTAATGTTCCTACGGATAAATAAAAAATATCCCAAATTTATCGATAAGTTTGTTTGCTTGCGGGAGTATGGATTTGGCCCGGTTTCACAAACTAAAAAAGAAGTTCAGATGATGTCTCATCCGAACTTCTTAATTGATACGTATAACTAATTGATTATTTTAACTAATTTGTGATTCAAGTTCACGGAGTTCTGCTTCACGAACACTTCGTGGAAGAAATCTTCTGATTTCTTCTTCGTTAAATCCAACCTCAAGACGATGATCATCAAATATAATTGGACGTTTAATCAAATCTGGGTACTTAACAACCAAGTCAACCAACTGTGATACAGTCAGATTATCGAGGTCCAAATTCAACTTCTTATAGATGTTAGACCTTGTAGAAATGATGTCTTCACTACCATTTTCGGTTAAACGTAAAATTTGTTTTACTTCATCAGCGTTTAGAGGGTTGGAATTAATATTTCTTTCCTTAAAATCAATGTGATGGCTCTTCAACCATGCACGTGCCTTCCGACTTGATGCGCTGCTTTGTGCTACATATAAATTCAGCATTACAATTCCCCGCTGCTCAGTAACAAAAAAATACAAACGAGAAACAACATCCTTCAATTACTATATTATCATATTAGCAACTTTTGTCAATACGGTTACTTACTTATAGTAACTTACTTGTGAAATTAATTATACACCACTTATTTCGGTTATCAACTATAATATTGGTATTAAAACAACAAAAAGGAGAAATATTTTGTTAATCTTCTATTCACTTACGCTTCTCATCGTGGCGACGATTCTCGCCAACATCATTTACACAATGTTGCCGGCGATCCCACTGACCTTTTATCAAATTGGCTGTGGCCTGTTATTATCATTATTGCCATTTTTCCAAAATTATTCATTAGAGCCAGAAATCTTCATGCTGATGGTGATTGCACCATTAATGTTCAATGATGGCCAGAATACCAGCGGTGATCATTTTCGCCAATCATTCCGGCAAATCTTTAACTTAGCGGCAATTCTCGCTGTCATCACGGCCGTTGTCATTGGCCTGGTTGCCCATGTGCTATTGCCATTAATTCCGCTGGCACTATGCTTCGCGGTGGCAGCCATCGTCACACCAACCGACTCAGTTGCCCTCAAATCCATTACCAAAGATATCGAACTACCTACGAAGGTTTCCGGTGCACTGGAAAATGAATCACTTTTTAATGACGCATCCGTGATTGTCATTTTTAATTTGGCGTTGGCATCATTTATCAGTGGGGACTTCTCATTTTCAGAGGGATTGACGGAGTTCCTAATCAGTTTCTTTGGCGGTTTACTGATCGGTGGAATTGCCGGGTTCTTGTTTGTCAAAATCCAAACTGCCCTCGTTAATAAATCAATGGACACTGCCAGTGTCATCGTGCCGTTCAGTATGATGACGCCGGTTGCCATTTATTTAGTTTCTGAAGAACTGGGGTGCTCCGGTATTCTGGCGGTCGTCGCTGCCGGAATTGTTTACGGGATCAATCAAAGCCGTTTAAAGCTCACCTCAACCAATGTCCAGCTTGTCACCAATGCTGCCTGGGGAATCATCTCCAGCCTCTTAAACGGCGTTGTATTCGTTCTGTTGGGGGTCACCCTCCCCAAGGTCATCAGCAGAATGATTCCATACTCAAGGACATTGATTCTAAAATTAGTATTTGATGCACTGGCAATTTATCTGGTCATGTTATTGATCCGATTTATCTGGATGCGGATGAACATCTTCCACGTGCAGTCGACCAGGTCAACGACAAAGGAAGCCCTCGTTGCCGCAATCGGCGGGGTTCATGGAACGATTACGTTGGCCATGGCCCTATCAATCCCAGTTACATCTCTCGGCCAGCCGTTTCCATTTCGAAATCAATTGATTTATATTGCGACAATCGTTATCTTGTTAAGTCTCATCGTCCCAACTTTTGTACTGCCGTTTTTGTGTGAGAAAAAAGTGATTCAAGATCAAGGCGAATTTAATAAGTATCGGACCCAAATGGTTAATTACGCCATCACTCAGATTAAGTTGGACCCGACCGTTTCGGCTTTGGACCGAAATTACGTCATCGATATGCTTAACAGCCAGAAGAACAATCCCGAGATTGACCGGAAAGTCGTGCAAAACATTATGGCCGAAGTTCAGCGAGTCAGTGCCCAAGCCGTTGTTGACCTGGCCAACGAAGGAAAGATTGATCAAAAAGTTGCCAATATGTTTACCCGTCGAATCATTACCACGCCTAATCGAAACATGAAATTTATGACCCGAATAAAATACATTTTTAAATTTCAATCCCGTCGTTTCAAAGTCCGCAAGAAAGTCGCCCGAACTAAACGAAATGCCAGGCCAAACGTTCAAGCCAAAAGCCGTCAGGAGATCCACAACGAAAAGCATCGAATCAGTCAGCTCATCAAGAATGCGATGTTTGAGAGTGTGAACACCTATTTGGATCAAATTGAAAACGACGAAAACAGTGGTTCTGTTAATTTTATTCGCAGTTCCTACAGTTTTCGCCAGGAACGGGGAAAGACCGATCCCGAATCCGACGCAAAAAGAAATTCGTTATTAATTCAATCTTTCCAATCTGAATATTCATTTGTGGCTGAAGCCTTCAAGTCCGGCCAAATTTCCAGAAGCCTTTCAGATCAGCTTAGTCAAAGCATTTCAACCGATCAGATGGCTTACATGGAGCAAGGATCCGGCAGTGATTTACTGTTAGCTTAACCGGATTGGTCAACTGTAATTTACAATCACGGAATAATTGACTATACTTGACGATATACTTGATTTTGTGTGGGTGAAAATATGAAAATTACGCTATTAGCGACCAGCGATACGCATGGGTTTATCGAACCAACCAACTACGTTGATTCAGGCCTCGACAAGCCCTTCGGTATCGAAAAGGCGTGCACGACCATCAAAAAATATCAGAAGGCTCATCCCGACGAAAAAACAATTCTATTAGACAACGGCGATTTCCTTGAAGGATCGCCGATGGCATACTATGTCGCCAAACGGGCCGATAAGCAGGATCAGGATTCATTCTTTACTGCTTATAATGAAGTGGGCTATCAATTGGGGACAATTGGCAACCATGAATTTGACTATGGACTGGATTATCTGAACTACATGATGAAACATTCAGACCGTCATTTTGTGTGTGCCAACATCGTCGATAACAATAATGAACCGTTATTAGCCGATCCATACACAATTATGGACGTGGACGGCGTCAAGATTGGGTTCTTGGGCCTCACAACAACCTCAACGAAAAAATGGAAAAACGTCAATGATTTAAACGACTTCAACCTGATCTCCGAACTGGACGCGTGCAAACGCTACGTGCCCGAATTGAGAAAAAAGGCCGACGTGATCGTTGTCGTCTACCATGGTGGGTTTGAACGTGACCATACCGGCAACTGGAATGACATCAACCCCGGTGAAAATCGCGGCTATGATATTTTAAAAACCTTCCCTGAAATTGATGCAATGATTTCAGGTCATCAGCATCGAAAAATTGCCAGCCGATTGTTCAATGTTCCAATTGTTCAGCCGGGTTCACGCGGCCAGTACGTGGCTAAGATTTCAATTGAACTGTCAAATAAAGATAAATCAATTATCAAAACGGATTCGGAATTGCTTAACGTCAAAGATTCCGAACCTGATCCAACTATCAAAGAAACCGTTACTGATTTATCCAAACATTTGGAAACCTGGCTCGATAAGCCGCTTTCCCACATCAAGGGCAGCTTAACTTTTAATGATCCATTCAAAGCCCGGATCCACGAATCAGCCTTTATTGAACTCATTCAAAAAATTCAGATGGATAAGATGGGCACCGACCTTTCGGCAACCGCCCTGTATAACAACGAAGCCCATGGATTTGAAGATCCAATTACCATGCGAAACATCATTACCAATTATGTCTATCCAAACACCCTGGTCGCCTCCAAGATTACCGGTGCCGACCTGCGGGGCGCTTTGGAAGTCACAGCGCAGTACTTTACCGTTCGTCACGGTGATGTTGTCGTCAACGAAAAGTTTGTTTTTCCAAAAGAACGCTTTTACAACTACGATATGTATGAAGGCATCGACTACACCTTGGATATTTCCAAGCCGGTTGGCCATCGCGTGACTCGATTGAAATACCACGGCAAAGATGTTCAAGATGATCAAATTCTAATCATCGCTCTGAACCGTTATCGGGCAAGTGGTGGCGGTCACTATCCCATGTACACCAGCGATAAGATTATTCGATCAAGTGACATGACAATCAGTCACGTGATTATGGAATATCTGCAGAAACATCCGGTGGTTGAAGCAACTGTTAACCATAATTTTGACATTATTTCTGATTCTGAAAAAAGCAATTAATTTATTCAAGGCAAAGCACATCAGTGCTTTGCCTTTTTTATGACTTACAAACATTGGGGATCGATCATATTACCCACAAAAAAAGCCAACCCACATTCGGATTGGCTTATTATTATGCTTTCTTCAATTTACGATGACCTTTTTTCTTCTCGGCGCCAACATAGGCAATTGCCTTGAAGTCACGAATTGACGTTACCTTAATCTTACCTGGATAAGTCAATTCATTTTCAATTTCATCTCTGACTTCATCAGCCAGCTTTTGGTTCTGGACGTCATCAAGCTTCTTAGGATCAACCACAATTCGGATTTCACGACCGGCTTGAATGGCATAACTTTCTTTGACCCCTTGCTTGGAACTGGCAATCCGTTCCAAACTCTTAAGTCGGTTGACATATTCTTCAACAGATTCGCTTCGGGCACCTGGCCGACCACCGGAAATCGAATCTCCCGCGGCTACCAAATGGGCAATTGGCGTTGTCACATCAACATCCCCATGGTGAGAAGCAATCGAATTGACAACCTGTGGGTCTTCGCCATAGGTTTCAGCAATCTTAACTCCCAGCTCAACGTGGGTCCCGTCAACTTCACGGTCAATCGCTTTTCCAATATCATGCAGCAAGCCAGCCCGCTTGGCAATCTTGACATTCAAGCCAAGTTCAGCAGCCAGCATCCCTGAGATATCGGCAACTTCAATCGAGTGATTCAAAACGTTCTGACCATAACTAGTTCGGTACTTCAAACGACCAACAATCTTCAGCAGATCCGGATGCATCCAGCCGATATGAAGTGAGCCGACAACTTTTTCACCGGTTCGACGAAGCTCATTCATCAAATCAAGCTGAGCAGTCTCAACCTGATGTTCAATTGATTGGGCATTAATCTGTTTGGTAACAACCAAGTTGGTAATGACCGTCTTGGCAACTTCACGGCGTAATGGATCTTGAGTGACCACATGGAGCAAATGCGGATCGTCAGGATCAAAGACCAAATCGGTTCCAGTCAAAGTTTCAATATACCTGATATTGGAAGCTTCACGGCCAATCAACTTTTGCTTGGTGTTGTTGTCATTAATTTGAACAGAATGTTCAATGTGTTCACGAGGCATATCAACTGGTCCGCGCTGGATGGCATCGTCAGCCAAAATCTTGGCAATCTTAGGTGCGTTGACTTGAGCTTCATCATCCTGATACTTTAATTCAATATCTTTTTCACGCTTTAAGTCGACTGCCAGCTGATTAAGAATCTCTTGTTTTGCTTCATCAATGGTTATTGAACCACGATCCTGAAGAGTCTGCATCTGCTTTTGGCTGAGGCCATTGGCAGTTTGATGCAGCTTTTCAATTTCATTTTTCTTTTCATTGATCTCATGACTTTCGCCAGCCAATTTTTGATGAAGCTCATCAAGTCGTTCTTGGGTTTGCTTCAAGCCGTTTTGACGCTGGTCAATTCGGCTGTGACGGGTAATGTTATCCGCCTTGTAACTATTAAGCTCTTCTTCAATTGATTCTTTATAATCTTGAGTTTGTTTTTTGCCGTCAGAAAGAATCTTAACCGACTTCTCTTTGGCGTCTACCTCGGCTTTCGTTACCAGTTGTGCGGCAGTAGCTTTAGCTTGTTGGATTTCCTGCTGAAAGTGGTGTTTTTGCAGCTGATTGCCACAAATGACACCCACAACTGCGGCAATGATGCCGAGTGCAATAATATATAACAAGTGCGGACCTCCTTTCGTAAAACAGTCCTAATAGTAGTGTAACATAAACCGTTTGCGACCGTCTAAAAACATGTGGGTCCAGCCTAGTTCAAATATTTATCAAGAAACTTTTTAACGGTATTCCGATAAAGCGTTGGCCGGTTCTGAATTGAACGGGAATGACCGGGACCGGGAACGATTAACAACTGCTTTGGCCCTTTATCCGCTCTGTACAATGGATAAACCATTTTAGTTGGGACAAAGTGATCATGGGCCCCATGAATAAACAGCATTGGCCGCTTATTCTTGCGGACTTGTTTGAGTGCACTGGCATCCTTAAAGGAGTAGCCGTTCTTAACATGGTTAATCCCACTCACAATGTGAACCAGCGGGAACTTCGGCAAATGGTACAATTCCTTGGCTTGATACGCAACCTCGCTGTAAACATCGGTATAACCGCAATCTTCAATAAATGCTTTGACTTGATGCGGCAGTCCTTTCACACCGCTGACCATCATCGTTGTAGCACCGCCCATACTGGTACCAAAGACGGCAATTTTTGAATTCGATCCATTATGATCGATCACTTTGTGAATCCACTTGACGAAATCCAGCCGATCCGGCCAGCCATAACCAATATAATCTCCCTGGCTGTCACCCAGCCCCCGGGAATCAGGAAGCAGGACATTATATCCCAAGTTATGAAACATGTACGCATAATTAAACATGTTATCTTTATTGGACATAAACCCATGGGCAATAATAATGGTCTTCTTTGTGGGCTGTTTGGCTGCTATGTAATTGGCGTCCAGCTTCAAATGACGGGTGGCCGACATTTCATACCAGCGCTGCTTGTCAGCATTTTGATACCAGTGGTGAGCTGGATACAGTGGGTCCCCCTTCTTAATCGGTTTGGTTTTACTCAAAAATGACTTTGGTGCCGGGACAACGGCAACCTTGTAAAAATAGAGCCCAGCTCCAAACAAACCGCCACAAACCAGCACTGCAGCCGATGCCAAGCCAATTAAGATTTTTGTTTTTCGTTTCATTTCTCAATCCCACCAATTTAAATTTTCTCGTGATAAATATACCACATTAATCATTTTTCCGCCTAAATTTGGCGAAACGCAAAAAAGTCGTATAATATAAGTAACGAACAGGACGGTGATCACATGTTTCCAGAAAGATTACGAGCATTAAGAAAAGGCGAACATTTAACTTTGGAAGGACTGGCCAACGCAATCAATAAAGACTCCCCTACTGACAAGGAGCACGAAAGCACCGGCTCCCAGATCGGAAACTGGGAACGTGGTATTCGAACACCAAATTATGTTGAAATTCAACGGCTTGCCAAGTTCTTTGACGTGACAATGGACTACTTAACGGGTCTGACAGAGAACAATACTTACGATCTTGCAAGATTGTTTATCTCAGACAAAACGTTGCAGTTCAACGGTCAAGATCTCAGCTCGGCTGACCGATATGAAATTTATCAGCTTATCTCAGGTTACGTTCACGGAAGAAGCAACGCACCCCATGATAAGGGCCCACGAACGGAACAGGGACAGTTGGACTTATAGAATTAAAGTTATATAAAAGAGAAAATCTAATGGTGAACGTTATTGTCCATCATTGGATTTTCTTGTTTATATCCCTAGCCACATAATCAGCCAAACTGTTACAGCTGATTGTTACTGAATGAATTCCAAAGGAGCACTGCCACATGCTAACCAACAAGCAAAAGAAAAAATTGTTAAAGAAAAAGCAGCATACTAAAGCACCGTCTGAATCCAACTACATTTCTCAAATGCTGAAATATCGCGATCTGTTTAACGCGTATCCACAAATCAAATTTTTAATTAACAACGTGATTGAAAGCGACCATCTCATTAAGCAGGGATTGTTGCCGCAAGACCTTCCCGAACTGATTCTCCCTGATGATATTCAAGATCAGATTTTCAAGAATATCAACAAGCAATTCAAACCGGGCGATCCTGAGGGTGACAAACTTTGGAATGAACTATCCGACGCCCTGCCAAAGCTGGACAAGCAACTGCGGTCATTCCGTGATTATTTGGAAAGCGAGTATGGCATGTGGGCTTATATCTCTGCCCCATTTGCCAAAGATCTTGCCAAATATATCGGCGATGATTCCGCACTCGAAATCATGGCGGGCAATGGGAATATTTCCAAGGGCCTGACTGATTTGGGCGTCAAAGTATTCCCAACCGATAGTTTGGAGTGGGTCAACGAAAACCAGACCGGCAAACATCAACTGATTGACGTTGAAAAGCTCGACGCGTTGTCAGCCATCGCCAAATATCAGGATCAGGTCAAATACATCATCATGAGCTGGTCACCGGACAAGCAAACCATTGATGTTGACGTCTTAAATGCCATTAGAAAAGCCTATAACGATTTGGAATTAATCGTCATCGGCGAAAAAAATGGCGCTACCGACTCAAAAGAGTTCTGGCAGCAGGCCCATTTTATCAAACCAGATATTGCCAAACAGCTGAATCAACATCATCAGCCGTTTGATTTGATTAAAGATCAGGTTTACCTAGTTGACTAAGCTTGGGTAATGGTAACTTTCTAATTAACGCATGCTTTTCAATCGGCTTCTTCTCAAATTCGAGAAGGGCCTTTTTTGTTTCTTTCCCGCCACGGTAATCGCCAAGGTCGCCATTGGAGTGAATCACTCGGTGGCACGGCACAACGATTAGATCAGGATTCATCGCAACCGCATGGGCAACCGGCCGAATTGATTTGGACTTGCCGACATTCTCAGCCAATTGCTTATAGATAATGGTTTCACCATATGGAATTTTCTGGATTTCTGCCCACACCTGGTGTTGGAGTTCAGTTCCAACCCCATCCAAGTCGACTGGCAGGTCAAACGTTTTTCGCTTTTTATCAAAGTAATCGGTGAATTCTTCCAAATAATCATTGGTCACCGTTTCATCGTACATAAATTGAAAGTCGTATCGATTAGGGTAAAAATCAAAAAGTTCAGACAGATACTTTCCGGGACTGGAAACAAAGCTCAGGCCCTTTTGAGTTACTGTGAAGAAAAATTTTTGATTATTCACTTCGATGCTTTCCCAAAATAATTTTTTCATTCAATCAAATCTCCAATATTGTCGAGTTGTCCAATGGGATTATTGTACCATATTGCGTTGATATATGAGTCGGGGTGGCTTGCTTGACTCAAAGACACCGAATTGCCACAATGATGTTATAGATTGCAAATAATGAAGGAGCCGAACATATATGGCAGACACCAACAAAGCAACCGCCGAAACATCAGCGGACTTACATTATGACTTAAGTAAAATTAATATTGATCAACCTGTCCATGAGTTAATCGATCAAGGTAAAAAAATTCGTGACAGCGTGCCATTTGAAAAACTGGGAACGTTTATCCCAGTCAAACGGAACGTGGTTCAAGGAATCTCCCACGTTGAACAAAAGATGATCGCTGATTTGATGCCATTACGGCACAAACGCCTGGCAGCATCAGCCTTCGCCTTTTTCCGGGGAACTGATGAATTGATGGCGTTCGATCTTTCCAAGCAGACATCGACCAACATCCCAGTCGTCATTTCAGGTGACGCTCATATTGGCAACTTCGGATTTTACGCCTCCCCTGAACGAAAACTCTTGTTTGACCTTAACGATTTCGATGAATCAACAATCGGTTCCTGGGATTGGGATATTCGCCGACTTCTGGTCAGCATTGTCCTGCAAGGTGAACTTTTGGGATTGGACCATGACCAAATCCATTCAACAATGAAGGGTGCCGTTGAAACCTACCAGCAAATTTTAAAGGAATGTTTCGAAAATCATTCAGCAATGGAGCGCTACTACTTCTCCACAGAAGTTGAATCATTCCTGCAGTCGGAAGATTCCAGTGAATCACTGCCAAAGGTTTGGCGCAAAATTCGTGATAGTGCCGAACAGCGAAATTCGGATAAAGTGGTCAAAAAGTTTACCACAATGAATTCTCGGGGGCATTTGGTCTTTAAAGAAAATGCACCGCGCACGGTTCACGTCAGCGACCAGCGTTTCAACGAGATTCGGGAGCACCTAAGAAGTTATACAAGGTCTGTCAGTCCTGACGTAACGGTTCTGCTGTCCCAATTCCATATCAGTGACATTGTTCGCCACAGTGTTGGTGTCGGCAGCTTTGGCACCCGCTGTTATTTGGTTTTACTGACGGCAATTGACGACAGCCACCTGGTTCTTCAAATCAAAGAAGCCCTGCAGACACGTCGGTTCAGAGGGTTTGATGTCACCACCCCATTCAGTCAAAGTAAGCCTGACAACGGCGAACGAATCGTTACCTGCCAGCAGATTTTGCAGCGGGCATCCGATCCGCTCTTGGGCTTTTATCATAATTCGGACAGCGGCCGCAGCTACTATGTCCGCCAATTCTGGGATATGAAAGAATCAATCAATTTGGATAAATTAGATGAAGATGATTTCAAAACCTATGCTAAAATTTGTGGTCTCCTATTGGCACGAGGACATGCTCAAAGCCCAACTGCTGCAATTGTTCACGGCTATGTTGGAACAAAAAAGAAGCTTGTTTCAGCCCTCATTAATTGGGCAGACGATTATTCAAAGCAGGTTCACAAAGATTATCAAGAATTTTTAAATTCGTTAGATGCAGATAAAACGGAGGAATAACAATGCACAAAGTTGTTTTTCATATTGATGAACCGGAAAAATGGCCCCACACGTTGAGCAATATCACGAACTTGCTGGACTATGGCAAGGTTAACCAGGAAACTTACGAGATTGTCGTATTGGTCAATGGCGATGCAATTACCGGCTATTTGGATGAAACCTTGAGAAACTCAATTGAACAGTTCAACGAAGAGGGCATTGGTTTCCATGCCTGCAATAATTCAATGAACAGCCACCATGTAAAAGCGACCGACCTACCGGAAAACGTGGAAATCGTGTCAGCGGGAGTGGCCGACTTGGTGTCACTGCAGGAGCAGGGATTTGCATATGTGAAGGCGTAGAGTGCGACAAGGCACGGGTGATCCCGGTGCCTAACTGAAAAAATCACTTAAGGAATGGTCTGTATTCCTTGAGTGATTTTTTTGGTTGGGTGGAGGGATCAGTGCCGTCGGAGCACGTTTCAGCAAAGTAGCCTCCAAAAGCCCCCAAACAACAAAACAAACGGACCGAGAAAATTTTCCCGATCCGTTTTTAAATCTATCCAATTAACTTCTTAACGCCGCCTTGAATTTCTTCAGGCCTATTAACGATGGTATTGGCATGCGCACCAAGCAATTCAGGGACATCCCCAAATCCATAGGTTACCCCAAGCGTTTTAACGTGATTATTGTATCCACCCAGCATATCGGTATCGCGGTCACCAATCATAATGCTGTCAATGTTTTTGGCATTTCTTTGTTCCAATGCGTATTTCAATACAGCGGTCTTGGTCATCCGGGTACGTTCATCATTTCCCGCGCCAAAACGGCCATTGAAATACTGACTGATTTTCAGTTCGTCGGTAATGTCATGAATCAGTTCTTCAGGCTTGGCAGAGGCAATGTTGACATCGTAGCCCTGAGCATCCAAAGTTTTTAATTCATCAATGATTCCGGGATATAAATTCAGTTGGAACATCCCCTGATTCTTATAGTAATCATGATAGTATTTGACTGTATCCAAGCGATCGCTTTCAGTCAGCTTGGGATAAAACTTTTCCAAACTTGTGAGAAGTGCCGGCCCGATAAATTTAAGATATTGATCATGGGTCAATTCCGGCAGCTTCATTTTATCAACCGCATATTTGAGAGATTTAACAATTCCCTCTTCAGAATCAGCAATAGTGCCGTCAAAATCAAAAAATAAATGTGTCATGAGTGACCTGCTTTCTTTTCTGCTTAATAATTATGTATTATCAAGGGTATGGCGGTATAAATCAAGTGCTTTCCAATTCAATTGACTTCATCGTTCCCAAATTGTTGTATATTAGAAGTATTAAAAAATTGAAAAGGGGTCAGTCTACCAATGATTCTCACGTTTATCTTCTTAATAATTGCCGGCTTTGCGGCCGGATTACTCGCCTCTGTTGCGGGACTGGCTTCACTTGTATCATACCCGGCGCTATTGGCGGTTGGCTTGCCGCCTGTTTTAGCCAACGTGACCAATACGACCGCCCTCATCTTTTCTGGAATTGGTGCCACTGCATCTTCAATGAAAGAACTGCGGGGTCACTGGAAAAAACTGACACTTTACGTCATCTTATCGTTGATCGGAAGTATTGGCGGTAGTATTCTGCTGTTGGTTGCCCCAGCCTCTTCATTTGAAAAGGTCGTTCCGTTCTTTATTCTCTTTGCCGGCATTCTATTGTTCATGTCTGGCAGAAAAAAAGATACCTCCACTTCCAAGCTCAAGCAGGCCCACCAGACACCCTCAAAACATTTTTGGGTATCATTGATCAGCTTAACCGGGATTGTCCTCGTTGGTGCTTATACCGGCTATTTTGGGGCAGCTGGTGGCGTCATCTTTCTGGCCATTCTTTCAGTCATCACCGATGATCAGTTCACCGTTGTCAACGCCATGAAAAATGTCATCGCATTTGCCGGCAACATGATTGCCACCGTCATCTTTATCTTTAAGTCAAAGATTGACTGGCTTTTCGTTGTTCCACTGGGATTTGGTCTCCTAATCGGCGGCTACACTGGGCCAATCATTGTTCGGCATTCAAATATCCACTTGCTGCGAATTTTGATTTCGTTGGCAGCGTTCGGCTTGGCCGGTTATTTATTTGTGACGGCTTATTTCTAAATAGTTTGTATGCATTAGGATACAACTAAAAAAACTGGCGCTCATCAAAAGTCACATGATTTTTGATGAACGCCAGTTTCTTTTTTTGAATTCAAAATGTTAAAGCAAAATCATTTTTATCATAACTTAGAAAGTAATTTGGCCGACAATCAATCCATAAATCGTATAGATTGCAGCAATGACAATCACAATTGCAAGCGTCATTTCAACTGGTCCAAAGACTTTTTTGGCATGGTTGTCCTTCTTTTGAAGAATCCAGAATACTGGAATTCCTGCAGCAAACAGCAGAGACATCAGGAGTAGGAAGTTTGCGCCGGCGGCAAATAACAGCCAGCAGGCATAAATACTGGAGATAACACCAATGATGATGTTTCCCATTCTGCCTTTGCCATGATCTTCATTGACCGAGTACTTCAATTGATAGAATGCTGAGAATGCGTATGGAATCAAAATCGCAGCACTGGCAATTGAATAGAAGAAGTTATAAGCAGAAACTGTAATCAAGTATGAGAACATGAAAATTTCAACACAGACATTGGTTACAGTTAATGATGTGATTGGCGCACCATTCTTATTTTCCTTGGCAAAGATCTTTGGGAACGTTCCTTCCTTGGCGGCTTCGTATGGTAATTGACCGGCAAACATGGTCCATGACAACCAGGCACCAACAACGGAAATAATCAATCCGCCGTTAACAACCATCGCACCCCATTTACCAACCAAGCTTTGAAGCAACTCAGCCATTGCCGGCTGGGTCAAGTGTGAAAGTCCTGCCCGACTCATAACACCGAATGATAGCAAGGTAATTAACATATAAATCAAAATAACGGTAATAATTCCAAGAACGGTTGCTTTACCAACATCGGAACGCTTACGTGCCCGACCTGAGAAGACAACGGCTCCTTCAATTCCGATAAATACCCAAACAGTTACCAGCATCGTGCTCTTGGCTTGAGCCATCACACTGCCAAACTCAAACTTACCGCTTGGTGTGTACCAGAAATCACTGGTAAACATGTTCATCTTGAACGCGAATATCACAATAATGATGAAAAGGAATATTGGAATCAATTTGGCAATCGTAATGATTGTGTTAACAAATGATGCTGATTCAACTCCCCGTAAAATCATGAAGTGGCAGGCCCATAAAATAAATGATGCCGCAATGATTGACCAAATGTTTTGGCCATCACCGAAAATTGGCAGGAAGTAGGCAACCGCACTCATTAAAAGCGTTGCGTAACCCACATTTCCAAGCCATGCGGACAGCCAATAGCCCCATGCGGAGTTGAATCCCATGTACTTACCAAATCCGGCTTCGGCATAACTATAAACCCCGGCGTCAAGATCCGGCCGTTTCATCGTCAAATTCTGGAACGTTAAAGCCAACATGACCATTCCAATGGCGGTAATGACCCAACCAATGATAATGGCACCAGCACCGGCCCCAACGGCCATATCGTGCATTAGGTTGAATACCCCACCACCGATAATTGATCCAACGACCAATCCGATCAGTTCGAGCAGTCCTAATTTACCATCGTGCTCTTTCATTTAGCTCACTCCCTCGAATGAAAATATTTAATTAATATGAATCATCGTCGATCTTTAAAATTTTAAAATACTTACGATTATATTGAACCTTGTTCTCCGCGACCAGTTGTTGAACCATCTGGCTGGTGGTTTCCCTCGTCGTTCCGCTGACCTTTGATAGTTCAACCAGCGTTATTGGATACGGCACAAGGATCGTGTCATCTTCTTGAATTTCACCGATTTGCTGGCCAATGAAGAGAATGGCGTTCCAAACCCGGCATTTGGCACTGGTAGTTACCATGCGCTGAAGCTGAGTCTCTGAAGTGTTGATGATTTTGCTCATCTCTTTAACGGCATTCACCATTAACTCGGGATTTTCACGCAAGACTTCTTCATAGATCGGCATTGAGAATTCGGCTAATTTGACTTCAGACATTGTTTCAACCGTATAGGCATATCGATCGTCCTCAAATAAGCCAATATAGGGAAAGGCTTTTTGTGGTCGAATGTACAAATACAGCTGTTCATCACCGTTTTTATCCCAGTGAAAAGACTTGCAGACACCGTCGATTAAATAATAAAACCGATCCCGTGTGTCACCTTGGTCAAACAAGATCTGACCCCGATGATAGGTTTTGACTTTCATTTCATTAATCAGTTGCTCGATATACTTGTCACTTAGCGGACTGAATTCCGGATGACTGCGTAGTTTTTTCGCATAGTCGGCATAATCACGCTTATTCTTTAAAATCATAAATACACTCCCAAAAGCGGTTACATAATTGTGTTCTCATTAGTAGTGTACCCCACATAACGTGATTAAACATTAAACGGCTCTAAGATGATTTTAACGTCAATTCGAAAACAGCCTATTTCGGTTCAATAATGGTTCCAGAACCATCGTTGATGAATCCTTCGATGTTGTCCAAAGCAGTTACAACGGCTTTGTTGCCAGTTGCTTCCACAAAATCAATTGCGGCTTCAACTTTAGGCAGCATACTGCCTGGAGCAAATTGCTTTTCGCCGATATATTTATGCAGGTCGGCAACTGAAACATGTTCCAATTTCTTTTGATCCGGCTTGTTGAAGTTCACGAAAATATTAGGAACGGCGGTCAGGATGATCAACGCATCTGCACCAACCAATTCGGCTAATTTTTCACTGGCAAAGTCTTTATCGATAACGGCTTCTTTACCAACTAGCTGATGGCCCTCGGTTACGACCGGCACGCCACCACCACCAACTGAAATTGGTACGATTCCGGCGTCAACTAAAGCATTGACAGCTTTGGTTTCAACAACACCGATTGGCTTTGGTGAAGGAACAACCCGGCGATAACCACGGCCGGCATCTTCAACAAAGTTGAAACTTGGATTTTGTTTCTTGGCCAAGTCGGCATCTTCTTTGGTCATAAAAGGTCCGATTGGCTTGGTTGGGTTGGCAAATGCCGGATCATCGGCACTGACTTCAACTTGGGTGACCACTGTGGCAACCGTCTTATCCAGGCCTTTTTCGCTAATGACCTGATCCATGGCGTTCTGCATCCAGTAACCGATGCTTCCCTGCGTCATGGCAACACATGAATCAAGCGGCATTTCAGGGTTCTCGTTGGTACTTCCTGCAGCCTGCTGTAATAATAAGTTTCCAACTTGGGGACCATTTCCGTGAGAAATGATCAGTTGGTCGCCGTTTTCAATAAATTTAACCAGGTGTTCTGCCGTATCGCGTAATGCTTGTTGTTGTGCAGCAGCTGATGCATCCTTTGACAGGATGGCGTTACCACCTAGGGCAACTACGATTTTACGTCCCATAATAATTCTCCTCTGTCTTAGAAAATAATAAGGGACTGGGACAAAACAAATGTTTTGTTGCCAGTCCCTTGTATTGTTAAGCTATTTTTCAAGGTGGGTACTAGGCTGAAACTGTTTTGGCTGTCATCCAGCCGAAACGTGTTCGGGCGCAACTGATGCTAACTTCTAAGTGTCCTTTGGCTAAAACCCAAGACCGGGCTTTCAGCCAAAACACCCTTAGAAACCGCATCACCCGTTGCTGCTCACACTCTAGGAATAAAGAGATTACCTAAAGTTGCGGCCATCATTGCCTTGATTGAGTGCATTCTGTTTTCTGCTTCTTCGAATTGACGAGCATACTTGCTGGTAAACACTTCATCAGTAACTTCCATTTCAGTAATGCCGTACTTCTTCTCAATATCTTTACCATATTCAGTTTCGGTATTGTGGAATGCTGGCAGGCAGTGCATGAAGATTAATTGATCATCAGGAGTACCGGTCTTCTTCAATGCTTCCATGTTTACCTGGTAAGGAGTTAACAATTTAACTCGTTCTTCCCAGTTGCTTTCACCCATTGATACCCAAACGTCGGTATAAACAATGTTTGAACCCTTCATACCTTTATCAAGGTCATCAGTGATTAAAAGCTTTGCGCCTGACTTCTTAGCGAAGCCGTTGGCGATGTTTTGGATTTCGTCAGTTGGGAACAATTCCTTAGGAGCAACAATGTGAATGTTGACACCCAGGATTGCACCGGTAACAAGTAATGAGTTGGCAACGTTGTTACGGCCGTCACCCATAAATGTCAAAGTCAATCCTTTGAGTTTGCCAAAGTTTTCCTTAACAGTCATGAAGTCAGCCAACATTTGAGTTGGGTGCCATTCATCGGTTAAGCCGTTCCATACTGGAACACCACTGTCGCGGGCAAGAATTTCAGCATCACTTTGCTTGAATCCACGGAATTCAATTCCATCAAACATGCTGCCCAAAACTTTGGCAGTATCGGAAGTTGATTCCTTCTTGCCTAATTGAATATCGTTTTGGCCAAGGTACTCTGGGTGAGCACCAAGATCAATAGCAGCTGTGGTAAATGCTGAACGGGTACGAGTTGATGACTTTTCGAACAGAAGGGCAATGTTTTTGCCTTCCAAGTAACGATGAGGAATATGGTTCTTCTTCAAAGTCTTGAGATGCAATCCAAAGTCAATCAAATATTCGAGTTCTGCGGCTGTAAAGTCTTTTTCGGCTAAAACACTGCGTCCTTGAAATACGTTTTGTCTGAAATCTTTTGTCATAATCGAATTCTCCTTGATGATTATTGTTTTGCTTGGGTACTTGGGTTTGTTTTTGTAGAGTTGTTTGGTGGATATGTTCGTTGATTTGGAGCTTAACTAGTAACTACATGTTGGTGCGGTTAGACAGCTTAGCTGAAACGCGCTCCGACGCAACTGATGCTAACTTCTAAGTGCACTTTAACTAAAATCCCAGAACCAGGGATTTCAGTCAAAGCACCCTTAGAAACCGCATCACCCGTTGCTCGTCGCACTCTGCTTTAAACGTGCTCCGACACCCCTGGTTCCTACTGTGTAAGGTAAAAATTCTAACGATGAACCAAACCCGTTCATCATTAAAATTTCTACCTTACACTCCGGGACCAACCCAGGCCTCGTCACACTCTAGTCTAAATATCCTCTCTCACAATTGGGCAGCTCATGCAACGTGGGCCCCCACGTCCTCTTGACAATTCACTTGAGATAACCTCAAGCACTTTGAGTCCGTGTTTTCTAAGCAAATCGTTTGATACATAGTTTCTATTATAAGTAACTACGACACCAGGTGCGATTGCCAATGTGTTTGAGCCATCGTTCCATTGCTCACGGCCGGCGATGATTGGATCTCCGTTACCAGTTGGGATCAAGTCAAGATCATCAAGCTTCAAAGCATCCTTCAAAACTTGTTTGAGGTCTGTTCTGTGATCCAAGTTGAGTTCACCATTCTTGCCTGGAGTAATTGTCCAAGTATCGATATGGCCGCCTTCACCTAAGATTCCTGGGTGAACAGTAAATTGATCGTAGTTAATCATTGTGAACACAGTATCCAAATGCATCATTGCATGGTTATGCGGAATCTTAATTGCAATAACGGTGTCAAAATGACCTTCTTTAAATAAGTTTTTAGCAATATCTTGAATGGCATCAGCTGAAGTACGTTGTGATACTCCGATTGCCATGACATGATCATTTAAGACTAATTCGTCTCCACCTTCGATACGAGTATCGTGGTTTCGATCACGCCATACATGAACACCCTTGTTAGCAAAACGTGGGTGATACTTAATAACGATTTCATTGAAGAGTGATTCGCGTTGTCTTGCAGGGAATGTCATGTGGTTAATACTTAATCCTTCACCGATACATGCCGAAGGGTCACGGGTGAAGTAAAGGTTAGGCATTGGATCCATGTAGAACTCGTAACCTTCCGTCTCAGCAGCACTTACTAAGTCTGTTGGTACGAAATCAACTTCGTTCTTACGGATACCTTCCATGATCTTGTTGACCATGTCTTGATTGTTCATGCTGCCGAGGTATTCTTTCAATGCATCATGAATGGTACCTGCTGCATATCCAGATTCGGTCAACATTTGCTCCAAGAAGTCATTACGTACTTTGTCACCAGCTGCATCTAAAGCTTCAGCAGCTAATTTTTCAAGATACAATACTTCGACACCGTTGTCTCGTAAAGTATCGGCAAAGTAATCATGTTCCTTTTGGGCAATTGGTAAATATGGAATGTCATCGAATAATAACCGGAGCATCATGTCAGGTGTAAAGTTTTCAATTTCTCTACCCGGACGTTTCAGTAAAACTGTTTTCAACTTACCGATTTCCGATGTTACATGAATTGGACTTGTCATTTTGTTACCTCCTCTTCCATTAATACAAATACATCATAACCCCATTTGAAAACGTTAACGCATATTTTTTAACATTTAAAATGTGAAAAAGCTCACACAATTAGCACGCCAAATGTTTACGCTTTCATTTTATAAACCTTCTTGCGGGATATTCGCTTTGCAGCAGCATGTTTATGGGTAATTATGCAGTTTGAAATGTTTAAATTAGAACATAAGAATTTGATTAGATTTCTAAACTACTTAGGGTCTGTCTGGAAACTATTTAAGCCAAATCAAAATTGAAGCAATGTAAATGGTTTGTAGAAAAACATGCACTAGTTTATCATATCGCGTCGCAATCCGCCGGTAATTCTTCAATTGATTAAAGTAATTCTCGATCAAATGGCGTTCACAATAGACGTAATAATCACAATCCCACTTGTCTTGGGCATTACTTTTAGGTGGAATCGTATATTGACCGCCTTCAGCTTCAATATACTGGCGCAGTTCCTTAGTCCCATAAGCTTTATCGGCAATCAGATTAACGCCGGCTAAAGCTAATTGTCGCAGTAATGGTTCAGCTGCCCGACTATCATGAACTTGGCCGCCGGTAAGGATAAAACATAATGGATTTCCAAGGCCATCCACCACCGCATGAATTTTAGTGGTTCGACCACCACGGCTTAGACCGATGGCTTGATTCTCAACGTCACAGCGGGCGTTTTTTTAGCGCCCGTGGCCTTTTGATGAGCTCGAATGCTAGTTGAATCGAGGCTGATATTTTCCATATCCGGTTCATCGATCAAATCCTTAAAGATCCGTTCAAACAAGCCGGCATCAACCCAACTACGATAACGACTATAGCTGGTTTTCCATGAACCGTATCGTTCAGGAATATCACGCCAGGTGGCGCCACTTTTTAGCAACCAGAGAACCGCATTAAAAACTTGGCGATTAGGTATTTTAGGTGGGCGTCCGGTTTTATAGGGCGGAAAACGGTCCTCAATCCGGGCCCATTGCTCATCAGTAATTTCATAACGTTTCGGAATTGTCATCGGCGAAAACCTCAATTTGTTTTTTATCAAGATTATACACGATTATTTTGTTTCCAGACAGACCCTAATCATAACAGTTTCTTCACGATTTTCATAATTTGTTCTCATCTGTTTGGTATAAATATTTTCGAAGTTCATAAATTATTCATAGATTAGTAAAAGAAAATTCATCTTTTTAAACTGGTTAACGGTCGAAATCATTGTCTGTAAAAGCGTTTTACTTAATTGAGAATTTTCGCGTAATGTATCTTCATGCACATTATTTCAAAGGCAAGGCATTCTTGTTACAAAAATTAAGAATGCTTCAAAACCCTTGTCTATCCGCTCGAATGCAGGCAAAATGGAAAATGTATTAGGGGGTAAACTCAAAAATGGAACCTAGAATTAATTCTCGTAAACATTTATATCGACTTAAAATTTACATTATCTATTCAATTGCTTTCCTGTTGGTCTGCCTGGCAACTTATACGATTCCCTGGCTGGCCGGGAAAACACTCATCTGGAATGTGGATGGGATCGCCCAACATTTTCCAATTCTGGCGCAATTTCAACGAATCCTTCAAGGAACTTCTCACCAGTCGCTTACCGGCTGGTCATGGAACCTTGGCGCCGGTGCCGACCAATTAACCACCTTTGCTTTTTATGTCATTGGTGATCCGTTTAGCTACCTGATCGCTCTTTTTCCTGCTTCAAAGTTGGAACTGGGGTATCAGTTGTTAATTCTATTGCGGCTTTACTGCGTGGGCTTGGCATTCCTGGCTTGGGCTAACGAGCGCCGATTCAGTACCCACAGTAAATTAATTGGAACCATTATCTATACATTTTCCGGATACAATTTTTACGTTTCAATGCATCACCCATTCTTCATTTTGCCAATGATTCTCTTTCCACTGTTGGCAATGGGGATTGAAAAGATTCTCCACAAGCAAAACTGGCTGCCACTGGCAATCGCCGTTGCCCTTTCATTAATTAGCAACTTTTATTTTGCCTACATGTTGGCCATTGGATCACTCGTCTATTTGGTCACCCGGTGGGTCGCAATTCATCACCATTATCCAGATCGAATTCAGCCGGTCAAGACACTTTATTGCTTGGCTCAAGCGATCATTAGCGGTATTTTAACCGCCAGTGTCGTCCTGCTGCCAACCCTTATGACGGTGCTGCAATCGACTCGAATTGCCTATCATGCCAAGTTTGCCAACGGACTGCTGCTGTATCCACTCAAATACTATCTTTCACTGCCGGATCAGATCGTGACCAGCACCACGACCAAGGATTACTGGTTGGTGCTTAATTTCTGTGGGCTGACATTTTTGGCCGCCGTTTATATCCTGAAACATTTCTCGAAGTTCCGATCACTGGCAATCATTATCACTTTAACCATCGTGGCGCTTTTATTCCCACAATTCAGTGCTTTGGCAAATGCCATGTCGACACCGTCCAACCGTTGGCTTTTCTTAATTGTTCTGCCAATGTGCCTGGCGACGATGATATTTGTCGATCGACTGCCCAAGTTAACCAGAAGTGATATTACTTGGCTGATTGTTGCAACTTTCGGGTTAATCATTCTGGTCTGGATCACCAAGGGTCTGACCCTCAACATCCCTCAAAATGATTTAGTTTCATACGGTATCCTGCTTAGTTTCCTTCTATTAATTGTCTGTCAGACAACGCTCAAAATATCGCCGCGAAATACCGGCTATATCTTAACGGCGTTAATCTTGGTCAGCACGGTGAGTGCCGGTCAAGGTTGGTTCAGTCCCAATAACAGTCGAAACATTAAATCAAACCTGGTTACCGGAACCGCCTCTCAATGGCTGAAGAAATACTATGACGGTGCTGAAAACGCCTTGCCAAAACACGGTGACTTTTACCGAACATCAACCATCAGCAATTTTTATCCTCACAGAACTGCCGGGAATAATATTCCAATGGTTCTGGGTACTCATGACCTGGGCGCTTATTATTCCATTCAAAACGGAAATGTCTTCAAATTTACCCGTTCACTTGGCGACGCCCGCGCCGTGGTCAATTCCGTTATTGGTGAAGGCGACGGCCGAACCACCCTTCTGAATCTACTGGGCGTGAAGTACATTTTTGCCAAAACCGATATTCTTAAGAACCCACAAACCATCCCTTATGGATTCCATTTTGTCAGAAATCAGGCAGGAAATATCGTCGATTACCCAGAACAACCAGTCAGCGGCTTGAGTAACCACTCAGGAACTATTTTACTGGAATCTGATTTGGCACTTCCTTTGGCTTATACTCAGGTTCATGCCATCTCAGACGTCAATTACAACAACATGTCCAAGCTGCAAAAAGAACAGGCATTGCTGCACGGGACGGTTGTCAGCAAGCCCGTTGACGGGGTTTCATTATCTCAACCCAAAAATCCTGTCAAAAACGTTGACTACACCACTCAAGTGTTTACGCAACACATTGTCAATTCATCCATGAAAGCAGTCCTCGACCGAATGCGGATTTCGCCAAACGGTAGATACCGTCAGGCCGCCAAAGAATTCAAGAACGGAATTCCAGCCCACAAAATCAAAATTTGGGCAAAGGCGACTGGCGTCCATCCAAGCAGCAAACCACTTCAAAACATTTTGCGGAAAAATGCCAAGGTCGTTGAACGCAACAACGTCGAAAACGCAAATAGCCTTCACCTGATGGACAACGATGCTCAAGGCCGTCATTTGTCATACAAGTTGAGCATTGATAATCCTGAAAGATACAAGAATAGTGAGTTATATTTAATCATTGATGGGGTTTCAAGAACCCGCCACACGACAATGGATCGAATCAATACATTAACTGCTGATTCAATCATTGACGGTCAACCAGTTTCAAAACTACAAAAGATTAACCGGTTCAGAAAAGCCTTACAGTATCCTGACCTGGGAGCTTACACGTTGTGGGCTCAATCTTCCAACAGTTTTAACTTCATTCGTCAACTGCCGATTAACAACCTTTCCGACTACGAGGATCGGCAACATATTGTTTTGAACCTTGGCTATTCAAGCAAGGTCCGCAAAGCATTTACGATCCACTTCAAAGGGGTCAAACAATTACGGTTCAAGAGTGTTAAATTAATGGCCGTTCCTTTCAATAAAAACTACAATAAGCAGATTCACAACCTGCAAAAATCCGGCTTGAGCGATCAAAAGGTCACGAATAATTCCGTATCCGGATACACTGATACGGTTGAGCGAACTCGAATCCTGACAACTTCAATTCCATATTCATCCGGTTGGCATCTGACCATTGACGGCCAGCCCGGTGACATCTTTAAAGTCAACAAAGGCTTTGTCGGAGCCCGGATTCCAGTCGGTCGGCACTTTGTAAAATTAACCTACAAGACGCCGGGATTATCCCTGGGAATCATCTTAACGATGATTGGCCTTGCATGGATCGCAATCTTTACGGTTATTTCTTCCGGAAGATTCATTTACCGGAAATTCAGTAAAAAAACACGATCCTAATTGAATAGCGTCATCATTTTATCCCTCACAAAAGGAGCTTAAGATTGGACTCAAACGTCCGACCTTAAGCTCCTTTTTGTGTGTATTTTTTAATTCCGACTCGTGACTTACTCTTTGATACTTGATACGAGCAAATCCGGGTTGGCATGTTCTGTAAACAGATCGTTGATTTCTCGTGCGGCATTAACCGATGGACTGAAGGTGACGATCGTGTCATAGCCAGCCAAGGTTCCCGACACATTATCCATGTGAAGGTCATCAATGACAGCTGCCAATGGGTTGGCATAACTTGGCTGGGTATGAATCACGTTCACAAATTGAATTTGGCGAATATCGGTCACGGTTCCGTTAATCATGCGATACATTCGTTCAATTTCGTTTTGATTACCCGATTTAAAAATCATGTAGCGGGAATTTCCTGAACTGTCAGGTTGTTTAACAATCTGCATTTCGCGGATATCTCTTGAAAGTGTGGCCTGGGTAACATTAATACCGGCCACCTTCAGCTTTTCCATTAACTCATCCTGGGTTGTGATCGTATATTGATTGATAATCTGCTCAATTTTGGACTGACGAGCTTCCTTCTTCATTATAAAGTGCATCCCTTTCACATCTGATAAATTGACTAGCCAAAAACGATTCACGGCTTGTTTAAATATTCAGTAATTAACGTTGAATTTGCATAACACTATCATAACAAATCATAAACCAAAGTTCGCCTATTTTCCAAAAAAGAAACAATTATTTCATACTTTCTTCAGAATTGGTTGGAGTAATGCCAAGTTTCCTTGGCGTGCTTAGGTGTCAGGTGCTTTTTATCATCATAAACACTGATGTCGGCACCCTTTCCACTCAGCAGTTCAGCTTCGACTGAATCTTGATAAACGGAGAATTTAAACTCGTTTCCGTATAAGTGAACTCTGAATTTAACGCAGTTCCAGGTTACCGGTAAGTGGGGCTTCAGACTAAAGCTGGTAGCGTTATTCACGATACCGACAAAGCCATACATGATGCCTTCCCAGGCAGCCCCCAAGCTTCCGGCATGAATCCCGTTTTTGGTATTATGGTGAACATCCATCAAATCCGTCTGAACGGCCTGTGAGAAGAAGTTGTAAGCTTGCTTGTCTTTACCTATTCTGGCAGCAATAATCGCGTAAATCGCCTTAGACAGGCTAGAATCATGGGTTGTAATCGGCTCATAGAACTCATAGTCAGCTTTCAGTTGATCCAACGTATTTCCTTCTGGGAACATGAAGTCAACCATCACGGTATCCGCCTGCTTATTGACCTGTTGCCGATACAGCATCAACGGATGGTAGTGCAGCAACAACGGGAATTTGCTTTGGTCAATTGAAGCCAGATCCATCTTCGGGAGCTGTTCAAAGTCCTGAAATTGCAGCTTAACATTCTTGCGCTTATCGTACGGCAGATACATCGATTCAGCAGCCTGGTCCATCGATTTAATTTCATCGACTGTCACGTTGAGACGACTGAGGATGCCATCATCACCACGGAACTTCCGGGCGTATTTAACGGCCAAGCGAAGATTGTTTTGTGCCAAAGCGTTGGTGTAATAGTTGTTATCAACCAAGGCACTATACTCATCCGGTCCAGTAACCCGGTTCAATACAAATTGACGTTTACCATTTAGCTGAGCATAGTTGCCATATTCCATCCAAAATCTGGCTGTTTCAAGAATAATTTCAAACCCGTAGTTGCGGATAAAGGCCTCATCGTGGGTAATCTCGTAGTATTGCTCAACCGCAAATGCGATGTCGGCATTAATATGAAATTGGGCCTGGCCTGCCAACCAGTAGGCACTGGATTCATAACCGTTGATTGTTCGCCAAGGATACATGGCACCCTTTTCCAGGCCAAAGTCGCTGGCCTGCTCTTTGGCAATTTGGAGTGTATGATATCGAAACATCAACAACTTCTTGGCAACTTCCGGCTGCGTGTATGTGAAGAATGGCAGCATGAAGATTTCTGTATCCCAGAAGAAATGACCGCCATATCCATTACCAGTCAACCCCTTGGCAGGAATGCTGGTTTGTTCATTACGTCCGGCAGATTGATTAAGCTCAAACAAGTTAAATCGGACACACAGTTGAAGCGCTGGATCACCTTCAATCTGAACGTCACTGTGAAGCCAAAATGTCTGCCAGACTTGAGCAGAAGCCATCAGTTCAGATTTGAACGTCGTATCCATGATGTAGTTGTCCAGTGCGGAAAGGTATTGGTCGGAGTACATATTGGCGTTAACCAATGGATGAATATCGCCAATAGCAAATAAAAATTCAAACTCTTTGGAACTACCGGGTTTGGCAAAATACTTACTCCGGTAGCCATAATGATGGTTACTATCTCTGAAATATTCAATTGGAGGATTTGGCTCGAAGTTTTCAGTAGCCTTAAAGTGATAATGGCACCCTGCTGACTTCTAAAAGTCGTCACCAGATAACTCGGCTGACCGTTGTCCGGAATAAAGTCCAATTGCATTTGACCCAGATCAGTGCTGACCCGGATATCGTCATCCTGCTGATGAACTTTTTGGTTAACGTAATCATGAACTTTGATGATTTCGACTTCATCGGAAAAATTTGTCGGAATGATTGAATATTTGACCCCAAATACGTTGGTTTTGCTCAAACTGGCAAAGCTCTCAACTACCAGATTAAAGTTGCGGTTTTCAGGCGTTGTCACACTGAAAAGTTCGTGCAGCAAGCCCGTCTGCATGTCCAAGTTTTTATCAATATTTTCAACTTTAAAATGATCGGTTAATGAATCCTCACTGCCAACCTTGATTCGAATTGCGCGGGGATCAAACAGCCGATTGATAACCTGATTATTGTCAGGATATCCACGGTATTTTTCACCATAGGAGACCTCTTTATAATCGAAGAAGCCGTTGATAAACAAGCCGGGGGATCCAATATAATCCGGATTGTTACCCTGCAATGGATTGGAGTCACGGACACCGAAATGCCCGTTACCCACGTTATAAATTGTTTCCAGGAAAATCTGTTCTTTGCTTTTTAATGTTTGCAAGTGAATTTGAAATTCAGGTGATTGTTCAATTCTCAATACATAGAACCCCCTTAAATTGGATTATGTATGACTTGATACGGAAAAGTTCTGTAACAATTTTACCATCTATCACAGAAAATTCATGATTTGGCAACAAAATATTCACACTTTTGTGCTAGTACCTTATAGTTATATAAATGATTGAGCGGAAAATCTTAAGATTGATATAATACGACCGTTTAAAGGTTCACCGCCTTTACTGTATAACTGGGAATTGCTATACTTGGTTGTACCTTTTTTTGCAGAATAATGACATCAGAAGTCACTATTCATGCATATATTACTAGAATATCATATAATCTGGTTGGAAGATAAATTAAAAGGCGAGAGGTCTCAAAGGAGAATTACAATTATGAACAGCAAATTACTTTCGTTTCTTGAAGAAATTAAAGCTCAAGGTAACATGTCCAAAGCCGCTCAAGCTTTGTTTGTGACTCAACCATATATCAGTCGGGTTATAAAGAATGCCGAAGTTAACTTTGGTGTCAAACTAATTGATCGATCATCTCATCCAATTCAGTTGACCTACGCTGGTGAACGTCTTCTGGCTTTTCTGCAAGAGGAAAACCGATTGCGAGCCAATCTTGACCGTGAAATGACCCATTTGTCACAGTTTAAATATGGTCATTTGACAATCGCATCCAATGAAGTGGTAACCAATGACCTGTACAAACCGGTTCTTGTTCGCTTCTATAACAAGTATCGGAATATTCATGCACAGATTACCCGCATGACTAGTCGGGACGCCGAAAAGCGTTTGTTATCCGGAACATTGGACTTCTTCATTGGTCACGCACTTCAGAGTCACAAAGTTGAATACAAACCGATTGCCCAATTGCCATTGGTCTTGATTATCCCCGAAACTTCCAAGTTGTATCAACAAGGAAAAGTATTTGTGGATTACAAAGATCTTGACCTTTCCGAGCTTTCAGGTGAAAACTTTATCGGTACACCACAAGAAGATAACTATCAACGACTGGTTACCAGCTTCTTGAATGATATTGGCGTTCAAGCTGATATTAATATTGAAGTGCCGGACCTGCATTTGGCTTCTGACTTGGCATTGGAACATGTCGGTGCGATTATCACACCGGAACCATTTGCCAACCCACGTCGATTAACTGATGAACAGCAAAAGCATATCAACATCGTTAAGATTCCAACCGATGTCTTAACATCCAACTTTGGTATTTCATATATTAAGAACAAGCAGACCTCAGAACCTGTAACTGATTTATTGAATTTGATTTCTGAATATGTGGATGAATATGTGCCTAAGCGTTAATGCCATTAAATAACGGTTAACTCAAAAAGGATCAGCGATTAACGTCGCTGACCCTTTTTATTGTGGACATATTTAATTATTCTTCAACTTTTTTGCTCAAGCCGGTGTGGTTCAATAAAATATTCAAAATAACGGCGGTGAAACTTCCGACAACCATTCCGTTACTCATGATAACTTGAACGGTAGCAGGTAAGTATTGGAACAAATGAGGCTGAGTGGTAACACCCAAACCAAATCCAATGGAAATCGCAATGATCAACAGGTTCTTGTTGTTTAATTCAACCTGTGAGAGCATTTTAATACCTTGAGCACCAACCATCCCAAACATAACCAACATCGCACCACCAAGCACTGAGGCCGGAATTAAAGTGGCAATGGCACCGAACTTGGGGATTAGGCCCAAAATCATCAGCATGAATGCTGAATAGTAAATTGGGGTTAATTTTTTGATTCCAGATAATTGAACAATTCCAACGTTTTGAGAGAACGTCGAATATGGGAAGGTGTTAAAAAGTCCACCAAGGATGGCGGCAATTCCTTCTGAACGATAACCATGTTCCAGGTCACGGTCTTCAAGCTTTCGGCCGGTAATATCACTCAAAGCGAAGTACACACCGGTCGATTCAATCATACAAGTGAATGCAGCCAGAATTAAAGTGGCAATTGACGACCATTCAAACCGGGGAGTTCCAAAATAAAAGAGTTGTGGCAACTGTGCCCAGTGGGCTTGACCAACTGCAGCAAAGTCAACGGTTCCCATCAAAACGGCAACAATTGAACCAACTAAAATTCCGATCAGAATTGAAATCTGCTTGATAAATCCTTTTGCCCAAATATTCAAAACAATAATAACAAGTGCTGTAAAGAATCCAAGGAATAAATGAGTTGGGTTACCAAATGCCTTGGCAGTGGCATCCCCACCACCAATGTTTTGAAAGGCAACCGGCATTAAAGTAAAACCAATCAAAGTGATCAATGAACCGGTAACAACTAATGGGAAGTACTTCCGCATATGGGCAAATGGCTTCGCAATCAGGATAATGAAAATCCCGGCAATAATGATTCCGCCATACATATATCCCAAGCCAAAGTTTTTACCAATCGACTGTAATGGTGCCACATACTCAACAGCACATCCAAGAACAACCGGCAGGCCAATCCCTGTAATCGGTGTCCGACGGATTTGAAGCAGGGTTGCAACCCCACACATGAAGATATCCATTGATACCAGATAGGTCATCTGAGTAGCGTTAAATCCAAGCGCCCCACCAATTAACAGTGGAACCAGGATATCGCCGGAATACATAGCGAGAAGATGTTGAAAACCTAAAATAGCATTACGAACTGGTGATTTACCACCTGAAACAGAAACATTATTCATGATGTTCTCCCTTTTATTCGTGTTTTAAACAATAATAATATGTTAACATGATTTTTCGTCAATAACAACGGAATTCCCGAATAATAACGCTATCAATTCCATGAAAAATCCGTTGTTATGAATTGCTTACAGCTTAGCCCCAAAAATACCGAATAAAAAAGCCGAAACCGACTTCGTTTCGACTTTCAAAAAGTTAATTTAATTGAGCTGATTATCAATACCAGCCGTATGCTTTCCAGTGGTGCTTGGCGTTAACCCAGCTACCGTAACGTGCATGAACATAATGATCAGCAGTCTTTTCCTGGTTGGCTTTTGAGTAGTTACCATGTAAGTATGAAGCACTTAATTGGTAACGGCCGATGTAGCGACCATTGCGGGCATGGTATGAACCGCGTGATTCGTGATAAGCGATCCAGTTCTTGGCTTTTTGGTTAGCCTTTGATAAATGTGATTTATATACTTTAGTAGTTTTAGCTTCTGCGATTTCAGTGGATGCGGCAACGTTCATAGTGCCATAGAAAGTTAATGCAGTCATTAATGCGATAATGATCTTTTTGAGTTTCATGAAATATATTATTCCTTTCGTTTCGTGTTTAATCAACACTGAAGAATATACTCCTTGCTATTTACAGGCACGTGTCCAGAAAATTACAAGCCTGTTAAGCTGAAACCCGTTTTAGTAACATTCTCATAACATATCATGAGTAAGCGCTTATATAACGGCAATCGTAAAACGAAAAAATCGGTGAAATTCACGTGGAATTCACCGATTTTTTTATGTTAATTATTCGAAAATTGTTTGAAATAGCTGTTTTCCGAGAATATTCATTGCTTTTATCTGGGAATTTTGGCTGCCATTCTCGGATAAAACGACCGCAATAAATGCTCGATTCTTGTGTTTAATGATTGCTGCGTCATTTTGAACGCCGTAATCTGGAAATTCACCGGTTTTGTTATAAATCGTTGCTGATCCCCTAATTAATGCCGGAATTTTCGACTGGTTGGCATTGCCTTTCAACAATTGCAACATTTGAGCATCGTAATTTGATCCAAGCAACTGACCTGTGTAGATCGCATTTAACGTCTTGCCAACATCATCTGCACTTGTATAGTTGTCTCGGCCGGCCTTTAAAGCCGTGTAATCCAACATTTTTCTTTGAATTCTGGTGTTGTTGCAACCCAGTTCTTGAATTGATTTGTTAATTGGTGCCAAGCCGCCAAGCTTGTCAATCAACACATTAGTTGCCGTGTTATCACTGTTTTTGATCATCAAATTCAGCAAATTAATGCAACTTAGCCTGTTGGTATCTTGATTGGCCAACTGCCCTGTTCCACCCACCTTGTCATCCTGTGGAATCGAAACCATATCATTCAAATGTAATGTTCCGGCTTTAATCTGTCGAAAAGCTTCAACCATAACAAATATTTTAATATCACTGGCAGAACGTTGACGACGGCTGCCATTAATATGAATTGCCTGATGATCACCAATTACCTTGACGTAGCCGGAGGTCTTTTTGGATGCATCATTCACGCAAGTTTGCAGTGCATGCTGAATTTGGCCATTTTCAGAACTGCTTTTAACCTGTTTCTTTTTTTCTGGCGTTTTAGTCCGTTGACTGGATTTCTGGACTGAACTACTTGTTGAATGAGCCTGCTCTGTACTGTGCTTCTGCGTCGAACATCCTGATAACACCAGCAAGCTCAGTAAAGCAGCAACTTTAATACTTAACCCAAACTTCATTTACAAGGTCTCCATGATAAGTTTTGCCATCAGTCAATACTGAATTACCATCATATGATGTATATCCATAATAGGTTTCAACTTGGCCATTACTCCATGTCACGTCAATTTTAACGTTGGCATTAATGTTTTTGGTCTTATTTGTTCCGGTTGTCACATCATACGATAAAATGCCACTTTGGCTGTCGGCAGAAATGGTGGCAACACCATGGAGACTCGTGCCGTCTGTATTTTCCTGATCCACCGTTCCATCGGAATCAATGATTAAATCACTCTGAAGTCGATCGGGATCATAGTTATAAAATTGATAGTCTCCGGTAAATTTTGAATAACTTGAAAAACTATCATTCGTGCTCAAATCTGTTGTTCCACCATTCGAGTTGGTATTAGCAGTCTGATTTTGCTTCTTGGCTTTTTTAAGCAGGAAGGCATCATTGCTCTTCTGCAGCTGGAAATATTCCGTTTTAAGGGAACCAAATCCACTCTTGCTTAAATCAGCAATCCGAATACTATTCAGTGTTTTGTTTGAAGCCTTATAATTGCCACTTTCATTCAAGGTACGAGCGGATTTGATAATTCCTTCGTACTCCGAAATCTTGTTTTGCTCTTTGGAACTTACCTTTGGCTTGTTGTTATCACTAGCACTTTTACTCGAACATCCGGCAACAGCGAATGTAAATGCAGCCAACACACTTAGAACTACCCCAAATTTTTTCATTGTAATCTCCCACATATAATTAGAATGTTATTCTATTATATAATAGTTTAAAATCACAATCTTAACAATGGGAATTCTGCTAAACTCGTTTTAATGTATACTAATCTGTGGGAGGGATATTCGATGGAACCTCATTTTAATAAAATTACCAAGTACGGGTATGACAAAATTGCCTCTGAAATTCGCGATCTTGAAAATTCCCGTCCAGCAAAAATTAAAAATCTGGCAGATGCCCGGGCACTCGGGGACCTCTCGGAAAATGCCGAGTATAGTGCTGCCAAAAGAGAGCTTCGTCATCTGGAAAGCAGACTCAGGTTCTTACGTAAGGAGCTTCAATATGCGCAGGTTTACACCCATTCCAACAACGATACAGTCGAAGTTGGTAAAACGGTCACCTTTGAATTTATGGATGATCATTCCACGGACACTTATGAAATCGTTGGAACCCCGGAAGTTGATATTGATCATAATAAGATTTCAATTGCCTCACCAATTGGCGCCGCATTATTAAATCATCATTCGGGGGACGTTGTCACGGTTTCGGCACCACAATTAACGTATAAAATTAAAATTGTTTCGATTAAAGTTTAAAAGGACCGGCATCTGCCGGTCCTTTTGTGGATTCATGACTCACTTTTTCTGGAGAATTTGTAATACAAATAACAGCCCACAATCACAACAACGACAACCAAAATGACCATCAGCCACTCATCAACAATCCCGAGGATCTGATCCCAGGCACGACCGGCAAAATGACCAATGATGATCAGAATAGTATTCCAAACAACGGTTCCAATGGTTGTTAGTAAACAGAACCGGCTAAAGGGAAAACCGGTCATCCCGGCAGGAATCGAAATCAGGCTCCGGACAACCGGAATACACCGGCCTAATAGAATGGCCTTGCCACCATGGTTATTAAAATACCTGGCGGCTTTTTCAATATCGGCAGGCTTTAACCGCATCAATTTGCCCAATCGACCGGAAACCAATTTTTCAATCTGCTTCACACTCAAGAGCCGACCCACGCCATATAAAGCGATGGCTCCAATCAACGCGCCCGCTGTCGCCGCAAGAACCGATCCCCAAATCGTCATCTTGCTGGTAACGGTCAAATAACCTGTAAATATCAATACCAGTTCGGAAGGAATCGGCGGAAAGATATTCTCAATTGCGATCAAGAAGGCAATTCCGAGATACCCATACTGATTAATCAATTCAATAATGGTATTTTCGCTCAAATTGGTTCCTCATTTCGTTTGTAAGTATCAGAATTATAACATATCCAAAAGAATCATCTTTGGAAACCCTCATTGAATGCCGTATAATTAAGGTATTAACAAAGGAGGATGATCATGAAAACTGTAAAAATTGGTAATACAAATTTTGAAGCATCTGCAGTTGCACTTGGCATTATGCGCATGGCTGGTATGGAAACCGCTGACGCAGCCAAAACACTTGAAACTGCGGTTGATACCGGGATTAACTTTATTGATTCAGCCGACATCTATGGTGGTGGCGAATCTGAAAACAAATTCAGAGAAGCACTAAAAGCATCCGGTATTTCTCGTGACAAACTGTTCATTCAATCCAAAGGCGGTATTATTTTGGATCCGGCCCGAAGCCATGATGGCTTAGTATTTGGCCAAAGATATGACTTCTCCAAGCAGCACCTGATTGATTCTGTTGACGGCATTTTGAAGCGAATGGGCATCGATTATTTGGATTCATTCCTGCTTCACCGTCCAGATCCATTAATGGAAGCTGACGACATTGCCGATGCATTTGATACATTACAACGCGAAGGTAAAGTCCGCCACTTTGGTGTTTCAAACTTCAACCCCCAACAAGTTGAAATGGTTCAATCATGGATTAGCCAACGTTTGTTAATTAACCAGTTACAATTTAACGTTGTTCATTCAGGAATGATTAAGGAAGGCATGCACGTCAACATGATTGATGACGGCAGCATCATGCACGACGGCGGAATCATGGAATATTCACGTCGCAAGAACATGACGATTCAAGCATGGTCACCATTCAACTACGGCTTGTTTGCCGGCATGTACATCAACGATCCGAAGTTCAAGAAGTTAAATGACAAATTAGCAGAACTGGGTAAAAAGTATGGTGTTTCAAAGGATGCCATTGCCACTGCCTGGATTCTCAGACATCCTGCTCACGTCCAAGTATTGCTTGGAACAATGAATCCAGAACATATCAAGGACAGTGCTTCAGGTGCAGACGTCGACTTGACTAAACAAGAATGGTACGATCTGTTCTTCGCAGCCGGAAACGATTTGCCTTAAAAATCAATTGCTGCCAAGTATATTGGTAATAGTCGATAAAAATAAAACCACAAAAAAGATCAACCCGGAAAAATTTGGTTGGTCTTTTTACGTATTTATTTAATGATGGCTGAAGAGTCATCTTTGCTTCCCCTGGCAAAATGCACCTAAGTGTGCATACTTTTCCAATACGCTTGCCTTCAAACAACCTTTTTTGGTATGTTTGAAGGCAGAGTCTACATATAGAATTGAGGTTAATCATGAGTCAACATAAAAAGTACCATAAGACTTATCATCAAAAAAGCCGTCATCCATGGCTCAAGAGCTTAGTCGCCCTGGTTGTCATTCTTGGTGGCATGTGGCTGGGTGTCGGTCAACAGTCAAACAGCTTTACAGCCTTTATCAGCCAAATTTCCAGTTCCCTTTTTCATTCAAATAAAAGTGTTGCCACCGACCAATTAGCCAAACTTGATTATCATTCCGGCGATCCGAGTTATGTCTTCGTCAACCACAATAAGGCGAAACTGGATCCTAATACTTGGAAAACCAACAAGGTCATTTATTCAAACTTGGATAACTTTCACCGCACCAGTACCGGCAACTTGGCATACTTGGAATCCTGCAATGTGGTATCAGACCAAAACCGGGTTCGTCAATTTGTGGAACCGACCGCTTGGCATCAAAAGTTCATGGATGGCCAGCCGATTATCAACCGTGGCCACTTAATTGCCTATTCAATCTCCGGTGGAATCAGCTCATCTGGGAAATATAACCCAACTGACACTTCCGGGGACCAAAATAATCCGAAAAACTTATTCACCCAGACCAGCTTTTCCAACCAACAGGTGCAAACGATTTTTGAAAGTAAAGTCCGCGAATCTCTTCGCCGGGGCAATAAAGTGATTTTCTTTGCCAAACCGATTTTTAGAGGAAACGAACTCATGGCAAGGGGCATTCATCTCGAAGCCATTTCAACAAACAAATCTTTAAACTTCAACGTTTACCTGTTTAACGTTCAACCCAATATTCAGTTCGACTATTCAACTGGCAGATCTCACATTGATCGGAATATGAAAGTACCCGAACCATAAAACAATAAACATTCGCACAAAAAAGGACCCGCATCTTGCGGATCCTTTTTGATTCAAATAATTATGCCCGTTGTGCGCCATCAATGACAAAATCGGCACCGTTGGCGAATTTGGATTCATCGCTACCAAGGTAAATACAGATTTCACCAATATCAACTGGTTCACCCATGTGGCCAACAGGGATCGTCTTAGTGATAGCTTCCTCATATCCCTTGGGAATAATATCAGTTGCGATCCAGCCGGGATGGACGTTGTTCACGCGAATATCAAGTTTCTCCTGTGCAAGTGCCAAAGCAGTTGCATGGGTTAATAACCGGCTACCGCCTTTACTTGCCGAATAAGCTGGGCTCATTGGCAGGCCAACCAGACCGGCAACGGATGAAATGTTGATAATTGATCCCTTGCCACCAGCATATTTCTTCATGGCTTTAATGCCATATTTTTCACCAAGAAAGGTTCCAGTTAAGTTGACATTGATGACTTGCTGCCAGTCTTCCAGGCTCAAATCTTCGAGTGGTCCATTCTTACCGCCGACACCGGCGTTGTTAACCACAATATCAACCTTGCCAAATTTATCGATTGCTTTTTGAACAGTGTTTTGCCATGACTTTTCATCGGCAACATCCTGCTGAACAAATAATGACTTGTCGTCACCAAACTTTTCAACCGCCTTTTTACCGCCATCAACATTATGGTTGGCAGTCAAAACAACTTTGGCGCCCTCACGAATATAACATTCAGCGATTCCCAGGCCGATACCTGCAACACCGCCAGTGATAATTGCAACTTTATCTTTCAAACGATCCATATATAACCTCTCCCTTCTGTCCTTTACGCCATCAGTGTAACCGAGCTGATTTTCAATATCAATCATTCTGCTCATTCATTCACATATCAATTGAGGTCGTTGCCTATTCATTATCATGGTAGAATATTCTCAAACATGTCACTAACTGGATACAAGGAGTTAAGACAATGGCAAAAATCACGGACACCATGCATAAACAATCAGAACCACTTTGGGAATCAAGCTTCAATCATCCCTTCATCAAGCAACTTTCTGCCGGCTCATTGCCCCAACAGACTTTCCGATACTACTTGAAACAAGACCGGTATTACCTGGAAAACTTTGCGGCACTTCATGCAAAGATTGCCGACCAAATGGATGATCCCGACATCAAACAATTCCTATATGCCGGTACTCAAGGGTTTAATGACAGTGAAAAAGAAGTCCGAACAGCCTTCTTTCAGGAATTAAATATTACCCAACAAGAAATCAATCAAACTGAAATTGCTCCAAATGCGTATAGTTACGTTACCCATATGTATCATGAACTCAATGAAGGCACACCGTCGAGGGCAGCTGCCGCGCTGTTGCCATGCTACTGGCTGTATAACGAAATCGGTAAACTGCTCATCAAAGCAGGCTCGCCAATCAAAGTTTACCAGCAATTCATTGAAACATACGACAGCAAAGCATTCACGAATGCCACGGCCAAAATGATTCAAATTGTCGATCAATTAGGCAACGAGGCCGATGCAGAGGAGCAGGAACAAATGCAAACGGCGTTCCTTAGAAGCAGCTACTTTGAACTGCACTTCTGGGAAATGGCCTATCGACATGAGATGTGGTAACCCGAGCCCCCCTCATTTCATCAACAGCCATTTTCGCCGCATAACATAAAGCACCAAAAATCTCACGACAAACTAAAGGAGTTTAATCAAAAATGCCCATCTATATGTTTCATGGTTACACAGCCAGCCCTGACGATCATTGGTTTCCATGGCTGCAGAAAAAAGTTGAATCTGAATTAGGGACTGTCTGAAAACTAAAAATTCAGGTATAATCTGAGGAAAAACGAATCGAGGCATTCCGATGACAACACCTAAACGATACGAACTGGAAGATGCTCAGTGGGACCGAATCAAAGGATACTTCCCGCCATACCGGACTGGCCGTCCATCAAGCCTAGACAACCCGCCCTCAACGCTATCCTCTGGCTCATGCGCAGCGGGGCTCCTTGGCGTGATCTACCTGAACGCTATGGCTCTTGGAAAACGGTGTATAGTCGCTTCCGAGCCTGGGTAAGTTCAGGCTTGTTCGAACAGGTTTTTCTCGAATTGATTGACGATCCCGACATGGAAAACTTGAGCTTAGATTCAACGATCGTTCGAGCGCATCAAAAGGCCACTGGGGCAAAAAAAACGCCGAATGTATGGTCGAAAATCAAGCTATTGGACTAAGTCGAGGTGGCCGAACGACCAAGATTCACGCACTCGTTGACGGATTAGGGAATCCCTTGGGTTTTCGCCTAACAGGTGGTCAAGTACATGATAGCCAAGTTGCCAGTGAGTTGCTGGAAGGCTTCGATATTTCTCAATCAAATATTATCGCGGATAAAGCCTATGGCACCGCGAAACTTCGCCAGTATATTGAAGATAAAGCAGGCGTCTATACCATTCCGCCAAAGGAAAATACCAAAGACAAGTGGACCTGTGATTACCACGTTTATTGTGAGCGCCATTTGATTGAGAACTTCTTCAATCAGTTGAAGAACTTTCGTAGGATTGCAACGCGTTATGATAAGCTCGCTCATGTTTATCTGGCTACGGTTTACATTGCCTCAATTTGCATCTTACTTAAGTAGTTTTCAGACGGACCCTAAACACACCATTTAAAAGATTAAGCTTTCCAGATTCGGATCATCCCGTTGTCAGCGCTTGGGATCAGTATTGTGACACCCACATCAAGGCTGAAGACAATATCACTCTGGTTGGTCACAGTCTCGGATGCATCCAGGTTCTTCATTATTTAGATCAACATGACATTCACAACATCAATGTTTTACTGATCTCTGGCTTTGACGAACCCATTTGGACACTACCTGAACTCAATCCATTTACCGAACATCCCGTTGATTACACCAGAGTCCTGCCCAAAATCCGGAAAGTTACGGTGATTTCGGCACTCAACGACGATATTGTCCCATATCCATATACATTAACGTTGGCCCGCCACCTACATTCAAAGTTCGTGTTGATGCCATCCGGTCACCACTTCACAGAAACCGGGAAAGATCAACAACTACCAATTGCTTTTGAAGAACTCAAACAGCTGCTTAAATAAAAAATCGTTTCGAATCCACATGTAATGAGTGAATTCGAAACGATTTTATTTTTTAATTTAACACTTCGGAAACTTTCTTAGCCAATGTCCGGGTGTAATACTTTTCACCGGTCAAATCCAAATGGACCCGATCGCTGGCGTACCAGCCCTTGTGGCCTTTGCTGGCTTTGTACCAGTTAACCAAATGAACGTTGGAATGCTTCTTGGCATTCTTGCTGATCATCCGATTTGTCGTGTTCTGCCAATGTCTTGGCACTCTGGTATTAATCCAGAAGATCTGGCGTTTCTTACCAAGGGTTTTTAACACGGAATTAATATCATGCTGAGTTGGCGGACCATTAATTCCCAAATTAATAACGATGTATTTAGCCAAGTGACCTCTGGCTTTCAGATGTCGGACAATTCCCGGCAATGAATAGAACTGACGGCCAACCGAACCACTCACCGCACTGTGACGGAAAACCTGCTTAACATCCGGTTTAACATCAATCATTACGGAATCACCGATTGCAGTGATATGGGTCTTGGAAGCTGTTCTGGTTTCCAATTTGTTTAATTTGTATTTTCGGGCAACTTTCTTTTCGTGCTTGGTCAAATGAATTTTGGCAACTTTCTTGGCCAACTTGGCCTTTTTGACCTGCTTTGCGCTGCGGGTAGTCGTTGAGTGACTATTATTGCCTTGGGACACCTTGCCGATACTGAACATCAACAAGCCCACAACTACGATTGCCCCGAGGCTTAATAATAACGATTTTGCAACTGAATGTTTCTTAATTGAATGTTTTGGCATTTTAACTCCCTTGAAATTTCCACAACAATGTCTAAGACATCTTATAACAAAGTGTCTCAGAAGTACACCTTATTTTTCACTGAGCCGTTCAATCCGCAATAACGGTGCTGTCTTAACCTCATCAATAAAGTCTTTATCGTGGTCTATGATAAGCATCGTCGGCTGAAATTTCAAGATCATGCTTTGAATTTGTTGGCGGGTAATGACGTCAAGATAATTCAGCGGCTCATCCCAAATATAAAGGTTCGCCTTTTCGCACAGTGATCGGGCCAGTGACACTTTCCGCTTTTGACCCATACTTAAATCGGCTAAATTCTCGGTAAAGGCCGATCGTTCAAAGCCCAGCTTTCTAAGCATATTCAACAAATTATTCAATGCAATGCCAAAACGATCCGCATACGCTTGAATGGATCCTTGCAACACTTCAAAGTTTTGGGTTAAATATGAGACGTGAATTGTCGGTGCCATGGCAATGCTTCCGGATGCAACTAACTGTTTGTCTCCCATAATCGCTTTAATCATGGTTGTCTTGCCAATGCCGTTTGGGCCAAATAAGACGCGTCTCTGATCGTGTTTTAAATCAAAGCTCAACGGCTGATTTAACACGCGGCCGTTTTGCTCGACCTGCAAGTTTTCGACTCTTAATAGATAGTCCTGATGTGGTCGTTCATAATTCATGCTGAGTGAAACAACCTCATCAACATTTTTTAACAGGGACTGCTTTTGCTCAATATCTTTTTCCGTCCGTTTCAAGGTGTTTTTGGATCGCTTCATGACTTTGGCGGCTTTGTGACCAACAAAGCCTTTGTCCACGTTGGCATGATGATCGTCTTTTATGCTTTTCTTTTTCTTGTTTTCGGCACTGCCTGCCCATTGTTTCGCCTCTTGGGCACTGGACTTCAGTCGGCCAATTTCCTTTTGAAGATGTTTCTTTTTAGCCAGCTGGCTTTGATTTTCCCGTTCATACTGGTCAGACCAGGTTTCAAAGTTTCCGGCAAATAATTGAATCTTGGTTCGGTCAATGGACAAGACGTGGTCAATGACTTGATCAATAAAATAGCGGTCGTGGCTGACGACAATAAAGCCCTGCTTATGCTTTAAGTATTCCGCCACAACTTTTCTTCCTTCAATGTCCAAATGATTCGTCGGTTCATCGATCAGCTGAAATGCCCGGTTATCAACAAACATAACTGCCAGCAGTGCTTTAGTCCGTTCACCCGGACTCAATGTCTGAAATGGACGACCCAACACCTGATCATTCAGCTGTAATTTGTCCATTTCAACTTGAATCTTCCACAACTCGCTTTCGTCCAAGCCGGCCAACGTTAAAAGGATGGTTTGAGTTGCCTGACTGGGATCATCGATGGTCTGGGGAAAGTATTCAAAATGGATATTGGTGTTAATGTCACCCAAATAATCAAGCTTACCCAGCAGGATTTTTAAAAAAGTCGTCTTTCCTCGGCCGTTTCTGCCAATCAATCCAAGCTTCCAACTTTCGTCAATATTCAAGTTGAATTGATCAAAAATATTGCTTGGCATACCCGCGTATCTAAATGATAAATTTGTAATTTTGATTGTTCCCATTATTTCACCTCATAAAGGTTCAATCAGGGATCCCATGCATCAAAAAAGCCTGAGTGCACACTTGCACGCAGGCTATCCTGAAATATCTTTTGAGTATATTTGCGAGTCCTTGAACCCACGGAAATATGATACCCATTAAAATTGCCAAATCGCACAGAATAACCCCTGTTTTGAACAGTGATTACTTATAAAATTCTGTATTAACGATTTGCAATCTTCAATGGGCTTCACTTCCTTTTCGTTTTGAATTTCGTTAAAGCTATTGTTACATACGATCAATTTTTTGTCCAGCTTGGCAGTTAAATTTGATTTAAAATCGTCATTTCCCAAGTAAAAAATAAACCCTTTTAAATGCGGTAAAAAGGCTGTATTTTTAGTCCGGATACGTTACAATGTAGGTGTAAAGAAAGCGCAAACAATTTACCTTGTTAACTGAATAAATTGTTGGTTTTATCTGTAAACTGTTTGTGGTTTTGTAACAACTAATAGTACGGGGAGCGATTTTATGGATGAGAACTTGAAAATCACCTTGATTGGTTTGTTAACTTTAGTATTTGGTACAATTCTTGCATCAATCATGGCAAGCGCTGGCTTCACTAACATGGTTCCAGGCTTGTTATCATTCCTTGTCGCAGCTATTATTGTGTTTACCGGATTCAGATTTACAGATCACCACTTGGCATCCAGACATTAATTTGGTAAAGTGCCAGGAATCAACCCACGTGCATTAGGGGAACCTGATAGGCGTGGGCTTTTTTTAGACATATTTTGTCCCTTCCCGAACAGCAAGCTTAGATAAATCATGACTGGCCACGAACTTGCGGACCCAGTTTGGATTGAACTTACTGTAATTTCGCAGCGCCCAGCCAATCCCCTTTTGAATAAAGAATTGATCTGTGTGAATGTCATATTCAATCGCCTTGGTCAACAGCTCGGTGTCCAAAGTTTCTTTTTCAAGTAACTGCAAATCAATCGAAAGTCGCCGCATCCAGAAATTGTTGTGTTTATAGAACAAACTGAATACCCGCTTCTTTTCCTCTGGATGGAGAACGACAAAGGTGCCAAATATTTTTCGCCAGGTATCAACAGTATCCCACCACGACTTAATTTGAATATACCGGGTTAAAGATTGAATGTCTTCAAAGCTCAATCGTCTTACGTTGGCATACGCCATATCAATTGCGACATATTGGTATTCACGCTCATCACGTTTGTATAGATCGGCGATTTCTTGAAAAACTTCCGGCAGTGGCAGCTTCTTGGAATCCTTGATATAAGCCTTGGATTCAGCTTTACGCTGAGGCGTTTTTAACCCCAGAAATTTAAATTGATTGCGCATGTACCGTTCCATTGGAACTTGATTTTCTTTGTTTGATGTCATTTTAAACATATGAAACCCTCGTATGTCACTTAATAATATATTGTCGATTTTGGATCGGCTCCAAATAATCATTCAGGCGTTCAAACAGCATGACGAGCCAGCTGAATGCCAGCAGGAATGCCATGATTTCAAAGGCCGTCAAAGACAAGTAGCCGACAACTTGAAATAGAATCTCGCCTGCCAGCAATGCTGCTGCAATCATCCAGGAGGTATGCAAAAAGTCTTTGGAAATGTCTGGCAACAGCCACTTGATTCCAAAGATCAGTGCCAGCACCAAAAAGATCAGGTAGCCGGCAACTCTGGTATGCAGCGTATGCATCTGAGTGTTATTTGGAAATACCCCCACCAAAGCCAAGTCAATTGCCAGAAGCGTCAGCAAAATTCTCAACACGAGTAATTGCCGACTTTTTGGGAAAACTCGTTTTAAAGACGCAAATAAATAGTCAACCAGTGCAAGCAAAATCAATCCGGCAAATATTAACGCGAGATTGAACTCCCACGAAGCGACGGCTTGATTTGTTCCCAAAAAACTGAGGTTATGCTTCCACCAATACAAATTCTGATTACTGATCATCGCCAAAATGACGCCACTGACAATCACGGCAATGAAAATATTGGTTAACAGTCGGGAGGACAGTTGGGGAACAATACTGTTGACGGCTTGAACTTCAACACTGGTAATCAACGCAAACAGCGCAGTCGAAGTGAATAAATCAAAAGTCGCGCCTTTAAAAAGATTCCCGGCAATCCAGAACAGCCCCGCCATCAACATGAAACTGATTAATGTACAGGATAACGCGACAGTTGGAAAGTTTCGCCAGGAAACAGCTTCAACAGCGGAACCAGACTGATGTTTCAGCTGGATAAAAGCAGCCGCAAAGCTTAAAAATCCGCTTATTGTTGTCAGTACCAGCACCATGGTAGCGACCGATTCACTACCAACAAGGGATATTTGATAAATTTTACGTGTCAAAAAATACCCAAGAAAAATGGCAGTCATAATTGCCGTCAAGATAATCACGCCCCACCGGCGTTTTCGGATCTCAACCGGCTTTTGCGTTGTAATTTTTATTTCGTCCGCACCAATATGTACTTTAACTTGAGTGCCGGGCTCAACCCCTAACTGCTCCTTAAGATCTTGGGGCAGTTTCAACACATGCTTTTCGTTCAACGAGTCTTCCTCCCTTAAAAAGGTTATACTTAATTGTACCAGTTCATTCAGGAGGGATTCTATGTTTATTGATAAAGTCAACGACAAGATTGCATTAAAACTTCCAGCGGTTACCGATGCCGATGCGCTGTTGGAACTCATCGACACTAATCGTAAAAAGTTAGGCGAATGGCTTCCATGGGCAAAATCGATGCTGGCCCCAAGCGATGAACAAAAATTTCTGCAGTACGGCATTGAAAAAATGGCCAACGGTGATTTTTGGTTCGCTATTATTTTGGTCGATAATGAACCGGCTGGCATGATTGATCTTCACGAATTCAGTCATGACAATCAACGCGCCCAAATTGGATACTGGCTGGCAGACAGATTTCAAGGATTGGGTATCATGACACTGAGCTTAAATCGATTGGAACAAATTGCCTTTAATGAACTTGGTTTAAACCGTTTGGAATTATTGGCTGACATTAATAATCAAAAAAGCCGCGCCGTAGCTGAACGACGAGGCTTCCATCAAGAAGGTATTTTAAAGGAATATGCCCTTTATAACGGCAAATTTCACGATATGGTCCTATATTCAAAATTAAAATCAGAATAGACTATTTTGCGAACAGAATCGTTATCAATAAGATCATGGCCGCCAATAATATAGTCTGCCCATGCAAATATTGAATCAGATACCCATTTAAAAGCGCACCAATGAAGAAAGAACCGATGATTGTTACAATATCACCGGCTTTTTTTAGTGCCTTGACGTCACCTTGAGCGACAAAATCAAGGACACTCTCGGATAATGTCCTGACATTTCCGGTCATCATCAGCGGTGTAAACGGTCCATTCTTCATTTTACGGAATTCCTGCAGCTGAGAGGCTGCCGCCAAAGCCAGCAAGCCTGTCGAAATTAAGATTGAAACATGATTGGCAATGATGCTGACGATCATTATCAGTGCCATTTCAAATACCAGAATCACCCGTTTGCGGGTAACCGCACGCTCGTTTGGATAATGATACTGGATAATCCGAACAATAGCGACACCAACGGCAAACATCACCAATGATACCAATGCCTGGATGATACTGCCGTAGTCGCCACGGCCAATTCTTAATCCGGTTAGAATCAGGTTTCCTGTCTGCAAACCGGCAAAAACGCCGTCATCCTGCATGTAGGTATACGAATCCAACACGCCGGCGGCCATCACCAAAAGCGAGCCGCTCAATAATTTCTCATAAGGGCCAATCTGTTCAACTGGTGTCCTGTCCATATCCAATCCCCCCATTTAAGGTAGTTTCGGATAGTGTACGCTCTCGATCAGTTTGATGCCATTAAATGCACTTTGACGGGGAAAGACGCCCTTTGGAGTCCTCTACGGCGTCATGAATTTAACAAATTCGACAAACAAATGATAGATTCCACCAAAGATTCCGCCGACAAAACCAAATATTCGGCTGAGCATCGAAACGTGGTGATGCGCTTTTTTTGTCTTCACCGTTTTCTTTTTAATGTTAACGGTTGATTTCATTGGAACAGTTGCAGTGCTCGAATTGTCAGCCAATTTCACAATGGCATTACCCACAGTCTGTCCCTTAACAATCGGCAGCTGGGTCTTAGTAGCGGTGTAATTGACCACGTGGTCAGAACTTGTTCCGTTGCGTTGCCAAATAACCGCCTCAGACTCAGCTGGCTGAGCAGTTAGCTGATGGCCATCAATCGAAAACGGATGCGATTTGAGTGCGACTTTTGTCGCATGGTACTTTGAATTGACTGTTTTGATCAACTTATTCATTGAAGTATACAGCGTATTACTGTCAATAATGGTTGCAATCAAATGACGGCCGTCATGCCAGTAAGTTACGGTAATACACAATCCGGCGTTAACCGTAAAACCGGTTTTTAACCCGTCAACATGCGTGCTCTTGTGATAAAAAGCGCCACCGGGCAAGAGTCGATTGGAGTTAACCAAAACTTGTTTGCCGACTTTCATCGATGGCTGCTTACTCCATTTGGTGATACTTGGAAATTCTTCAAGGACCTTGGCGGCAACTGTTGAAATTGCTTTGGCACTCACCATGTTCTGGGCTTTTTTACTTGTATGGGGAATTCGATAATGATACTTGCCCAAATCACTGTTATCCAAGCCGGAACTGCTGACAAAAGTCGCATCTAGGCCCCACTTTTTGGACTGTTGATTCATCATTTTGACAAATTCAGTGTTACTGCCACCACCAACCAGCTTGCCTAATGAGATGGCTGCCGGGTTGGATGACGCAATTAAAGCTGCTTTATATAAGTCACGAACGGTAAATTCTTTGGACCGTTTAATCCGAAAACCACCGACTTCATAACTTTTACTCATCTTGCGCAGTTCAGAATCAACCGGTACCTTTTGATCCCAGGAAATCTGGTGATTATCAATCGCTTTTTTTGTGAGATAAAGAGTCATTAACTTGGAAAGACTGGCTATCGGACGTTTATTATTGCCATTCTTTTGATAAAGGACCTGGCCAGTCTTGGCATCCATCACATAAGCTTCTTTAGCTTGAAACTTCTGTTGGTTCACTTTCTTGGCACTTGCTTGGGTATTGAATAAAGCAAAGCCTGCAATCATGATCACAATTGCCATGATCATTTTATTTAATTGTCTGTAGTAACGCTTGGCAGATCTTGGCAAAACCAAAAGTACCTCCAAAAATAGATTTATTCAGATGGAATAATACTAACGCAAACTTGTGCCGAATTGAATGCCTATCAATAATCTTTACACAAAATTTACGGCTGCATTTTGCGTGCCATATCATCAATGTGCTGACGAACGGTTTGTTCTTTACTTCGCATCTGCCAGGTTGCGGAATGGATAATACTGTTGGAACGGCTGACCTTGGTATAAAGCGCGCCAGGATAAAATAAAAATTTATGTGACACAAAGACATAATCAGCAGTAAATAATAAATCTTCCGCAAGATCCAGGGACTCATCAAAACGAATGTTGTTTTCTTTAATAACCGACATTTTGAATCCTTTGTTCCAAGTATAGCCGCCAAAGTCGCCGCCTCTCTGGTTAATTGAATCATAGGCGTCAATCTTGGAAACCTCACGGAAATCACTGCTGCCCGAATGACCGCCTCGCCAGCCCCAATTGTAGCCAACTGCCACTAAATCAACTTTCGGATCAGCTAATCCCTTGGCCATGACCTCCAAGTATTGTGGCTCCAACAAATCATCGCCATCAACGAAGACAATAATATCTCCCTTGGCATGATCGATGGCATAATTTCGGGCTTTGGATACGCCTTGGTGAGACTGAAAGTAGTGAGCGCGGATCCGATCGTCCTTATTTGCAAACTCTTTGATTGTTTGGGAAGTTCGGTCAGTAGACGCGTCATCGACTAAAATAATTTCAAAATTTTGGTAGGTCTGATCAAAAATACTGTTTAACGTTTTGGCTAAATAGGTTCCTAAATTGTAAGCCGGAATTGAAATTGTGATTAAAGGTTTTTCCATCATTGTCGACACCTCCTGAATTTCTTCGTGGTGAGTATATGACGGAAACTGTTAGGAGGCAAATGATTGGCTTGTTGAGTGTGAGTGCCTTTAATAAGATGTGAAAAGCTTGCCTAGCCTACTTGGCGACGACCCAGGGCCCTTAACCAAACAAAACCAGCAGAGAACACTGAATCGTTTCCCCGTCTACGACGCGTTTTTATGACTTCTGCAGGGTTTGTATTTGTTATTTTATCTACTGCTCCCTCCGGCTTTTGAGCTATGCTTCGACGGCCGGCTGAAAGACTGCCTAGCCTACTCGGCGCTCAGGGATTGGATTTGTTATCTTACTTACGGCTCCCTCCAGCTTCTGAGCTATGCTTCGACGACCCAGGGCCCTACTGTACAAGAAAAAGCAGTCAACGATGAACAAAGTACGTTCATCATTGACTGCTTTCCCTTGTACTCCGGGCCCTAAACGGGTCTCGTCGCACACTTATTTATTCGTGTTCCGCATGGCTCTTTGACTTGGCGTTGTTTTGGCCATAGTATGCGTTCTTACCGTGCTTACGGTAATAATGCTTGCCCAAGAGATATTGTGGAACGTGAGTTTCGTCACGAGTTAATTGTAATGCGTGGTAACTGATTTCTGCTGATACTTCCAATACCTTGGCATTGTATACAGCTTTGTCAGCTGTTGGGCCCCATGCAAATGGTCCGTGTTGGCTGACCAATACAGCAGGAACAGCATCTGGATCAACACCACGACGTTCGAATTCGTCAACAATAACTTTACCAGTGTTTAATTCATAAGCTTCTTCAATTTGCTTCTTTGTCAAAGCTGGGGCACATGGAATGTCACCATAGAATGTGTCGGCATGAGTTGTACTTACAGCTGGAATGTCCATCTTGGCAGCAGCAAATGAAACAGCCCATGGTGAATGAGTATGAACAATTCCACCAATGTTAGGGAAGTGATTGTACAGGTAAGTATGAGTTGGTGTATCACTTGATGGGTTCATGTCACCTTCAACAACTTTACCATCCAAATCAACAACAACCATGTCTGATGGCTTCATCTTGTCGTATTCAACACCTGAAGGCTTGATAACGAATAAACCTTTGTCACGGTCGATTGCGGAAACGTTACCCCAAGTGAATGTAACTAAACCAAGTTGAGGTAAACGCATATTTGCGTCATATACTTCTTTTTTAAGATCTTCTAACATTCTCTCGCACCTCTAATTTTTCATTTTCATTGCTTTAACAGCTTCAGATTCTACAGGCAATGCTGCCTTGTAGTTATCAATGAACTTGTCATAACCTTGAACACTTGCTTCTTCAGGATACAGAGTAGCAGTTGTTGCGTCTTTGAAGACACGGTTTGCAAGGTAGTCTTCCAATGCTTCACCGTTCTTACGGTTAACACAGAAGAGTGCCAAGACAGCCATTCCCCAAGGGCCACCCTCACCGGCATTTTCCATTACGGAAATTGGAGTGTTGAGGGCATCAGCCAATACTTGTTGAGCAACAACTGGTGTCTTGAAGATACCACCTTGAGCAACCAAGACGTTGGTCTTAATGTGCTCTTCACGAAGTAAGATATCCATCCCAATTTTAAGTGGGGCAAATGCTGAGTAAATTTGAGTCTTGATGAAGTTTGCCAAATTAAGCTTGCTATCAGGTTTCCGAACAAACAACGGACGACCTTCAGGCATTCTGGTAATGTTTTCACCTGAAAGATAGGCGAAGTTAACCAAACCGCCGGCATCCTGATCACCCTTAACTGATTCAGCAAACAAAGTTCCATACAAATCATCAGGCTTTAATTGAAGACCAAGTGCTTTGGCAAATTCGCCAAACAGGCCAACCCAAGCGTTGATGTCTGAAGAACTGTTGTTGGTGTGAACCATGGCAACCGGAGCACCATCTGGTGTGGTAACCATATCGATATCACGGTGAACAGCTTTCATAGGTGAATCAAGAACAACCATTGAGAAGGCTGAAGTTCCGGCTGAAATATTACCAGTCCGCTTCTTAACACTGTTAGTGGCAACCATACCAGTACCAGCATCACCTTCAGGAGGGGCAATCAATGAACCGCCTTGAAGAGTGCCGCTTTGATCAAGCAATTTGGCACCATCGTCAGTTAACTCACCGGCTTTTTTACCAGCTGGCAAAACAGTTGGCAAAATATCAAGTAAGTTCCAAGGGTATTTCTTTACTTCAGGAAGTGAGCTGAACTTGTCAGCCATCTTCTTGTTGTAAGTAACAGTTGCTTCATCGATTGGGAACATTCCTGAAGCATCCCCAACACCGATAACCTTTTCACCTGATAATTTCCAAGTAACGTATCCGGCAAGGGTTGTCATGAAGTCAATGTCTTTAACATGCTTTTCGTCATTCAAAATAGCTTGGTATAAATGAGCGATACTCCAACGTTCTGGAATGTTGAAGTTAAACAACTTGGTCAATGCTTCTGCGGCATCACCGGTAATGTTGTTTCTCCAAGTTCTGAATGGAACAAGAATTTCGCCATTCTTATCAAATGCCATGTAACCATGCATCATAGCACTGACACCAATCGAACCAATTTTCTTAATATCAACACCAAATTTATCGTGAACTTGTAATGCAAGGGTTGCATAACTGGTCTGGATACCATCCCATACTTTTTCAAGTGGGTATGTCCAGATTCCATTGTCTAATTCATTTTCCCAAAGGTAATCGCCTGAAGCGATTGTTTGGAAATCGTCAGAAACAAGGACAGCCTTAATTCTGGTTGATCCCAGTTCAATTCCCAATGAAATGTTTCCGCTTACAATTTCATTTCGTACTCGACTTTCGTCCATCGTTTTTTTCCTCCAACGTAGCTACGTTTAGTATTCGTTTACTTCTACATTGTAAAATATTCGTACGTATAAATCAATTCTTTTTCAGATTTGTGCAATAAATATATAGCGCCAATAAAGTGGCTAGACCAACATGCCCAAGCCGTCTTCATCGATAATTTTTACCTTCGATCCGCTTGCTTCAATGAACCCCTGTTTGGAAAGCTGTTTGAAAGTTCGGCTGATCGTTTCGGGAGTGGTTCCCAAGTAAGTTGCAATGTCTTTTTTCTTTAATGGTAGTTTAAAGGGATTTTGATCAAGTGCAGCGCCCGTCTCCAACAAATACCTTGCCAGCTTACCCGCCATATCAGACGTCGTTGACAATGTCTTTTCCTCTTGGAGATTGTTAATCTGCTGGCTCATCGTGGCCAACAGGCTCACTGAAAGCTGGGGACTGCGCTGTAACAATTTCTGAAAGGCTCCCTGATCAATTTGGCAGACGTTGGAGTCAACCAAAGCAGTGGCCGTGACATTTCGCTGGTTGCCATTAAAGAGTGCAGATTCGCCATCAAAATCACCCGGCTGCAAAACTTTTAACAATTGTTCCTTACCGTTGGCGGCAACTTGAGAAATTTTGACTTGGCCTGCTTCCACAATCATAAAATGACCAACTGTATCCCCGGCCAAATAAATAATGGTGTCTTTGGGATATTTGTGTTGAACGACTAGTTTGGCAACTTCTGTTTTTTGATCTTCCGGTAACGATTTAAACATTGGTACCAGATTGACACATTCTAATGCTTGTTGTAAATCCACGTTGGACACCCCACTATTCACTCATCAACTGTTCAAACCACTGCTTTGTTCCAGCATCTTCGGCTGAATCGATATCGAACCCAATTGGTTGAAAAATTGTTGCGACTTTATTCCAATTAATTGCATCATTGGTTACCAGCCCAGCAGTCAATTGTTCGACCTGCTTGCTGGTGATTATCTTCATCATATCAGGATTTCCGCCAAGTGTCTCAATCAACGTGTTAGCTGCAAGTTGATTCAAAATAATTGTTTGCAGTTGATTAGGGTCGACTGGATTCGTCACAATTATGCGGTGCTTTAGAGGAACTGCCGGAATCTCCCGCTGTAAAAAGTGTTGAACTTCCGGCCAGTTGGCCATCATGACTCGATAAAATTGAAACGGCACTTTGATATTAATATTCTTGAATGTTTTAACCAAAATGGTTTCCAACGACCATGCCTCATCAACCGATGTGACCACCAGCATTTCCTGTAAGAACCTTTGAACGGTTTGTTTGCCAATGCCTTTCAATCGTTTCTTTAACGTCAATCCATAACGGACTAACACAAACTGATCAAACGCGTCCGGCTGGATCACTCTTCCAGCTGGGGCATGCATTCGTTTACGGATTGCCTTGATCTGTTTCATTTTACTTGATTTGGCATATCTGCCTTGTTTAACCATGAAGTTTCACCGCTTACTTTCTTATTAACATTATTATACCGATGATTACTGAATTACCCTAATCGTTCTCCAAGTTTTCCTAGAATCACCACTTTGCCACAAATAATTGGTATATACAGGAACTCAATCACCATTTACACAAGATTTACATTCATTTAATGGGAAACAATGTCTTTTAACTTTAACATGTTTGTAACAACCACCCAGATTGATTGAATTATCAGGCAACGGCATTGTCACACTTTTGTCTTATTTGTTAACGGTGTTGACGGTTATCTCATATCTGATATTATACATTCGTGATTGATTATCAGTTGTTCACATTACAATCAATCATCTTTCAAACTTCATCCAAATTGTGTTCCGGAACACACATCAGCAATCATTTACAAGTTTTGAAAGTCTGGTTTTCTTACCAACTGTGAACGTAATTCTAGAAATCGACATCCCAAAGGTGGTTATTACAATCAATAAGAGTCTATTCACATTATCCATTGTTGCAGGTTTTCTAAGTCTAAGCGGCGTGTCAGCAAGTGCCAACACACCGAAAGTTGCTTCCAGCGACACACTTGCCGCTATTGCAGCAAAGAACCACGCTGCTTTGGACGGTAGCGTTTCGAACAATCAATCAGCCAACAAAGATTTAATCAAGCTTGGCCAACCGCTTCAAATTAGTCGAACCGCCAAAAAGGCACCGGCTAAAAAAACACCTGTCAAGAAGCAACAGTCTAACAAGGTCAACAAGAAACACTTCAAGACTTCGATGACAGTGAAGAAAGGCAAGCCTCATGCAGCCGTTGTTACTTCCGTTTCATCATCGAACAGCAAATCCAAGAGCGATCCACTCAGCAGTGCAACCACAACACCTGGTGCAATGCAGTCACAAGGGGTCATTTACCAAAATGGTAAAAAGTGGACCTATTACACCGGCGCAGGATTTGCCGACGGAACAACCAATCATGGTGGTTACGATGCTAATGGCTACATCATTGTAGCAGCACCATCAAACGTTCCTTTTGGAACCCACGTCCAAACACCACTTGGTGAAGGCGTTGTCCATGATCGTGGAACTGCGATTGTGGGAAATCACTATGATCTGGTAATGCCATAAAATTATCGAATCATTGATCATCATAAATTCAAAAATCTCCAAACGAAGAAATTTCTTTGTTTGGAGATTTTTTATATTATTCTTTTTCAACAATTCCAAATTCAATCATATTCAGATATTGTTTAACTTCAACCACCAGTGCATCCATATCTTCAATCTTTTTCATTTCCGGATGGGCTTCAAGCTCCTTTTGAACCTGACCGAGAAGGACGGTTAAGACCATTCCCAAATATTCCTTAACTTTGTCGGGGTCCAGGTCCTTTCGAATGTTCATCTTTTTGATGACTTTACCCAAAACATAATTTTTCATTGCCTGCTGCCACTGATTAAAGGTATCGAAAACCTGTTTGCGAACTTGCGGTGGAATCATTGTGTCCTGGGCGTATGCAAGGGTCAATAGCGCAAACTCATCCGGATATCGATGAGACAGTTCCGTCTTATATTTAGTTGCCCGAATACTCATCGTGACCAAATCATCAGATTCAGTCCAAACTTTGAGGTTTAAGACATCCTTGATGGTTGTTAGAGAATGGTTAACGGCGGCAACATAAAGCTTCTTCTTATTATCAAAGTATCTAAAGACGGATCCTTTGGATACCCCGGCATCTTCAGCAATTTTGTCAGTGCTTGCCGAATAACCATGACTTCCGAATTCATGGATGGCACCTGTTAAAATAGCGGATTCTTTTTCAGGATCACGTGGTAATCTTTTTGCCATACTTAACCTCTCCTATCAGCTTTCCAAATCTCTCTTGTTATAGCCAATAAAGCCAACAACAATCAGGATAACCGCAATCACTAACATCCACAATGCTGCGTCCGTATTGATGGATTCCACCGGCACCCGCTTGTTCCAATAATATGGTGATATTTTCAGCAGCCACTTTGGCATATCCATTAAGCTGCCAAAGTATGAAATCATAAACGATCCACCCAATAGTATCCAAATAAGTGAACGAAACTTGGGTGCAATTCCTATCAAACCAACGAGGATACTAATGAAGAGAACAACGACCGGCAAGATGGAAATAAAGACTTTCCAGAAATATTTAAAGGCTAAATCATGAGTGATAACCGAGTTTCCGGCCGCCATCATACTGAATAACGCAACAAACAGAACAACGGCCGCAAATACAGTTCCAAAAATCAAGTAGGTTAGCAACAAATACGTCCTGCTCTGAGGCTTTGTAATGACCATCTGGAGATAACTGCGGCGTTCCTCAGTAAACAGACGATTGACAACCATCGCGCCGGCAACCACTGCCAGCAGACCGAAGATGATCCCTAATAAGCTGATATATGAAAGCAGCTGGCTCTGCTCCATGTGGCGAATGCCACTCTCGCCCATCATTTTTTGCATGGCAGGATTGGCATTGACAATTTTACCAATGCTGTTAAAGACCGATCCATAGCTGGCACCAAGAATTGCCATGCCCAAAATCCAGGACAACCCAGTCGACTTTTGATTCCACATCAGTAAAGTTGCCGGTCCTCGCAAAAATCGACTGCGGCTTTTTCCTGAACGAACGTGAATAATGCCGGCATCAATATCACGGTTGACATTCAATGCCAAGGCGACAACAAATGCCACAAACGCCAAAGCAATCAACATCACGATGGGCCACCAGTTGTTGTCAACGTAAAAGCTGGCCTTTTCAATCCAACCTAAAGGTGAAAGCCATGTGTAATCCGGGTTTGAAACATCCGTCACCATTCTTACCAAATAGGCCGCTCCCAGAAAGGCATAGTTATACATCGAAACATTATGACTGTCGGCAACCAACTGGGCAAAGATTAACGAAATCATTCCAAAAGCCCAGCCAACAGCACCAATCGCAATTGCCAACAACCAAGTTCCTTCATTATTACTTCCGGGCATATTGGTCATCATCGTGCCGACACCCGTTAAAACACTAAATAACGCATTTGCAATCAATAATTCCAAAGCTGCTGCCGTAATGGGAGCTAAGCGACCAACCGGATGGCCGCCAAGAACCATTTCCGTTAATCCGGATTCCTCTTGGCCCCGACTAACGCCGACCGCCAAAGAGTAATTAAAGATAATGTTGAATAAGCCCCAAAAGACGACCATCTCAGATGAGAAAATCAAAGCCGTTGATAAATGACCATTGGGAATTGTGCCAACAAGGGCAACCATCGCTTTTGATCGAAGGGTTTCTGCAATTGTATTAATTTGTTTTGCGGACCCATAAATCCCGTCAAATTTGGCCGCAACCGCAACAAACACACCGGCTAACGCAATCAGCCACACCGTTATTTTTAGCCAATCACGCTTTAAGTCGGCTTTCAACATTAACATGGTTCGAGTATATTGTTCCATCTTACTCACCTACTTTTTGATTACTGTCAGAATGGTAGTAACGCAGGAACAAGTCCTCCAAAGTTGGTGGGGTTGTCTTCAGCTGAACAATTGAACTCTTCGTTAATAATGCCATCACCGTGCCGACTTGATCGGAATCAACCGTGAACTCGGCACTCGTGTGTTGGTCATTCGTGAAGTTCAATTGATGAACTCCCTGCGCCTTATCCAAGCCATCTATTGGTGAAACGGTCTTCACCGCGACCACATTCCGGGTTAAGTGCTGCATTGCTTCTAAGGAACCCGTTTCAATCACTTTTCCTTCACGGATAATTGAAATTGTGTCACACATTTTTTCAACTTCGGATAAAATGTGGCTGGATAATAAGACGCTCTTACCGCGTTTCTTTAACTCGGCAACCCTTTGTTGGAAGATCAGTTCATCTAATGGATCCAGCCCTGAAGTTGGTTCATCGAAAATATACAAATCAACATCAGTAGAGAATGCAGCAATCAAGGCCACTTTCTGCCGGTTTCCTTTCGAGTAAGTCCGGTTCTTCTTGCTGGTATCAAGCTTGAACTCCTTAATCAGTTCATCTGTCTTGGCGGAATGCTTCTGTCCCGACATATGCAGCAGCATATCAATCGTCTGGCCACCGGTCAGGTTCGGCCATAAATAAACATCCCCGGGGACATACGCTAAATTCTTATGAATCTTAACCGAGTCTTTCCAGGCATTTTCGCCAAATACAGTTGCTGAACCGGCAGACTTCCGGATTAATCCGAGAATCACACGAATTGTGGTGGATTTTCCGGCACCGTTTGGCCCGATAAATCCCAGCACTTCCCCAGTATGCAGCTGTAAATTAACATCTTTTAAAGCATGGACTTTGCCAAAATTTTTCTGTAAATTTTGAACGTCCAATATAGTTTGTTCTTTCATTTTGTTCACCCCACAAGTCCTGAAATCCAAAGCCAATTTCTTAATTCGACTTGAGTATATCATAAATGACTGGATAGTCAATAACCACGCAGTCATTTAAAACAATATGTGATCAGCCGCAACACGTCGGGCTCTCGCAGCCAGCTAATTTTTCAGCAATCAATAAAGTTGGCCATAAAAAACTGGCCAAGGTAAACACCTCAACCAGTTACTTTTATAATTCATTCAATTACTTAATATCAGGAACTTTTTCAATTTCGTTTCCGTAACGGCCATTTGGGTTGTGCCAAGTGAAGTCGTCATACCAAAGATCCCGCTTGTTTTCGTCAAGTTGATTAATGCGTTGAACATCTTCATCGGTCAGCTTAAAGTCAAAGATTTGGCTGTTTTCAACAATTCGCTTTTCGTGAACTGACTTCACAACGGTCACAATTTCCCTTTGCCATTCCCAGCGAAGAATGATTTGAGCAGGTGTTCGGCTGTACTTCTTGGCGAGCTCGTCAATAACCGGGTTCTTCAAGGATTTACCCGCACCAAGTGGTGACCAGGCTTCCAACTGAATGCCATGACTGTCATCGAAACTCAAAATATCTTTTTCTTGTTGGGTTGGATTAAATTCCATTTGGTTGATTGCAGGAACAATTTCGGATTCTTCCAACAGCTTGGACATCCGGTCATTATCAAAGTTTGAAACTCCAATGGCACGAACTTTGCCTTCTTTATAAAGACGTTCCAAAGCATGGTAACTTTCCAAATGAGTTGCATCAACTGGCCAGTGAATCAAGTAAAGGTCGACGTAATCCAAACCCAAGTCGGACAATTGCTTGTCCAAGACTTTGGAAACTTTGTTGTAATCGCCTTGTTCACCGTTATAAAGCTTGGTGGTCACAAACAGATCTTCACGCTTAAGGCCTTCTTGCTTCATCCCCTCGCGAATTCCTTCACCGGTACCTGGTTCGTTTCCGTACTCACGAGCAGTATCGATTGCTCGATAACCATGTTTGATTGCCTTAATGACAGCATCCCGTGAATCATTGTTACTTGTTTTCCAAACGCCAAGACCCAAACGCGGCATCTTGACACCATTATTTAATGTAATAGTTGATTGTAATCCGTCCAAGAAAAAACATCTCCAATCTTTAGTGTTGGTACACTTCAAGCATAACATAACGATTGCGGAGAATGTAAATGAAGACTCGAAGGAAGTCGAAATGAAAAAGTGCTATTTTTTCTTCGCAAATACGAACATATGTTCTATAATGGATTATATCAAAGAAAACGGGGTGACTTCGATGGATACATATGAAGCAAACATTGCCAATATCAAACGGCTGGCCGACTTTCAAATGTCCCACAACAACTTAATCAGAGTCTTATTAGAAGCGGATGAGGACACGCCGGTCAACGATTTGGATTTGGTCGGCTACATTACCGGTATCTATGACACCTACTTGACGTTTACCAACCTATATTATGAATCATGGGATCTGAACTTCTCAGTCATTAATGGATTTGAAATCATTAAGCATTAAACTGATTGACACCGATTTGGGTGTCCTAATGGAGAAAAAGTATTCGGCAATAACAAAAAACACCAACGATGAACAAACTTCGTTCATCGTTGGTGTTTCTCGCTTATACTCCGGCTACCCGGAGCTCGTCGCACACTTTATTGAAATTGCATTCCGCCATCCACAATCAAAGTTTGACCGGTGACATAATTTGAATCTTTACCTGCCAAGAACGAAACTGCAGCAGCGACATCTTCCGGCTCAGACAAACGCTTAAGGGCGATGTCTTTGGCGAAGGTTTGCATCCCCCACTCGTCGTCTTTGCCAGCGTTCTTGCCGACTTGATGGGCAATATCGAACATCATTGGTGTCTTAACAATTCCAGGTGCATAAGCATTGGCGGTGATTCCTTCTTCAGCCAAATCACGAGCAGCTACCTGGGTAATTCCACGAACAGCGAACTTAGTACCTGAATAAAGTGCCAAGTTAGGATTACCAACAACACCAGCCTGTGAAGTAGCGTTAATAATCTTGCCACCATGGCCTAATTTCTTGAATGCTTGGTGAGCAGCTTGGATACCCCAAAGAACACCACCAACATTAACGCCATATACGAGTTTGAATTGGTCTGGGGTAATACTGTCAATTGGCGTTGTTGGTCCCAAACCAGCGTTATTTACAATGACATTGAAGTCGCCAAAGGTATCAACGGCTTTATTAACAGCAGCAATTACCGAATCACGGTCGGAAACATCAGCCTTGATCCCGATTGACTCAGATCCGTCTGGGGACAGTTTCTTAGCAACTTTGTTTGCGTTATCGATATTCAAATCAACAACAGCAACTCTAAACCCATCATCATGAAGACGGGTGGCGATTGCTTCACCAATTCCCTGACCTGCTCCAGTAACTAATGCAACTTGTTTTGCCATAATTGTTACCTCCATTTTGAAAATCATTTGTGGATGGTCTGCATCCGCTTTCATTATACCTGATAATTTCACAAGCTGATAGAAAAAGCATGTCAAAAATAAAAAGCCTTCTCCACCGGGCAGGAAGAGAAAGCTTAATCCGCTTCATTCAAGTTAACTGAAAAATGATCGTGAATCCAGTACGTCATCAACCATGAAATAAACAGGAAGACAATCACAACCAAATATGGCAAATGGTAACTGGCATCCAGCAACGCGCCAGATACGATTGGACCGGCAATGTTTCCAACACTGGTTAATGACATGTTGACGCCATTGATCAGGCCCTGCTTGGTTGTACTGGCTTTTGTCAGCAAAGTTGTCAGTGCTGGCCTGATAAGATCGTAAGCCGTAAATATAATCAGTGTGGCGATAATCACTTCCAACTTGGAATGGGCCATGATCACCCATCCGGTTCCGAGAAATGACAGCAAGAAACAGTATCGAATCAGCCGTTTTTCAGTCAGCCAAACGACCAGGCGATCAAACAGCAATGCTTGGAAAGTTAGTGAAGTCAGCCCATTTAAGGTTAATACCAAGGCAATATTGCCCATAGTAAATCCAAATACTTCATTAACATACAGGCTGTAAATACTTTCGAATCCGACCAAGCCAAATGATGAAATCAGAATCAATAGGAATAACAATCCCATCGGACCGGCAAATAGCTTCTTCGCCTGAGCCCAGGATGCCCGCTTTGGTGGATGGCTTTGGGCAGGCACGGAATGCTTTTCAGCAATTCTTTCGATTTCTTTTTCATTTGGCAGCATGATCCATAGTGAAATCATACTCAGGAATCCAAGTCCGGCAGCAAACCAAAACGGTGTCTTATAGTCAAACTTGGCGAGCATGCCGCCAATTCCGGGTCCCAGAATCAACCCACCACTAAACGCGGCAGATAATAATCCAATAACCCGAGCTCGTTGACGGGGTGTCGTCAAATCAGCCGCCAACGCATTAGTTGTCGGAACAACCATTGCGGCAGACAAACCACCGATGGTTCTGGAAATATCGAACATCCACAACCAGTTGGTGATCGCAAACAAGATTTCTGAGACCATATACAACAGTAAGCCGGCAACCAGAATTGGCTTTCGACCGATCCGATCGGAAATTTGACCGACTATTGGTGAGGCAACCAACTGTGCAAAAGCAAAAAGCGAATTCATAATTCCCATATCGGTTGCGGACAGGTGCAGTTCGTTCTTGATAAACGGCATGACCGGAAAGATTAAGCTCATTCCAATACAAACCAAAAAGTTCCCAAATATAAGGACAATTATCGCGTTTCTAACTTTTTTCGACAATTGATAACCTCCCTTCGTTTTCGTAGAAAGCATAGAAAGTAGTATAACGCTATAAATACTGTTGTGTCTAGCAATTTGAACGTATTATTTCAACTCGGCCGGTTGGCATTATCACGATTCTTTTGTAAACTTAGGAAAACCATCTACATATAAATGTCATTTAGAGGAGGTACTTCACTTGAACGAATCAAATCACCTACCCAAACAAATCAAAACCGTTTGGCGGATATCAGCAACCATTCATGCCCTAATCCTGGTAATAATCGGGATTGTGGGAATGGTTGCCCATCACTTTTTTGACCAACAATGGCTGCTTTACGCTGCTGGTTTCTTTTTTGCTGCAGCAGTGATTGACTTCATTATTGAAATTGCTTTGGTCCCTTATCGGTATTCATTTTGGCTGTACACCATCACCGATGATGCAGTCGAGTTACGCTCCGGCTTCATTTTTCGCGAACTCGTTTCAATCCCAATTGCGCGGGTTCAGGACGTCACTCTGTCGGCTGGACCCATTTTGCAATCTCAAAAGCTCCAAGAAGTTCGGGTGACAACCGCATCCGACTCCCACACAATTGATGGCGTCGAACCAGAAGTTGGTGAGGAACTTCGGAAACAAATTATGAAACTGGCCGTGGAGGTGGGCAAAAATGACGTCTAATAAGCCCCAGCATTTAAATCCACTCGCAATCCTGTATTTCATCTTTGGTCATTCATGGGATGCAATTTTTCTAATTATTATTAGTGCGGGACCGATTGCCCACTTTTCAAGATATATTGGAATTGCCCCCTTGCTTGGCTTTGCCGGGTTAATTATATTAATTGTTCTCTGGCATACGGTACGCTACCTTTACTTTACCTTTGAAATCGACGATAAAATGCTGACAATCAACAGCGGGATTCTTGTAAAAAAGCACACTCACATCCCCTATCCCAAGATTCAGACCATTCAACACACCCAATGGTTTTTTCTGGTGCCCTTTCACTTGGAAAAGCTTCAAATTGAAACCGCCGGCCACGACTCAACTAGTCCTGAAGCAGTTCTGCCATTGGTCAACGAGCGGATTCGAGAAGAAATTGAACGCAAACGAATGGGTGATTCAGGCGTTGCCGCTGATCAAGCGGAAGCAACACCTGAGCAGAAACAATCTACCGACGATGCTGCCAACTATGAAATTGATCCCCATGAGCTCAATGTGTTTGCCCTCACTTCACTGGGGGTCTTTCCAATCATTGGTGCCCTGCTTGCAATTTACGGTAAAGCCCAAGAAGCAATCCCAGAGAAATTCATCAATTCCGTTACCAACGTCATTATTCATCAATCCGCGATTATTATTGGAATTGTTGGGATTTTAATCATCATTTTGAGTATTGCCGGTTCTTACCTGCTCATTATTACGAGGTATTATAAATTCCGCCTGCATTCCTCAAATAATCAGTTAAAGACAGAGCAGGGAATGTTTCAGCGCAACTCCGTCACCATTCCGACTGCCAGAATTCAGGCCCTGCAAATCAAGCAAAACGTGATTCGCCAGTGGTGCCATATTTCAACCGTTCAGGCTGTGACAGCTTCTTCAGCGGGTGACGACGAGGACGACAATGATTTAATGATCCTTCCGGTTGTCAAAAACAATCAGGTGTTTAAAACTTTAACGCCATTTGTGAACTGGGCACCTAAACAGTTCAGCCAACTGGAAAGTTTAAACAAACGCACATACTGGTACTTTATCCGAAATGCTGCCCTGCTCAGTCTGATCGTTATCCTGCCATGCCTGTACTTCTTTCACCTATGGGGATCACTGAGTCTATTGATGCTGCCGATTGCAATTCTGATGGGTTGGTACGCCGGGGCAAACACGGGATGGAAAATTATTGACGGCCAGTTGATCTTACAAAACGGCCATTTCTTCAGCCGTTCACAGTACGTCATTCCCCACAAAAATATTCAGTCCTTCTCTTTTGCCCAGTCCATTTGGATGACCCATACCAAGTTGGCTCATATTCGGGTCAATATCCGCCACGGTGATACTAATCAGGAAATTGAGATCCGTTATTTACCGGAAAAGACGGGTAAAGAAATCTTTAACTGGCTGAAAATTAGATGACGGTTATGGCAATAAAGCGGTATACTATTAACCAACAGAATTTTAGGAGGTTTGATCTATGAGAGAATTAAAGATCGGCGATTCAACCGTACCTGCAATTGGTTTAGGAACTTGGCACATGGGAGATAGTGCTTCAACCCGTGCCGATGAAATCAAAGCTATTCAAAATGGTGTTGATGCAGGTGCCCGTGTCATCGACACTGCTGAAATGTATGGTAATGGCCGAAGTGAGAACTTGGTCGGTGAAGCAATCAAAGATATGAAACGTGATGACTTGTTCATCATTGATAAAGTTTTACCTTCCAATGCTTCAGCATCTCGAATGGAGCATAGTGTGGATACCAGCTTAAAATTAGTTGGCACCGACTACTTCGATTTGTATCTGTACCATTGGCGTGGTGCGGTTCCTTTGAGTGAAACTGTTGAAACACTTCAACAACTGCAGCAAAAAGGCAAGATCAAACATTGGGGTGTCTCCAACTTTGATATTTCCGATATGGAAGAATTAATGGAATTACCTGGATCAGATCAGGTAGCTGCCAACGAAGACCTTTATAACTTAGGAAGTCGTGGCATTGAATACAGCCTGCTTCCCTGGATGAGAAAACGCAATATTCCGTTGATTGCCTACACCCCAGTCGCTGCAGGTGATGCCCGTGGCCGTCTGACTCAGGATGCAGTCGTCAACCAAATTGCTGACAATCATTCAGCAACTCCTTGGCAAATTATCCTGGCTTGGGCAATCCGTGATGGCAGCACATTGGCCATCCCTCAATCAAGTGATCCAAAGCATGCCGTTGATAACGTCAAGGCAGCCGATATTACTTTGACTGACAACGAATTAGCTCAGTTGGATGTTGAGTTCCCAAAGCCAACCAGCAAGCAACCGTTGGATATGAGATAAAAAGAGTGTGACGAGAACCGGGAGATGCGGTTTCTAAGGGTCCTTTGGCTGAAACCCTGGTCTTGGGTTTTAGATAAAGGACCCTTAGAAGTTAGCATCTGGTTCGTCAGAGCACGTTTCGGAAAGAGTCCATAAAAGTTAGCATCAGGCCCGTCGGAACACGTTTCAGAAAAGTATCCGTAGAAGTTAGCATCAGGCCCGTCAAAACACGTTTAATCTAACTAACAGCAAACACATTTCCACTTCATCTCTAAAAGATAAATGTTAACCGCCCATTCCAGTAATGGGTTACAATGCAATTGGATAGACAATCAATCTGATTGCATTTTATTTGAATGTTTATGTAAACGCTTACTTATAGATAAAGGAGCTGATCATTATTCGTTATGTTGATATTTCCAGTGGTAAAAAATATTTAAACCGACCCATTATCACTGATAGTCTGTCAAAATTCTTTATCACCAGTCCTAAATTTACCGAACCGATTTTTTACTTTTCCCGTCCGCCACAAGCTTCCGTTGTCATCGGACTGAATCAAGACGTCTACTCAGAGGTCAATTTAAACTTTATCCACGACCAAAAGATTCAGCTGTCTCGCCGCTTTGCTGGCGGTGGCGCGGTCTTTGTTGACCCAGGGAATCTCACCTATGTCTTCGTTGATAACGACGACGGCACAAACTATGGTGACTTCAAACGGTATGCTCAACCGGTTATTTCAACCCTGAAAAAATTAGGTGTTGAAGCGAAAATGACCGGTAGAAACGATTTAACCGTTGACGGCAAGAAAATATCAGGCATGTCGGCCTTAAAGATTGGCAATCGATTCCTGTGTGGTGGTACTTTGATGGTCGACGTCGACTTGGCAGCGGCTGCCAAAGCGCTTACCCCACCGAAAGCCAAGCTACAGTCCAAGGGTATCAAGTCGGTTCACAGCCGAGTCACTAATATCCGTCAATACTTTGAACCTAAATATAAGAACATGACTTTTGAAGAATTAGAGAAACGAATCTTGTTAACCGTCTTTAGGGTCACTGATATTCGGGATGTGCCAACCTACAAGATGACCGATGAAGACTGGAAAGAAGTTTTGCAGATTGCCGATGATACCTACACCGGTGACGACTTTGTCATGGGAACCAAGCCAAATGATGATTACTTCCGTGGCCGCCACTTTGATGGTGTTGGCACCGTTGAAGTCAGCTTCTCCGTCAAAAATGATGTCATTTCTCACGCAAAGATTTATGGTGACTTCAATAACCCCAACGGTGATTTGCCGGCAATTGAAAAGAATATTACCAATGTGCCATTTGCCAAAGCCAGTCTGGAAGAAGCTTTTCGGACCAGTCACCTTGCCGATAACATCGGCGACGTTTCACCTGAAGACATGGCAGATCTCATGTTAAAAGAAAAGTATGATCTCAAGTAACGAAAGGAAGATTATGATGGCAAATAAAGTAGACGATTCAAAGTACTTATGGACAGACAAAACTTCTGACGGCCATACCCGGATTGGTTTGAATGATTTGGCTCGGGGAGAAATCGGCCAGGTTACTTTTGCGGAATTCCCAGAAAAAATGACTGAGGTTGCGCAAGGCGATCCGATCCTTTCCTTTGAAGGATCCAAAGCTGTCACTGAAATTCACTCACCAATTGGCGGCAAAGTTGCCAAAGTGAATGAAGATCTGATTGAGCACCCGGAATTATTAAACGAAGATGATCCGGATAAAACTTGGATTGTTGAATTGTTCTAATTGAATTTATTCTGATACACAAAAGAGGAGTTGACGTTTATCGCCAACTCCTCTTTTATCATTCAAAATATTGTTTTACATTTCATGTTTGAGAATTCCACTGCTGATTAAGAATAGTTCCATCGTGGTTGGACCAACAAACGTAAAGCCACGTTTCTTCATATCTTTGGCCAACTCTGCCCCGAGCCCTTGGGTTTCTTCTTGGAGGGTACCTTTGACCACGTTATTTTTTGGCTTAAAAGACCACACGTAATCCGCCAAGTCTTTGAACTCCGGCTGCAGCTTCAAAGTGGCCTGGGCATTTTGGACAACTGCCCGAATTTTCCGGGGGTTTCGAATCATTTCTGGATCTTCTTCCAATCTTTCAAGATCCAACTCATCAAACTTGGCAATTTCTTTGACGTCAAAATGTTTAAACACTTTGTCGAATACCGGAATTTTGCTTGCAGCTACCCGCCAGTTCAATCCGGGCTGAAAAACATTAACTGTCAGCATTTCAAATAAAACCCGTGGATCATGAATTTCAGTTCCAAATAGTGAATGATACAGCTCAACGCCATTTAATGGTTTTGTCATCTGTGTGCGCCTCCCAAATAACTAATTCGGCTATAGATTAACACCTTTTGGGCGATAACTGGCAGTTAACGACTGGCGTTATTTGATTTGTAAAAACCTTTCCTTGATGGCATTTGGATCCGCCACCGTTAAAAACAAGAAATCATATTTTTCGCTATGCAGCTCAACAAATAAAATATCGTCAGGACCGGATATATTCAAATACGATGTCGTCCGGTTACCCATAAAGGTTCCGACTTTCTTATTCGGCAAGCCCAAGCCAAGTGCTCTGATCTTAATACGATCCCACTTACCATCTTCCTTAAGTTGCTGTTTCGACTCAATTGTCATTTGAGTAATGTGGTCAATTGGGAATTCCAGACGCCCCCTGAAGCCCCAGAGTTTGTCCAGTCCCTTGGGAATCACAATCATTTTTCCATTGCTAAACTCCACGTCAGTCATTATTTGCCTCCAATGAATCATTGATTTAATAATGCTTTTAACTTTTCGGAATCTGCATCGACAACTGCCTTCATATTTTTAAAACGCTTAGAGTACGAAGGATGATAAAGCGGAAAAATCCGGTGCTTTTCTTTTGTAAATTCAAACGAATCCGCATCGGCATTATATTTCTGAATTGGTCGCTCCATCAGCTGGCCATGCAGGTCGCCGATCTTGGCCTTGTTGCCAAGCAATCTCTGGAGACTGGCATTGCCCATCGGAACCAATAAAACATTTGGAAAATGGGCAAGTTCCCAATCAAACATTGGCGCTGATTTTTTGACTTCAGCTTGGTTAGGTCGCCGGTCGCTTTTTCGGCCAGTCTTGCCAATTGAAAACGGCCTTGAGTTGACTACCCCGGTGATATAAATGTCTTCGCGGGTCAAGCCCAATGACTCCAGCCAACGGTCAAGCTCTTTACCGGATGGCCCCATAAATGGTCGGCCAATCTTAACCTCTTTGTCGCCAGGAGCTTCTCCCAGCAATAGGATTCGTGGGTTTTCGCCACCCTCGCTGGGCACAAAGCCTTCCAACCGTGGATTCTCAGCTGCGACCAGCTTTCCCCAGGTAATCCATTTTGGCGTTAATATCGTATGAAGTGCCATGGTATCCCCTCTTTCGATCAATCAAATTAACATTAGTATAACAAAAATGCCCATAAAAAAGCGCTCCTCCGGCATTTGCCAAAAAGAGAAGCCCTCAAATACTTCATTTAATTAGTGAACAACAACTTTTGTATGATACGGCACCGTCTTATACATCCACTTGGCATCGGAAATGGTTAGTCGGACACATCCATGAGATGCCGGAGTGCCGAGCTTATTAGCTTCGGAAACGACATATTGGCCACGCTTGTTGGTTGGCACACTGTGGAATAAGTATACGCCGTGACCTAACCAGGATACCCAATAATGGGCGCCTTCTTTTGAACTGGCATTATAAAATGACAGTCCGCGTTCGTGTTGAATATGGAACGTGCCTCTTGGTGTCGGGCTGGATTTGGATCCGGTTGAACAGTTCATAATATACTGAACTTTGCCGTTGCCATGGATGTAGACTTTCTGTTGCTTGATGCTGACGTAAATCCATGGCTTACTCAAGTTCTTCCACTTTGGATAAGCTTTGGTTTCAGAGGGCTCTTGCCAACTGACATTACTACTGTCGTTGGGGGTACCGGTCGTTTTCTTTTGTCCGGCCATTGAATCCCGAACTGAGAAAGCAGCTAAACAGACCGCTGTAATTGCAACAATAAAAACTAAGAACTTTTTCATTCGTGGCATCCCCCCAATAAACATTCTACTTCCATACTAACGCATTTCTCACCTATGTAAATTTTGAGCAATCACGTTGAATCACTTCCAGAGATTTTTTAAATAATCATAACTCGCTTGCATTTCCAAGCTGTTAAACTGATCTTTCAAATTAATTTCAAAAATGTTGGTCGCACGTCGATTAACCACCTGTTTCAAAGGTCGCCAATCAATTGCGCCCTTGCCCAACTGCAGGCTGTCGTGAAATTGACCCATTGAATCCACAAAATGATAGTGAACAACCTGGCCCTGCAAACGGCGCATGCTTTCTTGAAGCTTTTGATTATTGCCATGAAGCACTATAAATCCATGACTGGTATCGTAACATAACCGGTATTGATGCTCAACCACCGCTTGTTCAACCGTGGAGTCACCGAAGTCAAATAAAGGCGAGATTGAGTTTTCAAACATCACGTTGCTTTCACCAAACGATTTAAAGTAATCCAACCGTTCGAAGACAATCTTTCGGCCGGCTTGAATGGAACCAAATTGCTGAATGATTTTTGAGACCGGTTGATTATATCCGCCGTGGATCAGGAGTTGGATGCCAAACTGCTTGGCAATTTGAATTAAATTCTTAGAACTCGTCATCATGAATTGATACTGTTTTGGATTCGTATTTGGATCAACTGAAACCTCGTTATGGACCCCTTCAAACTTCATTGGATGGTGAATCACAACGTGGGCAACGCCTGAATTTTGAACATAATCAATCATGTTCTTCAAATGATCCAAGCCGTCCGATGTTACATCTGCTTCTATTGTAAAGAATTCAAAGACTTGTGGATGATACTGCAGTCGTTCATCAATTTGTCTTTGATTGGTGCTGGCCTTTAATCCCAAATATGGAAACATTTTATCACCGCGTTCCTATTAATTACATCCAGTATATCGCCATAACAGCCGTTCGATTTTTGAAGTGACCAATTTTCAAAAAGGCTTAAATCTTTCCTCGATTACCCGCAGACAATTGTATAATATCAATAACTTGAAATGAGGAGGCATTCGATGAAAATCAGCCAGTTTGCATATATTCCGACTAATCATCAAACTATCATCAAAGAATTGAAAGATACCCGGTTTTTAGACGCTCAAAACTTACATATTGAAAATCCGCGGGCGTTGTTCCGCAACCTGCTTATCAGGCTTTACTCAATGCATGAAAATATGACGACCCGGATTGAGAAGATAAGTGGCTTGCTGGCAACCCCCACCGAAAATGCCAACATATATACCAGCCAAACTGGGCCAGTGACAAAGAAAGCTTTCTACAACGTTGGCTTACAACTGCTGGGCTTTTTGGAAAGCCTGGACTTTTCGATAAATGATCCCTTGGCCGCAATGAACAAGATCGGCCTCCCAGTGATCGATGGACCAGACACATTCAACTGTGATCAACTCATTGACGCTTGGTATCGTCTATTAAATACCCGAAACAAATTTGGTCAGCTACTAATCGATTGGCTTGCCGGAAAGGGCTATTATCAGCAATTTGTCTCAGATGCCGATTTTGCCAAACCACTATTTTTCAACGGCAAGTCCCAAGCGGTTTTTGACACAAGCAGTCTGATTCGAGAAACCGTCTATGTCGAATCACCACTGGATACGGACCACGATGGCAAACGTGACCTATTAAAAGTCAACGTTATCCGACCAGCAGAAACCGACAGCGGGTTCAAAGCCCCAGTCATTTTTACTGCCGACCCATATTCGGAAGGCATGAACGTCAAATGGGCAGAAAAATATGCTCATGATAACCGCCGACCACTCAAGCGAAAGGAGCCCAATCAACTCACTTACACCGATGTTGAATATCACTACAAAGATGTTTCACTGCCGGCACCCCGAACCGTTAAAGGTGAAACCACCAAGGCTGGAGAGACTTTCAGCAAGCTGTGGTCATACTCTTTGAATGACTATTTTCTTGCCAGAGGCTTTGCGGTCGTCTATTCCGGCGGTGTGGGAACCCGCGATTCCGACGGTTTGCGAACAACTGGAACCAGAGCAGAAACCATTGGTGCAACGTCGGTTATTGAATGGCTTCATGGAGATCGAACCGCCTTTACCAACCGAACCGATCAAATTGCGATTAAAGCTTGGTGGTCCAGTGGTGAAGTGGGAATGACCGGCCGTTCGTATTTAGGAACGCTTTCGACTGCCGCTGCATTTACCAGGGTTAACGGCTTGAAGACATCCATTGTCGAAGCAGGATTAGCCGACTACTACGATTACTACCGAGAAAATGGCCTGGTTGTCGCTCCAGATGGTGATGATGCCGATGCCTTGGCTGAATATACTTTCAGCCGTCAGCAATCCGCCGCGGACTACGCAACCATCAAAGATAAGTGGCTGGCTCATTTAAAGCAAATGAAGCTTGATCAGGGCCATGACAGTGGCAGCTATAATCCATTTTGGGATGCCCGAAAAATCGAAAAAGTCAATCATACCAAGGCGGACATGCTGCTGGTTCATGGGCTCAACGACTGGAACGTCAAGACGTCTCAGGTGTGGAATTCAAGGAACCGGTTAAAATCCCGGCCAATCACTCAAAAGTTGATTCTTCATCAAGGACAGCATGAATACTTGAATAACTTCCGCTCGTTTGACTATACCGATATCGTCAATCTTTGGCTGACCAATAAGCTGTTCAACGTGGACAACCACGTTAACGACACCTTGGCTGACGTGATCGTCCAGGATAACGCCCAACCGGAAACTTGGACCGCCTACCAGGATTGGGGTGGCAGTGAATCCGAATCAATCAGTTATCCGCTAAACAATTTGATCAATTTAAATGAAAATAACTTCATTTCCGACCAACTTCCCGAAGAAGACTACAAGGCTTACGATCACGATTTGGATAAGTGGCATCATGACCTGTATTTCCGTGGCGGCTCTGAAATGGATTATCACTGTATCCGACTTTTGACCAAGCCGTTAACGGAAGACTTGGTGATTGACGGGCGTCCTTCAGTCAGTCTACAAGTGATGACCAGCCAAGGATTTGGCATGATTAGCGTTGCCTTGGTCGATTATGGAAAAGCAAAACGATTGACTGAAACACCTCAAACGATTGATTCAATGAGAATCCTGCAAGGATATCACTGGCGAAGAGACGACTTGAAGGAATTTCTGCCACAGAAAAAGGAAACCGACTTCAAGCGGATTACCCAGGCCCACATGAATATGCAAAACCGGGAAAACAGCTACAAGGTTGATGAACTAAAAGCAATTAGTTTCTATACATTGAATATCCCATTCCAGCCAACCTTTTGGCGACTGTTGAAGGGTCATCAGCTTGGACTTGTCATTTATGCCAGTGATATGGAATATACTGTGCATGGCAATCAGGATGTGATATATACCGTTGATTTGAAGAAATCATATTTGAACATCCCCAAATTGAGGTAAGCAAAAGAGCGTTCCAACATCAAATGGATGTGAGCTATACCCCCAAAGTTAAAGTAAAAACTTTAGCTTTGGGGGTATTTTTATGACTAAAATTTCAAAGACAATTAAACTATGTGCATTAATTGAATATTTTGATGGGCAAGGAGGTCTTAAGACCATTTCCAGTAAATATCAGATCGCACCATATCTTTTTAGAATGATGGTTGCGGCATACCGCACTCATGGTCCCGACGTGCTGTTGAATCCACCACAAGTAACACCTGAATTTAGAGTGGAAGTTGCCCATTGGGCAATTGCCAATAATGCCTCATACACTCAAGTTGCGGCTAAGTTTGGATATGTTGGTGCCAGACAAATTCAAATATGGAAAGAAATATATCGTAATCAGGGGCCAAATGGGTTATTGTCTATATCAAAAGGACGGAAACCCAAAATGACAAATAAACGTAAGAAACCGACTAAGAAGCGGTCAACCAAAAAGAAACTTTCACCAGAAGAAAATCGTCTTAAGCAATTAGAAGCTGAAAATTTGGAGTTGCGAATCAAAAATGAAGCGTTAAAATTATTGGCCTCGATGAAGCAACGAACAAAGAACTCGCACAAGTAATCTGCACACTCGAGGCCAAATTTAAGCTGGCTGACCTTTTACGGGTCTTGCCAATTTCACCAGATACTTTTTTCTACTGGAAGCATCAATTCAAGCTGCCAAACAAAGATTATCACTTGCGGTACTTGATTTCCCGCATCTGGAGTCAGGATCATCATATGGGTGTTCTACGAATTACCCAAGCCCTCCTGAATGATTTTAACCTTAAGGTCAACCATAAGCGTGTTTATCGGCTGATGAAGGAGTTGGATATCCAAGGGGAAGGTTATCGCAAGAAGATCCGCAAATATGATTCCTCTAAAGGTCCTGAAGGAACTAGAGTCAAAAATAAGTTACGTCGCCGTTTTCAAACCGATCGGCCAAATCAGAAGATGGTTTCCGATGTCACTGAATTTAAGATCCCCGAAACTCAGGAAAGAGTGTATTTCGAACCGATAATGGATTTATACAATAATGAGATTCTAACCTTTGCCATTACTGCCGGCAGTCCCAATCTTGAATTTGCCATGAAACCATTGGATTCCCTAATTGACTTAATACCAAACCAACCATACAAGCAGTTCCTGCATACGGACCAAGGTTGGCAGTACCGACATCGAGCATGGCAGAAGAAACTAAGAAACGCTCACATTACACCCAGCATGTCTCGACGAGCAACTTGCTTAGATAACGCCTGTATAGAAAGCTTCTTTAACAAGTTAAAAGTTGAGTTAGGAAATCTATCCAACTACAATTCCGCTGAAGAATTGATAGCGGCTATTAAAAAGTGGATAATCTACTACAATACTGAACGAATTCAAATGAAACTAAGCGGCACATCGCCGATAAAATATCGACTCCGTGCCGCCTAGGAAAGACAAGCAAATACTTACTTTAACTTTTGGGGTACACCTCAATGTTGGAGCGCTCTTTAATTTTGGATTAATAATTACCTTTAATCACTAATTTCTTGTTGGCAGTAATGTAATCACCGTTGGTCAGTTGATAACGAGTGGTTAAATTGTGCTTAACAATCTTCTTAACTCTTAAGTGCTTGCCAGTCTTGTAAGTTCCGGTTCTGCCAGTGAGGTTGACGTGTTTATATGAATGAATCCCTCGCTTGGAGATAACCGTAATCTTGCGATTCTTTGGCAAAGTCTTGTAATAGACGCTTTCAACATACTTCTTGTTAGCTGTAATGTAGCCGATCTTACCATCTGTCTTGGTTCCATGGTTAACATCCCGCACTTTGTAACGCAATGCACCACCGTTGGAACGGGCATAACCTAAGACAACGAACATGTGGCGGTTAACCCGCTTGCTGATAGGATAATAGGCCATTCGTTGAGACTTCTTGAAGTTAGCATTCTTGTACATGTAAATACCCTTGGTTGAGTATACTGCGGAGCCTTTAGTGGCAGCGTAGTTTGGTAAACCGGTTCCGTTCAAACCATTCGGCTTGGATGGGTTCCAGTTCGGGTTGGTTGGGTTGGTTGGGGTAACGGGTGTCGTTGGACTCGTTGGCGTATTCGGTGTGACACCGCGTTGACCGACGGTAACTTTGACAGTCTGAGTAATACCTTTATACGTATATGAGATGTAATAAACGGCACCAGCATCTGAAGTATTTACAGCATTAACAGTATTACCATCAGAATTTTTAATAGTTGTTGTCACATTAGTATTTGAAGGTGTTACTCCATTACCATTTGCATCTTTCAATATGGTAATACCATTGAACTTTTGTGAATTCCAATTGCTACCATAACTAACACTAAAATCTTTAGTGGACATAGAAGACAGTTCCGTTGTTGTTCCAGGAATCTTGATTGTGACACCATCATAAGTATATGTGACATCCCAACTACCTGGTGTATTAGTTGGCTCAACAACGATAGTGGCTTTACTGTGATCGGCTTCTTCAGTTGCATTATCCTTAAATAACTTTTTAATATTGCTCTTAGCAGCATTTAGCAAATCATTATAAGTAGCTGCAGAAAGTGATTCTTGATTTAAAATAATGCTCTTAAATGCTGTGATCCGAACATTTAAATGAGTATTGTAAGCCACGTTATTTCCATTAATAGGAACAGTATCCCTGGTGTAACCAGACTTGGGATTACTGTAATCATAATTGGGATTAGGTATCAGTGGCACTTGCATCTGAATTGAATTGCCACTAGTTAGAAATTGCCAAGATGTTATACCTGCATTACTAAGCTTTCCAGCGTATAAAGCCAACAATGGCGATGTATTGCTAAAAGTCTTAGTGTAGTGACTGTTTGCATAACTATATCCCTTGTCAAACGTACTTGGAACGTTGATTTGCAGATCTGATTGTCTGCTGGAATCGTAAATTAATGTTAGTGGATCATACTTAGGATCAGTTGGTGGAACAGTATTAGTTATCTGAGGTAGATTCAGAATACTTTCGACATTTGCTGTTACACCAGTGTTATTAGTCAAGGTATAGTTCTCAATCAAGTCTGAGTATTTTTGAGTATTGTAATAGACTTGTGCAGGATTAGCATATGTAGCACCGTCAGAAGCTTTACTTTCCCCAATGGTTTGTTTATTACCTTGCTTATTAGTCGCAGTAAATGAAATAGATCCTTGCAATTGTGGTGTGTCCGCAGAAACACTTGCGGTTTGCCCAGATAAAATGCCAACTAAAACAAACGTTGCCACAACAACGATTAACCGCAGTGAGCCTGTAACTACACTCTGTACCTTATTTATCATAAAAAGTCCCCCCCTATTAGCCATGTCGTTATTCATTTCAATTTGGTGAGTGAATATCGATACAAGTTAATTTTAGCACAACAAATTAAACAACATGATTATCATTTATTTAATCGTTAGATTATTTTTTCATCCAGTTGACAATGCATTTTGTCAATATAATTAATACATGAGAAAAACAACCAAATTAATCCATTAGCTTCAATTTCTCCTTGCGCCCACATTCAATGAATCATAGAATATAAATGAATAGTAATAGAAAAATTCATACATACAAAGGAGTCCCAGCATGAAAGCAAGAAAATTACTCTGGACAATCCTGGCAGCCTTGTCCGTTACCCTATTTTTAGGGATCGCATCACAACCTGCCATGGCCAAGAATGGTACCACACCAGTCGCTCTCCGCGGCACATGGCATTCAACAACCAGCAAATCACGTTATGTCATGAAGATTACCAAACATTCAATGTCTGGTTACCGATACAGTAAAAAGCTCCATCGCACAGTCAACCACAGCACGGTTACCGGCAGTCACTTGTACAGCCATTACATTGGCAAAGGCTATTATGAAATTGGAATTGCCGAAAGTGACGCGGTTTCAGACTTCAAGCCAATGCACTACCATGGTAAGAAGGTTCTATATGAACACCTTGGCTATTTTAATTATGGTCATCGCCACCAGATTTGGTATCGTGGAAAATAGTGATTTAAGCCACTGGACATTCCGGTGGCTTTTTCTGACGGTTCCAATGAGTGCTCTATCAACCCTATAGCATTACGCAAATCAATAACCAAGCATATTAGGCAACAATTGCAGTCTTTCATGCTATATTTGTGGCGTAAGGGGGCTAATATTATGAAACTTAAGCAATTATTTTTATTCGCAGCTTCAGCATTTTCACTTACATTGGTTGCTGGATTTGCCGGACAACAACCGGCAATCGCCAAGAATGCCACTACGCCAACAAGTGTCCGGGGTGCTTGGCATCGAACAACAACTAAGTCACGTTATGTGATGATCTTAAAGAAGCAATCAATGACCACTTGGCGTTACAGCAAGAAACTCCACAAAGTTGTTAATAAGCGTTATGTCAATCCAAAGCAGCTTTATGTCAACCGCACCAAGAAAGGCTTCTACGATATCGGATTGAAGAATTCCGATGCTTATTCTGCATTCAAAGCCAGCCATTACAAGGGCAAGAAAGTTTTGATCGAGCATACAGGCTTCTTCAATAAAACTGGTTCGCAACAACTTTGGTACCGTGGTAAATAACAATTATTTCGGTCACTGACATCTTTGCCAGTGACTTTTTTATTTCCAAAAATCCAATTTAATTTCAAAATTCAGATTTATTTCTAAACGTCTCCCTAATTCTTTGCTACAATGAAAATGTAGCTTAAGAAAATCTTAAGAATTTCATGTCCATATTGGGGGGATATCAATGAAATCAACAAGTAAATTATTAACAATTCTCAGCTTGTCGCTTGGCCTGATTGGCGCATCCGCCTTCGGGATCAATGCCCAAGCCAAAACAACCACGGTTAACTATGTATCAACAACCGGAAAAGTATTAAGAGCACCAATTACTTATACAACCAAATCAACAAAATCAAGTTATTATTACAATCCAAAAGCAAGTTATCCAACCAGCGGAGCCGGATATATCAAAAAGATCCCGGGTTACCTGCCACACAAGGTTCCTCAAACTTACTCTGCCAGCAACATGCCAACCTCACTCAACGTGACGTACATAAAAGAGTCAACGCTTGCCAAGAAAGTCGATAAACAATATCTCAAGCAAATTAATGCTTATCGAAAGACAAAGGGACTCAAGGCGTTCAAACACAATGCATCTCTTAAAGCTAAAACCGTTGTCCGTTCAAAAGAATTATGGCAAAAGTTGAGCCATGTTCGACCAAACGGCCAATCATACAATTCCAACAATAGTGGTTACGCTGAATGCATGGCAGTTTTGCCAGCGTACTTCCTACCAACCGGTATCACCACTTACAATTCCGGCCAGGGTGCAATTTTGACATACAATTCCAACGGTTATGTTTCATATAAAAAGACCGCTAAAACTGCCAGTCATGAGTTATTAACCTGTGATGCGCTTCACCGTGACACCGAATTAAACAACTGGGCAACTTATAGCGAAGTTGCTTTCAGCTTCCACGATGATGGATCAGCAAAGATGGCTCAATTATTTGAAATGGCCAACAATCCAAATACTAAAATGTAAGAATGAAGGAGGTTCGAGCAAAACAATCAGTTTTGTTCGAACTTTTTTTGTTTTACAAAAAAATCATCCCTACTAAATAATTCAGAACGCACAAAAAAGGCCCTGCTCGCATACAGGACCTTTTTCAGGGAAATTCATATTGAGGGGTATTTCATGAAGCTAAGAAATTGTTGGGGTTTCTTAGTAATTCTTGTTGGGGTAATCTCTTAATCCAACACAGAGCCAAATGCTTTGTGCCTTCATTTTCGATTGATTTAAGAATACTTCATTTAGCTTAAATGGACCTTAAAATTCAAAATTTAGATCATTAAGAACAAAAAGAAAAGTCCTGCTCGCATACAGGACTTTCCAAGGGAAATTTTATATTTCATATTGAGGGGTATTTCATGAAGTTAAGAATTTTATTTTGTTGGGTAATTCTTAGTAATTATTTGAGGGGTGAATATTATATTTTTGTGAGATATGAGTGATACCAGGGATTCTCCATCGCATCAGTCCTTTCAATATCTTCGTGAGTTTCAGCGCACGGTCTTAAATTAACTCGTTGTGATACTTTCGGTTTTAATAGCAGCTCCAAACAACAAACCTCGTATGCCGGTTGGAACTGTGACGCTCATAGTGATACTTGGTTTTTAACTGAGTCTTCATTAGTTTGTGCAAGTGATCCTTCCTTTCGCATCGTCATTTGTCGTGGAGCTGATTGGGAAATCATATTAGGAGTTTGGTGCAGTTGTTTGAGTTGTGTTCCGCTCGCCTCCTTTCTTATTTGATTGTCTACAGATTATCGCATCCATCTTAAACGAAGCTTAAATGGAAAAATAAATTTCAATTTTATCATTCAACTGTCAGGCCTCCTTGGTAATTGCCGGGGTAACTTCCAATAACTTCAATTGTGTAAGTGCCTTGATTGACGTTCATAGAACCACTGGCGGTTCCTGAATCAACATCAATGGTTTTGTAGACACTACCGTTTTTATAGATCCTAATTTTAAATGGTTGATTGCTCTCGTCACCGCGGGCTTCAATTTCTGTCACGTGATATTTCAAAACGGTGTTATTTTGGAGAGCTTCAACTTTTTCCTTAAATTTGACGGCCTGACTTGTGGATTTAGTCTGCCGATACTCGAATGGACTTTGATCTGAAAGTGCTACTTTTCTCATGGTTTCAGTTCGAACCGCAGACGCGTCAGCGACTATCGTTGGTAAAAATGTTGTTCCAAAGATTGTCATAACCGCGCCGGCCATATAACCGATTTTCTTTATGTCCAATCTATCAATCCCTTCTTGGTTAAGAATATGTTGATTTGATACTTAAATAGTGAAATTAGTGATGCGGGTGATTGTTCATTGGCATCGCTCCCTTCGTTATTGAATGGTTACAGATTATCGTTGGGGGCTTAATCCAAACTTAAAATCGACAATGAACGAAATTCCTTAATTAAAACGCAAATCATTTTAGATAATCGCAAAAATTAGACAAAAAAATGCTGGACCAGCGTTTCCGCTTGAATCCAGCATTCTTAATGCTTTGTGGGCCACGATCACTAAGATGCAGCTAACTTAATTTAATACCAAGAAGGCTTGTCACCATCCGTATTCGGTTGATTGACACCAACTGAATGGCGAATCTCTTTACTTGGATCATTAATAATTTTAACGACAAAATCGGCAATACTCTTTCGTGAAACTTCGGTTCCTTTAAAGGGTTCACCCTTCTGAGTCGTTTCGTAACTGACAATGTCCTTATTGGATAACCAAGCCGGCCGAATAATCGTGTAATCCAGGTCGGACCCTTCAATCACCTTGGCTGCTGCAGCATAGGTCTGCAGATAACCACCATCAAGTTGTTGGTGATTCCATTTACCAAACTCGCCCGGAACTTCATCGTAAATTCCCAAGGTTGAGATCCAGATCAAGCGTTGTAAGGTGGTCCGATCAATTGCGCCAACAACGGTTTTAGCTTCATCTTCAATGTTTTTGCCACTCAAATTAGCATAAACAATGTCGATTCCGTCAAGAGCTTTAATGATTGCCTGTTTATTAGTGGCATCCCCCTCAACAACGGTCTCTCGTTTAGGATCGGTTACTTTCAAACGACCCGCGTTTCTCAAAAATAGCGTCAAATGGTCATCGGTCTCATCCAGCAATTGCTTTTCGACCAACTTTGCAATTTGCCCATTCGCACCTAAAATCAATACATTTGTCATAAATGACGTTCCTCTTTTCAAACAGTATCTGTTTCTACTGTACCAAATTACAGCAAAAAACGGGCCGCAAAAGCTTGCGATCCGTCAATTTGTTACATATCAGTGGCAGTTAAACCATTTAAAATGGCCATATCATCCGGACTAATTTCAAAGCCCAACTGCGTGTTATTTTTAATATGAGCTTGATGGGTTGCCTTTGGTAATGGCAGTACGCCATTTTGAAGGACAAACTTAATTGCCAGTTGAGCAACGCTGACACCGTATTTGTCGGCAATCTTTTTAATATCAACATTTTCAAGGATGCCGCCAGTTGCCAATGGTGAATAGGCTTCGACCAGCATCCCGTTATCCTTGGCAAACTGCGTAATTTGTGGTTCCGTATAACCGACAAAGTAACGAATCTGGTCGACCATCGGTTTGACATCCGCATGATCCAAAATATTTTGAAGATCATGGACATTAAAGTTGGAAACCCCAATTGCTTTAACCTGGCCACTGGCATAGATGTCCTGCATGGCTTTCCAAACTTCCACGTTAGCTGCGTCATAGTTGGTTGAGCCACGCTCACCCCATGGCCATGGTGCGTGAATCAGGTACAAGTCCAAGTATGAGAGGTTCAAGGCCTTCATTGTGGAACGAAAATCCGCAATCGCCCCATCATAGGACTTGGTTGCGGCTGGTAATTTTGATGTCACGAAGACGTTTTCCCGATCCACGTCAGAATCAAGAATTGCTTCGCCAACACTCTTTTCATTTCGATATGCTTTTGCGGTATCAATGTGACGGTAGCCAGCTTTGAGTGCCATGCTGACAGCGTCATAGGTGTCTTGGCCGCCTGGAATCTGCCAGGTACCAAAGCCCACTTTGGGAATTTGAATACCATTATTTAATTCATAGGTATCAGTTAAAATCGACATTTAAAATGCCTCCTTTTAATTTTGCGAGTAATTATATTATGAGCTAGTTGTCACAAAAAGGTAAGCAAAACACCTTTAAATTAAAGATGTGAAAAAATGACGTTCAAATTCGGAAATGAATTTGAACGTCATCACTTTTATCGCTGCGGCAATGTATAGTACAGCTTTAATGTATCACCATACTTGGCATTTGTGTTGGCGGAAATTGTTGCTTGTTTGTTGAAATAATAAATCGGTGTTGTTAATGAACCATCAGCGTTGGTGACCGTTACCCCGGTCAATGACGACAACTTGTTGGGATCTGAGAAAAGTGCGTTTTCAAAGACCTTTGCCGGAACGGCTCCTTGCGTTTGACTTGAGAAGATTGTCATCTGGGCATCGGTTAAGATTGGATAGGTATTACCTTTCAACTGCGATGGACTAATCTGCTGGCCGGTATTCGTCAGGTAATATGCAACTGGCGACAAAAAATTAGGCTTTATCGGATCAACGTAAATCAGATAGTCGTCAGTTCCGATTGTCACATTTGCCGGTTGATTAGTAGGACTTTGGGTACCGCTAATCTTATAACCGGTTGGGACGTTCTTGGTAGCAATGTCAGTTAACTGAGTAGCGTTTTGAAGAATGTCACCTAATTTGGCACCGTTGCTTAAGCTGGCACCGGCCTTTAAATCAGTTTTCTGGATAATCCAGGTATAAGCACCGACAGATTGACCGGCAGAATTAACATAGTTGATTTTGACACTATTATCTTTGGTAGCCTGTTGAGAATCCGGTGCACTGACACCCCCGGAATAAACCCAGCCGACAATTGCGGAATTCTTATCGTCGGTCACTTTATAATACAAATACTGTTCCCGAGTCTTGACGGCAGCGTCCGTAATCGTAAACGTGTCACCTGGATTGTAAGTACTCATATCAACTTTTTTGGCTTTATATTGGGACCATTTGGGATCAACCCATAAAGTGTATTTCTTAGGGTTGCTCAGCGTATAGCCGGTCTTTTGCAGTGGCAGATCGGAATTGCCCATTGTGTTGGCAAGGTTCAAGCCCCCGCCAAAGGTTCCGGTCGTTCGGCCGCCATAAATCCAGCCCCGATAAACACCGTTAAAAGAAACCACCTTGTAGTAAACTGCGCCACGGTTGGTGGTTGCAACTCGGTAAGCCCGGAAATATTGGCTTGAGTCCTTTGATGAACCATATCGCTGCAAAGTATATTTTGAAGCAATAATTCGAGCGCCACGAAGGGTCCCAGCCTTTGTGTACAGGGCGTTGGTTCCGTTTGTGGTAACGTTGCGGTTTTGTGGTGCCGTCTGCATGACTTCATTAGACGTTATTTTAGCGTATGATTTGGCACTGGCATTGCTGGTCAAAAGGCCACTTGCGGCAAACATTGATGCCGCAGCCAGTCCAAAATAAAATGATTTCTTTAAGTTCAAAATCATGAAATTCACTCCCCATATTCTTTCTTCGAACAACATATTAATTAAATGTTACCATTTTGAAATTTAATATGGTACATTTCTTGACTGAATTAATCAAATCGACTTGAGGTTGTAACGCGGAAGACACAAAAAAGCCGGAGTGAACTCCAGCTTTTATTGAAATTAATATTTACCTTGAATGACCAATTTCTTGTTGGCGGTGACATAGTAGCCATTTGATAATTGATAACGGCTTGTCAGATTATGACCAACCAACTTCTTAACTTTCAAATGAGTGCCCTTCTTGTATGACTTGGTTTTACCAGTCAAATTCTTATTCTTGTAAGTGTGGACACCCTTCTTGGAAATAACGGTAATTGTCTTATTCTTTGGAATTGATTTGTAGTAAACATTGACGACATATTTCCGGTTGGCAGTGATATAGCCAACTTTGCCGGCAGTCTTCTGATGGTGGTTAACATCCCGAACTTTATATCTCAAAGCCCCACCGTTTGAACGATCATACCCAATGATGACAAACATTGGCCGGTTTGTTCTAGCTGCTTTGGGATATGTGGCAATTCGCTGTGACTTCCTAAAGGTCGCATGCTTGTACATATAAAGCTTCTTGGTTGCGTATACCGCTGAACCTTTAACTGCAGCGTAGTTTGGTAAACCTGTGCTGCCATTCCCATTGGTTGGAGTCGTTGGATTCCAGTTAGGGTTGCTTGGCGTTGGTGTAGGTGTTGGATTTGTCGTCGGATTTACAGTCTTACCGCCATTATTGCTTCTTCCTGGAACAGTGACCTGAATCGTCTTACTAATCGTCCGCTTTACAGAATCTGAGTAAACTGCTTCATAAGTGTATGTCACATTATAAACTCCGGGTGTACTGGTATTCAAAGTACCATCAGCATTGATCCGGCCATTATTAGACGTTACTTTCACATTATCTTTAGTAACCGGAATTTTGGATGTATCAGAATTATCTTCCTGTTTAGGATCATAGAGGGTTACATGATCTAGTGGATTCCATTTTGCACCTTGATTAACCGTCGCATTATCAGCAACTAAAACCTTAACGACCTGCCAATTAATACCGCCAATTCCATTATTAGCCATAATTTTACGTGCATATTTGAAATAATCAGGATTTGAAATGTCGCTTATTCCACCGCCCAAACGTGCAGTGAATGTTTCATAGGTTAACAGATTATTGTAACGCCAGACAGGTGCATAGTCTTTTGTCTGCAACATATCCCAGAATTTTTGTCCATTGTTAGCGTTCATCTTATCGCCAACCACTCGGTATTCCTTATTCACAAACAATGTTGAGCCATCACTTGTGCCTAATCCGCGATAAAAGTTATCAGTTTCAATATCATTGCTGAAATTGAATTCAGGCATCAATGATTGAACGTCCGTAGCTTGTTGGTAATAGCCATCTTTATCTTTATAGGTGACAAGATACTGTCCCTTCATAAAGTCGGGATACGTTGTGACATCTATCGGCATTCCTATCTGAAAATTGAGCGTTGTCCCATCAAATTGCCAGTTATTTTCTCGAACCGGATAATTTTCATTAAACTGTGCGTCTTCGCCTTTGACGTATTCCATTGGAACTGAAACGTCAATCGACTGTTGAGGCTTCAAGGTACCATTAATGACAATATTACTATTACCATATGGCGTCGTAATATTGAATTGACTTGGAGAATTTGCTCCCGTAATCACAGCAGATTGCGCAGGATCACCAACTGGGAGAAATGGTGCAGAGCCACTGGTTAAGTCCTTGGGAAATCTCAAAAACTGTGCAACCGATATATCTGCTCCACCAGAAGGATTACTATTTTTCAGATATAAATGTTCATAAAAATATGGATTGTTTCTTAACGGCCAAGCATCATTGCTAATAATTGTACCTACGGGGGAGCCGCTGAAGTTTGAATTCTCTCCTCCAACAGAAATATACACTGCGTGTTCCAAACCATTCTGGTACTTAGCTGGCGTAGTGTATCTGGTACCACCGTTATAAAGAATCGAAGCTGCGTGTACACCCCCAGTAAAAGTAAATAGACCTATGATTCCAAATGCCATCATTAACAACAGATATTTGATCCGTTTGCGAATACTTTTTGACATCATCATACCCCCTCAATATAACCATTTTAATTCTGTTTTATTTACCTCTTAATTATACCAGTGGGCACTCAGCAAACGCTAAATTTATGTCCAAATAAAATAAAAAAGCATCCCACCCAGGAATGCTTAAACAAACATTTATTTTGAATGATTGACGACTTCAACGTGGTCTTTTTTGTAAGCCACAATGACAACCCCAATGTTAATCAAAACCAGGATGGCGGTCATCAGAAATACATAACGATAATCCAAAATTCCGGCGACCCCGGATGCCAACATTGGTCCAATCACGGCACCCATCGCTTGGAACGACTGATTATAACTGAAGATCCGGCTGACTGATCTCGACGGAGCTTCCAAGGTCATAACGGTTTGAGTGATTGGCAGAAGTGCCGCATTGGCAAGGCCAATCATGAATCGAAGAATTCCCAACATTAAAACGGTGGTAACGAAGAACATTGGGAAGTACACGACTACGGAGAAAATCAGACCAACAAGTAAAATTTTCTCTGGGCCAATATGATCCCCCAGCCTTCCAAGCGAAGGGGCAACCAATATTGTCGCAATACCAGGCAGTGCCGCAATCACACCACTTGTAAAGGCAACGTTCCCATGATCGTGCATCAACTCTTTAACAAACAAACTGATGATTGGGTTAATTGAAGTCGTAGCGGCCATGATGAGCATTGAAGAAATGATCATTGCCCAGACAACCCGTTTATGCTGGATCCCCTTAAAGGCATCTCTTAATCCTGTCTTGGCACCCTTCTTAACGGGTGTGAAGTCTTCTTTAACGAAGAACAGTGTCGACATTGATGCCAAGAACATCATGAATCCAAACATGTAAAATAGCAGTCGATAACCAAAGATTCCCGACAGATACCCACCGATAATTGGACCAACCAGCTGACCACCGACATTTCCAGTCGTCAAAGTACCCATTGTCTTCCCGCTATCTTGGGTGGGTACCTCACTGGCAATCAGTGCGTATGCATTATTAATGTAACCAGAGAAGGTTCCCTGGATAAACCGGATAATGATCAGGAACCACACATTAGGCGACAAGCCGGTTAGCGTCGCACTAATCGTCATCCCGATAGCCGCCCGCAACAGCATCGGCTTTCTTCCAGTCTTATCAGCCAAGTTCCCCCACAAAGGCGAAACGATGGCCTGACTTAAAAAGACTCCTGAGAATGCCAGTCCGGCATACAGCGTTAATTCCCACTTGGGGAAGTGCCCCATTGTACTGATAAACAATGGAAGAAACGGCATTGACATACTCGCTCCGGCACCCGTGGCAAAGTTACCGAACCAAAGTGCCCACAAGTTTTTCCTCCATTGCGGTGTTACAGATTTTGTCATGATTTTTCAAGACCCTTACTAAATTCGAATTTTAGATACAAAATTCATTATAGCTATTCATGTTGTATATGGCAATTATCAATTAGCGGACAAACAAAGCCGCCAGAAATCATATGCGAATTTCCGGCGGCTTTAATTAATCATTTATGCGGTCATTATTGGAAATCAGTACCAACTTTATTATTGGCTTCCGTTGTGTTATCCATGTACGTCTGATAGTTCCCATTGGGGTCGGTAACTAACTGATAATAAGATTTAATATCATCATATAATTGCTTTCGATTTTCAAAATCTGAGGAATAGTCAGAAGCATTTTGCGCCAAATCGTCAAATAAATTGTCGAGCTTTTCTTTTTTGTCTTGCAGTTTTGTCAATCTACCAGATTCAGTCCATTGTTCGAATAAAGCTTCTAACGCCTTGTTGAAATCAGTATATGTTGCGCCATTTACAGTCACATAATCATCATAAATAGCGGAATTCCAGACTTTTGTCGTCTTGTTATTCATTGTCTCCAACTCATCAGCAATTTCATATGCCAAAGGTTGAAACTCGTTAAGCGTATCTTGATAAGAATCCTCGTCATCTTCATCGGTGCTTTCTTCAGATTCATCATCCTCATTAGACATGTCCTCAGAATCAGACATTGAATTATCTACAACCTGTGGTTCAGATGCATATTCATGCCGATTAACTACCTCGGTAATTCCCGCGATTCCAAAAGCCATTACGGCAACAATCAGAACCGTCACACCAATTTTAATTTCTTTTGGGCTTCCAGATTTTATCCAACTAATAATTCTCTTCATTCAATGATCCTCCAACAATAAAATATATGTCCCCTCAGAACATCTATCACGTTAATAACGTCAGTCTACATAATTACTCTTTACCAAATACTTGTGGGGGTCATTGAAGCTGTTTATTGTATTTGTGTAAATTTCACCAGCATATGTATAAACTGATTCTAAGCAGAACAGTAACTATTGTACGTGATTGCATGCACCCACTCAACTGTTAATTTAAATTCGTGAATACTTCCACAGCAGCTGGTATTGTCCTGAATGGTATAATGTACGCAAAATATTTTAAGGAGAATTCGAATGGACAAATTAGATCGCAAAATTTTAAACATCATTCAAGAAGACGGCCGGGCTTCTGTCAAAAGCATCGCTGAAAAATGTTTCATTTCAGCTCCCTCGGCGTCCGTCCGTTTGCAGAATCTTGAAAGTCACGGTTTCATTAATGGCTACACTGCCAACGTGAACTATGAAAAGCTGGGCTATCTCATCAAAGCATTTGTTCGAATCGATGTCAGCTATGTTGAAATGCCCAAGTTCGTCGAATTCATTTCGAAGATTCCCAACGTGGTGGAATGTAACTATATTACTGGGGATGCATCGGTTCAGTTAAAGGTCTTCTATAAGACTATGACTGAACTGAATGAATTCAATGCTTCTCTGAAAGACTTTGGTTACAGTCATACAAACGTTACTTTTACAACGAATATCGGGCCCCGGCCACTCAAGTTACCTGAAGATGACAAGTAAGAACAACTTGAAAAAAGTTTTTTATTTTCATAGGCAAATTGGTACTTCTGCCTTATTTTCATGAAAAAATAATCAAAATCACAAAATGATGTGAAAACTTCCTCCCAAAACCATCGAAATCGCACACGGTGGTGTTAGTATAATGGCAAATTAATTAGAGGCCTCTAATTGAGTTAACCATTTTACAGAGAGGAAGATTTTTAATGCAAAAAAATGAAGTAACCGAAAATGCCGACGGCACGATGCGCTCATTAAGCAATCGCAACGTCCAAATGATCGCAATCGGAGGCACGATTGGAACTGGGCTGTTCTTAGGTTCAGGAACAACCATTAGTAAAACCGGTCCATCAATATTATTAGTTTATTTAGTTTTAGGTATCTTTTTCTTCTTAATGATGCGGGCAATTGGTGAAATGCTTTATTCCGATCCATCACAACACACCTTTGTTTTCTTCATCACCCGTTATCTTGGACCGACAGTCGGTCACTTTACCGGCTGGACTTACTGGTTGGGCCTATCGTTTTGTGCGATGGCTGAAATCACTGCCATCTCTACATACGTTCAATTTTGGTTTCCAAACATTCCATCGTGGATTATCCAATTAGTCTTCTTGGGAACTTTGGCATGTGTCAACTTAATTGCCGCAAAGGTCTTTGGTGAAGCCGAATTCTGGTTCGCCCTCATCAAAATCGTTGCCATTCTGGCATTGATTGCGACCGGTGTCTTTATGATGTTCAGTCATTCAGTAACCCCACTTGGCCATGCTTCAGTTCAAAACATTTTCCAGAACTTCAGCATGTTCCCACACGGCGGCTTAAGCTTCATTTCAGCCTTTCCAATGGTTTTCTTCGCCTTTCAAGGAATCGAATTTGTTTCAATCACCATTGGTGAAGCCGAAACGCCACATCGAATTATCAAAAAAGCCGTTAATGAAACGCTGCTCAAAATTTTAATCTTCTATTTTGGTGCCCTGATCGTTATCATGGGAATCATTCCTTGGACTCATTTGACTCCTGCCAGCAGCCCATTCGTTCAAGTATTCAAGCTGGCCGGATTCCCTGCAGCAGCTGCCATTATTAACTTTGTTGTTTTGACATCTGCTTCATCTTCATTAAACAGTTTTATCTTCTCAGCCGGTCGCCATTTCTACCAGCTCGCAACAGAAACCCCAAAGGACAGCTTCATGAATCGCCATTTCGCCAAGATCTCCAAGAATGGTGTACCTGCCGCTGCCATCACCTTTTCCGCTCTGTGCCTTCTCATCACACCACTGATGAGCTTAACCAATGCCACCGCGTCAGTCTTTACCATCGTCGCTGGTTCATCAAACGACATGTACATCATCGTGTATGCCTTGGCAATGATTGCTCACCGGAAATATCGTGAATCAAGTGACTTTCTGCCGGATGGCTTTAAGATGCTATGGTACAATTTCACCAGCCCACTGACAATCGCCTTCTTCGCTATTATCTTCGTCACATTGTTCTTCATCCCTGAAGACATTATCGGAGCTGTCGGTGCCATCGTTTGGACCATTGTTTTTGGTGGTGTTACCTACCTGCATCAACGCAGTATGGCACTTGCCAATGCTGACAACAATTAACAAAGTCAGCTGGAAATAACAAATTTCTGAAATTTTAATCCGCTTTTACCGTGTTGTGCTATGCTGAATTTGTTCCAAAAAACTGTATTATTTATTGGAGGAAATCAGCGTGAAGATACGTAAAATCTTTGTTGGGGTTATCGCAAGTTTGTTGTTGCTGTTTAGCGGGATGTTCTTAGTCCACTCTACTCAAGCAGCAGTTCATTATGGGACACCAGCTGCATTACATGGCAAATGGAAGTCCAGTTATATTAGTGGATCCGGTCGATTTAAAGGCCACAGCACATTAAGTATTCGCGGCCACCATGTAACTTATAACGATGTCCATGGCATTCGTCGGGAATCAATTTTCAAAACCAAGTATTCAAAGTCCGGCCGAATCTACACTATTGTTGGTCGAATGTATGATAACGCCCCAGCTAGTGGGATTAAAAAGGCCATGAAAATCAAAGTCTACAATCATCACAAGATTTATTTCAAATTACTCGGTCAACACTCACATAGTTTAAACCGCGTTTACACGAGATATTAAAGTTAAATAGCATCATAATAAAAATTCGCTCGTATTGAGCGGATTTTTTTGTGCGTTCTTAGCTGGTCATCCCCATAACCAAGCCGGCCACATATGAAATTAACCAAAACATCCAGACAACCAAGCTAAACTTGTGGAAATTGGTTTTGGACTTCTGACTGCCCACCCCAAGCACATACGCTGCCCAAAGAAAATGAAATGCCATCAGGACAATTGCCGCAACGCCGGTGACCAGATGTAAAGCAGGCGTGGCAGCGCTGGATGAGCTGGCAATCGAAGACATGATCGTTGTTCCGGTAGTATCAAATACCAATCCCATGCCAAAGAACAGAATTTGCTTGAGTCTGAGAGAACCGGCCTTTCGTTCCGAGAAAACGCCGATTGTATAAAAGACCAGTGCCAGGGAAATAGTGATGATTGCCGCAATTAATTTGATGTTCATAATTTGTTCCTCCATTATTATTAAAATGATTTTTCATTAGTGACATCGTGTCACTTTTCTTGATGAATTAAGAATAACATATCAGTGACACTGTGTCACTGATTTTGGATAAAAAAATAAACCATCCATTTTCGGATGGCTTATAAAGATTGTTAATCCCTGTTTTCACGACGAAAATTCACTAAATCGCGACTAATTTCTTTTGTACTTGGATAAATTTTTTGATAAATCCTGTGTAGCTTTTGGTATTTGGCAACATTGTCCGGCTGCGGTAAAAAGACATCTTTAAAATGAACGAAGGTTTGAGCGCATTCGTGGAAATTATTGAACCATTTCATACCGACTGCCGCAATCATGGCAGCACCCAGTCCTGGGCCCTGTTCATTTTTCAAAGAGATCACTCTTACATTAAAAACATCGGCTTGAATCTGCTGCCACAGCGGGCTCTTAGCGCCACCACCAATTGACACAACTGTATCAAATTGATTGCCCTTCTTTTCGTACAAATCAAGAATATCTTTAAAGGAAAAGGTGATGCCTTCCAACACTGCCCGGACAAAATCATGACGCTTCTGACTGCTGTCGACGCCGATAAAGCTGCCGCGAATGTCAGGATCGGCATAGGGAGCTCGTTCCCCAACAATGTATGGCGCAAACAAAAGCCCATTTGCCCCAACAGAAGACTTGGAAGCACTTTGAACGACTTCAGTGAAGTCCTCCTCAGAAGCAAATGTCTTTTTGAACCAGCTGAGTGAATAGCCGGCTGCTAATGTGACTCCCATCGAATAATACGCATCCGGAATGGCATGATCTTCGTATTGGAGAACCCCATCATAATTGGTTTCTTTTTGGGGTTCATACTTTAAAATCACGCCTGAAGTCCCAATACTGGATAACACTTTATTAGGACTGTCGATGCCAGCACCAACCGCGCCACAAGCGTTATCAGCGCCACCGGCAAATGTTTGGGTATTGGTGGATAAACCAGAGTAGCCGGCATACCAGTCATCAATATGACCCGTCTCATCAACGGAACGAACAAGTTGCGGACACAGGGTTCTCGGAATTTCAAACGCATCAAGGATTTCTTGACTCCAAGTTTGGGTATTCACATCCAACATAACAGTTCCAGTTGCATCCGAATAGTCAATCGCCAGCTTGCCTGTCATTCGAAAACGCAAATAATCTTTTGGCAGCAGCATTGTTTCAGCCTGTTTAAATATTTCTGGTTGATTTTCCTTAACCCACAATAGTTTAGGCAGGGTAAAACCTTCCAGCGGTTGATTATGGGTAATTTCCACAAACCGGTGACCCATCTTGGCCATAATTTCCTGGCGCTGCTTGGAAGACCTGGTGTCATTCCAGAGCATCGCTGGCCGTATAACCCGCTGCTGCTTATCCAATAACACCAGACCGTGCATCTGACCGGAATAGCTAACACCAACAATCTGTTCCGGCTTGAGCTTGTTTGTAAGATTAACCGCACGATTGAAACAGTTGTGGCACTGACCCAATCTTCAGGATCCTGCTCAGCATATCCTGGTTGGGGCTGGCTGATCGGAAAGTCCATTTGCTCTTGAGCAATAATTTTACCAGTTCTGGTAACGGCAGTGACCTTCACGGAACTCGTTCCCAGGTCAATGCCCAACACACAATCAGTCATGTAAGCTCCTCCTCAAAAACAATCGAGTTTATTTTGAATCAAATTTCTTAAAATGTTCAGCCAAGTACTTTGTGGTTAAGCTTTGAGGATTTTGAATTAAATCCTGCGGTCGGCCCTTGGCAACAATTCGGCCACCCTGATCTCCACCGCGGGGACCCATGTCAATCAGGTAGTCCGCATTGGCCATCAAATCCAAATCATGAGTAATCATTAAGACCGTTGCCCCTTGGTCGATCAGTTGTGAAAATACCTTCAGCAATACATGCACGTCCAGTGGATGCAGGCCGACTGTTGGTTCATCAAATATGAACAGTGTGTCATTTTGGCGGCTCTTCATGTGAGATGTCAGCTTTAATCGTTGAGCTTCACCACCTGAAAGACTTGGCGTTGCTTCACCAAGATGTAAGTATCCCAGCCCCATTTGCTGGAGAACCTGAAGGGTTTTCAAAATTGATTCATCGTCTTTGAAAAGCTTAATTGCATGATCAACATCATAGTCAAGAACGTCGGCAATCGACATCCCCTGCCATTTAATTTTCAAAATATCCTGGTTGAACCGTTTCCCGTGACACGTTGGACAAGTCTCAACCATATCCGGCAGATATTGAATATCCAGTGAGATTTCACCGGTTCCACCACATGATGGACAGGCCCCCTGCTTGTTATTATAGGAAAAATAGCTTGGGGTATAGTGATGCTTTTTGGCATCGGGCAGTTGGGCAAACTTTTTTCGTAAATTATCCATAATATTGGTATAAGTGGCCAGAGTTGATCGGGCATTCTTACCAACAGGTGTCGCATCAACACTGACAATGTGTTTCATTTTCCCCGGTTCAAATTGACCAATATAGCTTGGCAATGAATGGTTATGGAACTTGGCGTTAAAGGCATCCAGCAGGCCATCCAAGACCAGCGTCGTTTTACCGGCTCCGGAAAATCCAGTAACCGCAATCAGGCGATTAATTGGAAAGTCGGCAGTCACGTTATTCAAATTAAAGCGCTGCTTAATCGTCAGCGTCATGGACCCTTTGGCAAATACATCCTCATTGGAAACCTGACGGGTCATTAACTGCGCTTTACCCGTCAGAAACGGTCCAATTAATGAATGACTGCTTTGACGAATCTGGGCGGGCGTCCCCTGGTCGATGACTTGACCGCCATTGACACCGGAACCTGGTCCGATTTCAATAATATAATCAGCAGAATTGATAATAGCCGTCTCATGATCAACAACGACCAGTGAATTACCCTGTTCAACCAGTTGATGAAAGATTTTAATCAAGCCTGAAACATTGTCCGGATGAAGCCCTACTGAGGGTTCATCCAAAACATACAAGACACCAGTCGTCTGGGTTCTTAATGTCCGGCCAAGCTGAATTCGTTGAAGTTCGCCGGTTGAAAGCGAAGCACCGGCCCGATCCATCGTCAAATAGTCCAGTCCCAAATCAAGCAATGGCTGAGTTTGATTTAACAATTCAGTGGTCAAATTGTTGGCCAATTTTTGCATGTTATCCGGAAGCCACTTCTTAATTCGCTCAACAAATGCCGGCAGCTCACCAATTGGCATGTGACTTGCCTGGGCAATATTCGTCCCATCAATTAACTGACTTAATCGGCTGGGATTGATTCGGGTACCATGACACATTGGGCAGGTGAAGAAACGGTAGAAGCGGTTCAGCCGTTTCAATGCGATCTCACTTTTAGTCGTCTTCATGCTATCTTCAATGGCGTTATAGGCATTTTCATACAAAGCGTTGTCCATATGAAAGACCCGGCCGTTTTTGCTGGGGATATCAATGGCATAGTGCTTTTGCTGACCATGCAGGACCATGTCTTTTTCTTTGTCGGTTAATTGATTGTAAGGAACATCGATTCTTACGCCGGCAGCCTGCGCCACAATTGGCATAAAGTTTCGGCCCGGTGTCCGCCAAGCTGCCACGGCACCGTCACGAATCGTCTTGCTTTCATCACCAATCAAGGTATCCGGGTCAATTTGTTTGGTAATTCCCAATCCCTCACACTTAGGACAGGCACCATCCGAATTAAAGGCAAAGTCTTCAGCACTGAACGCATGAAATTTAACGCCACAAGTTGGACAGGTAATCACGCCCATTTGGTCACCCATCACGTCCATCGCTTCGGCAATCTTAATCGTTGGTGGAACTTGATGGCCGTTTGGACACTTAGGTGATCCAAGACGGGAATACATGAGCCGCAAAACGTTAAAGATTTCAGTCATCGTCCCGACAGTCGAACGGGCACCGGGAACCGTTGGCCGCTGACGTAATGCCAGCGCAGACGGAATGTGTTTAACCGAATCAACATCAGCCCGGCCAACTTGACTGATTCGTCGCCGAGTGTAGGTGGCCAATGAGTCAAGATAACGTCTGGCACCTTCTGAATAGAGAATTCCCATCGCAAGAGAAGACTTCCCGGAACCTGAAAGTCCCGAAATCGCGACAAATTTATGTAAGGGAATATTAACGTTAATATTCTTTAAATTATTCACTTTTCCACCAATCACTTCAATATGATCGGGTAACTTAGCTGCTGGCATATGATGACTCCTTTCGGGAATGTTGTTGGTTTAATTGTAACGCAGATAAATAACCACGGAGATGAAAAAGGGTCAAGCCATTTCTGGCTTGACCCTTATTAAAACTTAAATTGTCTTCAGTTTTCCTCTGAAATCATCCAGAGTCTTATAACCTTTTTTATCCATAATTTCTTTTAATTCTTTGGAAATGCGTTCGAAGATTGGTGTTCCTTCATAACCAAATGCAGTTCCAATTTGAACCAAGTTGGCACCACAGAGGACATGTTCGAAAACATCCATTCCAGACTTGATACCACCGGTCCCAATGATGGGAATTTCTGGATTCAAACGTTGACGAAGAGCACGGACGTTAGCCAATGCAGTTGGCTTAACATAGTCACCACCAAGACCGCCAAAACCGCCCTTAGGCTTGATAACAACTGATTCAGTTTCCGGATCAACGACCAGACCGTTACCAATTGAGTTGATAACGTTAATGTAGGTAACCGGGAAATCATTGAGAACTTCAGCGATACCATTAAATTGATTGAAATCAAAGTAAGGTGGCAGCTTCAAGCCAAGCGGCTTCTTAAAGAACTTGAAAGTAGCAGTTAAAACATCCCGGACAGCGTCAAAGTCATAACCGACTTGTGACTTTCCGGCAACGTTTGGGCATGAGAGATTCAGTTCGGTCAAGCCGTTGAATGAGCTTTCTTGAACTTTCTTCGGCAAATTTCAAATAATAATCAATTCCGTGGTTGGGTAATCCCATTGAGTTAATGCTTCCAAGTGGCAATGCCTTCATCCGTGGGCTTTCGTTTCCGGCCCGTTCTTCCGGAGTGGCACTCTTGGTAACACAGCCACCGGCCATTGAATCCAATGTTTTGTTAAGTTCGTCAGTAGTTGAACAACGAACTCCAGCCGCATTTAACAGTAAATTATCGAATTGATAGTCGCCAATATGTGAGGCGAGTGAGATATTATTTTGCATTTGCTTCCTCCCGTTTTGTCCAGTCCCAAGGGGCTTTGTGCCAAGTTGATAAACGTGAATATTCTTCATCTGAGAACTTGTTTTCTTTATGACCTTGCGCAATCAGATCAGCGTAACTAAGCAATGGAACCAGCTTGGTGTCGGCATCGGCGAAGTTCTTGTCGGCATCCGGCAAGCCGTATGTAAATACGGAAGCCACGCCAATCACATTAACGCCTTCATTGCGAACTGCTTTAACAGCTCCCAGAACACTGCCGCCAGTTGAAATCAAATCATCGATCAAAACAACTTTGTCATCCTTGGAAATCCGACCTTCAATCTGCTTTCCGGCACCATGATCCTTTGGCTTTGCCCGAACATAGATCAGGGGCAGATTAAGTCGTTCAGCAACCCATGCGGCATGGGGAATTCCAGCTGTGGCAACTCCGCCAATGACCGTTGCATCCGGATAGTTTTTCTTGATGTTTTCAGCCAATCCATCAGCAATCATGTCTCTTAATGATGGAATGGAAATTGTTAATCTGAAGTCTGTATAGATAGGTGATAAAATGCCACTTGCATATCTAAATGGTTTCTCAAGGTTGATACTGACAATTTGGTTATCAATTAATGATTGAATAATTTGATTAGTTTGCATAATTCCATTCCTCCAACATTTTGTGATATGCGGCAACTGGGTCTTCAGCTCGGATGATTGGCCGGCCGACAACTAAAGCTGAACTACCGTACTCGGCAGCCTGCTTAGGAGTTGCAGTCCGTGACTGGTCATCCTTGGGGAAGTTGGCTGGTCGAATTCCTGGGGTTACATATAGGAAGTCATCCCCAACCTGTTCCTTCAATGAACTCACTTCAAGTGGTGAAGTGATAACACCGTCGGCACCTGATCGCTTTGCTAATTTGGCAAGGGACACAACTTGGTCAACCATATCCAACTTACAGTTTTGCTCATTTTCCAAAGCGTCTTCTGTAATTGAGGTCAACTCGGTAACTGCGAGTAACTTGGGTGTCGGAACACCAGCTTCTTCACTCCCCAGTTCCAAGCCTTCCTTGGCTGCGGCAATCATTTCCGAACCGCCAAGGGCGTGGACAGTCGTATAAGTGACCCCCATTCGCCCAATCTGCATCATTCCCATTTTAACGGTGTTGGGAATATCTTGAAGCTTGAGATCCAAGAAGATTTTGAAACCTTTGTTTAGCAGTTCCTGAACAATTTCAGGTCCTTCACCATAAAACAGCTCCATGCCGATCTTAACGGTCATTCCTTCATCAGTTGGAAACTGGTCAATAATCTTAAACAGCCCTTCTCGATTCCAAACATCAAGTGATACAATTAACGGTCCTCGCATAATTACCCTCCTGGTTGATTACAGAAAAAGAGCCCGAGACTGTAGAACTCAGCACATCTCTGCACTAATCCCTGCAAAATCACGGACTCTTTGATTAATTTGTCGTCCGCTTTTGGCCTCTCTGAACCAAATTAAAGCTCTTTTATTTGTTTATTACTTTATCACGTTAGGTAAAGGAGTTCAAGGAGATAATTTTTGCCCGCCTAAATATGCGGTTGTCAAACTAATACTTAAGTAGGGAATCTTTAATAGCCCGCCTTGCATTCCCAACATATCCGTGTAATAATGTTGACAGCAAAAAATAAAGAATGTCAGCGAGCATTCATTTGGAGGAACGGACATGGAAAATACAAATACACTTACGCACAGCCATACTTTTACGAAGAATCAGAAATGGGTAATTGCTTCTACCAGTTCTGGATTCGCATTGGAAAATATGGATGTGCTATTTTTATCCTTTGCAATGAGTTCAATGATCAGCCAACTTCATCTTAGCGGTGGCGCTGCCGGATTGATTGGTTCAATCACGAACTTGGGAATGTTATTTGGCGGGATTATGTTTGGTCTTATCGGTGACCGATTTTGTCGGGTAAAGACCTTCACCTACACAATCTTCATCTTTGCATTTGCAACCGCAATGATGGCTTTTGCAAATAACATTACATTGATTTACATATTAAGATTCTTAGCCGGTATCGGTGCCGGTGGTGAATATGGTGTCGGCATCTCAATGATTGCCGAATCATTCCACAAAAATCAAATCGGAAAGATGACATCGGTTGCCGCAATCGGCGGTCAAATCGGTGCCATCCTAGCAGCCATCACAGCTGCCATCGTCATCCCTCACCTGGGCTGGCACGCACTGTTCCTTGTTGGAATCGTTCCAGTTGTTTTAACCTACTTCGTACGTCGACACTTGAGCGAAACTCAGGAATTCGTTGAAGCAAAGAAAGTTGAAGCAGAAAAGAAAGAATCAACAACCAGCGCCGTCTTCAAATACATGTTCAGTTCACCCAAATTAGCTTACCAAAGCTTTGCATTAATGATTATGACCACCGTTCAAATTGCCGGATACTTCGGCTTAATGAACTGGCTGCCAATCATCGTTCAAAAGCAACTTAGCTTAAACGTTTCCGGTTCATCACTTTGGATGATTTCAACAATCATCGGAATGAGCCTTGGAATGATTACTTTCGGTTCAATCCTTGACTACTTCGGACCACGCCGAGCATTTGGAATCTTCCTGATTGCTTCAGCAGCCATGGTCTTCACAATTACTTTGGCTCACAATACTATTTCACTGCTTATCATTGGTGCCATCGTTGGGTTCTTCTCAAACGGGATGTTTGGTGGTTACGGTGCCGTCATCAGCCGCCTTTACCCAACTGAGATTCGTTCAACTGCCAACAACGTGATCGTTAACATTGGCCGGGCAGTTGGTGGTTTCTCATCAGTTGTTATCGGAATCTTGATGGATAACTACTCATTGACTGTTGTCATGGGCTTCCTGTCAATCCTGTATGTGATTAGCTTTATCACAATGATCACTTTACCAGGCCTCAAAAAGCTGGGCTTGAAGCAAGCATAATAACTTAACCTGCTTAATAAATCGTCGACTCCAAGTTGGCGATTTTTTTATTCATTTGAATATTCTGACTTAGTAGCCGATAATGGTTGTATAGACACATTTATGAATCCTGTGGGGAAGACACTGTTCAGGGGTAGAATTCTTGTCATGTACTTCGAAAGGTAGGTCAAAATTAGTAATGGAAAAAATTATTGCGTTTGATATGGATGGAACGGTCGCCGAGACTTTCCCGGTTATCTTTGATTCATTTAGAAGAACCGTTCACGACTATACTGGTAAATGGATCAGTAACCAGGTCATCCTTGCCACTTTTGGAGCAAATGAAGTTGGGATGTTAAAAGAGTTGATTCCCGATTACTCTGACGAAGTTTTGGAAAGCTTCCATGAAAACTATCGCCGGGCACATCTTCAGTTACGTCACCCATTTGAAGGAATTGAAAAATTACTCAAAGAACTTCACGAACGCGATGTCATTACTCCAATGATTACCGGTAAAGGCAAACAAAGCCTTCAAGTCAGCCTTGATTCACTTGGCCTGACAGATTCCTTCTCACCCGTTCTGTCCGGTTCACCCGACGGCTCGATAAAAGCCAAGCAGTTCGGTGACGTCATCAAACAATTTGGCGTTACCAAAGAAGATATGGCATATATCGGTGATGCGCCAACCGACGTGACCGCCTGCCAAGAAGCCGGCATCAAATGTTACTCAGCTGCCTGGTCGATTAATGCCAAAACCAAGGAACTCGAAAAGCTCAACCCGGATGAGATTTACACATCCGTCGATCAACTGAGAGAAAAGTTAATAAACGAATAATTAAATTGGCTAAACGACGACTGCGTGGATAATGACACGCAGCCGTTTTTTGTTTATATTATTAAAGACACTCTAATAATTGACCATTAACAGGAGTATAATTTAAGCCAATAACACATTTCATAATGGAAAGGATGATTCATTCATGAAGATTGAAGAAGGCTACATGCCATTTAAAGGCTACAAAACTTACTATCGAATTGTTGGTGAAAAGACCCCTGGGAAAGCTCCCTTACTGCTGATTCACGGTGGCCCCGGCTCTTCTCACAACTATTTTGAATTACTTGATGATTACGCCAACACCGGCCGCCAGCTGATTATGTATGATCAAGTTGGCTGTGGAAAATCTTCTCTTCCAGAAGACGAATCCATTTACGTGAAGGAAACTTGGGCCGAAGAATTAATTGCCCTGAGAAAATACCTGCATTTGGATGAAGTACATATGCTTGGCCAATCATGGGGCGGGATGCTGGAAATGCTCTACCTGACCCATTACAGCCAAGAGGGCGTCAAAAGTGTCATGATCGATGGATCGCCATCCTCAATTAAGTTGTGGATTGCCGAACAGCATCGGCTGATCAAATATTTGAGCTACGAAGACCGTCAGGCAATCGCCGAAGCAGAACGAACTGGCGATTTTAGCGGGCCCAAATACTTGGCCGCCAACGATCGTTATATGGAGCGTTACTGCTGGGACGATCCTGATGAAAATTCACCGGAACCTTTGCGTCGACCTACCAACGGTAAGCGAGCCAGCTTAATTGCCGAAGGACCAAACGAATTTACCGAAAATGGGACAATCAGCGACTTTGATGTCACCGATGATTTAAAGAACATTCACGTCCCAGTCCTGGTCACAAACGGTACTGACGACCTCTGTACGCCATTAATCGCCAAAACGGTATACGATCATATTCCTGGTGCTAAATGGCATCTGTTCGCCAACAGTCGCCATCTGGCCTTACTTGATCAGCATGATGAATTTATTAGTGTGCTTGATCACTGGCTTAACGAGAATGACTAATGATGAAAGTGATTATTTCACCTGCTAAAAAAATGATCGTCAATCAAGACGACTTTGATGTTCAAGCAAAGCCGGTGTATCTTGACCAGGCAACTGAAATTCTAAATGCCTTGCGCCAACTTGATTACGAACAGCTCAAAAAACTTTGGCACGCCAGCGAAAAGCTGACCCAAGCCAGCTATGAACAACTGAAGCACATTGACTTAGAGCACCAACTAACGCCTGCCATTTTGAGCTTTTCAGGAATTCAGTACCAATATATGGCACCGGATCTGTTGAGTGAAGATGCACTGAACTATTTGCAGGACCATCTTCGAATCCTGTCAGGCCTTTATGGCATTTTAAGACCATTCGACGGCGTATCACCCTACCGCTTTGACATGGATTCAAGATTAGCAATTCCTCCGGCCAAGAACATGTATGACTATTGGGGTGACCGGATTTATCAAACGTTGATCGGTGATCAGCCAATCATCAACTTGGCATCCCAAGAATATTCGAAGACCGTTACCCGCTTTTTAAAAACTGATGATCAATTTATCAACATCACATTTGGTCATCTGGTTGACAGCAACATTAAGACTCGGGCAACGTTTGCCAAAATGGCGCGTGGGGAAATGGTCCGATTTATGGCTGAACATCAGGTGACTAACATTGACGAACTAAAGCAGTTTGATTCACCAAATTATCAATTTGCCGATTCATATTCAACTAAAACGCATTTAGTTTTTTTGCGTCAAAAATAATTATCAACAAAAAACGGCTATCCAATTGGATAGCCGTTTTATTTTGTATCAATTGTAGCGTTGCAGTTAAAAATTGTTCATGTTGACCAAATTTACTTACTGGCGTTTTTAGGATTGATGTAGCCATTCTTATATTGATCCAATGAGGTTGAGATTACTTCATAACCTGACAGCGTTCCAGCTTGGACCAGGTAACCACTGTCATCGAAGAAATCACCTGTTGCTTCGGCAGTTCCGGCAAGGCCACTTTCAGATTTGCCTGTACCACCGCCACCAATTGCCATCCCCTCCATTCGGGCGTGGTCCAATACAGAATAATTTCCAGAAACAAGGGCACTATCGGTTACGACAGCATGGTCACTCACATGTGCACCATCTTTAACGATGGCCATCTTGGTAATTTGGGCATTGCCGGACACAATTGCTTGGCCGTCCACAATCCCATAGTCCTTTACTTTGACGTTGTCGGATACTTTAGATTTCCCTTCAACCAACGCATGGCCGGATAGACGAACATTTCCCTTCACGGTTGCATTATCCCGAACAGTTGCATGACCCGTCAACTTCACATGGCCACTAACTTTAGCGTTCCCCAAAACAGCACTGCCTTTGGATACTTTGACCGTCTTGGAAACCGATGCGGTGTTGGCAACAAAGCCACCCTGTTTGGTGTGATGACCCTTAATACCCTTAGTGGAAATGTTTGGCCGGGTTGCCGGTGCGGCATGACTCAATCGAATCTGATAAGGATAACGAGCTTTCGTGCTATACGGATGGTTCATTTCAGTAAATTTTTCACTATCAATTGGAAGTCCAAAGGTGTTGTCATCAATATCTTGCGTACTTGGCGTTGCGGCAATACTCAAATAAACTTTGTCGCTTGTCTTAGCTTTAATGGACTTTGTTTGACCGCTCTTAAATAGTGACGAATATTTTGCTGCAGATCCATCTTTAGGCTGAACGATCAATCTTGCCCGCCAATCAGCTCCAGCCTTTTTGGATAAGCCAGTCAATTTAACACCAACAGACGTACTGGATTTTCCCTTCTTAAACTCAGGGTGAAGTTGAATCACGTTAAAGGCATTTCCTTGTGGTGCCCGTTCATTCGGAACTCTGTACAAGTTTGAAGTCTTGGATACCTTATTCATTTGTGTGTAGAATTGCTGCCAATATAAGTTTCTGTTTTTCAGCAACTTCTTAAAGGCTGTTTGATACAACTTTTTTGGAGAATAAGATTTTGTGGCTGACCCTGCCCATTCAAGGCTGGCAACTCGACTGGCATAATCACCAAAGAGCGTTTTTTGGTCCACTTTAGGTGTATTTGCCCGAAGAATTTGATAAAACGTCTGGTTGGGGTTGCTCTTATCACCATTTGTCAACAAAGCCTTCATCAAATTTGTAGACATATCAAGGTGATCCGGATTATGTTGCAAGAATAACAGCAACGGCCAGGCTTCATAAAATGCCCGTCCATTAACCGGCGTCAGCATCGTTGCTCTGAGATACATTTCACTCAAAGAAGTCCCTAAATGGTTGCCTGAATTTCGATAAACATCACTGTAGGCGTATTCTTCTCTGAACCAATTTGCCACCGGCTCATACCATGCTGTTAAATAGATCCCGTCATTCCAGCTGTTGTTACCTTGAGCAAATTGAAAGTCATGACCGAACTCATGAGGAACCGCAGAGCCCCACCAATCCTTGTTAGGCGTCAATGCGGCAACTTGGGCAACAAAGTATGGATAAGATTGGGAATCTCTATCTGCGTATGCCCAGCCCTGTTGTAAGTCCTTAAAACCGGTGTCAATCAATAAAACGTTAATTTTGTATGGCTTCTGCTGACTATATGGCTTGTTAATTGCATATACCGGTGGGGTCATTTTCATTTCACCGATATATACTTGCCAAATTTGCTCCATTAAGGTTCCGGCTTCTTTTAAATATGATTGGGTTACCTTGGATGCATTGTCAGAGTCACCCCAATAGAAGTTAAAATGCGCGGTTTCGTAATGGTGCGCATTATTTTGATCAATTGTTGTGTTCCCCAGCTTAAAAGGCCGAACGGTTAAATTCGTATTCAGTTCACTGGTTGTCGCATCAGAACTAGTCTCACCGCTTGCGAAGGCTGGCTTAAATGACAATATTGCAACTAAGGCGAACATCAAAACGACTAAAAATCCCAACTGCTTAGTACTTTTATATGTATGTTCCTGATTCTCCATAGAATTACCTCCATTTTTTATTTAAGGTAGATTGTAAAATTAATCCGAACGCTGTTCGGACAAAAAAGATCAGCTTCCTTTAAAATGGTGTTTACCACAAACCCATCTTTTAGGAGCTGATCTTTTGTCTAGTATAACCTATTCCGAACGAATTAAAATCGAAACCTTTTGTGAACTAGGGCTGTCCAATATCCAAATGGGCGTTCGGCTGAACCGATCACCGTCAACAATTTCTTATGAATTATCTCGATGTCAACCTTATCAGGCTGAATTAGCACAAACAGATGCCGAATACAAGCGATCACGATGTGGTCGGAAAACTAAGCTGAGCGATGAGTTAAAGCAAAAAATTCTCAACCATTTACGTCTAAGCTGGTCACCAGGAATGATTGCTCACGAATTTAAACTAGCTACTAAATCTATTTATAATTGGCTAAATCAGGGGAGAATTGGTTTCTCCTTGAATGATCTACCTGAACATGGCGTACGCCAACGGCGTAACGTTGACCAACGATCCAAATATAATCAATCTTTGGGGCGATCAATTGAACAGCGTCCCATGATCATTAATCAACGTAATCGCATCGGCGATTTTGAACTAGATACAGTCGTTGGTCCTCGTGGGCATAGTAAGGCAGTTTTATTAACTTTAATCGATCGAAAATCACGGTTCCTTTGGGCATACCGGTTAAAAGATCGGACGACAGCGACTGTTAATGAAGCACTAACTAAGTTCCTAACCACTTTTAATGGTCCGGTGCACAGCTTTACTGTGGACCGTGGCACTGAGTTTAGTGGGCTAGTATCACTTGAATCACAATATGGTATTAAGACCTATTACTGCCATGCTTATACTCCAGCTGAACGTGGTAGTAATGAACGCTTTAATCGGAATTTACGTTATTTTTATCCTAAAGGGACTCGTTTTGAGCACATTAGTGCTCAAGATTTAACGACGACGTTACTCCAAATTAACCAGCGACCGCTTAAAATACTCGACTGGCAAACACCGTATCAGGTTATGCTGACAAATTTGTCCAAAAATTCGGATTAAATTTGCAATCTACCTTAAATAATATTATAAAATGATTAGGATATTAAGTAAACATTAATATTAAATTAGATTAATGTTGCTTGAACTTTTATGTTCCAATACATCACGACATCCCAAAAAGAGAGGATAATCAGGATCATTGGCGGTCTAAATGATTCTCCATTTTGAGTTGTTGACCATTCGAAAATTCTCATAAAAAAAGACGCCTACATAGTAGACGTCTCATACATACATTTAAATTAAAGATCTCTAAAGCCAATATCTTTTCGATAATAGAAGCCTGACAAATCGAGTCGGCTCAACTCTGCATATACCTTTGCCTGAGCACACTCAAGGGTTGAAGCATGATTGTATAACGTAAAGATTCGGCCGCCTGAACTGTAAAGCTTGCCGTTTTCTTCAGTAACCCCGGCATAGAAAACATTGCCTGGTAAATCATCAGGTAGTGTGATGTGTTGCTTTGGAGAAGTTGGGTATCCGGGAGCTGTCACAACAACGCCAAGATAAAATTCTCCTTGCTGCCATTCAACTTTTGGCATCTTGTTATCAATCAGATCAGATGTCATTTGATAAAAGTCACTCTTAAGTTGTGGTAACAAGACTTGGGTCTCGGGATCACCTAGTCGTAAGTTATATTCAATCACTTTAGGACCCTGCTTGGTCAGCATGCAGCCAATGTAGATGATCCCAGCGAATTCCAAATCCTCTTTGGCAAGACCAGCCATAGTTGGTTCGACAATCTTTTGAACAGTCGTATCCAAAACACTTTGGGTAATATGAGGGACTGGCGAATAAGCACCCATCCCACCTGTGTTGGGACCGGTCTCCCCTTCGTGAATCTTTTTGTGGTCTTGTGAAATTGGGAAGATGACTTTCTTGTCGCCACCAACAAATAACATCAGTGAAAATTCTTCACCTTCGAGGAATTCTTCAATCAAGATTTCACCGGATTTATCCAACGCCGTCTTAATTGTGGTATCAAGATCACTGGCATCTTTGACGATGGTAACCCCTTTACCGGCAGCCAAGCCGTTTTCCTTAACAACCAGTGGCAATGATAATGAATGAGCATATTTTTTAGCTTCATCAAAGTCTGTAAAGGTTTTGAAACCAGCAGTTGGAATGCCATTCCGCTGCATAAACCCTTTAGCAAAGTTTTTGTCGCTTTCAAGACGAGCAGCTGATTCATCAGGGCCAAATACTCGTAAGCGAGCAGAAATGAAGGCATCAACAATTCCTTTGGAAAGTGGTACTTCAGGTCCAACGAATGTTAAATCGACAAGATGTTCTTTGGCAAATTCAACTAATTTAGGAAAATCCATTTCATCAATATCTACAATCTGGATGTTGTCCCTTTTCATCCCTGGGTTTCCTGGGGCGCAATAAACATTTGTAACTTGAGGACTTTTCAACATTGTTGCTGCAATTGCATGTTCACGTGCACCAGAACCGATAACCAGAACGTTTGCCATGATGTGATCTCCTTTTTGATTGGTAATATTTATTCTATGTATGAAGGCTGCAAGGGCAGCCTTGTTGTGCGGTTTGTGTGTGGTACTTTTGAATTTAGAGGGTTTTAGGCATCCTAGCTGAAACGTGCTCCGACGACCCAGATGCTAACTTCTAAGTCAACTTTGGTTCAACCCCAAGAGCGGGGCTTAAACCAAATTCGCCTTAGAAACCGCATCTCCCGGGTCTCGTCGCACTCTGCTTCTAATGTCTAAAATGTCTTACTCCGGTTGTTACCATTGCGATACCAAATTTATCGGCCATCGCAATTGAATCCTTATCACGGATACTTCCACCAGGTTGGATAATTGCCTTAATGTCATGCTTTGCAGCATATTCAACACAATCTGGCATTGGGAAGAAGGCATCTGAGGCCATAATGGCATTTTCGTAACCATCTTTTGGCATTGCCTTTTGAATAGCAATCTTGGCAGAATCAATTCGGTTTGGTTGTCCCATACCAACACCCAAAGTCTTGGTATCAGTGGTTACGACAACCGCGTTACTCTTAACATGTTTAACAACGTGTTGACCAAATTGCAAAGCCTTTAATTGTTGTTCAGTAGGTTGAACCTTGGTAACCACCTTAAAGTCAGGAATCTGATCGATTTCGTGGTCACTTTCCTGCATCAACATACCACCACTAACGGTAATTTCTTCGAAGCGGTCAGGTTGATCACGATGACTCAAGTCAGCTTTCAATAAACGAATATTCTTCTTTTTGGCAAGAATTTCAAAGGCTTCATCAGTGTATGAAGGTGCAATCACGATTTCCAAGAAAATCTTGTGCATCTTTTCGGCAGTTGCGGCATCGATTTCACGGTTAACCGCAATGATTCCACCAAAGATTGACATTGGGTCTGATTCGTAAGCTTCATCCCAAGCCTTTTCGATAGTGTCGGCAACACCAACACCACATGGATTCATATGCTTCATTGCAATAACAGTTGGTTGGTCAAATTCTGCAACCATGTTCAATGCGGCATTGGCATCCTTAATGTTGTTGTATGACAATTCCTTACCATGAAGCTGATCGGGAATAATCGTCAGTTTTGAAGGTAATGCTTTACGATAGAAGGCAGCCTTTTGATGACTGTTTTCACCGTAACGAAGACTTTGTTGTTTCTCATAAGTCAAAGTTAACTTTTCAGGGAACTCTTCTTCAGTTAAGTAATTGGAAATTAAAGCATCATAAGCAGCGGTGTGACGGAATACTTTGGCTGCCAAATGTTTTCTGAAATCGGCGTCATCTTTATGTTCTTTAAGAGCGTCAATTACCGGTTGGTAATCAGCTGGATCAACGACAGTCAGTACACCAGCAAAGTTTTTTGCGGCTGCACGAAGCATTGATGGGCCACCAATATCGATTTGTTCAATTGCTTCAGCCATAGTTGTTTCAGGCTTCTCAATGGTTTGCTTGAAGGGGTAAAGATTAACCGCAACCAAATCAATTGGGGTAATGCCAGCATCTTTTAACTGTTTCATATGGTCTGGATTATCACGCTTGGCAAGAATCCCTGCGTGAATCTTTGGATGAAGGGTCTTAACACGGCCATCCAGCATTTCTGGAAATCCGGTCACTTCTTCAACACCGGTTACTTCAACGCCAGCATCTTCCAGTGCCTTTTTGGTTCCACCGGTCGAAACAATTTCAAAATCCAAATCTTTTAATTGCTTAGCAAAATCAACCAAATTACTTTTATCAGAAACACTTAAAAGGGCTCTTCTAGACATTAAATTTCTCCTCTTTCTAATAATTGTTTGACAACGCTTGGATATAAAACATGCTCAGTAGCGTGAATCCGCTTCTCGAGATCGCTCAACTTGTCATCCTTATGAACTGGGACTTCACGTTGGGCAATGATCTTGCCTGAATCAATTCCTGAGTCAACCCAATGAACTGTGACACCAGTGGTATCAACACCGGCTTCATAGGCATCTTCAATTCCGTGGCGACCAGGAAATTTAGGCAATAGTGCTGGATGAATATTGATAATTTTGCCTTCATACTTATCTAATAAGGTTGGTCCAATAATCCGCATATAACCAGCTAAAATAATGAAGTCAATCTGCTCATCTTCGAGCTTCTTGGCAATCACCGTTTCGGCAGCGGCCTTGTTAGGATAATACTTAAAATTAATGACAAAGGTTGGAACAGATTCTTTATGTGCCCGGTCAAGGACGTGAACATTACTATGATCACAGACCAATAATTTAACATTGAGCGGTAATTTTTCTTTCTTGAAAGATTCCGTTAATGCAGTGAAATTGGTTCCTTCACCAGATGCAAATATCGCTATGTTTTTTACGTCAGATTTCATTGCTGGTCCTTTCGAATGATAACTTGTTTGTCTCCGGAAATAAGCTTACCTACACGGCTAACAGTTTCACCTGCAGCAGTCAACTGACTTTGAATATCGTCAGCATCTTCTGGATGAACCGCAACAACCATTCCTAATCCAAGGTTGAAGGTATGTTTCATATCATCAAAAGATAAATGACCAATTTCCTGCAGATTCTTCATGATAGCTGGAACTTTCCAACTTCCATAATTGAATTCCGCAGAAAGGCCTTCAGGTAATATCCGGGCAACATTTTCTGGAAGTCCACCACCAGTGATATGAGCAATTGAGGCAATTTTTCCCTGCTCTACCAGTGGTAGGACGGACTTAACGTAAATCTTGGTTGGTCGCAAAAGTTCATGCTTCAAATCAAGATCACAACCGGAAAGGGTGTCATTCAAGGAATAGGAATTTTGTTTAAATAAGATGTCTCTTACCAAGCTGAAGCCATTTGAATGAAGACCGTTGGAAGCAAGTCCCAACAAGATATCGCCTTCATGCAGATTATCCGAACTCAGTAATTTATCCTGGTCGGCAATTCCTACCGCAAACCCGGCAAGGTCGTAATGACCATGGGTATACATATCAGGCATTTCGGCAGTTTCACCACCAACCAATTTGGATTGGGCTTGGGAAACACCTTCAACCACACCGGTTAAAATATCTTTTGCTTTTTCGTTATCCAAATGACCAACGCCAAGATAATCCAAGAAGAACAAAGGTTTAGCTCCCTGTGCCAAAACATCATTGACACACATGGCAACCAAATCAATGCCAATTGTCTTGTGTAAATTGGCTTTAATTGCGATCAGCAGCTTAGTACCAACACCGTCGGTTCCGGAAACTAACACTGGGTTCTTGTAAGTACCTAATGCCAGCGGGAACAAACCGCCAAATGAGCCAAGGTCACTATTTTTGGATAAATTCTTAATATCATCGACTAACTTGTAACCGGCATTAATATCCACGCCGGCTTTTTTGTAGGCGTCCATTCGAATTACCTCATCTCATTGATTGTAGTTGGGCTTGATCGCGATCATATTCTTCTTCGTAATCATAAAGTGGTGTTGGGTATTTGCCGTCAAAGTAAGCGACACAAAGGCCTTTATTAGGAGCATCAGTCTTCAAATTAACTGAATCGACAACCCCTTTGACACTCAAGAAGCCTAATGAATCAGCACCAAAGATTTGACGCATTTGTTCAATCGTCTTATTGGCGGCGATCAATTCACGAACGTGTTGAATATCAATTCCATAGAAGCATGGGTAACGAAGTGGCGGTGAAGCAATCCGCAAATGAACTGAAGCGGCACCGGCATCCTTAAGCAATTTAACAATTCGACGACTGGTTGTTCCACGAACAATTGAATCATCAACTAGGACAAGGTTCTTGCCGCGAACAACACCCTTAACTGCGGAAAGCTTCATGTTGACGCCTTGTTCACGCAATTCTTGGGTAGGCTCGATAAAGGTTCTGGCAGAATATTGATTCTTAACCAGCCCCATTTCATAAGGCAGGCCGGATTCTTCTGCATAACCCATTGCCGCTGAAAGAGATGAATTAGGAACCCCAATAACCATATCGGCATTTTTAACGGGTTGTTCCTGTGCAAGCCGCGCACCCATTCGCTTTCGGGCAGAATGAACGTTTACCCCGTAGATGTCTGAATCAGGACGGGCAAAGTAGATGAATTCCATTGAGCAGATTGCCAACTGAGTATCATCGGTATATTTATCAACGGTAATGCCTGAATCATCAATTTTAATTAACTGACCAGGTTGAACGTCAAATTTGAATTTGACACCAACGGCATCCAAGGCACAGGTTTCACTGCAGACAACGTATGCGCCGTTTGGAAGTTGGCCGACAACCAATGGTCGAAAGCCATTTGGATCAAGCGCTGCATACAAACGGTCTTTAGTCATCACAAGGTAGGCAAAGCCACCCTTGATGATATTTAAGGCTTCCTTCATTTGATCATCTAGGTTGTCTTCCCGGCTCAATCGAATTAAGTGCATCAAATTTTCAGTGTCTGAGCTGGAATGATAAATTGCACCGCGGTCTTCCAACTTCTTACGAATTGAAATGGCATTGGTTAAGTTACCATTATGTGCCAAGGCAAATTGGGTATCACTAAAGTTAAATGGGAGTGGCTGAATATTTTCCAGCAAGTTGCTGCCGGCAGTCGAGTAACGAACATGACCAATGGCGGCAGAACCTGTCATTTCATCAACCGCATTAGGTGAATCAAAGACATCTGTTAACAAGCCAAAGCCACGTTTGGTTGTCAAATGACCATCATTATTAACGGTGATCCCAGCGCCTTCTTGTCCACGATGTTGAAGGGCAAATAGGCCAATGTAAGTTAATTTGGCTGCATCGGGAGTTCCCCAAACGCCAAAGATCCCACATTCTTCATTTAAACTTTTTACTTCAGACGGCATGACAATGCCCCTTTCCAAATACCAAACGCTTTATCAACATCAATATCAAAGTAACCATCGTTGGCTTGGACAAATAGGTGATTGTCATCGACTACCTTTCCAAGCTTTTGTGCGTCATTTCCAACTAATTGTTCAAATTCGGCTTGCTTTTCTTGTGGTACTGAAACAATGAATCTTGATTGACTTTCGGAGAAGAAGTCGGCGACGGTTAAGTCGGCGGTCAAATCAACTCCGAGTTGATTGCCAAATGTACTTTCGGCAATGGCTGTAATTAAGCCACCTTCGGAAATATCATGAGCTGAGTTCAATAACTTTTGTTGAATAGCAGCAGTTACTAATTTTTGAATTTTAACTTCATAATCTAAATCAAAATCGAAGAGCTTGCCGGAAATGTTACCGGTTTGCATCTTTTGAATCTGTGAACCATTGAAACCTGGTTCAGTCTTGCCGACAACGTAAACTGCGTCGCCAGCGTGCTTAAAGTCTTGAGTCGTAATGTGATCCAAGCCCTTGATTAAACCAACCATGCCGACCATTGGGGTTGGGTAGATTGGAATATTATCGTATTCGTTGTTCAATGAAACATTTCCGGAAATAACCGGTGCTTCAAATTTTTCACAAGCCTCTGTCATTCCCATAACTGCTTGATCCAATTCATAAAATTGATCAGGCTTTTCAGGGTTACCAAAGTTCAGGCAGTCGGTAATTCCCAGTGGAACAGCTCCTGATGCTACAATGTTTCGAGCCGCTTCAGCAACTGCCATGGCGCCGCCTTCTCGAGGGTTCAAGTAAAGGTAACGACCATTCACATCCGTTGTGATTGCCAAAGCTTTGTCATGATGACGAACCCGGACAACGGCTGCATCTGAACCAGGTGCAACAATGGTGTTGGTCTGAACCTGAGTATCATATGTTTCATAGATACTTTCTTTGGAAGCAATTGTTAATTGACTCAACATTTCTTTTAAAGTTTCGGTTGGGTTGGTGATTTTTGGTTGATACTGGTTTGTATCAACATTCTTTAAATGTTCAGGCATTTCTGATTCACGGTGATAAACAGGTGCTTGTGATGCTAATGAATCAACTGGAACATCTGCAACCAATTTACCGTGATGCATGAGCTTATAATTATGACCTTCAGTCACATGACCAATGACAACGGCATTAACACCATGGTCAGCGAAGACTTTTAATACTTCATCTTCGTGACCGGCTTTAACACATAAGAGCATCCGTTCCTGAGATTCGGAAAGCATTAATTCAAATGCAGACATTCCGGCTTCACGTTGAGGAACGAGATCGAGGTTAAGTTCCATCCCGTTTCCACCAGCTTTGGAACCCATTTCTGCAGATGATGAAACCAGTCCGGCAGCACCCATATCTTGGATACCAACTAAAGAATCGGAATGATTATTGATAACATCCAAGCAGCCTTCCATTACTAGTTTTTCTTCGAATGGATCACCTACTTGAACAGCTGAACGTTGGCTTTCGTGTTCTGAATCAAATTGGAATGAAGCAAATGATGCACCGTTAATACCATCACGGCCGGTTTTATGACCAACGTAGATAATACTGTTGCCGACACCGGCAGCGGCACCAACTTCAATCTTATCCAAATCCATCAAACCAACAGACATCACGTTGACCAATGGGTTATGAGCATATGCATCGTCAAATGCGGTATCACCACCAACAGTTGGAATTCCGATACAGTTACCGTAAGCACTGATACCAGCAACAATTTGCTGAATGAAGTATTTGTCGGCATCTGTCTTAGGTTCGGCAAATCTCAAGCTGTCCATGCTGGCAATTGGACGGGCACCCATTGAGAAGATGTCCCGCAAAATACCACCAACACCGGTTGTTGCGCCTTGGAAAGGTTCAACGGCAGATGGATGATTATGACTTTCGGCCTTGAATACAACACCTTGGTTGTCACCAATGTCAATGATTCCGGCACCTTCACCGGGACCTTTAACAACGTGCTTACCCTTGGTAAAGAACTTTTTGAGAACCGGCTTGGAATTCTTGTAAGAACAATGTTCACTCCACATTCCTGAGAACAAACCAACTTCGGTATAGTTGGGAAGTCGATGTAAAACATCATCTTTGATTAATCCATATTCGTGATCAGTCAAGCCCATTGATTTGTAAAGCTTGTTGTCGCGGATTTGTTCTGGTGTGGCTTCGGTTGTTTGATCCATTACACTATTCATAAATAACCCCTCGACTCTTAATGTGATTGACGATTGATTGGAAAACTCCTTTACCATCGTCGGAACCAAGTACTGCTTCAACAGCTCGTTCAGGATGAGGCATCATTCCAAGCACGTTTCCCTGCTTATTAATGATACCGGCAATATTATCAATACTTCCGTTAGGATTGCTGTCATATTTGAAGACAATTTGATCATTGGCAATCAATTCACGCAATGTATCCTGATCACAGTAATAATTACCGTCACCATGCGCAATCGGCAGGTTGATCATTTGGCCTTCCTGGTATTCGGAACTAAACATTGAATGATTATTATTAACAACTAATGGTTCTGTCTTGCAGATAAACTTAGCTGAAACATTTTTCTGCAGGCTGCCGGGAAGTAATCCCGCTTCAGTCAGAATTTGAAATCCGTTGCAAATTCCAAGAACTGGTTTGCCGCTTTTGGCGAATTCCTGTAAATCAGGAATAATTGGTGAGAAGCGGGCAATCGCACCACTTCTTAGATAATCGCCATAAGAGAAACCGCCGGGAATAAGTACGGCGTCAAAACCTTCGAGTGTGTTCTTCTTATAAGAAACCAGTTCGACATCTTCTTTGATGATGTCTTTAATTGCGTTATATAAATCCATTTCGCAATTTGATCCTGGAAATGCAAGGACGGCAAATTTCATTGAGCAGCCTCCGTTTCTTCAATCTCGTAGTGATAATTTTCCATGTTGTAATTGGCGAGGAGCTTGTCACAAATTTCGTTAATTTCTTTGTCGAGCTCATCTTTTGATTTGCCGTCAGCAACGGTTAATTCAAAATACTTGCCAAGCTTAACGTCTTCAACGTTGTCATAACCCAAACGCTTAAGAGCCTTGTGAACTGCTTCTGCTTCAGGGTTTAAAATTGATTTTTTGTAATTAACATAAACTTTTGCAAGAGCCATTATTTAACGTCCTCCACTTTTTCCAAACGACCAAGAATTTCTTTATAAACAGGGACCAAAGCGCCAAGGCCTTTTCTGAAGACATCTTTGTCGAGTGACTTTTTAGTGTCACGGTCAATCAAACGGCAGCTGTCTGGAGAAATTTCATCGGCTAAGATTAATTCGTTGTCGGAATCAATTCCAAATTCAACTTTGAAGTCAACCAGGTCAATATTCATTTCGGAGAAGATTTCCTTGAGACGGTCATTAACCTTCAAGGCAATTGCTCGCATCTTGTTCATTTGATTTTCAGTTGCAACATTCAATGCTTCAGCTTGGAAATCATTGATGAATGGGTCGTCCAGTTCATCACTCTTAAAGAAGAATTCTTGAACCGGCTTGTCGAACTTCATTAAATGCTTAACAGCGAATTTCTTTTCAAAACTTCCTGAAGCAAAGTTACGGACAACTGTTTCAAGTGGAATGATCTTAACGCGTTTAACTAATTGATTGTTTGAATCGATTTGTTTGATGAAGTGATTCTTAATGCCGTGGTTGGCAAGGTCTTTAAAGATCAAAGATGAAATTTCACAGTTGGTTTGGCCTTTACCTTCCATCTGAACCTTCTTCTTACCATTGAATGCGGTAACTTGGTCCATGTAGTGAACCCACATTGTGTTAGGCTCGTTAGTTGTGTACATTTCCTTAGCTTTACCTTTATACAACAAATCTTTTTTAACAATTTCAGTCATTTTAATTTTCTCCCTTTAACATGTCTGTGGATTTCAGTAACTGGTCAATGTCGTCACCAACAACGGTAACGTGGCCCATCTTACGTTGTGGTCTAATTTCAGCCTTACCATAATCATGGAAATGCCACTCTGGATGTTCCGTAAGCAGCTTGCGGGCAAGGGTTAAATCCGTTCCTAACAGGTTACGCATAACTGCGGGCTTTTCTTGAACAATTTCAGGAATTGGTAAACCGCAGATACTTCTTATGTGAGCTTCAAATTGAGAAATGTTGCAGGCTTCGATCGTGTAATGACCGGAGTTATGTGGACGAGGTGCAAGTTCGTTAACCATGACATCTTTATCATCAATAACGAAAAGTTCAATTCCAAGGACCCCGTATAAATCAAGCCGGTTGGCAATCGTTTCAGCATATTGCTTGGCTTTGGCATGAACCGTCTTGGAAAATCTTCCAGGTGCAATGGTTGTGTGAAGGATATGATTCTTATGACGATTTTCAACAAGTGGGAAAGTAATAACCTTGCCATTCAAATCGCGGGTAACCATCACAGATGCTTCGGCAATGAAGTCCTGACGAGCTTCCAAAATACATTCGGTTTTGGAATATAATTCTGAAGCTTTTTCAATATCAGCATCGGAGTTGATGTCCACCTGACCATGACCGTCATAACCGCCGGAAACGGTTTTTAGAATGGCGGGATAACCAACTTTTTCAATTGCGGCCTTTAATGAATCTTCGTCGGTAACCGCTGCAAAATTGGTAACCGGAATTCCACAATCTTTAATGAAGTTCTTTTCGTTTAACCGTTGGCCGGTAATGTGAAGTAAATGAACACCTTGTGGAAGTTCGGCAACCTTTTTAGCTTTGAGCAGTGAATTCTCATCAACGTTTTCAAACTCATAAGTTAAAACATCACTTTTTTCTGCCAGTTTCATTAATGAATCAACATCATCATATTCAGCGACAATTTGGAAATCGGCCACCTGATCTGCAGGTGCTTGCGGCGTTGGATCAAGAATACCAACGTGATATCCCATTGATTTGGCAATCAATGCCATCATCTGTCCAAGCTGACCACCACCGACAATTCCAATCGTGGCTGGTGGCAAAATTGTTTTAATCGAACTGCTGCTCACTGTTTTTGGCCTCCACTCTTTGTTTTTCCTTGAGATCGGCAAGCTTCTTGGCAACCGCCGGATCAGTTACCCCAATAATTTGAGCTGCCAGTAAAGCGGCGTTTTTAGCACCAGCTTCACCAATGCTGACTGTGGCAACCGGAGCGCCAAATGGCATTTGGACAATTGAGAGTAATGAATCAACACCATTTAATGTTCGTGTTTTCATCGGGCAGCCAATAACGGGAAGTGTCGTGTTTGCTGCAATCATTCCTGGTAAATGGGCGGCACCGCCAGCTCCTGCAATGATTACTTTCAATCCCTTGTCACGAGCCGTCTTGCCAAATTCTTGAAGTTCATCAGGCATCCGATGTGCTGAGATAACGTGCTTCTCATAAGGGATCCCAAGACTTTCAAGTTGTTCACAAGCCAGCTTCATTGTTGGCCAATCAGATATTGATCCCATTGCTACGCCGACAGCGTTTGCCATTCCAACCACTCACCTTTTCAATTTATTTAGTGTCTACAATATACTTGACATCATAATGGAAGTCAACGTTAATGTTCGTGTTTAAAACGATATATGCCACTTTTTACGTAATTTTTTTAATTAATTTCCGTATTTTAATCGTTTTGTCTTTAAACTGTTATGATTTTTTTATGATAATTCGGTATTTGACCAATTTCATCTTTCCCAGTCAGTGGGTTGAACATGTTATGATTAATGTATCGATGAGTTTAATTGGAGGAATACAAATGAAATTTAGAACGCTTGGTAAAACAGGTTTTAAAATCAGTGAAGTTTCTTTAGGTACTTGGCAGCTTGGTGGAAAATGGGGGACTCCATTTGACCCGAAAGATGCTCGGGATACACTTCAAGAAGCTTATGATCGTGGTGTTAACTTCTTCGATACAGCAGATGGGTATCAAGATGGCCAAAGTGAAAAGGCGGTTGGTGAATTCGTTCAGAAACATCCAGATGTTCACTACACAACCAAGATTGGTCGAAAAGAAATGCCTCTGGACCTCAAGCATTTCGATCCTGCCCACGTTGATCGCTACGTTGATGAATCACTGCAAAATATGGGTGTCGATTCCTTGGATATGGTTCTTCTCCACTGTCCACCAATGATGAATTACTACATGCCGGAAACTTTCTTTGAACTGGACAAGTTGAAAAAAGCCGGCAAGATTAAGAATTATGGTGTCAGTGTCGAACGGGTTGAAGAAGGAATCAAAGCTTTAAGCTATGATATTTCAGCTGTTGAAATTATCTTCAATATGTTCCGCTTACGTCCAGCCAACCTCTTCTTCGATTTAGCCAAGAAGAACAATGTCGGCATTTTGGCTCGGGTTCCCCTTGCCAGTGGGCTTTTGACCGGTAAGTACACCGCCGATACCAAATTTGCTCCCGAAGACCACAGAACAACCAACCGTCACGGAGAACAATTTGATAAGGGTGAAACTTTCTCCGGTGTTGATTACCTGACTGGTGTTAAAGCTGCAAATGAATTAAAGCAACGCCTTGGGACAGATAATCTTGCTGCAATGGCTTTACGTTTTATCCTAATGTATGATGCTGTCTCAGCAGTCATCCCCGGTGCAAGCAATCCAACTCAAATCGAACGGAACACAACGGCTGCCGACTTGCCAGCTTTAACTGACGAGCAAATGCAGATTGTCCGCAACGTTTACGACAAATACATTAAGAACCCGGTCGATTATCTCTGGTAATCACCCCGATTCAAACTAAGTTATAAAAAAAGGCTCATCAACTTAAATAATTGATGAGTCTTTTTTCGATCAGTTATGCGATAATATCCAAAAAAGGTTCCGGAGCAATCAATGCTTCGAAACCTTTTTACATACACAATGTTCATTTAAGACTAGTCTTCGTCGTCTTCTTCATCCAAGCCTTCACGTGGTGTATTGCCAAGTAAAGCCTGAAGTCTGGCAATGTTATGGTTGTTATCCCGTAACAAACCAATTAAATGCTGAGCCAGAACTGGACGGTCTTCTTTGTCCGCCAATTTGATGGCACGGGTGACAAACATGTTCTCAGTATCATAATCATGAACCAAGTCGTTAATGATCCATTCTGCAGATTCATACTTGTTTTGACCATTTTCTTCGAGCATGGCGTATTCGCCAAATTCTTTTTGGGTACTTGGGGTTACTAAGGCTTCGTCAATTAAGACTGCGCCCAAAGCATCCTTTTGAGCATATGCCTGGTGCAACAGTTTGCCGAATAAATCTTTCAGCTGTTCAGCCTGCATCCCTTTGACATACCACTTAGCCATCTGGAGCTTGTCTGATAATACGACCAAATTGGAAACGATATGACCAGTCATGGCACCGGCAGTTGGCGTGTGATGATCAATATCTGCTTGCTTTACTTCTGCTTCAAATAATTGTTCTGGAGTTGCTGTTGTCATATTCTTCACCTATTTCACTTTCATTGATTGAACTTCATAACCTAAATCAGTTACCGTATCCGACAGCTTGTCGGCAGAGATTTTGTCCCCATCGAAATCTGTCTTGACCTTGGCTGCATTGAACAACACTTTGACGTTTTCCACGCCATCCTGTTTTTCCAAAGCACCCTTGATCTTTTGCATGCATGACGGGCATGATAATGCGTCTAATTGTAAAATTGCTTTACTCATATTAATAACCTCCATCTCATTTACTGTTTTAATGATAAATCGTATTCGTTTACAGATAATTGATCTGCGTCAAGTTTTGGCATTTTCGGTCGATAATTAATTAATCTCATGGCATTGAAAATCACAACCAGAATACTTGCTTCATGGACAAACATCCCGCTGGCCATGTAAATAAAGCCGAGAATCAATCCGACCAGCAATGCGGCAACTGTTCCAATAGCAATGATGATATTTTCTTTGGTATTCATCACCGTCTTCTTGGACAAACCATATGCATGAATCAATTCATTAAATCCGGATGACATTAAGACAACATCGGACGTTTCAACCGCAACGTCGGTTCCACTGCCCATGGCAATCCCGATGTCAGCAGTTACCAATGACGGACTATCGTTGATTCCATCACCAACGAAGGCAACTTTGTGACCTTCCTGCTGGTACTTTTTAACATAGTCCACTTTTTGTTCAGGCAATAATTCTGCATGAACTTCATCAATCCCAATTTGTTTGGCAACGGCATTAGCTGTCTGAAGGTTATCTCCAGTCAGCATCACCGTCTTCTTAATGCCCAGTGATTTAAGCTGTGCCAAGCTTTCTTTGACGCCCTGACGAATAACGTCCGAAATCCCAAAGATCGCTTGAACCTGACCATCAAATGCAACAATCACAGTTGAGCTGCCCTGATTTTGAATGTTTTCCAAATCGCGATGCTGAATCGTTGTCAGATCAACTTGTTCATCATTCATCATCCTGAGATTTCCAATCAAAACCTGGTGAGTATCAGCGTTGGCTTTCACGCCACGGCCTTTAACGGTATTGGCATCCGTTACTTTAACGGAATCAAAATCAATCTGATGAGCATTGGTAAATGATACAACCGCCTGAGCCAATGGGTGATCGGACTGCTTTTCAACCGCGGCAGCAATCTGAAGTCCCAATTGATCGTTCGAATAATCTTTAATGGTAGTAACGGCGGTCTTACCTTCAGTTAACGTACCAGTCTTGTCAAAGACCAATGTATCAACGTTGGCAAAAGTATTCATCACTTCGCCACCCTTGATCAAGACACCATTCTTGGCACCATTCCCAATTCCGGCAACGTTTGAAACTGGGGCACCAATAACCAAAGCACCTGGGCATCCAAGTACCAGAACGGTAATCGCCAACCTAAAGTCTTTGGTAATTAACCCAACAATCAGGGCAATGATTAAAACGGCAGGTGTGTAGTAAGTGGCAAATTTATCAATAAACTTTTCTGCAGGTGACTTGGTATCTTGAGCATCTTCGACCAGTTCAACAATCTTACCGAAGGTTGTGTCATCCCCGACTTTGGTTGCCCGGACTTTGACCGTTCCATTATCCAGAATGGTTCCAGAAAAGACTTGGTCGCCGGCTTTCTTAGTAACTAATTTGGATTCACCGGTAATACTGGCTTCGTTGATATGACCTGAGCCGTCAACAATTTCACCATCCACTGGGATTTGACCGCCGGCTTTAACCAAAACGACATCGTCAACGTCGACAAAATCAACGTCAGTTTTTTCCGTTTTACCGTCATCATCAATCACCAAGGCGGTGGTTGGGGCCATCTCCGTCAGATCTTTAATTGAATGACGGGTTTTGGCCAGAGTCTTGTCTTCCAAAAAGGTTCCAAATAAGAATAGAAAGGTCACAATTGCCGATTCGTTATACTCGCCAATGATGAAGGCACCAATAACGGCAATACTGACAAGTAACTCAATACTAATTGTCTTAAACCGCAGTGCTGAAACTGCCCGTAGGACAATTGGGACTGCGGAAATGATTGAAGCGGCGATAAATGAAACTGTGTAAATCATATCGCTGTTAATCATTTTTCCTAGTAACCCAAGGCCAATCAGGATTGCGGTTACCAATGTAATTTGATTTGTATGTTGATTTATATATCGTTGAAATTTCATAATTTCCCGCTCCGTTTCTTAATTTATGTCTTAATTATATGGAGAAAGCCGTGGTAAAGAATTGACCTGTATCAAGTTTTGAATTTTTCTTTTGCATTCCACCCTTATATCAACCATAATTGAGTTAACAAGAGCAGAGGAGGATTCGAAAATGAAAATTATCGTAATTGGTGCAACCGGACGAGTTGGCTCAAATGTTGTTGAAAAGCTGTCGAAAAGTCACAAAGACGAAGTGTACGCTGCTGCCCGTCATCCTGAAAAAGTTCCTGTTCATGATAACGTCACCCCATTTAAGTTGGATTTAAGTGATCACATGGATGATATCAAGGAAGCATTGCCAGAAGCCGATGCCATTATCTTTGCGGCCGGTTCCGGTGGTCGGGATTTGTTGAAGATTGACCTTCATGGTGCCGTTAAGACAATGGAAGCTGCGGAAGAAAAAGGCATTAACCGATTCATCATGCTGAGTTCCAAAGGTTCACTATCTCCTGACGAATTTGGTAATTCGCCATTGGAAAATTACCTGATCGCCAAATATTACGCAGATGAGTGGCTCATTCATAATACCCATTTGGATTACACAATCCTCCAGCCGACTGCCCTGGTTGAAAAAAGTGGTTCTGGAAAAGTCACGCTGGGATCATACAGCACCAACGAAAACAGTATCGATAATGTTGCCGATGTTCTGATCGGTCTTACTGAGAATCACGCTGGCGCTAAAGAAGTCATTGAGATGAGCACTGGAAACGAACCAATTCCGGATGCCATCAGCGATCTTAATTAATATTTGAATAATCAATTTAAAATAAAACCGGCCAAAGATAAAATAAGCTTTATCTTTGGTCGGTTTTTGCATACAAAATTATTTAATTTTAAATGTCAGCTGACGTGCGAGTGGATCAAACTCATATGCCCCACGAACCATTTGGCCATTTTCAGTTGGCCGAACATTCTCTGAAGTTCGAATTCGGAGATTTCTTGGCGCAACCTTTGGTTCTGAGAAGTTAACGAATATTTTGTCATTCGCAAAATCGTAGACAACATCCTTAATCGGAACTGTTTCCGAAATAATCTCAAAGTCAGTCTCTTCGCCGTGAACAAACAGTCGCTTGTGAAAGGCATCCGTTGGTTTCATGGTTAAAATCATATTCCCATTGTCTTCGACTTCACCGCCAAATGATAGCCAACCAGCTTGTGGATCGAAGTGAACAAATTGACCAGCTTCGTGCATATAACCATAAAATGACTGGCCGTAATCTCCGGTATAAGGTTCAAAGTCCATGATATCGGGATTTGCCAAATATCCCATTGAACCAAAGCCGTCTTGGTTAATTGTTGTCAAAGCACTGGTTGAAGCAGCATAACCCACTTTCAGCAGATACAAATCATCTGAATGGTGCTCCTTGTAACTCTGAAGAAGTGGAATTGCGTTCAAAGGCGAACCATAATGGCCAAACAGCCTGCCCATGACTTCCCGCTTACCATAAACAGCGGAATCAAAGTAACGTCGTGCAGCGCCGTTATAACCCCAATTAGGGATTGAAGGTGTGTATGCTTTTACGGCATCAACCGTCTGCTTGGCCTTCTCTTCATCACCAAAGTAATCACACCAAACATAGATTTCTTCTTGGCCAGTTGAATCCCAAGGCATTTCACTGCCTTATGGGTACTTCAGGCTTGCCCAAATTTGGTAACGGAGACGCATATATGCCTCATATTTCTTGGCTTTTTCATCCCAGCCTTCATATTCCAAATCCTTTAAGATCCACAAATGAACGCTGCCGACCATCAAGCCAAACTGTTCCAAATACATAAATTTATCCTTGGTGGCAAACTTATGCATTGCCATCACTGTGTGATAAGCATGATCCAAATACCACTGCCAGTCGTGATTAGTAACCAAGCCATCGTAATTTCGGGCTAAGCGATACATCATCCAATAAATGGCTGCCTGGTGAACATAATTATATGCCCGCCACGTTTCCTCGGATCGAGACTTGTCCCATGATGCCCAACTATATGGGGAGTTCTCATCCGTATAGTAAAGGCTGGCTCGGACCGAATAGTCGTCTTTATTTTGCAACTTTCCCCACAAAACATCGTCAACGTATTCTTCCAACAACTGAACTTGATGTTTATCCGGCATCAGCAGGTTTTTCGAAGCCATCAATAAGTTTGGCCCGGCACCAACTTCGTCAGATACCCCAGAGATAAACGTGCGCCGTTCATTTAAGACCTTTTGTTTTGCATCCCGGTCATAAGTGATAAATGCATGTTTTCTCCCATATTTGTCATCATCCTCAAGCCACTGATTTTTAACATGGAAATCAGCTAGTTTTTTAACGGCCTTATCGGCAGCGTCCAATACAAAGTAATTAATCGTCTGGTGAGTGCCGTCTTCGTACTCAACCAAGACGTCGGCATACCCATAGTAATCACCGGTGCCAACGAGCTTATACGAACCGTCTCCGGCTTGATAAATGTCCAAGGCATTTTCAGGAGAAACTTTGATCGAAGTGATTGGACTCTTCGCGTTAATCGTCAAATGAGCGGTTTCAGTTCCGTGAATTGTGTAGCCTGGAACACTATCAACAACTGGCATACCCAAACGATGAAGTTCTTCGGGCACGTCAGCCTGGTTATCAATGACTGTGAATCGAAGTGAATATTCCTGGCCTTCACCCGGCTTTAAAATCAATGAAGTCGGCTTATTCCAATGTTTCTGATCGAACCAGTCACTTTCAGCATAGGCAAATGAGAGAATTGTCCACTCGTAAAATCCTTCAAACGTCACTCTTCGTGGCGTCTTATCGTCATTCAATGGCCGGTAAGCCTCAAAATGAGCGTTCTTTCCAGGAGTAACCAGTAGTGTCGGTTCATCGCCGCTTAGCCGAGTTACCTGAACATATCCGGCATCATTGCCGATATATGGATCGGAAAAGACACAGTTTTGGTGGCTTTCATCCAAAGTGTTGTCTGTCAGAATTTGGTTAAAAATCATGGCAACGCCCAAACCGCCGACTTCATATTCTTCTTTGGTCGGATTGTTAAGTTTAATTGTAAAGGTGGTTTCAGTGCCATCTTCTGAAGTTTTCCACTCACGTGACACATCCAGTGGACAGTCTTTTAGTTCTTCGTCAAAAGCCGTTCTATAGGTGTCCCAAGGGTTGAAGATGGTTCGTAAGGAAATCGTGATATCTCCAAGTTGGTAATAGCCTTTGCCTTGTCGCTTAACTTTGGATTTACTCATACCGAAGTCAAAGCTGCCGTCACTGTTTGTAACTGCAAGCTTATTGAGGATTGCATCATTAGCGGTAGATTTCTCAAGTTCAAATTTTCTTTTCATCATTTCGCTCCTTTATTCAAGTAATTAAGAATGGTTTGTCAAAGTTAATCTGAGATGTCGTTTTGGTTGATGATCCTGTGTTTCCAATCATTTTCACCAAAAACGATCATATAAATACATCTTCTATGATAACGGTTACAACGTTATTATAAAATAGTTAAAGCCACATTTCTGGTAGAAAAAACGGACATTTTTCATTCAAGGTCTCAGATTCAAATAATTCGAGGACTCAATTCTGAAATGGGATCATCAATCATGTCACGTTGCCGTCAGTTTTTTAGTCGAATATGTTAGGTTTAATTACATATACCAATCCAATTCAGAAACTTTTTTCATCTTAAATTGGCCAAATACAATTGCTTTATCACTGGCGTTGGCACCGTTTCCAAATTAATGAGTGCTTTTATAATTTTCTAACCAATTTCAAAATGTACTGGACGTTTCAAAAAGATGATGTTAGAATTTATGACATTAAAAGAGAAGGAAGCGATGTTATGAATGCTGCAAATACCTCGTTCATGATTTTATCCAGTATTTTGGTATTATTCATGACTCCCGGATTAGCGTTTTTCTATGGGGGCCTGGTTTCAAAGCGAAACGTTGTTAACACGATGCTGTCTGTCTTCATTATGACTGGTGTCGCAATTGTTCTTTGGATTGTGATCGGCTATTCATTGTCATTCTCAGGAAATATTGGCGGTGTTGTTGGTGACGTCAAGAATTTCTTCATGAATGGTGTCGACTTAACTTCACTGACCGCAACCAAGATTCCAACCGGGATCTTCTCAGTCTTTGAAATGATGTTTGCAATTATCACTCCTGCACTATTCGTTGGTGCGGTTGTTGGCCGGATTAAATTCAACTTCTTGTTGGTATTCTTAATTCTATGGTCAATCATCATTTACTATCCAATGGTCCATCTGGTTTGGAGTCCCAACGGATTGCTTGCCGGACTTGGAACCTTGGATTTCGCCGGTGGAACCGTTGTTCATATCAACGCTGGTGTTACGGCATTTGTTCTTTCAGCCTTCTTGGGCAAACGAGTTAAATTTGGTGATATTCCTCATACCCACTACAACTTACCTTGGGTTTTACTTGGTGCCACCATTCTTTGGATTGGTTGGTATGGGTTTAACGCCGGATCAGCAATGGGTGTTGACAACATTGCCGCTCAAGCAACTATCACAACCACAATGTCCACTGGTACCGCAATGGTAACCTGGATGATTTTGGACATGATTATCAACGGTAAGCCAACCTTGGTTGGTGTTTGTACCGGTACCCTTTGTGGATTAGTTGGTGTCACCCCTGCCTGTGGGTTTGTCACTATCGCCGGATCATTTTGGATTGGCATGTTCTCAACATTTGCCAGCTACTTCTTTGTAAACTATCTCAAAGATCGAATTGGTGTTGATGATGCTTTGGATGCATTTGGATGCCATGGTGTCAGTGGAATTGTGGGTTCAATTGCAACCGGACTATTTGCTACCAAATCAGTCAACCCAATCGTTGCTCATAATGGTGCCTTCTATGGTGGTGGTTTCCATCAGTTAGGTGTTCAAATCATTGCAACACTTGCTACTATCGTCTTCGTTACGATTGCTGCATCAATCATCATTAAGCTGTTGAGCTTGGTAATGCCAATGCGGGTTAACCGGAAAGAAGAAAAGATGGGCTTGGATAAAGGTGAACACGGTGAGGAAGCTGATTACACCGTTGACATGAGTGAAAATCTCGACGAGTACAGATCCGATTTGAACCTCTATTCAAAGGAATTCAGAGGTCAGCTTGGTGGACTGGACACCAATAAGGATCCCCATTTACATTGATTTAAACATTCATAACAATAAAAAGTTGGGTCTTCAATTCAAGCCGATGAATTGAAGGCTCTTTTATATTCGCTTAAAAAATATTTGAAACGACCAACGTGAGATATAATTTAGACATATTAAATGAAAGAACTTGTAGGAGGTCAAAATGACATATTCGAGAAGCGAATCAATTGAAATGGTTAATATGTGCATGATTTACAATGAAGAAACCAAAGAAGTGCTAGTTGAAGATAAAACCGACGTCGCTTGGAAATTCGGTCATACCTTTCCAGGCGGTCACGTTGAAAAAGGAGAAAGCCTCTACGATGCGATGGTTCGGGAAGTCTTTGAAGAAACCGGCTTAATTGTCAGTCATTTACAGTCCTGCGGAACCGTTGAATGGTTTAACGAAGAACCAGCTTATCGCCGAATTGGTTTCTTATACCGGACCAGCGATTTTACCGGTACCCTCAAACAATCCGATGAAGGGAAAAACCTCTGGATGCCTTTGAAAGATTTAAACGAAGACAATACCGCAGAAAGCTTCATGAAGTTCCTCAAAATTTTCACCGATCCGCATACTGTGGATGCCGCTTCCGCAGTCATGAATGGTTCCTTAACCATAATCCCCAAAGACGACTCAAACGGGCATTCATAATATAATTAAGCCATAATCCGCAGCAATCTAACGGAGGAGGTGCCCCATGAAAAAATACCTGATTATTTATAATGGCAATGCTGGAACCAGTGATAATAAAAAGATTGCTGAACAGACAAAGTTATATTTGGAGGAACACGGCCGCTCAGCTGTTTTAAGTCCGACCCAGTCGCGAGAAGATGCAGTGAGCCAAGTCAAACAGTCGGTTGAAGGATTTGATTGCCTGATGTGATGGCTCAATCAACACGGCCTGTGAAGGCTTCCTAAAGGCTGGAAAATCAATTCCTTTGGGTATCATTCCCGGTGGGACAGTGAATAACTTTGCTCGAGCATTGAAGATTCCCCTGAATACAACAGATGCCATCAAAAATCTCATCCATGGCAATCCGACCGAAGTCGATCTGGGGGCCATCGGGAAAACGCCGGTGGTCAGCAGTCTCACCCTTGGAAGATTGGCAGACATTGCGAGAAATGTGAAAGACGAGGAAAAGAAGAAGTTTGGAAAAATCATCTATCTAATTAAGGGCTTTAAAGAACTTTATTCCAACCACTCTTATAAGCTCAAATTGACGGCAAATGGCCGATCAAAGGCTTTTCGAGCACAGATTCTACTCATCACGACAACCAATTCAGTTGGCGGTTTCATCTCTTTTAATCCTGAAGCTTCCTACGATGATGATTACCTTCACGTCTTCTGGCTGAAACGCTTTTCACCTCTGTCTCTGATCACTTACCTGCGGTACTTTGTGACGGGTAACCTCAAAAACGCCAGTGGGGTTCGATACTTTAAAACAAAATCAGTCAAAATTGAAGGTTTATCCGACCAAACAATTGAGGCTCGAATTGACGGTGATCCGGCAATGTGTGTCCCATTCACAGTTCAGACGCAGCCTGATTTTTTACAGGTCATTGTCCCGAAAACATAAAAAGTCATCAACCACAACAGTGATTGATGACTTTTTTCATATATTAAATTCAAATTGGTTTAATCGGCTAATTAGTCAGCAGGGTCAACGGCAACCAAGCCACCGGCAAGGTTATTCATGTTAGGCTTGTCAGCCTTAACAATCAACTGCTCGTTGACAAAGGCCATTTGACCAATATGACTCATTTCACGGCCGTATCCTGATAATTTAACACCGCCAAATGGAATTTCAGGCAATGTTGACATAAAGTTGTTAACAAAGACCATTCCAGTTTCAATTTGTGATGCAACTTCAGCACCGTGATCAGCATCACCGGCAAAAACAATTCCGCCAAGTCCGTAAGGGTTATCGTTTGCAAGATCAATCGCTTCTTGTTCACTGTGAACCTTGTAGACAACGGCGATTGGGCCAAACATTTCTTCGCTGTATGCTGGATTGTCTTTAGTGACATCGGTCAAAATTGTTGGTTTGAAGAACTGACCAGGAAGATCAATTGGTTCATTACCATAAACAACTTTGGCACCGGCAGCGATTGCGCCGTCCAATTGTTTCTGCAGTTTGTTCTTGGCACGTTCAGTGTTCATTGGAGCCAAAGTTGTCTTAGGATCCATTGGATCGCCAGGCTTCAGTGCAGCAAACTTCTTCTTTAAGTTTTCAACGAATTCATCGTACACATTGTCCATCACGATGAAACGCTTGGATGAAGTACATACCTGACCATCATTGTAAATCCGTGCCCGCCATGCAATGTCATTCACATCATCCATGTTAGCGTCACCCAATACAACAAATGGATCCATTCCACCAAGCTCCATTGTGTTCTTCTTAAGTGCCTTACCAGCAGCTGAAGCAACGGCAGTACCGCCACGTTCGGAACCAGTTAAAGCAACTCCTTGAACACGAGGATCGTCAATTGCTTCAGTAACTTGATCATATGAAAGGAACAAATTGGTCAATGATCCCTTAGGAGCACCAGCTTCAGCAACCACATCCGCAAACATTTGAGCTGATGTTGGTGTATTTGAAGCATGCTTCAGAATCATTGGGTTCCCTACCATAAAGTTAGGTGCAAATACACGCATAATTTGGTAGTAAGGGAAGTTCCATGGTTCAACCATCATGACAACCCCGGTTGCGTGGTGTTGAACTTCGGCTTCACCAGTTGCAATTGTATCAATCTTTTCAGGCTTTAATAAGTCTTCGCCATGATCAGCAAACCAATCGGCAATCAGAGCAACAAGCTCAACTTCGCCTCGTGATTCACCAATTAATTTACCCATATCAATCGTACAAGCTTTGGCTAATTCATCTTCATGTTCACGCAACTTATCAGCAACGTTGTGAAGAATCTTAGCTCTTTCGGAAATATCTTGTTTCTTCATTGATTCATATAAATCGTGACCAGTTGCTAATGCAGCTTGCAACTCATCATCGGTAGCATTTGGATATTCCTTAACAACTTCGTTGTTGTAAGGATTAACAGTACGATATGCCATTATATAACCTCCTAAATTTGGATAAACCTGTATGCTTCAAAACCGATACAGATATTTCAACATCCAAATATAGAATATCATGACATGAAAATAGTTACAACAAAATACATTGTGATTTTCATAATGGTTAACCAATTCAATAGTCAACGCATGTTACTTATGAAAATATATTAGGATTCACAATTCAAACTAGGCATTAGCCGGCTCTTTCTTGGTATCTTTAATCTTGAATACCAAAACGATCGCAATGATTTCCAAAATAAGGAATGTCAGGAACACCGCATTGAAGTTCTTGTTTCCGAGTACAACGGTCGCAATAACAATCGCGGTTGAACCCATAATCTGACGAATAGTCGAAATAATGGAAGAACCATGCGGGATCAAATCGTTGGTCAGTGAATTGGCACCTAATGTGGTGGCTGGCATCATTGCAAACGCATTTCCAGACTCAATGATAATTGAGCAGATAACGGCAATCCAGATACTGTTCAGTGATGAGAACAATAGCAGAGCGGCCCATCCAACAATAAACAAACCAAAGCCAATCATAATAACCGGCTTAAACCCAATTCGATCAGCCAAACGGCCACTACGTCGATTTAACCATGAAAGAATTGCAGCGGCTGGTACCAGTGCAAGGCCAGACCATAACGGTGTTAAGCCAAGAATCTGTTGATAATACAATGGCATAATAATAGTAACTGTAATTAAGGACATGTATGAAAGTGATGTCAATGCGACACCCAAGTCAAAGTTGGTGATTGAAAGAATATCCAATCGCAATAGTGGCTGTGGCATCTTCAATTGACGACGAACAAACATGAACAATAATATCAGTGAAACAATCAGAATACCCCAGTTCAGGTAGGTGGTAGTAGGAGTCATATGAGAAATTTCGTTGATAAAGTACAGTAACCCAATAATTCCTAATGACATGAATACTGAAATAAAATCAAACTTGGTGGATTCAATCTTCAACGGACTAATAACCGTTTTGAGAGCCAGCAAGAATACAACTGTCAAAACAATTAAGAAGAAGGCAAAAATTGCTTCCCAAGGGAAGAATTGCAGCAGAACTCCAGAAATGATCGGGCCAACTGCAAGCGCAGAACCCATGACCAAACCAACGGTTCCCATAACGGAGCCACGGTGATCAGTTGGTGTGATCTCCAAAATAATTGACTGATATGATGGGAACAAAACACCAACACTAAATCCTTCCATTAAACGACCAACCATCATAATCAGAAAGTTGGGCGCCCAAATAATAATTAAGGTACCAATAACGAAGTTGATTAGTAATGTCAGGTATAATGGCTTGAATCTAAAGTTCTTCATCAACCATGGCGACAGTGGCATAACAACCGACATGATCAGCATGAAACCTGTTGTTAACCAAGCAATTGTACTAGCAGGTAAATTAAAGTACTTCATGAATGTCGGATAAGCAGTTGAAAGTGAAGACTGACTAATGGACATCGTGAATGTTCCCAAAAGTAATGTCGCAATAAACCACTTGCGGCTTTTTTCTGTGAGTTCCAAACGAATTTCCCCCTTCAATAATTTCTTGCTAAAACAGGACCGGAAATAAAATTTCCGATCCTGTTAATAATACACTTAAATTTTAAGCAATGTTTCCGTAAAGCTCAGTATTAACGTACAACCATTACTGAGATTGGTGAGTACTTAGCCATATATGCAGCTTGTGAACCGAAGTACTTACGAACACCAGTCTTAGATAATGATCCAACGATCAGTAAGTCAGCATGGACAGCTGGGATAATTGTCTTAACAATTACCTCACCAGGATCTCCTTCTTCGACAACAGTATCAACGGTCTTGACACCTGCTCGAAGTGCTAATTCACGATATTGGTTAAGATGTTCTGCCAAATCTTTACGCTCACCATGAACAAAGTCTTTGTTAAGTGCTTGGAAGACGTTGACATTATCAGATTCAAGAACAGAAGCAATTACTAATGAAGCGCCTGAAAGACGAGCTTCAGAAATTGCATACCGAAATGCTAATTGAGCATCAGGTGAATCATCAACACCAACTAAAATTCTCTTAAATTTTGTGTGTGGAGTATTATCATTTTGCATCTAATCTGACCCTCCTTCTAGTTATATATTACTCTTTATCCTTTTTACTTTCATCATAATGCTCAGCAGTTGTTTCGAAACGTTGAGGCATCTTGTTTCTGCTTGAGTACAGATCGTAAACTGTCCAAAGAAGTAATAATACAATCGCAACAATAATTACATAAGCAATTGTGTGGGCAAGTGAAACTTGACTTGCGGAAGGAGCAGCACCGAAGAAACTGGTAATGTTATCAGGAAGACCCTTCATGTTAAGGAATGTCAAGGCCAATACTGATACCCAGCCAAGAACCTTAACCCAAAGTGTGTTCTTGAAACGTTCACCCATTTCTTTGGCATTATCAGTCATCATCAATAATGGAAGCATTGAGAATGGCAGAGCGAACGCCAAGAATACCTGTGAGTTGTTCATTAACGTGTTTAACGCCTCATGTTGCTTGATTGGAGTTTCGTTACTAGTCATGGCAACACAAATCAAAACAGGAATAACAGAAATCAAACGGGTAACTAAACGACGAAGCCATAGTGGCATCTTCATGTGAATGAAACCTTCCATGATAACCTGACCAGTTAAAGTACCGGTAATGGTTGAATTTTGACCTGAAGCCAACAGGGCAACGGCAAACAGGATTGAAAGAATTCCAGACTTGGCAACGGCGATTAAGATACCGTTACTTAACATAGAAGTGTTTGATAAGGCATCGAACAATCCGAAGAATGAAGGATCCTTAACAGCACCAGTCTTGAACACAGCAACACCCATAACTAACAAGAGTGAGTTGATAACCCATGCGAATGACAACTGGATGTTTGAATCCCAAGTTGAGAAACGTACGGTACGTGCAACATCGTCTTGATCGTTATGATCAACTTTACGTGTTTGAGAAATAGCTGAATGCAGATACAGGTTATGGGGCATAACAGTAGCACCAATGATACCTAAGGCACCGGTTAATGGTGTGTCACCGTTAACGTGGTCAGCACTTGAGAATGTTTGACCAGTTGGGATTAATCCCTTAACCATTGCACCGAAATCTGGTTCTGACAAAGCAACTTCGTAGATGAAGACAAACAGGATAACTAAGATCAAACAAACAACGATTGCTTCGATCTTTCTGAAACCAACTTTGGTTAATAATAGCAAAAGTAAAACATCAAATACGGTAATAAATACGGCATACACTAGTGGAATATGGAACAGAAGATAAAGGGCAATCGCAGCACCAATAACTTCCGCGATATCAGTAGCCATAATAGCTAACTCAGTCAAAATCCATAATACAATTCCAAGTGTTTTACTGGTTCTGGCACGAATGGCCTGAGCCAAATCCATCTGAGACACAATACCCAGTTTAGCCGCCATATATTGCAGTAACATGGCAATTAAACTCGATAGTAAGATAACAGACATTAACAGGTATTCAAAATTTTGACCACCTGTAATTGAAGTTGACCAGTTACCGGGATCCATGTATCCAACGGCAACTAATGCACCAGGTCCTGAATACATAAATAAAGTTTTCCAGAATCCGCGACCCTTCGGAACTTCAATAGTTCCGTTAATTTCTTCCAACGAAGGACCATTTGCATAGTGAATCAAATGCTGCTTCTTTGGTTGTTTTTCCTTTGGCATCAAAGTACCTCCTTATGTTTTGTACAAATTAATATTAGCATAATTTTGCACTTTGTAAATCTAAAATTAGGGAAACCTAACTTTGTTTTTAAACGCGATAGACTCAGACTTTCGCTCCCATAAGAAAGAAAACGGTTACTGCTTTTTACTTGTTTTTTTTCGTATTTCGTTAACCTGTTTTAGAAATTTGGTAATCTTCTCCAAATCGTCCTTTGAAAAGCTCTCGGATATTTTCTTAAATTCAGCCTCTTCCTGCTTATGATAATGACGATAGATGTTATTAATCCCGGTGCCTGATTCGGTTAGTTTGACAAAACTATCTTTATGATTGCCCAGCTGATGAAATTTGGCCACAATGCCCCTTCTGACAAGCTTGCTGATAATTTTTGAAACGGCTCCCTGGGTTAACGGCACTTGGTCGACAATATCGGAGATTTTAGTTTCTCCCAATTGGTCGGCTGTACTTAAAACTTTGAGATCACTGGTTGTTAATCCTGAAGTCAGTCTCGAATCCAACTGATCGCTTTCTTTGATAAATCCAAGTATTTCCTGATCATTATTATAGGTATTAAACAAATCAAGTTCGTCTTTGATTATTTCGATCACTGTTTTTCTTTTCATTTTGCATTCCTCGGAATATATATTTGTGTGTTACTAAAATAGGTATTAGGACGATTATATTCCATGGAATATAATTTGCAAAGTCGAAGTTTCGAATAGAACGGAGCTAATCGTTCTATAAATCTATGTATACATGCCAGAATAGACATATAATGAACTATCGGGAGGACATCATGAAACGCAAACTTATTAAAACAATTTCAGTAACCTTATTAGCAACAATTTGCTTTCTCCCGACTGTAGCCGCTAAAAAAACGTCGCCGATTGGAAACCAAATTAAATTAACGAAAGTTCCAAACGTACGCGACCTCGGAGGCATTCGAGCTAAAAATGGCCAACACATCAAAAGCAATCGTTTAATTCGCTCATCGGCCCTCACTCACCTCAGTGGCCATGACAAATGGAAACTGTCAAAACGAGCCAATGTTAAAGTCATTTTGGACTTCCGATCCAAGAGCGAAATTAAGCAAGCCCCTGACGCCAAACTGCACGGAACTCGATATCACCGTTTAAGTGTTATGGCTGATCCCAAATTTGGAGTCCACACAACTGCGCAATATATCCAACAGCTCGCAGCCAAACAACCGAATAACATGGAATTGTTTTACGAAAAAATGGTTGTCCAGCCCCACAGTATCAAGGCCTATAGGTCAATGTTCCACTATCTGCTTAAACAAAAATCCGGTGCGATCTTATACCACTGTACCTATGGTAAAGACCGAACCGGCATTGCAACAATGTTGATTTTGTCGAGTCTTGGTGTTCCAAAGACCACCATTATGAGAAACTACCTGGCATCCAATCATTATCTGAAGTCAACTACCCGGCATGAGTACCGACTGATGAAGCGCCACACGCATAATCGAAAAGTACTGACCAATTTAAAACGATCCCGGACAGCCAAAACAGCTTACTTAAATGCAGCCTACGCTGCTATTTATCACCATTCCGGATCAATGAAGCATTATCTCCATACGCAGATGAGATTATCAAATAAGGATATCCAACAACTTAGAAAAAATTATTTAACAAAATAAAGCATCAGGATTATTCCACCCCAAATGGCGTGAAATGATTCTGATGCTTTTTAGATACTTTTTAAATAGGTATTAATTTGCATGATCAAGTGTTTATTGTTATTAAATCGTGCAAATGCCATGGCATCATTCAGTAATTCATTAAAATCCGAAGTTTTACCATGGGTATCACGCTCATTAACTGCCATCTCAAACTTCGCCCTGGCAACGTAGAAAGTCACATGCCTGGCTGAACTTAGATTAACAAGTGACTGCAGCAGCATATTGCTGGTTTCAACATCATTTGTGGCGGAATAAAAGCTTCCGGTATAAAACAACATGGTCAGAGATTTCCAAACAGAATCAACATCATTATTAGACATCGTCTTCAATCGTTGAGGCATTTTTGAAAAATAAAATTCAGCCTTATCAAAATTGCCGGCCTGTTGATATGAAATTCCCATACCGACATATGCCAACGGGGAATAGACAGTCGCATGTTCCTCATCATAGCCATTTAAAATCTGATCGAAACAAAAAACCGCTTCATCCGTATCCTGCTGGCTAAGTGCCAACGCATATCCGCGAATAAACAAATATTCCATCTGAATTTGTTTATCCGAAATCTCCTTAACATTAAGGGATTTTAAAATACTCAATGCTTCATCATATTCGGTAATAATCAGATCAAATTCAGCCCTGCGCAAATCATCCCGCACCGCAGAGTCCTTATCAGACTCACTGGGAAAAATGTCACTCAATGATAACCCCAACCGCTGACACAACTGAGTTAAAATCTTGGTTGAAATCATTTTCCCATTGTTTTCAAACTTACTAATAGTAGCTTGTGTGCAAATGCCTTTAGCAAGCTCGCTTTGGGAATATCCAAGCTTTTTCCTGCGTTCAACGAATTTTTGAATATTCACTTATACCATGCCTCCCAACCAGTTCCACATTAATTTATAAACTAATATTACCATATTATATTAGTTAACACCAAATTATACTCAAAATATATAAACATTTATATTGACTTTTGGAATATATGAATATATAATTTTGGAATATAAAGTATTGTGAAAGTATGCACAGGAGGACTTAATATGTCGATAACTAACGATCAAAACCAAATGCTTATTCAAATGATCAAGGAATTCACCACAAACGAGTTGGCCCCACTAGATATGACCATCGATGCCAACGGCGATTATCCTGACGGCTTATTACAAAAAGTCATCGACACTGGTCTACTGGGAATCACTCTCCCAAGGGAATACGGTGGTGCCGGTTTTGACTACGTTGCTGCAGCTGAAGCACTTGAAAAAATTGCTGTCGGCAACGCTAGCATGGCCGTTACCCTTGAAGGCCATTTCAAAACCATTGAACAATTTATTAAATATGGAAATAAGGAATTGAATGAGAAGTATCTTCCAAGTGCTGTCAAACGAATTTTTGCCTTCTCTATGACTGAACCATCAGGCGGGTCCAACCCGAAAGGAATCGCCACCCGAGCTATCAAGCAGGGCCACAACTGGGTTATTACAGGTGACAAAATTATGATCACAAACGGTGGGCTTGCAGAAGTTTACTGTGTCTTATCCAAAACCCAGGATGACCAAATGGCTGTCTTTGTAGTCGATAAAGATATGCCTGGTTTTAAATTTGGCAAACGAGAGGATTTCATTGGGCTGAAAGGTGTACCAGTTGGCGAAATTGTTCTCAACCATGTGGTCGTTCCCGAAAGTCATTTATTAGGAACCATTGGTGAAGGCTTGGAAATTGGTGACAATGCCCATGCCGATGCACGAGTTTTGATGGGTGCGGTACTAACTGGAATCACTGATCATGCATTGCAAACCGCAGTCAGCTATTCCAAAGAGCGAAAAGCATTGGATACACCGCTGTATCAATTACAGGTCACTCAAGAAAAAATTGCTGACATTGCAATTGCCAAGCAAAACACCCAAGCACTTTATCAAAAAGGTGCCCAAAATAAAATTACCGGTCGCCCGTATGCTGAAGTTGCCGCAATGGCCAAATCCTATGGCAGTCGATCAGCAGTTGCTGCGAGTGACAAAGCACTTCAAATTCTTGGCGGTTATGGTTACAGCCATGAATATCCGGTTGAACACCTGATTCGAGATGCCAGAGCCATGGAACTAGCCGAAGGGACAATTGAAAAAATGAATTTTGAAATCACTAACGCTGAGATTGCGAAGTAAAGGAGCATAACTCATGAAAATTGTTGTTGGAGTTAAACAAGTACCAGAAACAGATTCCGTTAAAATTGACCCGAAAACAAACAACCTAGTTCGTTCAGGAATTCAGGGAATTATCAATCCATTTGATAAGAATGCAATTGAGGCCGCCCTTCAGCTTCGTGATCAAGCTGGTGGTGAAGTCATCCTCTTAAGTATGGGCCCTGATAGTTATACTACTTCCCTTCGAGATGGAATGGCGATGGGTGCCGATAGTGCCGTTCTGGTAAGCTCTCGAGCATTTGGTGGTGCTGACACACTGGCAACCGGCTATACCCTTGCAAAAGCGATTGAAGCTATCGGTGATGTTGACTTGGTGTTGTTTGGACGTCAATCCGTCGATGCTGATACCGGTCAGGTAGGTCCGATTGTGGCCGAGCTATTGAATTTCCCCCAGGTAACTTTTGCCGAAACAGTCAGTCTGGAATCGGAAAATACCATTGTGGCTAAACGTCAGCTTGATTCTGCCGTCCAAGACGTCCAGGTAACCCTGCCGGCAGTGGTTACGGTTAGAAAAGAATTAAATACCCCACGTTACGAAACACCGTTGAATATTAAAGAAAGCTTTGAAAAGCAGATTACCACTTGGACTGAAAACGATCTAAATATCGATTTCTCAAAAATTGGTCAATCTGGGTCCCCTACAAAAGTCACCAAGGTTTATGAACCAACCAAAGAATTAAAACAAACGACCGTCTTGCCAGTGGATCCAACTGAAGCAGTTTCCGAACTGCTTAGCAAATTGGACTGAGAGGAGCAAACTTATGGATAACAACGAAATTTGGGTATATGTCGAAATAACCGGTTCAAAAATTGAGCCAACCAGCTTGCAGCTGATTACCAAAGCCAAACAAATTGCAGATGGCCGTAAAGTCGTAGCCGTCGTACCAGAGACTTCTAAAACTCAAGCAGAAACAATCATTAAAGAATATGGCCCTGATCGGATTGAATCATTAGTAGACGACCAATTTGATGAAGCAACCGATGAAGAACTTGCCGATGCCTTATTTCAAGTAACTGACCAAAATCGACCAAATAGTTTGCTCTTCCCTGCAACAATTTTGGGACGATCAATTGCCCCTCGCCTTCAAGCAAAACTCCAAACCGGTTTGACCGGTGACAGTCTTGATATTTATTATGAAAATGACCTGCTGGTACAGGTAAAGCCAACTTACGGTGATAATGTCATGTGTGATATTGTTTGCCCTGACAAGCGTCCACAAATGGTCACAGTTAGGCCGAATACTTTTAGAGCTAAGAAAGTGAACAACAGCCAAACAGAAATTGTTCAGGCTGAATTTACCTTCCATAAGAACAAAAATAGTAAAATAATTGCCACTGACCCCATTATCAATAGTTCATCTAAGTTGGATGACGCAAAAGTTGTGATTGCCCTTGGTCGTGGTGCTTATAGCGAGAAAAATATTAAACTGGCTCAGAAGTTGGCAGCAAAGCTTGGTGGAATGGTTGGGGTTTCTCGTCCATTAACCGATGAAGCCGAATTTAGTCATGATGATCAAATTGGTATCGGTGGCGCAAGCCTTTCAGCTGATCTTCTAATTAATTTGGGAATTTCTGGTGCTGTTCAATACACTGTTGGAATTAAAAACGCCAAGAAGATCGTTTCAGTCAACATTGACAAGGATGCCCCAATCTTTGATGATTCAGATTTTGCCTATGTTGGTGATGTAACCGACTTTTTAAATGCCTTAATGAATCAAGTAAAATAAACCATAAAAAATAAGCAGGTCCAAAAACTTCATGTTTTGGGCCTGCTTATTTTTTGAATCAATCATACTGTTTCACTAACGCTAACCAGCCTTAATGATCCGACGGACTCCATCCATTCACCGTAAAGTACCAGTGAACCTTGTCGCCTGGCTTAATCGCCTTATCCCCGGCAGATTTATCAACGTATTTACCGTTGACTGAATACATCCATCCGCTGCCCGGTTTGACGTCATTTTCTTTCAATCCATTGATCGAACTGACATAAATGGCTGGACTGCTGGTGTACTTCACTTTTAAGTTGGTTTGCTCCAACAACGTGAACGCAGTCGTTTTTTTCGTGATATGGAGATTACCCGAATAAAACAACTTTTTGTATCCGGACACCTTTAAATAGGCTTTCCCGGTGTACTTCGAGGCTCTTTTTCGAGTAACCCGCTGCTTTACTGAGTGATGACTTTGCTTCGACGCAGCCGACTTTTTAGAACTTGGGCTTTGCTTTGAAGCAGTCGCATGTTCCCGGCTGCTTTTTGCAGTGGCAGGCTTGGCTGACTGAGAAGCCTTCGTCGCTGAAGTACCCTTATTGGCAGAATTGTGATGTTTCTTGGCAGATTTGCTCGTCGCCTTTTTAGCCTTTGGCTGTTTCGTACTCGTAGCCTCTGAACTTGACGCGGCTTTGGGCTGACTGCCGGAATCCATTTTCGCAACCTTTTCAGTTCTTGCATGGCGCTGGTGCTGATTGGCGATCACTTCTCTAAAGCCAAAGGCCAACCCCAGAACCAACAAAAGGCCGATGACAATGCCGATACCTTTTTTCATAAACTCATCCTTTAATATTACTTAATTGAATAAATTGAACGGTGTGCCAAAGCTTGACGATATGCTGCGTTGGCCAAGTTCACCTGACCAACACCCAAAGTTTGCGTTGTGGCACCCTTAATCGATCCCGTTGAACGGACATAACTTAACATTGCCCGCATAGGTGAAGTGGTTTGATTTGATTTGAAGTAACCATTCACCAGCTTGACCGTACTTTGTTTCGTGGAGAAAGCAATAATGGCTTCCGCGGTTGAGTTGGCGTTGGTATAAACCTTGTCCTTAAATGTATATCCAAATGCACCATTGGGACGAACGGCGTCCTTCAAAAAGCTTTGACCCTTTACGATTGCCGACTTCACTGCGGAACTGGTTGATTTTCCTCTGGCAAGAGCGGTAACCGCCATAGCAGTTGTATCACTATCCGCACTTGCAGCTTGGTTGTTATATGCCCAGCCATGATTGCCCAATTGGTTCTTAACAATCAGGTTGCTTAACCCATTCTTGGTAAATTTGGCATTACTTGGACGTTTATATGAACCAGTCGACAATGCAATCAGGGCTTGGCTTTGAACGTTAACCGTCTGCTTGGTCATTGAACGGTGATATAAGGCACTTACCAGGTTCAAAGTTGTTTTGGCGCCGGTTTTACGTAATTTTTGCGGATTCAGTCCAACGGCTCTGACCGCAATGATTGCGTTGGCCAAATTAGCTGGCGTACTCTTCTTATTCAATATAAGGCTGTTTTTAACCCGATTCTGCTGCGTCTTGGTAAACTTGTAGCCAAATCCTTTCAGCCCCAGGAGAAGGTCTGAATAGCCATAGGCAGCACCACTATCTGGATAAGCCTTCTTGCTAAATATGTAACTCGTCTTGCCGGAAAAGCCAGTTCGATTTTTGACCAGCATCTTTTTGGCATACTTATAGGTTGCTTTCGCCTTTGATGACTGATAAGCACTTGAAGCAGTCTTAATTTGGGCGGCGTTCACAGTTGAAAGCGGTGCGGCAACACCTGCCAATAACAATCCGGTCATTGATAAAGTGATTAATTTATTCATTCGTTTCATCATTAGTCCATCCCTTTATTTTGTTTTGTTGGTAAAAATCGATACTTACGATCCAGCCTTGTAAACAACTTTTCCCAAGGTCGATAAAGCAGTGCAATCAAAACAATGTTTGAAAGTCCATGGTACAAATCAAACAGCGCGCTGCTGGCAAATGCCAAAATGAAACTTTTGAGAGTCATTGGCGAAACGTACTGCAAGGCGTACCAGAGATCCATAATCCAGCCAAACAGAAATCCCCAAACACCACCAAAAATGATCATAAAGATCAAACTCTTTTTAAGCTTGGTCATCCCAATGAGACCGGCGGACAGCCCCATCAATCCCCAGGCAAACATTTGCCAAGGAGTCCAGGGCCCCTGGCCCATAAACATATTGGATACCAAGGCGGTGGTACTTCCAGTCACAAATCCCAGTTCAGGTCCCAATGAAACGCCACCGACAATAATGACAAAGCTGGCTGCCTGGATACTCGGAAGAGCGGCAAAGGGCACCCGTCCAGCAACCGCCAAGGCAATCAAGATTGCAACAAACATCAGTGTTTGGGTGGTTAAAGGCTGCTTTTCGAATTTCCAATACGCCGGCAGGATGCTGCACAGTAGAACCATGAAGCTAAACATCAAATAATGCTTGTTATGAAGCAGCATCATTAACGTTAAAAATACGCCAATCAATATGAAAACAAACAACAGCCGACTATAAAAGACGGCCTTTGATTTATGAAACATGCTTACTTGTCCCTTCTGAAGCCAGATTAACATCATTCGGCAAAATTGCCATTGGTACTTGATTCCTCAATAATCGATTGATCGGTGTCGTAAAGAAAAAGTTATTGCCGAAAAAACTGCGGGTTGGAAGCACCGTATTCAAGTGACCGTCAAACATAAATGCACAGTGCTTGGAATATTCAGCACTAAATTTCATGTCATGGCTGGCCATCAAAATTGTGGTACCAGACTCGTTAACGTCCTTTAAAATTTGGCCTAAGAATCGTTTGGTATATGGATCAAGTCCCTTGGTCGGTTCATCCAGAATTAATAATTCCGGATCCACCAGCAGTGCCAACGCGACACCCAGCAATTGCTGCTGGCCGCCACTGATGTCAAACGGACTTTGATCGACCAACGAAGATAAATGCAGTCGATCAACCATCATTTTAACTTGTTTGTCCGGAAATTCCAGCTGAAGTGCCTCGGCTTGTCTCATCAGTTCCTTTTCAACCGTTTCTTCACCGAACTGCAGTGAAGGCGTTTGTGAAAGAAATGAAATGGCTTTGATTCGGCCGGCATTGGGAATCTTCCAGACAAGCTTTTTGTGGAACCGGGCCTTGCCGTGTTGGGGAATCCGTAAGCCAGCTAAAATGCTTAACAATGTGGATTTTCCGGAACCATTCTTACCAACGATTGATAACCAGTCACCGGATGGTAAATTTAAATCCAAGTGGTCAATCACATTGGATTGGCGGTCAAAAGAGAAGGTTAAGTTTTTGGCGGCCAAGACATTGGTTTCGCCAACTGATGCGGATGTTGACGTTCCTACATAAGTAAACTTTAACTGTTGATTTGAAATGAGTCGCTGCCCTTCGGCAACTGAGATTGGCAGATCTGGAAAGTGGCGATCCTTCTTCAAAAATACTTGTGAAACTTGTGGAACAAAATATTTTAGTTTTGGATCTGCCGTCATGGTTTCCAGTCCATTTCGTGGACGACCATCAAAAGATATCCCTTGGTTTTGTAATAAAATCAACCGGTCCGCCAAGGACAATACCCCATCCAAGTTGTGTTCTGTCAGCACAATTGTGATTCCCAATTCTTCATGAACCCGGTTAAGAACTTCAAAGAAGTGTTGCGTTGATAACGGATCCAATTGCGCAGCCGGCTCATCCAGCAGAATCACTTTTGGCCGTAGAATCAGTACTGAGGCCAGATTGACCAACTGCAACTGGCCACCCGAAAGGGCATCAATACTTTTATGCAGCAACTGATCAAGGCCCAAGTAATTGGCCAGTTCAGCAATTCGTCGTTCAATTTCCGCACTGGGTTCGCCCACATTTTCCAAGGAAAAAGCCAGTTCATCGATAACCGTCGACATAATCGGCTGTACGGTTGGATCCTGGCCAACGTATCCAATTGTTTTGGCACTTTCAAGTTTTGATAATTCGTTAATGGGCTTCTGGTTAATTAAAACCTGCCCCTGCCGGTGGCCATTGGGCGTCAGTTCCTTCTTAAAGTGATTCATCAAGGTGGTTTTGCCGCTCCCGGTTGCACCGGCAATGACAACGAACTGGCCCTGGCTGATTTTTAGATTGATATCGCTTATAACTGGCGATTTTTGCACGGGGTATTTAAATGTCAGGTGATCGACTCTTATTAATTCGTGCATAAGTGATAAACTCCTTCGGCAATCATCGGCAAAATCAGCATCCCCATCAGCAACGTAACCCCCAAAATATCACCATTCATCCAAAAATTTGTATATTGGGCAACCGAGCCCGACCAACCAATTTGATTCAATCGCGCAATGACGATAACTGAAAACAGAACGGTTGCCGAACACAAAAAGGCCCAATCTGTGGGGTGCCAACGATATGTATGATAATGAGTTCGTTTGGCAGCTCCAAATCCCCTGGCATCCATCAGTCTGGCTGTTTCCATCCCTGATGCCAACGAATCTTCCAGTAAAATCTGCAGCAGATGCCCACCACTTTTAATGCGGCTCAAGAGTGACCCTTTGGTCAAATCAACGTTGCGTGTTTTTTGAAGCATCGACAGCTGATGAAAGTTGCGGACAAACGCCTTAACCAAATTGGCCGAGATAACCACCAATAAGCCGATTCGAGGTGTCACTGAAGAAAATACATAGACTAATTTATTGGGTGGCAGAATCACGTTCAGCAGTCCAAAAGCCATTAGCATTTGAACAAGCATAAGGCCCATTACCGCACCATATAGCAGTGCCGGAGCCGTTAACTTAAAGGTTGCGCCGGCAACTGAAAATTGCCACAATATGGGACCAAATCGCTGATTTAACAGGCAGTTGAACAACACAATCGTGATAAATAAAAACAGGCTCATTTTAAATTGGCGCCACACCGCTGTCGATCCCAAATAAAGAATTGACGTGACCGTCAATCCAACAAATCCAAATATCGCAACGGCGGGATGATTAAAAAGAAGCAGTGCAATAATAACTTCCAAAAAATAAATTGCCGCAACAACCGGATGAGCCTGATAAAAGAAGGTCATTCGAATCGGTAATTTATTCATCATTGCACCACTCCTTTCAAATCTAAAATTCCCTGAATGATTATTATATCATCAGCAACCGTTTGAAATTTGGTGGATTCAAAAAACATTTTAGGTGCCTTAATCTTCGACAATCACGCCCAGCATTGCGACAATCTGTCCGGCCTGCCAGGGATTAATTTTTAACCCTTTGATCAGTTCCGGATTAACAATCAAATCATCAAAAGTTGCCTTTGATAAGTCGATCCCTTTCATGTGGGTATCCAGAAAATCAATTTGATTGATTTCACAGTTGTTAAATGACAAATCTTTTTTGACGGTCACAGCCTGAAAACTGCTTTCCACCAAATTAGAGTCAACAAAGAAACTATCTTCCATCTTGGTTTCACTAAAATTCGCATAGTGAAGGTTAGAGTCGTGAAATTGACACTTCTTGATTAACGTTTCCATCGAAAAGTCGGCCCTCATCAGTTGCACGTTGGTGAACTTACAGTTCGATAAGTAGCTTTTATGAAAAGTTGCGTTCAATAAGTCGCATCCCTTGAATTCCACGTATCCCCAGTCACTGCGGTCAAAGTTACTTTGCTCAAATTGACAGTGATCAAAAACCACATCGTTAATCCGAATCAGTTCATTTGAAACCGTGAACGTACAATTTGAATACGTATTATCCGGTTCGACATCGTCCAAACTCAACGTTTGCTTTGTAATTGTTGCCAAGCTAATCCTCCTGAATGTGGCCGCGTGAGATCAACGAACTGCCGGCCAAATAAATGATTGCGGCGATGAGCATCGAAATAAAGGTTGCACCAACGGAGTCTGCAACGACGGCCACGGTTTTAATATATCCATATGCCAGAACCGCAATCAGCCACGAAGCGATTGCAATCCAGTTAATGCCACCAGTATACCAATATTTCCCGGTTCGTGAGGCAAAATGAGCAGCGTTATATTTTCGTTTGGCAACAACATAGAAATCAACCAAGAAAATGGCAATTTCAGGTCCCAAGAACATGCCGATTCCATCCAGAAACGCTGTAAAAACATTGAGAAAAGTGGAATAAAAAATCGGAATAAAGGTGACAACCACCGCAACCAGCGTGACCGAAACGATGCTGAATGTTAATGACAGCCGCTTGGTCATGTTGGTCAAAGCGGATCCGGCCGACATCAGGTTAACCGCGTTGGCCGTCGTACTGGTAATGATAATGACCAGCATTGCCAGAACTCCCAGCCCCAACTTGCTGGCAATAGTCGAAGGATCTGAATTGTTGGCATCAAAGTGATTCAGGGTAATCGCGGTCGCAATTGTTGAGATAATACCAATCATGGCAAACCAAATCAACCCCAGGTTAGCGCCAAAAAACGGTGCCCAAGTTGAACTGGAACGCTTTTTGGAAAAGCGGGTAAAGTCACTGGCAGCTGTCACCCAAGCTAGATTAAAAGCAGCCAGAACGTCAACCGCCTGCCCCGGGGTCATCTTAAGAGCAGCCGGTGCGTGCCAGGAAACGATTTCTGATAACGAAACATTTTGGAAAACGACAATCGATTCCCAGATAACCAGGATAAAGACCAGAATAATACCAATTCGTTCAATGATCCGAACTGATTTTTCACCCATTGAAATACTCAGTAAATGTAAAATGCTCATCACAACGATTCCAGACACCAGGCCTTTAAGTCCGCCCGGTTTACCATAAACCGGCCAACCCAGAACATCGTGAAGAATATAACTGATAGAGGTGGCGGCAATAAACGTGTTCACGGCTGCCCAGCCGATGAACTGCACCACGTTAATGACAGAAGGCAAATAACTGCCCTTGAGTCCAAAGGATGCCCGAGTCAATGCCATTGCCGGTAATCCGGTCTTGTAGCCCATGTAACCTGATAAGGCCAGTAAAAAATATGTAATGACGCCAACAATAATGAGCGTGGTCGATGCGGTTACGAAACCACAGGCTGCAATCACCCCACCAACGTACCAAGTTCCGTTATTCGCATTAGCACCAACCCAAGTCGCAAACATATCCCAATATGATTGATGACGATGTTCCTTGGGGATTGATTCAACGCGACCAAAACTCTTATCTTCCATAATTAATCTCCTCTGATCATCCTTTAAAGTTGTCGTGTCGTCTCAATTGATTTTTAAGTTGAAATGAGTTGTCGACAAAGAAAAATGCACTTCGTCTCAGACAGAGTCGAAGTGCATTTTTCCCGGTGTAATTACCGGTAAAAACAACATTCATTAATGGCTTCCTTGACAGACTCGCTGGACTATTTAAAGGACTAAATTTTAATGTCATTATACGTGAGGCAAGGGAAAATTGCAATTTGTGAGTTGACACTCACCTCAGATGACGTATACTAAAGGCATAAGTGAGTTAGTACTCACTCACAAGGGGAGGAATCATGATGGATGCAGTCGTAACAGTGACACACGTTGATAAAAGCTTTAATAAAAAGCGAATCCTGCACGATGTGAATTTAACGGCATCAGGTCACGAAATATTAGGCCTGATTGGCCCTTCCGGTGCGGGTAAGACCACCATTATTAAAAATATCATGGGGATGGAACAGCCAGATGACGGTAAAGTGACCATTTTCGGCAAAGAAATGCCTAACCGACAAGTCCTGCAAAGAATCGGATTTATGGCTCAGGACGATGCACTATATGAAAGTTTGACCGGTCGTGAGAATCTCAAGTTCTTTGCTCAACTGTTTGGTGTGAAAAAAGATCAGCTAAATGAGCGGATCGAATACACCGCCGGAGTCGTTAACCTCAACCAGGATTTGGATAAACGGGTCAGCAATTACTCAGGTGGAATGAAGCGCCGTTTGTCCTTAGCAATCAGTTTGATTCAAGATCCTGACTTACTGGTTCTGGACGAACCGACTGTTGGAATCGATCCTGAACTGCGTCGGCAAATCTGGGACGAATTGAGGAAGTACGCCAAGGACGGCAAATCAATTATCATCACAACCCACGTGATGGAGGATGCCGCCGAATGTGACGAGCTTCTAATGATTCGTGATGGCCACATCATTACCCACGGCTCTCCCGATAGTTTGGAGAAAAAGTATCAGGTTGATAATTTGGAACAAGTCTTTTTGAAAGCGGGGAAATCAAATGAGAATACTGACAATAACTAAACGAATCTTCGTTGAGATGTTTCGTGATAAGCGGACACTGGCGTTAATGTTCATTGCTCCCCTATTTATTTTGTCATTAATGTATTTTCTATTTCAATCAAACACCAATACGGTGGCAGACATTGGGACAAACAACGTCTCCAGCTCACTGATCAAAGCAATTGATAACAAGCACATCACAATTCATAAGATGTCCGCAAATGCTTCGGCAAAACAAACAATTCGTGATAAGGATTACGCTGGCTTCATCAAAAAGACCAACGGCAAATTAATTGTGACCTACCAAAATGCCGACCAAAATAAAATGGCAATTATCAAGAAATCCGTTCAGATGGCGTTAATCAAAACTCAAATCAAACAACTGGCAGCTGCTACTAAAAAATCGAAAGCCGGTTTGATGAAGATGCAAGCTCAGTTGCAGCAGATCAAAAAGCAACTACCGTCAACCATCAGTGGTCGAATTCCAGCTCCTTCAACCCCAAAGAATATGCAAAAGCCAAGCAGTCTCAAGCTGAGTCAGCATTATCTTTACGGCAAGAGCAACTCTTCGTTCTTTACGACGATGCTGCCGGTATTCTTGGGATTCATGGTCTTCTTCTTTGTTTTCCTAATATCAGGCATCTCGCTTTTAAACGAACGAAATTCAAGAACGTTGGATCGCTTACTTGCAACGCCGGTTAAGCGAAGTGAAATTATCTATGGCTACCTGACTGGTTACGGTGCAGTTGCGATCATTCAAACCGCCATTATCGTTCTCTTCTGTATTTATGTATTAGGAATTGAGATTTTAGGCAACATTGCAATCGTCCTGTTGATTTGTTTTGCTTTGGCGATGGTTGCCCTTTCGATGGGATTATTTGTTTCAACGTTTGCAGCATCGGAATTTCAGATGGTGCAATTCATCCCGATCGTCGTCATCCACAAATTTTCTTCTCAGGTTTGATTCCAGTTGCCAACATGGCCGGATGGCTGCAGGTCATTGCCCACATCATGCCGCTTTATTATGGTGCCAGTGCCCTAACCGACGTTATTCAAAAACAGGCCAGCTTTTCGGCAATCATCCCCCAATTCTCTGCTATACTCATATTCTTACTTGTCTTCATCGTGTTGAACATGATTGGCATGCGGAAATATCGGAAAGTGTAGGTGAAAGATATGGCATCAACTTCAATTGAGTCATTTTATTCAGAAGACATTGATTCCACAAAGGATTTACCACAAAAGCAAAAGCAGGTTCTTAAAGCCTGCCTGGAACTATTTGCCTCAAAGGGATTCGAAGCCACAACGACAGCTGACATTGCCAAAAAAGCCGGTGTCAGTCAGGGAACGGTCTACAAGCGTTTCAATACTAAGGAACAGCTTTTACAGGCAGTTGTTCAACCATTATTTTCGAAAACCATTCCAAGAGCAGCCAAGGAATTCTCCTACGATATTAATCATTTTCAATATGACAACTTGGCCGAATTTTTAAAACCAACTCTACGAAACCGATTGACATTTGCCACCGAGAACAAGCAAATTATCAAAATCTTGTTCATGCAGGCGATAAGCGATCCCCAGTTACTGGCTGAATTAGTCAAATCTGTCAAATCCGTGCTGACAAATACAATCCCAAAAGTGATCGACAAGTTGAAAGAAGAACACCTACTCGTCGACTGGGATACTGCAAGAATCATGGAGTACGTTTTATCAATTGGAGCGGGCTATGGTGCCCAAATTGTTTTATTCGATCGAAAACTCGATTTGGATACGGTCATTGACCAGGCAGTCGAGTTTTTGGTCAAAGGACTTTCGCCCGAAAAATAATTTAATTTTGATATGCGGTTGACAAACATTAGAACTGCGACTATTATTATCATTAAATTTTAATGCTAGTAAATTAAAGCTCTGAAGAGAAGAGTAGTTGGCGAATGAACCCTTAGAGAATCCGGTTGGTGAAAAAGGATGGTTCATAAGTTAATGAAGATGAACTCTGAATAGCGATTTCAAGTTAACGCTTGAAACCCGGGTGCGACCGTTACATCGCCGAGTATCGAAGTCTGGTACTTTCAGAGGTGTTGGTTGCGAAATCAATACAAATTCAGGGTGGTAAAGCGAAACATTCGCCCCTCGGTCAGATTAATTCTGACACGAGGGACGAATGTTTTTTTGTTTCTATAAATTAAAAAACAATGCTGGCATTAAGAATAAATGAAAACAATATTGGATGAGGAGATAGATTATTTATGGCAAAAGTAGAAAGTTTTACATTGGATCACACAAAGGTTAAAGCACCTTACGTTCGTTTAATTAAAACAGAAACCGGTCCTAAAGGCGATGTCGTTTCCAACTTCGACTTGCGGTTAACTCAGCCCAACGAAACTGCTGTTCCAACTGCCGGGTTGCATACCATCGAACATTTATTGGCAAGCCTGCTCAGAGATCGCCTCGATGGCGTGATTGACTGTTCACCATTTGGCTGTCGGACTGGATTTCACTTGATTACCTGGGGCGAACACAGCACCACCGAAGTTGCCAAGGCCTTAAAGGGATCCCTTGATGAAATTGCCAATAAAGTGGAATGGAAAGATGTTCCGGGCGTGGATAAATACAGCTGCGGAAATTATCGTGACCACTCTTTATTCTCAGCCAAAGAATGGAGCAAGAAGATTCTCGATGAGGGAATTTCAAATGATCCTTACGAAAGACATGTTATCTAGATTTTTCAGTGCTTTGTTTTTTCGTTTCTTACTATTACTAACAAAACGTGCTCCCCAAACCAGCCCCCTCCGCTTTATCCAACAATGAGCCCACGATGCAAGAAACGCATCAAAACTCATTGTTAAATAAATGCTCAGGAACTAACCGGCTTGGCTCGCACTCTAAAGCTTAGGAGGCTACCCACATGACAACTACAATTATTGGATTTCCACGTATCGGCCATCACCGTGAATTAAAATTTGCTACAGAACACTATTGGAAAAACAAGATTGACCAAGTTGAGTTACTCAAAACAGCTTACGGCATCCGCAAGAATCACTGGCAGGCACAACAAGCTGCCGGCATCGACTTGATTCCAGTAGGTGATTTTTCATTCTTTGACGGCGTTTTAGATACTGCCAATCTTTTAAACATCATCCCGGAACGATACAAGGAACTTAATTTATCACCGCTCGACGAATACTTTGCCCAAGCCCGTGGATACCAAAATGGTTCCGAAACAGTTAAAGCACTCCCAATGAAAAAATGGTTCAATACCAACTATCACTACATTGTGCCGGAATTCTCCAAAGCCACTGACATTAAGTTGGTTGGCAGCAAACTATTTGACGAAGTTGACGAAGCCCTCAAGCTTGGGATCAACGCCAAGGCCGTCATCACAGGTCCATACACACTTCTCAAGTTAAGCCGTTTTATTGACGGTCCAACACCTAAAGATTTTGTTGATGCCCTCATTTCTGCATACTCTGACGTTATTAAGCATCTCAACCAACAAGGGGTTGCTTGGATTCAAATCGATGAGCCGGCTCTCAGCTTTGATGTTGATTCTGCTGAAAAGACCATCTTTGACAAATTATACAAAGGCATTTTAGCCAGCAAGGGATCAGCCAAAATTCTTTTACAAAACTACTTTGGCGATATTCGCGATGTTTATAACGATGTTACCAGCCTTGATTTTGATGGAATTGGATTGGATTTTGTTGAAGGCAAATATAACTTGGAACTCGTTAAACAAAACGGCTTCCCCGCTGACAAAGTTCTCTTTGCCGGTGTTGTAAATGGTAAAAATATTTGGCGCAACCATTATGAAAAGACCATTAAATTACTTAACGGCTTGAATACCAAAGCCCAAGTTATCCTGAGCAGTTCGGCTTCTCTTCTTCACGTTCCTTATAGTGCAGCAGATGAAACCAAGGTTCCTTCAGACGTTAAACAGCATTTGGCTTTTGCGATTGAAAAGCTTGATGAAATCAAGGAACTCGATAACATCTACCGCGATGAAGCAGATGGCAAGGCCGCTTTGGAAAAGAACGACACTTTATTCCGCAGCGTCAAACATCCATTCAATGAAGCCGTTCGTGACAGAATTGCCGGCCTGACCGAATCTGACTACACCCGCCTTCCGGAACGAGCAGAACGGGAAAAGATCCAAAAGAAGGAATTCAATCTGCCAATCCTGCCAACAACCACAATTGGTTCATTCCCACAGACAAAAGATGTTCGTCAAAATCGTTCCAAATTACGTAAAGGTGAAATCACCAAGGAACAATACGACAAGTTTAATGAAGATAAAATTCGCCGGATCGTTAAAATCCAAGAAGAAATTGGTTTGGACGTTCTGGTTCATGGTGAATACGAACGTAACGACATGGTTGAATACTTCGGAGAAAAACTCGACGGCTTTGTCTTCACTCAAAACGGCTGGGTTCAATCTTACGGTACTCGTGGTGTTAAACCACCAATTATTTGGGGCGATATTAGTCGAACTGCGCCAATCACCGTTGCCGCTTCAGTGTTCGCAAAGAACCTGACTGATAAGCCAATGAAGGGCATGCTGACCGGACCAGTGACGATTTTCAACTGGTCGTTCCCACGTGAAGACGTCACACCAAAAGAATCAGTTACTCAAATTGCCTTGGCTCTTCAAGATGAAGTCCTTGATTTGGAAAAGCATGACATCAAGATTATTCAAATCGATGAACCTGCATTACGAGAAAATCTGCCACTTAGAAAATCCAACTGGTATTCTGAATACTTGGATTGGGCAGTTCCGGCATTCCGACTTGTTCACAGTAAAGTTCAGGCAAGTACCCAAATTCATACCCATATGTGCTACAGCGAATTTGGCGATATTATTAAAGCCATTGATGCTTTAGACGCCGATGTTATCTCGTTTGAAGCCTCTCGTGCCGACTTTACCCTGATCGACCAATTAGTCGCAGCCAAGTTCCAGACAGAAGTTGGTCCCGGCGTTTACGATATTCACTCACCTCGAATTCCATCAGAGCAAGAGATTGAAGGACTGATCAAACAATTAGTCGCCAAGCTGCCGGTTGATAAAGTTTGGATCAACCCTGATTGTGGCTTGAAGACCCGTTCAGAGGAAGAATCGTTTGAAAGCCTTAAAAATATTGTCGATGCGACTAAGAAGGTTAGGAGTGAAATCAATGAGCCTAACGGAGTTATTTAAAACTAAAACCGTCTTTTCACTGGAAGTCTTTCCACCAAAGAAAAGTTCGCCAACCGAGGCAATTCTTCCAACCCTCAAGCGTCTCCAATCAATTAACCCGGATTTTATATCGGTAACTTTGGGTGCGGGGGGTACTGCCCATTGTGATGGAACTGTTGAAATTGCCAACCTGATTCAAAATAAGCTGGATATTCCGGCAGTTGCCCATGTACCAGGCCTTTATCAGACCCAAGAGCAAGTTTTGGCATTACTGGACCGTTTGGACAGTATCAACGTGAAGAACATTCTTGCCCTTCGCGGGGATAAGATTCCCGGCAAAGAACCGGTTGGTGTTTTCAATCACGCCAATGAACTGGTTAAATTTGTCCATGAAAATCGTCCCGACTTCAGCATTGCCAGTGCGTGTTATCCCAACTGCCATACTGAAGCCCCCGACTTTGTCGACGACATCACCCATTTAAAGGAAAAGGTTGATGCCGGAGCCGATCACTTGATCAGCCAACTCTTCTTTGATAACCAAGCTTTCTATGATTTCAAAGAAAAAACCGAGATTGCTGGAATTCACGTTCCAATTGAAGCCGGCATTATGCCCTGTACGAATAAGAATCAAATCGAACGGATTACTCAAATTTCAGGCGTTCCGATTCCTAAAAAATTCGCTGCAATCATGGATCGCTACCAGAATAGTAAAGAAGCAATGCTTGACGCCGGTATTGCCTTCGCAGTTGATCAAATAATTGATTTGGTCTCTCAAGGTGTTGACGGAATTCATCTTTACACCATGAATAAATCTAAAATTGCCAAACGAATCTGGGACGAAACCCAATCAGTCTTTGAAGCATCAAACTTATCAAAGCAGACTGAAAATGCATAATTAAAAGCGCTGCATCATTTAATTGGCTTGAACAATTAAGTGACACAGCGCTTTTTCTGTGGCCATTCAACTTGGGGGAGAAGAGTGGGCTTAGTTAGCATGAGCATTTAAACGTGGGCGACGCATCATCCTACCTGCAATAACCATCACAACCGCAGCAGCGGTAATCCCCGACGTATAATAAATCCTTTTTCGATTCATTTAAATCCTTCCTTTCAACGATATTTTTAGGTAACTATTTACTTGAAGAAAGAAATCTTGGAGGAGACTTTCTTCGATATTCTCAAATTCAATTGAGATGTCATTCACTTTATCCTTAATGACTGGTAATGATGCCTGCATCCCTTCCTTCTCATTTGATTGTTTATAGATTACTGTCGCCAACTTAACTCAAGCTTAAATTGAATCAATCTTTCCAATTCGCTGCTGAGTCTTAAGAAAAACGCTACTATTTTGTAAAACGCCGGAAATATTTCATGATTGAAGCCTAATCTTTGACAATACTAATTTAATTAATATCTTATAGTGTGCATTTGACTTTAATTATGTATATGATATAATTAAAGTGGGGATAGGTTCATGAACCGATGGATGAATCGAATTGTCGTCACAGCATTTAAAGGAGTTGACAACAATGCTAAATTTATATGTAGCACCCAGTAGTTCTTCAAGCAGACGAGCAGAAAAGTGGCTGAAGAGTCATGATATTCAGTTTAAGAAACGGGATATCTCAAAACGACCGTTAAGCGCTGAAGACTTGAAGCAAATTCTACGACTATCTGAAAACGGCAGTGATGATCTGATTTCCAAACGCTGTCACAGCTTTAAGAAGCTTAAGATCAACTTTGATAATTTACGTGTGTCTCAACTAATTGACTTAATGGTCAAATATCCTGATCTCATTAGACGGCCGTTGATCTTTGACGATCGGCAGCTGCAGGTCGGCTTTAGTGAAGAGGGAATCCGCAGCTTCCTACCAAGAGAAGCCAGAAAGACGCTGCTTACCGACTTACTTGAACAGCGGAACACAGACATAACAGCATAATCGGATACACATTCACCAAGCACCTTAATTGAGTGCCTGGTGTTTTTTTCTGTTATTATAGATAATATGTTATTATTGTGTAGCAAAAATGGTGGGTTTCATTACACCGTAAAAACGAGGTGTCTCTAATGTCAATGTCGATCCTATTGCCAACGTTGGTTGTTCTGGCTGTATTGATTGGACTATTCTGTACATATTTAATTAAACGAAGGAATTCCTTAATGTTGGGTGCACTTGCCAACCTGACCTTGCTGGTCCTGTTAATTGCCCTGGTGCAACTGATTTCTTTGTATAATAACAATTGGTTCTGGGTTGTGGTCTTCAGTACCGTGATTATTGTCGTTGGCCTGGCTGTCTTTTTAGGACTGACGTTAAGTTTTATTTTTTTCTTTATCAACGCTTTTATCGTCTGGAAACGTGAAGGCCACAGTCTTAGCAGTTCCCTGACCTTAATCGCCGGCATCGGGGTTGTCGGTGTAGATGCCCTTTTACTGTTTTATCCCTCATTTGGACCAGCTCCATTACAAGCCTTTATGACAACCTTCTTAACACTGTTGATTGGTTATGTTTTATTGACAGTGTGGAATACGATCACATCAATTTTATTGTACCGACTGTATTTTCCTAAGAAAGACAAGGATTACATCATCGTTTTGGGTGCCGGCTTAATTGACGGCTACAAAGTCGGTCGACTGTTGGGAAACCGAATCGATAAAGCAATTCAGTTTTATCAACAAGAAATTAAAGAAACCGGCAAACACCCCAAGCTTGTCTTTTCCGGTGGCCAAGGCGGTGACGAACTGTTGCCTGAGGGGGAAGCAATGCAAAAGTATGCCTTGGATCACGGAATTCCCGAAAGTGATACGCTGATTGAAGCCAAATCGGTCAATACCCTGCAAAACCTCAAGTTCTCACGGGAAATCATCGAGAAAGACTCCGGTAAAAAGAACAGTAAAGTCATTTTTGTCAGCAACAATTACCACACTTTGCGTGCCGGAATTTATGCTCGGAAGCTTAAGTTCCCGGCTTTTGGGGTTGGCGCTCCAACACCGTTTTACTTTCTTCCCAATGCCGTCATCCGGGAACACTTGGCATTTCTTGTGATGAACAAGCGTTGGAACATTGCCATTTTTAGCTTAATCATCATAATCGCAATTCTCATGGGAGTCACTGCTGCGTTTTCACCAATCAGCCCAATTAAATAAAAGTTCAGGAGATTTTTATGTCATCATATATTAACGTTATTTATACTGCTGCAATTCTTTTTCCAATATTAGCCATTTTTATTACCTTACCCATGTTACTGATTAATTATCACAAATATGGTGCCTTACCAAAGTGGAGTATCTTCATGCTTTATACATTTGTTTTCTACATGATGTGTGCCTACTTTTTAACGATTTTACCACTGCCTTCTCAGTCGTATGTGGCTCACTTGACGACACCAACACATAATTTTGTTCCATTTACATTTGTTAGAGAATTCATGAAATACAATCCGTTCTCTTTAACGCATCCCGGAACTTGGGTTGCGGCCTTAAAGGCACCCACGGTCATTCAACCGGTCTTTAATATTTTTCTGACGGTTCCATTCGGTTTTTATCTGCATTACTATTTCCAACGTTCATGGAAGCAGACCATTCTGCTGAGTTTTTGCCTCTCACTGTTCTTTGAAGTTACTCAAATAACTGGTCTTTATGGCATCTACCCACGGCCATACCGTTTATTCGATGTCGATGATCTGCTGTTAAACACGACTGGTGGGATTATCGGAGCCTGGGGTGCCCAGCTGCTTGGCCGCTTTTTACCTACCAAACAAGCCGTTACAGCGCGAACCATGGCCCTCAGCAAGAATGTTTCACCGATTAGGAGAACGGCCGCCCTGCTGGTTGACTGGATCATTATTGGTATCATCAGTGGCATTTTGGATACGGTTATCAAAGTTGACTGGATAAGCACCCTGATTTGTTTCGTCATCTTTATTCTAGGATTTGAATTCCTCACTCAACGAACAATCGGAATGCGGCTGGTTGGCCTCAAGATTGTCAACCTTCAGGGACAAAAAGCCGGTTGGTTCAGGCTATTAATTCGGAATTTCTTTGGTTACGGCATCATCGGCGGTTTGTTTGCCACCGTGATCCGACTCTTGAACATGACAGGTACCGCACCCACTCCTCAATTAACTGACATTATGCATTGGCTTTTGATCATGTCATTTCTGCTCCTTCTCGTTTTCGTTGATTTACTCATCGACTGGTTCTCTAAGAAGCATTTGTTATTCTTTGAAAGACTGAGTGGCACCGATACTAAAACAACTAAATAATTGCTAACCAAAAAGGACTTCCAACAAAATGCAGATTTTGCTGGAAGTCCTTTTTAAATGTCGTTTTGAACAAGTCCGAACTCAACTTTGTTGTTTCTCTTGTTCTTTAATATTTTCCTGAATAATTTCATGAAGTCTTTCAGATAGAATTCCTTCACGCAAACCACTCTTTGAAAACATAATCCGGTCCGAATCCAAGTAGTTCATCAACAAAATAACGGGAATTAAGCCGCCAACAATAATGTCGGCCCGTTCTTTATTGATGCCGGGAACCTTTTTGCGTTCCACAAGATTCATTCCAATGATCTTTTCAAAGGTTTGATTAATGGAATCATCCCTAAGCTGATAGCCGTGAATATCGTTGGTATCCAACAGGTTATTAAAGCGCCGATTAATTTTGGCAAGTGTGCGGTTGCTTCCGCCCAACCCAATAATTGGCAGGTTCAAGCCGTTACGCAGCCACCAAACACTTTGAAAAATCTTATTTACAAAGATCATTGCTTTGAAAACCTCTGCTGGTGAAATCTCATCAGCTAAGTCGAACTTAGAAGATAAAGTAACAGAACCGATTGGGATACTAATCAAATTGCTGACTTTACCATTTTGAACCAGGACAATCTCCGCGCTGGCACCACCGGTATCAAGAATCACCGCGTTGGTAGCAGGTAAAGTTTCACTGACACCGACATAATCCAAATAAGCTTCGCGAGTTCCGGAAATGACATTCAAACTAATGCCAATATCGTTTTTGACCCGCTTCAAAAATTGTTTCTGGTTAGTCGCCTGTCGAACAGCCGCAGTTGCAACTGCAACAATTTTCAAGTGATTAAGTTTCGAATAGATCGCTTTGAAACCTTTCAAAGCGGAGATTGTTCTCTCGATTGCTTCTGGTTGAAGAATTTTTTTGACACCCATATTCTCAGACAAACGAACGTATTCCTTTTCTTCGGTAACCGTCTCATAAGAGCCATCGTTACTGATTCGATTGATTGTCATTCGAACTGAGTTGGATCCCAAATCAATTACTGCTAGATTTTCCATTAGTCCTTGTCTCTCCCATCTTCATCGTTTAACGGATCAGGTTGATTCTGCGGACTCATCATTGGTTGAAAATGCGTATCGCTCTTTGGACGGGCTTCGCGTTGTTGAGCCTTTGATAATTTAGTTGCTTGAGCTGCAAAGTATTCCTGGCAGTCCAATGGTTCACGGCCTCTTCGGTCGACTCGTTTGTAAACACCATCTTTATCCAATGTTCTGGTCTTAACATTATCATTCCACATTGTTGTGTAGATGTCTACCACTCTCTTTGCCAAATCAGGCTGGAGAACTGGGAACAACTGCTCAACTCGTCGGTTCAAGTTCCGGGTCATTAAGTCGGCACTGGACAGATAAACTGACTGTTCACCATCATAATTAAACATGTAAATTCGGCTGTGTTCGAGGAAACGGCCAACGATTGAATGAACCGTGATGTTTTCACTGACATCTTTGATACCGGTTCTTAAGCAGCAAATTCCACGAACAATCAGATCAATTTTAACGCCGGCATGAGATGCTTCATACAATTTGGAAATCATTTCTTGGTCTGACAGTGAGTTCATCTTCATTTGAACATGAGCTGGCCGGCCGTCTTTGGCGTATTTAATTGCTTCATCAAGTCGATCAGTGATAAACTCACGGATTCCATTTGGTGAAATGTGAAGTTGATGGAAGTATGGTGGCCGTGAATATCCTGAAAGCATATTAAAGATATTTGTGACATCAATACCGATATCTGTGTTGCAGGTTAATAATGCCAAATCAGTGTAGAAGTGGGCGGTAACATCGTTATAGTTACCAGTTCCCATGTGAACATAACGGCGAATCCCATTTTCTTCACGACGAACAACTAACGACAGCTTGGAGTGGGTCTTCAGACCAACCAGGCCATAAATTACATGACAACCCATCTTTTCAAGTTGACGGGCCCAGTGAACGTTATTTTCCTCGTCAAACCGAGCTTTAACTTCAACTAATACAGTAACCTGCTTACCATTTTGAGCGGCTCGTCCCAAGTACTTGATGATTGGTGAATCACCGGAAACCCGGTACAAGGTCATCTTAATGGCAAGAACTTCACTGTCAATTGATGCCTGACGGATAAATTCAACAACTGAATCAAATTTATCGTATGGGTGCTGCATCAACCAGTCATGTTTTTGAATAGCTTCAAAAATATTATGATCTGAATTCAAAGCAGCAGGTTGATAAGGTTCGTATGGTTGATATTTCAAGTCGTCATGGTTAACAACCTTGCTGGCCAACTTGGTCATGAAGGTCAGATCCAGAGGACCGTTGACTTCATAGACAGAATCTTCAGCGGTCTGGAGCTCTTTAACCAAACGCTTGCGAAGCTTGTTACTGATGGTTGAGTCGACTTCCAGTCGAATGACCTGGCCGTGTTCACGGAGCTTAAGTTGTTGTTGCACTTTCTTAAGCAGATCGGAAGTATCTTCTTCAGCAACATCCAAATCCATATCACGGATAACCCGGAAGACTGAGACTTCTTTAATTTTATAGTTGATAAACAGCTGATCAACAAATTCCTTGATAATATCTTCAATCAAAATAAAGTCGTTTTCACCGCCAGGCAGCTTAACCACCCGTGAGAAAATACTTGGAACTTGAAGGGTGGCATACAATGTCTTGCCGCCTTCATCATCTTTTTTATTTAATCGAAGTGATAAATTAAGTGAATCGTTGTTAATGAACGGAAATGGTCGTGAACTGTCGTCCGCCATTGGTGTCAAAACAGGATAAAGTTCATCATGGAAGTACCCTTTGATGAACTGATACTGTTCCGCATTGAGGTCTTCTATCTTGAGCAGTCGGATACCAACTTGGCTCAGTGCCGGGAGCAATGAACGGTTCAAAGTGCTGTATTGACGAATCAGCATCTTATGCGCCTTGGCGTTTACATCCCGCAATTGTTCCTCAGGTGTTCGTCCGGATGAATCCCGGCCATCCCACTTAACTTCGACCAGTTTTGCCAGTGAAGCCACTCGGACCATGACCCATTCATCAAGGTTGCTTTGAGTAATTCCCAAGAACTTTGCCCGTTCAAGCAACGGATTATTCTTGTCACGTGCTTCTTCCAAAACACGTTCGTTAAAATCTAGCCAACTGAGTTCCCGGTTATCAAAGTATGCCGGGTTTTTAAAATCAATTTGTTCTGTCATTTCGCTTTAACTCCCCTTTGTTTGAGAACCGCGTTATAGCCATATGCTTCCGTGAAGAAATGACTTTTGGTATTAAAAATCCAATTTTCATAAGCCAAGTTTGCATTGCTGAAGACGGTAATAACAACTTTGGTTTCTTTAATTGAAACTGAAATCTTCTTAATCTTTTGCTGACGATCGTCGTCCAAAGCATCAGCCAAACGCAGAATTGCGGCTAACTTGGCAATCAAACGTCGGCTATCAGCTGAAATATGCTGGAAGTGAATCAAATCTTCGTTAGGCGTCGTTGAGCTGTGATACCGGGCAATTGCGGCAATAACCCGAATGTCATCCTTTGACAAACCAATAATTTCTGAATGAAGAATGATGTATTCCGAATGCAGATAATGTTCATGGATCCCAATATAATTACCGGAATCATGCAAAATTGAAGCAATTTCCAAAAGGAGTCGTTCATGACGTCCCAATTGGTGAAGCGGCTTCAATTGATCGAATAGATGCAGGCAAAATTTGGTGACCAAATCCCGGTGGACCGGCTCAACATCATAATGTTCCGACAAGTTAAGTGCCAGTCGAACAATTTCAGATGTGAAATCAAGCTTTGAATAACCACGTTCAAGTGCTTCCTGATTAACAAGCCCATCAACCACACCAGAATCTGAAAAGCCGATTTCAACGGCATTGGTTAATCGTAAAATTCTTCGTGTAAGTAAAAGCTCTGGAAGAACCAATGGAATATAGTCCGGTTCGACTTGCAATCTTTCAATCAGGTATTGGTCTGAAGCATCCACTAAATCATCAACCATATCATCGAAGCGGGCAGCAGTAATTGTTTCGCCAACTTCTGAATGATTGTAGTTTTCAACCAGCCGCTGCATCGGTAACGACCCAAGTAAAATAATCTTTGTTGGGACCTTGTTGGATACCACACTGGCAGGATTACCAATATAAAAATCATTCAACTTGGAATCGATATAATCATTTAACAGTCCAATTGAATTTGGCGCGGTTTCCCGCAAACTTTGAAGATCTTCGGCAATCTTAATTGGTCCTAAGGCAAAACTGGTTGACCCGATAAATTTACCATCGTTGAACTCGGTAATTGCCGTATTCCCAGAAGTAATTCCCACCAAAAAGACAGTTTGCTTATCATCCACACCATCTTTGCGCAGCTCGGTAGTAATATTTTGATTGCGATAAAATGTTTCTTCACTGCTTGAAAGCCACTCAATATTAAGACCAGTATGTAGAAATAGTTGGTCCGCAATAAAGTCTGAATTAATGGCCTGGTGTAAGGCACTGCTTCCAAATAATTTGTAATTATCAACACCATAATCATTTAAGATCTGGACAAAACCGGTCAAGGCTTCGGATACTTTGTTCACTGATTCATACTTAACCGGTTGGTCTTGATAGACATCATCGCCCAAATTGATATCTTTTTTGACGTGCTCTAAAGGCTTTAAGTTCTTTAGATTCACGATCAACAGTTCCAATCCTTGAACGTTGACCATCATAACGCCATAATATTTTGCTGCCATTTCTTCACCTTCTGTATGAATTCTCATTATAAATTTTCAATAATACTTCATTCTAACAATGTAAGTATACAATATTCTTTGCCGGAATTTTTACAGTTCGTATCATTAATTTGCATACTTATATTTCTAAACAGTTTGATTGACATCAATTCCTTCACGATTGAAAATATAAACGTACCAAATTTTATTCACCAGAAAGAAGTGGAATTGATGACTGAACTTAATGCAGCAAATTCTGGAACTTATAAATTTGATGATCAGTTTATTGTGAATCGATTAGGTTACGGCACAATGCAACTGACTGGCAAAGGTACCTGGGGTCCATACCCAGATCCTGCAAAGGCAGCAGATGTCGTTACCCGAGCAACCCAACTTGGAATCAATTTCTTTGATACGGCTGATTCATATGGCCCATGGTTTGCGGACCGTTATTTGGCAGAAGGCTTGAAGGGCGCCGCCAACCGTGACAAGATTTTTATCTCTGATAAAGTTGGTCAGACCCGCCAAGGCCCAAATGTCTGGACACCACATGGTGAACCCAACTATCTCCGTCAGCAAGTCGAGGTTTCAATGATGACTTTAGGGCTTGACCACGAAGACTTGGTCTTTCTTCACCGAATTGACAGCCACTTCCCAGTTGCCGACCAAGTTGGTGAACTAAAGAAGATGCAGGACGAAGGAAAAATCAAGCACATTGGTTTGAGCCAAGTAACTGTTGACCAAATTAAGGAAGCTCAGAAATACGCCAAAATTGACGCTGTAGAGAACTTATACAATGTAGGTAACCACGGTGACGATGATGTCGTTGACTACGCTGAGAGCCAACATATGGCCTTTGTACCATGGTTCCCACTGGACACTGGTAAATTAGTCGGCGCAAACAGTCCACTTAGTGCAATTGCCAAGAAATACAATGTTTCCGAAGCTCAAATTGCATTGGCATGGTTGTTGAAGCGTTCACCAAACATTCTGCCAATTCCAGGAACCAGTTCAATTGCTCATTTGGAAGACAACGTGGCTGCTGCAAACGTCAAATTAAGCGATGACGACTTTGAAGCATTAACCAACCTTTCCAAATAATAACGAATATAAAATTTAAAAACTGGATTATTTCGGCAATGCCGGGTAATGATCCGGTTTTTTTGTGACCTTTTATTCTGCCCTGCATACTGAATTGATCATTACCAATTTGCAATCAATTTATGTCATGACTTGAAATACATTCTGATCAGTGTAGAATGATGCATATTATTTGGAGGGGATGAGCACCGATGCTATCAATTAAAAGGTCAGCGCTATTAGCAGCTGCAATTCTTGGACTGTCAATTCAGCTCCCGGTAAGTGCCGACTCTGTCGAAACGGAGATTCAAGGCAATACATCTACCAAGGTTTCGAAATCTTATCGGGTAAAGTTTAAAACCATTGGCCATCAACAACTGGTCACCAAAAGGACAGCCAAACTTTATCGCTTTTCGTCCGGCAAAATCAGCCGGCATAAGCCACTCACTGTTTCGAAGAACACTGCCCTAACCGTTCAAAACAAGGTTTATTCCAAGAAGGGCAGTGTCGTCAAGGTTCCCGGTAACACTCAGCAGTATCTGCTGGCTAAGCCAAAAAGTTACGTTTATAATGCTGCAGGTTTTAAAAACAACAAACAAACCGCCAAGCGTCTGGCCGCTGCATCCAAGAAATGGTCAAAGGGATTGACCAAGTCTCAAGTTAAAGCGATCCGTTATTATACCGACAAAGGCTACAGCAAAATCAACTCTGCTTTGAGATTTCCTGATCAGGCAGCTTCCAACAAAGTAGATGGTAGTATTTCTAAGATTAATTCCGCCATCGCAACTTTTAATTTATCAAAACCACTGACCGTTTATCGGGGCACTTCATTGACCGGTTTACAGAAATCCTTGGGAAGCAAATCGGTTAAAGTCGGTGACTCTTATCGGGATGCTGCCTATTCTTCCTGTACCCTTAGTCAAATGATCGCTTTGGGATTCTCGTCTCAACACGTTGTCTTAAAGATCAACTTACCCGCTGGACATCACGGCGCCTATATCGATCCAATTTCAACCAATGTGGGCGAAAAGGAATACCTGCTTAAAAGCGGCTCAAAGTTGATTGTGACCAATTACCAAAAGGCCCAATCAACGGTTCACACTGTCATTACCGTTAAGAAACACGGTCATTCAGCAAAACATCAAATCAGCAACGTTCGGACCAATTACACAATGGTCACGTTGAATTTAAAACAATAAACAAAAAGGATTTTTGAAGGTAGATTTCAAAAATCCTTTTTTGATTAATCCCTTATGTACCAATGGATGTAGCTGTTATTCGCTTTTACAGTTTAGAACTGTTATAATCTAGATAGAATAGATTTCTGATTGGAGGCGTACTATATGGTAGATTGCAAATTTAATCCGAATTTTTGGACAAATTTGTCAGCATAACCTGATACGGTGTTTGCCAGTCGAGTATTTTAAGCGGTCGCTGGTTAATTTGGAGTAACGTCGTCGTTAAATCTTGAGCACTAATGTGCTCAAAACGAGTCCCTTTAGGATAAAAATAACGTAAATTCCGATTAAAGCGTTCATTACTACCACGTTCAGCTGGCGTATAAGCATGGCAGTAATAGGTCTTAATACCATATTGTGATTCAAGTGATACTAGCCCACTAAACTCAGTGCCACGGTCCACAGTAAAGCTGTGCACCGGACCATTAAAAGTGGTTAGGAACTTAGTTAGGGCTTCATTAACAGTCGCTGTCGTCCGATCTTTTAACCGGTATGCCCAAAGGAACCGTGATTTGCGATCGATTAAAGTTAATAAAACTGCCTTACTATGCCCACGAGGACCAACGACTGTATCTAGTTCAAAATCGCCGATGCGATTACGTTGATTAATCATCATGGGACGCTGTTCAATTGATCGCCCCAAAGATTGATTATATTTGGATCGTTGGTCAACGTTACGCCGTTGGCGTACGCCATGTTCAGGTAGATCATTCAAGGAGAAACCAATTCTCCCCTGATTTAGCCAATTATAAATAGATTTAGTAGCTAGTTTAAATTCGTGAGCAATCATTCCTGGTGACCAGCTTAGACGTAAATGGTTGAGAATTTTTTGCTTTAACTCATCGCTCAGCTTAGTTTTCCGACCACATCGTGATCGCTTGTATTCGGCATCTGTTTGTGCTAATTCAGCCTGATAAGGTTGACATCGAGATAATTCATAAGAAATTGTTGACGGTGATCGGTTCAGCCGAACGCCCATTTGGATATTGGACAGCCCTAGTTCACAAAAGGTTTCGATTTTAATTCGTTCGGAATAGGTTATACTAGACAAAAGATCAGCTCCTAAAAGATGGGTTTGTGGTAAACACCATTTTAAAGGAAGCTGATCTTTTTTGTCCGAACAGCGTTCGGATTAATTTTACAATCTACCATATGAACAAACTTACCAATAACATGAGATTGATTGGCGTCTTAGCGGTTGCCGCAATTGCCCTAATACTACAATTCGTCTTTGGACTACCACTTTATTCTCAGATTATCATCTCATCAGTCGGATCATTAATTGCCCTGCTGATGTTCATTGACATGGTCAAAACGCTCAAATCAGGAAAATTTGGGGTCGACCTGTTGGCAATTACCGCGGTAATTGCAACGATCGCAGTTGGTGAATATTGGGCAGCGTTGATTGTCCTATTGATGTTAACCGGTGGTGATGCACTTGAAGATTATGCGGCTAATAAAGCCAACTCTGAATTGCAGTCACTGCTTGAAAACTCACCACAATCTGCCCATCTGTTAAAAGATGATTCAATTATAGATGTTAAGATTGACCAGGTCAAAGTCGGCGACCGGGTTGTCGTTAAGCCTGGTGAAGTTATCCCAGTTGATGGAACCATCACCGAAGGAACCACAACCGTTGACGAATCTTCACTGACTGGTGAATCCCGGCCCATTGATAAAGTAACCGGTGGGACAGTCATGTCCGGATCGATTAACGGTGATTCTTCATTTGATATGATTGCTGACAAGACGGCCAATGAATCCCAGTACCAAAATATCATTCGCTTAGTTAAGCAGGCTGAAAGTACGCCGGCCCACTTTGTTCGAATGGCTGATAAATACGCCGTTCCATTTACTTTAATGGCGTATGTGATTGCCGGGATTGCATGGTACCTTGCCGGAGATCCGGTCCGATTTGCCGAAGTACTGGTTGTCGCATCACCCTGCCCACTCATTTTAGCAGCACCGATTGCACTGGTATCAGGGATGAGCCGAGCCAGCCGAAACGGTATTATCGTTAAAAGCGGAACAATTATTGAAAAGTTATCAAATGCTAAAACTTTTGCGTTTGATAAAACCGGAACCATTACCAAAGGCCATTTAACTGTCAGCAAGATTTACGCAGCTGAAGGCTATACAAGAGAACAGGTTTTATCATTGGCTGCAGGTGCTGAGCAACAATCAAGTCACATTCTGGCCCGTTCGTTGGTTTCACCAATTCCCGACAGAATTCCAACCGCAACCAACGTGGTTGAAACGACAGCTGAAGGAGTCCAGGCAACCATCAATGGCCAGACAGTCAAAGTTGGGAAGGCGGCGTTTGTGTCACCCGACCCAATTAAGACAATCGATCAAACCACCGTTTATGTTTCTGTCAACGACAAATATGTTGGCTATGTGGCATTCTCTGATCAGGTACGGCCAGAAGCTAAATCAGTTATGGACAGCCTGCATGAACAAGGCGCCACTCAGATCATGATGATTTCAGGCGACCAATTACCGATTGCATCGGAAATTGCCGATCGTGTCGGAATTGATAAAGTTTATGCCGAAAGATTACCAGAAGAAAAAATTGAAGTTCTCAAGGAAGTTGAAAAGAAGCACCGCCCTGTTGTCATGGTTGGTGATGGTGTAAATGATGCGCCATCTCTTGCAACCGCTGATGTCGGAATTGCAATGGGGGCTCACGGAGCGACAGCTGCCAGTGAATCTGCAGACGCGGTTGTCTTAAAAGATGATCTTGGCTTGGTCAGCAAAGCCGTTCAAATTTCAGATGATACCATGCGGGTTGCAAAAGAATCTGTTCTGATCGGAATTGCAATTTGTACAATTCTGATGCTGATTGCCAGCTTCGGAATTATTCCGGCAATCTTTGGTGCAATGCTCCAAGAAGTCGTCGATACCGTCACTATTTTATGGGCTTTGAGAGCTCGTGGTGGCGACAAAAAAGAAGCCGATTTGGTCCCAGCTCAGTAATTTCGATTTGACAAATTTACAGATTGCTATATATTTAGAAAGGTAAAGTGTACCATTTTTTGAACTAGGAGGGAAAATAATGAGAATTCACGTTATTATGCACAATAAGGAAACCGGCGAAGAATACTTAACTTCTAAGAACCGTCGGAACAACCCAGATCGCTTAAAGTTAATGAAGTATTCACCAAAGCTGCGTAAGCGAGTTTTGTTTGAAGAAAAAAAGAACTAGAGCATAAAAATAAGCCTAAGCAATTGATGTTAATCAGTTGCCTGGGCTTTTTATTTTGACTTGTTTGATTTTTCGTATCCCATGAATTTATTTGCTTGCCGGAACCTGCTGGGTGATGCAATGGATGTTTCCACCGCCAAGAATAATTTCTCGAGCGAAGACACCGACAATCTTTCGGTCAGGGTAAAGTCTTTGCAGCGTCTTCTCAGCTCTGGCATCGTTTGGATCACCAAAGGTTGGAAAAACAATGCCGCCGTTTGCGGTGTAGTAATTGACGTAGCTGGCTGCCAGCCGATCGCCTTCCTGACGAGGCAAAGTGCCATCAACTGCATCAACGCCTTCACTTTCTTCTTTGGTAATTGTCACTGGCTTGGGAACATACAGCTTTTCAACTTGAATTTTCCGCCCGCGGGCATCGGTGGAATGACGTAAGATGTCATCATTTTCTTTCGATATTTCATATTGTGGGTCATCTTTATCATCAGTCCATGCCAAGACAACTACCCCGGGTTTTACAAAGTTAGCAATGTTGTCAACGTGACCATTGGTTTCGTCCAAATAGATTCCCCGTTTAAGCCAAATAACCTTTTCGACGTTTAGATATTTCTTCAAGACATCTTCAATCTGTCCTTTTGATAATTGCGGATTGCGGCCCTTGGACAGCAGACACTCCTCAGTTGTGATCAATGTCCCCTCGCCATCAACATGAATGGCGCCGCCTTCCAGCACGAAGTCATCCAACCGATAACGATCGGTACGCTCCAACTCGATGACTTTTTGGGCAACGCGATCATCTTTATCCCACGGAAAGTATAGCCCGTCGACCAAGCCGCCCCATGCATTAAATGTCCAATCAACGCCACGAAGTTGACCGTCATCATTCACAACAAAAGTTGGCCCAGAATCCCGAATCCATGAATCGTTACTGGAAATTTCAATAACCTCAACATCATCCGGCAACATATGGCGTGCGTTGATATATTGTTCATCAGAAACGCCAACGGTAACGTGTTCAAATTGTGAAATTGCCTTTGCGACATTAGCGAAGGTATGCTGAGCCGGCTTTGCGCCATTGCGCCAATTGTCCGGACGCTCCGGCCAGAGCATATAGACACCCTGATGGCGGGCAAACTCAGCTGGCATTCTGTATCCATCGGCTTTTGGTGTTGAGTGTAAAGTACGCATTGAATTTTCCTCCTACATCGAGTCATTCATCATGAATGGTATTTTGGTTAGCTAGTAGCCTAAGTATACATGAACTGCAGAATTATCAATACCAGAATAAACCGAGGTTAATCTAAAAAATCCCTCTATTGGAAGTTTTCCAATAGAGGGATTAATATTACTGTTTCAAAAGCTTTTTGAGTTTAAATCGTTGGATCTTGCCGCCAGCATTCATAGGCATTTTAGAAATCTGAATAAACTGACGTGGAACTTTATAATGTGCAAGCTTTTGACGGCCATAATCAATTAAATTCTGTTTAGAAATCGGATGTTTACTGACAACAAACGCCACCGGGGACTGACCCCATTCCGGATCATCCACACCAACAACGGCTATTTCATCAACTTCTTTTCTTGCAAGATAGACCGACTCGATTTCATCTGGGAAAATATTCTCACCGCGAAAATAATCATATCGTCGATACGACCATCGACATACAGAAAGCCGTCATTATCAAGATGGCCAATGTCGCCGGTCTTATACCAACCGTCTGACGTTTTCTTGCTTTCCAAAGCATTCGAGCGATTCAAATAACCTTTTGTCAGCGCCGGTGTCTTGATCAGAATTTCCTGATTTTCACCCAACTTCAGCTGTGTTAAGAATAATGGTTTACCCACGGACCCAATTCTCCGCTCTGCATCTTCGTAATTTAAAGCAACAATTTGCGAACATGTTTCAGTCATCCCATATGATTGAACAACTGGAATTCGATACTTTTGGCAGAGCTTTAGCGTTTGGTGATCAATTGGACCACCACCAAGAAGCATACATCTAAAATTCGAGTTATATGGTACATCGTGTTGAGCACGCAAAGTCAGCAACTTTTTTAGCATGTATGGAACGACAGAAACGGTGGATATCGGCTCTGTTGTCAAAATTTGATCGATATTTTCCGGCTGGAAGTGTGAGACTAATCTGATCGTCATTCCATAAATTAATCCTCGCATCATAATTGAAAATCCACTGATATGAAAAATTGGTACCGCACATAGCCATTCATCCTCAGCACTCAATCCCAAATTCAAGGATGAAGAAACTGCCGAAGCAAAATGGTTTCCAAAGGTCTGCATCACACCTTTCGGTCGCCCTGTCGTTCCAGAAGTATACATAATACTAGCAACATCTTCGTCATGAAATTCACTTACCAATTGATAATTTGCAGCCGGAACTCTCATTAAGGAACTGAATTTCATGAACCCCTTCTGAAAGCTGTCTCGCCACAGTTTATCTTCGACCAGACACATACTCGGATTGCTATCCTTTAACTGACGTGTAATTTCCTCGTCACTTAATCGCCAATTAATCCAGACAATTGACCGGTTAGATCCCAGAATAGCCAATGCCAACAGATATCCTGATAACGAATTACTGGTCATAATGGCAACTCGCTGACCTTCTAAAACATCTGCTGTCTTTAATTGTCCTGATAACTTGATAACCTCTTGTTTCAGTTTTGCAAAGGTCAATTGAGTTTTGCCATCATCCACAGCAATTCTGTTTGGTACTAAATACGCTTGTTTTAAAATCCAATTATCCAACTGTTTCAACCTCTTTATGGAAATTTGGGAAACTGATTAAAGTCAGGCTTACGTTTTTCATTGAATGCATCCCGACCTTCTTTACCTTCATCAGTGGTATAAAACAACATGGTTGCATCCCCACCAAGCTGTTGCAGCCCTGCCAAGCCATCTGTATCAGCATTCATGGCCGCCTTAATAAATCGTAAAGCAGTTGGTGATTTTTGGAGAATCTCATTACACCAATCAAGAGTAGCCGATTCAACCTCAGCTAAAGGAACCACTTTATTAATCCAATTCATCTGAAATGCTTCTTCAGCAGAATAGAAATGATTCAGGAACCAAACTTCTTTTGCCCGCTTGTGGCCAATCACTCGTGCAAGATAACCAGAGCCATATCCAGCGTCAAAACTACCAACTTTAGGCCCGGTCTGTCCAAATTGGGCATTATCGGCAGCAATTGTTAAATCACAAACCAGTTGTAAAATATTGCCACCGCCCACTGACCAACCTTTAACCATTGCAATGACAGGCTTTGGAATAATTCTGATTAAATGTTGCAAGTCCAACACATTTAAGCGGGCAATATGGTCAGGTCCGACATAGCCGCCATTTCCACGAACGCCTTGATCACCGCCGGATGAAAAGGCCTTATCACCGGCGCCGGTTAGAATAATAACGCCAATTGTGCTATCATCACGACAGATATTGAATGCGTCAATCATCTCTTGAATGGTAACGGGAGTGAAAGCATTCATCTTTTTAGGTCGATTCATAGTGATTTTTGCAATTTTGTCTGCTCTTTCAAAAACAATTTCTTTGTATTCTTTAACGGGTTGCCAATCAACTGAAGTCATATGTCTCTATCCTTTCAAAATTGGAGTGTTGAAAATTTGAATAACTTACTCGATTTACTGGGGATTCAAACCGTCTCTGGCAGCAAAACTAACGTCATTATATCACTAGCAGTAACCGATCTTATTAAGCAGCCGTATGGCTTGGTTCATGGAGGAATCAACTCAGTGCTTGCCGAGACGGCCGCTTCAATTGGGGCGAACGAAAATTTGGATGCCAATAATCATGCGGTCGGAATTAATATTTCAACTCAACATTTACATCCAGTCTCCAGTGGAACGCTGATTGCCAATGCCGTTCCTTTACAGATTGGCCAACGAATTCAAACATGGCAGGTAAAAGTCACCAATGATAGTAAGCTTACGAGCACCAGCGTTGTGACACTTGCTAACAATAATCATTGATGAGAAGTTTTTAGTGCTTATCAGCATAGTGAAAATATAAAAAGTGAACCTTGATTAGGCTCACTTTTTTATATTTGATATTGGTCTACGTTACACACCATAGCTCGTTTGGAATACTACAACTCATTGTTCTCCTACTAAAAAGTCATTATACAAGCGAATATATCTCCGGTATCATTAAAGGGCTGACCTGTTTGTTTGAAACTAGGAGAGGTGGTGGTTATTTGTCTTCATTGTTGACACAGATGGTAGTTGCAATTTTAGCAGGAATAGTGGTAGCACTGTTCAGCAACTGGCTGAACAATCGCTAGCAATGCAACCAAAATATGTAAAAAGGGAACCCGCGCATGGGTTCCCTTTTTTGATTATTTGTCTTCATTGCACATCTATATTATGCCATGAAGTAAGATTGAGAGTCAATGATAATTAATTTGACCAAGATCCTTGATCCCTGTATTTGTGTCCAATATTAACGGTCCAACACATGTTCCTTATCCTTCAAACTAATCTTACCGTCCAAGATCTCATAGGTCTTGTCCGCAAAATCCAGCAACCGCAAATCATGGGTTACAACCACAACCGCCTTATTTCTGCTTTCCGCGAGATCCTTAAACAATTTGCCAACCTCAGCCACTTTTTCGCTATCCAAAGCAGCGGTTGGTTCGTCCACCAACACAATATCCGGATCGGCATATAACGCTCCGGCAATTGCGACTCGTTGAGTTTGACCGCCGGAAAGCTCGCCGGGAAACTTGTCAACAAGTTGGGAGATTCCCAGCTGCTTCAGCAAATTATCCAAATCCTGCTTACTCAAGTTTCCTTCACGCTTAACCTTATCGACAAATGCAAATTGTTCTTTAACCTTCAAATATGGCACCAGGTTATACGACTGAAGGACAAAGCCGACTCGGTTCAATCGTAATTTATCACGCTGACCTTTAGTCAGTTTTTCCACTGGCTGGCCTTCCACTTCGACAGAACCCGAAGTTGGTGTCTGTAAGCCGCCGGCAATGGTTAAGAAGGTACTTTTCCCTGAACCGGATGGGCCAACGACCAGAATAAGCTGCCCACGATCCGCGGCAAAGTTCACATCTTTCAAAACATGCACTTTGCTAATGCCACTTCCGAAATACTTATTAATATTTTTTAATTCAATAACTGACATGATTAACCTCCAATTACACTGACAGGATCAACGGTCGCAATCTTTTGGGCAGGAATTGCCGCTCCAATGACTCCCATGATCATCAACCCAATTGAAATCCAAGTGAGCACCGGAATATTAAACGCCATTGGGACTCCCACTGGCAAAAGCGATCCGGTTAATGCCGCCAGAAGTGCACCGATCACGACGCCGGATGCCATTAAAATCAGTGACTGACTAGTAATTGTTGAAACAAGTGCCCTGGCAGGAATTCCCTGAGCTCTTAATACGGCATACGTTGGCAATGCCTGCATGGTCAAAATGTACAGGAACACGGCGATAATGACCAACGAAATAATCATCAAAAAGCCAATCATAAAGCCAAAGGTTGTATTTTCAGCAGAATATCCGGGAAGCTTTGAAATAAACTTATTCATCGAATACGTCTTCAAATGGGAATCATGGGCATTGTACTTGGCATTTTTAGAAACAATGGCACTTCCGGAAACCGGCGCATTGGGAATTCCCCGTAAGTATTTCCAGGTAGCCATGGTTCCGTATGCGACTGGGGCAACGTTTAATTTAGCATTCTTGGTAAAGCCGACAATTTGGTATTTGTCCTTGAACGAATTCAAAGTCACCTTGTCACCCAGTTTGTAGCCGTCAGTCTTGAACTTTTCATCAACCACGATTTGATGGTTATTACGCGCTTTGTGACCTGAAGTCAGCTTCAAATCTTTAATGATAAATTGGGATTTACGAGCACCAATAAATGAAGCCGAAATCTTCTCTTTGCCCTTGTGCTTGGCAACAACCGGTGTTGACCCAATCACGGCCTCCTTGGATGATAATTTGGCATCTTTGGCCTGATCGTTGGTAATCGTCGACTGCGTCAAACTGATATTTGAATCCTTGTTCAAAACAATACTTTTGGCATCCCATGAATTAATTGCCTGGGTATTTTCACCGGCAAGGCCGAATGCCAAACTGGTCAAGATAAAGATTAAGTAGGCGATCAAGACCACCATCGAAATGATTAATCCATATCGTAATTTTTCGTGTCGAATTTCTTTTAAAGCTAAATACATTATGCGTTCCCCTTCCCTGACAACAAATCCAGTGCATCTGAAAGCTTCTTCATGATGACTGATTGTGAATCCGGATTGATAATAATCTGTTTGATTGCCTCATGGCTTAAAATCATCGTGGCCCACTCAGGCGCTGTAACCGTGTTGGGATCCACACTTCCTTGAGAAATTAGCGATTCATTTTTCATCAGGTGCATCTTAATTAAGCCAAAGTACTGACTGTCACGGGCCCCCTTTACAAAACCCGTCACCTGATCCAAATAAAATTGTGGTTGAAACACGCCGCCAGTTTCATTGTTAATCTCACTATGAATGTCTCTCATCGCAACGCCGTAAAGGTATTTATATGCATCGGTTAAGTCGTCAAAATATTTATAAAAGGCGCCTCGGGCAATTCCAGCAGTCTTTACAATGGGCGCCACTTGAGCAGTTGCCAAAGGTTCAGCTGAGAATTCTTTCAGTAGTGCCTGACGAATCTTGGTTTGTTTTTCAACGCTTAAATTGGTAAATGTTTTCGATACCATGATCATTCTCCTTATATGACACCGTGTCATTAATCTATAAATCGAGTATAAAGCCTTGGTGACACGATGTCAACAATAAAGTTTAAAAGAACCGCAAAACGGCCAGAGACGGCAATTTCGCGGTTCTTTATGATTTTAATATCGAGTTGTTGATCTCAAAAGTTCAGGATTTCGGTTGGACAATAACATTGCGTGACCGGTTGAACCAAAAATCATACTCTCAAATTCACGGTGTGAATTAAAGCGCATATATTTGATATCGCTTGGACGCAAGTGGCCGCGGCCATTCAACTTTCTGGCTGGAAGGGTTTGAATTGAATCATCGGAAACCAGGTAAAGTCGGCCGTTGTGTGGGTTGTAGCCCATAGCTTGTTGATGAGTACCAGTTTGTTTTCTCAGCATTTGCTTAGCCAAACGAACGTGGATTGAACGACTGCCCAATTTACCTTTATAAATCTTAACGTGGCCGCCGGAAATTCCCCACCAATATGCATTACCGGAGTTATCAAAGGTTAAGTCGTGGCCGGCAGGGACCATTGCACCACGGTTATTCATATGGAACTTGATGGCTCTGTTGGGCTTTAATGAAGACATGCTGATTCGTTGAATTGTTGACCAGGCAGTTGGCTTCATATCGGCACGGTCACGCCACATCCAGATTGAGTGGTGCTTCTTGTTGTATGCCAATGATTGACCGTGACCGACGTTGAACATTGGTCCAACCTTCATGCCGGCAGTCTTTTTGCCTAGTGAGTTTTGAGCTTTGCTTAAGCTCATATGATTCAAGGTACTTCTGTTATAACGAACAATAAATCCTTTACCATGGAATTGATGTGGTGCATAAAGGACAAACAGATACTTACCGGCAAATGCAGCTGCTTGAGGATTAGTCACATCCCGACTGGATTTACCCAGTGCCTCATGCGTAGCTGGCAGAAGATACTTGGTCTTCAAAGTCCATTTAGTACCGTGAACACTCTTGATAGTTTCACGGCCGGATGGATTCTTGGACCAACCATAATTACCGGCTTTGACAAAGTGAACCTTGCTGTTGTTCAGGATCCGTAAACTCGAGCCTGAATACTGGCTAATGGCATTGCTGTGCTGCACAATCGTAGCAGCATCAACAGTTCCAGCAAATGACGTACTCAACAAAATTGCCGTAGCAATTCCCACAGATAACTTACCAAACTTCATAATACCCCTCCAGATATTCCATTAATTTGATATACTTTGATAACATTATTGTACATCTTGAACTTGAAAAATCTACACTTTATTTATTAATATGATCGATTTGCTTGTAAAACTTCGGGACAGTGGTTGACCAGTAAATTACCACGTGAAGAGCCATCATAGGCAATCCCTTCAAATTCGCGTTTGGGACCAAACTGTGTCCATTCAAAGTTGTGGTTGGTCAGATGCCCATGACCTTTTAATCGTTTGGACGAAAAACTGGCAATCGAAGCATCTGACAGCATCAACAACCGCTTGCGGACGGGATTATATCCCATGCTTTGAATGCGGGTTCCAGGCAAGTGTTTCAAGACTTGGTGGGTTAAACGGAAATGAACGGATCGGTGATGAATCTTACCTTTGAAGATATACGCACCCCAACCGGGGAATGACCAGAAGTAGGCATTGCCATACTTATCAAAGGTCAAATCATGGCCACCGGGAACCGACACGCCATGACTGTGTAGCCGGAAACGAATCGCATGATCCGGTCTTAAGCTGGAAGCCTTGATGTGTTGGATATAACCCCAGTTGCTGACAGGAACTCGTGGTGCCTTTTCCTTATCGCGCCACATATACAGACCGTGATTTTTCCAGTTATATGCAAGTGATTGGCCGTGTCCGGTTGTAAAGATTGGGCCGACTTTAATGTACTTATGAATCTTCTTTTGGATCTTTGAGTATTTGCCATGATGCTTATGATAGGCATCGCGCAATTCTTTTGGATGAAGTTGAATACCCATTGCATCCAACTTCTTGATGTTAAACCTGACAATGCGACCCTTATTGCGAATATTGGTTGGGCAATAAACAATGTACATATAACTTTTGCCATTCATGGCAATTGACTGCGGATTTCCCCATCGTTGGCCATCTTTACCTGGCAACGGTAAGATATACCGAGTTCTAAATGTGACTTTTTTGCCTCGTTCTGAAGCAATTTCGTGCTCAATGCCGGTATGGGTAACGTGATAATATTTTTTAGGCACTTTCACGTAATGAACCTTCGAATTATTCAGGTTTCGTAACCGACCTTTATGTAATGCTGATGAACGTTGATGATAAATATGAAATTTGGCATTTGCGTTGATTGGCGATTGGAGCGCCAAAAACAACACTAAAAATAGGGCAAAACAAATAACCCTCTTGATGGACCTCATGCAATTCCCCCTCAGAAATGAACATTTGTTAAGATTTCGTAAAGTTCCGAATACATTCAATATTAGCCTTTTGCGTAACAAATGTAAATGTTATTTATAGACAAATTGTTATAATAATAAAACGCCGGGTGATTACCCGACGTTTTTGTGTTTTCATATTTAGATTCTACATTTATTCCCGAGAAGATAATGAATCCAACATATCAATATTTTTCAATTTATAGTGGGTAATCACGCCGACTACCAAGCTAAAACAGGCCGTCAAAACAGCCGACCAAATATAGCCGGGATAATGCACCGTTAGCGGAAATAGGATGGCACCGGTTTGAGCCTTAATCATGATGAAATGGTGGAGAATCAAACCGATGAACCAGCCAAAGAAAATGCCGGCCAAGGTTAAAACCACATTTTCTCTGGCAACATATGCCGTCACCTCGTTGTCGTAAAATCCGAGAACTTTAATAGTTGATAGTTCGCGCATTCGCTCGGAAATATTGACGTTGGTCAGGTTGTAAAGAACCACCAACCCGAGGGCTGCCGATAAGGCAATAAAGATCAAAACAACTGAACTCAAGCCAACCGTGCCAAGTGTACTGTTGGCATATCTTGGATAAGTAACATTCAAAACGCCGGATTGTTTCAGCACGTTCCGACTGGTATGATGACGGCTTTGAGTGGTCTCGCTTTTAAGCTTGAGCAGCCGTGAGTTTGGTGAATATTTGGTCGATGAAACTTTGTTAAAATACTTTGGCGTCAAATACATATAGTGACCGGCATAATTCTTGGTGATCCCGGCAACTCGAACTTTTAGCAGCTTGTTGCCAAGCTTTGCGGACAACACGGTGCCCTTTTTGGCATTCATATCAGTTGCCAGCTTTTCGGTAAGAATGACGCCGGTATTCGTAAACTTCTCGGCTTTGCCGGTTTTTGGGTTGGCTAGTGAAACATACTTTTCAAAATGCGCAGTCGATTGAGGCGCAATCATTGTGACCGTTGCATTACGTTTAATGCCCTTTGTCGGGGCAACGGTGACGGATTGAACCATTGCCGATTTTTGAGATTGAATATTTTTATCATGAATTTGTTTATTCGAATCGGCCAGTGTCACAATCCCCTGATAATGCTGTACCTGATTGAACTGATCCGGAATCAAATCGTTAACGGAATCTCGAATCCCAAATCCAGCCAGCATCAATCCCGTACAGCCGGCAATGCCGACAATCGTCATAATCATCCGGGTCTTGTATCGAAAGAGGTTTCGATAGCTAACTTTCTGGTTGAAATTCATTCGACGCCAAAGCGGCTTGATTCGCTCCAACAAAATCCGTTTGCCGGCTTTAGGAGCCCGCTCACGCATTAGTTCCGTCGGTTTTTCACGGAGATTGATCATCAAAACAACAGCGGCACTTCCAAGAGTTGCAACCAGACCGGCAACGAGGGCTTCAACGATAAATGCCCAGGGAATGACCCCATGGTACTGGGTCAAATTATTGTTGCTGAGCATCCCAAAGATGAACTTCGGCAAAGTAATCGTGCCGAACACGCCTCCTGCAATGGAGCCAAGAATCCCGGCCAGAACCGAATAAATGACATACTTCATTGAAATGAAGCCCTTGGTATAACCGAGGGCTCGCATCAAACCGATTTCTCGCCGGTTCTTTTCAATCATCCTGGAAATGGTCGTGAATGTAATCAAAACAGCGATGAAGAGGAAGAATCCCGGAAAGATCACCGCGATAGCCGCAATACTCTTGGATTCGTCAAAGTAGTCCTGATAGCCCACATTAGCGGTCCGGTCATTATAAAGATAGGTTGCCTGGGGAGTCTTTTGTAAAGCCTTCTTGGCAGCTTGTAATTTTGAAATGCCGGCCAAAATCTTTTTGGCAGCTGCTTTTGTCGTTGTACTTTGATATTGGGCCGGGACGGCTTTAAGCTGCTTGGCCTGTCTTTGGAGTTGGGTTAAACGCTGATTAACCTTTGCCAGTTCTGGTTCAATCAACTCGGCACGCCTTTGCTCCGGTCGGGCATCAAGTTTGCTTTCAAGTCGATCCTGATCGCAATTGACGCGCTTATTATACTTGCTGGTGCCAGCCGTCAAGCCACTGGTGTTATTGAAACGGACAGCAATCATTGCGAAAGCTTTCTGATCAAATGCCCGGCTTGGCGCATAGGCAAAGTAATCCACTTCACCGCTGCCAACGTTGGTGGTTCCCCGATCAGTGGAGCTGACAAATAATGGTGAATTAACAAAGCCGACAATTTTAAACGACTTGGATTTCAAGCCGTCCATTTTAGGCAACGTGTAAGTTTGACCTAATTTATAGCCGTCAGATTTGGCCTTATCATCCAACACAATTTGGTTTTCATTGACCGGCAGCCGACCAGAAACCAATTTTAACCGATTCAGTTTGGCTGTTTTTGAGTAAGAGTAGACCTGAACAACCTGATTTTGAGACTTCTTAACCGTCACCATATGGTTAGGTTCGGCAGTCTTAACATTTTTATCATTCCTGATCAGACTTAAATCTTTATTTGTGAGTCCCAGTGTCGAAGTGACATTTAGATCCCCCAAATTCTGTTGGGCAAAGTACCGGTCGGCAGAATTATCCAAATCAGGTCCGGTTGCCCGGATCCCAACATAGAGTAGTGATCCCAGCAGGATTATGAGGACAATCGAAATAAACTTACCCCAAGAGTAAGTTATTTCGCGAATTGTTGCTTTGAAATAGGTCGAATTCAACTTGTTGCCTTCTTATAAGATGATTTTTGTATTAAGCGCGGTGTAGACGGCTTCTTCCATTGCTTCGGGTTTAGTAATTGGCGCAAAACGATGAATCAACTGACCATCCTTACCAATCAAAAATTTGGTGTAATTCCATTTAATTTTGCCGTGGCCGGATTCGTTCTTAAGGTGGGTAAACAAAGGATCTTCACCGTTGCCATTGACAACGACTCGCTTTGTCATGGGAAATGTTACCCCATAATGCAGCCGGCAGTACTCGTCAGCTTCCTGATCACTGGCAAGCTCTTGATGGAACTGGTTTGAAGGCAGTCCGAGAACAACCAGTCCCTCATTTTTATACTTCTTGTATAGCTGTTCCAAGCCTTCCAGTTGAGGTGCCAAGCCACACTTGCTGGCCGTGTTGACAATGATCACAACTTTATTCTTGAACTCACTTAAATCAAGCGTTTTGCCGCTCATTTCGGTTTCTTGATAATCGTAAATTGTCTTCATTTTTCGTCACCCATTTTTTAGTATTTATGTTCAGTGTAAACTAAAAGGCCAAAAAAAGCAGTCACGAATATCAAATTCATGACTGCTCAACTAATCTGCTCTATTCAAATTGGGCCTCATAAAGCTGCTTGTAATACCCATTTTCATTCATCAATTCATTGTGAGTTCCCCGTTCCACAATCTTGCCATCATCCACTACCAGGATTTGATCGGCATTATGAATGGTCGACAATCTGTGGGCAATGACCAATGATGTCCGTTGCTCCATCAGGTTTTCCAATGCGTGTTGAATGGTCTTTTCTGATTCATTATCCAAAGAAGCAGTGGCTTCATCAAGAACCACAATCTGGGCGTCCTTCAGCAGGGCTCGGGCAATCGCAATCCGTTGCTTTTGCCCGCCAGATAAACGGATTCCCCGTTCGCCAACCTGGGTCTTCATCTGGTTGGGTAATCCCTTAATGAAATCATCGATATCCGCCAGTTTGGCAACCTGCCACAGCTGTTCGTCCGTGGCACCGGGTGTCCCATAACGAATATTGTCGGCAATCGTGCCGTCAATGATGAAAATGTCTTGAGAAACAATCGCAATGTTTTGTCTGAGCGATTTTAATCTGATGTGTTTAATTGGAATGCCGTCAAAGTAAATCTGACCGCTGTTAACATCATACAAACGGTCCAGTAAATCGGTAATTGTTGATTTACCGGCACCTGAATGGCCAACCAGGGCGGTTTGCTTGCCAAATGGAATGTCAAATGACACATCCCTGATGGCCGACTTATGTGGTGACTGCGGTTCATCCGACGTATACGAGAATGTCACGTGGTCAAATTTGACTCCAGACTTAATCTGTGGAAATTCAACTGCATCCTTATCATCCACGATTGCCGGCTTCAAGCCCATGATGCTGACAATCCGGCCGTATGAAACCAAGGATTGCTGAAACTGATTTAGCAGTCTGGAAAAAGCACTAATCGGGCTTTGAAGAATTCCTACATAACTCAGGTAGGCAACTAGTTGTCCAACCGTCAGCTGGTTTTTGAAAACAAACAGGGTTCCCAAAAACAGGACAATTGCCGTGCCAAGGTATTCAATGAAAGTTACCAGCGGCGAGAAAATTGCCTGATTCTTGGTGGCTTCAATGATATTATCCTTATTCATGGTTGCTAATTTATCGAAGCGTTGTGATTCCAAATCCTCAGTTGTGTAACTCTTGATCAACTGAATTTGAGTCAGGGTGTTTTGCAGCTGATTGGTCATCAGTGCCTGTGACTGTCTGGCTTTTCGATACGATTCACGAATCCGGGTTCTAAAAATTCGGACAGCTAAGAAAATCAACGGAAATGTCAGACTGACAGCCAAAGCCATTTCCCAATTAACAAAGAACACAAATCCCAGAACGCCAACAAACGTGAAGATACTCCCAATCAATGACAGCATGTTCGGCGAAATCAGGTTCTGCAGATTATTAATATCCGAAGTCAATCGGACCATCAAATCCCCGGTTTTACTGGATTCAAAGAAATGCGTATCCAGTCTAATCAGATACTGATAAAGCTGATTTCTGAGATTTGTAATGGCCCCCTGACTCATCACGCCCATGTAATAGGTTGAAACATAGGTGAAAATCCCAGAAATTGTGACGGTCAAAAGCAGCAGGCCAACGACAACGGCTAGCTGCGCGGTACTTTTATTTGGAATAACGTGGTCAATAATATACTGGTTGAATTGTGGCAATAAGAAATCCATCAACGATAGAATGGTCAGAACAACAACGTTGACGATCAGAATCCACGGTCGTTTAAGAACCGTTCCAAACACAAATTTGAACATCCCCATCATCGTCACGCCAGCTTGAACATCATCGTTTTCTTGGCTTTGTGCCTGCTTCATATGCTCACCCCCGAAAACTGTTCGCATTACTTATGACGCCATATTATTCCACGAATGGGCAGGAAAGGTCAAAGGATTAGCTTACAGATATATTGATTGAAATTATCAAAAAGTCCAGATATAATGTAATTACTAATAAGAACAAATGGGGTGACTTAAATGGAAACTCAGACTAGAAAACAAGGAAACTCAATTATGTTGACGGTGCCCAGTAAGTTTAACATTGGCCCCGGCGTCACAGTGAAGCCAAAGTTAACGCCCGATGGTATCTTCTACGAGTTTGTTAAAGAGGATGACGACTTCTTTAATTTTGATGAAGACATCTTGAACGATATTGTAAAAGATAAGATTCCTGAGGAACAAGTACCAAAGGAGTTTACAAAGCGTAAGAAGGCGTTGAATGGTGCCTGGAAACAAATGGTAAAAGAAGCAAAAGACTCCTCAGTTCCGACAACCCGAGAGGCCTTTGAAAAAGAAATTGGGCTATGAGATTGAGCTTCCTAACCGAGTGAAGAGATACATCAAGAAGATTAAAGATAAACGATTTAAACAATTAATTGTGGAAGCAATCTTTCAAGATATCCCCAGCAATCCTGAACATGGGACGGTAAAACATGGCGATCTTGCGGGCATATACACATGGAATATCACCTATCAAAAAAGCATGTATCGAATAGCATATTCGATCATCAATGGAAAAGTGATAGTGATTATTTTAGTTGGATCTCATGAAAGTTTTTATGATCAATTAAAGAAACTACAATGAGTATACTAAATGGTCCCCAATAAACTTTTATAAGCTTATTGGGGGCCATTGTTTTTCTATACCCTGTTTGTAAAATTAAGTTAGAAATTTAAAAAGCCATTTGTGATAGACTTTTGAGTGTTGAAATCAAAAGAAAGGCTGATCACAAATGACCTATACTCATCTTACCATAGACGAACTCACTACAATTTATTCCTTTTGGAAGCTCAATAAAAAGGCTTACCGAGTAGCACCAGCACTCCACCGGAGTGCTGAAACCGTTTATCGCATCTATCGTTTTCTTGACGCTGGCGGTACGCTTATTGATTACCAACAACATTATCGACGGCACAAACAACATTGTGGGCGTAAGCCCATTCAACTAGCCCCTGATGAACTGGTTTATATCCAAGCCAAAATTCAAGCGGGGTGGCAACCAGATACAATTATTAATCGCCACGAACGTTCTTTTAGCTGCGGCGTACGAACCCTATATCGCATTTTCAAACATGATGCTTTTGGCTTGTTCGCCAAAGATTTACCCATGCATGGTCAGCGTCACCCTAATGGGTACGTTGAACGACGAGGAAAAGCTGGGCAATTGGGCAGAGATTTAAAAACCCGTTATCAGGACTATCCTAATTTTAAACGAGAATTCGGTCATTTAGAAGGCGACACGGTTCAAGGCAAAAACCATCAGGGTGCCGTAACCACACTGGTTGAACGGCAGACCAAGGTCGCAATTGTTTTGAATTCACATACCAAGTCATCACAAAACGTCAATCGTAGTTTAGCAGCCTGGTTGACGAAGCTGCCACGCCACTTGTTTAAGTCCATCACGTTTGATAATGGTAAGGAGTTCGCCGGTTGGCGAACGATTGCTAACCAGTTTGATTTAAATATTTACTTTGCCGCTGTAGGAGCACCCAATCAACGTGGGTTGAATGAAAACACCAACAACTTACTTCGTAAGGATGGGTTGCACCATGATCTCATCATGGACCAGCTATCAGATGAATTTGTCCAGGCTGTTGCTAGTCGACGGAACCATATTCCCAGAAAAAGTCTCAATTATCAAACACCACTTGAGGCATTCGTAAATCAAATCACTGATGAGCAGCTAAAATTTCTAACTTAATTTGACATTTGAAGATATAAAATAATATTTAACTAATCTTAGTTTTCTCCAACAACAAGTCTGCCAACTCATCAGCCGAAACATCTCCAAGATTGCCTTTAATATCAACTTTATTCAAAGCAGCGACCAAAGCATCTTTCGTAAGTTTAACACCGTTCAGGACCTTTTCAATTACTGAAATATCACCGCCAGTGATGAAGTCACCATATATTTTAATATCAGAAATCGTATTTCCATTCAATGAATAGTTGAAGCTGACCGTTCCGATATCATAATGTTTGGATACATAATAATCAAAGCCGGGATTCTTTCCATAGTTCCACTCATCAGTATCATATTTGCCTTTCAAACGCTCATCGATAATCGACCAGTCGTGATCGTTCAAATGATAGGTTTCAATGTCATCCAATGATTTGGCGTTAAACAACCGCAACAGTAAAGCCTTCTTAAAACCTTCAATATCCAAATTCTGGAATTCGGGTTTCAAGAATGGCTTAACATTAGTGACCCGGCTTTCAACAGATTTAACCCCTTTGGATTCCAACTTGTCCTTTTCCGGAGTCAGAACCTTGGTGGCCACATCCATAGCCAAATCAAACATCAACGTCCCACCGGCCGCATAGGACTTGCCGACCTTAAACATCGTCATCCCAGAAAACTTTTGGTTGCCAATCACCATATCGTTTCGGCCGCGCATCTCGGCATCGGTTGCGCCCATGTCATGCAAGGCATCAATGATTGGTTGGGCAAAATATTTAAAGTCACCAAAGTGCTCATCATCGTTAATTACAATATTTTCAAAAATAATATTGCCATAATCATGGTAAACAGCACCACCACCGGAAGTCCGTCGAACCAGCTTGATACCCTTTTCCTTCAAATAAGGCATGTTGACTTCGGCGTATGCATTCTGATTAACGCCAACAATAACCGCCGGTTGATTAACATACATAATTAACCCGTAGCCGGGGAGCTTCAAATCATTTACAAGGTAATTATCCAAAGACTGATTCACAATCGGATCATAGACAGGCTTGCCATTTCTTGATGTATCAATAAAGAACATAGATGAACCTTCTTTCAAATCCAGGAGTTCTGGAACCGCTACCATCATGATAGAACGAAAGTTGGCGAATGTATACGTCAGACGTCAATTAGTGAATTTTTTATGAAGATTGTGAGGATTTTGTGACCGTTCTGTGAAGGTTGTCTGAACTTATTGGTTAAGGGGTTGTGGGGGGGGGGAACTACTGGCGTACCATTAATTTCATAATATATTATGAGTTGATGAAAAATTAAGGGGTGATAGTATGACTCAAAAAATGAAACTGTCGCGTTCAGCAACTAATTTTTTGATAAGATGGGCCATCGTTGGTCTTGCCTTTATCCTCATCCTATATCTACGAGGATCCTTAGATGTCCACCCAACAAATCTCAATTTACTATCCTTTAAATCCTTGAACACCAGTGTGACCATTGTGTTGGAAATACTGTTCGCGTATTTAGTGGCTTCATTCATCCCCATCCGAAGAATTGTTCTCGTCCCAACATGTATTCTTGTTTTTACGGCTGATTTGTACTTTCTACAATTCATTTTTAACCTTTTAAGTGGTAAGGTTACAGCAACACTGCTGTATGCAGTCATCACATTGTCATTTGCCGGAATAATCTATGAGTTGTCTATTATCACGGCTAAAACTATTGATAACTTGAAGTACCAGGAATCCAATAATCACATCAATCGATGGCAACATTCTTTAAGATCAGCCATCAAGTTAAAGTGGCACCCCCTGATAATGTTGTTAGTTTTTTACATATTCACCTTGTCATTCACCAAGTAGTTTAAGGTTCGAAAAGAGAATAATATTGTCAAAGTGCTACAGTTTACTTGTAAGGAGATGGTTCCAATGACAATGCAGCAACTCCGTGACCGCATGATCCAATACTTAACAATCACAATTCCGCTTGCAACACTCATCGTTTCAGTGCTTTCACTATGCTACTTCATGTGGTGGAGTGGCGATCATTCAAGCGGTGCCTTGCTCTATAGCTTAATGCCATTTGCCCTGGGCATCCTGATTTCAATTCCTGGTTGGTTTTGGAGGCGTGAAGCGCAAAAGCATGATTCAAAATCAAACTCATAAAAAATAAAGCATTGACCTCAAATTTGGTCAATGCTTTTTATTATTTGAACTCGGGATCATCACCACCATGAGCTTTGGCAGTATACGACTTCACCGTAATTTTAATAACGCCAACGTATTCGATTGTCTTCTCTGAAACATCAAAATCAGCCAGTTTCTGACCGGTTTCATGCCCCAACAGCAATTGTAAAGCGTGCTTTTTAGTCTCTGGATCATCCACCAGTTCAGCATCCCCATAGCCCATTACACTACGATAAGCAAAACTCGGGGTGTTTTCCTTGGGATCTTTAGGAACCATTAATTGCCCACCGTCGTCAATTTCAAACCCCATCCGGCCGTCTTTTTTGATCAATTCACGTTTGGTACCCTCCGGCGCACCGTGAATGTACAACGTCAAATGGTTATCCCCATCAAATTCATAGGCAAAGTTGGTTGGCACAACGTATGGATAATCGTCCGTTCTAAACCCACTATGAATCACGTGGGAATCTTTTAGTATCTGTTTAATTTCATTAATATCAGTGACTTCCCGATCTTTTCTGCGCATACGATCAGCTCCTCTTGTTTTTATTTTAAGTATAACGATTTCAACACTATGCGTACATAACCAGTCTCGAGAGCTGGAAACTTTTCAGGCCAATTCATTGCACACAACCTATTTACAGGTTACGCTTTGGTTAGTTCAAGATATAATCGGTTTTTACTCAGAATTATAGGAGGCTTATTTTATGGCAAATTATGATTATGACGTTTTATATATCGGTAGTGGCCACGGCACCTTTGATGGCGCAATTCCACTAGCTGCCCGCGGCAAAAAGGTCGGCGTAATTGAATCCGGCTTAATTGGCGGCACCTGTCCGAACCGTGGCTGTAACGCCAAGATCGCTTTGGATGCACCGGTTAAATTAACTCGATTAACTGAAAAACTCCAGGGAATCGTTAACGGCAATCTTTCAATTAACTGGACCGAAAACGAAAAGCACAAGCAGGAAGTCATCCAGGGGTTGCCTGACATGATCGGTGGCTTAATGAAGTCGGTTAACATTGACATCATTAAGGGTCACGGATCTTTCCAAGATGCCCACACTGTGTTGGTTGGTGATGAGTCTAAAACAGCAGAAAAGATTGTCATTTCAACCGGTCAACATCCACATCGCTTAAATATTCCCGGCACTGAATTGGCTCATGACAGTGCTGACTTCATGAACTTAACCGACTTACCTGCCAACATCACAATTATTGGTGCCGGTTATATTAGCATGGAGTTCGCAACAATTGCCAACGCTGCCGGTGCCAAAGTCACAGTGATTACCCACGGTGACAAGGTCTTACGGAAGTTTTACCAACCATACGTCAATCAAATCGTTGCTGATTTGAAATCTCGTGGTGTTGAATTTATCAATAATGCCAAAGTTTCTAGTTTTGAAAAAGATGGCAATAACTTCATCGTTAATTACGATGGCGGCCAAGTAAAGACCAACTGGATTTTGGATGCCACCGGCCGGGTACCAAACGTTGATGATATTGGTTTGGACAAAGTTGGCGTTGACTACACTAAAAAAGGCATCAAAGTCAACGATCATCTGCAAACCAACATTGATAACATCTACGCTTCAGGTGACGTGATTGACAAGGATCAGCCAAAGCTCACGCCAACCGCAATCTTCGAATCCATCTACCTGATGCACACATTTGCCGGTGATACGACTGACGCTATTAACTATCCGGAAATTTCATCGGTTGTCTTCACCTCACCAAGAATCGCCAAGGTCGGTGTTTCTGTGGAAGACGCTAATAAAGACGACTTCACGACCAAGGAAAACCACCTGCCGGATGACTGGTACCGACAAGTAACAAAGGAAGATATCGGCGACAACACATTAGTATATGACAAACAAAATCACTTGGTAGGCGCCACTGAAATCAGTGACCAAGCAGAAGACGCAATCAACGCATTGTTACCGGCAATCGTATTCAAGTTCGAGCCGGCACAATTGGAACGATTGGTAACATTGTTCCCAACAATTGCGGCGGATGCATGGGGGCAAATTTAAAGAGTGTGACGAGCAACGTTTTGACACGGAGAGCTAAGGCCGCTTTGATTTAAATTCCGCATTTGGATTTGAATCAAAGTGGCTTAGATCGCAGTGTCAGTTGCGTCGCCAAGTAGGCTAGACAGGCTTTCAGCCGGTCGTCGAAACACGTTTCCACTATATAAAAGGAAGCCACCAAAAAGTATAATTCACCAAGTAAAACCACAAGAAATCCCACCATATCTGGTGGGATTTTTCTTCTCTAATAGTTAATGTTTCGCAAACGGCTTCCATAACAGAAGCCAACTATCAACCTAGCTGCTAATTGACTGACATCTATTAATAATTCAACTCAAAATCTTGTGAATCAAAATAATGGAACTTGGCTTCAAATAGATAATTACTAACAAGTCCGAGGGCAATCGGAATCACAAAGAAAAGCAAGGTGACTAATCCGATGTTCAGTATATTGGCATTTCCATAACCATTAATTGCAGCAATCGGGCCGATCAATCCGGCGAATCCAAATCCGGCAGACATCGGCGTCCCGGAAACGCCAAACAGCGCACCAAGACCACCCATAATCCCTGCATTTAAGACAACCGGAACAATGAGTCTGGGCCTGGATAAAATGTTGGCCATCTGCATTTTGGGCGATCCTAAGAAATGCGCCAACGAGGTTCCAACTGAATTGACTTTCCAACCATAGACTGCCAAGGCAAAGCTGGCAGCAACAATCCCCAAGTTGGCTGACCCGGCAGCAAGGCCATTGATCCCAATGGCGGCTGCAATTCCAACGGAGGAGATTGGTGAAACGATCAGAATCGAAAAGACCATTCCAATCAAGATGCCCATCACAATTGGCTGAAGTTGGGCTAATTGCTCAATCCCCAGACCAATCATTTGGGTAATTGCCCCGACCGGCTTCAAAGTCAGAACCCCAATACCACCGGCGATGATCAGCACCAGCAATGGAATTAACAAAATTGTGTATGCTTTTAAAGCTTGGCCAAGCAGTGCAATGATCAAATAACCGATCATGATTGTAATCGCAATATTAATCACATCGCCACTGCCAGCGACCACGTACGAGGTTCCCTTCAACTGAAAATTACCGGCACCGGCAATCGCTGCCAATGCCAGTGATGACGTTTGAATCGGTGAAAAGCCGGCCATCATGCCAACACAGACGGCACTGACGGGTGCCATTAAGACGGTGGCCATCCCCGTTAATGTTAGAAAGAAAGCAGCCTGTGGAAATACCGGAAGCAAAGCCTTTAACAATGGCAAATTCTATAATTAATCCGAACAGAAATTAAAAAGCCCAAAGCAATCACTTACAATGGTAGTAACTAATTCCAACCAATATAGGGAGTGATTACTTTGGGTACATCTATTTTATCACGTTTTCAACGTGGCGCACTAGCACAACTGGTCAATGAGGGGAATAAATCTTACCAAGTAATGGCTGACGCCTTAGGCGTCGCCAAAGCTACGATTAGCTATGAGTTGGACCGGGTTAAACCTTATGATCCAGAATTAGCTCAGCAAGATGCAGATCGCAAAAGGCGGAATTGCGGTCGTCGTTCGATGCTGACGGCAGCATTAGCGACTTTAATTACCAATCACTTACGATTAACCTGGTCACCAGAAACCATTGCGGCCGCTTATAACTTGAGCACTGCGTCAATTTATAATTGGCTTAATCGTGGCTGGCTCCCCTTCAAATTGACTGATCTACCCAATCGGAATGTCCGCCAGCACCGAGTGAGCGAAAATCGTGGGAAATTTACAAGTGGGACTTCCATCGAACAACGGCCAACAACTGTTAATCAACGGTTAGCTTTTGGTCATTGGGAAGTAGATACGGTGCTTTCTAGTCGAAGTGAGTCACGATCATGTCTGGTTACATTCGTAGAACGTAAGACCCGACTTCTATGGGCCATCAAAGCCCCTAATAGAACGGCTAAGGCTCTAAACACCGCCTTTGGCAAGTTTATGGGGGTCTTCGGTCCCCAAGTAAAATCCATTACTGTTGATCATGGTAAAGAGTTTGCCAATTATCAGGCCTTAGAACAGGATTATCAGATCAAAGTTTATTTTTGCCATCCATATTCACCATGGGAGCGAGGTTCCAATGAATATTTTAATAGACGGTTACGCTGGTTCTTCCCGAAAAAGACCAATTTTAGCCAAGTAACGACTGATGAGATCCTAGCAGCACTTGAACTAATTAATCAACGACCATTAAAAATACATCATCAACAGACTGCCATTGAAAGATTCCGGGCTTGTTCGGATTAAACTTGTAATTTGCCCAATTGATTAAGCAAGGCTCCGGGGACCAGAGCAACAATAATTCCGATTGACAGTCCGTTCAGCGTGTTCATTATGAGGTCACGGCCATTTAGCCGTGTTGATGGTTCCGATATTATATTCATATTATTCTCCTACTTCGTGGGGACTCTTTTGACCATTCAAAATAGTGACAACATCATTCAAAGAAATCTCAATCATGTTCTGCACAGCCACTTCAGTGTAGAAGCCAATATGCGGCGTTACATTGACGTTTGGCATTGCCAGCAACTTCTTCAAGTTATCGTTATCGATCTGCTTGCCGGTCAAATCCTGACCAACAATGGTATTTTCACCTTCAAAGGTGTCAATCGCAGCAGCGGAAATTTCCTTATTTTCAAGTGCGGAAACCAACGCACCAGTATCGACAACCTGGCCTCTGGAAGCGTTGATGAAGATAGCTGTTGGCTTCATTTTTTTGAAGACATCTGCAGTAATCATCTGGTTGGTTTCATCCGTTAAAGGTGTATGCATGGTGACAATATCCGCAGTTTTAAATACCGTATCATGATCAACGTAAGTCAGGGTATCGTTTAACTCTGGCCGATGAACCGGATCAGCGGCGATAACTGTTGCACCCAAAGCTCTGAAAATTCGGGCAACGGCACTCCCAATTTTACCGGCACCGATAATCCCAACGGTCAACGTATGAATTTCACGGGCTTCAATACCCTTCCAGCTGAAGTCACCATGTTTCTCACGTTCCTGAACCTCACCGATATGGCGAAGCAGGCCCATGACATCGGCTAATACCAGCTCACTGACAGAACGTGGTGAGTATGCCGGCACATTGGTAACGACCAAGTCATTTTTCTTTGCCTGATCCAAGTCAATGATTTCAAAACCGGTAATCCGCAATGTAATTTGCTTAATGCCAAATGAATGCAGCTTCTCATAGATCGACGGATCGGAAATGGGACCATGCTGCTGAATAACAATGCCATCGTATCCCTTGGCGAGATCGACCGTTTCGGTGCTTAACGGAACGGAATTCGTATCAACTTGAATGCCATTTTGCTTAACCCATTCATTCAATGGCTTTTGTTCATCTGGTCGGACATTGTACATTAAAATTTTCAAGATAATTCAGACTCCCTTTTATTTAACTGATTGTTTGTCAACGTATTTTTGAATTCGACTAACTGCTTCTTGAATGTTTTCTTCACTAGCAGCGTAACTGATTCGGACGTAGCCCTCACCACCTGGCAGGAAGTATGAACCGGGAATTAATGCAACTTTGGCTTTCTCGGCCAAGTCATAACAGAATTCCTCACTATTTTGGTTCAAGCCGTCAGGGATCTTTGCGAAGACATAGAAGGCACCGTTGGGTTTAGGACAACTGAACCCGGCTTTTTCCAAACCGGCAACCAAGAGATCGCGGCGCTTCATGTATTCATTCTTCATAGGCAATGCGTCATCCATGCCGTTCTTAAATGCTTCTTCGGCGGCAACTTGAGTGTTGGTGGCCAGCGACGTAATTGTAAATTCACTGACCTTGGCAACTTCATTAATAATGTCCTCAGGTCCGCAAATCATGCCGACTCTCCAGCCGGTCATGGCGTGGGATTTGGAAACTCCGTTCATCACAAGGGTTTGTTCCGGCAGAATTGAGCCCATTGAAACATGGGTGCCATCGTATGTTAATTCACTATAAATTTCATCACTCAAACAAATGATATCGTGTTTGGAAATCACATCAGCCAATTTTTGAAGATCGTCCTTGTGGTATGTAACACCGGTTGGGTTGTTCGGGAAGTTCAAAATAACTGCTTTAACAGTGTCTTTGTTTGCTTCAATTGCTTCAGACAATTTTTCTGGCGAAAGAACAAAACCATTGTCGGAGGTATCAACGAAGATTGGCTTTGCGCCAGCCAACATGAGGATTGGAACGTATAATGGGAAAATTGGTGTTGGGACAATGACTGTATCACCAGGATTAATCATCGCAGTTAAGGCCGCATAAATCGCACCGGTGGCACCGGCCGTCATGATAACCTGCTTGTCGGGATCGTAATTCAAGCCATATTTTGTATTCAAGAAGTTGGCAGCCGCTTGACGGAGGCCTTCAATTCCCCGTGAATTGGTGTAATGACTCTGATTGTTTTCGATCGCCTTGATGGCAGCCTGCTTAACGTGTTCCGGGGTATTGAAATCAGGCTCACCCAAAGTCAGCTTGACGATATCCGGAATCGCTGAAATTTTTGCGTTGAAAGTTAAAATTGCTGCTGGTGTTAAAGATGCCACCCGTTTGTTCATCTTGTCCGATAATTTACTCATTATATATTCTCCTCCTAAATAAATTGGGTCCCCAAAGTCAATGGACTGACTGTGAGGACCCACCATAGGTTTAATCCCGCACAGTCAACTCAGTGATCTGTGCGGCCTTAATTTGCATTACGAAATGCTCTTGGCTTATCCACAGATCACACTTGGAAAAACCAAAAGTAATATCGACAACTATTCATTTGGATGTTTAATTGATGTTGCATAATTAAAATCTCCTTAGAATATGTTAAACACATGATAACGTTATTAATCTTGTGAATCAAGGGAAATTTTAAGATTGCTTGGTTCCAAGGTGAAAAGCTGCCGCTCCAAAAGTAAATTGACGGTAGCTGACATCGGTGAGGCCAGCGTTTCGAAACATTTCAGCCAATTTGGCTGCCGACACAAATTCTGCGGTTGTCTGCTGCAAATAGGAATATTCGCGATATTTATTCACAGTTAATTTTGCCATAATTGGGACCAACTTAAAATAGACTTTCCATCCCAGCTTCACAACTGGATTCGTCGGTTTTGACGTCTCAAGACAGGCAACCCGGCCATGCTAGCGAATCACTCTGGTCATCTCACGGAGAACCTGGTTGGCATCCGGCACGTTACGCAAGCCAAAGCCAATGGTTGCCAAATCAAACTTGTCATCGGTATACGGCAGGTGCATGGCATCCCCCCTTACAAAAGTTATCCGATCCTGCAAACCGGCAGCAGCTACTTTCTTTTCGGCGATTTTCAGCATCTGGTCACTAAAGTCGAGGCCGACAACCTGTCCGGATGGCCCAACGGCTTTAGCCAGTGCAATCGTCCAATCCCCCGTGCCGCAGCAGACATCAATCGCAAAAGTGCCGGGTTGAACATTGAGCTGCCTCATCACCAGCTTGCGCCAGTGCTTGTGGTTTCCGAGACTAATCAGGGAATTCATGCTGTCATAATGATCGGCGATTTGATTAAATAATGATTCAACTTTTGGTTCCGGGGTTTTATTTGTCAGGCTCATTTTCCTGCTCCTTTGTTATAATGGTAAGTGTTTTTGAAATAATTGATTTATTGGAGGTCAAGATGAGTTTATCAACTTTTGCCGAACTAGTCGAACTCAGGGCTAAGGCAGCCAGTGTTTTCCCGTTTTTCACGGGACTGTTTTTCAGCTGGTATCTACTCGGTTCAGTTAACGGCCTGTATGCTGTGCTCTTTTTTATCGCAATGATTCTATTCAACATGACCGTCGATACTTTGGACAACTATAACGATTACATGCATTCCAGTGAGGACAAATGGAAAAGCGACACAAATATTATTGGCCGCAAGCACATTTCGTTAAACCTTATCCGCACAATGATCGTTGGCATGATTGTCCCTTCCGCATTAATCGGGCTCTACCTGGTTTTCGAAGTTGGCTTGCCATTGCTGTGGATGGGCTTAATTTGTTTTGCCATCGGGATCATGTATTCATCAGGTCCACATCCAATCTCAAGTACCCCATACGGAGAAGTCGCTTCCGCATTTGCAATGGGCATCATGATCACGCTGATTTCAGTATACGTCAACTCCTATCAGATGTTCGTGTGGAAAGCATCCCTGCTGGGTCAAATTCTACTGGCATCAGCACCACTATTCTTTTGGATTGCCAACATCATGCTGGCAAACAATATCTGTGATGCACACGAAGACAAGGTCAACCATCGCTGGACGATTGTGCACTATATCGGCGTTAAAAATGCGCTAATGATGTTTAACTCCGCAAACGTTATTGCTATCTTATTAGTCTTTTATGCCATGTACATTGGCGTTTTTCCACTTGCACTATTCTCGATTTTATTGGCGATTCCCTTAATCATTAAGCAATCACTGATTTTTAATCATGAACAGATTAAAACCAAAACGTTCGTGTGCGCAGTTCAAATCATGATTTTTGGATCACTGAGCATGTGTATCGGATTCTTAGGCTATTGGATTTACACACTGTTTGCCAACTAATCACCCAACTTAATGCTTAATCAACCATTTTGCCAAATAATAACCCAGCTTCTGAGCAGTCCTGGCAGTCGGATGAATTTTATGATCCTGCAGGGCAACGGTTCGGTTACGGGCGTCAATCACATTCGGAGCAATTCTGTCAAAGTTCACGACAGTTGCTCCGAGTTTTTTGTATACCCGATATTCGGCAACTCTCAATTGATTCAGGGTGTAACCATACATATTGGGAAGATTACCACAGTCTTGACCGAAGTTACCAAATCTGGAAATTGGTAATATGCCGTATACCTTTGCTCGGGGATTAATTCTGCGGATATATCTGATTTCCCAATATAAATGGCGGGACACGTTGGTCAGACTACCGGATCGTGACCAATTAGTATAATCATTGGTTCCGATATGAACGAAAATGATGTTCATCTTTTTAATAGTCCGTCGATTGTGCCGAAGAACAACGCTTAGATCTCTAGGAACAACCTTGTTATATCTACCGCCTACGTATCGATATTCATGACCGACAATCTGGGCGTTGGGAACTGCTTCATTTCGTAGCTTGGGTTTGGATCCCAAGTACTTTCTTGTCCAATCGGGATAGGAATCGTTCAGATAAAAATGAAAACCATCCCAGCCAGAAGGAATCGAGTCACCAAATACTCCAATCCGTTTATGGGCGAATCGTTTACCAGCTGATGGTAATGCAATTTTAAACGACTTTGATGCAATGCCTTTTACTTGAGAATGAAATACCCAATATGTATATCGTCCATTGGCACTTTGAAGTTCAAAGATGATTTTCTTTTTGCCGTTAATTGAGACTTTGGCAAAACGCTGCCGATACCAGGCGGTCTTTCGGTAATGCTTAGTGGTGACGTAATGCTTGAAGCTCAAACTGGTATATAATTTGGCGTGCTTTTTGACCGCATACGCGTGGGAATGAATGGGTGCGACTTCCTGAATTTGAACTCGTTGAAACCCTGCGGCTGAAGCATTGGATGAACACGTGATAAATATTGCTGCGCCAGCTAAAATGAGCACAGCAAAATAAGCGATACGATTTCTCAACAATTGAAAACTGCCCCCTCAGACATAGAATATGAACATTATTTAAAAATAACTCTTTTCGCATGAAGACAAGCTGTTTTAATTATAATATAGTTTGGATACCAGACAAAATACAAAATGGTAACAAAATGCCTTTTTATCAATCATCCAAACGTACTAAGACAAAAATAAACAGGAGTGAGTCAAAGATGGCTCACTCCCGTTTCGTAAAAATTGGTTACTCGATTTTAATATGCATTAGTTAATGAAAAAGTGTTCTATGGCGTTATCATTATTCGGTCGCAAAATTATTTTCTTTTGATTCTTCAAATTTTTCTTTAATGATGTTGGCGCAATTTTGAAGCTTATCAAGTTCTTCATCTGTTAAGTCAAGTTGCAGTTGTTGGATAATTCCGTCACGCCCCACAATTGCGGGATATGACAAGTATGAATCAAGTTCCTCGCGGTAATTGGATACCGGTAATTCAGTCTTGGCATCATTTAACACAACGTTTGCCAAGCGCACAGCCGCACTGGCAATGGCATAGTTCGTGTAGCCCTTGCCACGGAAAACTACGAAGCCGTCCATTCGAGCATCTTCATCAATTTGGTCGAGATCCAAGCCCTCTTTGACTGCCAGTTCAGTGATTGGCTTACCAAGAACCCGAACCGTCGACCATGCGGTAAACTGTGAATTCCCGTGTTCACCCAAGTTGTACCCGGAAACGGAACGGGGATCGATATCCAGCTTCTTGGCAACGGCACGTTTCATTCGTGACGAGTCCAATAAAGTTCCGGTTCCAATGACATGCTTCTTCGGCAAACCGGTAACTGCCTGATAAATTGATGTGATTGCGTCAACCGGGTTGGTAATCACAATTAAGATTCCGTTGAAACCGGAGTCCTTAATTTTCCCCGCAACCGAAGCAGCTGCCTTTTGTGTGAACGGATATTCGATAAATCGGTCGTTGCTTGGGTTGTCACGTTGTAACTGAAGTTTGCCAATTGCAGAAATGACAATATCTGCGTCTGCCAGCTCACCGTAATCGTTCACGGCGATGTTAGTATGGGTTGGCAGGTTGGCCATTGCATCTTCAAAGTCCAAAGCATCCGCTTTAACCTTTTTCTCATTAACGTCGATTAAGACCAAATCATCCGCAAAGCCGCCGGACACTATGTAATGAGCCACCGTTGAGCCCACGCTTCCCATTCCAATAACACCAATTTTTCTTGTCATCAAATCACCTCAGAATTTTTTATAATGATGAAATCATAACACACTGAGATGTCAGTTCAACACCAAATTTTCATTTAATGAGATTTATTCCAATTTAGTGGAATGTATTTTGCCAAATATTTGCCGTCAAATAAGGCAACTGCCTTGCCCGTTTTTGAATTTCTTTTAACCGATAAGTCAGCATCCGATTAAATGACCGGCGAAAGTCTTTGCCGTTAGTTGCGTGCTCAGTTCCGGAAAATCTCTGAATGCCGCTATTATCCCGATATTCAATCGTAATGTCACGCATCAGCCACTCGTGATTCTTCATATACCGCATGACGGCGTTCGGTGTCGATACCGCCAAACTTATTCTGGTCAAAAATTGTTCATTATCAGCCTGATCACGGTAGTATGCGGCTTCCCGTGCTGAAATATAATTTGTATCGGCCACAAGCAACTGATTGTCCAGTAGCGACTGAAACTTATTATAAACTGTGAGCTGACGAGTTCCTTCCGGGTTATCGTACTCAATACGACTGAGCTCATATTCCTGATGAGCATTGAGTTCCTGAGTAATGTGTTGCCTGGTCCCAATCTCCCCAGTCATTTGAACATGAAAGTTATTCATAATAAGTGGCATGTCCAACGTGAACACCATTTTTGAAATTTGAGGGGCCGTCAAAATTGGCAGAACTTTTTCAACTAACAGTCTTATCAACGGTTCTTCCAATACATTTAAGAATCGGTTGGGGTGAATCGTTAAGGTCACTTTGACATCATGGCTTGGGCTCCCGGGTATCCGCTCACTGGTAATCGCAAAGTATTGACTAACTGTATAGCCAAATCCAAGCGGGCTGCGGACGACATACTGGGTCGCATCAAACAATTTATAGTCATGATAAAGAATAATACTTTGATAATCATCCTGACCGGTTACCGGCTCTTCACCATTCCGCTGCTTTTTTGGAAATTTGGCCACCAGGCTTTGAAGCCTGAGGTACTGCTGCTGGCTCATGGTGCTGGTTAAATTGATCGTTTCAATTTCAAACTGCAGTTTTTTAGCTGGATAATTGATCCGGCGATGGGAGAATAATTCGGTCATTTTCTGTTGATAGGAATAATTCAGGCTGCGATACTCAGCTGAATTGTATCCATTTGGGTGAAACGCTTGATCGTTATTTAGCAAAATTTATTGCTCCATTCATTATTAATTGCTTCAATTCTAGGTCGAGCATGCCACCATGTCAAACTCGAATTTATTTTTGCGGCAACGTTGACAGACCGATTCTTTCGCGTTATAATATAAGTATATTAACAATTCGAGTTAGATAATTTGATTTAAACCTTTGGTGCTTCAGTACCAGAGGTTATTTTTTTGTCCCAAAACGAACATTGATAAGCAACGTTTCCAGGATCCTTACAATGCTAAAAGCCCTCCAAGAATGATAGTATTCTTGGAGGGCTTGATGATTTACTTTATATTGAGTGATTATGCCATTGATTCTTTAAACTTCGTCTTAATGTAGTTAGCGGAGATTTGGAGTTTCTTTTTCTCCTCATCGGTTAATTCTAATTGCACCTGTTCGATAATTCCGTCACGGCCGACAACTGCCGGATAGGATAAGTAAGTTCCAAGTTCTTCACGATAATTGGATACCGCCAATTCAGTATGGGCATCGCTCATAACCGTATTTGCCAAGCGAACGGCAGCGGTATCCACACCGTAGTTGGTATATTTTTTACCGTGGAAGACGTTGAAGCCACCTTCTCTGGCAGCCTTATCCAAAGCATTTAAATCAAGCCCACGTTCTTTTGCGACCTCAGTGATTGGCCGACTGAGTACCCGAACCGTTGACCAGGCAGTAAACTGAGAGTTTCCGTGTTCACCTAAGTTGAAGCCGGTTACCGATCGTGGATCCAAATTCAATTCTTTGGCAACGGCCCGCTTCATTCGTGACGAGTCAAGTAACGTTCCGGTTCCGATGACATGTTTCTTGGGAAGTCCCGTAATCTGTTGGTAAATAGAAGTAATCACGTCAACTGGATTGGTAATTGCGACAATGATGCCGTTAAAGCCTGAGTCCTTAATCTTTTGAGCAACGGATTTAACCGCCTTGCTGGTAAAGGGTAATTCAGCAAACCGATCATCGTTGGGATTATCCTGCAGCTTAATGTTTCCCAGGGCTGAAATAATCACATCGGCATCCTTCAATGCTGAATAATCATTGACGGTAATGTTGGTGTGAACCGGTAAATTCGCCATTGCGTCTTCAAAATCAATTGCGTCGGCGTTTACTTTGTCTTCATTAATATCAATTAATACCAAGTCATCTGCGAAACCGTTGGCAACTATGTAGTGTGCAGCGGTAGAGCCTACGTGGCCCATTCCTATAACGCCAATTTTTCTTGTCATCTATTATCACCTCAAAAGTATTTGTTGAAACGATTTTATCATGTTAAGTGAGCATTTTGTCATAAATCTCTCATTTTATTCTAAATAAATTTTGCATCATAAAAGGTGTCCAAATGAAAAGGGGCTGAGACAAAATCATTCACTTTTGTCCAGCCTCTTTTTTCGTTATTCCATATTACTTTGCTAAAACGTGCGACAATCGGCTGATCCCAGCCATTTAAGAGCATAAATCAATCATTCCAAAACCAGGAATAATCGATTTATGCTCTTAAATTCTGGGATCAAAACGCCTCTTGTCCCACTCTCATCTTTTTTCTATTTCATATAAGCATACTTGTAACTCCACTGAGTTCCGGCTGTGTTATGAATAATGCCTTTTACAGCAGGCTTTTGCAGGTATGACGTTACTTGTTGGTACAGTGGTGTCATCCCCTGATCCGCATTAAATAACTTAGCGGCTTTTACCAGATCAGACCAACGTTTGTCAGCGTTGTTGGCATCCTGATTTTGAGCCTGTTTGATCAGTTTATCATAGGCAGCATTACTGTACTTGCCACTATTATATGATGTGCCAGTCTCTGGAATCTGCAGGAATGAAATTGGGTCGTTGAAATCAGCACCCCATCCTGAAAGTGAGAGATCGAAGTCACCTTTTAAGACTTCCTGATTAGCAACCTGACCCGGAACATTTCTGATGTTCAGCTTAAATCCAGGCAGATCCTTTTGAAGTTCCGACTTCATGTACTGAGTAATTGGGCTGCTTGTCGGGTCATCATTGGAAGATGTGATGGTCAACGTCACGTTTTTGGTTCCCAAGGCTTTAAGCCCCTTTTGCCAATGCTGCTTAGCCAACTTAACGTTATAGTCCACAGTGTTGGGAACGGACTGTTCCTTGGCAAAGTCTTCGCCGGTCTTAGGATTCTTGGCAAGACCTGAAGCCACAAAACCGGTTGGGGTATCGGAGCCGTCTCCTAAGACCTTCTTGGTAAGCTGCTCACGATTGATTGCCAGTGAAATGGCCAATCGGATATCTTTATTGCTCATCGCCTTACGCTTGGTCAGGTTGGCATCCTTAAAGTTGTATTTAATATAGCCAATATAAGAGTACGGATATTGTTGAAATTCTTTATTGTTCTTATAATGCTTAACTTGCTCGTTTGAAAGTGGCGTTAAATCAAGTTTACCTTGTTGATACAGTTCAAGACCGGTAGATGGGCTGGCAACAACGGTATACTTGATTTTATGAAGCTTAACAACGCTCTTGTCCCAATACTGATTGTTCTTAACGAACTGCCATTTGTTGCCGGTCCCGTTCCAATTTTTGATGGTAAAGGGTCCTGAGTAAACCATGTACTTGGAGTTGGTACCGTATTTCTTGCCATATTTATCAACAACTTTTTGATTTTGTGGGCCAAATAAAGGATAGGCCATCAATACTTTGAAATAGGCAATTGGCTTTTCAAGTTGAATCTGGACGGTCTTGCTGTTGAGGGCTTTGATCCCGATCTTATCCGGTGATAATTTACCGGCATTAACCTGATCAGCATTCTTAATGCCACTGAAGAGATAAGCATAGGTCGACTTGGTGCTTGGCTTCAATGTTCGGCGCCATGAATAAACAAAGTCCTGAGCGGTAATTTTGTCGCCATTACTCCATTTAGCGTTTCGGAGCGTAAACGTCCAAGTCTTACCGTCTTTGGAAACTTTGGCGCTCTTGGCAAGTCCTGCCGTTGGTTTACCGCCCTTTCCCAATCGGTAGAAACTCTCAAAGGCATTACCGGTTGAACCGTAACCGGTTGATTTGGAAATATCAATGGTATCAAGTGGCGCGGTTGAGCTGAGATTTAAAGTTTGCTTCTGACTGTTGGACTTGGTTGCCGTTTGGCCACATGCGGCCAGTGTAATGGTTAAAATACCGACAAAGGCCAACAATAACAGTGATCTGAATTTTCGCATGATTATTCCTCCAAAGAATGACTAATTTTCGTTCACTTCAATCAACATCTGACTACACACAGCAACCGCCACCTTCAATATTTTATCGTTCGAGGTCCATTCATCTTGATAAACAAAAAGAGTGCCTCACCCAACGCTAAACGCTGAATGAAGGCACTCTTGGTATTCATGATTTTGGATGGCATCCCAAACTTTTAGTCTGAGAGCCTTATCCTAAAATCGAATCGTTTACCAAAGAAGCCACGATCAGCGCTAACCTGAGCTTGACACATTGAACAGCACATGAATTTAGCAACTGACATTTGCATGAATGGCTTCCTCCTCTTTCGTTACTTGATGCAATAAATATAAATGATTAGAAAACGTTTGTCAAACGTTTGTTAAAAATGAGAATTAACAACCCGATTGTAGTATCTGAGATAATACGAATTATTTGAAACGTCTCTGGTAATCCGGGTGACACTGGTGTTGTCCGGCTCTTCAATGACCATCATATCTGTCGGGCGACCGATGGCAGCCAATACCGCAGCTTTAATCGTAAAACCATGGGTGATCAAAACAATTTTTTGGTCAGGATACTTAGCTGAAACTTCAGTCATGAAAGCATCGATCCGGTCAATCACATGGGAAAAAGTCTCACCATCCGCAACGGCGGCATAAGTCGGCAAAGCATCATTGAGAACATGATCGAATAATTCCGGATATTTGCTCATCAGATCGGCGTTCTTTTCACCATCCCAGCTGCCATATGAAATTTCCAGAAGCCGTTTGTCATAAGTTACCGGTAAGTTCGCGTCTCGATTTAAGATGGCTGCAGTATCCTTTGTCCGCTGTAGTGGGCTTGCAATGATTTGATCCGCAAACGAGATATCGAAACCTTTCCGCAAACTTTCCGCCTGTTTCTTTCCGGTTTCCGATAAATAGGTTATTTCTGTATTAATGGTCCCCTGCTTCAGTCCGGCAGCATTTGCGGCCGTTTGGCCATGCCGTACAAAGTAAAAGTCAGTCATCTAATTGCCTCCAAGTCACTTATCTATTATTTATTGAATTTACCATGTTATTTATGCACTTGCAAACATTCATGTTAGAAATATATTCAAGAATAGTGTTGCTTTTATCTGAGAGTTCTGTTAAATTCTAATTATAAGAAATGGAGGTCGTTCACATGAACATTATTTTAGCTGCCAACACAATGACATCATCCTCCTGGTCCACAGTCACATCTGTGTGGGCTATCTTTTGAAATGCATGATTTTACAAAAGGCCTTGCATAGATGAATCTTTTTCATCACTGTGAGACCGCTAATAACGCAAGTTTGAAGCTCTCACAGTCGATAAGTCTGTGGGAGATTTTAATTTTAACAAAGGAGATTTGGTAATGACTATCTATAATTTTGCGGCTGGGCCCGCAACCCTTCCTGATTCGGTAATTAAGCAAATTCAAGACGAACTGCCTTCAATTAATGGCAGTGGCATGTCCATCATGGAGATTTCACATCGTTCCGCATTGTTCGACAATATCATTAACACCGCCGAACAAGACGTGAGAGATTTGATGCACGTTCCCGAAAACTACCATGTCTTGTTCTTCCAAGGGGGTGGCACAGGGCAATTTGCTGCGATACCAATGAATTTGGCAACCAATCACAAACGGATTGCTTTGTTAGACAGTGGTCACTGGGCATCCCGTGCCGGCGATGAAGCAACCAATCTCGGTTATCAAGTCGACGTGCTGGCATCCACCAAGGATCAGCATTACCAAGAACTGCCGCACTATGATGAGCCAATCTCCTCAAATCAATATGATTATCTCCATATCACAACCAATAACACGATTGAAGGAACCGCGTATCACAAGATTCCGCAGCACGGTGATGTGACATTAGTCGGCGACTTGTCGTCCAACTTCATGGCCGAAGAATATAATGTCAAAGACTTTGGCTTAATCTTCGGTGGCGTTCAAAAGAATCTTGGACCAGCCGGAGTCACGTTGGTAATTGTCCGTGATGATTTGGTCAAACCGGTTAAGCACATTCCAAGCATCCTCAACTACAACTTGTTTGTTAAGAAAAATTCGATGTTTAATACCCCACCCGTCTTCAACATTTACGCAACCGGATTGGTCCTGAAATGGCTGAAAGACCAAGGTGGCATTGCCGAAATCGAAAAGCGCAACAAGCAAAAAGCATCCCTACTCTACGATTTTCTCGACGATTCAAAATTATTTGCCAACCATATTAAAGAATCCGACCGCTCGTTAACCAACATTCCATTCACAACCGGTGATGAAGATTTGGACAAACAAGCCATTCAAGCAACTGCCGAAGCCGGCTTAATGAATCTGAAAGGTCACCGAAGTGTCGGTGGCCTGCGGGCAAGCCTATACAACGCAATGCCGCTTGAAGGTGTTCAAGCCTTAGTCGACTGTTTACACAACTTCGAAAAACAACATTAGGGGGAATTCACATGTATCAAGTAAAAACATATAATGCAATTGCTCAAGCCGGGTTGGATCAATTTACCGACAACTACCAAATCAATAAAACCGACGATGCGGATGCCTATCTTATTCGTTCGGTCAATCTTCATGACCAAAAGTTCCCAAAGAGCTTAAAGGTCATCGCCAGAGCCGGTGCCGGATTTAACAACATCCCACTGGATCAGGCAACTGAAAATGGCACAGCAGTATTTAATACCCCCGGAAGTAATGCCAACGCCGTAAAGGAATTGATCATCTCATTATTAATTGCATCATCACGAAATCTCTTTGCCGCGGCGGACTATGCTGCCCATAACAGTGGTGCCGACATTTCATTACGCACTGAAAAGGATAAGACCAAATTCAAAGGAACTGAACTAACTGGTAGAACTTTGGCAGTTATCGGGGTTGGCCACGTCGGCTCACTGGTTGCCAACGCCGCCAGTGCCCTGGGTATGAAAGTGATTGGCTACGACCCTTATTTGTCGGCTGATGCCGCATGGCACATCTCGACCACCATCACCCGTGCCAACACTCTGGGGGAAGCTCTCCAACAGGCAGATTACGTGACCGTCCACGTTCCAAAGAATGAAGAAACAACCGGTTTAATTGGACCTGAGCAAATGGAAATCATGAAGGATGGCGTCAAGCTGTTCAATTACTCGCGTGACGGGATTGTTGATAACGAAGCAGCTGTGGATTACTTGGATGCCCGCAAGATTCGAACTTACTATACCGACTTTGGTGAAAACGTCTTATTAAATCGTGACGATGTCGTTGTTACGCCACATATCGGTGGTTCAACCCTGGAAGCTGAAGCGAATGGTGCCACTCAAGGTGCCAACACCATCATGACCTATTTGGAAACCGGAAATATCGAAAATTCAGTTAACTTGCCAAATCTCAAGGTGCCGTTTAACACCCCCTATCGTCTTACTCTGATTCATAAGAACATTCCCAACATGGTTGGTCAAATTGCGACTTTGCTGGCCGAAGCCGACATTAACATCGAAGGTATGAGCAACGCAGCTCGTGATGGGGTTGCCTACACGATCGTTGACCTGGATGATCTTAAAAACGAAGAGGAACATAAGCTGGTTGATCGGTTGAGCAAGATCGATGCTGTCTATCGAGTACGAGTGCTACAGAAATAAAAATATTAATCCATAGAAGTGAACTGGCCCCTTACAACCAAACAAATTTTGGTTGTTAAGGGGTCAGTTTTTTGTACTCTAATAAATAATTATGCTGTATTTCACCGTAATTATATTTATAAGGCAGCTACGGATGCACGACAAAGATACTTTGTATCTGTTTGACGTACGTACGGCGCACGTATAAAATATAAGAAAGTGGGGACAATATCTCCATGAAACGAAAATATCTTTTGAAATTATTTACTCACGGCGGATGGTATTTGTATCGACATGGTGGAAATCATGATATTTGGACTAATGGCAAAGATAAAGAAGTCATACCAAGACATCCAGACATCAATGAATTTCTTGCAAGAGATTTAATTCGAAAGCATCACTTGAAATAACATATTAAATGGAGGCAATCATGAAAGATAAGATAGTTGTTTATCCGATCATCATTTCCAAAGATCCAAAAGATAAGTCAGTCCCTTATATTGTCAGCATTCCTGCATTAAATGGACACACTCAAGGAACTTCAATCGAAGATGCCATCGAAATGAGCCGTGATTATATTGGCTTAAAAGTCATGGATTTAATTGATGATGGGATGGCTGTTCCCACTTCAATCTATGATATTCCAAAAACTGAACCGGATGAGTTGTCCACATTAGTAGATGTCAATATCAGTGCCTATCGTCGACAACATGATTCTCAACCAGTCAAAAAAACAGTTAATATTCCCCACTATTTAAATGAAAGAGGTATGGAATCAAATATTAACTTCTCAAAGCTGCTCACACAAGCTTTGGAAAGAAAACTAGGTGTCAAGAAGTAGCACCAAAATTCACTTTCAAATTCAAATGTGCTACACTAATATCAACTTCATATTCGACTGCCACCGGGCAGCAACTTTAGGTACTTTTTACAATTCCGTTAGGTCTTAGAAGGAATTGTGAGGGGTACCCTTTTTCTTTAGGAGGATTTTTATGAATTGGGTATTTTTAGTTATTGCGGGAATCTTTGAAGTTGTTTGGGCAACCGCCATGAAATATAGTCACGGCTTTACTAATCTAATGCCATCCATCGTCACAATTGCCGGCATGCTGATCAGCTTCTTCTTATTAGCTCACGCGACGAAAACACTACCGCTCAGCATTGCCTATCCGGTGTGGACAGGAATTGGTGCAGTTGGAACGGTCATTGCTGGGATTGTTTTGTTTGGGGATAAAATTTCTCCAATTACGTGGGGATTTGTGATCTTACTGCTCGTCAGCATCGTAGGCATTAAAATGACCAGTTAATCAGGTTATGAGAAATATGATATGATTTATTCAGCGTGTAAATTCATTTATCATATTTCCAATCAAATTAAGCTCAGTTGCTTAATGTTGCCTTTGGTTGAAAAAGGAGATCAAAAAATGTTCAAAACATGGCATCAACCCGGAAAGATTCTTGATGATAAGAATGTCTATAAGGGCCGCGTGTTTGCGGTTGATCAGCTTCATATTAAGACACCAGACGGCTTGAAAGTGGAACGGGATCTTATCAAGACTGATCCGACAATCACAATTCTCGCCATATCACCTGATCAAAAAGTGGTTATGACCAGTGAATACAGAGCCGGTGTCAACAGTGATTCAGTTTCCGTTCCTGCGGGAATTGTGAACCCGGGTGAAACGGCTGAGCATGCGGCAGCCCGCGAACTGCGTGAAGAAACCGGCTACGTCGCTAAGTCCGTGACCAAAATGACTCGAATTACTTCTTCTGAAGGTTTTATGGATCAGTTTGCTGATTTAATGCTCATTAAATTCAATCCAGAGGAACGGGTTCCCCGCCATTTTGACAAGGATGAATTCGTCAACAGTGAATTGGTGCCACTTGATCAGGTAGTTGAATGGGTCAAAGAAGGCAAGGTGAACACCGCCCAAGCCGTTTCATCAATTGGCTATTATATGATGTTTCTTAAATAACAAAAAAGCTATTGTTCACCGAGTTAGGAGTCTCGATAAACAACAGCTTTTTAATTTATTTTGAATAGACGATTTTTCCATCCACCAAGGTCATCACAGTGTCGCCATATACGGTTTCGCCTGTGAATGGTGAATTCTTACCTTTTGATAAGTACTCGCTCTCTTTGATTTCATGTTCATCTTTCAAATCAAAGATTGCAATGTCAGCCGGCTTGCCCACTTCAAGGGTTCCGGCATTTTTCATTTTAAACACGGATGCAGGTTTGTTGGTCATCCAGTTAATCAATTGTTCCAAAGTGAATCGACCGGTCTTAACAAATCTGGTGTACAGCATGCTAAATGCCGTTTCACTTCCGGTAATTCCAAACGATGCAGTCGCAATTGATTGATCCTTATCTGCCTTGGTGTGTGGAGCATGATCGGTGGCAATCATATCGATGGTGCCATCCAGCAATCCTTCGATTAATGCTTGTCGATCATCCTCTCCACGCAGAGGCGGATTCATTTTATACATTGAATTGTCTTCTTTTATGTTTGCATCTGATAATAACAAATGATGCGGTGATACTTCCGCGGTCACGTTAATTCCGGCTTGTTTAGCAGCTCGAATCACGTTGACGGTATGTTTGGATGAAGCGTGGCAGACATGGTAATGAACACCAGTTGCTTCTGCTAGGATCACATCTCGGGCAACCTGTGACGTTTCACTAACCCATGGCATTTCTTTCATGCCAAGACGCTTGGCTGCTCCACTGTTCAAGACGCCGCCGTATGTTAAGGCATCATCTTGAACGTGTTCAACAATTGCCATATCCAGCTTAGCGGCATGTTGCATTGCTTCATACATCGTACTGCTCTTTTGAATCCCATTGCCGTCATTGCTAAATGCAAAGGCGCCGGCATCCTTTAATGCTTTGAAATCAACCAGTTCATCACCGCCACGATTGGTCGTGATAGTTGCATATTGCTTGATATGAACAACCCCATCGGATTGGTTCAATTTAATTAAAGCTTCTATATTATTAACCGAGTCTGGCGCAGGGGTAACATTGGGCATTGCACAAACGGTGGTAAATCCACCATGAGCTGCTGCTTCACTACCGGTCTTAATCGTTTCCTTGTCTTCTTGACCAGGTTGACGATAATGCACGTGCACGTCAATCAAGCCGGCACTGACAAAGTTCCCTTTGGCATCAATCACATCATCAACACCATCAGTTGAAATCTTAGGGGCAATTGCTGCCACCTTGTCATCTTCAATTAAAATATCGCGCTTAACTAATTCTCCATGATCAAGGACTTGTCCGTTGGCAATTATGCGTTTCATCAGTTGAGATTCTCCTCGCTATTAATATTCTTCCTTAATAAGGTCGCGGTTACGAAGCATGCTGGTCATGAGTGCCATACGGATAAATACACCGTTATGCATTTGTTGGAAGATTCGTGATTTGTCGCATTCAACCAATTCATCAGCAATTTCAACACCGCGGTTAACAGGAGCTGGATGCATAATGATTGAGCGTTGTGGCATTCTTGATTCACGTTCTGCAGTTAAACCATATTGTTCATGGTACTTTTCAGCAGAGAAGGCGCCGTTCTCGTCGTCAGCAATTCGTTCGTGTTGAACTCGTAAGAACATCATAACGTCCATATTTTCTACCAAATCGTCGATTGGCATCCATTCACCATATTTGGCAAATTCTTTGGTGTACCACTTCTTTGGTCCGCCGAAGTATACGTGAGCGCCAAGCATGGTCAAAACTTCCATGTTGGAACGGGCAACTCGTGAGTGGGTCAAGTCACCAACGATGGCAACTTTCAATCCTTCAAAATGACCAAACTCTTCATATATAGTCATCATGTCAAGTAATGATTGTGATGGATGTTGACCTGAACCGTCACCACCATTGGCAATTCCAACGTGGATGTTTGGATCAGCGATTAAGTCTTTGTAGTATTCGTTCTTTCGATCACGGATGGCAACCAAGTCAACGCCGATAGCTTGGAATGTCTTAACTGTGTCACTCATTGATTCGCCTTTGCTTAATGAGCTGTTTGAAGGATCAAAGTTGACAACTTGAAGTCCTAATTTACGTTCTGCCATTTCAAAGCTGGTATGAGTTCGTGTACTGCTTTCAAAGAAAAGGTTGGCAGCGTATACTGGCCGCTTCAATTCAATTTGCTTTCCGGCCTTGAAATCCTGTGCTTCATGGATGAATGATAAAACATCGTCGGTTGAAAGGTCTTCCATACTTACAACATTTTCAAAACTTACCGGTTTAGTAATCTGCATCATTGTGATTTCCTCCTAAAATTAAAAGCGCCTTGCCGTGTTCGCAAAGCGCTCGTTATGTGTAGGAAACCACATTTCAGACGTTTTGCTCTCACGGGAACAGTTAAATCGTCAATAAGAATCTAGATATGTAACAAAAAACCTCTTTACCGCGTTCGGTAAAGAGGTTTTAGTGGCTCTACAATATCTGTTGTTGGTAATAGATTTTTATCTATTACTGATGACAGATTTTTTGTTTTTCATTAGAATAAAAAAGCGGACATTTCCTGTCCGTTCATCAAAACCAACAACCACGAAGATTTTAGAGAAAGAAGGAAATGCCCTATGTCAAATGATACTACGAAAATGTTGTTAGGAATAGATGATAAACACTTAAAAATTGAGAATGGCAAAATAGGTGATGATGGGGTGATCCGATTAAACGGGTCGCTGAACTATTCCCCCAAGGCTTGCCGCAACTGTGGGGTTATTAATGATCACCAGATCATTGGCTATGGTTGGCGAAGGACCACCATTAGATTCGCTAAAACATTGGGCAGCACGGTTATCCTATGCCTCAATCGGCGAAACTTTCACTGTAAGGCTTGTCATACCAACTTCCTGGCGCAGACGAGTGCAGTGCCGAAGCACTGCACGATTTCAAATACAACCCGGAAACAATGTTTAGAGAAGTTAACGGAACCAGTGAGCCTCAAACACATTGCCAATGAATTGTCCACTTCGGATTCATTCGTTGGTCGGCAGCTCTTACGGGCTGAACGGGACTTTAAAACCAACTGGCACTACTTACCCAAAGTTCTCCTCATGGACGAAGTTAAAAGCACTAAGAGTGCCACCGACGCGATGAGCTTTGAATTTATGGACGCCGAAACCCACGAATTAATTGACCTATTGCCCTTTAGAACCATCTATCAGCTTCAAAAGTATTTCCAGCATTATGACCAAGCCGCACGAGAAAATGTGAAAATTATCGTCACCGATATGAACTATACCTATCCCAAATTGGTTGGGCAGATCTTCCCGAACGCCATCGTTGTTATTGATCCTTTTCACTTAGTTAACGCTTTAAACCGGGCTTTTAACAAGACGCGAGTGCGTCTCATGAAAACCCTGGCCACTTCCTCGCGCCAGTATCACGCCTTGAAACGCTATTGGAAACTATTATTAACGCCGGCCAATCACCTTAACTACGAGGCTTTCCGCAAGTGGACAAACTTCCCTTATCCGGCAACTGCCACGGATGTGGTTGATGCTTTACTGGACATTGATCCCGAGCTCAAGCAAACTTACGACGTGATGAATTGGTTACGTGAAACCATCAAAAACCGCGACTGGCCCAACTATAATCAAGCCTTTCACCACCTGCAGGGGTGCTCGGAAGAGATGTTGGCAGCCCTCCAAACCTTGGCGGCTCATCATGATGAAATTGGCAACACTTTCACCCACCACTACACCAACGGGCCCTTAGAAGGTTCAAACAACAAGATTAAAGTCATTAAGCGCACTGGATTTGGTTACCGAAACTTCTTCAGATTCCGGCTAAGAGTGCTGTTCGCTTTTCGAGTTCATACAAAAAGAGCCCTAATCACCAAGTGATTAGAACTCCAATATTTTGTTCACCAACAACAGTTGACGAAGAACCGTTTTAGTTTGCCTTGAGTATTCCTCAAGATTCGCCATACCTTCTTAACCTCACGGGGTTAATGTTAAAGGTTCTGTTTGATTACTTAGAATCATATTCTATTTTGAGAGAAAAAACAAGTCTATTTGCAAAATTATTTTTTTAAAATGATTATTTATCCAGAAGTTCGAATATATTTTTAAGAAACGAATAACTTATCTATAAGGACGGCATTTCCAGCATTTTAATATGAATTAATAAATATACATATTGTATTTTATTTGTACATATTTATCCGAATATCAGCAAATACTGCATATTTTTGCTTGACATTTCCCCAAAATACTTCTATCTTAATTAATCAAAAGCGTTAACTGCAAATGTCACGTCGTTGTGTAGGAAAATTTGAGGAGGTTCGGACATGAAAAAATATCTAACTCTGGAAAACGGAGATGTCTTCGTTGGTGAAGCTTGCGGAGACTTGGGCGCCGAGATTGACGGTGAACTTGTCTTTACCACCAGCATGACCGGTTATCAGGAAACGTTGACCGATCCGTCGTACAAAGATCAAATCATCAGCTTCACTTATCCATTAATCGGCAACTATGGTATCTCATTGGAAACCAGCCAATCAGACACTGTTCAAGCCGCAGCGGTCATCGTTAAAGAAATGACTGATCAAGTATTTCACTATCAAAGCGTTATCAGCCTCGATGCGTTTTTAAAGCAATCAAAGGTTCCAGCAATCAGCGGGATTGACACCCGACAGTTAACCAAAATTATTCGCCGCTATGGCACAATGAAAGCCAGCCTGACTAATCAACCAGTCACTAAACAAACAGAAGAAGATCGCCAGGCATCGATCATTAAATCAGCTACATTGTCCGCAGGCGACGCCAAAAATGCTGAACACGTTGTGGTTGTTGACTTTGGTGTTAAAGACAACATCGTTAAGTCACTGCAGCGTCCCGGAATTGACGTAACAGTTGTTACTCCCGAATCAACATTTGAAGATATTGCCAACCTACATCCAACCGGAATTCTATTATCCAACGGACCTGGCGATCCAACGGATTATTCCGACTTCCTGCCAGTTATTCAAAAGCTCCAAGATAACTTCCCACTATTCGGGATTTGCTTGGGACATCAGCTTCTTGCCTTGGCAAACGGTGCTAAAACTTACAAGATGACATTTGGTCATCGTGGAATTAATCATCCAGTTAAAAATGTGATTACCGGTGACATTTACATCACTTCCCAAAATCATGGCTATGCGGTTGATGTCGACTCGGTTGATGATACACCATTGGAAGTCACCGCTCTTGAAGTCAATGACAAAACATGTGAAGGCCTCCGTTATCCAGGCCGCCCGGTATTCTCCGTTCAATATCACCCTGAAGCAGCACCGGGACCACACGATGCGAATAAGCTGTTTGACAAATTTATCGATATGATGCACGTAAACGGAGGGGTTCACTAATGCCAAAAAGAGAAGATATTAAAAAAGTATTGATCATCGGCTCAGGTCCAATTGTCATTGGCCAAGCCGCAGAATTTGATTATGCCGGCAGCCAAGCGTGCTTAAGTCTTCGTGAAGAAGGATACTCGGTTATCTTGGTGAACTCGAACCCTGCCACAATCATGACAGATGACGAAATTGCTGATAAAGTCTATCTGGAACCATTAACCGTTCCAAGCTTGAAGAAAATTATCAAGAAAGAACATCCAGATGCAATCCTACCAACTTTGGGTGGCCAAACTGGTTTGAACCTCGCCGTTGAACTCAGTAAAGACGGCATCCTTGATGAACTTGGTGTTGAATTGCTGGGTACCAGCCTCCAAACCATCAACGAAGCCGAAGACCGTGAAAAGTTCAAGGACTTGATGCAGGAATTACACCAACCAATTCCTGATTCAAAGACCGTCTACGATCTCCAAGATGGCTTGGACTTCGCTCATCAAATTGACTATCCGGTTATCATTCGTCCTGCCTACACTTTAGGTGGAACCGGTGGTGGAATTGCCCACAATGACGATGAAATGAAGACCATCTTGAACCGTGGCTTAACAATGTCACCTTCAAACGAATGTTTAGTTGAAAAGAGTATCGCCGGATTTAAAGAAATTGAATTTGAAGTTATGCGTGATCATCATGGCAGTTCAATCATCGTCACTGGTATGGAAAACTTCGATCCGGTTGGTGTTCACACTGGTGATTCAATCGTCTTTGCCCCAACTCAAACTTTAACTGATAAAGAATATCAACGTCTACGTGACGCATCATTAACGATTGTTAATGCCCTTAAAATTGAGGGTGGCTGCAATGTTCAATTGGCCCAAGATCCAAACAGTGAAAAGTACTTCGTTATCGAAGTCAACCCACGTGTCAGCCGTTCATCAGCTTTGGCATCAAAAGCAACCGGCTACCCAATCGCCAAAATTGCTGCCAAAATTTCAGTGGGCTTAAACCTTGATGAAATCATCAACCCAATAACGCAAACCACGTTTGCAATGTTTGAACCTGCCTTAGACTACGTGGTTGCTAAGATTCCACGCTTTGCCTTCGACAAATTCACAAACGCAGATCGCAAACTGGGAACCCAAATGAAAGCAACCGGAGAAGTCATGGCAATCGGCAGTACCATTGAAGAATCACTGCTTAAGGCCGTTCAATCTTTGGAACTTGATCAACAAGCGCAAACTGACCTGATTCCGACTTATACACGAAAAATGTCAATGGGTGACCTGTTGGAAAAGATTAAGACACCAACAGATTACCGTTTGTTTGAAATTTTTGCCGCAATCGGTAAAGGTGCCACAATCCAACAAATTAACCGTTCCACTAAAATTGATATGTACTTCTTATCTAAATTAGAAAACATCATCAAGATGCAGCAACAGCTGACCGACGGATTACTCAGTGCCGACATGGTATTGAAAGCTCGTAAATTAGGCTTCAACAACACCATGATCAAAGCAATTCATCACGCAACCGACGACCAACTGGTCAAGTTGGATTCAATGGAAGATCAACATTTGGTCTACAAAATGGTTGATACATGTGCTGCTGAGTTTGAAAGTACAACGCCTTACTACTATAGTACTGTTGGAAATGAGAACGAAAGTAAACCAATTGGCAACAGCATCGTCGTTATTGGTGCCGGCCCAATTCGAATCGGCCAAGGTGTGGAATTTGATTACGCCACTGTTCACTGTGTGAAAGCCATTCAAGCAGCTGGTTACAATGCCATTATTATTAATAACAACCCTGAAACGGTTTCAACCGACTTCTCAATTTCAGACAAGCTCTACTTCGAACCATTAACCATCGATAGTGTCATGAACATTATCAACTTGGAACAACCAATCGGCGTGATCGTTGAGTTCGGTGGTCAAACTGCCATCAACCTCACTGAAGATTTGACTAAACACGGTGTTTCAATCCTCGGTACTTCGCTTCATGGAATCGAACAAACCGAAGACCGTCACCAATTCGAACAACTATTAATTGATCAAAACATTGCTCATCCAAAAGGTAACACCGCAACCAATGCCCCAGAAGCATTGGAAATTGCCAACAAGCTTGGTTATCCAGTATTGGTACGTCCAAGCTTTGTCCTCGGTGGTAAAGGAATGGCCGTTGTCCATAACGATGACGAGTTAAACGAATATCTCATCCCCGCCCTCAAAAACAGCCACGGTGAACCAATCCTGATTGACCAATATATTCCCGGCACTGAATGTGAAGTTGATATCCTTAGTGATGGTAACGAAGTATTCGTACCCGGCATTATGGAACATCTCGAAGGCTCTGGTATTCACTCCGGTGATTCAATTGCCATGTATCCACCACAGACTTTGACAGATGATCAAAAGCAAAAAATTGTTGAGATTGCCACTAAAATCGGTAAGCAGGTCCACGCTGTCGGTATGATGAATATTCAATTCATTGTTGCTGATGAAGTGTACGTCATCGAAGTGAACCCACGGGCATCAAGAACCGTGCCGTTCATGAGTAAGATCGTCAAGCTGCATTTGGCACAGTTGGCAACCCAACTGATTCTTGGCAAATCACTCGATGAACTTGGTCTGAAGCCTGGTCTGCATCCAGAACCAGCCAAGGTTTACGTGAAAGCTCCAGTCTTCTCATTTGCCAAATTACCAGGTGCCCCAACTGCCTTGAGTCCAGAAATGAAGTCAACCGGTGAAGACATCGGTTCTGGAAACAATTTGCAGGAAGCCTTACACAATGCATTATTTGACAGTTACCACATCGATACCAATAACGTGAGTGGCGATGCGCTGCTTTCAGAGTTTGACGCTAAGAATACCAGCCTAGTCGACCAGCTTAAGGGTAGTGGATTTGGTATTAAAACTTACCATCAAGGTATGGAATGGCCAGACAACCTTGCTTTTGTCCTAAGTTCCGAAGATGAAACAACTGATCAAAAAGAACTCGTTGCCAATGCACTGAGTCACCAAATTCCAGTGTTTACCGCACAGGATACAGTGATGGGTGTGTTTCAACCACAACTGATTAAATAAATTCGTTTAGAAATGACAAGCACCCTTGGAGTAGACTTCTCCAAGGGTGCTTGTTTGCTAACTTTCTGATTTCAGTCAGCAAAATTAATTCATAAGCGAATCACTTGCCCTCCCCAGCCAAACGCGGTTCAATGATCGTGGATCAAAGATAACCGTTACTGATTTAGGGGAGGTAATGACATGTTAGACGTTATCAAATCATTGGATCGATTAACTTGGAACACACAGCACCACTTTACTCACATCGAGGCCCAACACGACTTCATCCGGGCATGGGCCATTCAGTTCGAGCTGGGTTACACCGATGTCCGTGTTGTTCAAATGGCTTTGCAGTTGGATGGTAAACATCATGACTTGCTACAGAAATTCACTGCAGCCTATGAAAAAGTATACGATTATGAATATGCGTTCGTTGCCGGCGGCTTGGAAGGCTTTAACGAAAAGTATGGCGATAAAATTGAAGATTACCGTGCAGCAGCGGATGAATTCCTGGGTTTAATTGATCAAGTCCGCGCCTTGAATGGAAAATAAGTAAAGCAAAACAAAAACGTCTTGTCAGAAAAATCTGGCAGGACGTTTTATTATCCATAATTATTAATCTCACTACGATTTGAATCCCATGGGAACGTGTACACCACGCCTTCCATATGCGATTTCGGCACAAAGCCCCAGTAGCGGCTATCATAGGAAATGTTTCGGTTGTCCCCCATCACAAAATACTGGCCTTTTGGAACAACGGCGGTTTGCCTGCCCCTGTTCCACTTTGAGGAGAGCATCGATAGGTTAAACCCATTATCATTAACATTACTCAATGTACCGGTGGCCTGCTGTTGACGGGAAATGAACGGCTGCTTGATATATTGACCGTTCACATACAAATGACCCGTCTTGGTATAAGTGATCCTGTCACCGGGAATTCCAATAACTCGCTTTACAAATTCTGTCTTCGGGTTGGTATCCGGCGCTAATTTATACGCGTTGAACACAACCACCGACAGACGCTTAATCGGCTTTGTTTTTAAAATCACCACATGCTCGTTGTTCTGTAAGTTGGGCATCATCGAGTCCCCATCAACTCGAACTGGGGAAATAATGTAGGTCTTAAGGAACAGTGCCAGTCCCAGCCCAATCACAATTGGCAGGATCCAGCTGAAGATACTTTTGATAATTTTCATCTTTTCCTCCTATTGTATGTACTTAACATGGTTATAAGTGTATGCCTCCCAGTCCAAGCTTTCAACTTACAAAACACAATATGTCGTTCTAACTTATCGATATAAACCTCTTGAATTTGAATGTAATTACATACATAATTACGTGTAGAAAGGGTGATAATAATGACTGTAAAAACACGGCGTCAAGGCAATTCGATTATGGTGACTATTCCTGCTTCGTTTAAGGTAGGGGAAAACGTTGAGTTTGAACCAATCAAGGATGAAAATGGCGTGATCAGTTTGCTACCAGTACGACACAACATTTATAGTGCAGACTCGAACTACGATCTTCGAAAAGCAATGGAAGAAGAAAACATTGGGGACAATGGCACACCGGTTGGACGAGAGGATATTGGGAATGACTAAAGACATCCCGCAGCAAGGAGATCTTATCTGGATTGATAGTGAACCGCACGCCAGCCATGAATATGGTGGTCATAATCCAGATTCCAGTAATACTTTTAGACCGTTACTGGTTGTGAGTGATAAAGCATATAATCAACGGACCGGTATGATTGTCGGCTTTTCAATTACCCATACAACTAAAATTAAGGCACCCTTTCAGATTACACTTTCTTCGCATAAGATAGAAGGCCATGTTATTTTAACCGGTCTTTTGGGTTATGACTACATCACCAGATCCGGCAAGATTGTTGATCATGTCAATGCGGCAGAATTAGCACAAGCTTTGGCTGCTATTAAAGATATTTTTGGCTTTTTTGATTAATGTCCTAAGGCAATTCATTTCACTGAGTTGAATTAAATCACAGGCGAGCGCCAACCACTTCAATGTAGTTAGCGTTTTTTATTGTCACACAATTACCTAAACAATCAGTGGATATTCACAGGTAAAGTTAGTTTTACATAGCTATGACACTAATTACTAAAGACAAGCGGTTTTAACCGTGTCCCTAAATTGTTTAAAATTAAACGATTTGAGGACATAATTAAAACAATATTCTGAAAGGTTTGGAGTGAAAACAAAAGCCTCGAAGCACTGTGCTTCGAGGTTCATATTGATGGTTAATATCTAATTGGCTTCTTCATCCAAAATTGAATAGTGTTCACAAACTTCCACTTATCATGCCCAACTTTCATGTAGTATGTGATAATGGGTGTTTTATGTCCATGTCGAAAAATCAGCTTCCGGTAATTGTACTTTGTCTTCAGATAATATCGTTGCGGATTCTTATAGCGCATCACCATAGTTCTTGAGTGCTTCGTGTACTTGTACTCAACATGCTTGGTATCTTTGAACAAGTCCTGGCGATCGCCCTCAAACTCACCCCAGTTCACAGAATTGTACTTGAGTACCTTTTGCTTAGAGGCATATCCGAGAGAATTCATATCAAGATGCTTCCAGTTAGTGTTGGCGGAAGCTTCTATGGGTCCCTGTTTGTAAAATTAAGTTAGAAATTTAAAAAGCCATTTGTGATAGACTTTTGAGTGTTGAAATCAAAAGAAAGGCTGATCACAAATGACCTATACTCATCTTACCATAGACGAACTCACTACAATTTATTCCTTTTGGAAGCTCAATAAAAAGGCTTACCGAGTAGCACCAGCACTCCACCGGAGTGCTGAAACCGTTTATCGCATCTATCGTTTTCTTGACGCTGGCGGTACGCTTATTGATTACCAACAACATTATCGACGGCACAAACAACATTGTGGGCGTAAGCCCATTCAACTAGCCCCTGATGAACTGGTTTATATCCAAGCCAAAATTCAAGCGGGGTGGCAACCAGATACAATTATTAATCGCCACGAACGTTCTTTTAGCTGCGGCGTACGAACCCTATATCGCATTTTCAAACATGATGCTTTTGGCTTGTTCGCCAAAGATTTACCCATGCATGGTCAGCGTCACCCTAATGGGTACGTTGAACGACGAGGAAAAGCTGGGCAATTGGGCAGAGATTTAAAAACCCGTTATCAGGACTATCCTAATTTTAAACGAGAATTCGGTCATTTAGAAGGCGACACGGTTCAAGGCAAAAACCATCAGGGTGCCGTAACCACACTGGTTGAACGGCAGACCAAGGTCGCAATTGTTTTGAATTCACATACCAAGTCATCACAAAACGTCAATCGTAGTTTAGCAGCCTGGTTGACGAAGCTGCCACGCCACTTGTTTAAGTCCATCACGTTTGATAATGGTAAGGAGTTCGCCGGTTGGCGAACGATTGCTAACCAGTTTGATTTAAATATTTACTTTGCCGCTGTAGGAGCACCCAATCAACGTGGGTTGAATGAAAACACCAACAACTTACTTCGTAAGGATGGGTTGCACCATGATCTCATCATGGACCAGCTATCAGATGAATTTGTCCAGGCTGTTGCTAGTCGACGGAACCATATTCCCAGAAAAAGTCTCAATTATCAAACACCACTTGAGGCATTCGTAAATCAAATCACTGATGAGCAGCTAAAATTTCTAACTTAATTTGACATTTGAAGTGTTTTAAAATACCCTATTCAGCATTTTCTGTCGCTGGATGTTTCTTAAAAGAAGCAATGTATTTCTTCGACTTCGCTTCGTCAAATTCTTTTTCAGATTTACCAATAACAACGGTTGCCAATGAATTTCCGACAACGTTCACGGCCGTTCGTCCCATATCGACAATTCGATCAATGCCGGCAATAAAGGTCAGACCGGTAACTGGAACGCCAATGGTAGAGATGGTAGCCAGTAAGACAACAAATGAGGCCCCTGGGACGCCCGCCATTCCCTTTGAAGTAATCATTAGGACAACTAGTAGGGTAATTTGTTGACCGATGGAGAGGTTAATGTGATAAGCCTGAGCGAGGAACAATGCAGCAATGGATTGATAGATTGCCGAACCATCCAGATTAAATGTGTAACCAGTTGGAATAACAAACGAAACAATTCCCTGACTGGTACCAAATTTATCCATCTTTTCAATCATCTTGGGCAGTACTGCTTCAGAGCTGGCAGTTGAGAATGCCAAGATAATTTCGTCTTTAATCACTAAGAGCAAATCAAATATGCTGAAGCCAAAGATTTTAGCAACGATCCCCATAATAACCAAGATGAAGGCTGCCATGGTTACATAGGCAATCGCAACAAAGTACCCGAGCGGTACCAATGCACCAATTCCCATTTCTGCCAAGGCAACTCCGATTAACGCACAAACCCCAATTGGAGCTGCATGCATAACCCAGTTAGTGACTTTAAACATCACTTCAGCAACAGCATTTAAACCATCGATCAAGATTTTTCCTTTTTCTCCAATGGCAGCAATACCTAACCCGAAAAAGACAGTGAAAAAAATGACCGGCATCATATCGCCATTTGCTAAAGATTTAAAGATGTTGATTGGAATAATTCCAATCAGTGTTCCCCAGATACCGGTATGTTGGGCAGTCTTAGCTGTTGCCATGTACTGACTAATATCTGAACCATGAAGAGAGTGAATATCAATCAGTGTTCCTGGATGAAGGACGTTGGCAACAATCATTCCCAGAGCAATCGCGACCGTCGTCATCAGCTCAAAATAGATGATGGTCTTTAGACCAACCCGACCCAGTTTTTTAATGTCACCCATACTGGCAATTCCAACTGTTAAACATGAAACGACAATTGGTAACACAATCATTTGAATCAAGTTGATAAACATGGTTCCAATATTCTGCATGACCGTTATTGCAGCGTTGTTTTTATAAAAGATAACGCCAAAAAAGACACCCAGTATCAAACCAATCACAATCTGCCAGCCTAAGCTTAGCCGGTAGGATCTGTATCGCTTCATAATTTCACCCGTATTTCTTTAAAATATGTACTATTTTAATATAAAACAAAAGCCTTCAATAGTAAATACCATTGAAGACTTTCTAGTTTGCGCGGCAACGTCCTACCCTCGCAGGGGGCGATCCCCCAACTACTCTCGGCGTGCAGAAGCTTAACTTCTGTGTTCGGCATGGGAACAGGTGTATCCTTCTGGCTATCGCCACCACACTATTTAATTCCTGAAAGAACTTCGTTCCCTCAAAACTAGCTAATATTAATTTTCTGTACCTTGAACACCATTTCTACTTGGTTAAGTCCTCGACCGATTAGTATTGGTCCGCTCCGTACATCACTGCACTTCCACTTCCAACCTATCTACCTGATCATCTTTCAGGGGTCTTACTTCCATATAGGAATGGGAAATCTCATCTTGAGGTGAGTTTCACACTTAGATGCTTTCAGCGTTTATCTCATCCATACGTAGCTACCCAGCGATGCGCCTGGCGGCGCAACTGGTACACCAGCGGTATGTCCATCCCGGTCCTCTCGTACTAAGGACAGCTCCTCTCAAATTTCCTACGCCCGCGACGGATAGGGACCGAACTGTCTCACGACGTTCTGAACCCAGCTCGCGTACCGCTTTAATGGGCGAACAGCCCAACCCTTGGGACCGACTACAGCCCCAGGATGCGATGAGCCGACATCGAGGTGCCAAACCTCCCCGTCGATGTGGACTCTTGGGGGAGATAAGCCTGTTATCCCCAGGGTAGCTTTTATCCGTTGAGCGATGGCCCTTCCATACGGTACCACCGGATCACTAAGCCCGACTTTCGTCCCTGCTCGACCTGTCTGTCTCGCAGTCAAGCTCCCTTCTGCCTTTACACTCGTTGAATGATTTCCAACCATTCTGAGGGAACCTTTGGGCGCCTCCGTTACTGTTTGGGAGGCGACCGCCCCAGTCAAACTGCCTACCTGACACTGTCTCCCGCCACGCTAAGTGGCGCGGGTTAGAGTGTTCACACAGCGAGGGTAGTATCCCACCAACGCCTCTGCCGAAACTAGCGTTCCGGCCTCAATGGCTCCTACCTATCCTGTACAAGCTGTGTCAACACCCAATATCAAGCTACAGTAAAGCTCCATGGGGTCTTTCCGTCCTGTCGCGGGTAACCTGCTTCTTCACAGGTATCTTAATTTCACCGAGTCTCTTGTTGAGACAGTGCCCAGATCGTTACGCCTTTCGTGCGGGTCGGAACTTACCCGACAAGGAATTTCGCTACCTTAGGACCGTTATAGTTACGGCCGCCGTTTACTGGGGCTTCATTTCTGGGCTTCGCCGAAGCTAACTCATCCACTTAACCTTCCAGCACCGGGCAGGCGTCAGCCCCTATACGTCATCTTACGATTTTGCAGAAACCTGTGTTTTTGATAAACAGTCGCCTGGGCCTTTTCACTGCGGCTGTGCTTGCGCACAGCACCCCTTCTCCCGAAGTTACGGGGTCATTTTGCCGAGTTCCTTAACAAGAGTTCACTCGCTCACCTGAGGATTCTCTCCTCGACTACCTGTGTCGGTTTGCGGTACGGGTAGTTGATTACTCACTAGAAGCTTTTCTCGGCAGTGTGACGTTGGTTGCTTCCCTACTTAAATTTCGGTCCTCATCACCACTTGTCAACCCGCCAAAAAGCATTTAACTCTTTGACTGACTTGTGGCTTAAACATCCGTTTCCAGCTGGATGCACAACTTAGCCTCCTGCGTCCCTCCATCGCTCAAACATAATCAACTAGTACAGGAATCTCAACCTGTTATCCATCGCCTACGCCTTTCGGCCTCGGCTTAGGTCCCGACTAACCCTGGGAGGACGAGCCTTCCCCAGGAAACCTTAGTCATTCGGTGAATCAGATTCTCACTGATTTTTCGCTACTCATACCGGCATTCTCACTTCTAAGCGCTCCACCAGTCCTTACGGTCTGGCTTCATTGCCCTTAGAACGCTCTCCTATCACTTGACCTAATGGTCAAGTCCACAGTCTCGGTAATATGCTTAGCCCCGGTAAATTTTCGGCGCGGAATCACTCGACTAGTGAGCTATTACGCACTCTTTAAATGGTGGCTGCTTCTGAGCCAACATCCTAGTTGTCTATGCAACTCCACATCCTTTTCCACTTAGCATGTATTTAGGGACCTTAACTGGTGGTCTGGGCTGTTCCCCTTTTGACGATGGATCTTATCACTCACCGTCTGACTCCCGGATAAAAATCAATGGTATTCGGAGTTTATCTGAATTTAGTAACCCATGACGGGCCCCTCGTCCAAACAGTGGCTCTACCTCCATGATTCTACGTCCGAGGCTAGCCCTAAAGCTATTTCGGAGAGAACCAGCTATCTCCAAGTTCGTTTGGAATTTCACCGCTACCCACACCTCATCCCAGCACTTTTCAACGTACACGGGTTCGGGCCTCCAGCGCGTTTTACCGCACCTTCACCCTGGACATGGGTAGATCACCTGGTTTCGGGTCTACAGCAACATACTTAAACGCCCATTTCAGACTCGCTTTCGCTGCGGCTCCGGCTTTTAAACCTTAACCTTGCATGTTACCGTAACTCGCCGGTTCATTCTACAAGAGGCACGCTATCACCCATTAACGGGCTCTAACTGCTTGTAGGCACATGGTTTCAGGAACTATTTCACTCCCCTTCCGGGGTGCTTTTCACCTTTCCCTCACGGTACTGGTACACTATCGGTCACTAGAGAGTATTTAGCCTTGGGAGATGGTCCTCCCGGATTCCGACGACGTTTCACGTGTGTCGCCGTACTCAGGATCCTGAACTGAGGGTCATTGATTTCACCTACGGGGCTATCACCCTGTTTCGCCAACCTTCCCAGATTGTTCGATTATCAACAACTTTGGTAACTCAAATGTTCAGTCCTACAACCCCAACGAGCAAGCTCGTTGGTTTGGGCTGTTCCCCGTTCGCTCGCCGCTACTTAGGGAATCGAAATTTCTTTCTGCTCCTGTGGGTACTGAGATGTTTCAGTTCCCCACGTCTACCTCTATATCGCTATGAATTCACGATATAGTAACAGCTGATTAAAGCTGCTGGGTTTCCCCATTCGGAAATCTCCGGATCAAAGCTTACGTACAGCTCCCCGAAGCATATCGGTGTTAGTCCCGTCCTTCATCGGCTTCTAGTGCCAAGGCATCCACCATGCGCCCTTTTTAACTTAACCTGTACATCACTACGTGATGCAAAGTTAATTGAGTATTTGCGATTTTTTCTAGTTAACAAACTCAAAATAACGCGGTATTCTCGGTTGAAATTATATTAAATACAATTTCAAAAAAATTATTACAGAAAATTAATATTATCTAGTTTTCAAAGAACGAATTGAGAGTAGACCTCTCAAAACTAAACAAAACTTTCGACAATGTGCAGGATTCCGTTTTTCCTTAGAAAGGAGGTGATCCAGCCGCAGGTTCTCCTACGGCTACCTTGTTACGACTTCACCCTAATCATCTGTCCCACCTTAGACGGCTGGTCCCCGAAGGTTACCTCACCGGCTTTGGGTGTTACAAACTCTCATGGTGTGACGGGCGGTGTGTACAAGGCCCGGGAACGTATTCACCGTGGCATGCTGATCCACGATTACTAGCGATTCCAACTTCATGCAGGCGAGTTGCAGCCTGCAATCCGAACTGAGAACGGCTTTAAGAGATTAGCTTGACCTCGCGGTTTCGCGACTCGTTGTACCGTCCATTGTAGCACGTGTGTAGCCCAGGTCATAAGGGGCATGATGATTTGACGTCATCCCCACCTTCCTCCGGTTTGTCACCGGCAGTCTTGCTAGAGTGCCCAACTGAATGCTGGCAACTAACAATAAGGGTTGCGCTCGTTGCGGGACTTAACCCAACATCTCACGACACGAGCTGACGACAACCATGCACCACCTGTCATTCTGTCCCCGAAGGGAACGCCTAATCTCTTAGGTTGGCAGAAGATGTCAAGACCTGGTAAGGTTCTTCGCGTAGCATCGAATTAAACCACATGCTCCACCGCTTGTGCGGGCCCCCGTCAATTCCTTTGAGTTTCAACCTTGCGGTCGTACTCCCCAGGCGGAGTGCTTAATGCGTTAGCTGCAGCACTGAAGGGCGGAAACCCTCCAACACTTAGCACTCATCGTTTACGGCATGGACTACCAGGGTATCTAATCCTGTTCGCTACCCATGCTTTCGAGCCTCAGCGTCAGTTACAGACCAGACAGCCGCCTTCGCCACTGGTGTTCTTCCATATATCTACGCATTTCACCGCTACACATGGAGTTCCACTGTCCTCTTCTGCACTCAAGTCTCCTGGTTTCCGATGCACTTCTCCGGTTAAGCCGAAGGCTTTCACATCAGACCTAAGAAACCGCCTGCGCTCGCTTTACGCCCAATAAATCCGGACAACGCTTGCCACCTACGTATTACCGCGGCTGCTGGCACGTAGTTAGCCGTGGCTTTCTGGTTGGATACCGTCAAGATGTCAACAGTTACTCTGACACCTGTTCTTCTCCAACAACAGAGTTTTACGAGCCGAAACCCTTCATCACTCACGCGGCGTTGCTCCATCAGACTTTCGTCCATTGTGGAAGATTCCCTACTGCTGCCTCCCGTAGGAGTTTGGGCCGTGTCTCAGTCCCAATGTGGCCGATTACCCTCTCAGGTCGGCTACGTATCATTGCCTTGGTAGGCCATTACCTTACCAACAAGCTAATACGCCGCGGGTCCATCCTAAAGTGATAGCCGAAGCCATCTTTTAAACCAAAACCATGTGGTTTTGGTTGTTATACGGTATTAGCACCTGTTTCCAAGTGTTATCCCCTACTTCAAGGGCAGGTTACCCACGTGTTACTCACCAGTTCGCCACTCGTTTCGTGTTAAATCATTTAAATGCAAGCATCTAAAATCAATAATGGAAACGCGTTCGACTTGCATGTATTAGGCACGCCGCCAGCGTTCGTCCTGAGCCAGGATCAAACTCTCATCTTAAAATGTTTTAAAATGATAAGCCTGTTATAGCTCATGATTTAAATTTATTATTTGTTATTACGAATTGACTTCGCAAATGTTTGGCCTCAATCAAAAGATCGAAGCGCCCTGCACATTTGTTTGTCGAAAATTTTGTTCAGTTTTCAAAGGTCTACATTGAAACACAAACATTTTTGATGAAACGATGAAAATCGTTCGCATATTCAAATCCTTACGTTCCTTGCCTCTAACAGCAATAACAATTATATAACAGCCAATCTTGCAAGTCAACAAAAACTTTTTAATTGGCAATTGGTATATGTGTTCATGTCATTGAAGCAACGAATAATATATTATCAGGAATTTGAACCGAGGTCAACAACTAATTTGAAATTCATTCAATTAATCGACAAATTGAAAGGTTAAAGATTGTTAATAGTGAGGTCAAAACCTCCCCAAAGCCCCTCGGATACCTGTATACTTGCAATTGAAATCATCACGAAAGGAACTGTAAGCTTTTGAAAAAAATCGTAATCATTGATGCCAAACGATCACCCATTGGCAGACTAAATGGTGCATTATCTTCATTAACGGCTGAACAACTTGGTTCAACAGTTGTAAAGAAATTACTGGCTTCAACTGTCATTGCACCCAGTCAGGTTGACCAGGTAATATTCGGAAATGCCATTCAAGCCGGAAATGGTCAAAACATTGCTCGACAAATTGAACTTAATAGTAGAATTTCTCAAAATAAAACAGCATATACCGTCAACCAGGTCTGTGGCTCCGGGCTTCAAGCCATCCATCAAGCATGTTCTTCACTTCTACTTGGCGAAGCTCAAACAATCGTTGCCGGTGGAACCGAAAGTATGTCCAACGTCCCTTACTTGAACATGTCGCAGCGAAAATCAACCAAGTTCGGCCCAGTTACCCTATACGATGGACTCCAACGAGACGGTCTCAATGACTCACAGACAAATGAACCCATGGGCATGACAGCCGAAAACGTTGCTGACCAGTACCACGTGTCACGGAATGAGCAGGATCAATTCGCCTTGCAGTCACATCAACGAGCCGCATTTGCAACTGCCCATCATTACTTTGACAAAGAAATGGTACCAATCGAAATGTCTCAGCGGAAAGCCAACAGTACAATCACCGTCAACCAGGATGAATCAATACGAACCGATACCAGTATTGAAAAGCTGGCTAAACTGCCTCCCGTGTTTAAATCAGGTGGAACAGTCACCGCGGGAAACAGTGCCCCGTTAAATGACGGTGCCTCCGCACTCTTAATGATGACTGAAGATCGGGCAAACGAACTGGGGCTGACACCAATGGCTGAAGTCCTCGGTTACACCGAATGTGGGATTGATCCAACTGTCATGGGATATGCACCCTATCTGGCAATTAATAAATTGGTTGCTCAGTTAAAAATGAACGTATCCAATATTGATTTATACGAAATTAACGAAGCATTTGCATCTCAATCAGTGGCCGTCGTTCGTGATTTGGGGATTTCAATGGATCGCGTCAATATTAACGGCGGGGCAATTGCATTGGGTCACCCGCTTGGTGATTCCGGTGCCCGGATTGTTACGACACTACTGCATAATCTGAAACGAACAAATCAGGAACTGGGGATTGCCGCTTTATGTATGGGTGGCGGTATGGGTTCCGCTCTTGCAGTGAAATTAATTTAAAGATACAAATAGACCGTCACCAAGTTGCAATTGGTGACGGCCTTTTAATTTACATTAGATTTTTGCGTGTTCATCGTCAGGTAAGCTGTCCTTAAATGACGATTGATACAACCAATAATATAAATGCTTGGTGGCTTTTGTCATATCCGCATATGCCGGATTAACGGCTTTGACTTCAGGTGCTACCCGCATTAAATGGCTGAACGCACTGAAAGTGCCTGCTTGTGATAATCCTTCGTAGTCTTTTTGACCGCGTTCAACTAATCCCATGAGCTGATCGATTTGATAACGCGCCAACGCATCCACATACTCAAGAAGATTGTCGACAAGATCAAAGTTCGGCTTGGAAACATTTCGGCTGGTTGTGTACTGACCATCAGCAATTTGCTGAAGCAGCTGATTTCGGATAGTTGTGTATTGAACCATTAGCGGCAGCAGAAAACTGTTTTGTAAGATGTGATGAGTCGTTTCAAAGATTCCATAGCTGACTTTAACCGTTTCACCACGATCATTGACTGCCGGCTGATCCTTTTCCAATACCCGGCTGTATCGTAATCGGTAATTCTGGTGTTTGGCATTTCGGGCACTTCCGGCATTACTTAAATCAAGAACGCCTAATTTGTCAGCCAAATCAGCACAGGATTTTGGTAAATCAAAATAACGGCCAACTTTTAAAATTGCTGTTCGCGTCTGTGATATAACGGTTTCCTGATCAATCGAATCAGTCGCCGGAGCACCGACCAAATCAGGGTTGGCTGGATTGAAGTCCTGATAAACGAGGGCATAGAGGCCTAGAGATGCCAGTGCATTCAGCATTCCCGACAAAGTATTATTAACGAAGGCATTGATGTCACCACTCAGAGAAACTTTCCCAATTGAATCAGTCATCATCTTGGGTAAGTCGTGCTCATCCGTGAAATCATCTTCATTATAGGAATAATTTTCAAGAAGTGACTTCTGTGAATCGCCAACTGGATGATTATTTAAATACCCATCGTTGATTTCTTTCGAAACTCCGGCAGCAATTGCTTCATCAGAATCCGATGCTTTCTTGGTTTCATTGTTAATCGGTTTAAAGGGAGAGGCCCCGTTCATATACGAATTGACTTGGTTAAACCATTTGTTGACGAGATCGTTTTGCTGGTTAAGATCCAGTTTCTGCAAGGCAGAATTAATCCGAAAGACAACCCCACCAGTCCCCGCAATTGCTCGGACAAATTGAATAACGGCCGTCTTATAGCCGACGACAAATTTGTCAGGCGTCTTGCTTTGACTGAGATATTCGGAAAAGTTCATCCCCGCAGCCCGGTCAACAACTGAGCTGTCACTGTCTCCAGTAGCCCAAAGTGACATGTAGTTAAATTGATCAATTGTCACATCTTTCAAGTCTTTAGCTGCAACCAAATAGCCCATTTGAATTTCTTTGGACATTTTAAATTCTGCTAACGAAGCACTTGGCAGCAGTGGCTTTGGTAAAAATGAACGTAATCCTCTGGTGATGCGTTCAGAATAAATTGAGCTCTTGGCGAATGTATTTTCTCCGAGGACTTTAGAAGTCATTAATCCCAACATGCTCAGTATTTTTTGCTGTTTTGAACGGGTATCGGAATCATTTGCCGATGGATTGGCTTTATTCATTTCGAAACCACCCCCTAGTATTAAGACTATAATATCATAAACGAGCGCTAATCAATGCTTCCAAAGGCACAATTAATCACTCTTTAATATTTTTTTGAATTTCCAAGCTTTATTTTTGTGCTTTAATCAAAAAGCAGTTATTCTTATGATACAAATAAGGAAAGGATGTGTGTATCATGGGAAAACTAAAAAACGAGACTGATAAATTAGTCGGCAAGGTAAAGGAAACTGTTGGTGACGTAACCGGCAACGATAAGTTGAAATTAAAGGGGAAAGCCCAGAAAACATCCGGTAATGCAAAAGATAAAGTTGAAGATGTAAAAGAAAAAGCATCGGAAAAAGTCAACGATGTTTTAGATGATGACAAAGGTGATAAGAAGTAATTCTTCCAATTGAATCACTTTTTATCTTCGCAATTGCTTTTAGAAACTCATTTTAAATAAGAAACCCGGTAGTCGCAAACGCTGCGATACCGGGTTTTTATGTCTAAAAATGAGAAAGCAGATTTTTTTGTTCCGTTTGTATTGCAAGCCAAATAATAATGCACTATAATTCAGTCTCGTGTTATTTTCATCTAATCAATTGAATTAGAAATTTAAGCAGGGACGTGATTTAATTGGCAGCAACATATCTACGACAAGCAACTAATCAAGATCTTTCAGAAATTAAAAAAATTATTGATGAGGCGAAAGCCTATCTTAAAAAGCAGGGCATCGATCAATGGCAAGACGGTTATCCAGCTTATGAAGACTTGGAAACCGATGTCAACAACGGAATTACCTACGTTTTGATTGTTGATGGCAAGATTGCCGGAACTGCCGCCCTTCACCAGGGCCTGGATGTTAACTATTTGAACATTCATGACGGTGAATGGGTTAACGGTGTTCATGGTCGTTACACCGCCATTCACCGAATCGCCATGTCATCGGAATTTCGGGGCCAGCATCTGTCAGACAAAATGATCAGCGGCCTGATTACCATTTCCGGAGTTCTTGGCTACAAAGACATTCGAATTGATACCCACCCTGACAATCTGGGCATGCAGCACGTTATTACCACCAACGGTTTTACCAAGCGCGGTGTCATTTATATGGCCGAAAACGATGGCGAGGCATCCCCTCGTTACGCCTATCAACTGGTTATTGGGTAACCGGACAAATTGGGGTACAATATGACTAATGAGGTGATATGAATGGCACAAGATGATGCTGCCGTGAAGACTGCACTGATCATAATGTACGTCATCGGTATTATTTGTCTGGGCATTACATTTTTCGTTCTCGATAAAGTCAACGGCAAATGGTTTACAAAGTTCTCCATCGGGCTTGTCAGTATTGTCCTGGTGATGGGAATTATTCTGATTAATTTAATTAACGTCAATTAAGCAAAAGACCGGCGCATAAGTATTTTCACTTATGCCCGGTCTTTTTTTATTATTTTTTCGATTAATTGCAGCACAAACGGTTGATCGGCACGTTCTTAAATTTGTTGAAATGCCTGATCCAAATCGGCAATCAAATCATCGGCGTCTTCCAAACCAACGGACAATCGAATCAACTCGTCTTTAATGCCCATTTTCAATCGCTCTGGCTTGGGGATTTCAAAGTGTGACATAAATGCCGGCACTTCAACCAAACTTTCAGCAGCTCCCAAGCTAACGGCTAGGATGATCAATTTTAAGCTGTTAACGAACTTGGCAGCATCCAGTCCATCCTTAATTTCAAAGGACAGCACACCACCGGCACCTTTGGCTTCATCGCTGATAATTTTGTAATCATTGCTCGATTTATCAACAGTTGGGTAATAGATTCTCGATACCTTGGGATTACTTTCCAAATAGGCAATAATCTTTTGGGCATTTTGAATATGACGGTCCATCCGCAGGTTCAGGGTTTGAATTCCCCGACGCAGTAGATTGGCTTCTTGAGGTGCCAAAACCGCACCAATCGTATTTTGGACAGCGTAAATCCGGTCGCTTAATTCCGGTGTCTTGGTAACAATCATCCCGGCAGTAAAGTCAGAATGGCCGCCGAGGTACTTGGTTGCTGAATGAAGGACAACGTCGGCACCCAAATCCAATGGTTTCTGCAGATAAGGTGTCAAGAACGTGTTATCAACAACGACCAAAGCATCGTGTTCATGAGCGACTTTGGCAATTTGTTTGACGCTTGATACCTTCAGCAGTGGATTGGTCACTGGTTCAAAGTACACGCCCTTGGTATTCGGCTTAAATGCCGCTTTAACGGCATCAATATCCTGTGTATCGACTTCAGTAAATTCCAGTCCACGAGGCTTCAAGAAATCGTTAACCAAACGGAAAGTCCCACCGTAGATGTTATCGCCGATAATAATATGATCACCAGGCTTAAAGAGGGCCAAGGCAGCGTGGATAGCAGCCATCCCACTTGAAAAGGCAAAGCCGCGGTCGCCATTTTCCAATTCGGCACAAACATCTTCAACGGCATCCCGAGTTGGGTTGCCTGAACGCTCATAATCCCATTTAACGTCAGAGCCCAGCTTCGGGTATCTAAACGTTGATGAATTGTAAATCGGCACGTTGACCGCGCCAGTTGAATTGTCGTTGGGCTTGCCGCCACGAACCAATAATGTATTAAATTTGACCATCAAAAGATCTCCTATCTAATCATAATGTGGAACTACTTCACTGGAACCAGTTGATCTGATGATAACAGATACAAGTACTTCTTTGAAATAGGTTTCCCAAGAATTTTTTCCAAAGCCTGCCCATAAAGTCGCAGTTGTCCTTCATATCGTTCAAGAATCGTTTCAACCGTCGTCTTTGGGGTTAAGCGATCAGTCTTGTAATCAAACAAGATGACCCCGTCGTTTGTTTCAACGTATCCATCAATAATCCCATGAACCAGGATGCGTTGATCATCATTTTTGTCAAAGTCCTTAAAGGCTTGATTTGCCTTCATCAATAAGGAGAACGGCACTTCCCGATACGTGGTATCAGGATTGGCCAAGACAGCTTGACCAAGCGGGCTTTGATAAAAGCGGAGAATGCCGTCAACGTTGATTTGGGCGGCCACGTTTTCCTGTAGAATCCCAGTCTTAACCAGGTTGCTGATGAGGTCAACAACCGTCTTCTTGGTCGGCTGTTGATGCAAATCAACCTGCTGTAAGACTAAATGAGTTGCCGTCCCAATCTCGGTTGGAGCCGGCTTTTTTGTGCCGTTTTCGGAAACAAATGTCGGCGTTGCCAAGCTTGGCTGGGTGTATCGGCCAGGCTTGATCATTTGACTGCTGTCGACTTGAGAATAATTGCCCAGTTGAACATTGTCGGGATCGTCAAATAATCGTTTGATTTCAGAAACCGACTGATAAGCGGTTGTCTGGGTGGCAGCCTGATGAGGATATTTGAAGTTCATTATGTCAACGATCTGTTGAGCATTCCCATTTGCCTCAGTGCCGGTCTGATTCTGCCGTTTAACCCATTCTTGGGGCTCGACGGCAGCGTTTCCGACTTGTTCTTTGCCTTCAACAACTTTGGTGTTGTCATAGAAAGTCAATGTGAAACTGCTTGGATCATCTTGGAGTTTATTGAATATCTGACTGTCACCATAGGTGTTTGTCACAACCGGATGTCTTGAAATTGCCGGGCCGATCCAGTCCAAATATGTTTTGGCCGAATTCCGTTCCGCTGTCGGCAGCAGGAGGTCAGTCTCCTCAGTCTTTGCCTGCCAAGCACCAACAACTGATTCAACGTCAAGTGTCGACCCTTTATCGCCACTTGCAGGATTCACCTTCCCCACCAAAAACAGTCGTTGTTCGGCACGGGTCAGGGCAACGTATAATTTCCGCATTTCCTCTGACAACCCAGCATTCTTGGTCACGTCAATGACGGCTTGCTTTTGCAATGGCTCTTGAATTTCTCTGGTTTCAGTATTCAAATAAGAAATGCCGATTCCCAGGTGGTCGTTTAATATCGCCCGGCCACGGGTATCTTGTTGGTTAAACTGCTTACCAATATCGTTTAAGAAAACAATCGGGAATTGAAGCCCCTTGCTTCCATGAATGGTCATCACGTGAACCATGTTGTCGGAAGTATTGGGAACCGCAGTCGCCAGATCATCATCTCTGTCCTGCATCCGTTCAATAAATAAAACGAATCTGAACAGCCCTTTGAAACCATTCTTCTCGTAGTCGGCTGCCCGTTCATACAAAGCGTGAAGATTGGTCTGACGTTGGTATCCACCGGGCATCCCGCCGACATAATCCAAATAACCGGTTTGTTGATAAATTTCCCAAATCAATGCCACCAAACCATCCTGCTGGGCAACATTTTTAAAGTGGGCCAATTGTTTGAAGAAGATATCAATAATCGGATAAACCGTTTGGCCATATTCGTTCGGCTCTGAATGCGGGTATTCACGATAAAATTTCAATACCGATTCATAGTAATTTCCAGTCTTTTGATTAATCCGCAAATAAGCCAACTGGTTTTCATCCAGGCCAACAATTGGCGACCTTAAAACCGCAACCAGCGGAATATCCTGGTAAGGATTATCAATAATGGAAAGCAGCGACAGCATCACTTGAATTTCAGTGGTCTTCAAATAACTTTTGGCACCGGTAATTTCTGCCGGAATACCGTAATCTTTGAAGACTTGGGACATCGTCAGCTGACTGTTTCTGGTTGGTGAAATCACAGCGAAGTCGCCATAGTCAACCGGCCGATAGGAATCACCATCGGCAATTTGTTTGTGGTTATCCATGATGCTGCGAATCTTTTGGGCAATCATTTCAACCTGACCCTGATCGGCATCCATCTGCTGTTCCGACGGGAGTTCGCCGTTATCAGTCAACGGCTTCTTCGCGCTATAAAGCATGACGGAAACGTCAGCCTTAAGATCATCCGGATAATATTTAGCGCCGAACTGGAGCTTGGCATCGGAATAGTCAATTTCTCCAACCTGGCGATCCATAATCTGTTCAAAAATCAGGTTAATAAAATGATCAATGTTTTCTGCGGACCGAAAGTTATCGGCCAGCGTGATTAATTCATTATTGTTATCAGCTAAAGCATAAGTATTCTGTTTATTGATGAACATCAAGGGATCGGCTAATCTGAATCGATAAATCGATTGTTTGGCATCCCCCACCATAAAGCGGTTGCCACCGTCTTTTTTGGCCAATTTATTCAAAATGGCATCCTGCAGCCGGTTATTATCCTGATATTCATCGGTCATAATTTCATAGTATTGATTTCGCAACTTTTCCTGGACTTGTTGCGCCTGTTCACTGTCACTATCCAAGATTCGATAAGCCGCCTGCTCGATATCAATGAATTCCATCAAATGTCGTTGGCGCTTTGTGGCTGTGTAGGCAGTTCGGAAATCACGGACAACCGCAATCAACTTGGCAACCCGCTTTTTAGCGGCAGCCATCAGATTAATATTGGCTTCTTCGTCAAGGCTGAAGTATTGACTGTACAGCTTTCCAAAGTCGGTTTTATTCTGATTATTGAGATCTTTAATTTGGGTGTGATAGGCCTTTTGATCGCCCTGAGGCTTTGACAGGGTCGGTAATTTAACAAATTCAAATCCCTGCAGTGCCTCACGAATCCCGTCAAATGTTGTAAGTTTTGAAATTGAGCTTTGAAGACTGGTGATAATGTTTAACTGATCTGTAAACGCCTTTTCGTCTTCGACCAAGTCGCCGCCTCGAGCCAGCTGAATGATATACCGATGATTCAGCTTAATTCGGGTAAAAACTTCATTCACTTTAGGCGCAATGTTGGTCTGGTAAAAGTCACTTTCATACAAACTTTTGCCATCGAGATCGTAAAAGTTGGTCACATCGTCCAGCCATCCCTCAGGATCGTCGGTAACGTTGGTGAACTCATCAAGCCGATAAATCAAGTCGGCCAAGCCGTCATCACTGCGGTCATTGGAAAAGTTTTCAGTCAGGCGGGCAAATGAACCGTCATCATCATTACCATAGAGGTCTTCACGAACAGCGTCCCAAACTTGATCCTTTAAGAGTGCCTTTTCAGTATCATCAGCTAAAATCCGAAAGTTGGGATCAATCCCTAATAAATAGTAGTAACGACCAACCAATTTTTGACAATAAGCATCCATCGTTGTGATATCGGCCACGGCAACTTTTTGAATCTGGGTCAGCAGCCTGCTCTTTTCATTCTCCGGGGCGTTGCTGAATTCTTCTCGAAGCGCAATTTGCAAACGTTGACGCATTTCTTTAGCGGCGGCGTTGGTGAAGGTTACAACCAACAGTTGGTCGATATCGACGTGCTGATTTTTAACCATATCGATAATTCGATCAACCAGGACACGGGTTTTCCCGGATCCCGCAGAAGCGGAAACCAGGATGTTGCCTTCGGGTCGGTCCTTGATTGCTTTTTGCTGATCAGGTGTGTAATTAAATGCCATCGGATTGGTCCTCCCCTAACTTTTTCAAAATATCTTTAACTGAATCGTTATCCACCGGCCGGTACTGATTCTCCGGTAAGATTGGATCAAAATTCATGATTGATTTGTACGGGGTAAATTGCATCCCTGTCACCTGGCCCTGCTTAAACGGCCACAGCTTATCGTCCCCGTCGAAAATCTTTGAAGCAGCGCTGACAATCAGCTTTTCAGTGTGCTCAAGAAATGCATCCAATTTCAATGGATCAATCAGCGACTTGGCACCCGTGAAACCTTTGGCAGTCTTTCGGAATGGATAAATCTGCGAAAAGCCGCTCTTTAACCCATCTTCCAAATCACCAAGCAAATCATCATCCTGTACCAGAATCCCGTTATACTCATGCTTCTTCAACAATGCTTGATCAAACGATTTGCCATTGAGCTCGTCGGGCTTGAACACCGCATTATAGATATGCAGATAAAGTGCGCCGGCAAGCGCCACATCCTTATCATCGGAATTAAGCTGTTGGAGATTGTTTTTCAACACGTCCAAATATGTCAGTAACTGCATTGAAGTTCCATCGTAGGCCGCATTGAAATCAAATTTCCGGTCAGATGACTTGTAATCGACAATTCCAAAATACCGTTTGTCTTTGGTGGTCATTGAATCAATTCGGTCAATTCGACCCCGAACTTTAACTGAACGATCATTGGGCAACTCGAACTGCAATCCTTTAAGGGCCTGTTTTTGATTGGGCTGGCCAAATATCAGCTCAGTATTTTTCGGCCGCATTGGCGTTAACGTCTGCTGATCGCGTAGTGTCCGAACCATCTGTTGAATCGTCGCCTGCAGCTGCATGGAAATGTAGTGCATCCGATTGGAACTGGTCAACACAACATAATCAAAGTTTTGAGGATCTTCAATCAGCTTCTGAACGTTTTCATTAACCAGTTCTTCAACATCCTTATCTGACAATGCTGCCAAATCAATAGACTGCGCGTGAATTTCCTTAACAATGTGATCCATCGCATCGTGGTAGAAAGTTCCGGTTGAAGCCGTTGAAAGTTCAAACTTCGGTCGTTCCTGAAGCTTCAAGCCATATTTCAAGAAGTATTCGTAGGGATTCTTATAGAAGGTTTCAAGTTGAGAAATTGAGATATTCAACTCGGAGCCATACAAACCAGTAATGATCTGGTCATCCAATTTCTTTGGCACATTTTTATAGTGGATACTCTTTAAAAGATTGGCGGTTTTCCTGCCAACCTCTGAATCATTGGTTAAATAGCGCAGGATACCTGCCCAATCCGGGCTTAAATTGAGGTTGTCTTTATAAGTATTTTGGGCAACCTGAATCAGGTGATGCAGAGTCCCCAGCTTGGTGCCGACGTATGGCAGCACCTGGTGTTCCACATCGGGAATGGCCGGATTGTTAACAATTTGTAGATTAAAGTACCGTTGAATCCGTGAAACATATGGTGAAAGTTTCACGGCTGTTTCATCATTTAATTTATTTGTGTAGGTAAAAATTAATTTTTCGGATGCCGTCATGAAGGCCAAATAGTTCAAATAAGGTTCAAAAGCCATTTGAACATCCGCCGGGTCATTTAAGTATTGATCATCGCCAAGATTACTCTGCAGCTGATTGATATCATCGTCACCAAACAAGTTATGGTTAACCAGCCGATCGGGCATATTATCATCGTTTGACCCAATCATGAACGTCACCTTGTGATCGGCCATTTGAACCATTCCACTTTCAGAAATGCTGACCTGATCCAAAGTTGAAGGAATTTGAGAATAATCGGCACCTTGGAATCCGGCATAGATCAAGGACCAGAAATCCTCTGGAACAAAGGGCTTGTCCCCTAAAATTTGAACACATTCATCCAATAGAGAACAAAATGTCCGCCAAACCTGTTCAACTTGGGTGGAACGATTCATGTCACCGGCATCAGTGGCATCGTCACGCCAACTTTTGAGCCGGTCAATGACGCCTGCATCCGCCAAAAATTGGTAGAGAATACCGGATGCTTCACGGTTGGTCTTGGCTTTATAGAACTTCTTATAAAATTTTGGCAGTAAATCCCTCACCAGATGACGGATAATGTTAATTTGTCGGGAAATGTCACGATCCTGATCGGTAATCTTAGTTGCTGTCTGTCCTTCATCGTTATCCGGAAGCCAGACATATTGCCAATCTTCTTTTTGAGTCCAACGGCTGTCGGCATATGCATTCTTCAATACCAGGTTATCCGTTAAAGCCAGTGCTTGACGATAAGCGTCAATTGACATTGGCTTGCCGTCAATCATTGGCAGGACAAGTTCGGACTTTAAGAAACGCATCACATCATCGTAGCGATAATTGCGTGCTCGATTGGGATCATAAATATCGAACAATGAACTTAACAGTTCGACCAATGGATGATCGGCCATGGACTTTTGAATATCTTTGAAGTACGGAATCTGTTGAGTCGTTAATACCGGATCTAAAATATTTTGATAGGCATCCAGGTGCCGTGTCAAAATCAAAAAATCGGAGTAGCGGTATTTCCCGCTTGCGACCATTTGATGAATCATCGTCGCAACTTGGTCTAACTCAGAATAGAGATTGTCAGCTTGATAAATCTGAACTGACTTGGGTGAAATTTGGTTATCACCTTTAGACGTCCCCAGACTGCTGGACGTCATCCAGTACTGCTCCAATTTTTGCATATCGGGGCTGATTCTCGGTTGGTCAGCCATAACTGCCTTTAAGTAGGGAACCTGATTGTCCGCTGCAAACCGGTACAACTGGTTAAAGAGCTTGGAAGATTGGAAGAACAGGTTGGGCTGTTGAGGTAGTTCGGTTGGATACGGCCGATCCAACGTCAAAGAAACCGTCACTGAGGCGGCCTGATTGATGAGTGTTTGAACTAAACCACATTCTTGAGCGGTAAATTTTGAAAATTCGGCAATGTAGAAGTGGTAGCCGGACAAGTCAATGTCCGCCAATTTTTCACTCAGTAGGTTGAGAACCGTGTGATTATCAAAGTAATTATCTGAAATTTGCTTGACGTATTGCGAGTAAATAATGGCAAAATCATGGAGCTTATCGCGCAAATCGTTGGTAATGGTGCTGTCTGAATTCTCCAGCATCTCAAGTAAATCTTCCGGAAGAACATTTCCGGCCTGCATTTCGGTAATTTGCGAAGCAATCTGGCCGATAAATCCAGGGTTGTGGATTTCGTGATCAAATAAGATTAATTTATCTTCATTATCAACAATAATTTGATACAGTAACATGTTGATCCCGGCGGTACTGATCCGCTGCTTTTGATATTCCGGCGTGTTTCTCAAAAAGAACCATGCCAATCGGGTGAACGACAATACCTGCACGTCACTTTGGGCAGTCGTTATGTCGTTTGGATCACTCAGTTGTTTTAAAATACTGACTTCTGATTCAAATTTAATATGATTTGGAACTAAATAAAAAAATTGGTCGTTAGGATGATTTAACTTTTGTTTTTGGAGGATCTCGACCATTTTTTCTTGATGATCAAGTCCATTTTTACCCAAGACAAATTGTAGTGTCACGGCTCTCACCTCTTTAAAATTACTTTAATTTTAACATAGTCTTTTCCTAATGTTTGGCAACCAGGAGAAGTCTTTGTGAAGGGTCAAAGAACGTCAAAGTCCTGATTTAACAAGGGTATTTACAGCTAACACAACAATTTGTGAAATTCAAGAACATTATTATTGAACATTAACAAAAAGAGTCTATCATAAGTGTTGGATGTAACCTACATCCATCTATTTGACCTAAATGAAAGCTTTATGCTTGCATTGATCTTGTTATGGAGCCTATTAGTGCATTCCACGATTAAGTATCGGAAGCAAGAATTTACGATCTACCCCCAATATGTCTTTCAAGTTCAGATACTAATAGGCCCTACTCCTAATAACGCCCAGCGAAAACTGGGTGTACATAAAAAACAGAGTTTGACAAAGCCCGGTTAACCCCGGTGTATAAGAAAGGAATAACCATGGCGAACTTGTTCGTCGTGGTTATTCCTTTTTTATACATTAGGGGTTCCAAGTAGGCTAGACGTGTTTCACACGGTCGTCGGGGCTGCAGGAACACGTTTCAGCTAGGTAGAAGAAAAGCTGAAAAGGTCACAATTAGACCCCGGAGCGTGTTTGAGAGGCAGCCGATACCAGATAATAAAATGAGTGAGCCTGCTCTGGCCCCGGAGTATGCTAAACAGACTTTCAGCCGTCAAAACACCGTTCAACTAAATAAAACAAACCGGAATCCCCCAACTAAACCAGACTTATTTAAGCCCATTCAGAATCTCGAATTTAAAATTCACAATGATTGTGTTTTTAAACAAATCATGATTAAATGTAAGCACATAGAATCCCTGGTAATAAAGCACTGTTATCGCTTACACATAATTGTTGTTCAAAGCTTACCGTTTGTGAATTTTTCGAACTATATTCCATAGGGGGATACAATTATGACAAGAATTGCAATTGTAACTGGATCCGGTCAAGGTATTGGCGAAGGAATTGCCCGTCAGTTGGTTAACGATGGACTGACAGTCGCTGTTGCCGATATGAATGAAGAAAATGCCCGAAGTGTTGCTGAAGACATTGGTAATAATTCCAAAGGTTATTATGTAGATGTTTCCGACAAGAAGAGTGTCTTTGATTTGGTTGATCATGTCATCGATGATTTTGGCAAGCTTGATGTGTTGGTTAACAACGCTGGAATTGCTAAAATCGGAACAATTCTTGATACTAAAGAAGAAGACTTTGACCAGATTATGGGCGTCAACATCAAAGGAGTCTTATTTGGTATTCAAGCCGCTGCCACTCAATTCAAGAAACAGGGAACCGGTGGAAAAATCATCAGTGCTTCCTCAATTGCCGGCCATCAAGGATTTGAATTACTCGGCCCCTACTCGGCAACAAAATTTGCGGTCCGTGGATTGACCCAAGTGGCTGCCCAAGAGTTGGCAAAAGACAAAATCACTGTAAACAGTTACGCACCAGGTATTGTCCTCACTAAGATGTGGGATCAAATTGACGCTGAAATGGCCAAAATCTATGATGTTCCAATAGGTGAAACATTGCAGAAGAACATTGACAGTATCGCCTTAGGCCGTGGTGAAACCCCAGCCGATGTTGCCAACCTGGTTTCATTCTTGGCAGATCCAAAGTCCGATTACATTACCGGTCAAACCATCATTGTCGATGGCGGAATTCAGTTTGTTTAATCAATCTAAAAGGAGCAGGCAAATGCCTGCTCCTTTTGAATTGGAATGATATTAAACTCGCACTTTATTTTCTTCCATCACTTTATTCGTATAGAATTCCAAATCATTAACCGCCTGGTCGTCTTGATCTCCCTGGGTGGTAATCGTGTGCAGATTCTGCTGGGCAACCGCCCAATAAACCAAATTGGTGGTAATTGGCAGAATATCTCGAATGATATGAAAATCGAAATTATCGCCGTTATTTTCCTTCATATTAAGGTAATTGCGCCAGTCAGTCACCATATCTATATTGCTGTGTTCTTTCTTTGAGAATGCAGATATAATCACAAAATGGGAATTCCGATTTGCTTCTGCCAATTGATCTTTTAATTGCTTAATTTGTTCCGGATCAAGCTTGATAGCCATTATATCGCCCTCCCATCGTTATTTATCAGTGATCCCGATCGAATGATTGATTAACTTTTGTTCAATCAACATCTCATACGCCAGCTTTGCAACTGCTTGTGGTGAAACAGTTCGGACAGGCATCTTACTTCCTTCATTATATAATTCATAATGGGTTGTGTGCATATCTTTTAACTGACTCATCCTAACTATAGAATAAGGAATTTCAGATTCATCAACAATCTTTATTGCATATCTTTGCTGTTTTATAAATTCTTCTTGGTCTTTTACATCCGGATACTCAACTGAGCCATCCAATTCATCATCCACTCCGGCATATGAAAGCATTACGATATCGCTGATCGGCGGCTGGATTTCGTCAACCGCTTCAAACAATGCTTCCAAATATAAGTCGGCGTCATTGGGGCCAACCGCAATAAACAGCAGGTTGGTGTCTGGCAGCACCTCTTCATACTTCTCTGCGGATTCCAAATCACCAGAATATTCTTGAATTTTGATATCATTATTTGGTTTACATAAATCGGTAAAAGGTGGAACAACTGGACTATTTTGATTAATGATCAATAGTTTTTTCAAATTGGGTGCTTCCTCATCTAAATGGTTTAAATTTTTGAATAAAGTACCATAATTAATGTGTACCATAATAACAATGGAAAATCAAAGGAGGACGTAAAAATGTCCGAAAATGTCAAAATTGGTCAGTCAGATGTTATCAGCACACCACTTGGATTTGGAACCAACGCTGTCGGCGGCCATAACCTGTTCCCAAATTTAGATGAGCAGGTAGGAATGGATTCCGTTCGAGCTGCGTTAGACAGTGGCATCACAATGTTGGATACGGCTTTTGCCTATGGATTTGGCCGTTCTGAAGAACTCATTGGCAAAGTGCTCAAAGACTATGACCGCTCAAAAGTTGTGATTGCCACTAAGGGTGCTCAAATTGTCAATGGCGATAAAGTTTCCATTAGTAATCAACCTGCCGACTTGGAGAAATTTGTAAAGAGTAGTCTCGAACGTCTTGGGACAGATTACCTGGATATCTTTTACATTCATTTTCCTGACAAGCAAACACCTAAGGATGAAGCAATCAATAAGCTGGTGGATCTCAAAAAGCAGGGGTTGATTAAAGCGATCGGGGTTTCCAACTTCTCACTAGATCAACTCAAGGAAGCCAACAAGAATCATGACGTCGACATTGTGGAAGACCAGTACAGCCTTGTTCATCGTGATGCCGAAAAAGAATTATTCCCTTATTTGGAAAAAGAGAACATCTCCTTTGTCCCCTTCTTCCCACTTGCTTCGGGCCTGCTGACAGGTAAATATGATGGCAGCCCGGTAAACTTCCCCGACGATGATTTGCGAAGTGACGATCCCAACTTTTCCGGCAGCCGATTCCATGCCATTACCGAATCGGTCAAGAACTTGCAGCCCATCGCAGATAACCATGACGCCACAATTGCCCAAATTGTTCTTGCATGGTACATCAAGAATCCAGATATCAGTGTTGTCATCCCCGGTGCCAAAACCGCTGAACAGGTTCGCAGCAACGCCAAGGCGATGAATGTGGCGCTGTCTGACGAAGAGTACAACACAATTGATAATGCATTTAGAATATAAAAATGACTCATTAATAAATGAACCTCAGTGGTCAAATCACTGGGGTTTTTGCTTACAAAAATATTGTAACCACTTTCATAACAATTTTAGCCTAACTATAAACAATTTCTGACTTTTACTTAATTTAATTCGTTTATTGAACCTATTTACGGATAATGCTAGAATTAATATGTAATTTTTAAATTATATCCGAACTATAGAAGGAGCTATTATATGTTAAATTCAATTGCTAAGTATTTCGAGTTCGATGAGCGCCATACGAATTTTCGTACGGAAATCATCGCCGGAATTACGACGTTTGTATCAATGGTTTACATTCTGTTCGTTAACCCCAACGTGCTTGGGGTAAGTGGAATGGATAAGGGTGCCGTCTTCACTGCGACTGCCTTTGCTTCTGCATTTGGCTGTTTCATGATGGGCTTTATTGCCAACTACCCAATTGCTATTTCAGCCAGCTTGGGAATCAACGCCTTCTTTGCCTATTCAGTTGTTATCGGCATGAAGGTCTCCTGGCAGACTGCCTTGGCCGGTGTCTTCGTTGCGTCAGTCATCTTTATGATTTTGACCGCATTGAAGCTTCGTGAAAAGATCATCGATTCAATTCCAGCCGATTTGAAAGCTGCCATCGGTGGTGGTATCGGGCTGTTCATTGCCTTTATCGGATTAAGTGATGGTGGATTGGTTCAAGCTAACAAAGATACCCTTGTCAGCTTGGGTTCCCTTCACGTTGGAACAACTTGGCTGACCATCTTCGGCCTGTTAATCACCGTTATCTTAATGAGTATGCGAGTACCAGGTGCAATCTTCATCGGAATGGTTTTAAACGCCATCCTGGGAATGTCCACTGGCCTGATTCCGTTACCACACCAATGGGTTTCATCAATTCCAAGCTTGAAACCAACCTTTGGTGTTGCATTGTCACACATTGGTGATATCAATTCTGTTCAATTAATCGTTGTTGTCCTAACGTTCCTGTTGGTAACATTCTTTGATACTGCCGGTACATTGGTTGGATTGGCTGAACAAGCCGGATTCATCAAGAATAACAAAATTCCTCGAATCGGTCATGCATTGATCGCCGATTCTTCAACCATGCTGGTTGGTTCAGTTCTGGGAACTTCTCCAATGGGTGCCTTCGTTGAATCATCAGCCGGGATTGCTGTTGGTGGCCGAACTGGATTCACTGCCATCATCGTCGGAATCCTCTTCATCTTGGGAACCTTCTTCTCACCACTCTTGACGGTTATTACTAGTCAAGTTACTGCCCCAGCCTTGATTATCGTGGGTATTTTAATGGCTCAAGCACTTAAAAATGTTCACTGGGAACAATTTGAAATTGCTGCCCCTGCATTCATTACCCTTGTCGGTATGCCATTAACTTACAGTATTGCTGATGGTATTGCCCTTGGCTTCATTACCTACCCAATCACAATGATTGCAGCTCGTCGTGGCAAAGAAGTCAGTGCCATGATGTATGCCTTGGCGGTTGTGTTCGTGATCTTCTTGTGGATTTTAAATAATTAGAGTGTGACAAGCAACGGGTGAGGCGGTGTGTAAGGCTGAAATGATTAAAATCCTGCTTTTGGATTTAAATCATTTTGGTCTTACACGTTAGCCTCAGTTGCGTCGAAACACGTTTCGGCAAAAAGAAAATAAAAACAAGGTAAGCCACCACCCCATTTTGACCTCAGCTCCCAAAAGCGGTAACCTATAAAGGTTGTTTAACAACTGAATATTTAACGAGGAAGGAATTTGTTATGAATTCTAAGACTAATTTATTTGGCATCAGCAACGTTCGTGACCTCACGAAAGCTGCTGTTGTCGCTGCACTCTACATCGTTATCACGATGGTCTTTGCACCCTTGGCTTTTGGCCCAGTTCAGTTCCGCTTTTCAGAAGGCTTGAATAACCTTGCTGTCTTTAATAAGCGCTACGTTGTGGCGATCACGCTTGGATGTTTTATTTCGAACATGATGTCATCTCTTGGACCTCTGGACATGGTTGTGGGAACTGGTGAAACGTTGATTGCCCTTTTGACCATCAACATTGTCACCCGGTTCATCAAGTCACTGCCATTAAAGCTGGTTGCATCCGTTCTGATCGGAACCTTTTACATGTTCATCGTGGCCGGTGAAATTGCCTATCTCGGAAGTAACGCCTTTTGGCCAACCTTCTGGGGTGCCTACTTGACCACTGGTATCGGTGAGTTTGTAACCATGACAATTGGTGCTGTACTGGTTTACATTATCAATGTGAAATATGATTTAAGTAAATAAACAATCTAAACTGCAATCAGAAATTTCTGGTTGCGGTTTTTTCGTCTATTCAAATAATTTACCTTCTATAAAAAATCAACTAAAATGTACCTGTGAACACAATCACAATTATGTTTGGAGGGGTTCAATATGAAAGAATTATTTGCAAGTCCCAATACCTATATCCAAGGTCCCGGCGAGCTGTTTAACAGCGCCGAATATATTGAAAAATATGGTACGAAAGTGCTCTTGCTTTCCGATCCAACAGTTTTAAAGATTGTTGGGAATGACTTTATTGACTATCTTAAAAATAATGACTTTGACGTCACCCTGGCACAGTTTAAGGGTGAAGCCTCCAACTCCGAGATTAACCGGGTAACCGCAATTGGTGAATCCAATGAAGATCAGATCATCATCGGATTGGGTGGTGGTAAGACTGCCGATTCAGCCAAAGCGATTGCCGACAACTTGGACATCGCTGTCATGATTGCCCCAACCATTGCCTCAACCGACGCGCCTTGCTCCCGTCTCTCAGTTATCTACACGGAAGACGGTGCCTTTGACCACTATCGTTTCTATAAGAAGAATCCTGAAATTGTCCTATTGGATACAAAGGTAATTGCTGGCGGTCCGGTTCACCTTCTAATCTCAGGGATTGCAGATGCCTTGGCAACCAATGTTGAAGCGACTGATGTCCGGGCAGCCAATGCCGACAACATGTTAAACGCCAAGCAAACCATCGTTGCCGGCTCAATTGGTCAAGCTTGCGAGGACAATCTGTTTGAATACGCAGACTTGGCAATTGCCGCCAATAAGGCCCACGTTGCGACGCCAGCACTGGAACGCATCGTTGAAGCCAACACTCTTTTAAGTGGCTTAGGCTTCGAAAGCGGCGGTTTAGCAGCCGCTCACGCCATTCACAACGGGTTTACCGCGTTGACCGGTGATATTCATCATCTCACTCACGGTGAAAAAGTTGCCTACGGGACTTTGGTTGAATTGATTTTAGACAACAGCGACCACGCCCGATTTGAAAAGTTCTTAAAATTCGATCTCAAATTAGGACTGCCAACGACGTTAGCTGATCTTCATTTAGGAGCAGCCTCAGACGAAGACTTGATGAAAGTTGCTACTCAGGCCTGCGATAAGAACGACACGATGGACTGTATGCCAATTGACATCACACCTGAAGATGTTTTCGCAGCGATCAAAGCAGTTGATGAATACAGTAAAGATTTTCAAAATAAATAATTTGACACAAAAAAGGATCCCATCGCCCTCTGAGTGATGAGATCCCTTTCTGATACATATACAATTGAAAGGCATGCGAACCAATCATTGACCAATTCATGGTCGGTATTTTTTCTCGTTAATATCTTCTGCAGGGTGGACCGGCAGACTACTCGGATCTAAGCACGCTGACTTAGCACCTACATTATTTTCGGATGTCCCTCGTCTGTCTTGCAGGTGATTAGTTCATTCACCTTTCACTATTATTATATGATGTATTAGCTGAATGTACAACCAAATCGACCCACAAATCAGCCTTGGAGATCTTCAAAAATTGCCTGCATTTTAGTTTCAATATTGTAGAGCTCACCAGCGTATTCTTTTAAATTACCAGCGTGCTCATCAACCTTTTCTTTTGGAACGTTTGTCTTATATCTCAACTTGTGCTCCAAGCTGGCCCACATATCCATTCCGATTGTGCGTAGCTGGACTTCAACTGGAACGTCAAAGACACCGTTGGACTGAAAGACCGGTACTGATACAACCAAGTGCAGGCTGCGATAACCACTTGGCTTGGGGTTTTTAATATAGTCTTTTCGCTTTAACAAGGTGACATCGGACTGCTGAGTCAAAGCACTCTCAACCCGATAAACATCATCAATATAATTGGTGATCACCCGAATGCCACCGATGTCTTGGATATTCTTTCGGATGGTATCCAAGTCCATGGACAATCCTTTTTTGACAACTTTCCCTGCAAGGCTGCGGACACTCTTCATCCGCTCTTCCATGTGGTGAATGGGATTATGGTCATAATTCATCGAATACTCATCATCCAGATTTTCAAGCTTTGTTCCAATCTCATTAACACCGGAATGACGCAGCTGGTACAGCTGGGCAAGTTCTTTTAAATTTTCAACTTGGCCTTCAAAGGGTGATCCCTTGAGATCATTCGTTATTTGTTTAATATCGACAAAATTGTTTCGTTCCAATATCATTTTTTGTTCCTCTAATCATTATAAAATTGGCGACAACAGCCGACTGAACGTTTGCTTAAACTTCAGCCAAAGTGACTGTTTCTCAAACATTTCCGGTGTCTGCAGCTCACTAACATCAATGTCATTCAAATAAATGTCACGTAAATCCGTTGAGAACTTCCGATCATAAATAAATGAATTAATTTCAAAATTGAGTTTAAAGCTCCGATAATCCAAGTTGGCAGAACCAACCGAAGCGATTTTGTCATCAATGACCATGGTTTTGGCATGTAAGAAGCCGTTGTTGTAATAATAGATTTTGACGCCTTCTTCAGCTAACTGACGGGCATAGTATTGCGTTGCCCGGTAGACAAACGGGTGATCCGGCATACTTGGCACCATAATTCGGACGTCAACGCCTGACATTGCGGCAATCCGCAAGGCATCCATGACACTATCGTCTGGAATCAGGTATGGGGATTGAATCCAGCAGTATCTTTTGGCCATCGTAATCAGCTTGATATAGCCCATCTTGATCTGCTGTAAATCGGAATCCGGACCACTGGAAACAATCTGCATGTTCACATTTCCCTTAGTCGTTGTAACTGGGAAGTACTTGGCTTCAACCTGGTCCTCATCGATTTGATCCCGCGGACTTGTTGCATTCCAATCAAGGATAAATCGTGCTTGAAGACCGAAGACGCCGGACCCGATAATTCGAATATGAGTATCACGCCAATTGCCAAACTTTTTCTTGCGGCCAAGGTACTGGTCGCCAATGTTAAACCCACCAGTGTAGCCGATGGTTCCGTCAATCACAATAATCTTTCTATGGTCACGAAAGTTAATACGGAAATCCAAAAGAACTGAGCGGGTATTCAAGAATGGAAAGGCTTTGCCGCCGGCATCAACCAACGGCTGGAAAAACTTCCGGGTTGTTCCCATTGATCCCCATGAATCATAGATGACCCGGACCTCAACCCCTTCACGGGCCTTTTGGACAAGCAGATTTAAAATCTCATTTCCAATCTTATCGTTGTAAAAAGTGTAGAATTCAATATGGATGCTTTTCTTGGCAGCTTCAATGTCACCAATCACTTTATGAAAGAGAGCGTTGCCCCCGGTAAAGATATGAACTTTGTTCTGCCGTGACAAAAATGCATGGTCGGTTGTCATGAACATATCAACGGCTGTTCTGGCATCACTAACGACTTCATCAGCTGGTGTTTTGTTATCATGCCCCAACTGACCACGTTGCTCTTTAAGACGTTCATCAAGCTGCATTTGAACGTGTTTATGTAATTTAAATAATCTGTTCTTTGGCAGTTTTCGGCCAAGAAAGGCGTAGGCAATAAAACCGACCAGCGGTAAAAATACCAGCACCAAAAGCCAAGCCCAAATTGCTGCGATATCGCGTTTCTCCCTGAACACGGTAAAAATCGCCAGGATGGCGTTAATTACAACTATGATATTAAAAATCATTGACCAATCAATGTTCATTTTTTCCTCCCGATAACCTGTTTTAGGCTAAAATAAGAATGCATACTGTAAGTATACTAGAAAGAAGCGGAAATATTATGGATTTATCGAATTTTTTTGTAGTGGGAATTCATGGTTTTCACTCCATATTCTTTTTTCATTTAATTTTTAGAGAACAGCCGATCCTTGGATTTGGGCTGATCTTGGCAATTGTTTTATATCTTATTTATCGAAAAATGAACCGTTAGCAATTATTCAAAAACTTATTCAAAGGAAGTTAGTAATGGAAAAGAAAAAGAAAATCGACCGTTGGATTGCCCTCACTGCGATGGGCCTCGGTGTGTTTATGGGACTGCTTGACGTTACCGTCGTCAACGTTGCCCTCCCAACAATGGCAAGAGGATTTAAAACAACTTTTACGGATCTGCAGTGGGTCTTAAACGCCTACACGCTGGTCTATGCGGTCACTTTAATGATTATGTCCAAATTGGGCGATATGTATGGCCGGAAGAAAATTTTCCTGGGATCACTCATCTTATTCGTCGTTGCATCGGCAATCAACGGAATGGCCCCCAGCCTATTCATCCTCGACATTGGCCGTGGGGTTCAGGCAATTGGTGGTGCCGGTATGATGTCACTCTCAATGGCCCTGGTTGCATCGAACTTTTCAGGTAAGGAACGGGGATTGGCACTGGGTATTCTGGGTTCAATCATTGGTGTTTCATCAGCCTCCGGTCCGCTGATCGGTGGTTACCTGGTCGAACATTTTGGCTGGCCGGCAATCTTCTTTGTAAACGTCCCATTTGGGATCATCGCGGTTTTTCTAACCGTCGTTTACGTACGGGAAACTCCAAGCTATGGTAAGAATCATAAAATTGATTTGGTCGGCATGATTCTCTCAGCTATCGGACTTTTCGCTGTCATTTATGGTTTGATTGTCAAAGAAGGCCATCCTCACTGGGCTTGGACGGATGCCCGGGTCAGCGGCCTGCTGATTAGTGGAATTGTCGTTATGATCGTCTTCGTCTTTGTCGAAATGCGCGTGGAAGATCCGATGATTGATATTAAGATGTTCAAACGCCCCCATTTTCTGGGAACCATCATCGTTGCCTTTGCTTTAGGATCAGGGATTTACGCCTACAACGCATTTCTGACCGCGCTGATGCAGAACTACATCGGTTATTCAGCCGTTCAAACTGGGGTTCGACAATTGACAATTAGTGCCTGGTCACTGGTTCTCGGACCAGTTGCCGGAATCTTAAGTTCCAGATATTCCAAGAAATGGATGATCGTCGGCAGCATGGTCATTGGTGGTATCGGCTTCTTCCTAATGGCCAATGCCATCAGCCCAGTAGTGACATTCGTTGAACTTTGGCCCGGCATGGTTTTGATGGGGCTTGCCAACGGAATGGTCAACCCACTTCTGAATACTGCCGGAATGGAAGGAACTTTGCCTCAAGATATGGGGATGGTATCCGGGTTGCTTAACGTTTTCAGGCAATTTGGAACAACGGTTGGTGTTGTTGGCCTGGGACTCATTCAGGATGCGCAATTTGAAAATCATTTGAATGCTCGAATGCCCAGCTTGGAAATGCCGGCTAAAATTATGAATAACATCAAAGATGCCCTGGTAAACGCCGGCCCATTCTCCGGTCACACAATTGCATTTTCAAGCAGAATGGAACACGCCCCATTTGCCAAAGCACTCCAGAAAATCGTCATTCATGCGTATGATAATGGAATGGCAGCCGTCGCTGTCACATCAGGCGTCATTGTGATCGTTGGTGCCATTGGTGCCGCCTTCTTAATGAGAAGTTATGTGGATAGCGTCCACGTTGAAATCAAACAGAATAAATAACTTAAAACAGCTGAATGAAGGACGTTTCTGTTAAGTATCATTGGTCCACAAAACGAGGCCGGGACAAAAGTGAATGCTTTTGCCTCGGCCTCGTTTTATTGTCATTTGATATGATTTTTCGGAAACGCGCAACAACTCTGGAACCAAACCGCCTTCAATTACTACCGATACAACTCCGGTCGGCGGTCTTCAAATACCGGCATGAATCCTCGAGCATCATCGGTTTCCTTAGTATCAATGGTAAATGTCTTTAATTGTGGCTGGTCATCCAACGTCAGAACTTCGTCACCCATTGGATTGTAAATGCCCGAGTGACCGCCAAATGCATTATCCGGATCACTGCCAACACGATTAACAGCCACAACAAAGCTTTGGTTTTCAATCGCTCTGGCAGCTAACAATCGTCGCCACTGGGGAATCCTTGACGTCGGCCATTCAGCTGGGACAAACAAGATCCGACTGTCATCCAGACTTAATGTCCGCAGCCACTCTGGAAAACGAATGTCGTAACAGATCACGCTGGCGGCGCTAACCCCTTTGATCTGAAAATGATCTTCCTCACAGCCGGCTGCCAAATACTCATCTTCGTGCATAAGGCCAAACAGGTGCACCTTATCATAGGATGTCAGCAGTTTGCCATCAGGTCCAAAAATATACGTGGTGTTGTAGAACGTATCATTTTTAGAGGTGGAAACCGATCCGCCATGAATCGTTATCTGATATTTCTTTGCCAAGCTTGCAAGCAGCTTTTGAGTTCGCTCGCCATCCACATCAGCGACCTCATCCAACCTTGTTAAATCGTAGCCGGTATTCCACATCTCAGGGAAAACCACCATGTCGGCATCTTGTTCCGCCGCCTTTTGAACATTGGGTTCAATCTGCGAAAAGTTCGCGTCCGGATCGCCAAATTTAATATCAAGCTGTGCCAATGCAATTGTTATTTTCATGTGACTGTCTCCCCCGTTTTTCCAAAATTATACAACAAAAAAACACATTCACCAATCATTGGCAATGTGTTGATTATCCACTATATAACAGCTGTAATTGCTGCGATGAGCCCAAAAATAACGCCGGGCACATCTGCCACAATCAAAATCCAATCCCGCTTTGGCTTAACCCAGCCATATGCAACCCATAATGCAGCGTTGATTGCCGCACAGAAAGGTTGAATAAATGACGTTGGCTGGCCATTCAAATTTTGCAGGATTTCACCTATGTATGAAATATACATGATCATATTCGCAACGGTCGCGATATCCCCGATCACTTTTTCCTCACTAAATACCTGTTTGTTCTCATGTAGTTGACTACCACCAGGGTGACTCAACTGACTTTGCACACTAACATCCCCTCGTCTCTCTTATGTACCGTGATACCATACTCCAGCAAAGAATACTAGGCATTTTGGAGATTGTATCGAACAATTTCCTGAATTAAATGAACCGGGAGCGGCTGATCAACTGGCAACTGGATGGCCCCGATGCTAGTCTGATAGTCTTTAAGCTGGTTTTTAAATTCAACAATCGCCTTTGACCCCGGATAAATTCCAATATGATTCTTAAAGTTTGCGAAGTGGATAATGTTTTTATGAAAGTGAAAGGTTGGCATCCCGTAAGAAATTTTTTCGTCATAATTTTCCGGCATTTGCTCACTGATAATCCGATAAAGTTCATTAAGCTTGGTTTGCCTTGATACAGGCTGGTTTTCAATGTATTCTCTCACAAGTTTTTCCATATATTCGGCCTTCTTTTTGAAATGTTTTTAAATTATTTAATTAAAATCTGTTGACAAACACATTATAAGGCTCTAATATACAAAGCAACAATTAATTCGTCCATAAAACCGATGAAGTGGAGATCAAGATCATTGTGCACGCAAAGAGAGCTGCCGTTGCTGAGAGTGCAGTCGAACGCAGATGATTAAATGGACCACTGAGGGTTCTTCCGAAAGTTACCGAGTACGGAGAAACGTGTTGACATACGTAAGTTGTCGGAGGGATGTTAGTCCCTTGCTAAGAGTGATTAATTGGGGAACTTAACAGATACAATCTATCTCCCCTGATTAATTGAACTAAGGTGGCACCGCGGAATAATCCGTCCTTAACAATCAACTTTGTTATGGACGGATTATTTTTTTGAATAAATGGAGGTCACACTTATGAAAAAAGAAATTAAACGATGGCAAATCATAGATTGAACTTTAAATTACTGAAACTAGACACTTACTAGAACAGCTGCTCCAAGCAGATAACCGCTTGGATCCGCTCACTAAATATTTGGAGGAACTCATTATGATAAAACAAGCCATTGAAAAAGTTGTAAACCACGAAGATCTTACATTTGAAGAAAGCCAATTAGTTCTTGATGAAATTATGAACGGTGAAACTTCTGAAATTGAAACTGCCAGCCTTTTAACCGCACTAACTGCTAAGAATCCAACCATTGATGAAATTGCCGGCGCTGCTTCATCAATGAGAAATCACGCTTTGAAATTCCCAGAAGCCGGCAACGTTTTGGAAATTGTCGGTACTGGCGGTGACAAAGCCAACACATTCAACATTTCAACGACCAGCGCGATTGTCGTTGCCGCTACCGGAACCAGAGTTGCCAAGCATGGCAACCGGGCCGCTTCATCCAAGAGCGGTGCTGCCGATGTCTTTGAAGCACTTGGCTTAGACATCAACGAAGATCCCGCAACCAGCTTCCAAAGCCTTCAGGAAAACAACCTTTGCTTCCTGTTCGCTCAGGAATATCACAAATCAATGAAGTATGTCGCTCCGGTTCGTAAGGAACTCGGAATCCGCACCATCTTCAATATTCTTGGACCTCTGGCCAACCCAGCTCATCCAACCAGCCAACTCCTGGGCGTTTACGATGAAAGCTTGATTGAACCACTGGCAAATGTTTTGAAGAAGTTAGGCGTTAAAAATGCCATGGTTATCCACGGCCGTGACGGTCTTGATGAAATGACCGTAACCGATGAAACCGCCGTTGTGGAATTACGTGACGGTAAGCTCACCAAATACACATTAACCCCTGAACAATTCAGCTTGAAGCGTGCTAAACGCGAAGATGTCGTTGGTGGAACACCAGAAGAAAATGGTCAAATTACCCGTGATATTCTTGCCGGTAAAAAAGGCCCCAAGAGAGACATTGTCTTACTTAACGCTGGTTCAGCATTGCATCTAGCCCACCCGGAATTAACCATTCAGGAAGGAATCAACTTGGCTGCCAAAGCAATCGATGAAGGCAAGGTTCAAGTAGAACTCAACCGAATGATCACATTCTCCAACAAACGCAAGGACGTGGTTGCATGATTTTAGATGATTTGGTAGCCGCAACTAAGAAACGGCTACACAGACATGAAGCAAAAAAGCCGTTGGCCGAATTAAAGCAGGAAGTTCAACAGATGCTTGCTGATTCCAAGCCCAACTTTCTGGATGTGTTAAATCAGCCAGGACTTCACGTTATCTCCGAAGTCAAAAAGGCATCCCCATCCAAAGGAACCATCGTTAAAGACTTTCCATATTTAAACATTGCCAAAAGCTACGATCAAGCCGGAGCCGATGCCATTTCCGTCCTAACCGAACCTGACTTTTTCAATGGTCATCTTCATTATTTAAAAGAAATCAGCCGGGAAGTCTCAGCCCCAACCCTTCGAAAGGACTTCACCATTGACCCTTACATGATTTACGAAGCCAAAGCCAATGGTGCTTCCATCATTTTGATCATCGTTGCGATTGTCAATGATCAACAATTGAAGGAATACCGGGAACTGGCCGAAAGCTTGGGCATGCAGGCAATCGTTGAAGCCTATACCGCTGATGAAGTGACCAGAGCATTAAAGTCCGGCGCCAAAATCATTGGTATCAACAACCGGAACCTCAAAGACTTCAAAGTGGATTTTCAAAACAGCTTGAAGCTGCGGGCAATGATTCCTGCAGGCATCCCGGTTGTCGCTGAGAGTGGCATCAAAACTCAAGAAGATGTTGAAACACTAGCCAGTGCCGGCTTCAATGCCATTCTTATGGGCGAAACGCTTATGAGAGCCAATAATAAACAGCAATTAATTAAAGAATTCAAAGAAGCTCCAATCAGTTAAACCTTCAGGAGGTGTAAGCATGGTTAAAGTTAAAATTTGCGGGTTAATGAAACCTGATGATATTCAAGCAGTTAATGAAGCTCAAGCCGACTTTGCCGGGTTTGTATTTGCCCCCAGCCGACACTATGTTTCATTAGAAACTGCCCTATCATTACAAACCGAATTAAATCCCGAAATTCAAAAAGTTGGCGTTTTTGTCAAAGAATCAGTTGCCGAGATCATTGCGATTCACCAAGCCGGTGCCATCGACATTGCACAGCTGCACGGTAAAAGCACCCCTGAAGAAATTGCCGAATTACAAGATGCCGGACTCAAAGTTATCCAGGTATTTGAACGTCAATCGATCAACGATCAATCATCCGCAGACTACTTGATGGTTGATAGCGGAAAAGGTTCCGGCCAGACACTGAACTGGGAATCCATTCCCCACACCAACCGAACAATGATCCTGGCTGGCGGTTTAAATCCAAGTAATGTCCGCCATGCAGTGGATGTTGTCAATCCGGATATCGTCGATGTCTCGACCGGAGTCGAAACCAACGGTCAAAAAGATCCGGCAAAAATCATGAACTTTATAAAAAACGCGAAAGAGGAATATGTGCTATGAAAAATTTAACTGAAGCAAAACAAACTAAACGTCCAGGAATCTTCGCCAATACATACGGCGGCCAATACATTCCCGAAACCTTGATGACTGAACTTGAAAAAGTTGATAAAGCATTTCATACCTTGAAAGACGATCCTGATTTTCAAGCTGAATTACATGATCTGCTGGTAAATTACGCCAACCGACCATCCCTTCTCTACTATGCCAAAAACATGACTGAAGACCTTGGCGGTGCCAAAATCTACCTCAAACGAGAAGATTTAAACCATACTGGTGCCCACAAGATCAACAACGTTATCGGCCAAGCCTTACTCGCCAAGCATTTAGGCAAGAAACGCCTAATCGCTGAAACTGGTGCCGGCCAACACGGTGTTGCCACTGCAACGATTGCGGCATTATTCGGGATGGAATGTGAAATCTTCATGGGTAAGGAAGACACCGACCGTCAAAAACTAAACGTCTACCGGATGGAATTATTGGGTGCCAAAGTTCATCCCGTTACCACCGGTTCAATGGTATTAAAAGATGCCATCAACGCCACTTTACAGGAATGGGCTAGTCGTTCCGAAGACACCTTCTATGTAATGGGTTCAGCTGTGGGTCCTTATCCATTCCCAGAAATGGTTAAATATTTCCAAAGTGTCATTAGTAAGGAATCCAAGCAACAACTCAAAGCCAAGGAAAACACATTACCTGATATGGTTGTTGCCTGTGTCGGCGGTGGTAGTAATGCCATTGGTAGTTTTGCCGATTACATCGACGACCCAAGCGTTAAGTTAGTCGGCGTTGAAGCAGCCGGAAAAGGCGTTAACAGTGACAAGACAGCCGCTACCATCGAACGTGGAACAGTCGGTATCTTCCATGGAATGAAGTCATTGTTCCTCCAAAATGAAGACGGCCAAATCAACCCGGTTTACTCAATTTCAGCCGGATTGGATTACCCAGGCGTTGGCCCTGAACATGCAGCGCTTGCCAAAGAAGGCCGAGCTCAATACGTTGGTATTACTGATGATGAAGCCGTTGCCGCATTTGAATATATTGCCCGTCAAGAAGGCATCGTTGCGGCAATTGAAAGCTGTCACGCAGTTGCTTACGTTGAAAAGATTGCCCCAACAATGTCCAAGGATCAGATTATTGTCTGCACCCTCTCAGGACGAGGCGATAAAGACGTTGCCAGCATCGCTAAATACAAAGGAGTAGATATCGATGAGTAATTTATCTGAAATTTTTAAAAACCATAAAGCATTTATTCCGTTTGTCGTTGCTGACGACCCGGATTTTGATACCACTGTTGCCAATATTGTTGCCTTAGCCGAAGGTGGCGCTGACATTGTTGAAGTTGGAATTCCCTTCTCCGATCCAATCGCTGATGGTGGTGTGATTCAAGCTGCCGACCTGCGGGCATTTGATGCCGGCGTCCGTACCAAGACGGTCTTTCAAATCGTCGAAGCAGCCAGAAAACAGACCGACGTGCCAATCGTCTTTCTGACTTACTTAAACATCGTCTTCAAATATGGTTACGATGCCTTTTGTAAAAAGTGTCAGGACTTGGACGTTTCCGGTCTGGTCATTCCCGATATGCCTTACGAAAGCCGGGACGAAATCGTCCCAATAGCCGACAAATATGACATTGATATCATTCCATTAATCGCCCCAACCTCCGGCCACCGGGTCGAAAAGATCGCAAAGGCCGCTTCCGGATTTATCTACGTCGTTTCATCACTTGGAATCACTGGTGAACGAAATGAATTCTTCGATGGATTAAAAGATCTGGTTGCTGAAATTAAAAAGTACACTGACGTTCCAACCGCAATCGGCTTTGGTGTCCATACACCTGAGCAGGCCAAGACAATGGCCGGCATTGCAGATGGTGTCATAATCGGCAGTGCAATTGTTGATATTGTTGCCAAGCAAAAGCAAAATGCCCCTCAAGCTGTTAAGGAATTTACCAAATCAATTCGAGCAGCAGTTGATGAAACTGAAAAAGCGAATGTATAAAAAGAGTTCCCGATGCAATGACGATATTGTATCGGGAACTTTTCTTGAGTTTATGTCTATTTTTATATAGTTATCCCAAATTAAATCCGGTATATTGATCATCGGATTTATGACATTAGTTGTGGAGCTGATAAAATTTGGCCAAAAAAATAACCGCCAATAACTTTAGCCAGTCTGCGGTTATTAATTAACTAAAGAAGTGCTACCGTCTTAAACGGTTTCCACAAGGGAAGTCCTGTTGTCGCAGGGCTTCTTTTTATGTTTTTATTATATCACGCACCCACTATAAACGGCAAAACATATCAAATAATTCCTAACATATATCCCTCCTTTACACATATTATCCATAATATCGCCCTAATTCATCCTTTAAGGGAATCCTAAAACCAATTGTACCCATGATATACTGAAACCAATAAATCATTTCAAATATTGGAGGCCAATACATTGGTAAAAATTGCAGTCATCTTGGGATCCGTCCGCAGTAAGCTCGGGGAATCCATTCTTAAATACCTACAATCACGTTTTTCAGATAATGAAGAAGTCACTTACGATTGGATTCGGTTGGAAGACTTTCCACTAGAACCCTATCACCATGACGAAACACCATTATCCAACCCCATCAGCCATTTAACATCCGGTGAACAGAAGTGGCTTGATCGCTTAAAGAACAACGACGGATACGTTATTTTAACCCCTGAATACGACCATGCCATTCCGGGAGTCTTAAAAAATGCCCTGGATTACGTTGGCCCTGAAGTCGATCACAAGCCGGTTCAAATGCTGAAGATGATCGTTTTGCCGACACCAGTGTTGTTATGGAACGCGAACGATAATTTTACTGAAGCCGGTAAGTTGATTACCAATGCCGATAACAGTGACCACTTTGAACAGCGCCTGAAAGAAGCCTTTCACGAAATTACTTTTTACACTCAACTGTTTCACGATCATCCATTTAAATAACAGAGGCGACTTATGCGACCAATTCTTCCAAATAAAACTGAATTTATCCCTCACGCACCAGCCAACGAACACGAGATCTTTATGGCCATGCGCACCTATCCGGATAACGTCAAAGTCTACCATCCCCACGGCCGCATTGACGCCACGTCGGTCTTTTGGCACAACAAATTACATCCAAATGCCCTAAACTTTGCGGTTTACGTTGATCCAAAAGCAACTGATCAGGACATTCTCTTCAAGCGAATTCTTGACGATATTGAAAAGCTGGCTTGGAAGTTTTCCGACGACCGCATGATCACCCGGGACTACGCGCCTCAGCATCCCTTTAACAAATGGCTGACGTCCAGACATTTCCGCCTGGTCAACAGCGAAATGACTGCGGATCTGCCTCTCGGCAAGCTGTCATTAGGGAATGCCAATCAGCCACAAAATATCGAGTTAATCAGCTTCGGCAAGCTGTTTCAACAGCCTGATTTATCCAAAACCGTTTTGGAAACCAGCCAAGCGGAATATCGCAACCAACAAAGTTTCAATCCGGCAGCTCCGGTTGCTCAAACTGATTGGGACGTGTTGGTATCCCATAATGCGATTCAAACCTGCCCATTTGCTGTACTGGATAACGATCACAGCATCGCTGCTTTCAGCTTCCTATACAAAATTGACGATAAAACCGCCCAACTGGGGATAATGTATGGCACCGATGCCAATTCGTTGAATACGTTGCTAAACCAGCAGCTGCAATGGCTCCAAAGCCACTATCAGACTTTAACCGGCGAATTTCAAATGCGCAGCAAGCTCGACATGAAGATTTTTCAAAGCCTGCCATTTGCCGAAGTGAACAAATACGAAACATATATGCGGCTATCATAAAAAGGCCAACCATCGTCATAAAGACGGTGATTGACCTTTTTGAATCGTTTTTTATTGGAAATGTTTGTATCCTTCAAATGTCAAATTAAGTTAGAAATTTTAGCTGCTCATCAGTGATTTGATTTACGAATGCCTCAAGTGGTGTTTGATAATTGAGACTTTTTCTAGGAATATGGTTCCGTCGACTAGCAACAGCCTGGACAAATTCATCTGATAGCTGGTCCATGATGAGATCATGGTGCAACCCATCCTTACGAAGTAAGTTGTTGGTGTTTTCATTCAACCCACGTTGATTGGGTGCTCCTACAGCGGCAAAGTAAATATTTAAATCAAACTGGTTAGCAATCGTTCGCCAACCGGCGAACTCCTTACCATTATCAAACGTGATGGACTTAAACAAGTGGCGTGGCAGCTTCGTCAACCAGGCTGCTAAACTACGATTGACGTTTTGTGATGACTTGGTATGTGAATTCAAAACAATTGCGACCTTGGTCTGCCGTTCAACCAGTGTGGTTACGGCACCCTGATGGTTTTTGCCTTGAACCGTGTCGCCTTCTAAATGACCGAATTCTCGTTTAAAATTAGGATAGTCCTGATAACGGGTTTTTAAATCTCTGCCCAATTGCCCAGCTTTTCCTCGTCGTTCAACGTACCCATTAGGGTGACGCTGACCATGCATGGGTAAATCTTTGGCGAACAAGCCAAAAGCATCATGTTTGAAAATGCGATATAGGGTTCGTACGCCGCAGCTAAAAGAACGTTCGTGGCGATTAATAATTGTATCTGGTTGCCACCCCGCTTGAATTTTGGCTTGGATATAAACCAGTTCATCAGGGGCTAGTTGAATGGGCTTACGCCCACAATGTTGTTTGTGCCGTCGATAATGTTGTTGGTAATCAATAAGCGTACCGCCAGCGTCAAGAAAACGATAGATGCGATAAACGGTTTCAGCACTCCGGTGGAGTGCTGGTGCTACTCGGTAAGCCTTTTTATTGAGCTTCCAAAAGGAATAAATTGTAGTGAGTTCGTCTATGGTAAGATGAGTATAGGTCATTTGTGATCAGCCTTTCTTTTGATTTCAACACTCAAAAGTCTATCACAAATGGCTTTTTAAATTTCTAACTTAATTTTACAAACAGGGATCTGAAATATTTATAGCCAAGCTTATGATTAAACATCGTGTCAGACAAGCCGGTGCGATTGGCCATGAAAATGTAAATTCCCAGTGTAACAAGACCAAATACGACACAGTACATGAATGCCGAAATGAGCCCGCTTGGGAAAATGAATTGGTGAACGCCCCAAGTCAATGCCATCACAATCGCAAAGAACAACAGGTTAACCAAAACGCTGACTTTTAATTTGCCAAATGGAACGTGGAATTCATACATAATCTCACCATAGCTCAATAGGCAGATGAAGCCAAAGCCGATTGCCGTTGAGATGATAGCACCAAATCCCTGGAGAAGAATGACCAAAGGAATTTGGAACAATAACTTGGCAATCAACCCGACGAACAGATAATACATGGCTTTCTTACTGTAGTGAAGTGCCTGCAGCAAGGTCAATCCGTTAATGGCCAAGCCCAGCATCAGACTTTGAAGAATGTTGGCTGCCAGGTATTTGCCGCCCAGTAAGCTGAACGAGAAGAAGATCCCATTGGTTTCATAAGACAGACCACATAGAATCGTCACGATCGGCAACAGGACAAACATCAGCATGTTGACGTTTTGAAAAATTAGGTCACCGACGTTGGATTTTTTGGATGCCTGACTGTTTGCCAGCAAAGGCAGTGTCGTCTCGGCAACGGCCAACGCCAACGAAACAACAACGGTTGTAATCTTCGTTGGGTTAGCGGAAAACAGCGTGTAAATATATTGCGTATATTCGGCAGAAAAGTGCTGAACGCCCTGCATAACCTGTTTGAAGAACAACTGGTCAATTAACTGACTTAACGTAATTCCGGATCCAACAATGACAAACGGAATTGATTCATAGGCAATCATCGTAAAGATCTTCTTGATACTGGTTAAATCAAACGGCTTACTCTTTTCAGCCAATTTGGCATAGTTTGCGGTTTGTTTTCGATAATAGATCCCCAGGTAGATATAACTGGCAACAGCACCGACAAAGGCGGCCATCACACTGAGATAAACGGCTTCAATATAACTGCGATGAAGAACGTTAATCACAATGTAAGTTGATCCCAGGATAAACACAATCCGGATAAACTGTTCCCAAAGTTGAGAAACACCATATGGCTTTAAATCCTGGTTACCCTGAAACCAGCCTCTAATACTGCTCATGGACGGTAAAATGACGATTGCGGGTACCAATACTCGAATGGATGTAATCGCACTCTGAGTGGAAACCACAGGGCTATTCTTGGCAATCACCGGGGCAATCACCCACAAAATGATTCCGCAGATAATTCCCGACAGCAGCATGACAAACGAACCAACCTTTGCTAACTGACGTGAATTCAAAAATTTATTTTGACCATTATAAATGGCAACCCGCCGGGCAATTGCTGACGGAAAGCCGGCAGTTCCCAAGGCAATAAAGAGACCATAAGGGTTATACGAGGCGTTGAATAAAGCCATCGCAACGTTCTTATGGGCAGGTGAACCAATCATATACAGCCAGGGAATTAAATAAATGATGCCAAGGACCCGTGAAAAGATACTTCCAAAGGATAGCCAGAAGGAACCTGACATGATTTTTTTATTCATGGAGAAACGCACACTTTCTATAATTTCTAGTAAACATCATTATAGTATGTTTTGAGTGAGTTTGCTATCACAGAAAAAAAGCCGGGGCAAAAGCATCAACTTTTGTCCCGGCCATTTAACTTTATCTGGTTTGTGGATTTGTTGGAAGTCCACGTTTTAAGCACAACTAAATGGAAACCCTGCTATTCATTTGATACCTGAGCGTCCTTTTGAATCTCTGGTGATAGATCATACATCTTGGCTGCTTCCGTCAGCATTGCGTGGTAGGCGTACGAACCGTCTCGATATGGTTCAATAACCACTTCATCAGCGATCTTTGAAAATGGCTTCTTGCCATCTTTCACCTGTGCTGAATCCAAGTCCGCAACAATTTTCTTTTCCACATCGGAATAGCTGCCTGGGATCTGTTCGGTCTTTAAACTGCCTTGAATAGAAATTTTACTCATATAAATTCCTCACAATCTATCGGTTTTTTGGTATATTCATACCGCAAAGATGAAAGCGGTATCTCTATATACATCATACCAATTTATTGTCTTCTATTTCACCAAAAATCGAAATTAATGTCAAATTTAATAATTAAATCGCAATATATTAAAAATCACCATCCCGACGAATAGCCGGAATGGTGATCTTTTAGTTATTTATGGTAAAAATAACTCGTTTGAACTTTGTTAGTATCAGCTGATTTATAGTACATCTTCAATGCGGTTTTACCATTATGCTTAACGTGCTTTAAGTAAACCGGCTGGTTCTCTGAAAGTAAGGTCAACTTCCAGTAACCATGCTTGTTGGCTTTGTTGGCAACATTAAACAGGAAACTACGGCTCTTGGTTGAATTGTACTTTTTAACATTCACATAATAAGTTCGGGCTTCTTTTTGCTCAGACTTCTTCGATGACCCCTGGCGGAATGAATATTTGGTCAGGCGGTATTTAACCGGCACGTTGCCAAATAGGTCATCGTGATATTTACCGTACCAAGTTCCCTGAATTGTCTTGGGAACGGCGTGGCTGGTTGTCTTTGCTTGTGCAGGCTGAGCCTCGGTTGCCACAAGAGCAACGCCAAGTGCTACGGCCAAGAATGATACAGTTTTGGTAAATTTCATACAACTATCCTTTCATTTGCAAAAAAGCAATTGGAAGTAGTTTAACAGAAATCACCCAGCCATGCAAAAATGACGCAATTACTTGTATGCTTTAGCCAATTTATCAAAGTTGATGGTTCCAAGACCGGTTGCTTGATTATAAATCGTGTTTGGCTGACCGGTATAGTACATATTGGAATTGTCAGTTGTACTGTTCATTGGGGTAAATGGCGAATCGCTGGTTTGTGCCAATTGATAAATCTGAGGATTCCAGAATCCCATTGGCTGACGACCCGACAAACTATTAATCACAGCAGTCGCACCCGCGATTTGAGGGCCAACGATACTGGTTCCGCCATTTTCCTGCCAACCATTTCCGTGCTTTGATTTCATGTAAACATTATAACCAGTGGTTGGATCGGCATTGGCCGCCACGTCAGGATAATTCCGGCCATAATCGGTTCCAGTGATCAAAGGCTGGCCAAAAATTGGTTGATTCAAATTAGACAGATAGGTTCGGGCAGCAAAAGTATTAACCCCTTTGACACCTTGTTGATAAGTAGGAGTTGAATACAGATGGCTGAAACCACCGCCACCACCGGCACCCAGAATCATTAATAGGCCGGGGGTGCTGTTCAACATCTCGGGATTGTTTTGGAGCACGTCCCAATAATAATCGGAACCCCATGCCCGTTCTTTTGACGCAGAAATAGTGGCACCGGATCCAAGCTTATGCGTGAATGGTAAGGTTGTTCCACCAACCGAAGTGATAAATGGATTGGTGTTGATTGGATCGGCAACATCAGTCTTACGGTCAAGCAGTACCCGGTTACCGCTGATTCCTCTCATTGAATACATTGGCGCACCGGTATCACCGGAAGCAGCAAAGGTTGAAATGCCCTGCAATGCACCTTGAGCAAATAACAAATTAAACAAATTGACGTAATGAGGATCCATCACACCACGATTAATCAAAAGATTGTAATACTCATCCGAACCGGTTCCCCAACTGAGCGAAAGTGAGGAAACCTTTGCTTCCTGATAGGCAGTTGAAAATGCGTTGGTAATATTTTGCAGGTTCGGCAGTGGATTCTTTGATTCATACATCCGAACATCTGCCTGAGGAGCAACCGAACCGGCATACTCAACATCCATGGTTGCTTCATCATCAGCAGGACTGAGAAAGTCCTTATTGAAAATATCTCCCTGAACATTTTTAACGGTAAAGCGGCTGCTTGCCGTGCTGGCATTTTCATGTTTCCAGAAGTGCAGGACATCGCTGCGACGCACACCACCAAACGTAATCAAGCCAACTGTCTGGCCTTTACCTGTGGCACCTTGCTGATACAGCTTGTCCAGATTGTAGCGGTTAACAAACCGGCTGGTGCCACCGGCTTCGTAATAGCCGGAATCACCTTTGGTGTCAGCGGACAGGTTAGCTGCTGGATTTTTAACATCAAATTGCATATTGGAATCAGGATAGAAATACTTTTTATTATGATCGGTCATTCCAATAACTGTGTAGACCGTATCAGATAATCTGCCCGGAATTTTTGGGGCATGCTTCCCAAACTGCAATGGATTTGAATGGTAGGTGGCTTTGTTGATATTGACCTTGAAAGTCTTATCAATATCCTTAATCTTCCCTTTAACAGTCATGACCAAGCCACTCTTAAAGGCATTTGCAGTTAAATGGTGCTTCTTCAAATAAGTCTTCCAGTCATTTGTAACTGAAGTTGGCTGACCATACTTGTCACGAATCCCGTCCTGAGTTATGTAATGCTTAAATTGTGAATTTCCAGGGGTATTAACAGCCAGCGCGTCACTGTACATCTGGCCTTCATTACGTGGCTTTAAAATAATATCAAAAGTTGTGGTATTATTCGGCTTTAACTGGGTCGGTGTCAGCATCTTTGCCGACGTCATGTTTGAGTATGTTTCCGTGATCGGATCAACTTTTTGTGGCGTCTTTTTGGCAGAAGCTTTCTGCCCGTTTATTCCAATCGCAAATAACGCCCCAAGCGTTACTGCGGCAAATTTTCCCCAACTACTCATAATAACCGCTCCTCAATTGAATCAATTTTTGCTTTCCAATTCATATAATACCACTGCCACTGGATTTGAATGGGTTTGAAGCTGTTGCTCAAACAAATCAAATGCCCCCAAATAAAAATTCACCACCCAAAAATCATGAATGGTTTTTGGATGATGAATGCTAGTTACCTAAATTATCAAATTTTATTGAGCAGTTGAACCGCCATCAACAACAAACTCTGAACCGGTTGAGTAACTTGAATCATCCGAAGCCACGAACAAGACCATCTTCGAAACTTCTTCAGGGTTACCGATTCGTTTCAGTGGAATTGCGCTGATAAATTCATCAACCGCTGATCCGATGTTATCTTGGTGAACCATTGGTGTATCAATCGCACCTGGGTGAACTGAGTTAACTCGAATTCCGTAAGGAGCAAATTCCAAAGCAGCTGCTTTGGTCATCCCACGAACCGCATACTTGGAATCAGTATAACCAATGGAGTTAGGTGTTCCGACTAATCCGGCAATGGATGAGATGTTCACAATACTGCCGTGACCATTCTTTTTCATTTCTGCAGACGCATATTTCATGCCAAGAAAGACTGAAACTTGGTTAACCTTAACAATCTTCATATAGTCGTCAACTGTCAGGTCAGAGATTGGTTTAGCAAATGTAATTCCGGCATTGTTAACCAAAATATCCAGTTTTCCAAACTTCTTAACGGTTTGATCAATGACATTCTTCCAGTCGTCTTCACTTGTAACATCCTGCTTAACAAACATTGCGTTATCGCCAAGTTCTTTTGCCAACTCCGTTCCTTTGTCTTCTTTGACATCGGTAATAACGACTTTTGCGCCTTCTTTAATAAATAATTTGGCGTGGCTTGCACCCATTCCTTGAGAAGCCCCAGTAATAATTGCAACTTTATTATCTAATTTCCCCATAATGATGTCTCCTTTTTACTGTAAGCGTTTCCTATCAACACCTACAGTATAAACACATCCATAGGAGAGTGTTCATTATTAGTCTCGGAATTGAGGCACCTCATTTAATCACTTGGATTGGGCTAAATCCGATTTTGCCGACACGTCTTCTTCGGATTCATCGACCTTGATTCCGGCAATAACCCCGGCGATTCCAAGCAGCAGGGCACAGATTCCAAAGATAATCCAGCTGTAAGTAATTCCCCGGCTGCCAATATTGGCAATCGTCAAGAAGAAGGCACTCCCAACTGGCGCACCAATCAAAACGGCCATGTTCACAAATCCCATTGAGGCGCCCAATCGATCATCAGGAATGATTCTGATGACCAGAGCCGACACTCTGGGGTTTAATTTCCCCAAAACGTACCCGCTTGTAAAACTTAAAATGGTTATCAATAGAATGGATTTACCAGTCACAAAGTAACCTGCCAGGACAACCAACATAAAACAGACATAAGTAATCATGGTCGAAAACTTCGTATGAGCCAAAAAATCACGCGAAATGAGCGATCCAAGAACGGTCCCAACAGATGTCGCAATACTTACCAGGGCAACCGTGGTTCCGTAATTTCCAAACCAAAGATTGTGATTATGAAGTAAGGAAACGTTGATCATCCCATTCATGGCACTGAAGAACGTATTCATCGCAAACGCAAACGATAGAATCAGCACGAGGATTTTTTTCGAAAACATAAATTTTGCGGTTGTCCGCATGCTTTTAAAAATCGGTTCCGGCTTATGCATGTCGGCATCCGGTTGATTGACGCTTAATTGCGGATCAATCTTCTGAAATATGGATTTACGCGTCCAAATAATCAGTGCCGCAACACTGAACGTCAACGCGTTAATTACGCCAAACAAGCCGTAATTATAATTCAGCCAAACAATGGCTACTGACCCGATGCCTTGAAAGGCCAACTGCAGCGTTGTGTCAGTTGCCATCTCAAAGCCCATTGCATCATTTAATTCGTTGTCCGGTACCAAGTGCCTAAAGTAAGGTAATTCCAGACCACTGGCAAACATCCCTAGACAGTCGCTTGATACATTAATGGCCAATAAGATTCCAAAGATCCAAAGAGATTCATGCATCCCAATCAGAAATGCCAACATCATGAACAATCCAAACTGAATAAGACGTGAGGATACCATCCATTCATATTTATGGTGCGTGTTATCGGCATAGTATCCCAGGAAGACATTAATAATCTGGGGAATATAGACAACAAACGACGCCAAACTAACCGCTAACGTTTTAAATGATAAACTGCCGGCATAGATGATAAAAACAATGTTGAACAGACTGTTTCCAATGCCATTAAAGAGAGCGGCATTAATCAGTGCCCGATACCCTTTACTTCTAAAATATGAATGCATGTGTCACGCCCTCTTTCCTGCTGTTGATAAGACTTTACAGCAGAAGTACAATGTGAGTAACGTAATTCCACTATATGATAATTTTTAGAAGGTGAACAAAGTGCAGGATTGGGGCAAGTTATTCCGGAAGCTCAGAAAAGACCGTCATTTAACCCTTCAAGAGGTTGCTGATAACTTCAACAGTGTATCCTTTATCAGTAAGTTTGAAAAAGGCGATTCACAAATTTCATTCAATCGTCTGATTCATTTACTGGGCAAAATCAACTTTTCGGTTGAAGAGTTTCTTTATATCAATGGTCGGCAGGCAAACAAAGCAATTGATTCTACTTTTATGTCTTACCGGCCGATTTATTTAACCGCCGGATTTATGAGTCCACTGGTCGCCTTCATGAATGATCTAAATATCTCAGATAGCGACTATCAACATGACAGAGACCGGATTAATCAGTATTTCACCAAAACAATTGCTCATTTGGATAGTCAGGGATCTTCAGATTGGCACCACTATTTGGCAATTCTTTACCGGGTTCAGCGACTGATTCTGCAAGCTGGGGCCCACCCAAATGAAAGCCCGAAAACAAAGGATCTCTTCAAAGAAATCCATACCGCCACGCGGCCAATTGTTTCCTATCTCTATAACATCGAAAATTGGAGTGCCTTTGAAATTCTCCTTTTCAGTGTCAGCCACTTTGCCATCCCAACTGAAACGGTTCATCAACTGGAACAAATTGCCATTAAACGAACGACCATCAGCAAGACATTTCCCATGATGCCCCAAATTCAATTCAGCCTGCTCTTTGGACTCTTTTCAACGTACATCAACTTTCGCCACATGGATTGGGCCAAGGAAACACTGGACCAAATCGAAGCCCTATTCAAACAGTCGGAAGATGCTGGCGTAGCGATCATGCTGCGCTTCTATCATGGCTGGTATGACTACATTCATTCAAAAGGCCAGTCTGGTATCGACAAGATGCAGGATTCTCTATCAATCGCTCATATTTTAAAGCTCACGAAGACTGCGGAAAGAATGGCCAATATGATCCCACTGATTAAGAAAAATCAGCAGGAACCTGCCAAAGCCATGATCTTCGTATTGTAAAAAAAGCGGCTCACCATTTCGGTGAGCCACTTTTCAAATGCGATTATTGATAAGCATCATATAATTTTTCGAAATTAACCGTTCCCAAACCAGTTGCCTGATTATAAACTTTGCCGGGTTGTCCGGTGTAGTACAAGTTTGAGTTGTTGGTATCACTGTCAAGAACTGTAAATGGATCTTTGTCAGGATCCTGAGCTAATTTATAAATCTGAGCGTTCCACAAGCCCATCCGGGTACCCTTACCACTATTAATAACAGCAGTGGCACCGTTAAATTGAGGGGCAACAGCGGACGTTCCACCAACATTTTGCCAGCCGGTTGCTTTCGTGTAAATCTGGTAACCGGTGTTTGGATCGGCGTTGGCAGAAACATCAGGATAATTCCGGCCATACTGAGTTCCACTCAACAGAGGCGGGTTAATTCGCGGCTGTAAGAGATTTGAGAGGTATTCGCGGGCGTTGAAGGTATTTACACCCGGTACGTCTTGTTGATACTGAGGCTTGTCATAGAGGGTGCTGATGCCACCACCGCCAGCATTATAGAGTGACATGAGGTCGGTTAAGCTGGTCTGGAAAGCTTTCCGGTTCTGACCATATGCTTTGTACATATAGTCGGCACCCCAAGCCCGTTCCTTATCAACTGAAACCTTAATGCCATTATCCAATTTCTTGCTAAATGGCAGCGTGGTTCCACCGGTTGCGGTTACCCAGGGATTATCAGCTGGAAAATCAGCATAAGTACTGTAATTTGGAATTGAGAATGATCCAAACTGACCGCCGATTCCTTGACTGTAAGCACCTGAGTCACCAGATGCCACAAATGTTGAAATTCCCTGCAGGGCGCCTTGAGCCATCAACAGGCTCATAGCTTGACCATAAACAGGTGTCAGCAGCTTGTTCTTATAGTAGTAATGAGTTAGATATTCATTCAGTCCCCAGCTTAGTGACAATGAGCTGGCTTTGTTTTCATCAAAGGCCGTTGCAAATGTATTCGCCATTCCAACGTCACTGAAGTTTGACTGGTAAACCCGAACGTCTGCTTGAGGGGCAATGGCACCTGATTGTTCAACATCAAGAGCGGTTTCCAATTGATTGCTGGCCGTGTTGGTTGTTTGAACAGCCGGTGCTTTAACCTTCTTAACGCTTAGTCGGTCAGGCTTGGTGTCAATTTCTTCACCCTTCCAGAAGGTTTCAGCGTCTTTCTTACTGAAGCCGGCAAAGGTCACAATTCCAACCGTTTGGCCCTGGCCTTCATAACCCTTGTCATAGAGCGACTGCAGATTGTACTGCTTTACAAATTTGCTTGGCGCTGACTTGGCCAATGGTTTGGATGTCTTGGTTTTATTCGTCGTAATCCCAGTTCCACCGGCACTAATGGTCGTGATTCCAAGAATCGTCATGACGTGATTGGCCAAATTATCCGGCATCACTGGCTTTTTACTTGAAAATTGAACCGGGTTTGAATGATACTTCGCGGTTTGCAGGTTAGTGGCGAATGCCTTGTTGATGTTCTTAACCTTGCCGTCAACCCGAATAATCAATCCGTTGCTGAACGCGTGGGACTTTAAATTGTATTTCTTGAAAAATGGCTTGAATTCACCAACAACGCTTGCCGGTTGGCCAAATTCCCCCCTGAATTTAGTTGGGGTATAAAAATTCTTAAAGTCACTGTTACCGGGTGTATTCACTGCATAAACCCGATTGGTCAACTGATCTTCATTCTGTGGCTTTAAAACAATATCCAATGAAATCGTCTTGTTTGGTGAAAGTTTCTTCTTCGCCAACAACTGCTTTAAAATCTTGTTAATGCCATACGGATCCTTACCAGCCGGCTTCTTCTGAGATGAAGCCTGGGCAGCTGGTGTCACTGCTAATAAAACCGCTAAACTGGCGATCCCAACAATCAACTTCTTAGCTTTTATCATGTTCTCAACCTCTTTCTAATCTTCCGATTTTCCGTGTAGTTGAGCAGCCCTCATCCCCAATGGTTACCAAAATCACACCATTTCAATCTATGTAAACAATAGCCATTCATAAGGTTCCCCTACCTTTCCGAACTAGTGTGAGAGTACACTTAATAACATTATATGTCAAGAATGTTACAAAGCCGGTTCACCGGCTTAACTGCACACAAAAAAGCCGTGAAAGTATTTTTGCTTTCACGGCTTTTGTTGAGCCTAAATCCTGTTTAACTGTATTGATCGATTATTTAGGATTTGCAGCAGTTAAGGTCATATCGCTCCAGAATTCATTGTTCTGTTCTGAAACATCATAACCCTTAACCCGCTTGTTAACTGGGCTCCATGAATAGCTGAACTGTTCAGGTGCAACGGCAGCTTGACTGTTCATGTATTCCTGCCACTTCTTGTATTGTTGAACACGGTACTTGGCGTTCCAAGCTTTATTGCTGTTCAAACTGTTAAGAAGTTCAGTGTTCTTCTTAGTTGCAAAGTGACCCATGTTGTATGGTGCATCAACACCATACAATTGAGTTGGAGTTGGTTCTGATGAAGTCTGCCAAGCACCCAAGAAGACATCCATCTTGTTTTGCTTAGGCTTCTGCAAAGTTGCATAGAAACTGTTCATTTCCATTGGTTTGCCGCCGGTCATCTTAACATCCAGGCCAGCTTTGTGCCATTGCTGCAAGTAGTACTGATAAGTAGCTTCAGTAGATGATGAACTGCTCATGGCACCAAGATGGATAACCAACTTCTTGCCGTTTGGATCAGTCCGCCACTTACCGTGCTTCTTATATCCGGCTTTATCAAGTAATGACTTGGCTTTCTTCATATTGTATGGGAAGCCGGCAGCCTTTGAATCGTAAACGTCTTTAAAGACTGGTGGAATCAAAGTATTTGCACGCCAGCTCAATCCATTACCAAACTTCTTGGCAACGGCATCAATATCTACCGCATACATCATGGCACGACGCAAGTTCTTGTTGGCCATCTTAGAGTTCTTGTCCATGACGTTCAGACCGGTCTTAGGGTCCATGTGTCCAACATTAAAGCCAAAGTATGAATAACTCAAAGCTGGTGTTCCGGCAAGTCCATAATCCTTTAACTTCTTAATCTTAGGATATTGCGCCGAACCGATTCCACCGAGAACAAAGTCATATTTCTTTGAATTCAAAGCGGCCACAATGTTGTTCATTGAAACAACTTGAATGGTAATGTGCTTAATTTGAGCTTTCTTGCCCCAGTAGTACTTGTTAGGTGACCAAGTTGTAGATTCACCTTGGACTTCTTTATCAAGCTTGTAAGGACCGGTAAAGATTGGGTTCTTACGAACTTGCTTAGATGAAGCAAGCTTTGAAATTGGTGTGCCTTTGTAGTACTCATAAGGTTCAACACCACCCCAAATGAATGAATTTCTTGAATACTTCATTGAAGGGGCCACCTTGGTTAAATGAATCACAACGCTTCGGCCTTTTTGACCATCTGGATATGTAATTCCTGAAATTGTCTTAGCTTTGCCGGCATGGTATGCTGCCATTCCTTTGATTGCGGCAAAGTCAGATGAATATTGTTGTGAAGTTGTGTCTTTATTACCAATGATTTCGTATGGATACTCGATATCTTTGGCGGTAACTTTATCACCGTTTGACCAACGGGCATTCTTACGTAAAGTAATCGTGACGGTCTTGTCTTTTCGGTTGATTCGTTGATTAGCCAACCCACCATCGACAATCTTCCAATCCTTGGTAACATTGAACAACTCATCAGCTCCACCTGGTGCACCTGGTGAAAAGACGTCTGAATCTTCAGCGTTTGAAGCTAATGTACCTGAAGCAATACCGGTAAATGGTGCGTCATTAACTTCGGCAATCTTCAAGGTACTGTTATTGCCTTCAGTTGTTGCTTTACCTGGGCCACTGTATTTGGCTGACATGGTAATATGTTTGACAGCTCCTGATTTATCACTGCTCTTATTAGAACATGCGGCCAATGCCATTACGGACATTGTCGCAATTCCAATTGTGAGCCATTTCTTTGTGCTCATAAACATCCCTCCAAATTATTTGATCATTAACTAATGAAAACTCACCTCAACATTCAAAAAAATGCATCATCTCCTTTAATGTCAAAATTGACGATCCTTAATTCTTTTCATTACCACGACGTTGAGCAGCATTTGTTGCCCGTCGCATAACTTGACCGACATAACTAATTGAAAGACATAAAATAATAATTTCCAGAGCTGCTGGCAGCCACGTCCACCAGTAACCGGTGATGTTTTCCGGATCATTGGCATTGGCAATTAAAGTACCAAGTGATGGGGTTCCCATCGGCAGGCCAAAGCCCAAGAATGAAAGCCCGGTTTCAACACCAATGTTCTCAGCAAATGACAACGTGGTATCAACAATAATCAACGATGAAATGTTGGGCATGATCTCCCGGAAGATAATCTTTAAATTACTGGTTCCAGAAGTCTTGGATGCAGCAACATAATCCTTTTGTGATTCAGCAAGTGTTCGTGATCGAATCAGTCGAGAAGTTCCCATCCAATAGAAGATGGAAAGAATCAGTGTCAAAGTGATGGCATTGTAATGGGGAATGATTGTCACGATAACAATGATGGTCATTAACATTGGAATAATCATCATAAAGTCATAAACCCGTTGCATCGCCAAATCGACCATCCCACCAAAGTAACCAGAAACAAGTCCCCAGCAAATACCAAAGGTGGATGAAATAATCGTCAAACCAATCGCAATTGAAATCGAGTTTCGCGAACCGACAATTAACTCCTTGGCGATTGAACGGCCACCTGAATCAGCACCCAGCCAATATTCAGGGGTAAATGGCTTGGCATAGTATCCCATCAGGTTGGTCTGCATCATTTTCGGCGTATTAATGAACAATGAAGCGATAATGACAAATAGTATAAAAAATATCAATACGAATAGCGACACCATGGCCGGCTTATCAGCTTTAAACTCACCCCACATGATTCTAGCTCGAGATGGGGTGGCCTCTGCAGCGGCCTCTTTGGTTAACTTTCCAAGGTCTTCGGCAGAAATTGATGTTGCATCTTCAATATCTCTTTTCATTTCTGCACCCCTCCTACTCTATCCGAACTCGTGGGTCAACAATGCTTAAGACAATATCAGAAAGCAGTGTTCCCATCAGGTTCAAGAATCCATATAACAGAACAAGTGCGGTAATAACGGTGTAATCACGGAAGTTGATGGCATTCAAGAACAGCAGTCCCATACCTGGATATGAGAAGACCATTTCAGTAAAGATTGAACCGCCAAGCAATCCGGTAATTGAATAACCTGCGAATGCCGCGATCGGCAGCAATGAGTTTCGGAAGATGTGGTGACGATAAATATCCTTCATTGGAACACCCTTTGAACGGGCAGTCCGAACGTAATCTGAATGTTTGGCATCAATGACTTCTGATCGCAGATACTGAACAATATTAACGGTTCCAAACAATGCCCCCAGTAATCCCGGAAGAATGATGTGCCCGAGTCGGGACATGGTTGTTGCACCAAGCCCGGACGCCGTTGCGGAAACCGATCCGCTGGTTGGGAACCAGTTCAAAGCGTATCCAAAAATCCAAATACCCAAAACCAACACAACGAAAAATGGAATCGACATTGTTACATATGTATAAACACGTACCAATGTGTCTTGCAATTTACCTTCGTGATGAGCAGCGTATAGACCTAAAGGAAGGCCAATAACGTAGGTCAGGACCATTGTGAACAATGCCAGCCACAAAGTGTTGGCACCACGTTGCTGAATCAGTGTGACAACCGGTTCCTGATACTCATAACTCATTCCAAGGTCACCATGGAACAAATGGACAACCCAGTTCCAGTACTGCTGGTACCAAGGGTCATACAAGCCGTGGATTTCCATTAAATGGTGAATTTGAGCAGGATCAGCTTTGGGGTTAATCGATCCGGTAAACGGATCTCCGGGCATCGCTTTTGCGAGCAGGAAAACCAAAATGCTTAAGATAATGAGTTCTGGAATCATAATCAGAACCCGTCGTAAAATTGTTTTCCACATCAGACGTTTACCCCCTCATTTTCAGATTGTTGTTCAAATTCTTTGGCAAGATGCGGTGGCAACGCAACTGAATGAGTTGGCGAAACCTTAACAAGTGGGAATGCCATCCCATCCTTGTCATAGTATGTTGACTGTTGTTCTTGATAGATCTTTTCAATTTCCAATCGGTGCTTGCGGTGTTCATCCCGGTGATTAACGTTGGTTTCTGGAATGGCTGCCAACAAACGCTTGGTGTAAATATGCATTGGATTATTATAAATATCATCCCTGGTTCCAACTTCCACGATCCGGCCGCGGGTCATGATGGCAATGTTCTTGCACATATGACGGACAACCCCTAAATCATGTGAAATAAACAGGTATGAGATACCAAATTGGCGCTGAATTTTCTTCATGAAGTTTAAAACTTGAGCTTGAACGGAAAGGTCCAAGGCAGAAACCGGCTCATCGGCAATAATCAACTTGGGGTGAGTGGCAACCGCCCGGGCGACACCGATCCGTTGTCGTTGGCCGCCAGAGAATTGGTGGGGATATTTGTATAGGGCATCGGCATCCAAACCAACGATATCCAGCAGCTGAAGAACCCGGAGCTTTTCCTGCTCCTTATCCAAATGTTCGAAGTTACGAAGTGGTTCGGCAATCACATCTTCAATACGTTTCCGGGGATTCAGACTTGAAAGTGAATCCTGAAAAATCATTTGCACGTCATGGTTGTAATCCAACTTACGGCGGTTCTCACCCTTGGTAACGTCTTTACCTTTATACATGACGCTGCCGGAAGTGGCTTTTTCCAAACCAATGATGGCTTTGGCAGTCGTTGATTTACCAGATCCCGATTCACCAACCAAGCCGTATGTTTCACCGGCTTCAATGTTGAAAGTAACGCCGTCAACAGCCTTAACGTTATCAACAACCCGATTCCAAAAGCCACCACGAATTGGGTAGTGAACCTTTAAATCTTTAATTTCAATTAGACTCATGTCCGGCGCCCTCCTTTACTTGGTCTGGAAAATAAAAGTTCTTGTAGCAGGTGCAGCGGACCAGATGATTGTCACCGACATCGTGCATTTTCGGCTGAGCTTCATGGGCTGAAGCGGGAATCCATGGAATTCGGGGTGCAAAACGGTCACCTTGTTTAGGCATCTTTTGAAGTGACGGCACCATTCCTTGGATAACGTATAATTCATCGTTTTCATTCTCCCGTTGAGGCATCGAACGCAGCAAAGAACGCGTATAAGGATGCTTGGGTTCGTTAAAGATTTGAGCTGCGGTTCCCTGTTCAACAATTTGGCCGGCATACATAACTGCAACTCGATCGGCTGTCTCGGCAACGACTCCCAAATCATGCGTAATTAAAATGATTCCGGCATGATTTTCTTTTTGAATATCGCGAAGGACATCCAAAATTTGAGCTTGAATCGTTACATCCAAAGCAGTCGTCGGCTCATCGGCAATAATCAAATCCGGCTTGCAGGCAATGGCGATAGCGATAATAATTCGCTGACGCATCCCACCGGAAAGTTGGTGTGGAAATTGGTGAGCGGTCCGTTCCGGATCCTCAATTCCAACTTGGTTTAAGAGTTCAATGACCCGGGCATGACGTTGCTGTTCTGTCATCTTCGTGTGATAAATCATGACTTCTTGAATCTGATCTTCAATTCGTTTCAATGGATTAAGGGCAGACAGGGGGTCTTGAAAGATCATTCCAATCTTGGCTCCCCGAAATTGGTTGTACCCTTTTTCATCCAACTTCAATAAGTCGGTTCCTTCAAAATCAATTTCACCTGAAATCTTAGTTTCTTCCGGATCATGCAGGCCCATGATCGTTGTTGCCAAAGTACTCTTACCACAACCGGATTCCCCCACGATTGCGAGGATCTCATCATGTTTTACCTCGAGGTTGACGTTTGAAACGGCATCATAGTATTGGCCATTAATCTTGAACGCAGTGCTGACGTTTTTGATGTTCAAAAATTGGTCGCTTTTTGTCTCAACCACGTGAATATCTCCTTTTGAAAATGTATTTATGTACGTTCATTAAAATATGATGAACAATGTTGTTATTTTTAATTTAAAAAGCATTATAATCTCATTGTATTCTCATTTCAAATCATGTTAAGGATTTTCTGTAAATATTTGATATTTATACATAAAAATAGCAGGAAGATCGTATGTTTAACGGTCTTCCTGCTATTTCTTAAGATTTTTGATATAGATTAAATCTTATTTGTAATACCTACCATTGGCTTGGATTCACATTTTCTTAGTGAAAAATCAGGAACCATGTAGCTCATTCCCAGACTACTGATAACCATCCAGGGAATGTAGAAAGCCACTTGATAACGGCTTTGAACTTCAACAGCCATGAAGATCAGCGTCATGCCAATCATCACAATCTCATTAACCAGCACCCCGTTTCTCTCCCGAATGCCAGATAAATCATTTGCTTTCGGAATCAGTTGTGAGAACAAGCCGATGAGTACTAAGACCAGGACAGCTATTTGAAAGCCGGTCACCATATTGGTCAGAAAGCCGATCTCAAATGGCGTTAAATCCTCCCACATATAATTGGGGCGACGGGTATTGTTCCAGAAAAGAACTGGGCCATAGTCCGGCTGCATCAAAATCTCGTTCTTTCGGAATAAGAAACTCTTCCACTTGCCATTCTTTTTTAAAGCATCTGTGTTGACTTTCAATTGCTTTTTAAGGACTTCGTCAAAACCACCGAATTTTTCTGCAGGTGTCAGTGTCCGATCATGATTATACTTTTCCAGCTTCTTGACTAATGTTGAGGACCACATACCACCGGTTTTGACGGTTGTTCCAGTTGCCAGAGTATATTCCTGCCCAATCGATGATTTCGCAATTGGCACACCATATAAGAATTGGTCAACCTTGGGTTCAATTTGAGTCAGTCCAAAGAATACCAACACAACTGCCAGGATGCCGATTCGTGGCACCCAGATTGCTTTGGCATTTTCATGGCGTTTGAGCGGTTCTTTGAATTTAAACCAAACAAACAGCCCGTAGGCAATCACAATTACCATTGAAAGTGGCCGAATATTTTGAGCAAAGTACAGGGCGACAACTATCCATCCTGCATCCATCCAAAAGTGGCGGTCCTTTAGTGATTGATACGTAACCAATCGATTAATCAAAGACATACTCAGGAGAAGTGCAAACAGCCAGACAGGTTCAGCTCCCAGAAGCGTGGTATAAATGTACCAAGTTGGTAGGAAGAAGAATGTTAATGCGGCAAACATCCCGGTCTGGCGGTTAAAAAAGTAACAGACAATGTTCATAATTAAAATCGCACTCAAAATGCTGATCCCAATGTTGAACCATTGAACGACCTTTGGTGAATTCACGACAACCTTATAAAGATAGTGATAGAAGTTGCCAATATGAATCACATGGGGAAAAATACTGTCCAAATCCAGTGCCCGCAAGCGGTACAGCCACCGCCAACTATCACCGTTGGCCCTGGAACCGCCCAAAACATTATAGCTCCACATGTCTGAAATGAGGTTCAATCGAAATGAATACAGCATGATGATCTTGGGAATTGACATGATGCTAAGAAACAGCAGCAGCCAACCCGTGAATCTGGTCGAGAACCATTTTGCCAGATACCACAACAGGATTAAGAAGATGAGGCTGCCAAAGATGGTCCCGATCAACTGGTTGGTATTTGCATGAAACGTATCGTACGGAAATTTGTAATAACCGGTAATCGTTCCGGCAAGGGCCCAACCAACTGCAATGATCGCTAACATTGTCACACAAAAATACGTTATTTTAATGAGCTTTGGTTGCTTAATCATCGTCTCACCGCCCCATCCTCAGTACTCGTCATTTCATAGGACTTACCAAGGACTGTCGTCTTGGGCATTGATCTGTGAAATGATTTCTGAGCAGTCTTACTTTCGTGAGCAGTTTTCGTCCAGTCACAGCGATTGGTCATCAGGCGATAAAAGGAAATAAAGGCGACCGGTGTCAGCATCCACGAATAAAGCAAGTTGCCTGCAATCATGACAACAATGTCACGACGACTAAAGTGATAAGTCGACATTCTCATAAATCGGTTTGCCACCAGAATCATCAAATAAGTAATCAGCATTCCAAATAGCAAAACTGCGCCGACCGCCATGATTGTCTTCTGTGGGAACACGAGCAAATGATAGGCCATTACGATCGTTGCCAAAAATGAGCTGAACGTAAACAGCATTGAGAAGAACGGCAAAATCATAAAAATAATCAAGTCGGTCTTCAAGCAAGGTGGAATCTTGTTTGAAAGAAAGACGCATTTTCCATAACGGCGTAAGCACTGCATACCGCCCTGACACCAGCGGACCCGCTGCTTCACTAATGGTCGATAGCTGTTGACACCTTCCTGAGGCATAAACGTGTTGGCTAAAAAGCCGCCTCTGAATCCGTGAAGCAGGCCATTAATGCTGAACTCCAAATCATCGAGCAACGAGTTATTCCACTTAATCTGAATAGCCATCTTCAGAGTCATGAACTGACCGTTACCGGATGCAATCGCACTTCCCCAGCCCATCCGAATAATCTGCTGGAGCAAGTTTGGAACCCCAAATTCAAATTCCTGCATTAACGTCAAAAAATTGTGAATGTTGCTGATGGCAATTCCGGTTTGCAGCAAGTCATAATTTGAATGGGTAAAGCCATCGAAAATGTTCAATAGAATTTTAAAGCTGGGCTCTGAATCACTGTCAATCACACCAACGACCGTGTGATTAAAGTCGTGGGTCTGGGTTGTAATCCAATCCAAGCCGTCATTCAAAGCTTTGCCTTTGCCTTCACGGGCGTGGGGCAGCTTCCTGGTTAAAATATGAACCCGCTGGTTATCTTCAAACTGCTTTAATTTTTCATCTGTTCCGTCGTCTGATCCATCGTTAATGACAATCAGCGTCGTCTTGCATGGCAGTGGGCTCATTGCCCTTAAGAGACGGTTAACCGTCACTTCAATTTCATTCACTTCGTTAAGAGCCGGAACCATGATATACATATGTTGAATTTTTCGTTGGATATCTGCTGAAAAGTGCTCACCGGCATCTTTATGGCAAAAAATGTTGAAGAGATTTAGGATGCCAAATCCCCCTGTGCTAAACAGAGAAATAAATAAAAAGATCCAGATAAATGCCCATATTTCCATGTAATACCTCCAAATGTCTTAAGCGCATGATTGCAATTTATTATGTAAATACAGCAATCATCCCTACCAATGGGAATAATTGCTGTATTAAATCAACTGTTGGAATTACTGTGGTTCATTGATCGCATCGCTTTATCAGCACCAGAATGGAAAGATAATGCAGTGATGCTTCTTTTGATAAACGTTGATCAAATTAACATTGTTATTGGCATCAGGTGTTCGTTGACCCGGTGTCTGAGTCTTGTAGCCAAATGGAACGTGGTTTTCAGCGACTGTATAGACATATTTGTTTCCCTGTTGATCATATTGTGGCAGGTAGCGGAATGTCGTCTGATAACAGTTCAAAAAGCTTAAGGTCCTAAACTTATATGGCGTACCATTTCGATATAATGTGACCCGGACACATGGTGTACATTTCCAGAACGGAACGTTCTTCCATGTCTTCGTCACATGAATATAAGTGAAGCATTGAGGCTTCTTTTGATAAACATTAACAAGTGTGACAACACCATTGCTGTCGGGACTAACCGGCTGGTTGCCGTCGGGATCACTCTTGTATCCATCCGGAACCGATGCTTCGTTAACCGTATAGCTAATAGCATGACCATCTTGGGCAAATTTATCCAAGCCGGAAAATTCAGCTTGATATGAATTGCTTGAGCTTAATTCGACTGTCTTACCAGTGTCCACACCGTCGGCATAAAGCTTGGCGGTAACGGCTGGTGTCTTCACGCCATCCGGAACCCCCTGCCATACTTTCTTGACGATCAGGCTGGTGGTTTCATCAGTATGATCACCGACTGCAGAACCTTTTCCCATTGTCAGGACAACGGTCTTGGTGTTGGACGTCGTTACCGGAGTCCCGGTAGCGGATTTCGTCACATCATTGGCAGTAACCGTGGCAGTGTTCGGTAAATCAAGTTCCGTGCCATAGAGGCTGTATTCATTGTCGCTGCTGACATCGGTCTTGGCCATGATGTTAATCGCTTTGTCCAAAGTGCCGTTCCACTGGAAGTTAAATCCAGTTGCACTTGGCGTAACGGTGTAATGACTGGCAGCGATTGTTGCGCCACTGGCATCATCAGTAACGTAAATTGATTTGGTATTCAAAGTTTGAGCAGAAGTATTGCCCAAAGTATCGTTAACCTTTACGTTATTTAACTTGTGGTTGTTGGGATTAACCAAAACCTGCCAGTTAACCTGAGATAATGTCCCATTAGAACGAACTGATTCGTTGAGGCCCCAACCATTCTTGGCCAGAAAGACGTTGGCTGCATAGCTGGGAACAAATTTGCGGGTCCCAGTTACGGCAAATTCCAGTGATCCATGACGATTCTTGTTGTACTTAGCCCAATAGGCAGCGTTACTAAAGGTAATCTGACCAGTAGAAGCCTTTGGGTCAGCAGTAAATTGACCAACGGTTTCATTGGTGTTGCTGGACTTGAGATCGAACTTTTCCGGTGTTCTAAAAACGGCGCCGGAAGGTAAGGTGACCGTGGCAGTATCACCGTCATTAACGGTGGTGCCATCGGCAATCTTAAAATCATAATCCAGTGTATGTACCGGACCCTCGTACCACTGTTGTGAAACGGCAGGTGAAACTGTCGTTCCATCTTCCTTTGCGGAAGTAGCCGTCAATCCGGTAACCGCCGAATCAAGGCTGGCAGCGTGAACGCTGTTTGAAACTGTGACTGCTGAAGCAAACGTCAACAATAAAATTGCGGCGATTTTCAGTAGTCGAACGTGCTTAACAATAAAATCGTGTATTTGATGAAAATAAAAATTCATCATACATTCCCCCCTAGGATGCAATGTTACCGATGTGCAGACTTGGACCGTTCTATTACACATCAATAATGCATAAAAAATAACGTATTCCCAGTACGTTATAGTCCAAATTCCCCCACAGAATATCGGTACATTTAAATCCTAACGCAAGAACCCTATAGTGACAAGAACTTTTTGATTTGGAAAAATATTGATCAGAGGTTACTAACAAAATGTAACTATACTAAATTAGTTATGTGGGTGCCCATAATTTATTTTTTAAGCAAAAAATCAGCCAATTTCTAATCTTAGAAATTGACTGATTATAACAATTGTGTTATTTAATTATTCTAAGAAACTGTTTGAGATCTCTAAAAGCGGCGTAGGAAAACTGAGACAAACGCTAAAGTTACCATCGTTGTACTGGTGTGCAGCTGTCGTTCACAGTTTTTCCAGAGCCGACGATATTTTTCCAACCAGCTAAAGGAGCGTTCAATTATCCAGCGTTGTGGCAACACTTCAAATTTATGTAACTCATTTCGTTTGGCGACTTGGGTGGTCGCTTTTAAATTAAGCTGGACATCCATGGCGAAATTGCGGCCACTGTAACCACCATCAACCAATACACTTCGAACCCGGCGTAAGTTTTCGGCGTTTAAGGCTAACATGGCACTGGCGCCGTCACGGTCAGAGACATTGGCCCGCGTTAAATGAATGGCTTGCGGAAAGCCATTCATATCCACTGCTAGATGCCGCTTAATTCCGGAAATTTTCTTACCGGCATCATAGCCTTTATTCTCGGCCGTTTCGGTATTTTTAACACTCTGAGCGTCAACGATAATGAAGGAAGTTAACGCCGAACGATCCTGCTTGGATCGTAAGGTAGCGACAATTTTTTTAAAACCTGATCTAACAGTGATGGCTCTGCTGGCGTTGGTTGCCGAGACCATAAGCGAAAATACGTGTAGACCGTTTGCCACTTGGGAAAATCATGCGGTAATGCCCGCCATTGAGCGCCGGTCTTTAAGATATATAGAATGGCACAGAAAACGTCATATAAATCAACTTGCCGCGGCTTCGTCCGTTGACAAAAGTTTTCTAGTTCTGAGCGAATGACTTCAAACTGTTGGCGAGTAATATTACTGGGATAATTAGGCATAACAATTTCCTTTTTTGCAAAAGTATACCAAAACTCAATTTAGATCTCAAACAGTTTCTAATATATTTTGTATTTCCGGTAATGTAACCACCGGCAACTCGATATCCTATCATAATAGGCTGGATATGAATATTGTTTATAAGCCAGCAAAGTCTACAATATTCTCCCATACTTTATGAGTTAAACGAGGCACATTTGATACACATATTAGCGCCTATCATGTTCATCAAGGATACTGGGATGTCCTATTATCCCCATCAAGGTACGCATTCCAAGGCTACCAATAAATATCCAGGGAATATAAAATGAGATCTGATAGCGTCCTTGTACTTCAACCCCAAAGAAGAGTATGAAGAATCCAAGCATAATCGTTTCAGTAAGCAAAATTCCATTACGGTCCTTTGCTGTTTTCGAATTTTCTTTTTTGGAAAAAAGTTGGCTTAATAAACCAATCACAACAAGGAGCAAAAGTGCAACGACCGGAGCTGTCATCAAATTAGTGGCAGTGTCTACAATCTGCCTTGGTATCAGTTGCTTTTGTTTATCATTTGACCGAGTATTTTCCGAGAATTCCGTAAATGCATATGCCGGTTTCATTAATGACTCATATTTGGAATAAACGAATTTATCCCAATCACGGTGAACATGATGATAATTTAAATTATCTTTGATCTGCTTTTTGAATACAGAATTAAAGTAAATGAATTTCTGCCCTTCAGATTTCCCATTAATATGATTAAATAACTCAATTCTATTAATTAATGCATCAGAATAGACACCATGGGTTTTAGGATTCGTCCCCACTGCCAATGTATATGCTTCACCAACATTATTACTTGCTATGGGAACACCAAAGTAAAAACGATCAATTTGTGGCTGGATTTGTCGTAGTGTAAAGCATGCGCCGATAATTAAAACGATTGCAATTTTCGGCAGCCAAAGCTCTACGAAGCGTGGCTTGTACGAAATTGTGCCCGTTACTCCAATTGCAAGGTGCTCACGTCTGCCTTCATGAAATCGAAACCAAATAAAACAGAAAAATGCAATAAACAGGACGACCGATAATGGTTGAATATTTTCAGCAAAAAAGAGTACCACAATTATTAAGAAAATGTCTCCCCACAACCGCCAGTCCTTGAAATTACCATATTTAAATAACCTTAGTATTAAAGATATACCGGCCAGCTGACAAAAAAGCCAAACCGGTTCAATGCCAATTAAGGTAGTATACAGGTACCAACTGGGCTGAAGGAAAAAAACCAATGCGGCAAACATTCCCGCGCGTCGACCAAAGAAGCGGGCCGCCAAGCCTAAAACAAGAAACGTTGTTAGTGCACTAATCATAACATTAAAATACTGAACAACAGTGTTGGAATTAACAGAAATTCTGAACAAAATATTATAAAAGTCAGCGATGTGAAGAACATGTGGAAAAATATTGTCCAAGTCCAAAACGCCAACATGGTACATCCATGACCACAGGTCCCCATTTGCCCGCGATCCGGCAAGAACCGAATAGCTATACATATCAGATTGTGGGTTAAGCTTAAACATTGCAATCAAAATCAGTTTAGGAATTGACATGATCCCAACAAACGCAACAAACCAACCGGTAAATCTTTTAGCAAACCATTCTCCTAAGTACCAAAGCATCACCATTAAAATGCAACTCACAGTAATCAGATAAAAGAATAATAGATAATTCGGATGAAATGTTATGTATCTATATTTGGAGTATCCAGTTAGTGTCGTTGCTATCATGAATAGCGAAGCAATCACAGCCAAAAAAGTTACAACATAAAAAACTAGTTTATTTATTAATATCTTCTTAGCTTTCATCACTTAGCCATCCTATCATTAGGCGCATCATTTTTAAGAGACTGATCCTTCTGATCATAATCCGCTTCAAAACTGTTGGAATTTTCCTGCACTGTCGTGTGGTCATGGGCCGTTTTCGCCCATTCATTACGTCTTAAAACCAATCGCGTCAAAGCTATGAAAGATACAGGCGCCAACATCCATGAATAGGCAAAGTTGCCAACAATCATGGTAGTAATTTCTCTAAAAGTATAGGTACGTCCAGCCTGAATGCCATAATGATTTGCAGCCAAAATCATCATTGTTGTTACTGCTATACCTAAGATTAATATAATGACCAATACAATAAACGTTTTTTGCGGCCATGCCACAAAATGAACGATCAAAACAATAGACGCAATGAGCGAACTAATGATAAAGATAATTGAAATAAATGGTATTAGCATAAATGTGATTAAATCAGTCTTTAATTTAGATGGCACAATTTTTGATAGAAATAATTGCTTACCATATCGTATCAGACATTGCATGCCACCATGACACCAACGTACACGTTGCTTAATCAGTGCTCTATAAGTAAGAACACCCTCTTGGGGTAACAAGGTATAAGGTAAAAAGCCTCCAGTAAATCCATGCAGTAATCCATTGAGACTAAACTCAAGATCATCAAGCAACGAATTATTCCATCTGATTTTCGAAGCCATTTCCAAAGTCATAAATTGCCCATCACCTGATGCAATTGCACTTCCCCAATCCATTCGAATAACTTGCTGTAATAAGTTGGGAACGCCAAATTCAAACTCTTGCATCAACGTCAAGAAATTGTGAACATTGTTAATCGTAATTCCGGTCTGCAATAAATCATACTTGGAATGAATGAACCCCCGATATACATTAAACAGTATTTTAAAACTGGGACTAGCATCACTATCAATAACACCAACAACAGTATGAGTAAGATCTTTTGTCTGCTTTGCAATCCAGTCTAAGCCATCATTTAAAGCCGCACCTTTTCCTTCTCGCGCATGTGGTAATTCGCGGGTTATAACATGAACATGAGGATTGTTGGCAAATTCATCAAGAGCAATATCTGTTCCATCATCAGAGCCATCATTGATAATGACTAAAGTTGACTCAATTGGAAGTGGCTCCATCGATCTCAAGAGCTGGTTAACCGTACCAACAATTTCATTTGCTTCATTCAATGCCGGTACCATAATATACATATGCTTAATTTCTCTTTGAACCGTCCTGGAAAAGTGTTGATCTGTCTTCTTTTGGGTAAAGGGCGAATTTACAATTGAAATGCAACACAAAGTAAAAAAATAAACCCATACCGGGTAGAATCTGTTTAACGACCAAATCAAACAATTCGAGGTATCCGGTATGAGCTATAAACATCTTACTATAAAAGAACGTGAAATACTTATGTTTTTACGAGCTAAGGGGTTATCTATCCGGGCTGTTGCGTTACGGCTGGGGCGAAATCCAAGCACTATTTCACGGGAGTTAAAACGTTGTGCAGGTAATTATTCCCCAAGCAAAGCAGATAATGACTATCATCAAAAGCGGCAGAATTGTCACAAGAAGCGACTATTAGACAGCCATCCACAATTACGTCGTCAAATTGTTCATTACATCTTAGATCTGCACTGGTCACCAGAGCAGATTACCGCTCGCTTTAATAAGGAACATCAATGGTGTGTTAGCTACAACACAATTTACCGTCATATCTATCAACACAATTTAGGTGAGGAGTACTCCTCACGTGGTGATACCGGTATTCAGCGCCATCTCAGACATAAACATCGGACTCGGCATTCAAAGAATACTAGACGACATCGAGAAGTACAGACCGACTATATCTCGATCCATGAGCGCCCTGGTTTTATCAACCAGCGTCAACGTATAGGTGACTGGGAAATTGATACTGTGATTGGTCGAACGGGTCACTCCATCCTTTTAACGGTTGTCGATCGGCTTAGTCGGCTTACGCTTATCAAAAAGGTTGTGCAAAAGGACTCGCAGGAGATAAATAAAGGCTTAGTTGAACTGTTAGGGGCCATTCCTAAAGAATTTGTTCATTCTATTACACCAGATCATGGGACCGAATTTCTTCATCTTGATGAAATCAGCGAAAGGTTAGGTGTTACTGTCTATTGGCCCGATCCATATTCGCCTGAACAGCGTGGAACAAATAAGAATACAAATGGATTAATCCGGGAATATTTTCCCAAGCGAACAGATATTGATAATTATACAGAACAGGACGTTGAACACTGCCAAAAGCAGTTAAATCAACGTCCTCGCAAAGTGTTAAACTATGAAACCCCATATGAAGTATTTTTTGACAAACCGTTGCACTTAGTTTGACAATTCGCCAGACATTAAAAAGATTCAAGAATCCAAACCCACCTGTACTAAATAAAGAAATAAATAAAAAAATCCAAATCAACAGTAACATGCTTGTTTTCCCCCAACACAAAGTAAGCTCAACAACTTTTTGTACATTTTAAAAGTTTTATTTCAAGTCAATAATTAAGCATCAAATCCTTGAGATATTCCCAGCTTAAACAGATTTTTAGTAAAACGCATCACCCAAACGTATCATAATGTCCACAAAATAACAATAGGCGCTTTCCAGTTCAGGAATATTGCGATTAATCCAACTCATAATTATTCAAAAACTATTAGGGTCTGTCTGGAAACTATTTAAGCCAAATCAAAATTGAAGCAATGTAAATGGTTTGTAGAAAAACATGCACTAGTTTATCATATCGCGTCGCAATCCGCCGGTAATTCTTCAATTGATTAAAGTAATTCTCGATCAAATGGCGTTCACAATAGACGTAATAATCACAATCCCACTTGTCTTGGGCATTACTTTTAGGTGGAATCGTATATTGACCGCCTTCAGCTTCAATATACTGGCGCAGTTCCTTAGTCCCATAAGCTTTATCGGCAATCAGATTAACGCCGGCTAAAGCTAATTGTCGCAGTAATGGTTCAGCTGCCCGACTATCATGAACTTGGCCGCCGGTAAGGATAAAACATAATGGATTTCCAAGGCCATCCACCACCGCATGAATTTTAGTGGTTCGACCACCACGGCTTAGACCGATGGCTTGATTCTCAACGTCACAGCGGGCGTTTTTTTAGCGCCCGTGGCCTTTTGATGAGCTCGAATGCTAGTTGAATCGAGGCTGATATTTTCCATATCCGGTTCATCGATCAAATCCTTAAAGATCCGTTCAAACAAGCCGGCATCAACCCAACTACGATAACGACTATAGCTGGTTTTCCATGAACCGTATCGTTCAGGAATATCACGCCAGGTGGCGCCACTTTTTAGCAACCAGAGAACCGCATTAAAAACTTGGCGATTAGGTATTTTAGGTGGGCGTCCGGTTTTATAGGGCGGAAAACGGTCCTCAATCCGGGCCCATTGCTCATCAGTAATTTCATAACGTTTCGGAATTGTCATCGGCGAAAACCTCAATTTGTTTTTTATCAAGATTATACACGATTATTTTGTTTCCAGACAGACCCTAGTTTATAAAAGAAAAAATTCCGACAGTTACAAAAAGAATCAGAATTATTTCTTTAGAAGCACATTGAAAAAGTTCGATAAAACTGTTAGAAATGTGTCATTAAAATTGTGTTTTTAAAAAAAGCTCATTTATCAACCGCCGTAAATCGTTCATTTCGATGAGCAGGCTTTTCAATTTCATCCAGGATTACTTTGGCCATTGTCCCTGCAGTAATCTCTGACTTGCCTTTGGCATTTGTTAATAATTTATCTTTGCCAAGTGTATATTCAGTGGCGTCACCTGGTTTAAACGTTGAACTGGGCGAAACGGCAACCCAATTGACACCCGTTGTATTCTTCAACAAATCATATTCTTTGGCTTGCTGACGCGGAACATCGATAAATGACTCGTTATTCGGCATCTTTTCCAATTTATCAAGCAGATGGTGACCATCTGGAGTTTCCAAGCTGCCGGCGCCTAAGATAAAGAACAGTTGTGGTGCGGGGGCATTCTTTGCAAACTCAATTAATCTGGCTGCCAGATCAACGTGCTTATATGCCTGACCGGGATCATGGGTTGCGAACGCATCCACAAGGACATCCAAGTTTTCAATATCCGGACGTTGAATATCAAAGACATCCTTCACCATATAAGAAGCTTTATCGGCAAACATGTCCTTGGCTTTTTCTTCATTCCGAACAAATGTGGTAACGTTCAAGCCCCGATTAATGGCTTCTTTGGTAATTGCACTTCCGGCCATTCCGGTTGCACCAATAATTCCAACTTTCAATGTCATATGATGAACCTCCAGTTCTTTTGTAAACAATTTTATAATGTTTTATTTAATTACTTAAGTATAGTATCAACTGTTTTTACCCGCTTTTCAATTAATTTGACTTGTCACTTCCATTTCTCAAAAGGCCTATTAATTCAGGCCTTTGACCATATGCGACAAAAAATTCCAGGGACTTGGTCATCCCTGGAATTTCGTTATTCAATATCAAAATTGGTTAATTATTTTTCAAGCTTTACTGGTTTTCCAGCAACATCAATTGTAATCGGATCACCTTTGATCAGCTTGAAGTGAGAACCGTCTTTATCAACATCAACTTCAATCAGACGGTCGCGAAAGACTTGTCTAAATGAATAGTGGGACCACTTCTTAGGTAGGAATGGTGCGTAATGCAGCTCGCCATTTCGAACTCGCATGCCGGCAAATCCTTGCACAACGGCAATCCAGCCACCGGTCATCGCAGTGATGTGCAAGCCGTCAACCGTATCATTGTTATAGTTGTCCAAATCCAGTCGAGCCGTTCGTTCGTACAGTTCAACCGCCTTTTCTTCATAGTGAAGATCGGCTGCCAATACTGAGTAAATGGCGGGTGACAAGCTTGATTCATGAACCGTGTATTGTTCGTAGAAATCAAAGTTGGATTTCTTTTGTTCCGGTGTGAAGTCATCAATAAAGTCCCAGATTCCTTGAAGCACGTCACCCTGCTTAATGTAAGGTGAACGCAAAATCTTGTCCCATGACCAGTTCTGGTTCAATGGCAATTGATCTGCCGGAATTTCTGAAACCGGCTTGAGGTCTTTATCAAGGAAACCATCGTGTTGAACAAAGATGTTCAAATCCTTGTCGTAAGGCAGATACATGTTGTCGACAATATCTTGCCAATGTTTCTTTTCATCTTCACTGACATTTAGCTTTTTAGCTTGTTCAGGTGAAACTTCCTTGAGAATCTCCAAGGTATATTTCAAAGTCCATTGAGCCAAAATGTTGGTATACCAATTGTTATCAACGTTGTTCTCGTACTCATCGGGACCAGTTACACCGTGAATCATGTAATTCTTGTTTCGTTGACTGTAGTGAACCCGGTCCGCCCAGAACCGTGAAATTTCTGTTAAGACTTTGGATCCTTCATTCAATACATATGAGGTGTCGCCGGTGTATCGGGTGTAATTGTAAATTGCAAAGGCAATGTCACCATTTCGGTGAATTTCTTCAAAGGTGATTTCCCATTCGTTATGGCATTCGATTCCATCGAAAGTAACCATTGGGAACAATGCCCCTTTAAGTCCCTGCTGTTTGGCGTTGTGATAAGCACCATCCAATTGCTTGTAACGATACATCAGCAAGTTCCGGGTAACTTTCGGATCGGTAATACCCAGATAGACTGGAACAGCAAATGCTTCAGTGTCCCAGTATGTGGCACCACCGTACTTTTCACCGGTAAAGCCTTTAGGGCCGATATTCAGTCGTGAATCTTCACCATAGTAAGTGGAGAAGAGCTCAAATAAATTGAATCGAATTCCCTGTTGGGCTTCGGTATCGCCATCAATGACAATATCTGATTTGTTCCAACGATCTGCCCAAACTTTTTCGTGGGCATCCAGCAATTCGTCATATGACTGGCCGGCAACTTTGTCACTCAATTGATGCATGGCAGCAGTCAATGCGTCTTGGGTATCGTAATCTCTTGAAGTAACAACGATCACCCGTTTCTCAAGCTGGGTGGATTCATTGGGTGCCAATTCACCGGTAAATTCATTCACAACTTCTTTTTCGTTTGGCTGGCTGACTTTCTTGGCTGACAAGCCGGTAACGTTTCTCATTTCCATTCCGGAAGTGAATCGTGGGGTACCAAATGGATTAGGCGTTGTTTCAGCAATCACGTTGCCTGAATCAGTCCCCTGTTCAGTTGAAAGAACTTCCCAGAAACGCTCATCGTAGTTAGCATCTTCGTTTTTAACATCACCGTCGATGGCAGAGTCAATCACTAAATCAACTTTACTTGAACCGACGTTTTTAATTGAAACTCGCTGAACTGAAAGTTCCTGTTGAGCAACACTCAGGAAGCGTTCGAATTTAACGGCAACTTCGGCATCGCCTTTGGTGACCGTAAATGAACGGGTTAGGAGGGCCTTTTTTATATCAAGGTTTAATTCAAAATCACTGAATTTGTCTTTGGCAAGATCAAGTGTCTCACCATTAATCTTAATGCCCATTTTGATGAAATTAACCGCGTTGACAACTTTACCAAAGTAATCAGGATAGCCATTCTTCCACCAGCCAACCCGAGTCTTGTCCGGATACCAGACACCACCGAGGTAAATTCCGTTCAGGGTATCGCCACTATAGTCTTCTTCGAAGAATCCACGCATCCCCATGTATCCATTACCAAGGCTGGTCATGGATTCCTGCAGCCGCTTATCTTCAGGCTTAAAGTCGTGGGTCACGATGTTCCAGGGAGTTACTTCAAAAGTTCTTTTCATAGTTAAATGTCCTTTCTATGCTTTGTAGGTTTCCTTAATGAATCCAACTGAGACAGCGCCAAGTGCCATGATGATACCAGCTAATACGAACATGTTTGGCTGTGCGTTTCCAAGTAGTGGGAACAAGCCGAAGCTGGCAAGTGATGCGACGATTTGTGGCAGGCAGATTGATCCGTTGAATAATCCAAGGTAGGTTCCCATATGTTCACCAGATAATGCGTTGGTAACCATTGTTAATGGGTAAGTGTTCATTGAAGCCCAGGCAATTCCGACCAAAGTATAGGAAATGATCAAAATGTATTGAGTGTGAATGAAGAATACTGAGAGAAAACCAATTGCACCCAATGCCAAACTCAATGAGTATCCCAACTTGTGATGATTGTTAGGTAATTTAGCCAAGACATATGACCAGATAACAGCGGCAATTGATTGAACGGCAGCTAAAACACCGTACCAGTTACCGGCAGCTTGATAACCTGCAGAAGTTGCATTGGTTGTGTTCCATACGTTATTGGCAATGGCTCCGGCAGAATAAGTCCAGAGATATTGGAAAGCAATCCAGCAGAAGAATTGAACCAGGGTAACTGTCCAAAATACTTTAGGCGCTTTCTTAAGCAATGACCACCAGTTACCACCAGTCGTATTAGCTTCTTCGGTAATTCCATGATATTTGGCATAAGTTTTAGGATCATATTCATGAACCTTGAAGATTGTCAGCAAACTTGTCAGCAACAGAATTGCGGCACCAACATAGAAGGAAATAACAACTGATTGAGGAACAACCCCTTTTTCAGCGGTGTTGGCAACTCCAAATGCGGTAAAGATAAATGGGAAGATGGCTGCGATAACCGCACCACCATTTGATAAGAAGCTTTGAATACCATATGCATAACTCTTTTGATCATCGTTAACCATGTCACCAACCATCATCTTGAATGGCTGCATGGCAATGTTGGATGAAACATCCAGCAAAGCAACGGTTACCGCACCGAATACCAAAGCGGTAACGGATGCGTATCCGAAACCAAAGCTACCCGAATTAGGCAGCAGGCACATCACGATAATCGCAATTAACGTTCCCAAAGCAAGGTATGGAAGTCGACGACCGCCAAGCTTCGGTGCCCATGTTCTATCTGAATAGTAACCAATAATCGGTTGAACAATTAATCCTGCAAGTGGTGGCAAGATAAAGAACCAGCCCAACTTATTTGGATCCGCCCCAATCGTTTGGAAGATTCGGCTCATTTGTGAGCTTTGCAGGGTAAATGCAATCTGCACACCCAAGAATCCAAAGTTAATCATCCAAATGGTGCTGGCAGGAAGCTTGGGTAAGCCAGACTTCTTGGTTGCTGCTGCACTACTTTGTTCATCCATTTCATATTCCTCCGTTTCAATAATCCCTAAAAATAATAGCGTTTACATTTTGAATTATTGCACGTTCTTTCAAAAGTTGCAAACGGTTGCATGAAATTTATTGAGCATTTTTTGGATGGATCTTCCCTAAATGTTGTGATAGCGGTTACTTTGCCGATTTATTACATTTTTGAAACAGTCAATTTATTTTTGAAGCCGTTGACTGATCACAATAAACAAATAATTTTAAAAAAAGTTTTTTAGCTTTTTTCACTGATATATAACGGCTGTGGTCTAGACCTCATGGATATTATGAAAATTGTTTGTGTAAATTATTTTCAGCTTTTCATTGCACTTCTTTCAAAAATGTTTTATATTGAACAAGCATTCACAAGTTGTTGATAATTACAATTTCATAAGGTGGTGAGATTTACATGCTGTTAGGTAGTGTTGAAGCCGGAGGTACGAAGTTCGTATGTGCGGTTGGTAACGAAGATTACCGAATCTTGGATCGGACGCAGTTCCCTACGACCACTCCAAAGGAGACCTTGCAAAAAACGGTTGATTACTTCAAGCGGTTTAAAGATCTCAAGGCAATCTCAATTTCTTCATTTGGACCGATTGAGCTTCGTAAGAACTCGCCTAAGTACGGGTACATTACAAATACCCCGAAAAAAGGCTGGGCCAATACAAATTTTGTAGGTCGAATGAAAGAGGATTTCGATATTCCGATTAGCTGGACAACCGATGTTAATGGTTCCGCATATGGCGAGTACGTGATGGCGACCCTGTTCAACGAAAAGATTAATTCGTTGGTTTATTACACAATTGGTACCGGAGTTGGTGCTGGTGCAATCATCAATGGAAACTTTGTTGGCGATATGGGGCATCCCGAAATGGGACATGTTCGTTTGAAGCGTCACCCGGACGACCTTAATTTTAGGGGAATCTGCCCATATCATGGTGATTGTTTGGAAGGCTTGGTTGCAGGTCCAACATTTAAACCACGAACCGGTAAGAAAGGCCAAGACGTTCCATTAACTGATCACACTTGGGATATCATGGCATTCTATGTTGCCCAGGCTGCGATTCAAGTGACCTTAATGATGCGGCCAGCCAAGATTGTCTTCGGCGGTGGCGTTGTCAGTGAAGGATTCTTGAAGAAGGTTCGGGAACAATTCAATGAATTGATGAATCATTACGTTGACGTTGGTGATCTCGATAAGTACATCGTGATGCCATTGGTTAAAGATAATGGTTCAGCAACCGTTGGTGACTTTGCTCTAGCTTTAAAAGAATACAACAAGTAAAACTTATTTTTTTAGAACGTTCCACAAACGTTTGTGGAACAAGACAGATATTAAAGGAGATTATTTATATTATGAAAGCACTCGTATTTACAGGAAAACAACACATGGAAATTCAAGACATCGACAAGCCTGAAGTAAAGCCTAACGAAGTCCGTATCGACACTGCCTACGCTGGTGTCTGTGGTACCGACCACGCCCTATACAACGGCCTTCCAGGTTCAGCAGACGCTGTTCCTCCAATCGTTTTCGGTCACGAAAACTCAGGTGTTATTTCTGAAGTCGGCTCAAACGTTGATGGCTTCAAAGTCGGCGATCGAGTTACTGTTGACCCTAACATTTACTGTGGCAAATGCTTCTACTGCCATACCGGCCGTCCAGAACTTTGCGACAACCTCTCAGCTGTTGGTGTAACTCGCAATGGTGGCCTTGAAGAATCCTTTACTGCTCCGGCCACAAACGTTTACCCTATTCCTGATAATGTTTCATTAAAGGATGCCGCAGTTATCGAACCCATCTCATGTGCCGTTCATGGTATCGACTTGCTTAAGTTGACTCCATACCAAAAAGCTTTGGTTATTGGTGATGGCTTCATGGGTCAATTGTTCGCTCAAATTCTTCAAGCCTATGGTGTTCACCAAGTTGACTTGGCCGGAATTGTTGATGAAAAGTTGGCTCTCAACAAAGAAAAATTGGGTGTAACCAACACATTCAACACCACTCGCGACAAGCTTCCTGAAGACTATGACGTTGTCATTGAAGCCGTTGGATTACCACAAACTCAACAACAAGCCGTTGAAGCTACTCGTAAAGGTGCTCAAGTATTGATGTTTGGTGTTGGTAAACCAGATGCTCATTTTGAAATGAACACTTACGAAATTTACCAAAAGCAATTAACTGTTCAAGGTTCATTTATTAACCCTAACGCATTCGAAGATTCAATCGCCCTTCTCCAAAGTGGTGACTTGAACGTTGATGCCATCATCAGCAACGTCTTTAACCTGGACGAAGTTGAACCATTCTTACAAGGTAAGACCAAGGGCGTTTCAAAGGCTGTTGTTAAAGTAGGTGAATAATTTGAAAAATAATGAGGTAACTGCCAGCGAAGTATTAAATGGTCGGACAATCTCAATGTCTAAATCAATCACCTTCTTTATCATTTCGTTGGTGATCAACTCCGCCGGAAACGTATTGACCTTGGTTACCAGTGCCCAAATCCACCCTTCCTATTTAGGATCGGCTTATTGGACCGCCGCTGAAGCCAATCTGGCTGTCGGATTCGGCTGGAATCTGTTCTGGACATTCCTGATTCTTGGAGTGGTCATTACAATTTTAAACGCCATTCTTGTTGGGCATTGGAGCTGGAGCCGAGCACTTGGAAACCTAATCTTCATGGTTCCCTTCTCTGCATTAATCCAAATTTTTGAAGACTTCTTTCTTGGCAAGTACCCGGCACTGTTCAGTGGCTTCCCACCCGCAAAGACCCCGTTGATGATTGGATTTTATATCCTGTTAAACTTCCTTGGGGTTGCAATGATCGGAACCGCCATCTCAATCTACCAACGGGTTAACCTGGTATTGCATCCCGCTGATGATTTAATGCAGATCCTGCGGTTTAAGTACTTCAAAGGAAATGCCACGACAGCGATGTGGGCATCATACATTCCACCTACACTGATGGCAATCCTGGCTTTCGCAATCACCCGTCAATTCACCAACTTCGGAATTGGAACCATCTTTGCATTCTTATTCCAAGGCGGAATTACAGGTATTGCCGATACCAAGATCTTCCCAAAGCTGAAACATCAGGCGTTGGATGTTGGTCAAGACTAACGTATAATTAAGTTTGGGCCGGTGTTCAAACGCATTAACCCAATCACAAAATTTGATAAAAAAGAGGACATAATCATGGCAATTAAAGATGATATTACCGGAATCCAACACGTTGGTATTCCCTCAGTTGATTTAGACAAAACAATCGCGTTTTATGAATCACTTGGATTTGAAGAAGCCGGCTTATTCCATAACGGCGAAAACCGTTGCGCATTCATGCGTTTTGGCAACTTAACAATTGAAACTTACGAAGGCGATCCAACTGCCCGCAAAGCCGGTGCCATCAATCATTTCTCGTTAAACACCCCAGACATTGAGAAGGCATTTGCTGACGCAAAGGCACAAGGCTTACGTTTAGTTGATAAAGAAATCCAATCGATTCCTTCATTCTGGAAGCAGGGAATCAAGTACTTCAACATCCTTGGCCCTAACGAAGAAACAATCGAGTTCTGCCAGATTCTCTAGGCTCAGTCCGGTTATTAATAATTGGAACAACGTCAAAGTGGCTGAGACAAAACTTATGTTTTGGTTCCAGCCACTTTGTCATATAATGAAGTAGTCAATTAATCCAAGAGAGGATGTATTAAAACATGGCTCATATTTCTTTTGATGGTTCAAAATTATCAAAGTTCGTTCACGACAACGAACTCGGTGAGATGCAGGCAATGGTTAATGCTGCAGATGATGAATTGCGTAAAGGCACTGGTGCCGGCAGTGATTTCCGTGACTGGCTCACCCTGCCTAAAGATTACGACAAGGAAGAATTTGCCCGAATTCAGGCAGCTGCCAAAAAGATTCAATCAGACTCAAAGGTCTTGGTTGTAATTGGTATCGGTGGTTCATACCTGGGTGCCAAGATGGCCGTTGATTTCTTGAACGATACCTTCTTCAACTATTTACCAGATGACAAGCGAAAGTTCCCACAAGTAATGTTTGCCGGAAATTCACTCAGCTCATCATACGTTTATGATTTAATCAACCTGATTGGCGACCGTGACTTCTCAGTCAACGTGATCTCTAAGTCGGGAACAACAACCGAGCCTTCAATTGCATTCCGAATCTTTAAGGAACGCTTAATCGCCAAATACGGCGAAGAGGGCGCTAAAGAACGAATCTATGCCACTACCGATAAAGCACACGGTGCTTTGCGGAAAGAAGCAGATTCAAACGGATACCAAACCTTTATCATCCCAGATGGTATTGGTGGCCGTTACTCTGTCTTGAGCCCAGTCGGCTTGTTGCCAATCGCTGTCTCAGGTGCTGACATCGAACAATTGATGAAGGGTGCCGCAGATGCATCCGATGAATATTCCGATGCTGATTTGACCAAGAACGAAGCTTATCAATACGCAGCTTACAGAAATATTTTGTACCGCAAAGGCTTCACCACTGAATTGTTGGAAAACTACGAACCAAACATGACCTACTTCGCCGAATGGTGGAAGCAGCTCATGGGTGAATCAGAAGGTAAGGATGAAAAGGGTATCTACCCTTCATCAGCCAACTTCACCACCGATTTGCATTCATTGGGTCAATACATTCAAGAAGGATTACGAAACCTCATGGAAACAGTTATCAAGCTCGATAAGCCCAACCATGACGTTGACATCCCTAAAGAAAAAGACAACTTGGATGGTCTACAGTATCTTGAAGGCCGCACCATGGACTACGCCAATACGGAAGCCTTCCATGCGGTTGTTCTCGCCCACACCGATGGTAATGTGCCAAACATGGCCATTCACATCCCTGACGAAACCCCTTATACTCTGGGCTACTTAATCTACTTCTTCGAGGTAGCCGTAGCGATTTCCGGTTACTTGAACGGAATCAACCCATTCAACCAACCAGGTGTTGAAGCATACAAGCAAAACATGTTTGCATTGCTTGGCAAACCTGGATTTGAGGAAAAGGGTAAGGAACTTAAGAAACGTATTTAGTTCTCATTAAAATTTCCCGCAAATAACCCGTTCGCTGACATTGTGTTGATGTTGGCGGGCGGGCTTTTTATTTTCAATCACCTTATATAAGTATATTTAACACTTTGTAAAAGAATATTTGTTTGAGGGTTCATTTATAGATAAACAGGAAATAATCGGTGTGCCGATAGCGGCCACAATCAACCACAAGACACCCGTAATCTGAGCCCAATTAAGTCCATGAGTAATTTCTTCAATCAAACAATCACCTCCTCGTCATTAATCTTTCTAGTCAGCTAGCTATTCCGCCACTCAAACTGTTTCAGACAATCACAATTAATGGGGGTCTAACAGTTCTCCTAGTGAAATAAAACTCAGCCCAAAGAAACAATCCGAATCTTTTGGCTGAGGGGCTATGTTATTAGTATGACTGAAAGTTTTGGTAAAGATTGTCCGTTTTGTCACCAATTTGTTTCCCATTTGTGTAATGAATGGGTAAACTAAATTAGTTTCAGTGCTATACTATATTTAAATTTGGAGGCGAACTTTTATGAAGAAAAGCATCTTACTGTTAACCACGGTTTTAACCGGCTTAGGCTTCCTGGGGGCCACTACTCAAGCAAAGCCTGCCCAGGCCTCGGCTCGTTACTACTGGGTGAAGTCAATTAATCGCCCTTCTCTGGCTTACCACGCTGTCAGTCAGCGATCGGCTTACATTTACAACGCTACCCATACCCAGAAATTACATAACCTCAAAAACTATCCACGGACAACCTGGTACGTTTCCAAAAGTATCCTCATGCGTTCCAGCTACACGGGTAAGAAAGGCGTTTACTATTACGTTACTAATGCTGCCGGGACGGCAAGTGGGATTGTTTGGCGCGGTTATTTAACTAGAGGTATCAATCCGAACGCAACTAGTGGTACCACTCCTAGCGGTGATAATGGCAACTCTAATAACGGAAACTCTGGTGATAATTCTGGCAATACCAACGGTGATGCATCAAATGGCACGGATACCAACACTACCAATAGCCTAAGTCAGGAATTAGCCGGCTTTTTCGAAGGAACAGTTCCTAATTCACAACTACAGCAAATTGCTAATGAGTACCCCAGTTTTGTTGGCAAATATAGTAATCCAGACATTGGTGACGAAGCCTTTCAAGTGATGGTAGCTAACAAATATAAAGATACTCAGCAGTACATGACTTTCTTTTTCATTGGTAACAGTGGTAAAAATAACAAAGAAAAACAACAACAATTAAAGTCCGGCAAGATTTCATTCAAAGACTATGTGAATAATGTCGTTTATGCTGCTAACGGTAACGTGAGTTTCACAACCTTTAAAAATCGCTTAATCGGGGCCTATGCCTTTGATAAAAGCAGTCTAAATTACGGTCGGGGTGTGGTGATCCTTGAATACCCTCAACAAGATCAAAAGAGTTCTAACCAATAAGGATAAAATCAAAAAATGGGTGAGCACGTAACCATGTTTACAGTTACGCGCCCACCCATTTTTTTGAATATCATTTTATCAACCAGTCACTCTCAGTTGGCTGGCTTGCTAAAGTCAATCTGATCAACGAAGTAGCTTGGATCACTCCAGCCAACCCGATGACGGAATAATTTTTTGGCGCCTGGCTTAATTTGTAAAATATCAAAAGCCGGCTCGGTATTGGTATTGATCGTGCGGGCCTCTTGACCATCACCTCGATCAGGTAAAGCACAAGTGGTCGTCAAGTAGGTAACACCACCCTCAACACAGGAATCATCACGGTGGGTATGCCCACCAAAGACACCAATCACGGAACTGGCGTGATTTTCGATGATATCCTTAATGTTGCCGCCTTCAAAGACGTTTGGATAGAAGGAACCATCGGATTGCTTAATTTCCGCAAAGTCATTTGGTTGACCACTCTGCCAAACTTGGCCGTGGAACATAATATGGGTAAAGATAAGGGCTTTTTCACCATTACTTTGAATGGTATCCAAAGTACTCTTTAACCAGTTCTGCTGTTCCACACTAAAGTGGGGCCAGCCATGTCTAAAGGAAGTTCGGGAAGTAATCAGGTCGCCATAATCATCTGGTTGATCGAACCCATCCAAGACAACCACGTTCACTTTACTGTTCGGAATCTTATAAGTTCCGTAAAGCGCATTATTAGCATTCGGTTCAACGTTCAAATATTGCTGGAACTTCGATAACCGAATCGTGTTAGCGACATCGTTGTGGATAATATTATCAGGCCAATAGCCATTTTCATCATGGTTGTCATCACGGGCAAACCCGGAATCGTCATCATGATTCCCTTGTAAGATAATAAATGGTCGTCGTCCTAACATCGTGGCATCAACGGCTCGCTTAATATCATCCATTTCCCAGTTGCTTGGAGCGGCTCCATCATTCAAGTCACCACCGTTGACCACAAGATCCAAGCCCACTTCATGAGCAATGTAACTCATCAGCTTCATTTGGCGTAAAGCCCGAACAGTTCCGGGAGTCTTGTAACTACTAAAATGGGTATCGGTAATATAACCAATTAAAATATCATCTTGAACCGGGTTATCTTGGTCAACCTGGGCTAACGAGGTCTTCAAATTAGTAATTAATTCGCTTTCAGCATCGTTTGGCGTTAAGTCAACTTGGGGATTTTCCCGCAAGGAAGATAAGTCACTGTATGAATCATCGTCTGCGTCCCGTTCCTCAGTTGAACTAGTATAATTCCAAATATCATTCCAAGGTTGTTTCTCACTCGAATCCTCAACATAATCGTACGTACTATGGTGTCCATTGGCTGTGTTGGTTTTTAATGGCGTAGTTGCTTTACCAAGGGTTAGGTAATTACCTTTAGGGTCAATTGCCCAAATTCGACCATCTGCCAGCACCTTGCCAGAGTAATGAACCGTTGAACCTTTTTCATAATGATCGACAGTCGGGCTGGAATAGAGCGGTTGTGTTCGTGAATAAGCGCCACTATCAACCAACTTAACATAACCTTTAACGGGGATTTGGGCCGTTACCAATTCGGCTGAGGTAATCGGCTCGCTTTCAAAACTGGGGGTACCAGTATCGGTACCGCCTTGGGGACGCGTATCGCTATCATCGTTTCCGCCACCGCCATTGTCACCGCCGCCACCATTATCAGATGACTTAATCGGATCGTCAGAATTGGTATCAATTCCAAAGTAAGTACCCTTAAGAATGTTGGCATAAGGAACGTATACCCGCGTACCACTGGCGCCGGTGTATGATACCCAGAAATGATCATCATTTTTTTCTTTCAGATCATAGTTGACACTTTGACCGCTCGTATAATCAGCCACGCCACTGGCGCTCATTTCCGGGGTTTCGCGGACTTTACAAGTGGTATTAAACGTAAACGTCCCGGATTCATTTAATTGATACCCTTCTGGGGTATTCTGTGCTGCTGTTGTATCCATCAATAAAACTTCCTTTCATTTTTTCAAATTTTGGCCATAAAAAAATCACTCAATTGAGTGATTCGGTAGTTATTTGCGTTGTTCCCCTCCTGGGTGGCCGGAACTTATCCAGTCAAACGGTTCGCGACACCGTTGATTGGATACAAAAACGCCAGGCCGTCCCGGGGGAAAGGACGGTCTGACGTTTCATTTAACCACCATATCAATTATGCCAGCTGATTTAAGCAAAGATTGTCGTCTTTGTCACCATTTTGGGTAACGATTGTAACCTTATTGGGTACTAAAATGGTAATGTAAACGTTTTTTTACTAAAACCCAACCGTTCGTATTTGATATATGTGGTATCCTATCAATAGGGTCAACTGATTGCTTACATACTGTCATTCTTCAACAAGAAGCTGATCGTTTTAATTACTTGAGGTTTTGATTAGGAGGACAAATTCATGAAGCATACTTTAAAAGCATCACTTTTTACCGGCCTGGCTGCGTTGGGGTTAACCGCCATCGTCGGTACATCAACGGCGAAACCGGCTGCGGCCAAGCTCTACGCCCGGACAACGTCTAATCAGCAACTAACCACCGACCCGACGACTCGCAACGTCGCTTTTACCGGTAACAACGCCCTTTACACTAAAGCCGGCACCTTACACGGTGCCCGGGTCATTGCGTCTGGGGCCAGTTTGAGTACCCTGGCCGCTGCCAATACTGCCGGTTCCAATGTCCGCGCTTACCGCGTTGCTACCACTAACCGCGGTTCGGTCTATTACAAAGTCGTCACCTTTGATGGTCAGTATCGCGGCTGGATCTACGGTGGCACTTCCACCGGCACCTTTGGCGGCGGGATTACCCCTTACGCCACCACCCAAGACGCGACTGCGCCGGATGCTAAAACCACGTTCAAATTAACGGACACCGCCTTGGCCCAAACGACCAACAACGTCTTTTATGACGCTCCCGCCAACACACAATATAAAGTTGGCGCAGCGCCAACCATTAACACCTTGGCCAACTATAAAGACGCCACCTTTACGGTTACTATAGCCGTCACCAATCCCCGAGACAATACGACTTGGTATCAATTAGCCTCAGTCAATGGCGATCTAAATGGTAAATGGGTGAACAAAGATAATCTGACCGAAGCCAAGCCTGCAAATAACAGTACTAGTGACAATAGCGTCACGGTTGTTTACCTGGACGGCGAAAACGGCACGAATAACCCAGTTGATAAAGCTAACCAAACCTTTACCACCACTGATACCTCGACTAAAGCCGGTCAAGTTGCCGCCAGTTCCTTTGTCAACGCGGATAAATTATCCTTACAGGACTTTGCCAAAAAGCATGTCCCAGCGGGCTATGCATTTGTTTCCTTTGGCAATGACAACGCCGTCTTTGGTGGCACCCAGTACGTTGAAGTTAAAAAAGCCGCGCAAGTCAAAGTGGTTTACTTGGACGCTACCAACAACAATAACAACCCCATTGACAAGGCTGATCAGACCTTCACGGCGGTCAACGCCGATGCCAATGCCGGCACCGCTGTCAGCAAATACAAGAACTCTGACGGCTTAACTTTGGCCGACTTTGCCAAAAAGCATATTCTATCCGGTTACACCTTTAAGAGTTTCGTCAATACCGACGCCGTCTTTGGCGGCACACAATACGTTGCCGTGGTCAAAGCTAAGTAGTTCATTTGCTCATCATTGAAAAAGGTCTGAATAATTAATTATTCAGACCTTTTCTAACTCAACTGCAATAATCTATGCCAGTATCAATCAATTAGTAATAATCATTTTTCTTGCAAAGGCTTTCGGTAAGCTAAATTCATTTCACTACTATAAAATGCAATCACGGGGGTATCTTTTATGAAAAAAAGCATCTTGTTTTTAGTTTCTGCTTCAGTGGCTTTGGGAATCATCGGAACCGTCACTCCTGGAATGCCAGTTCAAGCTTCGGCACGATACTATTGGGTTAAGTCCGTTAACCGTGATAATCTGCCCTATCACGCTACCAGCCACCAATCAGCATACATTTATAACCCAACCCATACTCGCAAACTACACAATTTAAAGAACTATCCCAATACCACTTGGTATGTTTCCAAAAGTATCCTGATGCGTTCTAGCTACACTAGGAAAAAGGGGGTCTACTATTACGTCACTAATGGGGCTAAGACAATCAGCGGGATCGTTTGGCGCGGATATTTGATCAACGGAGCAAATCCAAATACAACTAATCCTAGCGACAATAACTCAGGAACTGGCGGAAAAACACCCAACAATTCTGGATCCCAAACAACAAATGAAACAGTAACTGGAAATGGAATTACCCAATCTTATTTATCACTTACTGGAAGCACTATAGATTCGAGCCTCAAGAATTTAACCACTGCTCGTCAAGCTGCTTATTCTGAATCGCATGGAAATCCACCCACAACTTCACTGGCCGAAGATGCTGCCAAAAACAATGTAAATGCAACCGGCCTTCACGAAAAGTACATCATACTTGATAGTGATACGATTAGTGATCTAGAGGATGATAATGCCGATAAATCTATAAAAATATCCAACCAAATTTGTGCATCTGCCATCAAAAAGCAGTTCAATATTTCCTCAAATATTGGTATCTCAACCTTCGTTAATTATTATGGATACGATGGCGGCGTTATGAACGTTTCAATGATCATCCTATACCGTGATAAATAATCATTTATTTTAATAACAAAAGAGCCCCATACAAGGTAGTCTAAGAACTACTTTGTGTGGGGCTCCCCTACTTTTACACGGCAAGTATTAAATCAAAAGTAAGACATTTTGCTTTAATACTTACTCCATATTATTCTAAATGAATGGCACATAAATATTGTTTGAATCAGTATCATATCCAACAACAACTTGACTATAGGCTGGAGAATAACCATTCTGCGCAGAAATTGATACCAAGTACGGTAAGTTACGCTGAACGTTTACAGTTTGAACATTGAACTGGTTACCATCTGGATCTATACCAATAATATTCTGTGTTTGACTCTCATGGTATGACTCATTCCCAGATACCCGAGCGCCCGCATCACCAGTTCGCGTGTTACCATCATTATTAGTTGTGGTTGCTCCAACACCTGCCCAACGCACATTAGAACTCTTGGTAATGTTAGCTTTCTTTTGGGCTTCACTGAAATCATCAATTTTTTCAGGTGTCGTCATTGAACGGTAAGTATGGATCGTATTTGATGAAAACGAAAGGTTATCCATGTCGTGAGTCTTCTTTGCAAAAATTGCGTATGCGGGTGCTACCTTTGTTACCTCAGAAGCTCCGGCATTAAATATAGTATGAACTAACTGCGGATTCATATTATAAATAGTATTTTGATCAACATGAATATTACCTTCTGTAACACCTGACGATACCCCAGAACTTTCCTGTTGAATATTTACAGATTCAAATAAGAATACGGCAGGTGAAACTTTAGTTTGCCGACGTTCAATTGTATTATTTGTGATCTGAATATCATATGAATCAGTAAAGTGGATCGGAGCATCAAGCCCATCACCATTGTAATTTACTGGCTTCATATCCAGCATAAACGAATTGGTTAGTTGAATGCTGTGAATAATATCATCTGCATTATCAGAATCATGTTGGCCCAGTGGTAGTGGTGCATACTTGTACAGTGAAGATACACTTGAGTCTGTATAAATTGGCAAAAACAGTGAACCATCAACAGTTACATCATGTGTTGGCGCTGAGTCAAGAAGTGAACTGTCTGAAGCAACACCACCACTGACATTTTTAGCATAATCAATTTGAATAGCTTCTTTATAAAGAGCTGGGTATTCCGTAGAACCTGCAAAACCACTCTCGTCTGTCCCAGTTGCATTCCCCAAGAATACACAACTTGAAATGTGAATATTGCTTGATCCGCCCAAGTCAAGAGAATGTCCAGTTTGATCAAAAACACATTTAGTAAATGAAATCGAATCTGAATGGAGAATATTATGAGTTAAGCGCCCTTCATTTGTAGGTGTGTTACCATCTGGCAAAGAGCCTTTAAATGTAACGCCACTCCATGAAATGTTTGAGGCTTGTGAATAATCAATTTCTGCTCCTTCATGGCCTGCTGGATCGGCTCCTGCATCATTATCACCAACTAAGATTGCTCCCGCAAGCCCTTCAATATTAATATTGGAACTTGAAGAGTCAAATGTCAGTTGCTTAACTTTATAATAACCAGCAGGAATTTGGACAGTAATTGAGGTATTACCATCCTTTGGCTGAATTTTAATCAATGAATTGAAGATATCATCAATATCTGTATTACCTTGATTATCTGCACCAGCCTGTTTTAAATCATAGGTGTCGTTTCCAATATAACCAGAATTGTCTGAGCCTCCACCATTATCGTCGTTGCCACCATTATCACCGCCACCGCCGTTGTCACCACCACCGCCATTATCTGACGACTCAATGGGATCACCAGGGTTGTTATCGGTCCCAAACATATTGCCAGACGTAATATTAGCGTATGGAACATATAAGGGTGATCCATCAGCGCCGGTATAGGTTAACCAGAAGTGGTCACCGTTTTTCTCCTTACCAGAGTAATAAACTGTCTGACCAGAGACAACGTCTTCACCAGCTCATATCAGCTGATTGACGAATCTTACACTTGGTATTAAATAAGAATGAACCATTCATACTGATTGAATAGCCATCTGGTGTATTTTGTGCTGCATTTGTGTCCATAATATAAAACCTCTTTCTTAATTGATTTTTGTTAGGGTCTGTCTGGAAACAAAATAATCGTGTATAATCTTGATAAAAAACAAATTGAGGTTTTCGCCGATGACAATTCCGAAACGTTATGAAATTACTGATGAGCAATGGGCCCGGATTGAGGACCGTTTTCCGCCCTATAAAACCGGACGCCCACCTAAAATACCTAATCGCCAAGTTTTTAATGCGGTTCTCTGGTTGCTAAAAAGTGGCGCCACCTGGCGTGATATTCCTGAACGATACGGTTCATGGAAAACCAGCTATAGTCGTTATCGTAGTTGGGTTGATGCCGGCTTGTTTGAACGGATCTTTAAGGATTTGATCGATGAACCGGATATGGAAAATATCAGCCTCGATTCAACTAGCATTCGAGCTCATCAAAAGGCCACGGGCGCTAAAAAAACGCCCGCTGTGACGTTGAGAATCAAGCCATCGGTCTAAGCCGTGGTGGTCGAACCACTAAAATTCATGCGGTGGTGGATGGCCTTGGAAATCCATTATGTTTTATCCTTACCGGCGGCCAAGTTCATGATAGTCGGGCAGCTGAACCATTACTGCGACAATTAGCTTTAGCCGGCGTTAATCTGATTGCCGATAAAGCTTATGGGACTAAGGAACTGCGCCAGTATATTGAAGCTGAAGGCGGTCAATATACGATTCCACCTAAAAGTAATGCCCAAGACAAGTGGGATTGTGATTATTACGTCTATTGTGAACGCCATTTGATCGAGAATTACTTTAATCAATTGAAGAATTACCGGCGGATTGCGACGCGATATGATAAACTAGTGCATGTTTTTCTACAAACCATTTACATTGCTTCAATTTTGATTTGGCTTAAATAGTTTCCAGACAGACCCTAGTTCATTCGTGGTTTAATGACGTCTTTTAAAGAACGATTTTCACTTAACGATTTGGTGATCCCCTTCAAGAAAAGTCCGGCCTATCCTTGAAGTAGCAGGCTACTATTGGAGCTCCAATAATAGCCTGCCTGATCACAAAACCTATTATGCAATGAAAACAACGGCTAAAATTGTCGTCTTTGTCACCATTTTGGGTATTTTTTGGGTCCTTCTGTCACCCCTGGGTTACTTCTTTTGCTTCCTAACGGGGTCACCGGGATTGGTATCCGTTCCAAAGTACGTGTTCTTAGAAATGTTGGCATACGGGACGTAGTGCCGGGTACCAGTGGTGCCAAGGTACGATAACCAGAAGTGATTGTCATTCTTTTCCTTCTGGTCGTAACTAACCGTCTGGCCGGCCTTATAAGTTGCCAAGCCAGCATCACTCATTTCGGGAGTGTTGCGGCAATTGGTATTAAAGGTGAATTGGCCCTTGGTTTGAATGGTGTAGCCTTCCGGTGTGTTTTTCACATCGTTGTCATTGTTGTTGCCACCATCACCATAGGTGCCGGCATTGCCTTTGTTATAAAGCGTCCACCAAGCAGCAGCTTTGCTTTGCCGGTCTGCTAACGCATCCGTTGATTTGGAGTGCATTTCATAACCTTGTAGGAAGTCCAGGGCGGCGACTTTCGGATCTGTATCGTGGGCAAACTGAACTAATGTCTTACTACCACCGTAAAAACCACCGGTAGCCGTGATCTGACTCCAGACGTAGTCGAGTTGCGTGTTAATATCACTCACTGCTTTGCCAACTTTATCGGCATAGGCTTTAATCTTACCGGCTGGCGTAAATTGGGCAATCCCATAACCAGTCGAAGAGCTCATTGACCAGGTGTGGGGCATGCCAATCTGCCACTGATCTGGATTAATTCCCGATTCATGTTGGAAGTTGGCTAAAATCCCACAGATAGCCGCGTCAGATAGGCCCTTCTTATTAAAGTAGTCATAAACCTGCTTAGCGTGTTGGTGTAAAGCATCTGTTGGCGTATCGGAGCCTCCGCCATTATTCGAATTTGACTGATCGCCTAACAACGTACCATCAAAGTCATAACTGAAATCCACGTGCAGGCCATCTGCCAGAGAATTTATTTCTGTTTGGTAACTCTAAACGTGATCGGATTAAAACTAATGGTACAGTGACCAACAAATTACAATAAAGAATAATTTGAATACGAAAAAGCCCCAAACCAGATTTTTATCTGGTCTGAGGCTTTCAGTTTGAATTAGTTCATTTAGTTAAGATTGTTTAGTGTTTCCGGGAACCGGATTTGCCACTCATATCCTCGTAATGCGCCCAACAAGAGTAGATTGTGACCAATTTGTTGTCTTTATCAATGGTATAAGCGACCCGGTGTTGACCGTTAATTCGTCGGGAATAGAATCCAGCCGCCGGGCGTGTTAACTTCTCAAAGGATTGCACTGGCGAAAACGGGTCAGTTTCAAGCGTTGCTTTAACGCTTTCAAACGATTGACGTAAAGGACTTCTCAATACTTTTCTTAGGTCACCTTTGGCGGTTGATTTAATTTTCAGGTGCCATTTACTCATGATCGATGTCTCGTATCATTGCATCTAGATCAACGTCTGGATCATTTTGACGTTTGAGAGCATCCGGTAATTGACCATTCATTATTAATTCCAATGTTTCTTGCCAGGCGTCGTAGTCCCGCTTACTCATCAAAACAGCACTTTTCTCGTCGTCACTGCCAGCGATGAGCACTGGTTTGGAATCTTGATTAGCAGCCTTAATTAAAGCAAATAATTCTGAACGGGCTTTAGTTGGATTGACAATTTTTTCCATAATGTTTCCTTCTCTCAATAGTTATTTACTTTACAGGGTTAATTATAGCGTACGGCATCCCGTACGTAAACTAATTTAACTTTGAATAAGTATGATTGGAACATCCATACGGTAAGTAGGGGTAGAAGATCAATTAACAGAGAACAGTGCGCATTCCCCTCGGCTTTTAGTCCTATTCAATTTGGAGCCTGGTATGAATTGAAATCGAGCATCTGAAAACCCCTTATAAAATATTTTTTAATGTAGTTTTGCACTTTATTTGACAATTCAAGTCAAATGAAAAGCACTTTTATTTGTTAAGAATTTTCTTTCTGTAATTAACATGGATTAAGGGTGTTTTACTTACATTTTAAACAAGACAATTACATTCAATATAAGTCTATCTTATTATTTTGATCAAATAATCTAAAAATCCAACTTGGGTTACCTGAACGGAATTAACCCATTCAACCAACCATGTGTTGGGACATACAAGCAAAACATGGTTGTATTGCTTGGTAAGCCTGGATTTGAGGAAAAGGGTACGGAATTTAAGAAAAGTATTTAATTGAGTTAAATAATTAGTTTGGTCCGTTCTTAAACATCATCTTGATGTTTGGGAGCGGATTTTTTGTATATGCACTTATCTACTGCATAAACAAACACCAGATTAGTATCGAATCTTAGAAAGGAAACTTAATATTCAAATTATTCTAAATATCAACAAATCTCTTATAAGTCCTTGACATCAGCTTATTTAATCATATATATCCTCAATCCAGGGGCCTAAAATTTATCAAATATTAATTGTCTTATCATTAAATTAGGTGTTTACTTTCCATACAATTTGTATTATTGTTTTTTCAACGGTAATCCGTTCGCCCGCATGGAATTTGTCATATATGAACCGTAAAAAGGATCTTCTGCTGCACTCAACATTTGATCCAAGAAATCAGGTGTCAAGATGAAATCTACCAAACAATTCTCATATATTGCTTTAAAAGATTACCCCTTTTTAATAATTGCAAAAGTCTACATTAACGGCTTCAATGTATTCGTGTCCGTCATGCTGCAATATGGGGTTGCTGCAGCACTGGCCCAGAAATTAACGATCTTATATCAGATTCTGGGTGTGCTGACCATTGCCTCCCTCATTTATGCTGGTGTGTATTATGCATACTCGATGTATTCGGAGCGACTGCGGAAGCGGGTAATTGAATCTGTCAGTCAGGAACTCTTGGCGAGCTCACTGCGAGAAATCGATCTTAATCAGGATAACGGCACAATGGTTAACCTGGTTAACCAAGACGCTGACAATATTGCAAATTATTTTATGATGGGAGTTATGCCGGCAATTGATTTTGTCATGATCATTGGCGGCGGATTAATCTACACATTTTATAATTCCTGGATTTACGGTCTCGTTTACCTTTTCATTGGATGCGGGCTGTATGCCATTGCCCACCACTTTTACGTCAAAGACGTGCGCTATCGCCGAGCTTATCAATTAAGTGATGATCAACAGAAGAACTTTTTGCCGGATGTATATCACAACCTAGCAATAATCCGAATATTTAATACTTCAAAATGGTTAACATCGGTTAACAACCGGCTCTTTGACAGCAAGCGAACCTTATTGCGTCAAGATGTCGGCGCCACCGCGTCAAGCAATGGGGTTGTGCGTGGTGGAATTTATGTCATGGAAGTTGTTTCGCTGTTTGTAGGATTGTTACTGGTCAACGCCCATCAGATCCACTTTGATGTCATGCTGGGTATCTGGAACGCTGGGATTGGCTCAATCTTTGATCCGTTTTTGACTCTTCCAATTGTCCTGGCATTTATGGCCCGGCAGAAGGTATCTTTGGGGCGGGTTACGAATCATTTATCAACTAACACCAAGGTCAAACAAACCCTTTCCAGCGCAGAAGAGCCAGTTAAAAGCATCGAAGGTCAGAAGATTACGTATCAGTATCCAAAGAATAATCATCCTACCTTGACGAACCTATCCTTCACCATCAAGCCTGGAAAAATCACTTTCCTGATCGGCAGGAATGGTGCCGGTAAAACAACGCTTCTACATATTCTGTTGGGTGTCTTAACAATCGATGGCGGCTCACTAATGGTTCGTACAAACGCTGGGCATAACTTGTTATCACTGGCAGATCATGCCGCGTTTGTTCCACAGGCTGGTCAAATGTTTAATACCACCATTGCTGATAACCTGAAATTAGGGAAATCAGTGACTAACCAAGAGCTGACTCAAACGCTTATCCAGGTCCAAATGTTTGACGCCGTCAATTCACTACCCAAAAAACTGGAAAGTGTGGTTGGCGAAGACACCAACTTTTCGAAGGGCCAAATCCGAAGACTAGCCATTGCCCGCGCCTTATTGACTCATCGGCAATACTTGATTTTGGATGAACCCTTTTCCGATATCGATGAAAGCAATCAAAAATCACTCATCCAGTTATTTCGCAAAATCGCTCACAACCACGGAATTATTATCGTCAGTCATACATTTGACTTAATCGAGCCAAATGATCATGTTATTAAGGTTGGTGATTAAAATGAATCAAGCCGTTATTCAGTATTGCCGTGATATTCTCTATCAGCTCCACTATTATCGCCTGGTAGCTATGGCAGTGGGCATTGCCTGCTTGGAATTTGTGCTGGCTTACTACCTGAATTATTTTGTTTCTGCAATTACCACCCAGTCACTCACAAAGTTTATCGTCATCGGCGGCAGCCTTGCTTTCATTGGCGTTCTAATCGGCATCATTCAAAGACAGATAAAAATAAGTGAAGGAATGCTTCAGCTATCCATTGAAAATTCCATCACCAACACGGTATTCCAAAGCTCTCTGTCTCAGCCAGCCGATGCGGTTCTAAGCAAGCCGCTAGGAGCCTGGCTGTCACTCAATAATTCCGATGCCCCAATCATTTCACAGTCGCTGGCGGTTTCCTTAACAGATTTTATTGCCGGCGCCGCTTCATTTTTAGCCGCATTCATCTTTGGCATATTAATTTCACCCTGGTTAACGTTAATCATTCTGACACTGGGTCTGGTATCGCTCTTAATTCCGAAATTAACCGGAAAATGGATCCTAACCACCCAGCAACAGCGTCAGACGGATCAGGATACCATGCAGACAACCCTCCTTCAAATTTTTGATGCTAAAGTCCTGCTTCACACGCTCCATGCCGAACGCTTTGCCCAAAATCTGTTTTCAAAGAAATATAAAAAGTTTACGCAAAGCCAACTTGAAAATGCCCGGAGCCAACACTTAATCGAAAGTATTAGCGTTGGTGCCGGCTTCTTATTCGATGTCACTTCCCTGGTCATCAGTCTGACCTTCGTTGCTAAAAATCAAATTACCATCGGCCAGTTCATGGGATTTAATGTCTTGAACAGCAGCTTTACCTGGATCTTTTACACAATGCCGGGTCTATACAACCAACTGTTAAGAGCATCCGTTTCTGCAAAACGGCTATTATCATTTGGCACGACTTCTGAGATCGCGAAACAGTCGTCCAACCATCCAAACGAGATAAAAACGCTGCGGTTAAGCCACCTGAGCTTTAAGTACGGTCAAGAGACAAGCTGGGTTTTAAAAGATGTCAACCTGGATTGGCAATTAACCCCGCAGACCAAGATCATCTTAACGGGTCCCAGCGGTTCAAAAAAACAACCTTTTTGAAACTCTTACTGGGATTCCAACAGCCAAATAAGGGCAGTTTGCATTACCTGGATGATTCAAGAACTCCATTTGCGCCCGGTGAAGTTAAGTTATCCTATGTGCCCCAGCAAGTGAGGTTATTCAGCTTAACCATTCGAGAGAACATTCTGTTGGGCAGAAGTATCACGTCGCAGCAATATGAGAAAGTATTAAAGCAGACCGACTTATGGGACTTTATCGAAAGTCTTCCAAAAAAGGACGAGACCAAAATCCTTTCATCAAACGCCGGAAATCTTTCTTCAGGGCAAATTCAAAAGATTGGCGTTGCTCGAGCTCTGGTTCAGAATACCAGCTTCATATTATTCGATGAACCAACCGCCAACTTGGATGACCAGTCAGCCAACGACTTTGAGCGAACAATTAAAGAACTCCCAGTAGCAGCGATTATGATTACCCACAGAGCAATGCAGAATACCTCTGAAATGAGGCACTACGAAATCGAAGATGGCACGATTAAGTTGAAACAATCAAGGTGACAATATGTAGAAATGCTATTTGGGATTTAAAGAAACGGGCAAGGAACTTAAGAAACGTATTTAATTGAATAGTATCTGAAACATGAAAGCTAATAATCACGCCAAAGGCGTGTGGTTATTGGCTTTTTTGGCAAAAAATAAACGCAAGCTCTCCTGCGTTGTATACTTTAGTCGACCAAAACCAAGATACAAAGGAGACTTACGTCATGAATATTATAAGACAAAAAAATACAGAAAACGAGCTTCACAATATTGTTCATCAATTTACTTCCCTCATTGGTCTATCTAAACTCACCAAGTTGGTGAATTATCGCCGGCATTCAGAAATCAGCTTGATGAAGGTCATTGAATGGCTGGTCACGACAAAGTTCCTGGGACGCTCGCTTTATCGAGCCCATGAAACACCTAACTTTACCAGTCGCACCGTCAGAAATAATTTGAACGATGGCCGGATCAATTGGCAACGCTTGATTTGTCAAGTTGGGAGTCATTTAATCAAGCATTTACGACCGTTTATTGACCGCCGGCGGCGGTTAGCATTGATCATTGACGATACACTCTTTTCCCGTGAGTACGCCACCCAAACCGAATTACTAGCGCGAGTCTTTGACCATGACAAACAGTTATATATTAAGGGATACCGGGCTTTAACTTTGGGTTGGAGTGACGCCAATACATTCTTACCGATCAACTTTGCATTAATGTCTTCCAAGAAGCCACAAAACGTCCTTGGAAAATCAGCTAAAACAACCGATCAACGAACAATTGCTGGCCGGAGACGTCGCCAAGCACAGCAAAAAATGAACCTCGTTTCATTGCAACTTGTCAAGCAAGCCCTCGCAAATGGCGTTCTAGCTGACTATGTGTTATTTGATAGCTGGTATAGCTCACCAAAAATGTTCTATGAATTAACCAAGTTGGGATTAAACGGCGTGGGCATGCTTAAACGGTCCAGCAAAATTTACTATCAATATCGCGGACGGCAATATTCAGTTAAAGCATTATACAAGCGACTGCAGGCCTCAAAATATCAACCCAAGCAAGCTTATCAATACAGCTGCTTTGTCGAAGCGCACGTCGGGAACCAAAAATTCAAGCTTCGCTTGGTATTTGTGGCTAATCGGGCCCGTCAAGATGACTACCTAGTACTGGCAACGACTCAGTTAGGCCTTCAGCCACAAGAGATCATTCAACTATACGCCCGAAGATGGCAAATTGAGAATTACTTTAAAGTTGCCAAGCAATACTTGCGGCTCGACAAATCACAAGTTCAAAATTATGACGGGCTTTGTGGCCATTTAGCAATTGTCATGATGACTTATGACCTATTAGCTTGGCAGGAACGGCAAAATCAGGATGATCGCACCATTGGGGATTTATTCTTTATAATGAACGAAGCCATGCCAGATATTGAGTTGTCTCAAGCACTGGTATGGCTTCTAAATTCGTTAAAAACGATTATTAATCATGAAGTTTATGCAAGAAGAGCCCAAATTATTCAGATGATGAATCAGTTCTTCACATTTTTGCCGAAACGGTTAGTTTCGCTGTTAACAGCAAGCTAAATGGTTAAATTAATTAAAATATGCCATGTGATACCAAGGGATCAGTCTGTCTTCATACTTTCAAGTTTCAGATAGTATTCAATAAAAATGTCGCTGGTATTCATTACGAATATCAGCGGCATTTTTTTGATTTAATCTTGATGCTTCACCTCAGTTACTTTATGCAAGAAAATTGAATTTAAAGAGCATGTTGTGGGGGTGATTGCAACATGGAGTTACTAGTACACCATTATTGTTACGTTCTCTTAAAATACGTCTCATGTATTGACTATAATCCACATTGAATTATAGTCAATAAGTGAGACAGATTTTTACAAGAGATTAAGAACCATGTTTGGTTTCCACATTTCAAAAACACAAAAGCACAATCCCCCAAATCCAGGATTGTGCTTTTCTTTACGAAATTCAAACAATCGCATGGCCAACAACGATCTGGTCAAGTATCTTTTCGTCATCTACAGGCCACTGAAATCATCAATAATGCGGTTTTCAACCGATCCAATGTTAAGCAGATGATAACTTTCAACAGTTGCTTATTCCACCGTTCTGTCGATCTCTTTTAGAAATAATTGTTTGTGAACTTCGTTGACGGTAAAATTACATTATTTTCAAAACTTCAGTTACAATGGAAGTTAACAAAGCAATCTATCTTGGAGGCTCATCTTATGAAAAAACAACTATTAAAAATAGTTTTATCGGGGTTAGTATTTTGTGGGGTATTAACTGCTGCTTCAACTGCTCAAGCAAAGAAGCCTTACAGCTGGTCGGTAATGGACGGGCCATTAATGTACTATACCAAACCAAACGTAAAGGGATATATTTGGAATTATAGCCATACCAGAAAATTACATAACGTTAAAAACTATCGTTATACCAGTTGGCTTGTTACTAACGCTTCCACCAAAAGGATTAAGGGTAAAAGATCGGTTTACTATCGGGTCTATTCTGCCAATAAGAAAGTCAAAGGACTCGTTTGGAGCGGCTATCTTACAAAGGCACTTGCCACGCCATTAGATAAGATTTCAAGTAATCAGCAGTATTTGAATTATATCAATTCCAACCCTAGCCAACGCTTAACTAAAGCCTTAATTAAACTATTTCCCAATAGCCCCGTTGACATCAGCTTATCGCGTTCAATTGATAATATCACGGCAACCACACCCATTAAAAATCAGAATTTTACCGACTTTATTGCAATTAGTAACCTTAAGGATCCTAATAATCCAAATCCCCATCAAGATGGAAGTATCGACAGCTATCTCTACTACAGTTATGGTCAGGCGATTACACCACGAGTTAAACGGGTAACTGAAATTCTTAATGCGAATGGGTATAATGCAAGCAAACGCGCTTCGATGACAAACTATTCGCTTGGCGTTGACGTTGTAGATGGCGCTTTATATGGGACGACGACTAATTCACCATATCCCCAACATGATGATCAGACAACCCGATTAATTTATGAAATATATCTTGCGAAAAATAAAGCATGAAGAATCGATTATAGTAAGTATGTAAAACGACTCTAAGAGAGACTCAAAGCCGCATTAGTTTCCACATCTCAAAAACACAAAAGCACAATCCCACCAATCCGGGATCGTGCTTTCTTCAGTAAATTTAAACAATCGTACGACCAACAATGCTATCGTCAAGTATCTATTCGTCATCTGCAGGCAACTGTAAACATCAATAGCGTGATTTCGACGTTAGGCGGATTTACAACCCTAAAAGGTTACTTGCCACCGTTCTGTCGATCTCTTCTAAAATCCGTTTCGCTTATTGCCTATAGTCCAAATAAAAAGAACGGCGAAATGCCATTCTTTTTATCTGGTTCCAATTACAAATCCTTGGTGCATATCACCCGTAGCATATTGATCGGACCACTGGAAGTTAGTCAGATAGATGCCAATGACGTATTTCTTTTGACGTTTAACAGTAGTGTAACCGTTAGCCTCCAGAATCGCCTTGATTTTTGCTAATCTCTGTTGGTTGGTTAACCGGTTTTTAACATTCCCTGTTTGTAAAATTAAGTTAGAAATTTAAAAAGCCATTTGTGATAGACTTTTGAGTGTTGAAATCAAAAGAAAGGCTGATCACAAATGACCTATACTCATCTTACCATAGACGAACTCACTACAATTTATTCCTTTTGGAAGCTCAATAAAAAGGCTTACCGAGTAGCACCAGCACTCCACCGGAGTGCTGAAACCGTTTATCGCATCTATCGTTTTCTTGACGCTGGCGGTACGCTTATTGATTACCAACAACATTATCGACGGCACAAACAACATTGTGGGCGTAAGCCCATTCAACTAGCCCCTGATGAACTGGTTTATATCCAAGCCAAAATTCAAGCGGGGTGGCAACCAGATACAATTATTAATCGCCACGAACGTTCTTTTAGCTGCGGCGTACGAACCCTATATCGCATTTTCAAACATGATGCTTTTGGCTTGTTCGCCAAAGATTTACCCATGCATGGTCAGCGTCACCCTAATGGGTACGTTGAACGACGAGGAAAAGCTGGGCAATTGGGCAGAGATTTAAAAACCCGTTATCAGGACTATCCTAATTTTAAACGAGAATTCGGTCATTTAGAAGGCGACACGGTTCAAGGCAAAAACCATCAGGGTGCCGTAACCACACTGGTTGAACGGCAGACCAAGGTCGCAATTGTTTTGAATTCACATACCAAGTCATCACAAAACGTCAATCGTAGTTTAGCAGCCTGGTTGACGAAGCTGCCACGCCACTTGTTTAAGTCCATCACGTTTGATAATGGTAAGGAGTTCGCCGGTTGGCGAACGATTGCTAACCAGTTTGATTTAAATATTTACTTTGCCGCTGTAGGAGCACCCAATCAACGTGGGTTGAATGAAAACACCAACAACTTACTTCGTAAGGATGGGTTGCACCATGATCTCATCATGGACCAGCTATCAGATGAATTTGTCCAGGCAGTTGCTAGTCGACGGAACCATATTCCCAGAAAAAGTCTCAATTATCAAACACCACTTGAGGCATTCGTAAATCAAATCACTGATGAGCAGCTAAAATTTCTAACTTAATTTGACATTTGAAGATTCAAAAAGTCATCCATTGCCTTGAAAGTGGCCACATTATTAACAATCTTGTCTTTAGGGTCACGAAACAATGCATAACGACTTAGTGGCTTGGAGACGGTACTATTTGGAAACAGTGCCAAAACGTCACGAGTTAACTGCTGGTATTTGGATTGCTTGATAAACTGATTGTATTCTTTATTGGTTGCAATATTGAGATCAATACTTTTAACCTTAGTAAAGTTAGGATTATATCCCGGCTTGAGATAACCACGCCAAATCCAGCCACTAACCCATTTCTTGGTTTTAGTTGGGGAAACTGCACCAACTCGGTAATAAACAGCATTCTTATTATTATGACGAAGCACAACCGCACCAGTCGAATGCCATGAGGTATTGGGGTAATTTTTAATGTTCGCTAATTTTTTAGTGTGCTTAGTGGTAGTCCAAACGTATGCGTTTCGCTTTGGATTCGCTGCATGATACATTTTACCAGTTCCCGCAGGAAATGAGCTTTTGACAACTGTGTAGGCAGAACTAGCATAAGTTGTTGGATTGGACAGTATAACGATGCCCAATCCAAGACTAAGCAACAACAAAGGCCATTTTTTCATAAGTATCCTCCTCATATATTCCCAGTATACTTGATCACGAACTAACCTTAAAAATTAATGAATGTCAATAAGTGAGGCAACCTTTACAAAATTCAAACAATCGTACGGCCAAGTATCTATTCGTCATCTCCAGGCCATTGTAATCATCAATAGCGTGGCTTTTACTTTAACTTTTAGGGTACATCTCACTCATTAGCAACGCTCTATTTTATTTGACTAAACCTACGTGGATCGCAACAATTTGGTCTCCAAACGAGTCCTCACTTAGATCATATACAACAAGGCCTAATTTATATCCTTGCAAGGAATTAATCTTTTCTTGAGTATAACCAATCTGATTTAATTTATTTTGAAACTTTTTTAACTTACTTCGCGTCGTGCCCCATTGACTAACAGTGGTTTGTTCCGCAACTTTACTGAGGTCGATGACCTCTTTATAAGTTTGATCAGTCGGATTATCTGCCGCTCGTGAGGTAATAAACTTCGAGGCAGCCACGTCTAGCGGTGCAGTAGGAAACATTTTGATAATTCCACGTGCTAACTTTTGTGACTGAGCTGATTTGATGTAACTTAAATAGCTGCTGTCACTATTAAATGAAGATATTGGCTTCGTAACCGATAACGTTAGAAATTTACTATAAACCACTCCAACAATTGACCGATTATAATTAGTGACCTTGTAGTATTTATAGGTATGCCCCTTCTTCTTTTGGTTATAAAAACTATAGACATACCAGTCCGTATTTCGATAATTATTTAAATTGTGTTGCCGTTTAGTATGTTTAAGATTCCAAATATAGGCATTATGCGCTTTAACCGTGTTTTTATTATAAAAATAATGTGTCCAGTTTGCGCTATCATTTAAGTAATATGAATCCCGTGAAGGATCACTGGCAGCGAATACGCTAGATGAATTCATTGTTAAACCGCTGATTAGCAATCCCATCAATAATGAAAATATGAACCATATTCTTTTCATCAACAAGCGCCCCCCATTCATTTACTTACAATTTTACTAGATAACGTCTTGAATTGCTAACCTATCCATTATGATTGGTCATCAAAAATGCCGCTGGTATTCATTATGAATATGAGGTGTACCCCAAAAGTTAAAGTAAATATTTGTTTGTCTTTCCTAGGCGGCACAGAGTCGATATTTTATCGGCGATGTGCCGCCTAGTTTCATCTGAATTCGGTTAGTGTTGTAGTAGATTATCCACTTCTTAACAGCTGTTATCAATTTCTCAGCGGAATTGTAGTTGGATAGATTTCCTAACTCAACTTTTAACTTGTTAACGAAGCTTTCTATACAGGCGTTATCTAAGCAGGTTGCCCGTCGAGACATACTGGGCGTAATATGAGCCTTCTTCAGCTTGTTCTGCCACCCTGAATGTCGATACTGCCAACCTTGATCCGTGTGTAAAAATTGCTTGTATGGCCGGTTTGGTATTAAGGCAATTAACGAATCCAATGGCTTTATGGCAAATTCAAGGTTGGGACTGCCGGCAGTGATGGCATAGGTTAGAATCTCGTTATTATATAAATCCATAATTGGTTCGAAGTACACTTTTTCTTGAGTTTCCGGAATCTTGAATTCAGTGACATCAGAAACCATCTTCTGATTTGGCCGATCAGTTTGAAAGCGGCGACGTAACTTGTTTTTGACTCTTCAAATGTCAAATTAAGTTAGAAATTTTAGCTGCTCATCAGTGATTTGATTTACGAATGCCTCAAGTGGTGTTTGATAATTGAGACTTTTTCTGGGAATATGGTTCCGTCGACTAGCAACAGCCTGGACAAATTCATCTGATAGCTGGTCCATGATGAGATCATGGTGCAACCCATCCTTACGAAGTAAGTTGTTGGTGTTTTCATTCAACCCACGTTGATTGGGTGCTCCTACAGCGGCAAAGTAAATATTTAAATCAAACTGGTTAGCAATCGTTCGCCAACCGGCGAACTCCTTACCATTATCAAACGTGATGGACTTAAACAAGTGGCGTGGCAGCTTCGTCAACCAGGCTGCTAAACTACGATTGACGTTTTGTGATGACTTGGTATGTGAATTCAAAACAATTGCGACCTTGGTCTGCCGTTCAACCAGTGTGGTTACGGCACCCTGATGGTTTTTGCCTTGAACCGTGTCGCCTTCTAAATGACCGAATTCTCGTTTAAAATTAGGATAGTCCTGATAACGGGTTTTTAAATCTCTGCCCAATTGCCCAGCTTTTCCTCGTCGTTCAACGTACCCATTAGGGTGACGCTGACCATGCATGGGTAAATCTTTGGCGAACAAGCCAAAAGCATCATGTTTGAAAATGCGATATAGGGTTCGTACGCCGCAGCTAAAAGAACGTTCGTGGCGATTAATAATTGTATCTGGTTGCCACCCCGCTTGAATTTTGGCTTGGATATAAACCAGTTCATCAGGGGCTAGTTGAATGGGCTTACGCCCACAATGTTGTTTGTGCCGTCGATAATGTTGTTGGTAATCAATAAGCGTACCGCCAGCGTCAAGAAAACGATAGATGCGATAAACGGTTTCAGCACTCCGGTGGAGTGCTGGTGCTACTCGGTAAGCCTTTTTATTGAGCTTCCAAAAGGAATAAATTGTAGTGAGTTCGTCTATGGTAAGATGAGTATAGGTCATTTGTGATCAGCCTTTCTTTTGATTTCAACACTCAAAAGTCTATCACAAATGGCTTTTTAAATTTCTAACTTAATTTTACAAACAGGGACTCGAATTCCTTCAGGGCCTTTAGAGGAATCATATTTGCGAGTCCTCTTGCGATAACCACGCCCCTGAATCTCTAACTCCTTCATCAATCGGTAAACTCGCTTATGGTTGACCTTAAGGTCAAAATCATTCAGGAGTGCCTGGGTAATCCGTAGAACACCCATATGATGATGTCGATTCCAGATACAGGAAATAAAGTGCTTCAATTGGCAATCTTTATCTGGTTGGTCAAATTGGCGTTTTCAGTAGAAAAAGGTATCTGGTGAAATTGGCAGGACCCGTAGAAGGTCAGCCAGCTTAAATTGGGCCTCGAGGGTGCAGATTACTTGGGCGAGTTCTTTGTTCGTTGCTTCATCGAGGCCAATAATTTTAACGCTTCATTTTTGATGCGTAACTCCAGGTTCTCGGCTTCTAATTGCTTAAGACGATTTTCTTCTGGGGAAAGTTTCTTCTTGGTTGACCGCTTCTTAGTCGGTTTCTTACGTTTATTTGTCATTCTGGGTTTCCGTCCTTTTGATATAGACAATGTCCTTTTGATATAGACAATAACCCATTTGGCCCCTGATTGCGATAAATTTCTTTCCATACTTGAATTTGTCTCATACCAACATAGCCGAACTTAGCTGCCACCTGAGTGTATGAGGCATTATTTGAAATTGCCCAATGGGCAACTTCAATTCTAAATTCAGGTGTCACTTGAGGCGGATTAAGCAGTACATCAGAACCATGAGTGCGATAAGCGGCAACGAGCATTTCAAACAATCTAAATGATATATGATGTTTTGCCGCAATTACTCTAATACCTCCTCGACCAGCAAAATATTCAGTTAACGCACGCAATTTAATTTCTTTTGAAATCTTAGTCATAGAAAATACCCCCAAAGCTAAAGTTTTCACTTTAACTTTGGGGGTATAGCTCAATATCAGCGGCATTTTTAAATCCAATGTTAATGCTCCATACTAGGTACTTTATATAATAAAGCTGAATTTTAAACAATCTAATGCTCGGAGAATTGCAACTTCAAAAGGTCACTCGTTATTGTCGATCTCTCTTAAAAACTACCTCGCGTATTGACTTTGATCCAGCACACTTCTTAAAGACTATCAAGAACTCAATCACAAAATAAATGATCATCGTTATTGTGATAAGGCCTATGTATGCAATAGTTATATCAAATCCAATATTTTGAATAAGCCCCAGTGTAAAGACTGTGACTGCTGCTAAAACGTTTGTAAACACATCTTCAATAACAAAAATCTGTGTTCGATTTTCATCTGTAATTTGTGTTTGAATCATGTTTTCCAACATATTACCGGCGATTGTTGAACCAATTGCTAAAAGTACATACGAAAGTAACACCATTGCCAAGTTCTGACTTACAACCAACATGATCGCATAACTTCCAAAGATCAATGTGCCAATTTGGAATGCAAGATGATATGGCAAACGTAAGTTAACAAATGCTAATACCGAAGAAACAATTAAAAAAACAATTGCTAGAAATGATAATGAATAAGCATATTGAGCAGAAGTAATCCCTACAACCTTAGTGACAAAAATAACTTCAAATGAATCCAAGCCAGTTCCCATATTATCGAAAAGAATAAAGATCAGATAAAATCCTGCTAAACCTTTAACTGTTTTCAGTGCTTTTAAAGAATTCACAATATCTGATTTAACGTTTCTTTTGGTTCCCTCATATGATGTTGGGTTGTCAAATTTAATTGATGGAAGAGCAAATAATGTAAGCCCGCCCAAAAAAGTGATTCCGCTATAGATATAAAATAGCAACGCCTGCTGTTGTCCTTGAAACAATCCAACTAACATCGGCCCGATAAAATACGAAATTGAACCAACACTTGTAATTGCAGCATTAAAACGACTTATTCCTTCTTTCTTAGAAACTGTTTGAGATCTAGTTTAAACTTTGATATACTTTTGCAAAAAGGAAATTATGATGACTAATTATCCCAGCAATATTACCCGCCAGCAGTTTGAAGTGATTCGTCCTGAATTAGAAAATTTTCATCAACGAACGAAGCCCCGTCAAGTCGATTTGTATGACGTCTTTTGCGCCATTTTATACATCTTGAAAAATGGCTCCCAGTGGCGTGCCCTGCCACATGACTTTCCCAAATGGCAAACGGTTTACACCTACTTTCGCTTGTGGTCCCGGCAATCGGCTCCAACGGAGCCGTCATTACTGGATCAAGTTTTAAAAAAATTGTCTTTACCTTACGATCTCAACAAGATCGTTCGGCATTAACTTCGTTTATTATCGTGGATGCGCAAAGCGTTAAAAATACCGCCACTGCTGAAAATAAAGGTTATGATGCTGGTAAGAAAATATCGGGAATTAAACGGCATCTAGCCGTTGATATTAACGGGTTTCCACAAGCCATTCATATTACCCGAGCCAATGTTTCTGATCGGGACGGAGCCAGTGCGATGATTGCCTTATATGCCAATGATCTTCGGCATGTTCGCAATGTTCTAGTCGATGGTGGTTATTCAGGAGCTAACTTTAAATTGGATGTTATGAGCAATTTACAAGCGACCGTTCAGGTCGCTAAACGCAATGAATTACACAAGTTTGAAGTAATGCCGCAACGATGGTTGGTTGAACGATCCTTTAGTTGGCTAGAGAATTGTCGACGACTGTGGAAAAATTGTGAAAGACAGCTGCACACAAGTGCCATGATGATGACCTTAGCCTTTATTTCAGTTCTATTGAGGCGCTTTTAAAGATCTCAAACAGTTTCTTAACAAGTTTTGGTATCAGAGCAACCAGGTTGCCGCCGAAAACATCTCCAACAATCTCAATCAGTAGGACACCTACAAAGAGAATCCAATGGTGGAAAAAGAGGGGCAGCAACAAGAACATTCCCGCTTTAACCAACTCTAAAGTAATCAGTAAGGGCTTTTTATTATGAATATGACTAAGCCAAGTATTAACAGGAACAGATAAAAAGCTTCCGATAATCTTGGTACACCATAAAAACATGACGGAGTTGATTGAAATTTGTGCCAGGATAATATTCAAAGCAACTGTGTAACCATATTGTGCTGTTAATGAGATCAATCGATTTAATAAGATTGGCACATTTTGGGTATTATACACTCGTGAAGTCGTATCGTAACCTCCTTGTTAAATAATCATATTTAGAACCTGTATAAGTACCTTTTCAGTTCTATTGTTTTCTATCATCGGATTATATTCACAAATGTCAATAGTTTTGGTGGATTATAGTCAATACGTGAGACAGGTTTTAAGAAAGATCCAGAACCGCGTTTAGTTTCCACACCTCAATATCAAAAAAGCACAATCCCACCAATCCGGGATTGTGCTTTCTTTACGTAGATTCAAACAATCGCATGGCCAACAATGATGTGATCAAGTATCTTTTCATCATCTGCCGGCTTATCCAGCAGCAATTTCACCGCTGACTGCCCCATTTCAGCGGGGTGAATATCAACAGAGTGGAAATGCTGATCAGTTAGTTCACTTGGCAATGAATTGTTGTAACCGAGAACTTCAATATTTTTATCAGGATTAATCATTTTGTAACGGTGGTACATCTGCAGGCCACTATAATCATCAATGGCAACAATGCCATCCATTTGAGGATTACTGCGGATAAAATCATCCTCAGAGGCATCATCATTCTCATGGGTTGATAAGAATACTGGCGATTTGCCAGCTTCATCAATCGCCTTTTGGTAGCCTTCACGACGGTCAATCTCGTATGGCCAATTATTGTGAGTTTGGACGAAAACTGGGTGTTGGCAGTCATAATGATCCATCAAGAAATTAGTACCGTCAAAGCCGGCCTTCCTGTTATCGTTGTCAACATACAGCCACTTCTGGCCTTCCGCGGGCTTTCCAATTGTAACGAAATCGACGTCTTCTTTTTGAAGCATTTCAATAACCGGGTCATTTTGGTGTGAATACAGGAGAATAAAATGCTTAATTTGAGCTCGGCTGATCATTGACTTAACATTATCAATTACCTGCTTGGAACTGTCGCCAATTGCAATTGACAGCACATAGTTGCGCTCGTTGAGCAAGGCATTGATTCCTCTTAGAATCCCGACATAAAAGATGTTATCAACAACCCGGTTATTAACCGGAAAAATAACACCAACCGTGTTTGCCTCGCGATTCGTCAAATTTTTAGCGTTGTAATTGGGTTGATAGCCCATCAAATCAGCCGTTCGCTTTACTTTACGACGGGTCTTTAAGCTGATGCGTTTATTATTATTTAGCGCCCGTGAAACTGTCGAAGTCGACAATCCCAGCCTTTTGGCGATGTCTCGAATTGTAACCATGTTTTACTGCCTCCCCTCTATAAAGTTTACCCTTTTTCAAGTTGCGATCTTATTAAACTTTTGTATCAAATATTAATATTGAACCATACCACTAGATTTTGACAGTATTATGTGATAATTTCAACATATGAGGTGATTATGAATATGAAAAAGCGCAGATCATTAGCTGCTATTTTAGCAGTTGTTGCAAGCTTTGCACTAATCTTAGCCGGCTGCAGCAGTTCTTCAAATAAGAGTTCAAATAACGACAGCAGCAAGGCTAGTATGCAGAACCAGGTTCAGACTAAGTCAGCCAAGAAAGTCTTAACATCCAATGACAACCTTTGGTACATGAACGGTTCAATTAATTATAAGAGCAAATCAGGGATTGATGCCTATAAATTTAACAGCCAAAACCATACTGTTACGATTTACAGCGTCAATAAAATGTATAAGACCTACTCTGAAGCTAAAAAAGAAAATGATCTTGATAAGCAGGGAACTTTAAAATACACGTTCAAAAATGATTCGGCCAACAAACCGGTTATTTATATGAAAGGTAAACTTTCTGACATCCCAATGCATCAAACCATTTCGGTAAAGAATACCGTTTCTGGAAAGAACCATCAAACCAAGCTGAAGGTCAGCGGATATAAAGTTGTTCGGGACTTGGATAACGATCCGGCACGACAAGTTTGGGTAACACCACATAATTAAATCGAATTAATTTCTGAACTCAAAAAATGGAATCCAAAATTGGATTCCATTTTTATTTTCACTTTATAGTTGCTGGATCACAAAAGCTTGAAACATGTGGCTCACTAAGCTAATGAGTCCCAAGCCGGCAATTCAACGGGTGCCTGCTTAAGGAGTTCCTTCTGCTCATCAGACAGATACTTCTTGTGGACAACGACTTCGTAGACATAATCGTCCATCCAGTCATCGTTCATGGTAAAGTACCCTTTCTCACCATTCTTGTCACCCCAGGAATTTTCAACTTTCCATTTGAGTGGTGTATCACCATCCAGGTCAACGCCGGTGAAGGTCATGGCATGAGAAACTTCAGCTTGATGATATTGAAGCCGGGTTCCCTTATCCATTTCCAAATCGGTATCAAATAATTCTGAATAACGGAACAAGTGACTGTCTAAGTAACCCTTCTTGCGATCCATTTGCTCCAAGACATCATTACCGAACCAGACCGTTTCGCCGTCTTTAAGTTGGGCAATTGTCGCCTTTTTTAAGACATCCATTGGCAGATTCAGGAACTCGATGTGTTTGCCACCGACGATGTTGTCTTCGCTTGGTAATGCGTACAGCTTGTTATAGTCTTTGTCAGGAGAATTGGAGAATACCACATAGTCATCCAAGTCGACATCGAAGTATTTATCATAAAATTCCTTTGGTGTTAAGCCGGAAATCTTATGGTATTTCTTGTCATCATCCCGATAAGCAAAGTTAACGGTTGTAGGTGGCTCGCCGAATGAATAAGCCGTAATGCGATAGACTTCATTAAGCATCTGCTTACGAGCAGCGTTAATTTCATCATCGCTCTTTTCATCCTTCACCATTTGGCGTAATTTAGCTGCATCAATCCGCAGCTTGCGGTTAATAACCGTATCATAGCCACCGGTGTTTTCAACGTTGGAAGTTTCCGGATAATCACTGACCGGAACCACCCCGTATTTTTGAACCAGGGCAGCTGCCATGGCCCATTGACCGCCATCATCATCAGGAGAATTCAAGTAAGCCTCAACTTCACGGTCATCAGCTGGCCGGCTGGCAGTTGCGAGAATTCGATCATAAAAGATGTTGGCCAACTCAATTTTATCCCAGAAGAATAAATATTTTTGAGACAGATTGAAGTTCTTCACTTTATATTTCGCACCAAATTGGTGACGCAAAGTATTAACCAATGAAAACAGCCAGCAACGACCGCTCTGCTTTTGATTGGTCACTTCACCAGTTTGCAGATCGACTGAAAATACCGGGTTCAATCGTACCTGGGCGTTGGGATCCTGGGCAGCCTGGTTAACGCCATTTTGCGCAATAATTCTTGATAACACATCACTTTTGGGTGTGTTCTTGAAACTTTCGTGGAGCTCTGAGAGATCTTTATCGGTTAAAACACTCTTACTATCAGCCATTCAGACATTCCTCCTATGTAATTTTCCTTTATCATGCGGTCATCGTTCCTGATGAACGGCTCCGCCTACTGCAATGAATTGGGTCTAGATCCGCTTTTTCAAACGGGGCGTTACCAGGTAGGCAATTAATGCACCAGCTGCTCCCTGGATCAGATTCATCCCAATGCCAATATATCCGGCATAAAGGTTGTAAAGAACGGAATCTGATACAAAGTATCCAAAGACCATAATGACGATTCCAACCAAAACGGCAATTAACTTGGTCCATTTGCCATCCGGGTTTTTACCGGCCAACAGTCCGACAATCAACCCTTCGGCACCATGGACAATCAGTGAGAACCACATATACTGGCCGTATCCGGAAATCAGGTCCAACAAGAATCCGCTGGCCCCACCGACGACGCCACCGACTTTTGGTCCTAATAAGATGGCACTGATGAAAATACCGGCATCACACAAGTTGATGTTTCCATGCGTCATCGGTACCGGAATAATGAAGAATCGGCTAATGGCAACTGTCACCGCAATAAACATGGCTGTCAAAACAACCTTGAAAATATCGTTACTTACTTTGCCGCCTACACTTTTACGATCCATTAGTGACTGCCTCCCAATACATAATCTTCTTTGTTAGCTTCAGTAAAATCATATTTGGCCCGCTCGCCACCGATTAATTTTGGCCGCGAAGATAGGCAGACAACATTTGCTGCGCCAACTTTCCGGTTAGTCATTCTCACCGGAATCTGAACGTATTTGACGTGCATCCCAATTTCTGTGCCGCCAATATCGATTCCGCCAAAAGCCGTTATGTGCTCGACTTCAACCGGATCATCCATTCGTTCATAAGCAGCAACTTGAGTCCCGCCGCCTGCGTGCATGGCTGGGACAACCGATACGATCTCCAAGTTGTGACGCTCAGCGACCCTTCGTTCAAGTAACAGCGCCCGGTTAATGTGTTCACAGCCTTGAATCGCCATGTTAATATTTCGTGGAATTAGGAATTCTTCCAGTGTGGAAACAACCGCCTTACCGACATCGAGCCTAGAATTAGTGCCCTTCCAGTCGCCCGAAATTTCACTGGTACTGCAGCCAACCACAAAAATCCCGTTTTCTGGAAAGGCCACTTTATCAAAATATTCAGTTAAGACATCCGACAAGTTGCTTTTAATCGTTTGTAAATCCATTATATTTACACTTCTTCCCCTGTTTGTCCTAACGTAAACATTGCGACATTATACAAAGAGCGCGTGAGGTTCAAGCCAAATTTGCGCTGGCTTTCCGGCGCCCTGGTTGTTAAGCTCACGGCGTCGTAAACGCCAATCACTGCTTTTTGAACCGCCGTATCAAAATCCAAATCAAAATTCAAATAACCAATCAAAAGTGATGAAAATAAATCACCGGTTCCATAGAAATGTCCAGAAATATAAGGTGAACCGGCCCATTTAAGATGACCTTCATTCATGTAAACACAGCCAATCCCGCCATCTCTTAGCACACCGGTCACAATGACCTGGGCATGAGAATGGTTCATGTGCCGCCACTTTGCAATGGCTTGGCCAATCTCTTCGTTACTGGCATCAGCGGCCAGCTTTTCGCCGCTCAACAAGCTCAGTTCCGTGGCGTTCGGTGTTATAATCGTTGCAATTTTCAACAACCGCTGCATGGTTGCCAAATATTGGTCGTCAAAGCCGTCATACATTTTTCCTTGATCGCCCAAAACCGGGTCAATCAGTAATTCAGGTAAATCCAGATATGAAAAGTAATCATGTAAAAAGTTGGCAGTGCTGGAATTGCCAATGTATCCAACAATTCCCGAATTAAACTTCAGATCATTTAAACTATTCCAATGATCAGTCGCCCGTTGCAGCCAGTCATCCGTATTTAACGTTTCCGGCTTGCCAAAACCCTCCGTCTGAGTAGACAGAATCTCTGTCGGTAACGTTGCGGTCTGCATTCCAAACGCTGAGAATACGGCAATTGCAGCAGTAGCTGAAAGACGGCCGACCGCTGAAAAGTCTTCCGCAATTAATACACTCGAATTAATAATGATCATCCTTCCAATGACATGTGTTACAAACATTGTACCCTATTAACGAATAAATAGTTAGTAGTCTACACATTAAATGTAACAATCTCTCATTAAAAATTATTTTAAGTATAACAAGATTTTCGAAAGAAACAATAGACAGTTTGCAATGACTGTCGTCCACTCTGTTATAGTAGACTTGTATAAATTCTTAGAACTTAGTGAAGGGTGAGCAACATGAACTTTTCAACTAAAAATAGTATGACAACACTCGCGCAAACGTTCATTATGGGGTCAATCGATGCCTACACATTTCAAAACTTTCATGGCTCGTTTGTGAGTGCCCAAACCGGAAATCTGGTTGTCTTCGCCTATGAATATGCCACCAAAGGATGGGGAACGGCTTATATTCGAGTACCGGTTCTGCTTGGATTCCTACTGGGGGCATTCATGTCACAGGCCTGCAAACATATTAAGCTGCCGGCAGAGCGGCGATTCAATCTGTTCCTGCTGTTCAGCATTATTTTTCTGGGCTTGCTGACATTGGGTGCGGCTTTCAACCTGTCAATGTTAAACATGCTCTTCAGCTTGGGACTCTTTTCCGGATATGAACTGACGGTCTTTAACAAAATTGGTGTGACAAGTGTGAACAACGGCATCATGACAGGAAACCTGAAAAACTTTGCGAACAATGTTTATGAAGCAATCTTTAGTCGTGATAAGTCCGCGTTGATCAAGGCAAGCCACTTTTTAAGCGGCATTATCATGTTTGTCCTTGGTATCATGTTCAGTGCATATGTCTTACAGGCCATTGGCACGGAAGTGTTTACGGCAGCGTTTATGATCAATATCATCTTGCTGATGACCCTTTACATTGATTATCGAATGACAAATCATCAGCAAACAATCAGTTGACATTCACTAAAATTTGATTTAGATTAAAAAGCAATTAGAAAACTTACGAATTTTAAGCTATTAGGAGAAGAGTAACCACTCGGATCGATTTCAGAAAGCCTGGCAGATGAGAGCAGGTATCGAAAAGACGGTGAAGATGAGCTCCAAAAGGCATTATTCCGTTAACGCAGAGTAATCGGTAGGAACCGTTAACTTCCCGGGTATCATAGGTACCGATGAGGCGTTGTTTGTAAAAACAACGCGAATAAGGGTGGTAACGCGAGCATTCGTCCCTTGATTGTCAATATGACAGTCAGGGGACGAATGCTTTTTTTCGTAAGTGAAACTTTAAAATTATAGGAGGATTCACACATGACAAAATCAGCAGTTCAAGTAAAATTTCCATATCGGTATGATGTCGTAGGCAGCTTATTAAGAACTCAGGCACTAAAAGATGCCCATGCCAAATATAACGCTGGCCAAATCAACGCCGATGAATTAAAAGCAGTTCAACATGAAGAAACGAAAAAAATTGTTGCCAAGCAAGTTGACCTTGGGTTAAAAGATATTACCGATGGTGAGTTTAACCGCAGCTGGTGGCATCTGGATTTTCTTTGGGGACTAACCGGTGTTGAGAAATACGATTACCACAAGAGCTACAAGTTCCATGGCAGCAAAACCCGAACCGATAATGCAGAGTTGTCCGGCAAGGTGGCATTTAACCCCGACCATCCCTTCTTTGACAGCTTCAAGTTTCTCGAATCAATCACGCCGGATGGTGTCACCCCTAAACAGACCATCCCATCACCAACGATGTTATTCCGGGACAACCGAAGTGACAATTGGTCAAAATTCTATGACACTTGGGACCAATATTTAGACGATGTCGCTAAAGCTTATCATGAAACCATTCTTCACTTCTATGAGCTCGGTGCCAGATATATTCAGCTCGACGACACAACTTGGGCTTTCCTAATCAGCAAGTTAAACGCAACGGCTGACGACGCAAAAGCCCATGCCAAGTACGTCAAGTTGGCAGAAGATTCCGTTAAAGTCATTAACAAGTTACTCGAAGATCTGCCTGATGATCTCACTGTTACCACCCATATTTGCCGTGGCAACTTTAAATCAACTTTCCTATTCTCAGGCGGCTACGATGACGTTGCCGACTATCTCGGACAGTTAAATTACGATGGCTTGTTCCTGGAATACGACAGTGAACGGGCTGGTGACTTTACACCACTGGCAAAGATTTGGAATGGCGATCAACACAAACGTATCGTTCTTGGCTTGATCACTTCAAAGTCCCCTGAACTGGAAGATAAAGATGCCGTCATTAACCGAATCAAACAAGCTAGTGAAAAGGTTCCACTCGATAATTTGGCACTTTCAACTCAGTGTGGCTTTGCATCTACTGAGGAAGGTAACAAGCTTACCGAACAACAGCAATGGAACAAATTAAAACTGGTTAGAGATATTGCCAAAGAAGTTTGGAACGTCGATTAGCGTTCACCTTGAAAAGAGGAATCCTTATGGATAAAAGTACTCATCAGAATGAACCATCCCAAGCCCGTTACAATCATGAAGATCACTGGTTGGGACTGGCTGTCGGCCTGGCATGTGGGTTGGCATTAGACGCTGTATTCTCATTTCGAACCGGTACATTTTTCACCTTCATTGGCATTGTGGTTGGAATGAGTGGTTTGTTGGACTTTAGGAAGAAAGCTTAGTCATTTCTTATTGGGCGTGTAACTTGGATAACCTTCCAACTCCAAGTCAAAAAACGAGTCTTCCCTATTGAGGAAAGGCTTGTTTTTGTGTCCAAGCTCATAAAATACCATTTGATTTGAATTCCATGAAAGTGTACAATTTCATTAATATTAAAAAGATTCTCATTATAAACAAATTTTTGAAACGGAGTGATGGATATGTTAGCTTGGATCAGCTTGCAACACAGTATCTTCGAGATCAATGCACTTCAGTTGTAGTTTCTAAAGGATCGACAATTTGGCCATTTCCAAATAAACCAATCGATTGTGGATCCTGCATGAATTGGAGTGCGCAAAATGAAAATTAAATATTCTTCCAACATTAGTAAAGGTTATACTTACAGCTTTTTATCCTGGTTCGGCATTACCAGTCTATGGGTGATGTACTTACAGACAAAAGGGTTATCGCTTGTTGAAATCGGTCTATGTGAAAGTATCTTTCACATTGCCAGCTTCTTATTTGAAGTTCCTTCCGGCGTTTTAGCTGATCGGCTCACCTATAAATTTGACCTGATATTAGGCCGCTTAGCAGCGATTCTTTCCGCTGTCATTATCCTCTTTGGCCAGACATTCTGGATGTTTGCGTTGGGTTTTGTCATCAACGCCCTGTCTTATAACATGCAGTCGGGAACCCTTGAAGCACTGCTGTATGACTCACTGATTAAAGACAAGTCAACCAAGCAATATCCAAAGGTTATCAGCCGCATTAACGTGATTATTGAATTTGCCAATACCCTCGGCGTGGTCATCGCCGGCTTTCTGGTCCACTGGCACTTTGAATTAACCTATGTCATTGGGATTGTGGTTGGCTTAATGGGACTGATAACCGTTCTGCTTTTCAAGGAACCGGTTATCAAAAAGCGGCCGACTGAAAAACAGACATCCGTAAAATCAATTGTGGTTAACTCATACCGGATAATGAAGCACAATCACCAGCTTAGAAATCTGATGTTGTTTGACGCGTTATATGCAACAGTTTGTACTTCCTACTTTTTCTACTTTCAAACTTTGATGGAAAATGAACACTTTTCCGGTTGGATGATTTCTGTCCTCATGGTTGTGTCAGCCTTGATAAATATTGTTGGAATTCAGTTAACGCCATTTATTCAAAAGACGTTTTCAAAGCGGGAATTAATCATCACATTGAGCCTCAGTCTTGCATGCTTGCTAATGCTGACGTGGCTTGCCTGGCTCCCACTTCTGATCGTCATGTTCTTAATCTCTCAACTGTTACCATCCCTCATCGACCCCATCTTTAGCAGTTACTATAATGAAATGATCAACTCTGAGGAACGGGCAACTCTGCTAAGTGTTGCCAGCGTCCTATTCTCAGCAGTCATGGTTATCGCATTCCCACTGTTTGGCTGGTTGATTCAAATCAATGGATTCTCATTTGCATTTGGGTTGGTCGGATGCGTGTTGGTCGTTGTATTGATTGTCATGAGACGAAGCTTTGTGAGTCCTAAATAATAAAACATTGAAGAGTCAACTTAATTGTTGGCTCTTTTTTACTATCTTGCTTTACAAACTAGTGTGAATCAGTTATCCTACTAGTAAGCATTACATACTAGTGGGGAGGATAGTCATTTGGCAAAACAAGATCTTTCCAGTCAAATGTTAAAAGGCATTCTTCAAGGGTGCCTACTTATGTTAATCAGTGATGAGCCAATGTATGGGTACTCGATTAGCCAAGCATTAACCCAATTTGGCTTCCAAGATGTCCCCAAGGGAACCGTCTACCCATTGCTGATCAACATGGAAAAAAAGGGCCTGATCACTGGAAAAATGCAGCCATCCAAGGAAGGCCCCAAGCGGAAATACTATTATATTACCGCCAATGGCGTCCAAGAGAAAAAGCAATTTATCAACCAATGGCATACCCTATCAAGCAGCGTGAACAGCCTCATCCACAAAAGGAGCGAAGATGATGAAAGCAGATAGCTTAATTGAAGAGAATGACCAGCTCAGAAAGCAATTAACCCCTGAAAACAAGCAATATTACGAAGAACTGATGACGTACATTCGAGCAAATTCAACCTTTAAAAGTGACCTTGATGTTGAACAAATTCTATTGGATATTCTCAATGACATTCTGGAAGCTCAATCCAACAATCAGACGGCTCAATCATACTTCGGCAAGAATCCAAAGGAATCAGCGGATGATATTTTAAAATCCTTACCAAGGAATTTGACGGAAACCCTAAAATTCGCGCTCAGCATTGCCTTGGGATATATCGTTGTCTTTATGATTCCAAGTCTGACAACCCCAGGCATCAAAACCGACTTGGGCAATTTAATCATTATGGGGATTGTCTCCTTCATTCTAGCCAATATTATACTTTGGTTGGTCGGACAGACAATTTACCAACGAAAAGTCGTTAAGTTTGTTATCGACGCGATCGCTGTTCTCCTATTTGCGGCAGTTGTCGCGGGTTCAATCTTCCTCAAGACTCCCCTGAGTTTCGAAACGAATGGAACGGTGGGCATCATCTTGATTGCCATTGTCTTTTTGATCATGACATACATATACATCGGCATCTTTAAACATCGAATGCCTTGGACAATTATTTATGTGGTGCTAACGATTGACGCTATCATTGGGGTGCTTTCAAGAATTCCAGTTATCGGGAGAATGATCACCGACCCTGTCATCCCCAAATCAACGTTGCTTTGGATTCTGATCCCGGGATGTATTATTGCAGCGTTAATTGGCGGAGTTGGAACTTATTACTGGTTAACTAAACATGACGAGAACTAACCAATCGTTTTTTAAAATGCCAATAATAAAGGAGCCGATGAGCAAAACACACGTTTTGTTCATCGGCTCCTCTTTAATTTCATATTAAAGTAATGCTTCACCCTTATCATGATCGACTTTGCGTTCACTTTCAGGCATCATACTACCACCAGTTGCCCAGACAATGTGGGTTGCGTTGGCGGTATTGAATGCAGGCACTTCAGTGATTGCCCGTTCAATTGCGGTAAATCCGGCTGCGGCTGATGGTTCAACCGTGATGTTTTCGGTATCCATCAGCTGAGCAACATATTTATAGATTGTCGGATCATCGAATGTGACACTTCCAAACAGCAATGTCCGCATGATCTTGCCGGCAATTCGAGATGGTCGGCCAACTGCCAAACCATCAGCGGCAGTCTTGCCATCCAAGCCGATATCAAACACTGAAATTTTATTATTCAGCTTTGTCATCATTCCCAGAGTGACTGAAGGAACGTGGGTTGGCTCACAGAAAATAGCGTGGATGTATGGTCCCATCATCATTTTCAGGCCAAAGGTAACCCCGCTTGGACTGCCACCGACACCAGCTGGTAAGTATACAATTACCGGGTGATCGCGGTCAACTTTGATTCCCTGAATTTGGAATTGTTGTTGAAGGCGAACACCAGCAACCGCATATCCGATAAACAAATCGGAAGAGCCTTCATCATCGATAAAATGAATCTTAGGATCTTTAGCGGCAGCTTCCCGGGCTTGTGGAATGACTGAAGAAAAGTCCGTGTCCAATTCAACCACGTTGACACCGTTTGCCCGAAGTTTGGCTTTCTTCCATTCCTTGGCATCCCGTGACATATAAACGGTCGTCTTAAAGCCAAAGGTTGAAGCAGCGATTCCAACACTGAGGGCCAGGTTTCCAGTTGAGGCAACCATAACACCGTATTGCGCGAACAAATGCTTATATTCAGGAGTTCCCAAGATTGCGTGGTTGTCGGTTAGCTTTAAATTGCCTTCCGTCATGGCAACGTGCTCGGCAAACTTCAGAACTTCATAAATGCCGCCACGGGATTTAATCGAACCTGAAATTGGCAGCTCACTATCAGCTTTTAAATAAAGGCTGCCGGCGAGCGGTGTTTCGTGTTCCCCATCCCAGGCCTGCTTCATCTTATCCAACCTAATCAAAGGTGATTCAATAATTCCATGCATTGATGCAGTTTCTGGAAAAGCCTCTTCAATGTATGGTGCGAATCGTTTCCAAAGATCAACGGCATCCAAGATGTCTTGTTTTGTAAATGGTAAATCGGCATCTTGACCGTAATCTGGGTTCTTCCAAAAAATTGGTGTTTCATTTTTTAAATCTTTAACTTGCGGGTATTTGGTTTCTAATGATTGTACATTGTCCATATTTTCGATCTCCCCAAAATCATTTTAAAAATATTGTATTCCTAATTAATGTTCCTAAAGCATTGCTGCATCAACCTTTACCAAGCCTTAATCATCATCGCACAGCCATGTTATCTCCTAATAAGACATCCACACGGCAGATTATTCATTTACTTGGTTGGTGCTGGCCGCATTTTTGTGGATATAAGCAGGTACTTTGAATCGCTTGACCTTGTTAACATTGGTATAAGTTCCGGTCACTGCTTCGGTAATCGACTTCTTGGATCTCTTATCTTGATACTGCATGTAAATATATGTTTGCACCGGTAAATAAGTCTTCTTGTCCAAGGTGTACTTGTAAGAAAACTTGGTAATTTTGACTTTCTTTAAAATGTTCTTCGTACTTTCGCTATGATTGGCTTCGGCTAAAATCAGCTTTTTGGCAACCATGCTGCCGAGCTTACCCTGGCCACTATAAGACAAGACGTCCGTAGTCTTGTTTTTCTCAAGCTTTAAATGCTTTTTCAGGTAATCCATTGCTCTGACGGCAGAACTGCCGGTTACCTGTCTGTGAACACTCTTGATAAGTGGGCTCTTCTTAGGCAAAAGCTGTTTTGACCAACTATTGTCCGCATGAATATAGACCGTCCGACCGTCAATGAAGTAATCATAATTCTTCACCAATCCGGCAGCGTTGTTCAGCTTCGCTTGGACAATCATTGGCTTCAAATGAAACTTGGCTGCCATTTTGCCGGTGGTTGATTGATTGTTGTTCTGACTATTTTTAGTAACCAGCACAACGTTGCCGCTCTTAATCTGATGAGCAGCTTTTTGGGCATGATTCACAATAGTCATCGTCGCTGAAGGCTTACTGGCAGGCTTGGTGGAACCACACCCCGCCAACAACATTGCCATGAATCCAACAGCTGTAATAATGATTTTTTTCATCGCAATCCCCTTTTATCACATTTAAATCAGACTAAAAATTGACCATAAGACAACATAGGCACCGGTAACGATGGTTAAGGAAAGCCAATGGGCCTTAATAACCCGTTTGACGGATTTGAACCATTTCGAAAAATAGTAAACCGAACGATTTTTTTGAACCAAATTGATGATTTGAAAAGACGTCATTGTGGCACAATATATCAGCACCATGTAAGAAAGGACAAATAACAGGTCAATGGCAATTCCACGCCAGTTACCACTTAACACAACCATCAAGAACTGCCAGAGATAGGACCCAAGCAGTCCAAAATAAAAGAAGCTGGGAATGACAATTGCAACTCTTGACGGAATAATCGTGAAAATAATGTAGGCAAATAATAGTAAGATGCCCCGTCCCAATCCGGATAACAGACGGCGGTCATTAATTGAAAAGCTGACAGTCAGCGGCTGAAATTTAAAAATTGCCGAAGCAACAAAGAATGCAATGATTCCCCAAGCAATAAATAAGACGTAAGTCGAGCGCCGCAACTTTAAGTTTTCTAACAAATAACTACCTCCTGACCCGTTTTCTGATTTATTTAGTCGGCCACAATCGTTATTTTGGGCTTCCAAGTTTTAGCAGTTTTATCCGGAACAATGTACAGTCCATAGTGCCCATTGCCCGAATTGGCAGTCATGGTCGAAACGTGACTGGCCACATTGGCTGCATAGTATCTCAATGCATTGGTTGTTCGATACTTGGACCAATATGAGTAGTAACCGGTCATCGTTTTGGGATCAACCTCTTTAACCGTAAAGCTGGCCGTCTTGGCATTTGAGACACCTGCTTTAACAGCTGCATCCCTGGTACTAATATCTTGAGTTGCCAAGATCTTTGCCATAGAATTCAGCTTTTCATCAGCAACACTTTTGGTGAGCTTGGCAGCTGCCTGATCGCTAACCAACTTTTGGAATTGGCTTTGGGGCAAACTTGCCAAGGTCGTCAAATTATCTTCGAAGAATTGAAGTGATCGTTCGGATGACAACTTAATCACTGATTTGGATGCCAATGCCCGCTGAGAAGGATTAACCCCCTTAGTCAAATAACCGCGCCAAATAAAGCCGTCCGAGTTGTTACCATAGTTAAAGACTTCATAGTAGACATGACGCTTATTGCCGCGCTGCATCACAACACTGTTTTTAACGTACCAAGTGGTATTGGGATAATTTTTCAAATTGTGAAGCCGTTTGGTATGGGTCGCGTTCCACAAGTAAACGGCACTCCTGGATTTAGCATGATACGCCACAGCGGTATTTCTACTTAAATATTTAGTCCAAACATAACTGGAATTAGCTGACGCAGCGGTTGTTTGAGCAGTCGCCGTTGTGGTACTGGCTGAAACTGGAAAGCTTGTTGCAGTGGCAAGTCCTAGTGTCACCAACGCAAGCAAAAATAACTTTTTCATGATGTTTCCCTCCTATGTACTAGCCAACTAATTATATCAGAAAAGCAGCTTAAAATAAGCCCCCACTCAGTATATTCAAAAAGAAGCCGGTCAATTGTATTGACCGGCTTCTTTAACGGAATCTTTAGGACATTGACTATTTTTGGTAAGCCAATCCTCTTCGCAGACGTTTCCAGAAGCTGGTATCATCTGTCTGCAAAATTAAGCCTTCGTATATTTGGCCGATATACCAAGTCAAAAGCAGGATGCTTGCGATTAGAATCCCTAATGACAATCCAATTTCCATGCCACTGGCGTTGTCATTAATAATTCGCATCGGCATGAAATAAGATGAGAAGAATGGCACGTAGGACAATATTTTGGAAATCAACGCATCTGAATTACTCTGAAACGGCATCGTTAAGAAAAAGGCAATCATACTCAAATAAATTGCCGGCTGAGCCGCTTTGGGAGCATCTTCGGCCTTGGCAACCAGGGCACCGCTGAACGCTGAAATGATGGTGTAAATAATCACTCCCAGGAACACGAATACCAGGTTGACTCCAAGCATATTTTTGATGATGGCGTTCACCAACGAGCGATTATCTGTAATCAGCTGTTTGATGTTATCCAAATGCATGGCAATTTGGAAAAAGCCGTAACCACCTACAATATAGACAACAATCTGGGTCAGGATAACCCCAAAGACGCCTAGAATTTTACCGACAAAGTATTTGGAAGCCTTGGTGCTTGAAAAGATAATTTCCATTACTTTGGTGCCCTTTTCCGAGGCAATTTCTTGAGCGGTCACGGAAGAATAAGTGATCATAATCATATAAATCATGAAGACCAGGATCCAAAATGAGGCAATTTTGGCAAAGTTGGCCCCGCCATGACTGGCTTTAATCGTTTGCTTGAAAGCCGGCTGGACTGCCAACGACTTCATTTGCTTTGAACTCAGATTGGCGTTGGCCAGATTCAACTGATGCTGAGTTTGGGCAAGAAAGACGTTGACCTTGGTCCGCATTCCGTTAGTGATGGAATCAGTCGAGTGGTAGACACCGGTGACTTTGGCCTTATCAGCCGACAACACCAAGTAGCCGGCTAGTTTGTTATTATTGACACTCTTTTTCGCAGCAGCTGTCGTTGTCACGCTTGCCTTAACATCATCCTGATTAGCCTTAATGAATTGTTTTCGCAAAGCCGGTGTTTCAGAAATCACCGCAATTCGCTGTTGATCCGAGCTGGAGGTGGCACTTGTGTAACCAATCCCCAGAGAGATTGCCAATAAAATAAACGGCGATATGACCAACATGATGAAGCTCCAGGATTTAACCTGTCTCAAATAGGTTTCGATTGCGACAATGAATGTTTTATTCATGTTTGATCCCCGCTTTCATTCTGAAAATTTCATCAAGGGTCGGCGGCTGTTGACTAAATTCTTCAATATATTGGCCGTTGGTCAACTTTTCAAAGACTTCCGGACCCTTCTCAGGATCATCCAACCTTAATAGGAAGCGATTGCCACGAATATTTTGAACTTTAACCACATGTGGAAGTTGTTTCAGCTGGTCTTCTGTCCAATCGGTGGTCACGTAAATCTCCGACTTACCGAACTGATCACGAACTTCCTTGATTGTTCCGTTAAGGACGACTTCACCCGTCCGCAACATAACCAGGCGGTTACAAACTGCTTCCACATTGGCCATGTCATGGCTGGAAAAGATAATTGCTGCCCCTTGGTCCCGGGCCTCGAGAATGGCATTCTTTAATAAATCGGCGTTAACCGGATCCAGTCCACTAAAGGGTTCATCGAGAATAATTAGCTTTGGATGATGAATCAATGTCACAATTAGCTGAACCTTTTGCTGGTTTCCTTTGGATAGATCTTTAATCTTGTCAGTCTTTTTGCCTTTTACCGCAAACTTCTTCAGCCAACCATCAATTTGCGGTCGGATTTCTTTGGCCGGCTTACTTTTAAGCCGAGCCAGGTATACGATCTGCTGTTCAATCGTCAGCTTGTGCATCAAGCTCCGTTCTTCGGGTAGATACCCGATCGAATCAAAGTCGGCTTCTTTGATTGGCTGACCATTCCAACGAATTTCGCCGTCATACTTTAGGAAATTCAAAATACTATGAAAGGTTGTCGATTTACCAGAACCATTTTGACCGATCAAGCCCGTAATTTGCTTGTCGGGTACGTCAAAACTAACGTCATCCAGTGCGGTCACACTGCCAAATTGTTTATGGAGATGGTTGATTGTCAGCATACAGTTGGCCTCCTTTGTTTTCCTTCATTCGAGCTTATCATATCATAACATTGATCGGTGTTTTGCAGAAATGGCTGAATGTCAAAGGCCTTTTACATCAAAATGAGGCTGAAACAAAAGTGTATGCTTTTTCTCAACCTCATTGTTTCGCAATTTTATATTATTTTGCTAAAACGTGCAACAATCGGCTGATCCCGGCTATTTAAGAGCATAAACCAATCATTCCAAAACCAGGAATAATCAATTTATGCCCTTAAATTCCGGGATCAAAACGCCTTTTGTCACACTCTCCTTTTTGAATTAACGATACTGCTTCATTGGTTTAATAAAGTGCCAACTTCTTTGATGATAAGCCTGATCCCAGAATTCCCACTCCAGTTCACAGCTCTTCAGGAACTCTTCCTTAACGACATCCAAATGATGCTGGTCGTAATGTTCCGCCTCGCGATCAATCAGGTCAAACAGCTGAGTAAGAATGCTGTCGCCGTCATCGCCCATATCGGCATAAAACTCAATCCACGGTTTAAAGACATTGTCATCAGTGTTCTTACCCTGCTTCACAAACCGGTTTGCGATTTCCAAATAGGTCCATGGGCATGGTGTCATTGCCGCAACAATATCAATCAAATCTCCCGTCCGTGCCGAACGATACATATGTTCATTGTAAAGATAGGTGCCGGGAGCTTGGGGTTCATGCTGTAAAGTTTCATATTTAACGCCAGCCACATTGCAGAAATTGTGGTGGGGGTGAATTTCACTATGCAAAATAAAATCGATTTGTTTTGCGAAGATTGCCATATCAGCCCGGGTTTGCGACTTTTGAATGGCAGCGGCGTACACCTTGATGAACGCATTCAGATAATTGTAATCTTGACCGACATAAAAGGTCAGCGCTTCTTTAGGCAAATTGCCATTGCCGATTCCCTCGACAAACGGATGCTGATAAATCTTGTGTAAAATTGGTTGTCCAGCTTCCACTAATTCTTCAGAAAATTTCATGGGTCAATGCTCCTTAAAGCAAAATTTTCAAACAGAACGTGACCGGACTTGGCGCATGTTGTTATCATTTTTCCACTTCCCTACGTTGGTATTAACCAAATCAGGTTCAAAGGGATTGGCAAATTGCCATCTCAGCACAAGGCACCCCTAGTGATCTTATTTGAATAACCAAAGTTTACCATATTTCTTGATTAGTTTTGCAATTTTCTTCTTATATGATAGGCTAAAAACAACAATTTTCTGAGGGTGGGGATTTAACGATAAGGAGAGTTGTTTTATGAAATTCAATTATAAGGTTGCATTGATTTGTTTTGCGCCATACGTTCCCATTATTGCGCTTTATTTGTTGGTTCACGTATACATATCAAATACGATTATCGCTATATTGGCTGCGACAGGTATTTTTTCGGTCCTATATGTTTTCTTTCACTATCGATATTTCAAGCCATTCTTCAAGCGACATCCAGAGTTGGACCCGCAGCACTTTGAGTTCAATACCGTGGCAAATGTTGTCTTTGCTATTAACACCATCATATTGATGGTGTTAGTCATATTCGACTTTTTTGCAAAAACCCCAGTCGGCTATCTATTAATTTTTGGTTTATATAACGCGACAATCAGTGGATTTAAAACGTATAGGGGGCAGACCACATGACATTCAACTACAAATATGCGCTGTTTACAAATACGCCAGTAATCCTCGTAGCTATCATTTACCCATTTATAGAAATCGCTAATTTTGATCCTGTTTGGGCGTACAGTCTTCTCTTTATCGCTTTAATTTCTTGGTGTCTCTTCACAGGTGAAAATTTTTATGATCGTCATCCCAACCTCGATTATCACAATTATCGGCGGGGACTTATTCCCATGGTAATACTGATTTCAACCAGTCTTGTCTTTATATACCTCTTCTTTAAACTCGGCCCGCAAAATAATCTTGAACCCATATTTATGTGGATAGCACTATCAAACTTCCTGACAGATGGATTTGCCAAGTACAAGGGAATCGAGTGAACAACACATCCCGGAACAAGTAAAAGGAGCCACAAATCTCAATTGGGATTTGTGGCTCCTTCTTTCATTTATACAGATGAAGTTCTAAAATGACTAGGCATTCTTCACAGCAAAAATTGGCAGGGTATTCAAGAATACACAATCATCCCGGTTTGCTGCGGGGCCCTCAGCCAAAATTGAGCAGCGTTGAACCACATTTGCGCCGACTTTTGTAAGTAGATGCTCTGCAGATGCCAATGATCCGCCGGTACTGATCACGTCGTCAACAATAATGACCCGCTTACCACGAAGTTCTTCTGCATCACATCCATCCAATACCAGCTTCTGATGGTAATCAGTGGTAATTGAACGCATGCCAATGGCGATTGGATTTCTCATATAAGCCTTCACGCTTTTTCGCAACACAAAGTATCGTGGATGATGGGTAATCAAGCTCAATTCCTGGGCCAATGGAATGCCCTTGCTTTCCAAAGTCACCAAATAGTCAAAGGGAATATTAATCCGCTTGGCCAACTCTTTTGCGGCATACCGGGTCAATTCCGCGTCCCCAAGCAAGACAAACGAAGCGATTGCTGCTGTATCGGTAATCGGGATAATTGGTAATGTCCGCTTTAATTTACCAATGGTTAATTCATATTGTTTCTGCATTGTTGTCCTCCAGCCCCTATATATAGAAAGAAAAGTATGAAAATAACGAATTTTACGAATTAATTAGAAATGATATGATGTCTTATCGGATTATTGTTCGTCTATGAATATGATAATACTCTATTTTGTTAACTTTATCCATAAAATAATGCCTAAACACGAATTTTATTGAAAAAACACCGATCCGTTGTTTTTACGTGACAAATCGTTTTCGTGACGGCACATAATGTGGTCCGGTAGAAAACAATACCCCGACATATTGACTAGATATGGGCAATTTCTGGTGCAATCAACACAACTATTTGTTATCCGTCATGTACCTCTCAGTGTGATCAAAAAAATTTTTAATTCTTTAAATCCCCGACTTCATGCGATTATGCACGGTACAAGCAAATCCTGGGAATACACAATATATTGCTTCTTAGGTCAGTTGGATATACTATATATAGTATCAGTTCAAGCAATTCGAGAGAAATGCGATTATAATGTACATAGGAGGAACGATTATGCAAGCTATGAAACTTTCATCAGTTTCACTATCTGATGAATTTATAAACAAAGTTAAAGAAGAAGTTACACCACACTGGGGCGAATTAGGCTGGGTTACCTACAAACGAACTTATGCACGTTGGATTCCAGAAAAAGGCCGTACCGAAAACTGGGACGAAACTGTTAAGCGAGTTGTTGAAGGTAATATTAACCTTGATCCTCGTTTACACGAAGATAACGTTGACCCACAAGTTGTTGATGCCTTAACTGAAGAAGCTAAGAAGCTCTATAAATTGATTTATGGCCTCTCAGCTACTCCTTCAGGACGTAACCTTTGGATCTCAGGTACCAGCTACCAGGATCGCAACGGTGATGCCTTAAACAACTGTTGGTTTATTGCTGTGCGTCCACAATCATACGGTCACAGCCACATTTTGCCAGAGTATCTTCAACCAGAGACTCCTGCCGTTTCAATGCCTTACTCATTCATGTTCGACCAATTGATGAAGGGCGGCGGTGTTGGTTTTTCTGTCACTAAAAATAATATCCACAAGATTCCTTTAGTTGATAACAAGATCGACTTAAAGGTAATCATTGATAAAAACAGTAAATCATACAAAGATTCACTTGATATGGGTGCCATGGATAAAGATGAATGGTTGAAGAACCATTCAATCAAAGACGTTCGTTACTACCGTCTTCCAGATACTCGTGAAGGTTGGGTTATTGCCAACGCTCATTTGATTGATATGCACTTTAACGGGACCAACGCTGATGGCAAGACTGATCTTGTTCTTGATATGAGTGACATCCGTGAAAAAGGTGCCAAGATCAAGGGCTTCGGTGGAACTGCCTCAGGTCCAATGCCATTAATTGAAATGTTAATCGACATCAACGATTTACTGAACTCACGAGTTGGCCGCCATTTGTCATCCGTTGATGCAACTGATATTGGTAACTTAATTGGTAAAACTGTTGTTGCCGGAAACGTTCGTCGTTCAGCTGAATTAGCTTTAGGCTCAGCTGACGATGAAGACTTCATTACAATGAAACAGGACAAAGACAAGCTTTACCATCACCGTTGGGCATCAAACAACAGTGTTGCCGTTGATTCAGAATTTGACAATTACGGTCCGGTTGCTGATTCAATCCAACACAATGGTGAACCAGGAATTGTTAACTTGGAGCTTTCCAAGAACTACGGCCGTAAAATTGATGGCAAGCAAAAAGACATCGATGGTAACGTTGAAGGAACCAACCCATGTGGTGAAATTTCATTAGCCAACGGTGAACCATGTAACTTGTTTGAAGTCTTCCCTTATGTTGCCAGCCAACAAGGTTGGGACTTAGACGAAGCATTTACTTTGGGAACTCGTTTCTCAAAGCGGGTTACATTCAGTAACTACGATTGGGAAGTTTCACGTAACGTCATTGAAAACAACCGTCGGATCGGTATTTCAATGTCAGGTATCCAAGACTGGATCCTTGCCAAGTTTGGCAACCGAGTTGTAACTGGTTACGAAGATGCAACTGATCCTGAAACTGGTGAAGCCATCAAGAAGCCAATTTACGACCCACGAGTTGTTAAAGAAGTCGATGGTCTTTACAAAGCGGTTGTAGCTGCTGATAAAAACTACTCCAAGACACTTGGATGCAAGCCATCAATCAAGCACACCACTGTTAAGCCATCAGGGACTGTTGCTAAATTAGCCGGTGTTTCTGAAGGTATGCATTTCCACTATGCAGGTTATTTAATTCAACGAATTCGTTTCCAAGATTCAGATCCATTACTTCCAGCTTTGAAGGCATGTGGCTATCATGTTGAACCAGATGTTTACACCAAGAGCACAATGGTTGCAGAATTCCCAATCCGCGCATCACACGCTGACAGCAAGAACTTCGCCTCAGCTGGTAATGTTTCGATTGCAGAACAGTTCGCAACACAAGCCTTCCTGCAGACTTACTGGTCAGACAACGCGGTTAGTTGTACCGTTACCTTCCAACCAAATGAAGGTGACCAAATTGCCCCATTGATGAGACAATACCGCTTCACAACCAAGTCAACATCATTGCTTCCTTACGTTGGAAATGAATTCAAACAAGCTCCTAAGGAACCAATTGATGAGAAGACTTACGAAGACAAAGTTATGGAAATCCATGGCGATGTCGCAACAGTCTTCGCAAAGCAAAACGGCAACCATGATAAGAAGGGTGTCGAGTTGGTAGATCAGACTGATTGTATAGGTGGAGCATGCCCGGTAAAATAGAGTGTGACGAGGGCTGGTTGACGCGGTTTCTAAGATAACTTTGGTTGAAACCCTGAACTTGGGTTTTAGCCAAAGTTGGCTTAGAAGTTAGCGTCAGGCCCGTCGGAACACGTTTCAGCTAGGTAAAAGTGAACCAAAACAAAACCTAGCAGATCAGTTACCACCAAACCAAGTGTTTCACCTTGGTTTTTCGTCCCCCATCGAAGGATCAAGTTAAAAATAATCATTTGCACGGAATGAGGTCAGGACAAAACACATTTTGCCTCTGACCTTTTTCATTACATATATTTCGGAGGTAAAAACATGTTAAAGATCTATACCAAAGTCGGTGATCATGGTAAAACCAAGCAGGTTACAGGAAAGATGGTTCCCAAATATGATCTCCAAATCGAAGCGCTGGGTTCATTAGACGAACTGGATTCATGGTTGGGCTACGTTGTCTCTGTTCTGTCTCCAAAGAGCCGTCAGCTTGCCCCTGGCATCCAAACGGTTCAACGGAATCTCTATGAGCTTCAAGCGGACATCACCGTTAAACGCCATCACAATATTACTTTTGATGACACCAAAAAGCTCGAAGCTGAAATTGACGAAATCATGGCTAAGCTTCCTGCGATTAAAGCATTTATATTGCCAGGTGGTAATCAAGCCGGAGCTGCTCTCCAATATGCCCGCTCATTAGCAAGACGTGCAGAGCGGATGGTCATTGAACTAAACGATAAGCAGCAGCCACTGAATGATGAGATCTTTGAATACCTCAACCGGCTTTCAGATTATCTCTTTGCCCTCGCCAGATATGCCAACTATTTGGAAGGCTACGAAGAAATTAAGAGCAAACAATAATTTTTCAAATAATACAAATAAAAAACAATCTAAGATGAAACGCCATTATGGCTGGATCCATCTTAGATTGTTTTATTTTATCCTTTTTTATGCTTATTAGACGTTGATAGTATGGCCAGTTGATTACCCGCTAATCAATTTGAGGGTGTCATCAAGTGACTGTTTGACCATGTTTCGAACGGCAATATCGGTATAAAAGGCGACATGGGGTGTTAAGAAAACGTTGTCCATTGCTTTTAGCTTGGTATAAGCCTTCAACGGAATTTCCCCATCAAATGATTGATTGAAAATTTCTGTTTCATTCTCAATCACGTCAATCCCAGCGCCGGCAATTTCTTGATTTTCCAACGCTTCTATCAACGCGTCAGTATCCACAATTGGTCCCCTTGAACAGTTAATGAAGAATGCTGAAGACTTCATTTGCTTGAACTGTTCCTTGCCAATCAGGTGATAATTATCATCACTCATGTATGTGTGCATCGTGATAATATCGGCATTCTTGAAGATATCTTCTTTGGACGTGTACTCAACCACGTCACGGAACTTGTCGTTTTCCTTTATATCGTTTCCAAGGACCCGTGCGCCAAACCGCTTGAAGATTTTGGCGACTGTGCTGCCGATTCGGCCAACGCCAATGATACCGACAGTCATTTCTGAAAGCTCGCGTGAACGAAGACCTTCAACAATGTAATCGTCTTTGGCAATTCGAGATTGAAATTGGGGAATGTGGCGGACCAGATTTAATGCGTGGGTCAATGTCATTTCAGCAACGGCTTCCGGTGAATATGACGGAACATTGGTGATCGTCAAGCCATTTTCCTTCGCCCACTTTAAATTACATGAATCCACTCCAGCTGATCGCAATGCCAACTGAGTGATGCCATAACTATGGAGCTTTTGATATAAATCAGGCGTCTCACTAAGCTTACTGCGTTGTCGATAGTCAATCCCATCGTAGCCCTTGGCAAGTTCAACGGTGTCGTCGTGCAGTTCAATCGAGTTGAAATCAACCTTTACATCTGGATGTTCTGCAGCCCATTCCAACACAAATTCCTTTTCATACCCCAAAATATTGTAAGCCAAAATCTTTTTCATCAGCGCACCTACCTATATTTGAATTAGATTATAAAATGATTAAAATTTGACTATAATATACCCCATAAAACAGTTGATGTCAAAGTCATTTTGCAAATAAGCCCATCAAACTTTCAAAGAAATCCTACCAAGTCGCGTTTTCAGCTTTATGCCCATCATTTTTTGAGTTATGATATCTTTATAAATAACGGGCATTTTAAGGAAGGACAATCACTCAATGACAAACTCAATTTTAAACGACCCATTCAAAAACAAGGGGACTGGCTTTACCAAGTCTGAGCGTCAGCAGCTCGGAATTGTCGGCATGCTGCCGCCAAAAGTACAAACTATAGATGAACAGGCTGACCAAGTTTATCAACAGTACCAAAGCCAATCATCGGCACTTGAGAAGCGTTCCCTGCTTATGAGCATTTTTAATGAGAACCGAACCCTGTTTTTTAAGGTGTTTTCGCAACATGTTGCCGAATTCATGCCAATTGTCTATGATCCGACGATTGCCACCACTGTCGAAAACTACAGTGAGCTATTTATCCAACCTCAAAATGCCGCCTTTCTTTCAATCGAAAATCCAGACACAATCGAAGAAAGTCTCAAGAACGCTGCTGAAGATCGTGACATCCGTCTATTGTGTGTAACAGATGGTGAAGGGATTCTTGGAATCGGTGACTGGGGAACTCAAGGCGTGGATATTACCGTTGGTAAACTAATGGTTTACACGGCCGCTGCGGGAATTGACCCAAGTCAGGTCTTGCCGGTTGTCATTGATGCCGGAACCAATAACCAAAGTTTGCTAGATAATCCCTTGTATTTGGGATTAAAAGAGCACCGCGTTCGTGGCGATCGCTACTATGCCTATATCGATAAATTTGTCGCTGCAGTCGAAAAATTATTTCCTGATGTCTACCTCCATTTTGAAGATTTCGGTCGCTCCAACGCGGCAAATATCCTAAACAAATATAAAGACAGCCAGCTCGTCTTTAACGATGACATTCAAGGAACTGGAATCATTGTCCTGGCTGGTATCATCGGTGCCCTCAACATTTCAAAGCAAAAATTAACCGACCAGACTTATCTGTGTTTCGGTGCTGGAACGGCTGGTGCCGGAATTACGAAGCGAATCTATAATGAAATGATTGCCGCAGGGCTGTCACCAGAGGATGCGAAGAAGCACTTCTACATGGTAGATAAACAGGGATTGCTGTTCGACGACACCCCTGATTTAACGCAGGAACAGAAACCATTTGCAAGATCGCGAAGTGAGTTTGCGAATGCAAATGAACTCACCAACTTAACTGCCGTTGTTAAAGCAATCCATCCAACTATCATGGTGGGAACCTCTACTCAGCCAGGAGCATTCACCGAGGAAATCGTGAAAGAAATGGCTGCCCACACAGAAAGACCGATCATCTTCCCAATTTCCAATCCAACCAAGCTGCTGGAAGCAACTGCCGAAGATTTGATTAAATGGACCAATGGCAAGGGATTGATTGCCACCGGGGTTCCTTCTGATGTCGTTCAATACAATGGCATCGATTACCAAATCGGCCAGGCAAATAATGCCTTAATCTACCCTGGATTGGGTCTGGGGGCAATCGCAAGTTCGTCATCTGTCTTGAATGACCAAATGATCTCGGCAGCCGCCCATTCATTAGGCGGAATCGTCGATCCAAATCAGCCGGGAGCAGCAGTCTTGCCACCAGTTTCCAAGCTGAGTGCATTCTCGGACACGGTTGCCGAAGCAGTTGCCCAAAGTGCAGTTGATCAGAAACTCAATCAAAATCCAATCAGTTCGGTTTCCGATGCAATTCAAGAAACTCAATGGAAGCCGGAATATTAACAGGAGGATATCATGACTGAATACCGAATTGAAGAAGATACGCTCGGACAAGTCAAAGTTCCAAAGGACGCGCTGTGGGGACCACAAACTGAACGAAGCAGGCATAACTTTCCAACTGGCCCACTAATGCCAGTTGAAGTCATCCGGACACTTATTAACATCAAGTTGTGTGCGGCAGTCGTTAATGGTACTCAAAAGACACTGGATCAAAAAAAGGCAAACTTAATTGAGAAAGCCTGCCGAAACCTTTTGGCATTGAATGAACCCAAACTGATGGCCGACTTTCCACTTCACGTTTACCAAACTGGATCCGGAACGCAAACCAATATGAACGTTAACGAAGTTATCGCCAACCTCTGTCGTCAGCTTGACGGTTCTGTGACGATTCTTCCCAACGATGACGTCAACCACTCGCAAAGTTCTAATGACACATTTCCAACGGCAATGAATATTTCAGCGATCACCAGTATTTTGAAGCTGAAACCCGCAATTGAACACCTGATTGCGGTTCTCAAAGAAAAGCAAAAACAGTATTGGAACGTCGTCAAAATAGGTCGGACCCATCTTCAAGACGCAACGCCAATCACATTTGGTCAGGAAATCAGTGGTTGGGCCAGTGCACTGACACATGACCTTCAATTTATTAATGAAACCAGCAAATCCCTTCTGGAATTACCAATCGGCGGAACAGCTGTTGGTACCGGTCTGAACACGGCTCCAGACTTTGCCAAGGCAATGGTTACTGAATTAGCCACAGAATATGATCTGCCATTTAAGACTCAAAACAAGTTCTATGGCTTGGCCAACCACTCCGGATTAACCGTTACTCACGGCGCAATCCGAACTCTGGCAGCCGACTTACTGAAGATTGCCAACGATATTCGCTTCCTAGCCAGTGGTCCACGGGCCGGCTATGGTGAACTGAGCATTCCTGCCAATGAACCCGGTTCTTCAATCATGCCAGGCAAAGTTAACCCCACCCAGGCCGAAGCCATCACAATGGCCACTACTAGGGTAATGGGAAATGACACCACCATTGAAGTGGCTGCCAGTCAGGGAAACTTTGAGATGAATGTTTATAAACCAGTTATCATCAATACTTTCCTGGAATCAGTTGAATTGCTGACTGGTATCCTGCAGAACTTTACTGATAAAATGGTTGCCGGAATTACCGTGAACCCAGATCGGATGAAACAGTTGGTCGATAATTCACTCATGACAGTCACCGCTCTTTCACCTCACATTGGTTATCACAAAGCAGCTGAAATTGCTCAACAAGCACACAAAGACGGCACAAAGTTAAAAGCTGCCGCCATTAAACTAGGTTATGTCAGCGCAGAAGATTTTGATAAGTGGATGAAGCCCATTAATATGACGAATAATGACCGGAAATAAATCAACTGGATTGCTATTGAGCAGTCCAGTTTTTATATTCCAGGGAATGGGAACATCCTTCCATTTCAGATCCATCAAACAAAGTTAACAAAAAGATGACTCTCATTTTTGAGAATCACCTGATTTAAATTCTATAACTTTCAGATTTGTGAGTCTTGTACAACTAATCCACAAATAAATTAACTACCAAATACAACACATACGTTCCCAACAGCCACTGCAAGTATTCACCCAGTGACATCTTCAAAGCACCAAACCATCGCACAAAATAATTGTCACTTTTGATGAACATATTGTTATGAATGATCCTCAATGTAACCAGAGAGAAAAAGTAAATGGCAGCACCAAACGCCAGTGAATCGATCAGAATTACCCATGCAACAAAGAAATCGCCACGCATGAGATCCACTACAACCTGCAGCATTGAGATTGCAAACATTGAATAATACCAACCAACTGGGAATGCCACTGACCACTTTGTGTGAATCAATGAAACTACTAGATATGTAAGTGGAAACCGCCACGCAAAATATAAAGTGTCCGCAATGGTGTATTTCGAAATCCCAAAATCACCAGGGTCATGTAGGGCCATCATTCCCCCAAAATGGGGGATAATCGCAATAATCAATACAAACCATATCAGTCCACCATACAGCAGTAAACCCTTTACGATAGACTTATTAATCTTAACTTTTTCCCTCATGCAGCACCACATCCTCAAATAAGCAATTTGTATTCCCTAATATACCATTATTTTTAAAAAATGAAACCCGATAACGTTATGCCACTCCTCATTTACCTGTTGGTATTATTTTTAGGAGGCTTATTAGGAGTAATTAAACATTGTATGGACACTTTCATCTCTATTTTGTTTGCACATTGGCTTAATAGCAAACATTATAAATGATACATTTAAGGCGACAATTCGGCCATGAAAAAAGCCCTCAGCAGTTCTTGCCTGCTGAGGGCTTCGATGCATCAATATTCCAATATTTTTTGTAGTTCTAATATAGCACATTCAATTATAAATGTAAATTTTTGGTGATTAACATCAATGAAAGTACGAAATACATCTATTAAATTTCTTTCCAAGGGACAAAGCTGGAGCGTAAACATTCATTTGGGAACATTTATTCCAGGAATAGATTCATCATGATTCCGCGGATTAGTGATATACTTTATCGGTACCTCATTTATAAATAAGGAGTCAACTATGATCAAGAGTTACGGAGAATTTTGGAGTCACATTTTTACATTTAACGCAAAAGCCAACCGATCACAATATTGGTGGCCAATTATTTTGAACTACATCTTAGGTGGCATTGCCGTCACGATTGTTGAATTGGCCATGGGCCACTCATTGAATACCATTTACACTTGGGGTGACTGGTACATTAACGATATTGCAAAGCTGATCGTACTAATTGTTTGGATTGGGACCTGGTCGCTAAGAGTTCGCCGACTGCACGACACCAATCGCAGTGGCTGGTGGATTTTAATTGAACTTATTCCGCTGCTAGGAACAATTTGGTTCTTTATTTTGATGATTCTACCCGGAGTTTCAAATTCACGGTGGAGCAGAAATCAAAGTCAAATTTAAATGCAATTGGATGATGGCTCTCACTAATACTGGGAACCATCATTTTTTGTTCCCAACATTCACTCCGATAAAAGATTGGTCCAAAAAACATTCATGTTATCATAAAAACCATATCAGATAAACAAAGGAGACCTTCCATGATAAGAAAAGCTGTTCACGCTGTAAATGACTTCTTCATTTTTGTGTTCATCTTGAATGTGATTACAACCCCACTTGAGTTATTATTCCAACATAAAAGTTTCCTTTGGGATTTGCTTGAATCCTCTACCACACATGGCGGCTTAGGCTTTGTTGTCATAATTGTAACGCTCATTTGCCTGTGGATCCTGCTATTCCTTGTCGTCTTATTTTTCGTCTGGCTAAACACTCAGCTTGGCAAAAAAGATTACTATCAACAGTAACCACGCCACATTTAACGAAATTAAGCAGAAATTAAAAAGGCCGACACCAAGTCTTGATGTCAGCCTTCTATACTAATCGGCAATCTCTTGAAACGTCCCGATATCCAAAATAAGGGTTATCGTTAAAACCACAATTATTTGGTAGAGATCAGCTTCCTCAAATTGGCGATAAACAATGTGCATAATTGGATTGAACAAAAAATATCCGGCAACTAAATTCAATATTCCAAAAATGATCGAAAACACTATTCGCTTAATATTCATGGGCAACGCCTCGCTCTTTCCCCGTGAGCAACATAGAAACGCGCTTAAATTCCCAAATCAAAGGTGCCATGACTTTTATATGAGATTCGAAATATCTTAAGTTATTATTACCTTACAAAGATAACCATACTAAGTCAAGGAAATACTATTCAATTCCAAAAATGTAATATTCATGTAAAATAAAGCACCTCAAATGATTAAACATAATCATTTGGGGTGCTTTTATGCACAATTTAGTTATGTTGCCTGTTTGCTTTTGCTTCATGAATAATCTTCAAAGCCCGTTTACGAACCTTGATACTGGGACTCTTTAGGCGACGATATGCACTCGCTAAATCCTGTTTTTCCAAGTTGATCACTCCTTTGTTAAATCAAGAATTACCAACTAGCCTTGTGAACACCAGGAATTTGACCAAGATGGGCATACTTCCGGAAGTTAAGCCGTGACATGCCAAATTTACGCATGTATCCACGTGGACGGCCATCCAGCTCATCACGATGACGTAACCTGTTGGGATTGGAATCCTTTGGCAACTTGGCTAATGCCTCGTAGTTACCTTCCTTTTTCAGCTGACGACGAATGTCCGCATACTTTGCAATCAGTGCTTCTTGACGTTTGTTCTTAGCAATTTTTGACTTCTTTGCCATGTAATATCATACCTCCAAATATCGTAATTGTTTAATTAATGGGTTTTAGGTTATTTTGTGTACACTCAATAGTAACGGTTACTATTATGCCAAGAAATGACCATCGTGTCAAGGATTGGTCATTTAAATAAACAATGTCACTCCAGTATCCCAAACGCAATGCAAAATGGTTCCCGGCCAGAGGTTCTTGGTCCGATAAAATATCCAGCCAAAGATCAAGCCCAGTGGCAGCACGTTTGCGATATTAACCAACCAGCCAGTCATTGTTAAGCCCTCTAGATAATACAAGGGAAAATGACTAATTTGAAATAAGATTGCCTGGACAATATTTGCAGCAAAAATCCCGTAGTGCTTCATCAGAAAGTTCATGAAGAAGCCGCGGAATAACAGCTCCTCAATTAAGCCGGCACCAACGGTCACACTAATAAACTCACCGCTTTTGAGGGGATCTGACTGAATATAGAAGCTGTGATGGGCACCATACATCAAGAAGGCCAGGTATGCGACAAACATCGCCAAGACAATCCAAAACACCATCGGAAAGTTTCCGTTATAGAGTTTGCGTTTAGTTATCCATAATTGATGATCCGTTTTGGTGATCCAATACACACCAAGGCCTACCATGATCACTGCTTTGATAGCTAGACTGGTTAAGTCACTCGCAAGCCCAGTCGTATAGTGGTGCTCGATAAAGTTGATCAGTTCTCTGCCAAAGAACCAGAGCACAATCATGAATCCGTAGCTAAGATAAAATGTTGTCATCGTCCAAGGTTTTCTCAAAATGACTGCCTGCCGTTTCCTTTTATTTAGATTTTGATTATATCACTAAATCAGACCGACAAAAAATAGTCATCGACAGGCTGCCGATGACTACTCATATTAACCAGTAAAATTAGTCGCCGGTTTCCACCCAATGCTTGAGCAGATAAACACTTCCAACTGATTCCACTGCCGCAAATCCAAGAAGATAAATCGTTGCATAATATAGGCTCGCAATCGTATCACCGTTTAGGTTAAAGAAGTGATCGATAACGCCATTTACCCGGTTAGCAACAATTGAAGAGACATATAGGAAAGCAACCACAACCACGACATACAGGATGAATCTGAAGAACTTTTGTCGTGTGTCTGGTAAGAATGCAGTTAAAGCCTTACCAGTTAAATGAATTAAAGTGATTGATGTCCACATCAGAATCGTTGCGGCAATTGCCAATACCAATCCGCCGGTCCCGGTATAAATCATTTGTGAAAAGAAATGTGGCTTGTCCGCCGTGTAATGAGCCATCTCCTTCAAGGACTTCATCACATCATTCCAAAACGGAATTGTCGTAACAAATACCAGCACCGCTTGGACAATGCCCGTGTATACAATTCCAATGAATGATGACAGCAGGTTCACTGAATAAAGCTTCGTGTCACTTGCCGGAATCAATCGGTAAGCGTCACTCACAAAAATGTGTTCACTATTCCGCGATAGCAGGACAAATGCTGCAAAACCAACAACGAAAGCATATGATAAGGTATCAGCAACCGGTGATTCACTGCCTAACGCTCCTCGATATACTTGATACAGAATCGTCAATACAATGGCAATGACATCAATTAACAAGATGCGGTTCATCATCCGAATCTTTGGCCGCGTCAGCGATTTAAACAAGCTATAAGTACTAGTCATCAATATCATTCCCTTCGTAAACACTTTCGTAGTATTGTTCGATTCCTTCAGCGTACTTCGAACGAATTTCTTCGGCACTCTTTTGCGTATAAATGGTGCGGTCCTTGATAATCACAACTTCATCAAGGATACTGGCAATTTCGGAAACGTAGTGATCGGAAACCAGAATGATTGCATCATCGTTTTTCCACTTAATGATGCTTTGGATGATCTTCTTCCGAGACATACTGTCAATCCCACCAAATGGTTCATCTAACAAATACACTTTGGTGTCTCTTGAAAGTGTCAGACCGATAACCAGTTTCTCTTTCATCCCTTTGGACAAGGCCGACAAGCGCAAACCTTCGTCAATCTGGAGAAAACCTGCCATTTGATTGTACTTCTCCGTTGAAAAGTCCGGATAAACATCTTCATAGAATCGAATTATTTTATCAATCCGCATGCTGGAACTAAAACCGTTCAGCTGTTCACTGAAACTGACAAACGATTTTTTGAGTGACACATCGTCTTTGCCATCGATGCTAATACTTCCGGAAGCGCCTTTGGCAACACCGGCAATCAACCTCATTAATGTTGTCTTACCAGCACCATTCTCGCCGAGCAGACCAACCGTCTTGCCCGCACCAATATTCAAGTTGACGTCTTCGAGGATGCTTCGATAATTCTTGCGATAATTCAAATTTTTAATTTCAATCGTGTTCGTCATGATTGCACCTGCTTTCTTTCATTAATATAATTTTCCAAATAATTAACGATCTCTTCATCGCTCACATTGAGTTTGTGGAGGTTTTCATACAAATCTTGAAGTTGTTCTGTAATCAGCATTTTTTTAAGTTTCTCAATTGTATCCTTATCTTCAGTCACAAAGTTGCCTTTGCCTCGTTGGGGTTCAATTATCTTTTCTGAAATCAGTTCACTGAGTGCTCGCTGGACTGTATTGACATTAACGGTCAAATCAACGGCCAATTGGCGAACAGCTGGCAACTTATCGCCGGGGGCCAACTTACCAACAATGATCTCACGATAGATATAATTCTTAATCTGGTAGTAAATTGGAATCTTGTCATCGAACTTCATTATGACACCTCCCTAGTGTTATATTTTACTATTACACTATAACGTACAATTTGAGAATGTGCAAGCAAATTGCTGATTAGATGAAATTTGGGTAAAAGAAAACCGCTGCATCGGGACCTGCAACGGTTTTCGGGATTTACTTTATATTAACAATCTTTCCACCATCTATCTGAATCACTTCATCACTCAAGTATGCAATGTCTTCCTTATCGTGGCTAGCGAGAATGACAGTACTGCCAGCTTGGGCAATTTCTTTGAGTGTGTTTCTTAGGATCCACGTGCTTTCTTCATCCAAGCCATTCGTAGGTTCATCTAACAAAAGTAATTTGGGCTTCTCAAAAATTGCTTGCGCAATACTTAATTTCTGTCGCATCCCTAGGGAGTAATCTGAAACCTTGATATTCCAATCCTCTTCATTTAACCCAACTTTTTTAAACGCATTTTTAATTTGTTCAATCGTTGCAACTTTATTGATTTTAGATAATGCAACCAAATTCTGAAAACCAGTAAGGTCTTTAGGAAAAACAATATTTCCAATGGTAATACCCATTCTTTCCGGGAAATCAGCCTTTTGATGTAATACATCACCATTTATAATCACTTCGCCGGAAGTGGGGATCAAGAGCCCGGCAATTGCTCGAATTAGCATCGTTTTCCCGGAACCGTTTGAACCAGTTAATCCATATATTGTGGAATCATCAAACTCGTAGGAGACGTTCTGAAGAACTGGTGATCCGTGAATTCTCTTAGAAACATTGACTAATTTAACTTTCATTGGCTCCCCTTTCAAGTTGCAGCCTGCTAGCAGTATGAGTTGTGACTTCGTAATCGAACAATCCAGTTTCCAACAATAATCACAACTCCGCAAATCAGTAAATAGCTGAGCATTGACATTCCATATTCTTTCCAATCGAACTCAATAAATGGCTGCATAAAGTATGACGAACTATACGGTAATGCAAACATCATGATCCAAAGCCCCAAAGAAATTGGATACACCAAAAATGTTTTCTTCAAGGAAAGTGCCAGTATGTATGTCACAACTGCATAAATTCCAAATGCTATGCTGACAATAATGATGAACCAAATATAAGTTAAATAGGGGTGGGCAAGCTCTAAATTTAATAAGTGGGAGTTGATGGTTGAGTTTTCAACACCTTTGAAGCTTGTACCCTTGTGAAACAGAACAATATTCACTAAAAGATCAAATGAAAAGAGCGCCATATAAAATAGCGTAAAGATAACAAACTGAGTAATCTGCCCCTTGATCAGATATTGATTGACTGTTCCCATCCTCGTTTGAAATATATAATTGCTCTTGCCTTGACTGATCTCAATCTTTCGTTGGAGCGTAATCAGAATCAAGAAAATCGGCATCAGCAGCATAATGATAAGTTGCAAAAATTCACCAGATGAATTTAAAGAGAGAAATGCAGCTGTTGGTGGATTAATAATTTGAGATCCCGGTAGTCCATGAGGGTACCCCTTAATCGAATGTAGAAAATATGTCTGCCAAGTAAGAAGTTCCGTTACCACTATCATAATAAAAGTGTAGATAATCGTTTTCCTGCTTGTTTTTGAACTTTTAATTGCCTCAATTTCTGATAATAGCAATATTTTACCTCCAAACCTAATAATGAATCGTTTGATTCGTATTATCATTGAAACTGTCCTTGAAAACAAGAAAGCATTGCTTGCATATGTTATCTATCTTGTGAACTTCACAAAAAATTCATGAAATTGTGATTGAATAAGAGTATGTTATTGATGATTTGGAGGTATCTATGATTAATCTAGGAACCAACTTAAAAAGAATTCGGCACAATCGTTCGATCTCCCAACTGACAATCGCCAGAAAGCTGGGTGTTACTCGGCAAGCAATTTCTCAATGGGAAAATGATCTTACTTATCCTGACATCGAAAATCTGGTTAAACTGATTCAGATTTTCAAATGTGACATCAATGAATTGCTATTTTAAAAACGAAAAAGCCATACCAGGTATAATTAATGCTTGGTATGGCTTTACTATTGATAATATTTTTTGAAATGACTTCATTTCAGTGATCTTAATTATGCACCAGTCCTGGCAGCTCCTGCCCATTCGCGTCAATTGCTAAACGAACCAAAACCAGCTTGCTAGAGTCAACTGGCAAGCCATCAATGTATACTTCTCGATGCTGATCGTCATGCAGACGGGTGAAGCCTTTCTTTTGAATCGTGTCGGTCAACACTTTCAAGGCCCCACTATCTGGTGTGACCGTTCCAGTATTAATTGTCTGAATTTCAATGCCTTCAGCCAAATGCTCAAATTTGATTTCTCCCAGATCAAAATCCGAAAAATCAATCTGAGTAAGAGCGGCATCGAAGTCTTTTTCATTAATAAATAATGGCTGCTTAATCCAAATCTTGAAGTCCTCGCCATCCCCGGCATCTGTCCAAACTGCTTGGACCGGATATGGTCGGTATTCTTTAAAGCCTTCAACTGGAATGCCTTTGTCAGGGCCACCGCTGATTGCCTTTGCTACTTTGGCAGTCGCTTTTGCCAATCTCATGAAGTCGGGGTCATCCGTATGCTTGGCCGCATGACCCTTTGCAGTGACGTAGCTTCTAGTGGTTAAATCCACATAACTTGGTTTCGGATCCCGACTGTACTCACTTGGTTCAAATGTTTCCCAATTAAACATAACAAACTCCCCCTTTGTTTTCGCGGTCAATATATGCTTATTCAAGGGGGAATGCAAGAGAAGCGTTTATTAGTTTCCAAAAATCACAATAACCGCCACAAAGATCAGTCCGGCAACCAGTCGTTGCGGCACTTCAGTCACACTTTCCAAATGCATTTCATTGCTTTCGATACCCGATCACTTATAATTAAGGCGAATTAGGTAACCGCTTTCAATGCATAAGGGGGATTCTATTATGACAATTAAAAATGTAACAGTTGCAGGTAGCGGTGTTTTAGGAAGCCAAATTGCTTATCAAACAGCTTATAAGGGATTTAGCGTTGTTGTTTACGATATTAATGAAGATGCAATCAGCAAAGCCAAAGAGCGTATCAAGAGCTTGCGCCACATGTATAAACATGATATCGCAGCGACTGATGAAGACTTTGAGGCTGGTCTATCAAGAATCACCTATACTTGGGATCTCGCTGAAGCTGTCAAAAACGCCGACCTAGTGATTGAAGCCATTCCGGAACGTCCTGACATTAAGAAGGACTTCTACACTAAGATCGCCAAATTAGCACCAAAAGATGCCATTTTCACCAGTAACTCATCAACCTTGGTACCAAGTATGTTTATGGAAGATACCGGCCGTCCGGCACAATTCCTGAACATGCACTTCGCCAACCAGGTTTGGTTGAACAATACCGCTAAAATCATGGGATCACCAAAGACCGATCCTGATATTTATAAGGAAATTGTTCAGTTTGCTCGTGACATTGGTATGATTCCAATCGAACTGAAGAAAGAACAACCCGGCTACATCCTGAACTCACTGTTAATTCCATTACTGAGTGCCGGTGAAGGGCTCTGGGTCAAAGGCGTTGCCGATCCACAAATGATTGATAAGACTTGGATGGCAGCCACCGGTGCACCAATGGGTCCATTTGCAATCTTGGATGTCGTTGGAATTCGAACTGCTTACAACATCACTTTGGCACAAGCAAAGAATGATAAAGATCCAGATGCTCAAGTTCTTGCCGACAAGCTGAAGGAATTGCTTGATGAAGGCAAGCTGGGTATGGAAGCCGGCGAAGGATTCTACCACTATCCAAATCCAGCCTATAAAGATCCGAACTTTTTGAAGATTTAAGTTAATATCTATCAAAGCTCCGAGAGAATTATCTCCCGGAGCTTTTTTAGTCAACAAATTTGTTTGGTACCATTCACATATTAATTTAATATAATGGCACTTTTATGATAAAATTAAATAGCATATTTTGTCCGTCCCTTTCGCTAACAACCGCTAGTCCTTGTATCATTATTAATAGTTATTCACAGAAATAAGGTGATGTTCCTTATGGGAACCATTCAAATCAAAAATTTATCGTATCAATATTTAGACTCAGATGAGCCGATCTTTCACAACCTTTCAGCCGACATCGATGAACATTGGCGCTTGGGACTGATCGGTAGAAATGGTCGCGGGAAAACAACTTTTCTCAAGCTTTTATTAGGAACTCTGGATAATCAGGGATCTATTAAAACAAATATTCATTTTACCTATTTCCCCGCATTTCCTTCAGACTCATCACAATCAGTCATGGATGTCATGACAAGTAATGGTGGTGAAGAATGGCAGGCAAGAATTGAGCTCGAACACATTGGAATTGAAAGCAGCTATGATCAGCGACCTTTTGACTCGCTGAGTGGTGGCGAACAAACCCGGGTACTACTTGCACGTGGATTTATGACCCGCGGTGCATTTCCCCTAATTGATGAGCCGACAAATCACCTTGATATTGATGGTAGTAAGCTGGTTGCTCAATATTTACGCAGCAAGTCCGGCTTCATTTGTGTTAGTCATGATGAAAGCTTCTTAAATTCATTTGTCGATCATGTAATGTCCTTAAATCGTTCCAGTGTCGACCTAGTCAGTGGGTCAATCAATGACTGGAAATCCAATAAAGAGGCCCGTGACCATTCGGCCGTAGAAAAAAATATCCGACTTAGAAAATCAATCAAGCGACTGGATCAACGGGCAAATCAACAGCAAAGATGGGCGGAACAAAAAGAGCGAGAAAGTAATGATGCTTCCAGTCGAAAATCAGCCAAGAAATTAATGAAAAGGGTGAAGGTCTTTAAACGACGAGCAAGTGAAAATTCCCAAGAACGCAAAGGACTCCTGAGCGATATTGATCAGGTAGATAACCTGACCACCAACATTCAGTCCAATACTGGGAACAAATTATTTTTCAGTCTCCGTTCATTTTCCATTCTCCGAAACGGTTCAAAGCTTTTCTTACCAATCAACCTTGATTTCCATGAAAATAGCCGTTTAGCAATTTATGGTCCAAACGGCGTTGGAAAAACCACACTTATTCAATACTTACAGCAGAATGTAGATCTTAACTACAATGGTTATAAGTTGGTTACATTGCCCAATAACATCGGCTATCTCTCTCAAAGCTTTGAATCATTTGTTCGAAACAATCCCTTTTTTACAGATGGACGGTTAGAAGAGCGAACCAACGTCTGGAACATTATGCACCAACTCGGTGTTTCCAGAAGTAGATTGTTGGCATCCCCAAAGGAATGGAGCATGGGAGAAACAAAGAAAGCTGCACTAGCTTATACACTAACACAGCCTCACACCTTACTAATCTGGGACGAACCGACAAATTATTTGGACATCAGTGCCAGAGAACAATTGATCAACCTGATTAAAGAATCCCAACCTTCGTTAATTCTAATTGATCACGATGAACATTTTATTAGCGAAGCATCTACTCAACAAATCGAGTTAAGAAGGCCAGATTGATGAGAATTAGCATAGTAACAAAAATGGCATCCAAAATCTGATTACAGATTTTAGGGTGCCTCTTTTATGTCTGCTCTGAAACAATCAGGTGTCATTACTTACTACTCTTAAACAATCTCCTAAACAGGAAAAAGTTAATCACACCGAGCAATGCCAGCATTCCAAATGCCATTCGACTACCGGCGACGATGTTTTGGACGTGGGAAAAGCTGGCAATATGAACGGACGTCATCAATGCCGCAATGATGGTTGTTCCAAGCGATCCCGCAAGCATGTTGCCAGTTCCATAAATCGCATTGGCATCTTTTTGCTCATCCCTTGGCAAATGCTTCAAGCCATATGCCATACTGTTGCCGAAAGCCATCGAACGGCCAGTTGCAAATATCGTATACAAAATCGTAATGATCAGAACGGACATCTCTTGACCCATGATCATCATGACCACAATTGGCACCAGAAACAGTGAGTTACCGAGATAAAGCGGCAATTTGCCACCGAACCTGTCCAGCATCCAACCATAGATTGGCTGGCCCAAACCATTGAAAATACTTCCAGGTAACAATATCAGGCCACCAATAACTGCAGCTGCCCCGTTAACCATTTGAACATAGCTTGGCAGCATAAAATTAATACCGATATTGGCGTACTGAAGGAATACATAGGGTAGAAAGCTGAATAAAAACACCGGCCGTTTGAAAACGGAAAGCTTAAACAATGCTTTGTGGCTGCGCTTTGACAGCCAGCCGAATGTTGTGAACAAGGCCGCACTGACCAGCATATAGCTGATAAATTTAACCAACACCCCTGGCTGACCCATGATGTTGAAGCCCAGCAGCAGGGTGATCATCCCCAAGGCAAGCACACCGAACCGAACCCAATCAAACTCGTAGTGCTCAGTTGAGCTGTACTGCTTAATGATAAACAGACCCAGGACCAGCAAAATCACAGTAATTGGGACGGTAATCCAGAAAATCATCCGCCAGCTGGCAAATGAAACGACGGCACCACCAAATGTTGGTCCCAAGGCTGGCGCAACCAAAACAATCAAGTTGGCCATTCCCATATACGTTCCTAATTTATGAACGGGGACAATCTCCAAAATAATGTTGTTCATCAGCGGTCCCGTCAGGCCAACACAGCCAGCTTGAATCAGTCGGCCAACCAATAGAACCCAATAACTCGGTGCCAATCCACACATAATATCGCCGGTGATAAATAATAGCGCTGCCGATACAAATAACTGTTTGTTGGTAAATCGCCGTTTCAAGAATGCCGATGTAATGGTCAGCAAAGCCACCATCAGCAAGTAGCCGGTGGTCACCCACTGCACCGTTGACAGAGAAATATTAAATTGCTTCATCAGCGTTGGAAAAGTAACGTTCATTGAGGTTTCAGTTAAAACACCCATGAATGTCATGAAGGCAACGACGGTAATGACTAAAAAAGGATGGTTCTTTGACCGATCGTTTTGATGATTGACTGTGGAATTCACGATGATGCCTCCAAAATTGGTAGAAGTCGAATTAGCTCGCAATTAACATACTACCATTTAGCATCGCGCACTGGCAATCAAATTTGTGGGGTGTCAACAACTTCAAAGTCTTCGCAAATGCAGGGGCTTTCCAATGAAAATGACTTTCCTTGCCGTTTTGCCTGTTTGCGGAAGAGTTGCTTATGCAGCTGCCGCCAATACTTTAAGGAACGGTTACCCTCGCCTTCCAAGTATGCATGCTCCTGTGAAACCCATTTAAACGGGACAATTTCCACCACTTTCAGCTGAATGATACAAACCGGATCACCATTTTTTCGCAATACCATCCGATAATCACCGACTTTGGGCACAACCTGGTCCGCATCATAGAAATCAAGCCAGAAAGTATAGGCAGTTTTCCTTTTCTGAATGATCATATCCGCCAGCATATCCATTGAGTTTGGGCGATCAGCAAACGACCAAGTTTCATAATTACTGGGGTGGACCTTACTTCGGCTCATAAAGTCTTCCCAGTATTCAGTTGCATCCATTTTTAAAATATCCATATTGAATCCTCCATTCATGATTGATTTATGGAAACAGTGTACTTGAGAGAACTTAAATGAAGCTTATATGACAAAAAAGCTCCGGCATGCCTGCCGAAACTTTCAATTTCATTTCATCATTATTTTTGGTGTTTCTTCTATATAAATATGTGTCAGGATTTACCTGTGGAGCATACCAGCTCCTCTTTATGTCAGTTAATAAATGAGTTGGTTTTTTGTGTAATTGAAATGCTGGTATCCACTCCCTTCAGGATGGTTCAATTAATGCTGAACGACACTGGTTGCTTCATTTTGTTCAATGGTTTCTTTAATGGCACTGCCTAAACGCTTAATTCCCGTCTGAATTTGTTCCTCAGACATGTTCGAATAGTTTAATCTGAATGTTCCAGGCGTTACCTTATCGGGATAGAATGGTTCGCCTGGTACAAAGGCAACGTTATGCTTAATGCAGGTATTGAATAATTGAATGGTATCAACGTCACCGGGGACCTCAACCCAGATGAACAGGCCACCTTCAGGATGACTGTAGTTGACGCCGGCTGGGAAATCCTTTTCGATGGCGGCCATCATGACGTTTTCACGCTGACGGTAAACTTTACGGATCTTGCTGACGTGTTCGTCAATGTCGTATTCTTCCATGAATTTAGCCACAATGTGTTGAGTTAAGTTATCAGAATGAACATCGGCGGACTGCTTCATGACACTGTATTTTGGCATTAAGTATTTATTCATGACGATCCAGCCTAATCTTAATCCGGGAGCCAGAATCTTGGAGAACGTGCTTAAGTAAATCACCCGTTCTTCGTTATCATAGAACTTAACCGGTTCAATATCATCACCGGCAAATCGGATTGCCCCGTATGGATCGTCTTCCATGATCATAATATCGTGTTTATTGGCAATCTCAATCATCTGTTCCCGACGTTCAGCAGACATGGTCCGGCCGGTTGGATTTTGGAAATTGGAAATTGTATAGATAAACTTGGTGTTCGGATTTTCACTCACGGCCTTCTCTAATTGGTCCATCTTCATGCCGTCTTCATCCATTTCCACACCAACGATATGCGGACCATAACTACGGAATACATCAAGGGCACAAAGGTAAGTTGGCTTTTCGACAATCACTGTATCACCAGGATTGATAAACATTTTAGCTGTGATGTCGATTGACTGCTGGGAACCTGTGGTAATCATAATGTTATCCACCGTCGCCTTGATTCCTTGATTGTTCATACGTTTGGCAATTTGTTTCCGTAAAGCCGGATAACCAACTGCTGAGGCATATTGTAATGCTTCCCGGCCACTTTCATCAAAGACCTCATTGGTGACTTTCTTTAAAGCATCAATAGGGAATAATTCAGGGGCTGGTAATCCGCCGGCAAAGGAAATCACGTCGGGACTACCGGCAACTTTTAAAATGTCGCCGACCGGATCACTGTCGTTTTTTGGAACCCGTTCTGAAAAATGAAAACTCATACACGAACACCCGCCTTTTCTGACTCATCACGCTTATCAGCCACGTTGGTTTGTGGTTTGTGATATTTTCGCATCATTTCTGCCATGTGAACTTCTTGAACCACAAACTCGTGAGTTCGGCAAACATAGTCATGTTCCCGGCCGATTTTGGCAATGTAGCCGTTGATATAATCAACTTCGGTTGGACGGCCTTTTGAGAAGTCCTGGTACATTGATGGATAATGGTATTTATATTCTTTACTTACAGTGATAACTGAATCAACTTGTTCCTGACGAGTGGCAATGAGATAAATGCCGGCTCGCTCACATGCATCATATGCCTCATCGAATAATTGTCGGGACATCTTTCGAACCCCTGGGTATTCGATGAACTGGCCCATCTGCATTTCAAACATGGTACATAATGTGTTCGTCACGGCGTTGAACACAACTTTGGACATGCACATGCCTTTCCATTCGTCTGCGAATACCGGTCCTAATTTAGCCTTAGTGAAGTCATCGAAGATTGCTTGAGTCTTCTCGTCCGGCTTTTCATTGTTGTAGCGAGCCATATGCATCACTTCGTCGCCCTCGGCACCCATGAAATCGATATCTGCCGGACCATCCATTCGAGTGGCGATCATCGCGGTTCCACAGATAATGTTGTCTTTAGGGAAGTACTTCTCAATTTTTTCAAAATGTCCCATGCCGTTCATTGCTGAAAAGACGTATTGATCATCATGGAAGATACCGGCTTTACTGTTGCGTTCCATTTCCTCAGCTAACTGCATTTGCTTTTTGAAGATAATCCAAACATCTGGATGACCTTTATATTCTTCAGGGTAGTAAATGTTAATTGGAACGATGCGTCGATTCTCGTGATCACGGGCAACGGTAACGCCGCCTTGCTGACGGATCTTTTCAACGTTGGGTTCCCAAGTATCGATGAAGTCAACATCAACTCCGGCGTTTTCTTGTAACATTACGCCATACCTTACTCCCATTGCTCCTGCACCAATTACACCGTACTTCATAATGACCACTCCTTTTATTTTTTATTAATCCGACTAAAAAACGCCCTTTGGTTATAAAACCAAAGGACGTTAAGTTAACGCGGTACCACCTTAATTCGAGTTATTTTCGCAAATAACTCCTCAAAACGTACAGGAAGAATACTTCCGATACGCCTGCACGTTAATGGGTGCTACCATCTCACCTCGAAAAGTGAACTCATCGAGCTCGATCTTTCAAATCATAGTTCTAATGCCCTCACACCAACCAGGCACTCTCTTTGTAAAGCTATGACTCTAATCCATCGGACCAAATCAATTAGTCGTATTTAAATGTTGAATGAACTATAGCTCACAACCACAGAGTCTGTCAACAGCCTTTTTTAATTTTTATCAGAGTTTTCTCATGAAAATGCCATTTTATCAGGGGATTGGCCGATTTAAAATATTTTTGAATTTGACCGTTTGTATCGGGTATACTCGAAGTATGAACTAATTAACTGGAGGTGAATTGAATGCGGGCAATAGTTGGCTTTGCGGGATTGATTTCAATGATTATGTGTATCGCCGCTGTTATATTCTTAATTATGGGCAACCGGACAGTTGCCGTTCCACTGGTCAGTGTTGGATTGGTCATTTTACTTGTCTCTTATGGTGCAGCAACCTACATCACCCACACAGATCACAAGGATTAGGAATCTCATTACCAAATCAGAGGGGGCATATTAGGATGCTGTTAATTAGAACAATTCGCCAAAGCGATTATTCTGACGTGAGTGATTTAATTCGAACTTCGTTTGCAAAAACACCGAATGGATACCGCGATGAGTCCGAACTGGTCGAGAAGATCCGAGAAGATAAAACATATAAGAAACGGCTCGAAGTCGTTGCCGAAAACAATAACCAAATTGTCGGTCACGGCCTGCTGAGTGAAATCAAAGTCGTCAATGGCAAACAGAATCACGTTGGCCTGTGCTTGGCACCTTTATCAGTTCTGCCATCCTTTCAAAAGAGCGGGGTCGGTACCGCAATCATCAATGAACTGGATAATCGGGCAATTCGACTAGGCTATCGGTTTGTCAGTGTGACGGGCTGGCCTGACTACTATTCAAAGTTTAAATACAAAAAGGCAAGCAGCTATCATATTCAGCCCCCATTCCCGGTTCCCGATGATGTCTTCATGATAAAGCCATTGATAAATGGCGGACTTGACGGAGTTTCTGGAACAGTTAAATATCTACCTGCATTTGATAAATGATTGAGTAGTGCAAACCAGTTTTCGCTTGGTTTGCATTTTTTAATAGTTAAAGGATCCGCACATTGGCATAATAAAAAGGCGATTTTGGCAGCCGTTCACGGTTACTAAAATCGTCTTTTAATTGTGATCAATTCGTTAATTTACTTTGTTTTTCTGTCGATTCCAACAAATCTCCAAGCAATTAACAGTGCACCCATTACAATACCGACAACAGTTAACGCAATTTCTTGCTTAGCTTTGTCACCTGTTTGTGGAAGCTTTTCTTTTTGTGCATTTACAGGTGTTGGTGTCTTGGTATTCTTCTTGTGGTGACCGTTGCTTGATTTGGTTGTAACCTTCGAAGGGGTTTGTGAACTTGAAATTTTGTCCGGTTTTCCAGGCGTCGTTGGTGTCTTTGGCGTCTTAGGATTCTTTGGATTATCCGGAGTTACCGGAGTGCGTTGATTCTTCAATGTCACAACGCCATCTTTGACCGGCTGCGGACCAACAGTATTTGATGTATAGCCACTTGGCACTTTGATTTCGGAAACTGTATAGACGATTGTCTTACCATCCGCATCTGTTTCCGGCAGGTTATCAAAGGATGCTGAATAGTGGTTACTTGCATCCAGCGTCACGGTCTTGTCAGTTGCTTTACCGTTCGCATACAATCTGGCGATGATGCTTGGCGGTACAGTGCCAGATGGAACACCTGACCATTGCTTAACAACTTTGATTGACGTGTCCTTCGGAACAAACACATTCACAAACGTCACCGCGCCATTGATAACAGCTCTCTGACCAGTCGTTGTGGATGTATAGCCATTGTCTTCAACTGTGTAGGTAATGGCGTTACCATCACTGTCAGTTGTTGGTAAATTGTCGAATATTCCCAAATAGCCGTTTTGACTATCCAGGGTCAACGTCTTGCCGGTTGACTTTCCATTGGCAAATAACGTTACAACAATCTGAGGTGTGTCAACACCGTTAGGAACACCATGCCAAACCTTGTTGACAGTGACGGAAGTCTTGTGAGGAACATATTCGTTCACCAAGGTAACGACGCCATTCTTCACCGGCTGTAATCCGCTGGTTGTCGTTGTAAAGCCATCCGGAACAGATTTTTCTGCAACAGTGTACGTAATTGTCTTACCATTCTTATCTGTCACAGGCAGATTGGTAAACTCTGCAGTCCAGTTATTATTGGCATTCAATTCGACGGTCTTGTCGGTTCGGACACCGTTGGCATAAAGGACGGCGGTGATACTACGTTTATCACTATCCGAAGGAACACCTTTCCATAGCTTTTTGACGGTAATCTTGGTCTGCTTTGGAATATATTCATTCGTTAAGGTAACCACACCGTCTTTGACAGCTACTTGGCCCTTTTGATCGGCCTTATAACCATCTACTGCTGTTTCCTCAACGGTGTAAGTAATCGTTTTACCATTGTCATCGGTTATCGGTAAATTATCAAACTTGCCTGAATAATTGTTCTGACTGTCCAGAGTCAATTTTTGGTCGGTTGCGTTACCATTCTTGAACAAGGTAACCGTAACTTTTGGTGTTGTAACACCACTTGGAACTCCTGTCCATTTCTTGTGAACATTGATCGATGTCTTACCAGGGGTATATTTGTTAACCAATGTTACCTTGCCATCCTTAACAGCCCGTGGACCAGGAGTGCTTGTGGTATAACCCTTGGGAACCGCCTTTTCTTCGACGGTATAGGTAATTTTGCCACCATTTTCATCAGTTACCGGCAAGTTTCCGAACGTTCCGGTCCAGTTATTATTCTTATCTAAAGTCAACGTTTGGTCGGTTTCCTTACCATTCTTATAAAGTACAGCGATAACGCTGCGGTCTTTATCTTTTCCGTCAGGGATACCTGTCCATTCCTTGTGAACCTTAATGCTAGTTTTCTTTGGAATATAAGTGTTGGTTAAAGTAACTGATCCATCCTTAGTGGTCTGAGCGGAAGTATATCCATCCACTGTGGCTTCTTTGACGGTATAGATAATGGTTTTACCAGAATCATCAGTTTTTGGTAAACCTGTAAATTCATCCGACCAATTATTGCCCGAATTTAATGTCAGAGTTTTCCCAGTCGCTTCTCCATTTGCTAATAAGCTCACGGACACGCTGCTAGGTTTATCAACACCATCTGGAATTCCTTTCCACACTTTGTTGACTTTGAGTGAGGTGGCATTGTATGTGTTTGTTAAAGTGGCAGTATTCGTCGTTGAATCCACTTTTTGTGGTGCCGTTGTCCCAATGTAACCTTCAGGAACTGCTACTTCCGCCACAGTGTAAGTAATTGGATCACCTTTAGCGTCAGTTTTAAAAAGATTATCGAAGGTTCCTTGCCAATTGTTTGATTTGTTAAGCGTCAATACTTTGTCGGTTTTTGTGCCGTTATTATACAATACTGCTTGAATTTGTTTTGGTAGAGCATCTTCGTTGGGAACATTCTTCCATAATTTTTTAACATTAATACTGAAGTCAGATCCACCCCCACTTCCATCACCACCAAGCGTGAGAGTTCCTGTGGATTTACCATTCACATTAATATTTTTGCCTCCGCCACCACTTCCATCATCTTTTGTAGTTCCTGTAATATTAATATCGTTATTAAGGGTGGTAGCATCACCAGAATTAACGTATGTTGGGTCTGTAACTTTTACTAAGTACAATAGGTTAACAGACTTATCTAAAGTGCCATTCCACTTTATTTGTATTTTGGTAGGCTGATCAGATGGTGTGTATGTGATTGAATATTCCGATGATGGAATTTCTTTACCACTTTCATCCGTTAATCTCAAGACAGGCTTGTTTGTATCAGGATCAATCAATATTTTCTGCTTTGTGGTGTCCTGGAGTTCATCGGTAATGACGGCATCAACAATGGATTTTTTATTAGGATTAATTTTTGTATCCCATTCGGCATATTGGTATCGGCCGTTTTCGTCTAGTCCATACGTTTTCCCAAAGAAATCGCCATTCCAAGCCCAACCGTTTTTGCCAATGTAATCGCTCGATTTTGAGCCATGAGTTTTGGAACCACTGACATTTATGTTGATGGTTCCTTTCATATCGTTATTATACTTACTGTAATAATCATTGAATGTAATATGGCCAAACGTTGATCCTGACTTGGCAGAAAATGTCCCTATAACAGTACCATCCGTTGCCTTGATGGGAAAGCTAAGATCTTGAGAGAATGTCGTACCACTAGGTAAAGTAACCTGGGCAGTGTCGCCTGGATTTACAGTCGTTCCTGAGGCAATTGTATAATTATATGTAAGCTTGTAGGTGCCATATTTGTCCCAGTCGGCAAAATCAACTTTATTAATTGGCTCGTTATTATAAAGTGCATCGCCAGCACCTGTCCCGGAAACACTGCTGGTTATATCCGCTGCATGAACAGGTTGAGCTTTCATTCCCAATCCAACAAAGATCGAAAATAGGAATAATAGAACCCCGATCCATTTCCAAATCTTAGTTGAATTTTGTTTCGCAAAACTTTCACTCATACAACCACTCCAATCTAAAAATGCCTAAACAAGGCTCTGAAAGAATCCCGTACAATTACTAAGCGATTATAACATTTGTATATAATAATCGCAAACCACTTTATGCTAATAACTATTAGTTAGCGATTTAGAATCTCCACTTTGCCGTTAAATAAGGATTTTTATCATAATTAAACGGAAACTTACCTAAGAATCGTTACAATGTCGAGACCTTGTTTTTGCATAATTACGCATAATAATTGATATTTTGATATTTTATAGGTAATTTTATAATTAAAACGGAATGGTTATATTGATTATAATTATCGAGGAAAATAAAAAAAGCCACTCCTTTACGAATGGCTTAAAAGTTAATTTTATTTGGTAATTGTTTCATCTGCTGAAATATGTTCTTTCTTTGCTTGAAGTGATTGGTTCATGAGTCCAACAAGAAATTGACCGTATTTGATAACAACGAAAACAACCATAAAAGTTGCGAGGGTAATTTCCAGATTTGCGATTGCACCAATGATTGAATTAAATCCGTTAGCTAAATGGAAACTGTTGTTAAACAGATTCAATGCGGTTGCGGAAATGACCAACGGGAAAGTAAAGGCACCAAAGCTTGGGTAGAATGATAGGCGGATGTATTTAACGATCTTGGTAAGCGTTCCCCAGTATAACCCTTGGGCCAGCAAAACCATGACCAACGAAAATGCCCAAGATGGGTTGGTATTCATGGTCAAATAACCCGTTAAGCAAAGTGAAGCCGGTGCAGCCATGATTGTGAGCAATGGCAAAGTTGCTTCAAACATAAATTCACGTCTTAATAATCGGATGCAGACGATTGGTAATAGGATGGCATATAATCCCAGTGACAACCAAAGGATCGGTGTCCCAAGTGCTGGAATAAAGTTATTGGCGGTTACCGGAATCACTCCGATACCAACAAAAGTTACAAACCAACTTGGATAAACATGATCAAGTTCAACAGTTGGACGTAATAAATGACGATAGATAAAGTATCCCATGATAATGAATTGCAAAATAACGGCGAATGTCCAAACTGCCACTGCGACTACCGGAATTCCCCATGATTTCAAGAAAGTACTGATAATCATGAGTGACATCGTAAAGGTTGGCGCAACTGAAGCAATGATTGGATCATTTAAATCGTTCATGCTTAATTTGAAATGAACACCAATCTTTGCAATCACTAGCAAAATTAATACTAATGCCAAAATTCCAACGGCGTTACCAATAATTGGGAAGTTGATAGCTTTAAATAAATTCCCCAGTGAGGCAATTCCAAGTATTAATCCACAAATTGGTAAAGGTAACTTTTTCAAAAATAACTTCATGCGGTCCTCTCCTCTCTTAGATGAGCTTAATTATAGCGTGTATGGTAGAATAAATAAAATTGATATATTTTATATTTATTATAAATCATATTTATAAGGAGCCCTGAGCATGTTTAAATTTCTCGAAACATTCATGGTGGTGTACAAAACCAGAAGCTTTTCTTTGGCAGCTCAACAACTGTTTATTACCCAACCAACCGTTTCAAATCAAATTAAACAGTTGGAATCTCAATTACATACGGAATTGTTTGAACGACGAAGCCGACGAGAGATTATGCCAACCAAGTCAGCCGACATTCTCTATCATCGAGCAGCGAAAATATTGGACAGCTGGCATGATGTGAACACTGAAATTATGAACGCTGAAGCCGATGAGACCCAGCACATTCGCTTTGGCATCTCCCAAACCGTCTCAAGAATTCTATTTTCAAAAATTGCCAAACAACTGAAGTCCGACTTTCCAGAGCTATCCTATGATGTTGAAGTTTCCAACTCTGAAGGGGTTTTGAACCAACTTGAAGGTTATAAAATCGATGTCGGCATAATTGAAAAACCGTTAGTGACCGAAAATATCAATCGAAAATCCATTGGAAAAGACCAACTAGTCAAAGCTGGAATTAACACTGGAACTTGGATTACCCGTGAACCAGGATCAGGGGTCGGATATTATACCGATCAGTATTTTCGGGAAGCTGATATTCAACCGAAAAAGATCATTCACGTTAATAATAGTGGGCTAATCAGACGAATCGTTTCCCAAGGTGTTGGCCAGGCACTACTATCTGACCAAGATATTCCGGAGAACGTTCCGGCTGAAAAGCTTGGAACCAACTTCATTCGTGACTTTTACCTCGTGAACCGAGATGAAAATAAAGATGATGCCATCCTCCAAAGAGTCGAAGAAATCATTAAAGTAGCCGAGTCTCAGAATTAACCATTTTATGACCCCACCAAAAAAGAACCGACAATGAAGTCGGTTCTTTTTGCTGTTTAAAGACAAGTTAGTCTAACGATAAATTTTAACGAATTTTGAATTTCCGGTTACGTAACCACCTGTGACCCGGTATCTTAATGTACCATGTCTTGAAACACTGTTTGCATGGGAATAATCGTAACCCAAAACTCTAAGTTTGGTTCCTCTTTGAATGTGTTTCTTATTTCTGTGAGTAAAGTTGACATTCTTGTATCGGTTAATCGTCTTCTTAACCCGAATGGTTCTTGGCATCTTCTTGTTACCAGTGATCACTAACTTGCGGTTGGCAGTCACATATCGACCATTTGTCAGCACATATCGAGTTGTCAAATGATGATGAACCACTTTAGCAACGTGAAGAACTGTCCCTTGCTTGTACTTTCTAGTCTTGCCAGATAAGTCTTTATGCTTATAGCTGTTTACTCCAAGTGGATTGATGACGGTAATTGTTCGATGGGTACCTTGATAATAGACTGGTCGAACGTATTCCGCATTTGCAGTAATATATCCAACTAAATGCCGGTTCTTAGTCAAATGGTTAACATCTCGAACCTTGTATCTCATTAGCCCATTCTTGGAATAGCTATGTCCGATGACAACGAACATCGGTCGATAAACACGTGGCTTTTTGACATAGCCAGCAATTCGTTGCTTCTTGGAGAAGGTCTTATTCTTGTAAAGATAAATCTTCTTCAAGGAGTAGACGACTTCGCCCTTCTTGATAGTGCTTCTTCGATTTCTTGGAACACTATCATTTGAGACAGGCACTTTAACAACTGGATTAGCAGGCTGTGAAGCTTTAGACTGCTCGGGCTTGGTGGTTGGCGTTGGTGTGACAACGTCTGATCCACCATATCCGCCGTTATTGCCAGAGTAGTTTCCAAATACATAAACAACAACATCCTGATCTTTGTCCGTAAATGTTAGGTTTCCTTTAGGCTGCTGCTTTCCCTTAGGGAGTTCATTTGTTGCTGCACGATGGTATCCATCTGGGATCTTGGCAACAGAAGGATTATCAATATCAATTTGACCACCGAAGTGCCCCTTTGGTGTAGCTGTCCCAACAACTTTACCCGTGTTTCCATCAACATACTTAATGGTAATATTTTGCTCATCATTGGGCGTGTAATAGATAGTCGCATCGGCAACAGGGGCTGTTCCCAAAGTTCGTCTTTGTACGAATTGGTCGGCGTCTGACGTATAACCGGTAATCTGATTATTGTCAGCTTGAGGATCAATCTGAACAACTTGTCCGACCCTTCCGCCGACTTTGGTATCCGGAATGATCGGATTGGAGGTCCCAGATAGGTAATGATGGACCGTCACTGCATTACCATCATTTGGTTCAATGACATCCCCTGTAATAAAGACATCAACGTTTTGATCTTTGGCCGTATAAGTTGGGTTGGTTGGCTGCTTTTCGCCATTCAACAATTCTTGCTGATCAGATATGTGGTAACCATCTGGGATAACAATCTTGGAATTATCATCTAAGTTAAGGGCTCCACCAGTGTGGCCTTGAGGTCGATCAACTGAGATTGTCTTACCTGTATTTGCATCAACATAGTGAACAACAACGTGCGAATTTACATCCCCAGTATAATAAATCGTTGTTTTTTCCTGAGTAGTTGGTGTTACCAGCCATTGATGCTTTGGCTGATTTGGCAAAAGTGTATAGCCGTCGATTTGTTGAGGCTGGTCAGATGGATCAACTGTTATTTTTTGGCCAACCTGGCCATCACTTGTCTGATCCTTTGACACAGGAATGGTTGTGGCTTTTCCAGTCTCATCCATCAAGTAATAATGTACGGTAACTGCATTTTTAACACGATTTCCAACAACATACACTTTAACGTCTTGTGGACTTGCAGTGTACGTTGGATCGGTTGGCTGTTGATGGCCCTTCAATTCCGTTGCAGTTGCCTTGTGATACCCTTCCGGAATCTTGAGATTATTGACATCATTCAAATCGAGCTGAGTTCCCGTCTTACCTGTTGGTACACTTATTTGAATCGGTTTATCAGAATCACCATTCACATCATATTCATTGATCGTAATGTTGTGGACCTCGTTTGCGGTGTAGTACAAACTAACCGGATCAATTGGATGATTGGTCAAATACTTGGTTATTGGCTGTGCTTTAACGACTGTATAACCAGGAATTTCATTCTGTTTGTCCTGAGGATCAACAATAATTTTTGCTCCAACTCGACCACCAATTCGAAGCGGTTTTCCAATTGATTTGGTTGTTGGCTTCCCGCTTTCATCTTCAAGATAGTGGTTCACGATCAAAGCGTTCTTGGAATTCTGATCAATTGGGTTTCCTGTCACATAAACGTCAACGTTTTGTTCTTTCATACTGAATCTTGGGTTTTCGCTTTGCTTTTTGCCTGGAATATCCGCTGTATCAACACGGTGATACCCGTCCGGAATATGGATAATCGTATTGTCATTCAAATTCAAGACACTACCAGTATGGCCAGCAGGCTTTTCAATCTGAACAGTGTGGTTCTGATCGTTGGGATCAATAAAGTGGACACTAATCATATTGTTTTTGTTCCCTGTGTAATAAATTGGAACCACTTTGTGCATGCCAGGGGTAACGTCAAATACCATTTTGCCCTGATTAGGGGAAATCGTATACCCATCTATCACAGCTGGATGAATCGTTATGTCTTGGCCAACTGTTCCACTATGGGGTTTTTCAGGTGCGATTGGACTATCTGTCGGCTTACCATTCTCATCTTGAAGATAGTACTGAGTGGTAACAGCATCTTTAATAACATTACCAGCAACATAAACATTTACATCCTGCTTGGTATTAGTGAATTTCAGATTCTTATTTTGTGATTGGTTACCTTTATCAACACGGTGATAGCCTTCCGGAACCTTAACTTTGGCATTATCGTTCAAATCCAAGCTGGATCCAGTATGGCCTTGCGGAGTTTCAACCGTAACCGACTTTCCAGTATTGCTATCGATAAAATGAACAACTACATTGGTGTTCTTGTCACCAGTATAGTAAATAGCTGCTTCTTCTTTTCCTGTCGCTGGGATTGTCAACGAGTTGACCGGCTGGTTAGGAACAATCGTATACCCGTCAATTTTTTGAGGATACTTGGCTGGATCGACAGGCACATCCTGGCCGACACGACCGTGAAGAAATTGATCGTGCGCAACCTTTGTTTTTGTTTTCTTACCTGTTTCATCCTGCAAATAAGAATGAACCATAACGGCTTTGTCCACTTGGTTACCAGCAACATAGACACTTACCGTTTGAGGACTGGCCTTATATGTTAGATCGGTCGGTTGGCTAACTTTTGCATCCTTCAATTCATCAGGCGTTGCGATATGGTACCCAACCGGAATTGTTAAATTAGAGTTATCATCCAGTTTAAGTGTTTCCCCGGTCTTTCCGTTTGGCGTTGCGGTGTTAATTAGAGCAACATGATTCCCATTAACAGTAAATTCATGAACGGTAATGTTATTAGCAGCATTGGCAGTGTAATACAAGTCGATTGGACTACCAGCTTTTACACCCAATGTTCTGCTGATAGGGGATTTACCGACTGCGGTATATCCTGCAATCTGATTATCAGAATTCTGAGGATCAATGGTAATCACTTCACCAACCTGACCACCTACCCTTTTTGATGGTCCAACTACGTGTTTTGTTTGCTGGCCTTTTCCATCTTGGAGGTAATGATTGATGATCAGTGCATTCACATCATTGGAATCAACTGGATCTCCAGTGATATAAACATCCACATTTTGATCTTTCGTTGAATAGGTCGGGTTGGCAGGTCGATTTTTGCTATTAGGAATATCAGCTGGATTTAGTCGGTGATACCCGGCAGGAATTTTAATCTGATTGTTATCATCCAAATTCAAGACACTACCGGTGTGACCTTCAGGCTTTTCTGTTGGAAAAGTTGTTCCATTATTTTTGGGATCAACAAAGTGAACAGTGATCTTATTATTCTTGTCGCCAGTATAGTAAACAGGAATTTCTTGATGCATATTTGGCTGAATTTCAACAACTTTTTGAGTTTGCTTCGAGACAAGTGTGTAACCATCGATTTTCTTGGGATTCTTATTCGGGTCAAAAGTTACAGTTTGCCCAACTTGAGTTCCAATTTGGCTGTCGTCAGCAATCTTTATTGTCGTTGGTCTGCCCTGTTCATCTTGAAGATAATAGTGAACAGTAACGGAATCTTTAGCCTCATTACCTGCAACATACACGTTCACATCTTGCTTGTCAGTGCTGTACGTTGGGTTCTGAGTGATTTGTTCTACTCGATGATACCCATCGGGAATTTTGACCTTATCAGGGTTAGTTAAATCCAATACACTCCCTGTATGGCCTTCGGGAACTTCAACTGTGACTGTCTTTTTGGTTTGCTTGTCAATGAAGTGAACACTAATCGTCTGATTGAGGTTTCCAGTATAGTAAATAGCCGTTTCACCAGGAGTTTCAGGGTTAACAGGCTCCGACTTTTCAGGCTGACCTGACACAATTGTGTAGCCAGGGAACTTCTGGGGCTCGGAAGATGGTTTAAACGTGAGTGTTTGACCCACTCGACCACGTAAATGTGTATCATCTGCTATCATCTTTGTAGTTAGCTTACCTTGTTCATCTCGTAAATAGTGATGAACCGTCATAGCATTCTTGACGATATTCCCGGCAATGTATACTCGGACAGTTTGTGAAGTTGGACTATAGGTTGGATCAGCTGGTTGACTAACCTTGTTAGCCTTCAACTCATCAGAAGTTGCAAGGTGATAGCCATTCGGAATGTGAAGATTTTGATTATCAGCTAAATCTAATTTCTGACCCGTTTTACCGGTTGGAACAGCGGTTGTAACGTATTTGCCAGGATTCCCAAAGTCATCATATTCTTCGATGGTAATGTTGTGAAGCGTATCAGCTTTATAATACAAGTTCACCGGATCAACTGGATGAGCGGCCAGCTTTCGAGTAATCTTGGCTTGGTCAATGGCTGTATACCCCGGAATTTGATTTTCAGGTGCTTGAGGGTCAATCGTAATGGATTGACCGACTTGACCACCGACAATCTTAGGCAACGTGTGAAAAGAATCAGTCGTTTTTTGGCCCATATCATCCACCAGGTAATGATTGATTACCAGGGCATTCTTATCATGTGAACTAATTGGATTTCCAGTGATATATACCTGAACATCTTTTTCCTTAGTTGTATAAGTTGGATTCTGGCTTTGTTTATTGCCCGCTGCATTTGGATCCGTTCGATGATAACCATTTGGAATAGGAACCCTCGAATCATCATTCAAATTCAACACCCCACCAGTATGTCCTTGAGGATGCTCAGTCTGAACAGTTTCACCTGTATTACTATTGATGAAGTGAACGTTAATGTTGGAAGAGACATTCCCCGTATAGTAGACAGGGACGACACTGTGAATTTTATATTTGGTGGTTATTAACTGTTTCTTTTGATTAGGCACAATTGTGAAGCCATCAATTTTTGGAGATTGATGTTCAGGGTCAACAGTAACGGTTTGACCGACTTTACTATTGATTGATGTGTCTTTTGCGACTTCAGTCATAGTTGGCTTTCCTTGTTCATCCTGCAAATAGTAATGAACCGTCACGGCATCTGTTACGTCATCTCCAGCCACATATACAGTTGTTTGCTGTGAATCTGCCTTGTATGTTGGATTATTTGGTTGGGTAGCGTTATGTTGCTTCAACTCATCGTTTGTTGCTAAATGATAGCCATCAGGAATATTGACATTGTGTGCTAAGTCAAGTTTCTGTCCCGTTTTACCAGCTGGGGTCTCCGTTGTAACAAAGGTATCAGGATTACCATTAACATCAACCACTTTAACAGTAATGTTATTAAGGCTATTGGCAGTGTAATAAAGATTTACCGGATCGGTTGGGGAGGTTCCCAATGTGCGGGTGATTTTTTCTTTTCCAACGGCAGTATATCCATCGATGTGATTGTCCTTACTTTGCGGATCAACCGTTACCTGATCGCCAACGTTTCCACCAATCTTATCAGCATTTCTGATAGCCGTTTTGGTCTTTAGGCTATGATCATCTTGAAGATAGTAATTAACTGTCAAAGCATTCTTCGAATTAGCATCAATTGGATTTCCAGTTACATAAACATTGGCATTCTGCTTTTGAGTTCCCCATTTCATTTCCTGAGTCTGTTGCCTTTGATATTTGTCCAACTCTTCTTTAGTTGCCCAATGATAGCCTTCTGGAACATGAATTTGGTTGCTGGTTTCACTGAGATTTAACGTTTCATTGGTATGGCCAAGCGGATCAACAGGACTTCCAACAGGTTTATCTGTTTGGACATTCATAAAATGAACAGCAATATTCTTTTGTTCACTAGGCTTATAATAGAAGTTTTGCACCTGTCCATTAGAATTATTTAGTGTCCATTCAACGTCCTTATCAGGCGATACCAATTCATAACCGGGAACTTGTTGCTCTTTATCATTAAGTTTCAAAGTGACAGTTGACCCAACAATGCCACCAACTCTTCGCTCTGGCTTTATGGCAGTGGTCGTATTGTCTTTAAAATAATGAATTAAAAGTGAGTTATCCATCTTATCAGTGATGGTGTTCCCGACAACGTAGATGTTAACTTCCTGAGGCTTTGCAGAATAAGTTGGGTTGCCCAGCGGTTGGATATGTCCATTCAGTTCATCACCGGTCGCGTAGTGATAGCCACGTTCTTTAGCAACATCCAAAAATGAACTATTTGGAGAAACATCCAACACATCTCCAGTATGATGTCCTTCCGGCTTTGTCACTTTTACAATATCGACGTTTGCTGCATTAAGGACATTGACTTTGATATTATCCTGAGGATCTGCTGTATAGTAAAATTTCACTTGGCTTCCTTGGTTTAATTTCAAGGTCGCTGTCTGGTCTTTTTGATTGGGCACCAAGGTATAGCCTTCAGCTGCATGGGCGGCATCCTTTAATGTAGCCACAACCTTCTGACCAATCCGGCCGCCAATCGAACTATCAGGGGCAACTTTGACATCTGCAGAGTCTTTAAGATAATGATGAACTGTCAAAGCATTAGCAGCGTTTTTATCCACAGTGTCCCCTACGACGTAAACTTTAACCGTTTGTTCCTTTCCGGAATACACCGGATTGACTGTTGGCTGAGTTTCGTCAGTCTGTAACTCATCGGCCTTCGCATAATGATAGCCAGTCGGTATGATACTGGCTAAATATTTGCTGGAAGGGGCTACGTCAATTTGATCGCCGGTCTGATGGTCTTTAGGCAAAATTGACCTTACCTGGTCGTTATTCGGTGCAATCAAATCAACAGTGATGTTGTTTGGCTGGATAACTGTAATCTTGGAACGTTTGGATTTGGAGAGGACCTGCTGACCATTCTTATAAGAAAATTGAAGGTAGTAATCTCCAGAATGCGCCGTGACAGCATCTTGAGCAACTGAATGACCATCTGCATCTGAAACTTGACTTGTGAGTTCCCCACTATCTAACGAAACTGATTTTCCTTGTCCATCAACGGCAGAAACAAGGCTCTTAGCTGGATCAAATTTATCACCAACAGAATATGAAGCATCTTTAACCTCAATCTTTGATTTGTTCTCTATAACAGTTGCCTTAACAGTCTTCGTTACCGATTGGACAGGTCCATTATGATAGCACTGCTGATTCAACCTGTAGGTAACGTTGTAAGTTCCTGGTGTTTGGCTGTCGCCCTCAGGAATCACCACAAGATCACTTGGATCAATTGCTTGACCATTTTTTGCAACCGCCGTAACATTTTTCAAATCTGAGGTCCATGGCTGACCGGCATAAATTGTAAAATCATTAGCATTAATTTTTGCCTGACTTTTTGCAAAATAGTAATTAATATCTTGCGTCTGCTTAGACATTGTCAAGAGATTCTTGTTTACATCAAAGTCACCTATTCCTTCTTTTTTGACCCGATCGAAATAGTATTGACCATTCCTTTCAATCTTTTGAATATCGGCAGTAACCCCAGTTAAATCAACCTTTTGGCCTGGTTTGCCGTAGATTGTTAGCGGTTGAGGGGCGTTTGGAATCGTTCTGCCATCCTCGTCCGTAAATTTTACATTGACAACACTGGGAACGGTGTATTGAAAACTATCAAATTTAAACTGTTGAAGACCACCTCTTTGTCCTGTGGATGCTGCAATGAAAAAAGACAACGCCTTTTTGTTTTCTGACCAGTGTGACACATTGTGGTGCCAAGTAATTTTGCGGTGTGCCACATCATTATCAAAGATAGCTGTCATATCGTGGGTTTTACCATCATAATCAATTTCAACAGGGTAAAAATGTTTTGGCTTTAAGCTGTCGTCAGCGCCAGCTGCTAATGCTTTAGGAGCGTCAGGATCTGACAATTTGCTGGGATTATATGTTTCAGACGGATTCCCTGGCTTGTTGTTATTGTAAGCAAATGCCCCGAAAGCTTGTGTTTCCTGTAGGCCACCAAAATAAGGAATATAAATAAATCGTTCAGGGTCCTCATGGTCTGGATCTGTGTTTGAATATGTGTCTAATTTAAATCCAAATCCATCAGGCAATCCGCCCATTCCCATGTCAGCACCAGCTCCGCCATGAGCATTGACATCACCACTATGAAATCCGAATGAGATGCCATCAGCCCATTCAGTACTTGGATAATTTCCGTCGCCAAGCATCACACTGCCTTTTAGCTGAAAACTATTTTGCATATCAATTTTTGTTTTCAGAGTTGCATTTCCAGATTGGTGATGACCGGTTGTCAGTGTCAACATATTCCCATTCCAAGTCGCATGACTGTTTACTTGAAAGTAATCCTTAAAATTCTCCGGCTTAACAATAACTGTATTGGACTCATTGGAGTTCGTTTCATGATCTGCTGCAGTCTTGCTTTCTGAAGAGCTGATGGCTGCGTCCGCCTCAACTGAATGGTTTGAAGCTGTTTTAGCCTTCAGGCTCTGCTTGGTATCAGAATTTGGTTTGGTTTGTGGATTGGTATCTGACAATTTTTCAATAGGTGCCGATGCTGACTGATTATCTGATTCGTTTGGTTTTGTTTTACTTACGTGGGTATTATTATCAGTTTTTTTATCCTTATTAATGGTATTTTGAGCAGTCGTAGTATGATCTGCCACTTTTGGAGTATTTACAACAGCCACATCTGCTGCGGACTTCTCATCAGTATTATCAGTCGACAGAGATGGATTGATTTCAACTTTTGCTGATTGAGAATGACTCTCGTCGTCTGACGCAGGGAGATTGACTTGTCCTTTTGGATTAGTACCATCTGGTTCGCCAGGTTGTTTATCAGTGATAATCATTTGTGCTGTATCTTCATGATCTGTTTGTGGAACACTTCCATCTACATGGGTATCAGCAAGAACATTTCCCCCAGAAATGCCCAACCCCATACCCAGTCCAACAACTGCCAGCCCGGCAAACACCCAATGTTTGCCTGACTTGTACATCTTGAAATGGACCTTGCGATCCTGATCTTTCCATAAATTATGCATAGAAAAATCCCCCTTCAATGTAGTCGGCACATAAGACTTGAATACCCCGTTCACATGCCGCTATGGCTAATGCCACTGTTAGGGTATCATAGAAAAGGGGAAAATGAAATACTTTTAGGTACATATTTATTTATTTGGTACACTTTTTATTATTATTTTGTACTCAAGCAATAAAAAAAGAAGGTAGAAAATTCTACCTTCTCAACGTTTATATATTAGATGACCATCTTAAGTCTGGTCGCACTTACAGCAGTACTTCGATAAATCTTTTCAATCGTCTTTTCATAGTCGCTGTTGGCAACTCCGAAGACAACTTTGATGTCGCTACCTTCCTGAACAACCAGATGAATCTTAATCTGGCTGTTGTCCAACAAGTCTAATATCTTACCGGCAATCGCTGGTCGTTTACCAAATTGGGAAGAAACGGCCGCCACCATGGCGATATTCTTTTCTAATTTTACATCGTCCAAAGAACATTCCGACTTCAACGAACTGACGATTGCCATCAGCTTACCGTCAACGTCTGCTCGTTTCGCTAAGAATTGAACAGAATCCGTTCCAGCTGGTACATAGTCAAATTTTACGCCGAACTTTTGGATGACTGAGAATACTTTAGCCATCACATCCAAACGTTTGTTTAACTGATACTTCTTAATTGAAATGACAATGTAGTCCTTCTTGCCGGCAATTCCAGTTACCAAAGAAGGGGCTGTTTTATCAGCAGAATCGACAACCAGTGTTCCGTCTTCTTCGGGGTGATTGGTGTTTAAAATTGCAATTGGAATCTGCTTTTCTTTAGCAGGTTGAATGGCTTCTTCTTGGAAAACGCTAATGCCCATGTATGACAATTCTTGAAGCTCTTCATAAGTAAGTTCGTTGATCTTGCGGGAATTGTTGATGATCCGTGGGTCGGCCATCTTGATACCGGACACGTCAGTCCAGTTCTCGTACAAATCAGCATCCACGAAGTTGGCCAGTAAAGCACCGGAAATATCACTTCCACCACGAGGCATCAAGTGAGTCATCCCATGTTCGTCAACACCATAGAATCCGGGAACCACAATATGGTCATCATAACTGATAAAGTCACGAAGCCGGTTAATTGACTGACCATAATTAACCCCTTTCTGGTCAAACACTAGGAAGCGGGCAGCGTCAATAAATTGGTAGCCTAAAAAGTCAGCCATTAACTTGGCGGTCAAAAATTCACCTCGAGATACGAGATAATCATGACTGCATGTAGGAATTTCCTTACTGATCTTCTTGAGGTCGGTTTCAATGCCCACCTTCAAACCAAGTGCATCCCTGATTCCAACAAATCGGCTCTGAATATGATTGAACACCGGCATGTAATCTTCACCTGCGTCTCTGAGCTTTTCAACTTGAATCAACAGGTCGGTGACTTTAACAGCCTCACGATCACTTTTACCCGCAGCGCTCACCACAATCATTTTGCGATCTGCGTTTGCTTCAACGATGGCGCGGACTTTCTTAAATTGTCCTGCGTCTGCAACTGAACTTCCACCGAATTTTGCTACTATCATTATTCTGCTCCTCCTTCCTTAGTTGGTAAACTTGCCATGAATGCTGATTCATCGCGTTTTAATACTTTCTTCATCAATTGGTGCATCTGGCCAACGGGAATATCGTGGATGAGAAGATAATCACCGCGGAGTTCTGATTCAAACCCCTTGAATAGTGGTGAACAGTCAATCTCTGATCTGACAATATAGTCGTTCTTGGTCAAATCGGGCTGATATTTGAAGCTGCTTTTAAAGGTTCGCTTCAAATGCTCCTTCCCCTGGTAAATATCCAAAATATCTTGAATCACAGCGTTGGCAGTTGGTAATTGACCGGCTCCCTGACCCATGAACTTCAAGGTTCCAATGGTTTCACCAATCAGTGAAATCAAGTTGTAGTTGTCACGGGTGTGGGCTTCCAACGTGTCCCCATAGTACAGGGTGGGTTCAACCATGTAGTCAAATTCATTACCCCGCTGATGACTTTTACCCATCAACTTAATGGTCATCCCCAGCTTGTCGAAATGGGTCATATCGTCTTCAGTAATATTTCGAATTCCAAAGATCGGCAGGTCGGCGGTTGGCTTGATGAACAAGTCATAGGCAATGTCGACGCTGATACATAATTTGTTGGCAACATCGAGGCCATCAATATCGGCACTTGGATCAGCTTCCGCATATCCTAATTGTTGAGCTTCCATCAAAACTTCATTGAAAGGCTTCCCGGTGCGGTGCATCTGATCAAGGATGAAATTGCTGGTTCCATTGAAAATCCCTTGAATCTTGTTGACATCATCAACCCGCAATGCCCGTTCCAATCCTTGAATCCAAGGAATCCCACCACCGACACTTGATTCAAAATAGAACTTGGCGTCGTTTTCGGCAGCAACCCTGGTAAATTCATCCATATACTGGGCAATCACTGCCTTATTAGCGGTAATCACATGCTTCTTATGCTTCAATGCATCAACTATGTATTGATGGGCCGGTTCAATCCCGCCAATGACTTCTACCACAACGTCAACATCATCGTCATTTAAAATTTCATCAATTGAGTCGGTCATTTCCGGTAAATCCGGTTTTTTATTTTTTCTAATTAAGATGTGCTTTACATGGAGGTTTTGAGCCTGACGTTTTGCATTTTGTATAATTTTGTAAACGCCTGTACCAACTGTCCCAAATCCTAATATTGCAATATTCACAGCTTCAACCTCCAAATTTATTGTGTTCACAAATAATAAACACTTGTATTTAACATGAAAACAGATTATCATATAAATCATAGAAATGCAAGGAGTAAAGTTGATGAATAAATATTATACGAGCACGAGAAACAGTTCAGTACAAATCTCAGCTAAGCAGGCTATCAAGAAGGGCTTCGCTGATGACAAGGGTCTCTTCGTTTATCCCGACTTGGAAAAGCTCCAAGTAAACTTCGAAAAATTAATTAAATTAAATTATCAAGACATCGCCCGAGCAGTCCTCACGGTTTTACTGCCAGACTTTTCCGCCGACGAAATTGATGAGAGTATTAACACCGCGTACAAATCAAGCTTTGATACGTCAAAGATCACCCCGGTAGTGAACGTTGACAACTTCCACGTTTTGGAATTATTCCATGGCCCTACCAGTGCATTTAAGGATGTCGGCCTTCAATTGCTTCCTCAATTAATGAAGCATGTGTTAACCGACAATAATAAGGTAATGATCTTAACGGCTACCAGTGGCGACACTGGTAAGGCTGCCCTGGAAGGCTTTAAGGACCTCGCCAATATGGGAATCATCGTTTTCTATCCCGATGGCGGTGTCAGCAAAGTTCAGAAGCTCCAGATGATCACGACTGGCGGGAACAACACCAAGGTTGCCGCGATTGAAGGGAACTTCGACGATGCTCAAACCAATGTTAAACGGATTTTCAATAATGAAGCGCTGAAAGAATCCCTCGGTGACGAGGTCAGCCTATCCAGTGCCAACTCAATCAACATTGGCCGACTCATCCCTCAAGTTGTTTATTACTTTGATTCCTATAAACAATTGGTCAACGACGGATCAATCAAAGTTGGCGACAAGGTCAACTTTACCGTTCCAACCGGAAACTTCGGTGATGTACTCGCCGGCTATTACGCCAAGATGCTTGGCCTGCCGGTTAACAAGTTCGTTGTGGCATGTAATGAGAACAACGTCCTCGCCAATTTTTTCAACCACGGCGTGTACGACCGCAACCGGCCATTCTTCCAGACGGTCGCCCCAAGTATGGACATCCAAATTTCCAGTAACTTTGAACGGCTTCTCTACTATAAGAGTGGTGAAAATACCGAATACGTCAAACAATTAATGGACGATTTGGAAGACAGCGGCAAGTATGAGGTTTCAAAAGAGGTCCTCGCCAATATTCAAGAAGACTTTTATTGCGGTTACAGTACCGATGAAGATATTGAAAGTTCAATCGCAGAAGTTTACGAAAAAAACGGCTACCTGATGGATCCTCACACCGCCGCGGGCTATAAAGTCATGCGTGACTACCAAAAGATCGATCCCGATACCCCAATGATTCTGCTGAGTACCGCCAGCCCATACAAATTTGTAAATGCGGTGGCCAACGCGGTGCTGCCCGAAACATCCGATGACGTTCAAAAGGTAATGAAGGACTTACATGAAGCGACTCACGCACCAATCCCGGATAATCTGCAAAAAGTTTGGGACCTGCCAGTCCGTCACGAAAGTGTGATTCAAAAAGATCAAATGACTGATTACGTGAAGCAAAAAGTTGAGGAGGTATTCTATGATAAAGATCAAAGTTCCAGCAACTAGCGCAAACGTCGGCGTCGGCTTTGACTGTCTTGGCTTGGCGGTGTCGTATTATTCCACCATTACATTTGACGAAAGTGCCGAACATCTCATCATCACCGGATCCCCCAAAGAATTTCAAAATGAAGACAACTTAGTCTACAAAGCCTTTGTCAAAGGCTGCAACTTCTTGGACAAGCCGGTACCAAATGTCAAAATCGACATCGAAGGCGACGTACCGGTTGCCCGCGGACTTGGCAGTTCATCAGTCTGTGTTGTTGCCGGGCTCAAAGCCGCCAGTGTTTGGTTCGACGATGCCATTTCAACCGACCAGCTGTTGGTATTGGCAACTCAAATGGAAGGTCATCCCGACAATGTCACCCCAGCCATCCTCGGTGGTTTATGCGTATCGTTTCTTGACGACCAAAACCAACCCCAAGTAATCCAATATGGGGTGAGCGACAAGCTGCACTTTGTTGCCATGATTCCGGACTATGAAGTCAGCACCCATAAAGCTCGCAAAGTATTGCCGAAAACATTGAGTTATGCGGATGCCATTCATCAAGTCAGCCACTGTGCTGCGATGACCAAAGCTTTGGAAATCGGTAACAGCGACATGATTCATGAGGCTTGCGATGACCGGATGCATGAACCCTATCGAGCTGAATTGATTCCGGATTACAGTCAGGCAAAAAACATTTCTGAACAATTTGGCGGAACAATGTACATTAGCGGCAGTGGTTCCACTATGATGGCAATCACTGCAGACGAAAAGGACGCCGATCGAATCGTTAACAATGCCCAAGCCGCATTTCCAAAATGGATTGTGCGCAAGATGGCTGTCGATTCAACAGGCGTCGTGAGTGAGGTAAGCGAACGTGGAAAAGTATTACATCGTTGATAGCTCGATTCTCCCAGAATCTTTTGATAAGGTGATTCAAGCCCGTCAGCTGTTGGAGAGCGGTAAAGTTAAGCAGGTCAGTGAAGCTGTAAAGGTCGTCGGCATCAGCCGGGGAACCTTCTATAAATATAAAGATCTGGTCTTCTTACCCGAAGAGGGCGTGATGGACAGAAAAGCCGTCATTTCCCTTATGCTTGAAAACCAGCGCGGCATCTTGTCGAAGGTTTTGACGACAATTTCAGAAACGAATGCCAGCGTATTAACGATCAACCAAAACATCCCGATTCATAACATTGCCAGTATCGTGATCTCACTGGACTTAAGCAACTTTTCAGGGACGATTGACAGTCTCCTGGAAAAGATCCGCCAAGTCGAGGGCGCAAGTAATGTCCAGCTGGTGTCAATTGAATAACCGAATCGGCTCAATAACATGCCAAATAAACACCAATTTTGATCCTTGATAATCATTATCAAGGATTTTTTGTCCCGGATTCCTTAAACTTTCAACTGTAAGCCTTTACCAACTTGAAAATTGTTTGACTGTCCGCATATAATACATAATTGTATGCATTTACCGATTTAAAAGTATTCTGGAGGAAATCATGGCAAACAGCCAGCAACCAAATGTACCAAAAAAATTCCATCTATCGCAGAATCATCATATGACGATTCCCTGGAAGTCATTCACGTTGGATGAATCTGTCCCTGCTAAAGAAGCCGGCTTGAGGGAACGGGCTTCAATCGTTGGCCGGGTCGGAATTGTCATGCTTTCATGTGGAACCGGAGCCTGGCGGGTTCGTGATGCCATGAACACCGTCGCCAGAGTTTTGGGGCTTACCTGTTCAGCGGACATCGGCCTCAGTTCTCTACAGTTCACCTGTTTCATTAATGACCACAGTTATTCACAGGTACTGGCACTGCCAAATACCGGTGTAAACACTGATAAGTTGAATTCATTGGAACACTTCGTGAAGTACTTTGAGCGCGATTTTGGGATGGCAACCGTCAAACAAATCCACACAAGAATTAGCGAGATTGAAAAGCGCCCCGTTCAGTACAATCCAGTCATTTCTGGGTTCGCAGCTGCATTAGCCTGCAGCGGATTTATTTTTTTGCTGGGAGGTGGAATTCCAGAAATGATCTGTTCCTTTATTGGCGCTGGAATCGGCCAGTTTTTCCGGGGATCAATGGGAAAGCAGCACCTTACCACAATCGCAAGTATTGCCATTGCGGTGGCCATTGCCTGTCTTGCCTATATGTTTTCCTTTAAAATTTTTGAAGCCAATTTCCAAGTGCTGGCACAACATGAAGCTGGGTATATTGGAGCAATGCTGTTCGTGATCCCAGGATTCCCATTTATCACCAGTTTCTTGGACATTTCCAAATTGGATATGAGATCTGGGCTTGAACGACTGGCGTATGCGATTATGATTACCGCAGTTGCGGCATTAGTCGGGTGGCTGGTTGCCCTGCTGTTTGACTTCAGACCTGAGAATTTCCTGCCGCTGGGCTTATCACCAATTGCCTTAATGCTGCTGAGAATTCCGGCAAGTTTTTGCGGGGTCTACGGATTCTCAATTATGTTTAACAGTTCTCAAAAAATGGCAATGACGGCCGGCTTGATCGGTGCGGTTGCCAACACCTTAAGACTTGAAATGGTTGACCTGACAACCGTTCCACCTGCAGCCGCAGCGTTCATTGCTGCGTTGGTCGCTGGGTTGATCGCATCTCTTGTTAACCGTTACAATGGATATCCACGAATTTCACTGACTGTTCCATCAATCGTCATCATGGTCCCCGGGCTGTACATCTACCGGGCAGTCTATAATATCGGAATCAACCAAATCAGCGTTGGTGCATTATGGCTGACAAAGGCGGCTCTGATTATCATCTTCCTGCCAATGGGCTTGTTTGTGGCCAGAGCATTAATGGATCGTGAATGGCGCCACTTCGATTAGTACAAACGACAACAATATAAAATCAAACAAAAAGTCGGCCTCCGTTTGGGAGACCGGCTTTTAATCTGGTCAAAACTATTTAATGATTACGACCCGACCATCATGCTTTTCTTCAAGCAGCTGGTGGCCTTTGACAAACCCTGCTCGAGTAAATGGCAGTGTGTAGCCAATTTTAATATCTAATTTTCCATCCCGCATAAGATCGATCACCGCCTGCATCGCTTCGCGGTCGGTCATCGCGTTGGTTGGAAAAATGTGAACGAATTTCAATGCTTTATCCGTTGTTGGCGCCTGATGAGCAACGCTGGCAATCACCCCATTGGGTTTTACCATCTTAATGTCGTCATCGGTTCCGGCTCCGTTCATTGCCATATTTAAAACTACATCGCCGGTATCAGCCAACTCCTCTGCCGGATCAGTTTGATCATAGGCAACAAATTTAACGGCACCGATTGATTTGACATAGGCTTCGTTGTGACTGGAAGCAATGCCGATCACTTGAGCGCCAAGGTCGGTGGCAATTTGCACCGATAAGGAACCGACACCACCAGAAGCGCCTTTGACAATAACCGTTTGCCCGGGCTTAACATCCGCAAAGTATTTCACGGCTTTATAGGCGGTCAACCCAGGAGTAATGAGTCCGACAGCCCGGGTAGGTGTCAATCCATCGGAAACAACAACCGTGGCGTCCAAATCACCAACCACATATTCCGCATAACCATGTTCAGTGTGTGTCATGACCGTTTGGCCAACACTTAAATCGGAAACTTGATCGCCAACTTTAACGATCTCCCCGACAACATCACGACCTGGAATATACGGTGACGTGGTACTGCGGCCATTTTCCCATTCAGCCCGTTCACGGTTGTTCAATCCAACCGCAATCGTTTGAATCAAAACCTGGTCTGCTGATATTGTTGGTTCTGGAACATCATATTCTTGGAAGACTTCTGGAGCCCCATGCTTCTCATATCCAAATGCTTTCATAATCTGTTCCTCCTCATTTCTTCAACTAGCGCAATTGTAAGCGCAATCATGGGTAGGAGCAAGTAATTGGAATCGTTAAATAATTTAAAGATTTAGTATCAGTCTTGTAAATATTACGAAAAACAATTCCTTAATTGGCAATTTTATGGCATGCTTACTTTATAAAACTAAATGGATTGGAAGTTGGCACGTATGTTAGATATTATCAAAGCTATTATTCTTGGAATTGTTGAAGGAATTACTGAATTCCTACCAATTAGTTCAACCGGACATTTAATTCTGGTTAACGAATTTATCAAAATGAGTCAAAGTACCCAGTTCACAGATATGTTCAACGTTGTTATTCAACTGGGTGCCATCATGGCGGTTGTTGTGTTGTACTTCCACAAACTGAATCCTCTGTCACCAAGCAAAACCCATGTCGAGCAGCATGACACTTGGATCTTATGGTTCAAAGTCATTGTGGCTGTCTTGCCTTCAGTTGTGATCGGACTGCTGTTCAATGACTGGATGGATGCCCACTTAATGAACTGGGCGGTTGTCGCCGCAATGCTGCTTTTATATGGTATCTTATTCATCGTAATCGAGAACCGAAACGCAAACCGGCAACCAAGGTTCACGGATTTGGGACGCCTCTCATACAGAACAGCATTTATTATTGGAATGTTCCAGCTATTATCACTTGTTCCAGGGACTTCCAGATCAGGGGCAACCATTCTTGGTGGAATCTTGATTGGTACATCACGCTACGTTGCTACTGAGTTCTCGTTTTTCTTAGCCATCCCAACAATGTTTGGTGCTTCTCTATTAAAGGTATATAAGTACTTCAGCAATGGTGGTGCGTTTACCGGCTTGCAAACCGCAATTCTTCTTACCGGAATGTTTGTGTCGTTTGTCGTTGCCTACTTCGCTATTCGATTCTTACTGAATTACATCCAGCACAACAACTTTAAAGTATTTGGCTGGTACCGAATTGTTTTAAGTATCATCGTGATTATCTACTTCGGCTTCATGGCCCGTTAATCAAAAACCAGTTACCAATTTTTATTGGCAGCTGGTTTTTGATTTAGATTTACTATCAGGCAGCTAAACACCAATCAGCCAATTCAATACGTCAGGCAATATTCTTTGCCAATAAAGCCAATCGTGCCCACCTCGACTCGTGTGGAAACCAACGTTCAAGCCTAAATCATTTTTCAAATAAGCAGCAAACTGCTCGTTAGATGGTTTGAAATCGTCTTGGTCACCAACACAATCATAGAATCGCAGTTGTTTGAGCTTCGAAAGCGAAGCGTTGGCAGCCATTTTTTCCAGGTATCCCGCTGGTCCCGGGCCACCAAAAATGTTTCGATAATCCGGCATTATCTTGGGAAGTTCCGTCAAATCAATTACCGAAGACATTGGAACTATGGCACTAAACCATTCCGGATGCGTGAAAGCCAATTTAAATGCACCAAAGCCTCCCATCGAGACCCCGCCGACAAAGTTATCTTTTGGATCGGTAGATAGCGGCAGTAAGTTTCTCATCTCAGGAATTACTTCATCAACCAAATAATCCCAGTATGGCAAGCCATCTTTCATATTCATATAGAAGCTTCGGTTCATTTCCGGAGTAATAACAACCAGATTGGTGTGTTTCGTCAACACTTCCAGATTTGTTTTTCGAATCCATCCACTGCCGTCGTCACCCAAGCCATGGAGTAACCACAGAACTTGTAGTTTTTTGTCTCGCTGGATCTCATTTGGGAGAATCACATAAATTGTTGTCTGTTCTTCCAACGCGCGCCATGCACGTGTCAATTTCAGAATCGCCATGATTGTTCTCCCTTAAAATCATTTAAACTTCTTGAGCTGCTCGTCAGCAATTTTCAGCAACAGCTGCTTATCGGCATCTTTGGTAACGGCGTTGGCAAGTTGACGAAGACGCATATAGTTCACATGGGCATCGGTGATTGTGCCGGTATCGTCTTGAATACTCTTGGCCAACTTGGCACTCTTTTCAGCCTTATTGGCAGCAAATTCCGCAAAATTAACCGATGCATATCGAAGTGTCTTCGAACGCTTTCTTACGTGGTGAACTTCTGGATAGTTTTTAAAATCAAGCTTGTCATACATTTTAATCAATTTATGATTTCTGCGGTTCAATTCCTTTGAAATGTACTGGTGCCAGTTGCTTGTCTGGTTAAACTTCAAATCGAAAATCTGTTTATGAACCTCAGTGAGTTCATTTTCAAACGCATGATGTTCCTGATCACTCAAAGTCCGTTCCATTTCCTGCTGGCGACTATCCCGCAGTACCGTGAATAAATGTCGATATCCACGGCCTTCTTCCGGGTGATGATAGGCGTATTCACCTGCTTGTTCGATTAACACGTCGAGTTCCCGCAATGTGTTAAATAAAGTTGCCGCCCGGCTTAAATTAGAATCAATACTTTCATAGACTGCCGGATCAATCCGCCGTTTAAGAAACTTAACCAAACCCCGAAGAGTTCGGATTGTGACCCGCAAATCATGTGTGCGATCCGGATCATAGGGGTTGTTAAGGTACCTGATATTTTCAACCAAAATTGATTGATATCGATCATGCAAAATAGATTGAATAGATGCCATTATGCTCCCTCTTTTCATCATTACGGATAAATCCATTTATAAAACGTTATTCACGTTCATTTTAACTAATCAGCAAGTATAAATACATTGATTAGCACTGGCAAAAAAGCCGTCCTCATCAATTTGTAATAAACTGCTGAAGTAATTATCGTTGAACAATTGGCTTCGTTTTCATGAAAAGGCATTCTAAAATTAGACTCAAAAATTGATAGAAATTAGCCTTGAATCGTTGTATACTCGCTTCAAATAGAGATTCATACAAAGAACGACGTTTATGAAAGCACACGGTTTTCTTTCACAACGAATCCAATTACATATGTTCAAGGAGGCACTATCATGAAAGTATTTTTGGATATAACTGATTGTCTAATGCTTTATCTTCTGATTTCCCTTTGGATCGGCGACTTCTTATCAAAGAATTCCCTTGGAAAATCGTCATCTTACGTGTCAAAGCTTGTTTCTCGCGATGCTTCTCCCTTACAGGTTGCTATTAAACAACCGAATAAGCTGGAAGGAGAAAAGTTGGCCTTTGTAACGAAGAAATTAAGGGCCATTAATAACTGGTATTGGTTGGCAAGCAAGACCAAGTCCATGGTCTGCCTGTTGGTCCTGGAAGAAGTTCTTGTCATGAACGCCAAACAAAATTGGGGCCTCATTGCCGTGGAGCTTTCTATTCTCGCCATTTGTGCATTGATTCTCGCTGCTGATCTTCGGGTTAACCTTCTCCGTTCACAATTGGAAAAGGAACTCAAACCATATGAAGAACGCTTGTGGTTTGAATATCATTACAACAAAGAATAATTCAATAATAGAAAAAGGAAGCAGGATTCGTTCCTGCTTCCTTTTTTATACAAAAGAATGAGCTGTTTAAATAATAGCTACTGATTTCGGCCGGCGCCGATGTATCCGTGAATGTTGAATCTTAATCGAAAAATGAATTGAATATCTTATCTGCCAAACTGCCACCAGTGCTTTTTCTTTCCTGAGTCTTGAAATCGCGCATTGCTCGGCTGGTAGCTGTCAGGAATTTTGTCCTCCGACTGTTCTTCTTCATCAACGGATTCTGGAATGGTTTGCTTGATTGAAGAAGTACCTTTGCTTTCCAACTGCTTGAGCTTATTTTGGACATCCAACTGAAGACGTTGTGATTGATCAAGAAGTTGATGTAGTTCTGCGATTTGTTTGTCCTTTGCATCAATCTGCTTACGTTGATCTTCAAGCTGTTCAGCTAATAACGCCGTTTGCTTATCGCTACTCTTAATTGCTAACTGGTTAGCGGTTTGCTTTGGTTCGTCCTTTGAAACGTGTGATTCCTGGTTCTTGAATTGGCCTTTGAGAACTTCAACACCCTCATCTTTGATCAGAATCTTGTTTCCCTTTTTTATCGTATATGTATCTCTGAACTTATCGTCCATATGTTTTCTAATTGCAGTTTTCGATACCGATAATTCGTCCGCCAACTCTTTGATAGTCAGTTCCATAATGTCGCCCCCAACATGAGTAATTTAGTTTGCCAACAGGCTGTTGGCAGTCGCACAAGACTATTATAGTGATTAACACACCGTTCGGCAAATAAATTCTGAAGTTTCCTAATAAATAATTATAACAAAGTTTCCATTAAAATGAGAGTTTAATTAGATTTTGTGTTGACAATCTAATAAAAAATGAGGTAAACTACTCGCATGCTGAATCAAAATTAACAGAAAATTTGTGTATTTGTAATGATTATTTACATAATTATTGGTCGAGGAAGAAAACCGCGATCGTTTTCGTATTTACAAAGTATGGTTTCCGCAATACGTTGTTTGTCATTTTCGAAAGTTTTCGTTTGGCTATTAAATTTCAAAATGAGATTAGGAGTGATTATATGAGTAGTTTGACAGATAAAATGTTTCGAAAAGAAGATCCGCTTGTGTATCAAGATAAGGATTCTCATTTGATCCGAAGCCTAACCACAAAAGATTTTCTTGCACTGGGTGTTGGAACCATTGTTTCAACTTCAATCTTTACCTTACCTGGTGTTGTTGCCGCCCAACATGCCGGTCCTGCCGTTGCCCTTTCGTTCTTGGCAGCAGCGATTGTTGCCGGGATTGTTGCCTTCGCATATGCTGAAATGGCTGCAGCAATGCCGTTTGCCGGTTCGGCTTATTCATGGATCAACGTTGTCTTTGGTGAATTCTGGGGCTGGATTGCCGGCTGGGCTTTATTGGCTGAGTACTTCATTGCCGTGGCGTTCGTGGCTTCCGGGCTTTCCGCCAACTTCCAAGGGTTAATTTCACCGGTTGGATTTAACTTACCCAAAGCATTATCCACTGCCTCTACCGGTGATAATGGCGGGTTGATGGATCTGGTTGCAATTATCGTCATTATTCTGGTAACCACTTTGCTTTCACGTGGTGCATCGCAAACGGCCCGTGTTGAAAACACCCTGGTTGTCCTTAAAGTTATTGCCATTCTTATTTTTATTTTTGTTGGTGCAACTGCACTTAAATCAAGTAACTACACACCATTTATTCCAAAGTACCATGTTAATCCTGATGGATCGGCATTTGGTGGTTGGCAGGGAATCTATGCCGGGGTTTCTGAAATCTTCCTGGCATACATTGGTTTTGATTCAATCGCTGCCAACTCTGCTGAAGCAAAGAACCCACAAAAGACCATGCCTCGAGGAATTCTTGGCTCATTGGTGATTGCCGTTATCCTTTTCATTTCAGTGGCTTTGGTATTAGTTGGAATGTTCAAATATTCAGATTATGCAAATAACGCCGAACCTGTTGGCTGGGCACTTCGTCAAAGTGGCCACGCAGTCGTTGCCACAGTTGTTCAAGCAATTGCGGTTGTCGGTATGTTTACTGCTTTAATTGGTATGATGCTTGCCGGATCACGTTTGATTTACTCATTTGGACGTGACGGTTTGCTTCCTAAATGGCTTGGCAAGTTGGACAACAACCTGCCTAACCGGGCATTAGTTGTTTTGACAATTATTGCCATTGCACTTGGGGCATTCTTCCCATTCACTTTCTTGGCACAATTGATTTCCGCCGGTACATTAATCGCATTCATGTTTGTATCTCTTGGAATTTACTCATTGCGTCCACGTGAAGGTAAAGATATCCCAATGCCAAGTTTCAAGATGCCACTTTACCCTGTATTACCGGCACTTGGCTTCTTGGGTGCCCTCGGAATCTTCTGGGGACTTGATATTCAGGCAAAAACATACGCCCTCGTTTGGTTCGTTTTGGGAATGGTCATTTACTTCGCATATGGAATGAGTCATTCAACAGCAACAATTGATAAGAAAACCGAACACGAAAAAGAATAACAAAGGTTGGTGATTTCATGGGTAACTTGGACAAAGCTTCTAAATTAATTGGTGAAGAAAACAAGTACTATGCTCGTTCTGCGCGAATCAACTATTATAATTTAGTAATCGATCACGCTCATGGGGCAACATTAGTGGACGTCGACGGTAACAAATATATTGATTTGCTGGCAAGTGCATCCGCCATTAATGTTGGTCACACCCATGAAAAAGTTGTTAAAGCCATCACTGATCAGGCACAAAAATTAATTCATTACACACCAGCATATTTCCACCATGTACCCGGAATGGAACTCTCCGAGAAGCTGGCAAAGATTGCCCCTGGAAACTCTCCTAAAATGGTCAGTTTCGGTAACTCCGGTTCAGACGCAAACGATGCAATCATCAAGTTTGCGAGAGCGTACACCGGCCGTCAGTACATTGTCTCTTACATGGGATCTTATCACGGTTCAACGTATGGTTCGCAAACCTTATCGGGAAGTAGTCTTAACATGACCAGAAAGATTGGTCCAATGCTTCCCAGCGTTGTGCATGTTCCATATCCTGATTCATATCGCACTTATCCAGGAGAAACCGAACATGATATTTCGTTACGTTACTTTAATGAATTCAAGAAACCATTTGAATCATTTTTACCCGCTGATGAAACGGCCTGTGTTCTGATTGAACCAATCCAAGGTGATGGCGGAATCATCAAGGCACCGGAAGAATACATGCAGCTGGTTTATAAGTTCTGTCACGACAACGGCATCTTGTTTGCAACCGATGAAGTCAATCAAGGCCTGGGTCGAACTGGAAAATTATGGTCAATTCAACAGTATAAGGATATTGAACCCGATTTAATGTCAGTTGGTAAATCGTTGGCATCCGGCATGCCTCTTAGTGCCGTCGTAGGTAAGAAGGAAGTCATGCAGAGTCTTGATGCTCCTGCCCACTTATTTACAACTGCCGGAAACCCGGTTTGTTCTGCAGCTTCCTTGGCAACATTGGACGTCATTAAAGATGAAAAGTTGGTTGAAAAATCAGCTACTGATGGCGCCTATGCCAAGAAACGATTCTTAGATATGCAAAAACGTCACCCAATGATCGGTGATGTCCGCATGTGGGGCCTCAATGGCGGAATCGAATTGGTCAAGGATCCGAAGACAAAGGAACCGGACAGCGATGCCGCAACCAAGGTTATCTACTATGCGTTTGCTCACGGAGTGGTTATTATCACCCTGGCAGGCAATATTCTGCGTTTCCAGCCGCCTCTGGTCATTCCAAGAGAGCAATTAGACAAAGCTCTTCAAGTCCTCGACGATGCTTTTACGGCCGTTGAGAATGGTGAGGTTGAAATCCCTAAGGATGCTGGTAAGATTGGCTGGTAAAAATTAGCATTAGCTGCTTCTGCCAAGTTAAAATCAAATTTAAATATATGCAAAAGGCGAGAATCTTTAATTTAGATTCTCGCCTTTTCTTCTTAATTATTAGGGTCTGTCTGGAAACTATTTAAGCCAAATCAAAATTGAAGCAATGTAAATGGTTTGTAGAAAAACATGCACTAGTTTATCATATCGCGTCGCAATCCGCCGGTAATTCTTCAATTGATTAAAGTAATTCTCGATCAAATGGCGTTCACAATAGACGTAATAATCACAATCCCACTTGTCTTGGGCATTACTTTTAGGTGGAATCGTATATTGACCGCCTTCAGCTTCAATATACTGGCGCAGTTCCTTAGTCCCATAAGCTTTATCGGCAATCAGATTAACGCCGGCTAAAGCTAATTGTCGCAGTAATGGTTCAGCTGCCCGACTATCATGAACTTGGCCGCCGGTAAGGATAAAACATAATGGATTTCCAAGGCCATCCACCACCGCATGAATTTTAGTGGTTCGACCACCACGGCTTAGACCGATGGCTTGATTCTCAACGTCACAGCGGGCGTTTTTTTAGCGCCCGTGGCCTTTTGATGAGCTCGAATGCTAGTTGAATCGAGGCTGATATTTTCCATATCCGGTTCATCGATCAAATCCTTAAAGATCCGTTCAAACAAGCCGGCATCAACCCAACTACGATAACGACTATAGCTGGTTTTCCATGAACCGTATCGTTCAGGAATATCACGCCAGGTGGCGCCACTTTTTAGCAACCAGAGAACCGCATTAAAAACTTGGCGATTAGGTATTTTAGGTGGGCGTCCGGTTTTATAGGGCGGAAAACGGTCCTCAATCCGGGCCCATTGCTCATCAGTAATTTCATAACGTTTCGGAATTGTCATCGGCGAAAACCTCAATTTGTTTTTTATCAAGATTATACACGATTATTTTGTTTCCAGACAGACCCTAGTCAGGCAATTTACTATACAAATCATCTGAAAAAGAAACCCGACCATTTTTGAAGACAATCACATTGCCTTCGGGATTACCTTTTGGAGTATCATCCATTGTATTCCACCAATAACCAAAAGAAAGTAGCGCATTGTGATACTTTTGAGGATTTTTTCCATAATATGCAACGTTCATAAAGATCGCATCAGTTGCATCACCAGTCATCCCTTTAATAGGAGTTGTTTGCTCACTCGCATATAAATGTCCATAATACCTCATCTTATCGTTAAAGGTGACGGTTCCTTTATAATTTTTGCGAATCAATTTGGCTGTCTTAGAATTAATCACGGACACTTTAGTATAGAATCTTGACCGTTTTTGATAACGTTTCTTATACTTGTTCGCATGCTTAAGCTGATAAACTACTGAAGTTACCTTGCCAGCTCTTTTATGTACAGTCACAACTGCATTATCATGATGATCACGGTATGTTTTTGTACTGGCACTAACAGCCCCCGATGTTAAAAATAAAACAACTGCCATTGAACTTAAAATACATAAAAATAATTTTCTTAGATTTATGTTCATCATATATAATCCCCTCGTTCACTTTCTTGTTAAGTTATGAAATGTTAACGTCTTAATAATACAACTCTTGAAAAACATTTCAATCTCTTTGATAAATTAAGTTGTGAATCACAATTAACAAGTATTTTGAGCTGTAGAAGCTAAACAATGTTCTTGGTCGACTTTCAAAACCTGTCATACCTTCTCTTAAAAGTTGTCTTAGGAACTAGCTTACATCCAATTTTTACTGAGCATGCTTCATAAACGGCTTATAAATTTTAATTCCAAACAAATAATCGCAACAGCTATCGCAGTGGATGTCCCACTGACCCCATGATTAGCATGTAATAATAATTTTGGCGGTATAATAATTAGTTGAAAGTTTTAAGAACTTTCAACTAATCGTATCGAGGAGGGTCTCTGATTGTATAAACGACTTATCGTCATCATATTACCTTTCGTTATGATTGGACTCATTGGCTTAGTGCTGGTTACTGCAAACCAGACCCGCAACTCCACGCAACAAATTGATCAGCCCCGGCAGTCGAAAACTCAAAAATACCAGCCGCTTTCAATTGCGACTTTTAAAAAGAACCGCAAAATTCAATACGCTGGCATTATTTACTATGCAATTAACCACGTCAATATTCAGCGTTGGCAAGAGGTTTCAGATGTTAGTTTGGGTTGGCAGGTCGAACTTTCTCAAGCAAATAACATCGTCCGCTATTTGGTTTGGCCGGACAAAAAGATCACCAGTCAGGAAAAGCAACTGACCCCAAACTGGTTTGAAATTAACGATCAACAGGTTATTTACCATAGCTTCGAAGTTCACACCGCTCAAAAAGATGAGGATCAGCACTACCGGACAAGTGAATCTCGAATTGTTAACCAAATTAACTCGGATCACGCTGCTCAAAAAGTGAGACGGATGAGCCAAAATGTCGTGATTAAGGGGCAGCATCGCTAAGTCCCAAACTGGGATTAGTCCATAGCTGATCGTAAGCAGTAAATAAATGTACAAAAAAGAACGCCCACATTAGTAGACGTCCGATTATTTACTGCTTATTGATCATGCTTCATAAACGACTTATAAATTTTAATGCCAAAATAAACAATCGCAACAGCTATCGCAATGACAATTGCGTACGTAATAACTGAAAAGATAAAATCGCCAAGATAAAAATGACCACTCATGATAACTTCCCCCAATAAATCAGTTTCAAAATTCAAGTACGTTCTCATACTTAATTATGGCACAACGCCCCCCATTCCAAGAGCACGTCGCTTATTTCAATTCAAATTCCAGTATCTCAGGATTGTGATCTGAATTCTTGAATCCTAAACTCTTAACATGAACGCGATTGACCTGGATGTTATCCGAAAGCAGGAATCCATCAATCAATGAGGTATAAGTCTTGCCAGGATGATAAGACGTTCCGTTAGCCCTGACCGAGGGAACCTCGGCTTGAGCAAGACCCTGCTTGGCAATTCGGAATCCCTTTGGCAACTGGTCTGCCGGGAACGGATGGGTCCAATTTCTGCGCTTACTCGTCGTCTTAAACACTTCAGGACTATTCCCCAACATGTCATGATTGTAATCACCGGCGACCATCACATAATTACCGGCTTGCCGCTCAATTTTCATTTTAGAGAACAACTTTTGAATTTGCGCTTTTCGAACTTTGGCATTCTTTGTAAATGCCGACATGTGCAAATTAATCACTGCCAGCTGTTTGCCATTATTAACCGGAATATGGGTCACTGAAATTGCCCGATCCAGATCCATGAACTTATTAAAGTCAGTGTCGATCGGAAGCTGATAACGTGTGCTATCGGTTATTTTAGCTTTGGCAAGGGTCAGCAGTCCTGACTTGGCTTTTCCAATCGGCCGAGTCAACGGGTAAAACAAATATGCCGAATCATAATTCTGCGCATAGGCACTGGAATATCCAGCCATTTTACGCTGCAACCATTGAACTTCATTCACGTGAAAAGAACGGTCACCATCAGTATCCACTTCTTGGAAAAACATCAAGGTTGGATCTTCCTCAGCAACTGCGTGATGAATACCCGTCAGGTCATCGAGAACCGATTGCTTGCTGAAAGCCCGTGAGTATTTGCCGCCATCCATAAAGAACGAATAGTTGTCAGGATAAGCTGCGTATCCAATATTAAAAGTCATCGCTTTGTATGGCCGATTTGTCTGCAGTATCCTTGTATTGTGATTTTCCGGTTCCAACTTCACATTGTCCGGAGTCCGGTGGTACGTTAAGTAAACGTACGCCACATAGGCTGCAACCACCACAATTAAGCCTGAAAGAATGAATAATAGTCCTTTTACGATTTTTTTCATAGAATACCTCCACACTTATTATCATAGCAAATCACCAGCCGAACATTCTAAAAATATTTTGAAATATTGGTACCATTTACAACGGTTTAATGATAAAATTTAGGCATATTTGTTCATACTTTAGGAGGGGTTCACATGAAGAAATCGAGTTTTTGGTTTGCGCTATTATTTGCTGGGGCTTTAAGTATCGGTGTGGGAACATCATCGCAAAATGTTTCCGCCAAAACTGTCAATATCTACTTAACCCGTCATGGGCAGACGATGTTTAACGTCAACGGCCGGGGTCAAGGTTGGGCAGACAGTCCTTTAACCGACACCGGTGTTTATGTCGCTCATCAATTAGGTTATGGCTTGTATGGATTAAAGTTCAAAGCCGCCTATTCCGCTGACAATATGCGGACATTCCGAACAGCAACTTATGCTCTTCAGTCATCCGGCAACGGCAACCTCAAAGTAAACTGGACATCCAATTTACGTGAAGGTGGTTACGGTAGCTTTGAAGGGCAAAAGTACGATGACGTCAACAAAGTCACGATGCCATTACTACGACCAGCCGGCACTTACTCAGGCCCACAAGACTTCAGCAAGGCTCAACAGGCACTTGGTAAAAACTTCTGGCCAGCATTGCAGGATGCCTATCATGCCGCAGAAACGGTCGATTTTGGTAAGTACAGTGATCCTTCACTTCCCGAATCATTAAAGGCTGAGAGCTCAACTCAAGTCATCAACCGAATGAACACTGAATTGACTTCCATCGCACAAAAAGCCGAAAAGACTGGTGGAAATGTATTGGTTGTCAGCTCTGGAATGTCAATTCCAGAATGGCTTTCATCCGAAAAAAACTACACCGTTCCAGGGTTTGTGAACTGGGGCAACGAAGCCACAATGAAAGTAACCTATAAGAATGGTCAATTCTACTTCCCTTCAAACGTTACCGATAAGACAATTCTTTACACGATCGATAAAGGTGCCGAACTACAAAAGCTCCCTAAGAACACTTTGAAGGTCAACAAGTTCTATTTGAAGAAGAATAAGGTTTCCGGTAAGACTTCAACCGGTGCGTCATTGGTTCTAAAGAATACCAAGGGATCAACACTAAAGAACGCTAACGCAAACTCAAACGGAAACTTTACATTTAAGCTTAGTAAAGCCACTTTGAAAAAGTTGAAAAAGGGTATGAATCTGAAATTAACTTCAACCCCAAAGAACGCCGCCAAATCGTTGGATATGAACTCTGATCAAATCAGTCAAATCGTATTTGGTAATAAGACAGCAACCGTTAAAGTATTAAAATAACTCAACACAAGATTAAAGGACAGCCTTGATGGGCTGCCCTTTTTGTTTAAACAATAATTTTCTTCTTCAACACTGTCAGAGATGCAAACAGTAATATTGCACAACTGGCACCGATAATAATGTTGATCCACGCAATTGCGGCAATGGGCGTTGCTTCGGCAAGTGATACAATTACCATTCCGAGACTGCCAAAGATCGTTCCACCGGCACTATACAAAGCGGAAGCTGAACCATTGTCGTTTTCTTCCTGTTTCAATATCAGATAAGTTCCTGGTGGCCGAACCGCACTGCTGGCAAGGGTTGCTGGAAACTGGGTCAACGCGAATGCAATTGGACTCATTTGCCCAAATATCAATACTAAGATTCCGGCAACGATTGAGATACCAAAGGATGTATAAACTATCTTAAACCGGTCGTTATACTTCGATAGCGGAATATAAACCAACGGTCCCAGCAGCATGCCAATCGCGTTGAACGAGAAGAATAAGCTGAACATTCGGCTGCTCAAGTGAAAGGTGTCTTGAAAAATGTATGAAGAGGATGAGATGTAGGAGAGCGAGACAATCGACATCAGTGAGAATGTTATCAGTAAGGCGGAAAAACCTGGGTTTAGGAGTAACGATCCCAAGCGGCCGAAAGATTTGAGAATACTGGTGTTGCCAGTTTCCGCTTGATGGGTTTCTTTAAATATGATTGATCCGTAAATGACGGATAACCCCAAGAGTGCCTGGGCAAAGAAGATCCCCCGCCATGAAATAAAGGTTAGTAATAGGGACCCAATCACCGGCGCAATTGCTGGTGAAATTACAACCATGGACTGAACAATCGCTAACGTGGTTTCCTGTTTGCGGCCAACGAAGACATCTTTGATAACGGCAGTCGCAACAGTTGTTGCAACCCCACCACCGATGGCCTGCAGAACTCTAAAGATGATAATTTCATACGCATTGACGGCAATTCCACACAGGATACTGGCTAACATGTAGAGCGTCAATCCAATCAGTAGAATTGGCCGGCGACCATAACGATCACTCAGTGGTCCCCAAAACAAAGTGGCGATTGAGTAAAACACAAAGAACAAAATGAGCGTCAGATTCATCACAATTTCGGGAACCGCAAAAAACTTCGTCATTTCAGGAAGTGCAGGTAAATACAAATCGGTTGAGAGTGGGACAAAGGCACTCAAAAGCGCCAGAAAGATGATAAAACCTGTATTTCCCATCCGTGGTTGGACTTTACTATCTGCCATTATCGACCCCTCCTTTTCCACCTCATATTAATCGCAAACTCACCGGTAACTCGATCTGCTCGATGTTGAAACTCTTTAAATCCACGCTTTCGATAAAACGTGTACGCGTGGGCGTTCTTTTCGTAGACTGACAATGTTAGCTCTGAATGGTTCTGCTTTGCCGCATCCATCAATTGGGAACCGATGCCCTGGTCACGATGACCTTTGGCAACAAATAAGCCGGCAATGTAGTGGCCATCCATTCCCATAAATCCCTGAACATGCCCATTTTCCTCAAATATGAACAACTCTGACTTAGCAATGTCGTGTTTAACGACGTCAAAGTAATGTTTCCAATAATCTGGATCAATAAAAGAGTGGGCGTCTAAATTGCCTGCCAACCAGATGCGAGCTATTTCATTTAATCGTTCACCTGCCGCACCTTGAACATGTTCAATCATTGCTCCAACTCCCATCTGTACTTGCTATCTTTTATTGTAAAACAAAAATGGAATTCCGAGGTGGAATTCCATTTTTGGATTCAGGCTATTTAATAACTTTCACGTACTTTGGATTACCAGTAATATAACCACCGGCAACGTGATACCTGAGAGCACCATGATTTGTCACGCTGTTTGCATGTGAGAAATCATAATTCTTAACACGAATCTTCGTGCCTTTCTTGAAGTGAGCGTGCTTGTTACGCTTACTCAAGTTGACATCTTTATATCGATAAATTGGCTTCTTAACCTTAATGTACTTGGGCTGATTTTGATTGTCCATAGTTACCAGTTTCCGGTTTGCGGTAATGTATTGACCGTTTGCCAAAACAAATCTGGTTGTTAGGTTATGCTTTACAATCTTAGTAACATTCAGAACCGTTCCCTGCTTGTAATTGCGGGTCTTTGCAGTGAGGTTCTTGTACATATATGCATTGACACCACGAGGATTAATCACGGTCACAGAAGCGTGCATCGTCTGATAATAGACAGGACGAACGTATGCCCATTGAGCGGTGATATATCCGCTATTGCCATGGTTCTTGGTCAGATGGTTAACATCGCGAACCTGATAACGCAAACGACCGTTAGCAGAATGACCATAACCAGTTACAACAAACATTGGTCGGTAAACCCGTGGCTTGGAAACATATCCAGCTCGACGTTCATGCTTACTGAAGGTTGTGTTCTTATACAAATAAATCTTCTTCAAAGCATAAACAACGGTCCCCTTTTGAGCAACGTTGCCACCCTCTCCTGGGTCAGGAGTTGGTGTGGGCGTCGGTGTAGGTGTTGGCGTTGGAGTCGGATTCGGTGCGGGGTTTGGAGTTGGGTTCGGCGTTGGACTTGTAGTCTTCTTAACATAAATCTTAACTGGCGACTTAGTTGATCCCCATGTAATAGTTGGTTGAGTTTGACCTGACTTAAGTTCGCTGGTTGTTGCCAAATGATACCCTGATGGAATTGTACCAAATGTCAGAATTTTGTTGAGATTCCAAACATCATTCAGCTTTGTAGTTGAAGTAGGCTTTATGGTGAAGTTATTGTTGGGGAATGAGGTTTTCCCATCAACATCTACAAATTCGGCCGCTATATTCTTTAGCTCTGGTGTTGGATCTTTAATAGTCAGTTTTGCTGTCTGGGTATTGGTTGAACCAGCATCGTTCTCCGCATAGATCGGAATATCATATGTTTGACCATCCTTAAAACCATTATAGGAAAATGCAGTGTTTTTATTATAACCAACACCAAAGTGTAGCGTATTCTGACCATGCAACTTACTGGAGTCTGCGTTGTTATCGGTAACCGTGGCAAATTGTTTCAAAATGTCATTGTCATCTTTCAGCGTTTTACCGTTGAAAAGCATTTGTCGAGCTTCGTCTGATGTAACTATTTTATCTTGGACAGTTAGAATTGGGATAAAACCCGCAGCAATTGTACTGTTATAAAACAGATTGGCAGTATATGGATCGATCTTCACTGGATCAGTGCTGTTATCCTTAACAGTTGATGTCACTTTTGAAACATCTGTGACCTTATTAGTGGTAATCAGGAATGGAATTTTGAAAGATTTGTGGCTTTAAAAGTAACCTTGTTAGGGGTGCTATTAACAACGCTCCACTCGGATGTTGGGTGATCATTGTCACCTGTTTTATAAACCTTCATCATTGGTGTGTAAAAAGGAAGATTTGACGGATCCGTAGATAAAGTCCATGTCAGTGATTTGGGAACATCTTTCGCATCAGGTAGAGTTATCTCAGCCCAAGCAACAAAGGCATTTCTTGTATACCAGTACAAAAGTCCTTTATTAACGGAAGTATCATTGTTAAAATCGGCATAATAATTAACGTCGAAACGATTCTCACCATTTAATTTAAGTTTTTCTGTGGGAACCGGTAGCCCAGATAAGCCACCAAATATTTGCTGACTTATTTTAGTGACAACACCCCCTCCAGAGGAAGAACTGTTGTCTACGTTAAAGGATTTATCTGCTAATATGTTCGCAGTCTGATTTCCTCGCTTGTAGTCAATTGAAACATGGTAAGTAGCTTCTTTGTCTGTATTCGCAGTACTCTTTGACGGCTTAGCGTACAATGAGATTCCCGCTTGGGCAAGAGTTGAGTAATCAACATCTTTAGTTGCAGTAATAATAACTTTGGCTGGACTAGAGGAACCATCCGTGGTAACCGTAAAGAAATTATTCGATGAAATTGAATTAATCTGAAGAGAGCTCAGATTAAAACCCGGAGTTCCAGTTCCGTCTTTGTCAACATTGATGATAATTTGATCATTCTTCTGAATTCGTTCACCTTTCATTAAATCAAATGAAAAATGAATTGCTTCCTGACTAGTATATTTATAATCCTTACTAGAATTGATGCTATCAGTCATACTAAATGGACTTGATAAAGTAGCCTGATCAGCCGCAGATGCCTTATTGTTGAAAGCAAAAGCTCCCAGTATCAGAATAACAGTTCCAACAATGATCGCCAGAACCATTTTTTTAAATCTTTGATAATTACTACTATTTAGTTTATCCACGTTAAAATCCCCCCATAAATCAACACGCATTATGTCATGTTTACCTTAATTATATGATTACTATGCTATTGACGCAATTCTAATGGATTTGGAATAAACCCCTTTACTTATGATAAAACGTGCAAAATGAGGATGTCTTTTAAACTTTATGACTTTTGCAGGACTTTTCATGTACAATGTAGTTAAAATTAAGGAGGAATCATATCATGCCAACCAACAAAAACAAAGTCTATCTAGCTTCACCATTCTTCAGTGACGGTCAAAAGGACCGAATCAACCAGGTCGTCAGCTTGTTAAAGCAAAACCCAACAATCGACGCTGACGGTATTTTCATCCCTCAAGACCACCAATTCGAATCAGAACCATTCGGCAGCTTCAAATGGCAGGATGCCGTCTTTGCATCCGACATGCGCCAAGTACATAAAGCCGACGTTGTAGTTGCCATTTTGGATTATCAGCTTGAAGACGGCTTAACCGAACCCGATTCCGGTACAGTCTTTGAAATTGGCTCTGCTCATGAAGCCAACATCCCCGTTATCATGGTTCAATTTGGTGAAAACAGCCAGTTGAACTTGATGTTGTCTCGCAGTTATACCGCCTTTTTCAACGGCAAAGACGATATTCAACATATTAAAGACTATAACTTCAACGATCTGGAACAACGCTACACCGAAAAGAAAGTTCTCTAATTTAATATTGGACGCAAAAAAGCTGGGCAAAATTGCCCAGCTTTTTTTATTTTTATGAATGACTATTATTGGTTACCCCATCTTCAACCCCCACTGACAAATCAGCTTTGTCATTCGAAGGCAAAAGGTGAATCGCGTTTTTCAACAAGAATGGCGCAATCAAGGTTGATAAAATAATCACTAAAATCAAATCTGAATAGTAGGAGTCGGACAGAAGTCCTGACGAAAATCCGATTTGAGCGGTAATTAAGCCCATCTCACCTCGAGAAATCATCCCCGAGCCGATCATATAACTGCTGTTAAGATCGAACCCATTTACCAGGGCACCAATTCCACATCCGAACAACTTACTCAAGCAGGCAAGCACTGTTAAAGTCCCAACGAACAGCAACGAGTCACCGATATGGGCAAACGACATGTTGAGCCCGATACTTACAAAGAACATTGGCACAAACACGGCGTAGCCAATTGGTTCCATGTGGTTTTCGATTGTTTCCCGATACGGCGTATGAGCAACCGCGATTCCTGCGAAGAATGCGCCAACCGCTCCACTCAGGCCAACTGCATCGGCGATGTAAGCCATCCCTAGGCAGATAACCATTGAAGTAATGGTGACACTGGAGGCCATCAGCAATCGCTCGCCAATTCGCATCAGGTACGGCACAATCCATTTGACCATCAAATAAGCCATTCCAAAGAATGCAATTTGTTCAATCGAGATCAATGCCAAATTTGTCGATGAGCCACTTGTATTAACTCCCTGAGTTCCCATGACACTAATCATGATGGACAACAGGATAACGCCAATAATATCATCGGCTACGGCAGCCCCTAATATGGTTGCACCTTCCTTGGTATCCAAAGCCTTGTAGTCACGCAGCACTTCAACGGAAATTGAAACCGAAGTTGCACTGAATACCACCCCAATAAAGATGGCTTCCATAGGTGAGAACGAAAACGCCCAGCAGGCACCGCCAATCATTAAAACGGGGAAAATAACCCCAATGATGGCAACAATAATTGCCGGCCGCAAGTATTTTCGCAACAGCTTAAGGTTGCTTTCAAGACCACCAATAAACATCAGGATGATAACCCCGATTTGGGAGAATAAATCGATCATGTGATCAAGGTGAATCCAGCCCAACATCGCTGGGCCCACCAGGATTCCCACTAATATTTGACCAATAACCGACGGAATGCCAATCCGATTTGCGAAGTGCCCGGCCAAGGTTGTCAATACCAGCAAAAGACAAAGTGCACCGATAAAGGACATGCAGTGGCCTCCTTTCTAAAAACTTATGTGCTTAACTTCTATTATATGTGTTTATGATTCTATGTGAATATGTGTTGAGTGAAATCAGCTTAGTCTTTTTGGATCTCAGCTGCTCTGGAGCCGATCATTGCGCTGATAAAGTGAATTGCCAAACCAATGATTAATCCGATGGCAGCTGGAAGCAACCAGTCCATCCCAAGTGAAGCACCTGGAAGAAAATCGTCTAATTTAAGGATTGTGGTTGCGAAAGCTGACTTGGAAATAATTGTTGGCGCAGCTGCGATTGCATCAAGAATTGCTGGAATGATGGTGAAAATCGTGGTCCAGATATATACTCGACGATCGTGATTGAACAATGGTGAGGCGATTGAAAGAATAATCAACGTGATAGCCAGTGGATACAGGAACATCAGCATTGGGGTTGACCATGAAATGATGGTATCAAGACCAAAGTTGGCAATTCCAAATGACAAGCCGGTTGCGATCATCAACCATGTACGGTATGAAATTGAAGGGAATTTTTCGTGTAAAGCTTCAGAAAATGATGTTGAAAGGCCAACGGCGGTTGTCAGGCAAGTCAAAGTAGCCATCATCGCCAGGAAGATTTCACCGGTAATGCCCATGAAATGGTTGGCAATTTGATTAAAGGCAATCCCACCATCAATTGATAACTTGAAGCTGCCAAGAGTGGTTGCGCCCAACCAGATCAAGGCAATATAGATAATGGCCTCAAGTCCGATTCCAAGAGCGCCGGATTTCATGGTAGTCATTGAAATCTCTTTGGCGCTTGTAGCTCCCAGGCTCTTAATGGCTGTAACGATTGCAATTCCAAAGAGCAGACCGGCAATACAATCCATTGTGTTATAGCCTTGAAGGAAACCGTTAAGGATTGATCCATTTTGATAAGCGGCATCGGTAATCGGTGCTTTTGAAGCTGAACTAATTGGACTCATGAAAGCAAATGCGAAAATAATGGCTAATAAAGCTAAAAATGTCGGGTTCAATATTTTACCAATTGAATTAATAATCCCGGTTGGCTTACGTGAAGCCCAATAAGTAATTCCAAAGAAGATCAGTGAATAAATGAATAACCACATTGGTTGTTGTGATGCGCTCAGATGGCTGGCAAAGCCGATTTGAAATGGTGTTGTCGCTGTCCGAGGAGTTGCAAATAATGGTCCAAGAGTCGCACAAACCATTACCATGAAGAAGGTTGCGTAACGTTTGCCGATTGGTTTAGCAAGGTCATAAATCCCATTACTGTGGGTAACGGCAATCGCAATAATTGCAAGTAAGGGTAATAACGTTCCGGTTAGCAGAAAGCCGATTCCAGCGGTAATCCAATGGGAGCCGGCAAGTTGTCCCAAGTGAATTGGGAAAATCAAGTTCCCAGCGCCAAAGAACATTCCAAAAAGCATAGAAGCAATGATCAGATAATGTTTAAATGATAATTTTTTTGATGTATTTTCCATATTGTGCACTCCTTATAATTCAAATTCGATAATTGATGACTTAAATATTTAAATTGATAATTCGTGACTCGGCTAATGCCGCCTGACTTACTTTGATTTAACAATGTTCTCATTTTAAGACCTCCTTAATTGCAAACAAAAAACGTCCCTCAAGATCTTGACGATCTCAAGGGACGTTTACACGTGTTACCACCCAAATTCTCGACAGCCTCACAACTATCGACTCGCCATGTACGGCCAAATAAGCTTTGGCGATACACTGGCGCTGTAATGGGCGCTCCCAACAAACACTCGCAGACTCGCTCGCATTTGTCGCTCGAAGGTTACTTTCATCACTTAGGCTTTTGAATCGTTCTCACTTACCCGATTCTCCCTGAAAAAGTTCTAAGAGACTACTTTCCTTGTCTTAGCAAATTCTAATGTTTCTAATTGACACAAATATTAATCTATTTACGGCGCAATGTCAACTAGTTTTTATTATTTAACTAATTTTACGCTGTGCTTGGTGTAATCCAAGTGCCAACCTTTTGGTAATGCATGGTGGGCAAATTTACCAGAAAGCTTGTTGGACTTGAGAATGACAACTCCTGACTTGAGGCCTTTGACATTCTTGATAACCAACTTACCACCAAGCTTGGCAGTTCCGGAAACTGAAACTTTATCATTTGCATTCACATTCAAAGTTCCTTGTTTGCTTTGAGTGTAGTTGCCCTTCACAACCACGTTCTTGGCAGACAATGTCAATTTACCATCACTCAGCTTGAAGCTGCCGTGACCCAATGCACTGTCGTTTTCAGCTACCAAAGTACCACCTTTAACAGTTGTGCCGCCTTTGTATGAATTATTGCCAAGCAAGCTCAATGATCCGGTACCTTCCTTGGTCAAACCACCGTTACCGGAAATATTGTTCTTCCAAGTATCGACAGCGTTGAAACCACCCTTTGAGGCATCCATATTAACGGTGGTATCGTTCAAGAATTCGCCAAATCCATTAGCAGCCTTGAAGAGGTTCAAACGGCCCCATCCTTCAGTATCATCAGTCATTGGATATCCTGATGGCAATCCGGTGGTGAAGAGAACTTCACGGCGTTGAGTGTCATTCAAGTATGGTAAACGGGTCTTAAGAAGAACTTCAGCACCCTTTGGAACAACCATTGGCTTGGTAGTGTCACCGATTGGAGAGAAGCCGTAGGTCAAACGATAAGTGTAATTTTTAAGGTTGGTTTGGTAATCGCTGAATGAATCTTGAGCTGATTTATCTTCAGCATTTGCCAAATCTTTTTGAGTATCTTGATATGCTTGACTGATTAACTGCTTGTTATCAGGATCGTTCAATGTTGCGGCAGTCATTGCAGTACCGATGACACGGCCACCCATAACAGCGAGTGGTGAGTGACGGCCGGCAAGAACTCGGTCATAACCAACTTCTGAAGAACGGGTGATTAATTGTTGGTAACGTTCTGGGAATAAGTAAGCTAATGTTTCACCAATCTCAAATGCAGCAGTCGTATGACCACTTGGGAAGTCGTAGTCGGTAGCTTTAGCGGCAGCCATAACATTGACTAGATATGGGTTAACCTTAACCTGACTGCTTTGACGATATGGTCGGGTGAACTTGATGTAAGCCTTTGGGGTTCCAGTTCCGGACCATGCTGAATCTTCAGCAATGTCCACTAATTTAACAGCGGAACCAAGTGTCGAATTCTCATCAGCCCATTGCATTGAGCTGTATGGTGAATCTGCTGGAAGCGGTGCATCGGGAACGGCGTTGAAATCAGTTTGGGCGTCAGCGTCTTTGATAAATGCCGGTGCGTATTGTCCAAGACCGCTAATCAAGTTGTAACGAAGGTCTCGTCGATCAGTTAAATATGATCGGTCAATTTCTGCTTGTGAAGCACCATTGGAAATCTGAATTGATTTATCCAAGTTTTCCTGTAGCACTGCGGTATTAGTCTTAGTTCCGTCTGGTGCATCCCAATACTTCAAGAAGGTATTGTTAAATAACGCGATTGCCGGATTGGTTTCAGGTGTGTCATTGGTCTTAATGTTTTGTTTATACTGATCAACAAAGTATCCATATGATGCCGGTGCTGGATTTAATTCACTTGATATACTGGTATCCGATTTAGCGTTTGCCTTAATACCGTTACTCTGTGAACCTAAAACAGCGGCTCCGGTCAGCGTCAAAATAAAGGCACTCTTCAGAACCGTTTTCAAAATTGCATTACTATGTCTACGTCCCATGTTAATCCTCCCAAGGTGAAATTATTTCTATGATATGCTTATCAGAACAACAAGTATCAGCAAAACCACAATGGATATCTCCCAGCCCAACTTGGGAGTATGCTTGATTTCGTATAACATTGTTGACATATTCACACCATCCTTCTAGATAGTCCCTGATAACCACTTTCGATTCACCTTTAGTGTACTTGGGGCACGTAAATTACAAGCAAAGGATTTGTAAAAAGTCGGTAAATGTTTGGCACACCAAAATAAATTTTCCAAAGCAAAAAAGAGCCAGGCAAAATATCAAATTTTGTCTGACTCTTCTTCAGTTCATGAAACAATCTGCTTAAGAAATTTGTGAATCACAGTGCGACTCAGCGTCAACTTTTGCATGGACCGTTGAATGCTCTCTAAAGTATGCCTGCATCTGATCCGAGGTCAATAATTGATCACTCTGAATCAACTTGTAGGCGCCCATGAAGGTTGATGCGAACTCTTCTTTGAGCTTATCTTTAGGGAAATCATCCGGGTGCAACATCCAGTGGTAGCAGACCCACGCAAATCCACTGGTCAGAAAGATAATCGTGTAATTCAGATTCCATTCCCGATCTTTGGTTGGATCTGCCCCGAGTTTGCCTCGGTTAAAGAGTCCGCCAGTCACATTGATGGCATCGGTAATTTCCTTTTGAATCAAATTGGGAAATACCAACGTATCAATGGTCGAAACGAGCTTAATTCCCCGCCGATTTTCACTCATATAATCAACCGCATCACCGATTGATTGAATAACCGCCTTCATCGAATCGTCCTGATCTTCCCAACCATGGAATGATTGGCTCAAACCAGAAACGTAGTAATCTTCCAAATGATCAAATAGATCATAAATGTCATGGAAGTACGTGTAAAAAGTCCGACGGTTGATGTGTGCGGCTTTGGTAACTTGAGTAACGCTCACAAGCTTTAAAAATTCCCGGCCATCAGAAAGTCGGCCGCTAGCATGCGCTGTAGTCATATTTTGTTCCATCACTTGAATAAATGCGTGATAGATTGATTGCTTCATAGTAATATTTTGAAACATGTTCGTTCCCCCCAACAGAAACCCCGAACGCAATCCTTATCAGTCAATTAGTATACCTTAATGTACCCCATTTTGGGTAATTAACCTAGATACGGGAAAACAACCCCCGGTTAAACCGGTGGTTGCCATCCCTAGGATTACATCGCAAGTTTCCATTCAAATTAATTAACAACTAATCTACTGAAAACTTACGACGTCGAGCAATCCATACATAACCAAGAACATCAAGCAACATTAGAATCAATCCTAATACTGCGATCAATAGTTGATTGGCATGGTTCTCATTTGTTTGAGGCAATTCCTTTTGAGACTTCAGTCCATTCATATCAGTCATTGAATCTGGAACTGAGACGGTTGACTTTGGCGTCGTCATCCCGTTCGTTATTCCAGAAACTTGCGACTGACTATTGACGGAACTTTCAGTGTTATGACCGTTTCCGTTAGTGACATTGCCACGGGGTGCGTTGCCATTATGATTTGGTGTGGTTGAAGGGAATTGGCGGTTCCCTCCAACATTATTACCTGTTGAAGGGACCTGGCTGGTTCCTTCGTTATTTGAATTTCCAGAAGTACTTGGTAAGCCCGGAACGTTCACAGAAACATTAGGTTGACCTGATGTTCCAGCGGGTTCTGATGGTTTACTGTTTGTGACTTGAGTATTCACGGTACCACCAAACGATGATGTAACGAATCTGATCAAGCCAGCTGCGCCGATGATTGGAATCAATACCGGTAACAGGAGTGGCAGGATTAATGGAATGCCAATGATGACTGGTAATAATGCAATCAATGCGACAAGGACTGGCAATCCAAGAACAATGACTGGCATTATTAGCAGAATCGGAATCAAGATTGGTAGGATTACCGGAAGTAAAGCGACCAAGATGATTGGCAAAACAACCGGAAGAAGTGCAACCAACAATATTGGAATTATCAAAGGAATGATAATTGGAATCAAGATTGGTAAGATAATAATCTTATTACCGCCAAATAATGTTTGAATCAATCCTGGCAAGATTGATGTTAACAATTTAATTGGGGCAGCTGCAGCATTTCCGAGAATGGTTAAAGTACTCATTAGAGGTGTCAATGCTAACAACAATGGTAAACCATTGACGTTAATATTGATGTTAAAGTTATTGTTATTGTTCTGATTCAACAAGCGACCAAGCAAGGATCCAAGCAGACCACCGAACAATGGAAGCAAGAAACTCATCAAGTTATTTCCGAGCTGCTTGATACCGTTGTTAAGTAATCCCAATCCAATGATTGGTAATAGACCAAGTAATACTGGTAATGATCCTAGTAGGCTGCCGAACAATGGAAGCAAGAAGCTCTTCAAGTTATTTCCAAGCTGCTTAATACCGTTATTAAGCAATCCAATACCGATGATTGGTAATAAACCAAGTAATACTGGTAATGATCCAAGTAGGCTGCCAAACAATGGAAGCAAGAAACTCATCAAGTTATTTCCGAGCTGCTTGATACCGTTGTTGAGCAATCCTAATCCAATGATTGGTAATAGACCAAGTAATACTGGTAATGATCCTAGTAGGCTGCCGAACAATGGAAGCAAGAAGCTCTTCAAGTTATTTCCAAGCTGCTTGATGCCGTTGTTGAGTAATCCTAATCCAATAATTGGCAATAGACCAAGTAATACTGGTAATGATCCTAGCAGACCACCGAACAATGGAAGTAAGAAGTCCTTCAAAACATTTCCGAGCTTCTTCAATCCGTTATTAAGCAATCCGATACCGATAAACGGTAGTAACCCTGCCAGCAAAACTGGTAATCCCAAAAGCTTAATCATTGGAACCAAGATCTTCTTATTCAGGTAATACCCGGCTAATACGCCGATGTTGAATACAAGAACAGTTTTGGCGATTTGACCAATTGTCTTCAACAGGTTATCAAGCCATGCTGGAACTTTAACGGTTGGGATTAAGCGTCCTAAGAGTGATAATCCAACCATCGTGATTCCAAATGTGATAACGCCGATCAAGTTCATGATCATCTGCTTCAGACCACTCGTGAGTGCATCATTGACAGTTGAAATAGCAAACTCAATTGCGTTAACCAGGTTGACAGCGTTTGTGTTGAGGCCATCGAGAATTCCTTTCAGACCTAAGTTGAACAAGCCTGACAGAATCTGTTTACCAAGATTAAAGATGATGGTAATTGGTGCAAATAACATTGAACCAATTCCAGGAATAAATCCTGAAACGATCTTTACGAGACTTCCAAGATCAACCAAGTGAGTCAACAATCGACCCAAAAGCCAACCAGGAATGGTGAGGTTAAGGACGTTAAGAATTGCAAGTGGATAAGTGAATGCCTTACCCAATCCAGCAATTATATTGCCGATAAACTCAGGAACACCATTGAATGAAAGAACTCGAAGTGGTAATAAACCAAGCTTCAAGAAGAAGCCGGCGACCTTTCCAAACAAGTTGGAAATGCCTTTACCAAGTTGATTTAACCCATTTGAAATGAGCCAAATTGGTGCAGTGACAGCGAACAACAAACCATTCTTGAAGAAGCTCTTGACGCCTGTTACGACATTTCCAAGCAACTTCTTAAATGAGTTAACTGTCATGACAGCCTGTAAGAGACCAGCGACAATCAGTGGTACAACCGTATCAAACACTTTGAGGAACACGAGGTTCTTAATCAGTGAATGAATAGTGCTAAATGGGTTGTTGCCAAAGATCATGTTTGGAATCAACAAGCCAAATGTGACTAACTTACCAAATGCCTTGCTTAATTCGCGGGTAATCAAACCAACAATTCCTGATAAGGCAAATGTCTTAAGGAGATTTTGCAGGAATGATTTACCACCATTGAACAAGCTTCCCAAACCGTTAAGGGCGATTGCCGGCAACCATTGAACAAGACTGTTGCCCAAAAGTGCGATTGGCAATGTGAGAAGCAAGCGGCCAAGCCTGTTACCAGGCAATGACAACAACAAGGTAGGTAAGAATGCCAGTGGTGCAAGAAGTGCTAAGCCTAAGCCAGTGAGACCATTAGCTATCAGCGGTAACACAATATTATGATTCAACCATTGAAGAGGGGCAACGACAACTTGCTGGTTAACTTGTCGTAAGAATCCAAGGACACCAAGTGCTCCTGGTACGATAGCGAAGCCGGTAAGTAAATCACCCAAGTGTTTGATTCCGCGAATAAAGAAGGTAAAGGTTGAACCGATCTTCATAAGTCCCTGAATCAGGCCTTTAATGACCTTTGGAACTATCTGACCTGCGTTCCACATCTTCTTTACGTTAGAAACAAACGAACCAATGGCGTTAAGTGGATTACTGCCGATTACTACGAATAGTAATCCAGCTAAGTTAAGCAACAGCTTTCCGATGTGACTTGTAATCAAGTGAGTCAAGAGAGCCACTGTTCCAGTAATCAGGTGCGATACTAATGAGCCTAATGAAAGACCAATCAGCCACAACATCTGTAATCCCTTTACACCAGTGTTAACGAAGTTGGCAATATTTTTCAATATGCCGTTCAATTTATTTTGAGTCTTAATGGTATCAAAGACTGACTTGAAGAATCCAAAGATAGAAGTAATTGGATTCAATAAGGTATTGAGCAAGCTCAAACCAAAGAAGGCAGCGATTGGAACCACATGGTTATTAATGAGATCAAGAACCGGCTTGATGAACAAGGTAAACGGCAAGCCGAGAAGTGAAACGACTGCTGGAATCAATCCACCAAGGAACATGGTTCCCATCAAAAGTCCGTGCAATGGGTTCAAAACATCAGGTAAGGCAAGCACACCCAACTTAATCAGGTTACCTAAACCACCCAAGATATTCTTAAACATGACAGGAATTTGTGAGAACAGGAACTTGATACCATTCTTAAACAATTGTGCGAGTCCTTGGAACAACAGTGACATGCCACTCTTGAACAAGTTAAGTGTCAAATCAGTCAACCCTTTGGTGATTAAACCAATGAGTGCCAATGGCATCAACAATGATGCAAGTACGGCAGCCCCAAGACCGAGAGCCAAACGACCTAAGTCATTTAAGAGATCCCCGGCAATGTTTCCAAGACCTTTGAAGCCGTTAAACAATGAAGCTAACAGCTTTGGAACCTGGTTCAATGCCAAGATCCAATTCAATGGGAAGATTGGCAACAACAATGAACCGACGAACTTCAGGAATGAAAGTCCTGCACCTAAGATGTTTGCAAGACCATTCATGCCGTCGAAGAATAATGCTGAGAGCGGACCTAAGAGATCCTTCAAAACATTGTTCATCTTCTCAAACACGTTAACAAATGGATGTTGACCATTGAATACGTTCTTCAACAAATCAACCAAGCCGATAAGCGGCCATGTGAACACTGCCAACGGTAAGAGTAATAATTTTGCCAAATCAAGCGCACCGTTTAATAACGACTGCCCGATTAGACCAATCAAATCAGGGATAACCTGAGCCAATGACTTCATGTGAGCCAATACCAGCGGAATCAATGCAGCAATTCCGGCAATCAGTGGCAATCCAAGTAAAGCAAGTGGACTCAACAAGACTGAAATGACTGCGCCTGTGATGGCTGCGATCACTGGAATAATCAAATTCAACAGCGGCATACCAAGAAGACGAATAATCGTTTGAACAATTGAGGCGCCTGTTGCGAACAGGATCATTGGTAAGATAACATTCTTAGCAAAGTCCGCAAACAGTTTGAATGGATTGAGATCGTTCAAGACATCAAAGACATTCTTTAACAATTGAGAAGCAGCTTTGATAACTCCGATTCTTCTTAACAGATTTAATGCTGGAAGAATTAAGTTGAGACCACTCAATACTGTCTTAATCAAGGTGCCAATGAACTTGGCAATCTGACCAGCAGTGAGTGCCAAAGCAACCAACCCGGCGCCAATTAGTGGAATGATCAGGCTTGTCAGTGGGTTCAAAAGATTTAACAATCCAAGAATGCCAAGACCAACAAGGCTGATGATTCCGGTGATGATTGGAGATAAGAACAAATTACCTAGTGAACTGAGTAATGAGCCAGGAATTGAGAAAATCAATCCTGTAATAACATTTGAAATCAATGACCACAATCCGGCTAATGCCTTATTGAGGAAACCATTGAGCTTAAGAACTTGTTTCATGATCCATGCCGGCAATGTCAGCAGCATACCGATTAATCCTTTAGGCGCTAAGACAATGGCGTTCAAAACAATTCTGAACAAGCTATTGAGGAAGTTATTGCCAAACAATTTTTCGGCTAATGCAACGACTCCGCCAGTAATGAATGAAGCAACGTTCTTGAGTATATTAAGCAATGGATTTACTAAACCGGAAATCAACATTGCTGGTAAGAAGATTGGCAATGCTATCAAGCCAACTGGCAACAAGTTAATCAAGATCGCAATTGGGATCAAAATCAAACCTGGTAAACCAAGTGACAATAACATTGATAAGCCAATCACAGTCGAGAATGCCAATGGAACTTGCGTCAAGATAAAGACGGTGTAGTTCAAAGTTGCAAACATTCCCGGTACCCAAGTTCCAACAATCATCCAGACAATATCGACAATTAAGGCGAGAATCCAACCGATTATTGGAATGAGGCCAATCCAACGAGCCATTGACCAAAGTGGGTTTTGCATAATCAGATAGTAAGCAAATAATTCAATTGGGAAGACGAATCCAAGCCAACTTTGATCGAGCATGAACACTCCGGCAAGGAAGGCAGGAATTGAAGCGACTCCCAATACGGCAAAGTTAAATGCAGCGATAACGGCTGCCAATGGATTTGCAATAAATCCAAGGATCAAAGCTAAGCCTAAGCTTCCAACGATTCCAGGTAATGCAATCAATGTCGCAACCAAGTCACCTGCCAACATTAATGGCAAAGTAATCAAGGTAATTCCGACTCCAAGAAATGCGCCCAGTGGAAGTAAGATCCAGTAGCTTAAGCTTGACGGAACGTTAATTCCGAGATTCAAGACTTCTTGAAGCACAATGACGATTGCACCAATTCCAACCATGATAAAGACAATGAATGCCAATGCCAAGACGGATGGAAGTGCGTTGAGAGCATACAAACCAATCAGTCCAATTAACAACCATTTAGCATTAAATAATGCCAAACCGGCAATCAAACCGACCCCAGGAACCAAGCTAATCACATTAACTGCTAATCTGAACAGATCCATGGTTCCCAGTCCTAAGACGGCAAGCAATGGAAGCGCAAGATAAGCAAAATTAGTAATTCCCTGGAAGAGATTATTCAGTGGATTCAGACAGTTTGTGAACGAACCTTGGAAGAAGAATAAGGTAGCAGGAATGAAGATGCCGCTTAATCCCCAGTACAAGACAGGTTGAACAAACATCGTGTAAACCATGATAATGAATCCTTCGAAGTCGGCAATTGGATTAACTGCCAGGTTAAGCAGGATCGGACCTAAGAACCAAGCCCAAATGAGGTTGACGCCGATACCGTAAATGGTACCAAGCACCGTTCGAGCAATTCCCAAGAGAACAGCTGGCAATGCGAGGAGACCAAGCAATGCAGCTCCACCCATGAGAAGGATTGGTAAGCCGAGAATCCCAACTAACCCAAGTGATAAGAACTCTGCTGCGCCGATGACCATTGAGAATGTTAATGGAACTTGCGTCATGATGAAGATAGCGTAGTTCAAGGTTGCAAACATTCCTGGTACCCAAGTACCAACGATCATCCAAAGCACATCAACAATTAAGGCAACGATCCAACCAATAATTGGAATCAAGCCAATCCAGTTGGCCATATCCCAAATTGGATTTTCCATAATTGTGTAGTAAATCGCTAATTCGATTGGGAAGACTGATCCAAGCCAACTTTGATCAAGCATGAAGGCTCCGGCAATAAATGCTGGTAATGATGCCAACCCGATGACACCAAAGTTGAAGGCTGCCAAGACGGCAGCAAGTGGATTGACGAACAAACCACTGATCAGTCCCAAGCCCAAGTTACCAACAATAATTGGCAACTGTACCAAAGTTGCAAGGAGATCACCAACAAGCATCAATGGCAAGGCAATCAGCGTAATGCCAACACCAAGCATTGCTCCCATTGGTAAGAGAACCCAGTAACTCAAGTATGATGGAACATTAATTCCGAGATTTAAGACTTCTTGAAGCACAATGACGATGGCGCCAATACCAACAACGATGAAGACAATGAATGCCAAAGCAAGGATTGATGGAATTGCGTTAATCACAAATTGTGCGATCAAGTTAATTAAGCCCAACTTAGCAATGGTCAATGCAATGAAGCCGATGAGACCAACACCTGGGAATAAGTTCAGACCCAGCATTGAAAGACGAAGACCGTCAATCGCACCAAGACCAAGTAAAGCTAAGATTGGTAATGCAAATTTCGCAAAGAATGTAATTCCTTGATACAGATATCTTAATGGATTTAACCAGTTCATGAAGGCTCCGGCAAATAATAAGAAGGTTACCGGAACTGTGATCCCTGCGAATACAATGTATAAAACAGGTTGTGAGAACATGGTATAAAGCATGATGATAAAGCCGATTGCATCAGTAATTGGATTTACCATGATGTCCAAAGCGAGTGGACCCAAGAACCAAACGAAGATGGTGTTTGCAGCGATACCATATACGAGACCTGAGATTGCTTTGACAACTGCCTTAATAATGCTTGGGACAGCTAACAATCCGAGAAGAATTGCGCCACCAAGAAGAAGAATTGGTGCAGCTGCGATTCCTAATATTCCAAGGGAAAGCAACAAGGAAACGCCGGTAATCATTGAAAATACCAGTGGAATGGTTGTCAATGCCCAAACTGAGTAGTTCAAGACAGTCATAATTCCTGTGCCCCAAGCGCCTACGACAAGCCATAAGACATCCACAATTAATGCGACAATCCAACCGATAATTGGAATCAAGCCAATCCAGTTAGCCATCTCCCAAATTGGATTGTTCATAACAAGGTAATACAAGAATTCAGCAATTGGGAAGACTGATGAAAGCCAGCTTTGGGCAATCATGAAGGTCCCAATGAAGAATGCTGGGATTGAGGCGATGCCGAGGATTCCGAAGTTCAATGCGGCAAGAACTGCAGCAATTGGATTTGCAAGGAATGACTCGAGTAAGCCAAGCCCTAAGTTACCAACAATAAATGGTAAACCAAGGAGCGTTGCGAACAAGTCGCCTACTAACATCGATGGCAATACCAAGATGACCGAAAGGACACCTAAGACTGCAGCCATCGGTAAAAGAACCCAGTAACTCAAGTACGATGGAACGTTGATACCGATGTTCAAGACTTCTTGAAGGATAATGACAATTGCGCCAATTCCGACAAGCAAGAAGGCAATCGCACCAAGTGAAAGGATTGAAGGAATAACGTTAATCACGTATTGAGCAATTAAGCCAACCAATCCAATGATTCCGTTGAACAAACCAAGTGATGCCAACAATCCCATCCCAGGAACAACACTGATCAATAAGTCGGAAATCTGCAAACCAACAACTGCTGCAATGCTTAACAACAAGATAGTTGGTAATGCAAATTTGGCAAAGTCGGTCAGACCTTGGAAAAGAATTCTCAGTGGATTCAACCAGTTCGTAAACATACCGATGAAGAACAAGGCAGTTGTTGGAATACTGATTGCACCAAATACAAAGTAAAGTAATGGTTGTTCAAACATTGTATAAAGCTGAATGACGTATCCAATGAAGTCAGCGATTGGGTTGACTGCCAAATCAAGAGCAATTGGTCCTAAGAACCAAGTGAAGATGATATTAGCAGCAATCCCATAGAAGACACCGCCTGCAAGACTTAATACAGTACCGATAATCGATGGCAATGCCAAAGCTCCGAGGAGAATTGCGCCGCCAATCAGATTAATTGGTAGACCAAGCAAGCCGACCAGTCCAAGGGATAACCCCAGTGAAACGCCGATGATTGCGGAGAATGTTGCTGGAATTGCGGTCGCAATAAAGATTGCGTAATTCAACAGTGCAAGCATCCCTGGTACCCAAGTACCAACAATCATCCAAACAACATCAACAATTAAGGCAACGATCCAACCAATGATTGGGAATAATCCAATCCAGTTGGCCATTTCCCAAATTGGGTTTTGCATAATCAGGTAATAAGCAAATAATCCAAGTGGGAAGATTGATGATAACCAAGATTCGGCAATCATAAATGATCCGGTAAGGAAGGCTGGAATTGAAGCCGCTGCGAGAACACCAAATGTAAGTGCGGTAAAGATCCCTGCAAGTGGGTTGGCAATTAAGCCAGTCATCAAACCAAGCCCTAAGTTATTTACAATAAATGGTAATGCCAACAAAGTGACATTAAAGTCATCTCTGAGCATCAGTGGCAAGGTAATCAAGATAGCTGTCACTGCCAGGATTACTGCCATTGGCAATAATACCCAGTAACTCAGATATGATGGGACGTTGATCCCAATATTCAATACTTCTTGAAGCACAATGACAATCGCACCAATTCCAACCAGCAGGAAGACAATTGCGGCTCCCGCGAGAATTGAAGGAATGGTGTTAATGACATAGGCGGTAACTAAGCCAATCAAGGCCCATTTAGCCAGTCCAAGAGTGAATGCGCTAATCAATCCAACTCCTGGAATGAGACTAATCAATCCAGCTGATACACGGAGTAAATCAATGGCACCGATACCTAATACTGCAAGTGTTGGCAATGCAAATTTGGCAAAAGTGGAAATTCCATCAAAGATATAGTGTAATGGATTTAACCAATTGATAAACATCCCGGCAAACATCAGGATCGTAGCAGGAATCAAGAAGATTCCAAAGCCATAGTACAGAATTGGTTGAGTGAACATGGTGTACAGCATAATGATGAAGCCGACAAAATCAGCAATTGGATTTACGGCCAAGTCAAGGAACAACGGACCTAAGAACCAAGTGAAGACAATGTTGACACCAACGCCGAACAACAAGTCAGGCAACATTTGCAAACCGTATCGGATCACGATTGGTAAAGCAATCAATCCGAGGGTCATCGCTGCGCCAATGAGAAGTACCGGCAACAGGAGTAAGCCGTTAATTCCAGTAGCAAGCAACAATGACACACCGATGACAGCTGAAAAGTCGAGTGGAACTGCCGTCAAAATAAAGATCGAGTAGTTCAAGGCTGCGAAGATTCCAGGAATCCACGTACCGACAGCCAACCAGAGAATATCGTCAACCAAAGCGGCGATCCAACCAATGATTGGGAATAATCCAGCCCATTGGCCGAGTTCCCAAATTGGGTTTTCCATAATGAGATAGTAAATAAACAGATCAAATGGGAAGACTGCCGCCAGCCATGTTTGACCAACCATAAATGCTCCAGCGATAAATGCGACAATTGATGCCACACCGATTACACCGAAGACGACGTTGGCCAACAAAGCTGAAATTGGATTAGTCACAAATGCGGCTAATAATCCAAATGACAAGTTTCCAATGATCAATGGTAATTGAGTTAAGAGTGCAAGCGTATCAAATGCAAGCATCAGTGTTAATGACATCAAGACGCCGGCAACTCCAAGGATTGTAGCCAAAGGAAGTAAAATCCAGTAGCTCAAGTAAGATGGAACGTTAATTCCGAGATTCAAGAATTCTTGGAGGAAGATAACGATCGCACCAATTGCAACAAAGAGAATGACAATTCCCCAAGCATAGATAATTGATGGAATTGTGTTCAAAACAAATTGTGCAACTAAAGCAACCAAGCCGATTTCTGCTGCGGTTAATGCCAACCAGGCAACTAAGCCGGAACCTGGAATCAAGGACAGGCCAAGTAATGACAACTTCAGAAGTTCAATGGCAGCAAAGCTACCAAGGCCAAGCCAAATCAATGACCAGGTACCAAAGTCAGAAATCGTCTGGAAAATAAATCTCAATGGATTCAACCAGTTGGCAAACATGCCGATAAACAATGCCAATGTCACTGGAATCGTGATGATTCCGAAGACAATGTAGAGAGCTGGTTGAAGGAACATTGTGTAAAGCATGATCATAAAGCCAACAAAGTCAGTGATTGGATCAACTGCGAGGTTCAACACGATTGGGGCTAAGAACCAGATCCAGATGATGTTGGCCGTCAAACCAATTAAGAGAGTTGGCAACATAATGCCAAGAAGAATTCCCAAAACTGGTCCAAGCACATTGAGAACACCGTTGATCAAGTTGAGAATACCCTTTACAAATTGGCCGCCAAGCAAGCCAAGAAGACCGGCATTGAGGTTATTGATCAGGCCTTCAACCAAGGTCAATGGTAATTCGATAAGTGCTGCAATGAGAGCAAGTGGAACAGTAATTCCGTTCAAAATAGGAATTAATGCCGTCAGCAAACCGTTCAAAATAACTGGAATGATAACCAATAATTTGAGGAGACCGAACAAACCACCATTTGTTAATAATCTAATCAATCCGGTAATTGAACCAGCAATCAATGCTGGAATCAGGTTACCAATGAAGCCGTTGAAGATCTTTAATGGCAATTGTGCCAAATCCAATAAGCCTTTGATGCCAAGGGCAAGCAGGCCAAATAATGGCAGACCAAGCAACAGGCCGGCACCAGCACCCAAAACAGCTAAAGCACCAAATGCTAATAAGGCAATCAGGCCGTTCTTGATGAAGTTCAAAATACCTGTGATTGGTGAAAGTAATAATTTAAGGACATTCTTGGCTAATCCGAATACAGAAGCAATTCCGACGGCACCAAGAATCAGATTTAATCCTGGAATCAGTCCTGGTAATGCAAGGATAATCAATGCCAATAATGGGTTGTTCTTTAACAAATCACCCAAGACACGGATTCCAAGCACAACGGTTGGAATAGCGATTGAAAGAGTTAAGCCAAGTGCACCAAGTACAAGTGGCAAAGCTAATTTAATCAAACCATTCAAACCAGCGAGAGCCAATCCGATCACGCCGCCAATCAATTGATTCAACAATACAACTGGGAGCAACAGGAGACCTGTCAGCCCACCAATCAATTGACTCAAGATAACTGCACCGATGAACTTAGCGATGATGGCTGGAATTGTTAATAACAATTGACCGATCTTCAGCAAGTTCAACGCATTGGTCAAAAGATCCAATGGTAATGCAACTAACTTGGCAAGTACTGAACCAACTGTTAAGGCAAGTAAGATGCTTGAAAGCAGTAAGTGACCAGGGACAGGAAGGATTGCAGTTACGATGGTTGCGAGCGCACCGAATAATGTCGGCAATCCAGCGACGGCTTTGACCGCAAAATTCAAGAGGTTCAAGAATCCGAGGACAAAGTCCATTACCAATCGGTTACCAATTTTCAAGAGACCTTGGAACAAGTTCAAAGTCAAAACGGCAGCCAGGCTAAATGTTTTAACGGCATTGGAAATAAATTGAGATGCCAATGCTGGTAAAGCAAGTAAGCCAGCGGTAACGATTAAAGCCAAACCATTTAACAATGTGTTGGACAAAAGAATTAATCCTAGTCCAATAGCGCCATTGAGAACCAACAATCCAAGGATTGAAAGAATCAAGCCGCCGATTGTTAATGGTAAAGTAACTAAGAAGAATTTAGCTAACTGAAGCAAAGTCTTAATGACATTGCCAGCGAGCTTTAACCCGCCAAGAACTAATAAACCAAGGATCCATGCGCCAAGTGCCAACAACGTATCTTTGATCATCGTTGAAATGACATTTCGGGCAAATGAGAACAATGCTTTGATTAAAGTTGATGGTAATGAAGTTAAAGCGGACCAAATTCCTTTGAGCAATTGTGAACCAAGATTACCGATGAAGCTGAACAATGCATTTGGCAAACCTAACAGAAGAGTTGTCCAGAAAGCCAGCTTGCGAACCAGGTTAAGTCCTGGAATAACCAACCAAAGCGGCATGGTTAACCCACTCAAAACCAGTTGTCCGAGTAATCCGATAAGGTTCAAAATTGTGGTAAGACCTGACATCAATTTGAGTCCGGCACCCAACAATAAGGCCGCAATCAATGGGAAGATTAACGACATTAAGTTGGAGAGACCGAAGAAGTTTCCGATCAGATTCAAAATGAAGGTTGGAATTGCGAGCAAATTAGCAAGCAACAAACCGGCATTTAATACCAAAGGCAAACCGAACAAGAATAAACCGATTGGTCCTTGGGTAATCAAACCGTTAAATAAATTGATGACGTTCAAGATTGTTCCAACAGCAAGTGCTGGCAGCCAGCTAATCAAATCGTTTCCTAGTTGAAGGATTGGGTTCAATAAGTTGATCAACAATAAGCGACCAAGAGCTGAGCCAATACCGTGAAGGAACATTAATGGTGTTGAAATCAATAAGTTGAATGCCAAGACCAATAGTCCGGCTAAAGTTGCGATCATGTCAGGAATCAAATTGTTGAGCAAACCTTGGAAGAACATGGCTGGAATTCCGAGTAATAAGCCAAGCAAACCAGTGATGCCTTTCAAATGGAATAAGCCCTTCAACAAGTTCGAGATAAGATTAAAGATACCATTGTTAATTGCTTTAAGAATGCCTGAAACCGCACCAGCAATCAGCTTAACTGCGAACGCAACAAATTGTGGCAGCATAAAGTTGTTCACAAACATCTTGTTCAACGTATTAATCAGATCACCAATGACGCTCAGCGGACCGAATCCAAATAATGTATTGAATATCGAGCTGAGGATCGTTGGGATAATCGTAATGGCAGCTAAAAGCAAATGAGTATTAATGACAGACAAAACAGATTTAATAACGGTACCGATCACATCTTTAACGGCATCCAAAACCCACTTAAGTTGTGATCCCAAAGCAATCAATGCTGGAAGAACAACCGGGGCGAGTGCCAACCACTTCAAGCCAAATGGCAAGATCAATCCCAATACTGTGGAACCGATTAATTGCAATGGCAGCAAAACAAGTGGCAGACCAAATGAGATCAATGCACTAAAGACAAGCGGTAACACATTCTTCAAAAGTGATGTGATTTGAGCAATTGAACCAGCTAAGAATGCTGGGAACCAACTGATTAAATCATTTCCCAAAAGAAGAAGTGGTAAATTCAAAATTGATGAAACAATGTTATGCAATCCTGTACCCAACAGCATCATGATTGGTAAGCCGACCAAGCCGGAAACAAGCGGCAAAGTAATGGCGGTACCAATCAATGCAATTGCGGGTAACAGTAGATTTGCGATACTTGGTACTAAGATATTTGTAAGAATAGTGAGCGGTAAACTCAATATTGCCAATATTGGAGATGTCAAAATCTTAATACCAGTAATCGCTGGTATTATAAACAACAATCCGTTAAGGAGCGCAGCACCGGCAACAACCGGACTGACAACTGTCTTGATGACTTGTTGAATTTGACTTTCAATATTAGTAACAACATTTGCGGCTAAAGAATTTACTTTAGCAACGAGTTTAACTGCTCCTACGTCAAGTTTTGGTACTAAAAAAATTAGCCGTTTATCCTAATTCTTTCGGTGTTATACCAGTTAATGTAATTTTCAACTCTGAGGACTAAGTCCTCAAAACTAGTAAAACGTGTTTGAAAAATAAATTCTCGTTTAAGTAGCGAATGGAAAGCTTCGAGCGGACCGTTATCATATGGATAACCTTGTTTGGAATATGAATGCCTAATCAGGTGCCGCTTTAACAGGCCTTCATAAGCAATACTGGTGTATTGTGAACCCATATCAGAGTGCAAAAAGGTTGGCTTAGAAGCCCTGCTCAAGGCTTGCAACAATGTCTTAATAATCAGTTTCGATGCCATCTCCTTGCCAATGTTGAAAGCGATGATTTGCTTACTAGCTTGGTCAAAGATGGTACTTAGATAAACCCAAGTGCCTGGTCTTAGTTCTAGGTAGGTTATGTCAGCACGCCAAATAGTTCCAATTGGATGGTTCTTAATCAAGTTAGGCCGTTGAGAATAATCTACATGAGTGCCTGGCTTCTTAAAACGCCGCCCCATTAGTGATCGAATGCCTAACTCCTGCATTAATCGGTAGACACGATTGGGGCCAATGACTACACCAAGTCTTCTCATGGCAATTGTGATCCGAGGGTACCCATAGGCTTTATAATTATTTTTCCAAATTTCAAAGATCTGGCTTTTTAAAATCGTATCTTGTTTATCATGACGACTTATCTGATAGTGTTTCCAATGATAATACGTACTTTTAGAAAGCCCTAAGGCTTTCAAGATTATCCAGAGGCGGTGTTTACATAATTGTTCGTTGATAAAGTCTATGGCTTTAACTTTGCCTAATGCCTTCCCAGTAACACCGCCGCTGCTTTTAAAATTTCATTTTCTTCTTTTAACTGCTGGTTTTCTTTCTGTAGTTGCTTGAAGGCTTCAACACTCGTTACGCCACCGTCAGGTAGTTCAACTAATTTGGCCCGCTTGATCCAATGACTGATGGTGGTTGGATGAACCCCATATTCATTGGCTAAGGATTTCTTTGAACGATTTTCATTGTGATAAAGCTTAACGATGTTGTTTTTAAATTCATCTGAATAATATTTCATAAAAAAACTCCTATTCTGATTTTTATCATTATGACACAAAATCTAATGATTTTGGTACCAAATTTCAGTATAGGAGCAAACCGTTCCCGTAACCAAGTCGCGGAACAGACGGTTAGCCATGTTGATGATAACGAATGGTAATCCACCGAATGCAATCGTCAATGGTAAGGTGGCCAAAGTTAAAGCACCAACTACCAGGCGAATGGCCAGCGGACCAAGGGTTGTGGTAACCAAGCTACCAGTTTTATTGATAGCTTTTGTAACTGTTGTAGCTACTGTCGTAGCAATTGCTGTTAATGGAACAGCAAAGAAAATAACATTGGTGAATTGTTTCAATGCATTCAAACCTGATCGAATATTATCGAGGAATTTCTTGAGAGCCCAACCAGCAAGTGGAATGAGTGCTAAGAAAGCCATCGCAATTTTAATCAGTACTGGTGCCAAAACGAACGCCGGGATAAGTGATCCCAATGCAAGTGCTCGAATCACGTTCTTTGCACCTTGAATGAATTGATTAACTGCTGATATAGCTGAGTTGAACAACTGACGACCTAAGATTGACACAATCAATGTGACAAGTGATGCGCCAATTGCAAATCCAGCTAGGAGTGGCACATTTACTAAACCAGTGCCGAGGTTGAGAATGTTTCCTGTGAGAATTGCAAAGGCCAATGCTGAGATAACTGAAAGAATTGGATTAGCAATTGAAGTAACAGCTAATAACGGAACAGCAAGACCTAAATGACCGAGAATGGAAATTGTTGTGGTTACCGCGCTGATCGTACCAATTACGAAACCAGCGATAAAGGTTCCCAAGTTGGCAAGTGAAACGACGCTTCTGGCAATGTTCGTAATTGTCTTGAAGATGAGTGGAAGTGCTGTGGCAGCTAATGCACCGACAGCAACTGCAGTTCCGATCATTCCCATGGTTCCAAGAGCGATTGCACCGCCGATGGTTCCAAGAGTACTGAGCGTACCGATTGTTCCAATCACATTTCCAATTGTAATGACTGTTCCAATTGTCGCAACGGCATCAATTACAGGTTTAGCAAGAAGCAATCCGCCGATAATTAATGGTGCATTAAACATAATTCCGGCAATTGTAATCATAGCTGGAATGATGAATAATGGCGCGATAAATGGTATAGCCTTCAAGGCAACACCGACAATTGCACCGGTAACTTTGACAATGTTTGAAATTGATTTGACTGCTGAAATGGCAACGTGCGCAATTACTGGAACCGCAATTAAGCTACCAATAGTTGACACTGTGAGAAAGGCACCGACAATGTTTGAAATAATTGAAAGTGGATTGAAGAAACCTCCAAGAATCGAACCTAATCCGCTACCTGACTCTGAACCGGTACTTGGATTTGCTTGTGCCTGGCTCTGCATTTTCAGACCTTTATAGTAATGTGAATTTTGTAAAATATCAAAATCAACTGCATCGTTAAACATTCCTGGTGTGGCTGATGAACCCAATGACTTAAGCAATTGTGGCATCGTGGCAGTCAATGAACTTGGCATTGTTGTATCTGCTTTGCCATTGATCGTAACTAATGCGGTCTCGCCAGTCGTCAAAGGAATCTTGTAATTCCAAACCTGATTGTCATTTGTACCGGCAACTGCCATCCGCTTAGCGATATCATTTAAAATCCAAGGATAATCCTTGACGATTTCGCCTTGTTCGGTAGTGTCAGCCCATGACTTAGTCTGGTTGGCAACTTGTGATTTGATATTGTTATAAATCGCAGTACCGTCTGAATTTTCAGTAGTCGTCGTTGATGTTTGACTGCTGCCGTTCTGTTGTTCTGCAGCAAGCTTAGCGTAAGTTGCTTGAGGATCACTTGCGTCAGGAGTTGGAGCGGTAACATACTTTGAAGTATCCAAAGTTCCATTGTCTTGAGAAAATCTTGTTGAACCCAAGACAGTGTTATAAGCATCCTTGGCTGAAGCATTTTGTAAATTGTTCTGCTCAGTTTGTAGATTCTTATAATAATCTGACTGCTTCAAAATATCGACATCAACTGCTTCATTAAACATCCCGGTCTTTGAAGAATTCCCAAGGGATTTCAACAATTCCGGCATGGAAGCTGCCAACGTTCCCTTATCAGCTTTTGATGTGCTCGAACGCCCATCAATTGTGACTAATGCCGTTTTACCGGTTGTCATAGGAACCGCATACTTCCAAACCTGACCTTTAGTGTCTTGGTTGGCTGCCATCTTTGAAGCGATATCTTTGAGAATCCAAGGATACTCTTTGATGATTTCGCCCTGTTCATTGACAGATGCCCAAGTGGATGTTTGATCTGAAACATTTTTCTTAACTGCGTTATAAATAGCTTGACCTTCGGAATTCTGCTCTGAAGAATTGTTGCTATTCGCAGTTGTAGTTTTACTTGGATCTGTAGTCGAAGTATTCTGACTTCCAGCAGCTGTGTTCACTGTTCCAGTGGAATTAGCTTGAGCAGTTGTTTGTGTAGTCGCTGCTTGACTACTTTGAGTATTTGAACCCGTGGTGCTGGTGGTAGTTGTAGTAGATGATGCAGTACTACCATTTTGAACAGTTTCAGATGTCTGGCCAGTTGTTGTGGTGTCCTGTTGACTGGCATATTTGTTATATGTTGTCTCCGGATCACTCGCAGCTGGAACTGGTGTTGAAACATAACCCTTTGAGGATGAACCCTGTTTGATTGTGGTTCGTGACAAAGCGGTGTTGTATGCATCTGAAGCATTAACATTCTGCTGTTGTGATTGAGAAATGGAACCATCACTGTTTGTGGTGACGTTCGATTGGTCAGTTGCAGCAGCTTTCGTATCTGCAGAAGAAGTTGCTGTTGTGTTAGATGCCTGAGTAGAAGTTGTCTGATTGGAACTTGTAGAAGTTGATTGAGCCTGTGTTTGATCAGACGAACTTGTGGTATCTGCAGTCTGTGCAGGAGTGGTTGATGTAGATGCATCAACTTTACTTGCTTGAGGTTGATTAACCTTGGTTGAGGTATTCCCTCCTGTTGAAGATTTTGCAACAGCTTTGCCTTGTGTACTTACGTAGCTCTGATTCGACGAAGTGTTTGCTGACTGGCTGACGGAACTTTGTTTCCTATTGTTAGTAGTGTAACTCGGTTGCGTCTGCTGACTTGCTGCAGTCTGTTGAGTACCGGTTGTGGTACCAGTATTATTCGTTGCTTGACTCGTAGTCGATGTTGTTTGTGGCTGTTGAGTCGTTGCATTGTTGGTACCGGTGCTTTGCTGGTTCGCAGTACTTTGCTGATTCGTAGTATTCTGCTGGTTTGCAGTGTTCTGCGAAGCTGCGGCATTGGAGCTAGCCTTGTGAGCCCTGGAAGCCAATTGATAAGAATGAATGTCATCATTCTTAATATTTAGCTTGGTGTTATCAAACGTTCCTTTGACCTTCGTTGTCATTTTTCTATTCTTGGTTGGGATCGCATAAGCTTGTCCGTACAACCCGGAATTTAATGACTTCTTGAAAGTTAAGACCAGTTCGTGATCATTAACCCGTTTGTAGGAGAATGGTAACGATTTTTGATAACTGGCTTTTAAATTCTTCAAGTTAACGTTCCTGCTACTAAATTTGAAGTGAATCTGATCACCTTTCTTAAAGTAGTTGGTGGCCGTTGGTTTCAAAGAAACTTTCAACACTGACACTTTGTGAGAATACTTAATGGAGGAATCAATCGCGTGCTGGCTTTTACGTTTTGGTGTAAATGCTTTATGAACTGATTTGTCTCCCTCAGGTGTTTTCGCATGTGCATCGGCGTGAGCATTTAACTCATTACCAAGCATGACCTGAACTGAAGAATTAGCAAACAGCGGTGACATCAGAATCACTGTCGAAAGACTAGCGATAATCCGTAAGCCACGTTTGCTGCTCTTTTTCATGGCGGATATGTTTCACATCCTTTCCTATGAATAACTGTGAAGCTGAAAAACGCGTGGTAAAAATCACTTGTTTATTTGAATGTTTGTTATACCAATCCCCCTTATCTATATCTACTGTTGAATTCTGAAATCTGCAAATTGACAATGACCATTGAATATCTATTGTGGCTGCCAACCAATGTAGATCCAATGGTGCTTATCTATTGAGGTGCCACCCACAATAGATCCCCTTTGGTGCTGTCTATGTGGTGCCACCCACCTAGACGCAGTGTTACACGTCCGATGTGGTGCCGCCCACATAGACGCAACGTGCATTGGCTGGACGGTGCCAGCCGTCCAGTTAATTTCATCAATTCAGCGTTCACTGACAATTCCTTCGCCTAACCGAGACAGGCTGCCAAGCCTCGAATCAACAGACTGCCGCATCTAATGACTCTCGATTGCGTGAGGATGAACCCGTTATAGCAACTCAAGACAAATATTGCCTGCACTGCTGTAACTATGAATAGCGTAACATTGACCTTTCTGCCATTGAATACACACATTTTGTCAAAGTGTGCAAAGTTATGGAAACTGGTGAAATGTGGTTCCGGAATTCAATCTGCTAGTTTACACTTACAATAGGAAGTATTTAAAAGATAGATGAAAGGACATCACTATGAAATCAACTAATCCCAAGCTACTTGCAGGAATTGTCGGCGCTGCATCCCTGCTGCTCGCATTCACTGCCAGTTCAACGCCCGTCAAAGCCAGCAACACCTTCGATAAGAGCGAAATCAGCGGTCCAACCGGTTACTTCAAGAGCAACAAAGCCCGGTTCGCCTTCCACTGGAAATACCTTGAGACAAAGAAGGGCGTCCAAACAATCCTGATTTTTGGTGATTTTAATAAGCCCGAACTCCAGATTGGCATGCCGGTGCTTAACAACATCAGTAAAGATCGAACAACCTTTACCTCACAATACAAATTTGTGAATACCAAGGGAAATCTGCTCAATCAGAAATACTATTTCCCAATCAAAAAGCTGAGCAACAATTCTTACCAGGTTCATTTGGCATACCATAACGGTGGCCGGGTACCCAGTGCCAACGGAAAGTCGTACATCTTTACTAAAACGGCCAAGTCTCCCGCTAAGAGCTACGCCAACAAATATTCAGCGCAGACACTGAAAAAGCAGTACACCACTCAACTGGAGAAGTCAGCGAACAAGCAGTATAAGAAAGCCAAAGCTGCTGGGAAGAACGTGGCCAACCCCGCGACTAATAAACAGGTTCAAAAGCGGATCAAAGCCAAGGTTAATTCGGCAGTCAAAAAGAGCGTTAAACAAATTATTCAAGGATTCAATTACGACGTTAAGTAACATTGGTTGAATCTAATAAGAGCAGGCAACGAGTGCGAAACTCGTTGCCTGCTTTGTGTTTCCATTGATGTTTCACATGAAACATTTGAAACAGTCCGTGAAATTGGCACAGTTTCCCCTTCTGACATATAATGTGTCCAAGGGGGGATTTCATGAACAAGTCAATTATCTTAACGGGGGCAATCACCGGACTAGCTGCGTTTTCATTGTTCGCAGTGCAACCGGCAACTTCTGTCAGTGCAAAAACTAAAATAACCACTAATAAAACATTCCCTGTTTGTAAAATTAAGTTAGAAATTTAAAAAGCCATTTGTGATAGACTTTTGAGTGTTGAAATCAAAAGAAAGGCTGATCACAAATGACCTATACTCATCTTACCATAGACGAACTCACTACAATTTATTCCTTTTGGAAGCTCAATAAAAAGGCTTACCGAGTAGCACCAGCACTCCACCGGAGTGCTGAAACCGTTTATCGCATCTATCGTTTTCTTGACGCTGGCGGTACGCTTATTGATTACCAACAACATTATCGACGGCACAAACAACATTGTGGGCGTAAGCCCATTCAACTAGCCCCTGATGAACTGGTTTATATCCAAGCCAAAATTCAAGCGGGGTGGCAACCAGATACAATTATTAATCGCCACGAACGTTCTTTTAGCTGCGGCGTACGAACCCTATATCGCATTTTCAAACATGATGCTTTTGGCTTGTTCGCCAAAGATTTACCCATGCATGGTCAGCGTCACCCTAATGGGTACGTTGAACGACGAGGAAAAGCTGGGCAATTGGGCAGAGATTTAAAAACCCGTTATCAGGACTATCCTAATTTTAAACGAGAATTCGGTCATTTAGAAGGCGACACGGTTCAAGGCAAAAACCATCAGGGTGCCGTAACCACACTGGTTGAACGGCAGACCAAGGTCGCAATTGTTTTGAATTCACATACCAAGTCATCACAAAACGTCAATCGTAGTTTAGCAGCCTGGTTGACGAAGCTGCCACGCCACTTGTTTAAGTCCATCACGTTTGATAATGGTAAGGAGTTCGCCGGTTGGCGAACGATTGCTAACCAGTTTGATTTAAATATTTACTTTGCCGCTGTAGGAGCACCCAATCAACGTGGGTTGAATGAAAACACCAACAACTTACTTCGTAAGGATGGGTTGCACCATGATCTCATCATGGACCAGCTATCAGATGAATTTGTCCAGGCTGTTGCTAGTCGACGGAACCATATTCCCAGAAAAAGTCTCAATTATCAAACACCACTTGAGGCATTCGTAAATCAAATCACTGATGAGCAGCTAAAATTTCTAACTTAATTTGACATTTGAAGATTTAAAAAAACATCATTCCTGCCGAACTCCGGTAAGAATATTTACGTGTGGAACGCTTCTTATAATAAGAAGCTTCACAACTTGAAGAACTATCCAAGAACGAATCTTTACTCAACCAAACGAGTTACTATCAAAACTCACAACTACTTTGGCAGTTACTATTACGTTCACAGTGCCAATAAAAAAATCAAAGGTTACGTCTGGCATGGACAGCTGATTCAAGGAAAATACTATAAGGGCGGCTTTTACAGTTACCCAACCTTCAACGTGCTGCTTTCCAACCGGGCATTCCGTCGTGGGGCGTCTCACAGTATTGGTGAGTGGAATGCTTCGGGCATCTACGCTTCATCGGATCGAATTCACGGCAAGATTAACCAGGATGGCATCAGTCGTTTTGCCAAAACACCATCCTTTAGGGACCAAAAACGAGTCCTGAATTACTTGAAGAAGGATCATCCCTATCTTCCTGAAATGCTAAACTACGGCAACCACAATGGTGCCCGAATCATCATGCGGAAGGTCTATTATGCGCCAAATCATTGGGTACGCGTGCCAATGATCGATATCCTCAACGGCAATGCCACCAGTGGGAACTGGGAAGAAATCAACGCTTTTTCAGCCGTTTTAGATTTAGCCAAATTACCAAACGGTGCCAAGCCAATCGCTACCTATGACGTCAATCAAGTATCTGTCATGCCTTTCGGTGGCCGCGGCTTTGACTTCGCTGATCCAAACGCTCAAGTGGCAACATACAACAGCGGTCCAATCACCCACGTTTACGGCAATGGCTTTGGCCCAAACCATAATCTCTCATTGGTCGATTTAAATCGTTGGTTACGCTACGTTCCCACAAGCAACATCTTGAAGCTGTCCAATACTCAGCCAACCTTGAAAGACGGCATTTGGTACGTCGCACCCACCTTTCAAGGCAATGTCAGCAACGGGACTCATCAAAGTAAAATCTTAAAGCTCATCGATACATCCAAGTCTCAGTATTACCGCTATGCCACAAGTTACGGCTTCAGCCAGTATCACTACGAGAATGGTAAATGGCAGGGCCAGTATCAAGTTATATTCAACAATCCCACGTTCAATCCAGGTAACCAAATCCATATGACCTTTGCCAACTTAGTCTTAAAAACTAGTGGAAACGATACATGGTGGTCGTCAGAGAATGAGCATGAAATTCAGTCGTTTAATGACAACGATACTGAAGTATTGCCTTACCTTTATAAACCGGTCAGCTATTACGATGGGTTTTTGAATAACAGCGGCAATGCTTCATAAAGTTCATTACTAATAAACACAAAAATAACCGCGACACATTAATGAAATTCATTGATGGATCGCGGTTTTCTTATGCTTTGAATGCTGATTTTGGAAAAGAATAAATTTGATTAACGACTGTCCATCGATGATAACTGGCAATGCCAATCAAGACATTCTCACCGGATAATTGAATCCCTTCGCCTTCCGTTTTTCCCGATTTCCAATGGGGGTTATCCACGACTTGATGGGCTGAAGAATGATCGCCCCAGTTCACCTTGCTTAACATAATCGCATTGTTGTCAGCGTGACTGCCTAAGAAATAAATATCGTCATTATCATCTAAAGCAACCCCTTGAATCGACCCATAATAAGAGAGCGAGTATACCCGTTTGCTGATGAACCCAGGCTTCAAGCCATTTCCAATACTGGCATCCCTTACTGCAGCTGAGTCACACGGCAAATAGGGTTTGGAAGTCCCGGCTACTTTATCCAGTGCCTGATTCAATCGTTCATTGTCATATTCAATAAAGCTGGCCTTGCGTGGCTTATCTGTATTGATCGTCACGATCAGCAACTTTGATTGATCACTGGACAAAGCCCCCTCTACTCGTAACAAGCTGCCGATTGACTTTCCGAGGTGATTTGCGTATTTTAGGCTAATTAGCCGTGTTGGGTTCGCATAATCCAACGTGGATCCGGACACATACCGGACCCTGGCCAGTTGAGTCGGCCAATGGGTTAAGTCCTGGTTGGCCAAATTGGTCTGGGCTCCCCGCGTGGCAACCCAAAAATAGGGTGTATGGTCAGGGCCATGGGTAAAGTATTGGAGAACTTGCGAATGACCAAAGCCGACAAGAATCATGGGTGCTTCACGCTGCTTTGCTTTCCCGGTTGGATGGCCGTTACGATCTTTTTGAATAACCAGTCGACTCAAGGTCAAATCCCGAAGCTCACCATCAAACTTATTTCGTCGCCGCTGCAGCGTATAAATATAATCTGCGCCGGCATAAAACGTCTGTATCGCATGAAATTTATCTTTTAAGTTGAGTTTGAATTTTAAATTAGTTCCAATACCTGAATAATATCCGTCCACGTTGGTCCCCCCTTCTTACTGCTATTTTAAATCTTGTGGGCTTCCAAATATAACATAATTACTAAGTGAGCCAGTTAAGTAAAGATTATGATTGTCTGATTTGTTGTTAATACGCCGTTTAATGAACAGGATACAATTAAAAAATCCACTTCAAAAATACAAGTTTTGGTTAGCTAACTAGCTATTCCGCCACTCAAACTGTTTCAGAAAATCACAATCAATGGGGTCTAACAATTTTCCTAATGAAATAAAACTCAGCAAAAAGAAACCATGCAAATCCTTTTGCTGAGGGGTTATATTTTTAGTACGATTGAAAATCTTGGAAAATATTGTCCCATTTATTTTCTGTTTATGTAAGAAATGGGTAAAATGAATTAGTTTCGGTGCTATACTATATTTAAAACTTGGAGGTGAACTTTTATGAAGAAAAATATCTTAATTTTAACAACGGCTTTATCCGCCTTAGGCTTCCTGGGGGCCACCACTCAAACAAAGCCTGCCCAGGCCTCAGCCCATTACTACTGGGTGAAGTCAATCAATCGTAATAACTTACCTTATCACGCTGCCAGTCAACGATCAGCCTACATTTACAATACCACCCACACCCAGAAATTACATAACCTTAAAAACTACCCACGGACAACCTGGTACGTTTCCAAGAGTATCATCATGCGTTCTAGTTACACGGGTAAGAAAGGTATTTACTATTACGTTACGAATGGTACCGGAAAGGTAAGCGGAGTTGTTTGGCGCGGCTACTTAACTAGTGGCACCAATCCTAATGGTGGAACTACGCCAAGCGACAATGATAATGGTAATTCAGACAATAACAACGGTACCGATACTAATCCAACTAACAGCCTAAGACAGGAACTAGCTGGATTCTTTGAAGGCACGGTTCCTGATTCACAACTGCAACAAATTGCTAATGAGTACCCCAGTTTTGTTAGCAAGTATAGTAATCCAGACAGTGGTGATGAATACTTTCAAATAATGGTCGCTAATAAATACAAAGATACTCAACAGTACATGACTTTCTTCTTTATTGGTAACAGTGGTAAAAATAACAAAGAAAAACAACAACAATTAAAGTCCGGTCAAATTTCATTCAAAAATTATGTGAATAATGTCGTTTATGCTGCTAACGGCAACGTTAGTTTCACAACCTTTAAAAATCGCTTAATTGGTGCCTATGCTTTTGACAAAAGCAGTCCAAATTACGGCCGCGGTGTAGTGATTCTTGAATATCCAAAGCAAGACCAAAAAAGTTCTAATTAATACGGTTAAAATCAAAAAAGTCTGAATGCTAAGTACTTCGGACTTTTTCTAACACTATCCTAATGGAGGTTATTCATTTGAAAAAACAACTAATTTTATTAACCGGTTTAATTGCCGGCTTCACCGGTCTGACCTTGGCAACTTCACCCCAATCCGTTAAAGCCGCTGGAGTTTATCACACCGTTAAATCCAAGACCGCTAACAATACCGCTTTTCATTGGAATGGCAGTACCAAAGCCTACCTCTGGAATTACAATTTAACCCAGAAGAAGCATCACTTAACCAATTACCCAAAGACCACCTGGTATGCATCGAGAGTCCTCAAAATGACCAATGGGACAAAAACCGGTATTTTCTATTATGTATCGAATAAATCCGGAAGTGTTAAAGGTTATGCTTGGAAAGGCTATTTAACCCGAGGCGCTTATTCTAGTAATAGTGCGGCCAATAATAACAATACAGACAAGAGTACCACTACAAACTGGGTGACGACAGACAATCCCGGTGGTATCCCACATCCTACTAAAAAGGAACTTAGCGCGCTTAAAAGCTCCTACTCAGATCCCTATGAAGAAGATGCTTATGACCTTGGAGTTACCTATTACCAAGACCTGCCAATCATCAAAGATTTTATGGGAACTATTTATAATAGTAAACTCAATTCTACAAAACCAGACGGCTCATCAAACACTAAATATATCAAAGTTTCAGTAAAACCAACTGACCAGCAAATTCAAGACCTAGCAAATGGATCATTAACCTTTAAACAATTTGTTCTTGCTGATTTAAACAAACAGCATATAGATCTATCAGCATATAAGAGCTGGCAAATTAACATGTCTAGTACGCCAATTTATCAAAAAGCCAATAAACAATACGCTTATCCAAAATTTGGTGATTATACAATTACCTTACTTGCCCCTCAGCATCAATAAAGAACGTCTGTAGAACTTAGATCACTGAGTTCTGCCAGCAATTTGTCCTAAATGATTTAACTAAACAGCATATCAACATTTCAGACTACAAAGGTTGGCAAATTGGGATGTTTAGTCAACCAATCGATCAAAAAAATTTTTTAAACTATGGTGAAAAATCAGGTATCGGACAATATGTGATTGCATTATACAATCCGAATAAATAAAAAATTGCCTACCAAAAGATTCCTGTTATGAACCTTTAAGTGTTTCATCAATACCGATAATATCTTTGACGATACCCGATACGTTGCCGTTGTATAGGCTAAGTAGTTCATTTGCTTATCCTCGAAAGAAGTCTGAATAATTAACTATTCAGACTTCTTTCTAACTCCACGCCAACGGTCCGATCTATAACAATATCAATCAATTGGTAATAATCATTTTTCTTACAAAAGCTTTCGGTAAGCTAAATTCGTTCCACTACTATAATTACAACCATGGAGGTACCATTTATGAAAAAAAGCATCTTGTTGTTAGTTTCTGTTTCAGCAGCCTTGGGAATTATTGGAACCTTAACTCCTGCAATGCCAGTCCAAGCTTCTACGCGTTACTATCAGGTTAAGTCAGTCAACCGTGACAATCTTCCCTATCACGCTGCGAGTCAGCGATCAGCCTATATTTACAACCCTACGCATACTCGTAAACTACATAATTTAAAGAACTATCCCCATACCACTTGGTATGTTTCCAAGAGTATGCTGATGCGTTCCAGTTACAGCAGTAAAAAGGGGGTCTATTATTACGTCACTAATGGTTCTAAAACAATCAGTGGGATCGTTTGGCGCGGCTATTTAACCGCTGGAGTCAATTCCAAAACGCCTGCGACTACTAATGGTAGTTCTAATACCGCCATTCTCAAGCAACAATTCAAAGAGTTTCTCGCCATGCCGCAACAAACAGCTGAGAACCAGGTAATGCAAAAAGTTAAACAGGATTTAGCAGGTACCTACACATTTGACACAAATCTAATGAACTATGCAGCTTACAACCAGCATTATGGACAAAACAATCCAACTATTAGCGATCCAAATTGGACTTCGATCCGTTCTAAGTTCGGTCTTGTAAAGGGAAATTATGCCGAAAGCTATGGCATTCCTGAAGATTATAACAGTAGTTGGTTTGAAGCAGTTAAATATAATCCTAATGTATCGGGAAATAGCTATATTAATGCCTTGGCAACCCCAATTGAGCATGGAATTAAATCCCTCGCTGCCAGTCACCCTGACTATCCTAAAGTTGGTTTTGGTCTCAATATTGGTCAACCATATACCTATTCTCGCTCATTCTCGAATTTAGTAATTGTGTCAAAATAATTAATGGAATTATGTATAGGGACTGTTCCAGAATCATAAACAGCCCCTTAGACATCTCATAAGAACTAAACGGGCGCTATTTAAAGTCATATTATCTGATTAAGACTCAAATTATACACAGACTCGTTTGACTACTTTACACAAGTGGAACCCCCAAACGCCCCCTTCTCTTTAATAAATGCCGCTGGACTTTATGCATATCCAATTTTTTTGTCATCTATTACTCTTACTTTTCGTATCTATCGTATTCTTATGATATGATTTGATAGGAAGTTTCACATGAAACAATTATCATCTGGAGGGTTTGAAGTGACTAAGTATAAAGTTCAATCATTGGTATTTATTCTCGTGGCTTTTATGTTGGGGTGTAATGAATTTATCGTTGTTGGAATTCTCCCCGACCTTTCGGCACAGTTTCACACGCCAATTTCAACCATGGGGTATCTGGTAACCATCTTTGCCATGGTTTATGCCGTCAGTGCGCCCTTTGTGACAATCCTGACCAGCCGATATAGTCGGTACAAAACATTATTAACACTGATGATTGTTTTTCTAATCGGGAATACGCTCAGTGCCTTATCGATTGGTTACCTAACCATGATGGCCTCCCGAATTATCACGGCAACCACTGCCGGATCAATCATTTCGTTAATTATGACTTTTGCGAGTACGATTGCCCCTCGTGATAAACGGGCATCCTTGGTATCATGGATTTTCGCTGGCTTTAGCATCGCTTCAGTCTTCGGTGTTCCAATTGGTGTCGCTGTCAGTACAAGCTTTGGTTGGCGCTACACATTCTGGGGGATTTCGATTATCAGTATATGTACCTTCCTATTGTTAACCCAGATTTTACCGAAAAAGGTCAAGCAAACCAAAAGTACCATCAAAAACCAGCTCACCATCCTACTGGATCCGCGGATCTACCATGGCGTGTTCCTCGTCCTGTTCACTGCCGCAACCATGTATGGTTACTATACGTATATCCGGCCACTGCTCACTACTTCAATGGGATTCAGCACTCAAAGCTTAAACTGGCTGCTGTTCATCATTGGAATCATGAGTATTTTAAGTAACCGGCTTTCCGGAATGATGGCCGAGAAGCCCAATAGCCTGCGGAAAATACCACCGTTTTATATCGCTGATATTATCCTATTAATCGTCTTTCCGTTTGCGCTTCACAGCAAAATTGCCGGCTTGGCAATCATCCTTATCCTGACCTTGATTGTGACGATCATTAACTCACCAGTCCAAATTCATTTCCTGAACCTTGCCGAGAAGGAATATCCACAATCCCTTGTATTTGCGTCATCCCTCAGTTCGATTTTCTTTAACTTCGGAATCTCGCTGGGATCAGCAACTGCTTCCAGCATGGTCGGAATCGTCGGTCTGGATCGAATCAGTATTGGATCGGTGGTCTTTGCGGTTCTATCGCTGGGATTCCTACTTCTGATTAACCGGGCAATTCGAAAAGGATTTACGGCTAAGAAAACCCATTAGATTTCAAGTCTGGCGCACAATCACTCAACGTTCAAATTAATTGCTTTCACCCATATTTGAATTAAACTGAGTTTGTAGAACTTACAAACGAAGGAGCGGTTATGATGAAAGCATTTGGTTACGAAAAAAATGGCGGTCCAGACGTATTTCAGGAATATGATATTCCGACACCAGAAATTAAACCAAACCAGATTTTGATTAAAACTGAAGCATTTAACTTAAATAATTTTGAAGCCTTACAACGGGCAGGAGAATTCAAACCAACTGACCATCGTATCATCCCCGGCCGTGATGTGGCAGGCTTCGTTGAAAAAGTCGGCGCAGAAGTCACTGGATTTGATATTGGTGACCGGGTAGTCGCCCATGGTCATCATTCCTATGCCGAGTACTCAGTTGGTGAAGACTCCAACACCGTCCTGATTCCAAGTGGCGTGCCTTACATGGCCGCCGCAGGAATCGTTACTCCCGGGCTTGCCGCATATAAGGGCGTTCACCTGTTTGGCAAAGTTCAACCAGGTCAAACCGTTATTGTGAAAGGGGCATCCGGCGGTGTTGGTTCCCTGGCCGCTCAAATTGCCTTGGACGTGGGTGCCAAAGTTATCGGCATTGGTTCAAGTGCCAACGAAGAATACGTCAAATCACTGGGCGTTGAGAAATACGTTGCCTATGATAAGGAAGATCCTTCAGAAGTATTGGCAGACACCGCTGACGTTGTCATTGATGCGGCCTTGAATGGCAATGGTGCCGAAAGCGACGTCCAAATCGTCAAAGATGGCGGCATTATTGCCAGTGTGGCCGATAACGATGCCCCAACCGAGAAGAAAGTTACCTTTAACCATATTCATCCAACTCAAGAAATTTCGGATGACGATGCCTTGAACGCCATGCTCAAGCTGATGGCAGCCGGTAAGCTCAAAATTCGAATCGGATACAAGCTGCCGTTCTCACTTGATAGTGTTATTAAAGGCCACCAGTTACTTGATTCCAAGCATGCTGGCCGGATTATCATTGCAAAATAACGTAAACAAACAAAAATTAGTCAAAGATTAGTCAAAGATTAGATCCAGTTAATGCGGCTTGAATTTCAGTTCTAACCGGATCTTTTTCTACGCCTGAGCAAGTATGAAGATGATGTGATTAGTAATTTCATGAGGGCCTCACTTCAGGGCGAACCGGCTACCGGAATCAGAACATGGCACTCATGATATTTGCGCACATCAATCCCGAGAAGTTATCATGTTTCCAATAGACAGTAAAACGACTCAACATCTAATAAGGTGTTGAGTCGTTTTGCATGAAGCTTGTGAGATACCTAACCTGGATAAACTGATGGAACCGCAAAATTAAAGACGAACAGCTTTCGAACTTTGAACACTGATCCCTGGGGCACCGTTATATCTAAGCTTCTATAAGAATATTTACTTTGAATAACATAAATCGTGGCCTTTAGTTCATGACGCCGACCGTCAATTTGAATGGGATCACATTGCATAGCTTTTACAGGATGCCCCGAGAACGCAATTGTCAACCGGACAGCGTTTTTCGGTGATATTGTTCATACTATAAATAATAACGATACAATCACAAGGATTGAATATATGACCTTTCGTGCTAAAGACCGTGGATGCTTATTTTTCAAACCTATATCCCCATTTCAACTACCCGTAATATTGATCAGCAGTAACAGCAATATGAAATACTCCTAAATAAGTCCTTATAGCAAAGGTTGAGGTATGAACGCCGGTTGTCCTATCCTTATAGGCAAACTTTTCGGGAACATAATATACTGGTATTTCCAACGATTTGCTTGTTTTTGGAGCATATTTTGGGTTGCACTTAAAAGCTGAAATCGGTGATACTCCATGAGCCATCATGTTCGCTCGTACCGCATTCTTTGTAGACACCGTGAGGAAAATGATGACAAGCAACAGGGTGATTATTATTCCATATAAACTTCTTTTCAGTATTTTTTTCATCGCTTAGATCCCCATTTCAATAACTCGTATTTTGTTAGTCTTTGCGAGACCTGTTAATGATTTAATTTTAGTTAGGGGCGCAAATAATCTATTTTTATTATGAGATGTATAGTAGACCATGTGTTTTGCAACCTTAGACACAGTGACAGTGTGATGCCAGCCATCCTTCTTGGAATGCAATTGAATTACATCCCCGACGCGCACATGTGCCATCACTCTCCGAAAGCTACTAGTCACGAAATGAGGCCGATGCTTTGTTCCAGCCCAATACTTATAGAATCCCTTAACTGTTGTCCAACTCGTAGAATAGTTCCAATGTTTCCTGAGGCCAAACAAAGTCGACTTAGCATGCCTACAATACCACTTGGAATGTTTGGTTGAAATCCGATTCCCTGACCCAAAATGCTTTCTTGCATGCTTATCTCTTGAGGTCATACCACCAGCAGCATGCAGTCGGTCTTGGGAAGCCCAATTAGTACAGTCACCACGTGCAAATGTCCCACTAAAGTTGGGATATTTTTTGTCATAGTGCTTATAATGCTTTCTCTCATACTGAACTTCTCTACGTTGGTTCTTATCCAACTTTTGCCCCTTTTTCCAAGTTGTCTTATACGGCTTGTGCTTCGTCCGATTACTTGGCTGAAATTGGCCAACAGGCTTAGCCGCTTGCTTGGAATAATGATCGAATTTCGAGTTCCTTTCCTGTTTACTCCCACTTTCAACTTGCGAATTAGTGGAATGGACACCCTTTGTCGATCCAGTGTTCTGGTTTGCTGTGTTACTCTGACCAGAACCACTACCTGTTATATACTGCTAGTCAAGTGCGTGTTTATTAAACTGATAAATTCGATTTTGCTGTTAACACCCTTACCATCATGGTAAGCAATGTTCACGTACATGTTGGCTCCTAACTGTAGGCCTTCTGTTTCAATTGAATAAGCTGACCAGTGACCGTTGTTAAGTGTTACTACTTTAGCGCTAGTTTGCCCCCAAAGGATCTTGGCAACTTTCGTTGGATCACCAGGGTCACCACTCGAAATATAAACGGCTTTACCATCAAAGACCTCAATATGATTGCTTTGCTAAGGAGTTGCCTAATACTTAACCGGATCTCGCAGCCAATACTTATATGTCACTGAATAAACCCACTTATGATGGCCAAGCTTGTAATAGTATGAATATTCCGGTATCTTGTGGCCATGTCGCATCACAATCTTTAAGTAGTTATACTTTGACTGCAGCAGCTTGTCGTGGTTGTTGTACCGATAAACTATTGTCCGAGACTTCAACAAATACCTATACTGAATGTGCTTATCCGAACTGAAGTATTCCTTTCGGTAGCCACCTTCATAATTTCCCCACCCAGTGGGACTATACTTCACAACCTTGTGTTTATATGGCTGACCAAGCATATCTGAATATGCTGGTTTCCATTCCATCTGTGCAGCAGATGCTTGATCAGTTCCTTCAAAGGCCAGAATGGTGATGATACCGAACACTCCAAAGAATAGTAGAGCAGTTGTTCTTTTCACTCATTTCTCTCCTTTCCGTCTAAACACTTAAGAATCAGGTGTCACCCCTACGTTGAATTGCTACAACTTCGGGATAATATGGTCGGCAATCTTAAAAACCGACACCTGCCGGATCTTAAACTGGGTGACCATATATGACTCATCACTTGAATCGTACCCATCCTTATACGGGATCGTAAACACAGGCTGATGAAATGCACGGCTTTGAACCTTGGTATACTTCGGGTCACATTTAATTGCAGTCACGGGATGACCATCGAGTAAAATCCGTACCCGAACGGACTCCTTTGACGAAAGAGATAGTAGCAATGTCATCAAGACAAATATCATAACCACTGCTGCCAACACCTTAATCGATTTGATTATTAACCGTAGAAACTTCATTTGTCAATCCTCCACCTTATATTTTTCGTTTTGAAACATGGATTACACGAAACTTGATGATCTTGTTACGACCTCTTCTGAAATGTCCTTTGTTACATTTTCTCAGCGGTTTATTGAACACGTTTGCCGTGTGACAAGAATAATATACTTCGTGCCTAGTCTTTTTTGTAATGATAGCGGTGTGAAACCATTTTTCCGACTTATCTTTAAATTGAATTATGTCCCCTAACCGAGCGTGGTGTATTACGTATGATTGCTTTCGCGTTGAAAAATGCTTCAAATGCTTATACTTCGTCCAGTATGTGTAGAAGCTGTTAACATTTACCCAACTTTTCGAAACTCCGGCCTTGATATAATGATTGTATCGATACTTCTTCCCTTTTTTGTTGCAGTACCACCTGTATGGATCGTGACAAGTTCCCTTTCCAGCCACCCAATAGTGTCTTAAACCTCTCTTTGTTTTTTTATATCCACGTGATGCCATGTATTGAGATCCAAAGTTTGTGCAATCATCACCCCATCTTGGATACTTCTTGTTGTAATGGTGGACATGCCGCTTGACGTAACTCAATCCGTGTTTAAGGCTGGGAGATTCTCTCTTACTAGTTAACTTATGGTGCATGCGCACTTTGTTATGTGCATGCAATGATACATACTTATTTGTTGGATTAATTCGCACAGACTTTGTGGCAACAGTATTATGGAGTTTTGAGGTGCTCCCCGTCTTCCCAATAGTAATCGAGCTTCTAGTAGGAGCTTTCTGTGAAACCGACCCGGATTCTTCTGACTTATTCATAGCCGATGAAGCTGGACCGTATCCACCATTGGTTTGTGTGTCAGGCTTAGAAGCCGCTTGGCCCTGTGGATTGTTAGCAACTGTTGCAGAACCATCACCACTATTAGCTGTAGCACCAGCTGTTGCTCCACCAGTAGAGATTCCACCACCATTGTTGTTGACTCCTCCCCCGCCGGTGTTCCCGCCAGGAATATAACCCCCTCCACCATTATTATTGTTATCGTTGTTATTATTATCATCGTTATTGCCACTGTTATTATTCTGATTTTGATCAGTCGTAACCGGAGTATACTGACTCAAGTCATGCGCTGACGCACCTGTGGTGCTGACCAACAACAATGACAGTAACGAAATACCAACTAAACTGAAAGCTCTAAACAAATACTTGTTCGGCTTCACCGTTATTATCCCCCCCTAGAATATGTTAAAGCAAGTTTCTGATGGTTGAAATAACCTCATAGATTGAGTTAACAATTGCCGTTCCCTGACCCACAGTATTAGAAAAAGCACCTGTGATATCATGGATTGCATGGCCTTTATTCGCAGAAATTTGCGATAGGTCAACTAAGGTTGCATCAGTCTCATTTATTGACTTTGCCCCCCTAAAGAACTATACCATTTAAGAATGCACTTAAAACATTCGACTTCCTTAATAATGGAAACTTGGATATAAATTAATAAGTATGAGGAGAATTCAGAATAATGAAATTCAAGAAATATCTTAATAACATTTTGAAAAAGATCTGCACCTATAAAGTAACTGCAGAGGATATCAGTTCTTGGACTTTTTATATTCTTCTTGTACTATTTTTTAGTATTGCGTTAAACACTAACCTGTCATTACTTGAATATTGGTTGGGTCTTTTATTCACATTTGGGCTAATCTGGCTGTTCCAACCCGGAACCCGAATTAATAAAAAAATTTTGAGCCTCTTTAATAGACATAACAATTATCCAGATAACTAATCCTTCATTTTTTTGCTTTCTAGGTATTGTGATACGTACATATATTTACTTAAAACGTTGTTGTAATTGATTAATCCGCAAAACGAGAACCACACAGAAAGTTATCCGCTATTTCAGTGTGATCTAAGAAATGCTACTTTGTGCATAACTTTTACGATATCTTACACCCAGTACTGGAACTCGAAGGATTTAATCGGACTGCTCTGACTCGATGACTGATTCAAAACCAAATGATATTCGATTGGACAGAACAAAGAAGTTAGAAAAAGCTCATTTATAGTCTTGTAAAAATCTGTCTTTGGAAATTTTTTTGGCAATGCTGTTTACATAATCTTTGGGAAGCCCTTTTGGTGTATGCCCTTTAGTCACAATATCGTAACCAACGTGAATTTGTAGGTTAGCTTTATTAGGGCGGACAAACCACCACACATTTTTTCTTATGTTTGTTTCATAATCACCAACTAATATATAACCAGTATGAAATTTCATGTAAACTATATGATTTGCCCCAATTTTCTTACCGTCATGGTTAAAAAGAGAAAAGGTGTCCTTTGTACCATGGTAGTAATTCCAAGCTGTACTGCTATTGCGCGGCTCCTGAGTCACCCAGTAGGTATTGACTAGTGCTCTTGGCATTCCAACTTTTGTATCGCTAGCATGTGCAACTCCAGAGATCATCACTAAGAGTACTGCTATAACAGAAAACGTACATAGAATCATTCTTGTAATTTGTTTAAACATCTTATAATCTCCTCCTAACTGAAATCATTCCATTAAACTTCATTTGAAGCAACCGATGAAGCAACCGATTGAGTGCCTTGTACTTCTCTAAAAATAGATTTAATTTCGTCAATTTTACATACTTTTTACTTTACCACCACATCCACCAAGGTCTCTTCTTCCTTATCTTAATAATTTTATACTTCTTAACAAAAGATTGGGTGCGCACAGACTTCCCTAAAAAACCGCGACGTCCTTTATGCCTATATGCCCAAATAACATCTTTATATTGTGAAACATACTTGTTTGCCCTGTGAAGTGATTCAGCATGCATATAATTATTGCCTCTCTTCAAATCTGGTGCAAGCATGCCAGCAATAAACGATGCCATACTTTTACTCATATGTCCTTTTGCTTCAAGCTTACTAGCCACGTAGTCACTGATTACAACCGATCCCGCTTTACTAATATATTTGGGAATGTTTACTACATAAGACCTTTTCTTACGAACTCTCCACTTTCCCTTGGGCTTTGGAGCAACACGCTTCTCTGCCCAATAATACTTTTTGTGATGAAAAATGCCATTTGCATGGGCAGCATACTTATTTAATAGCTTTGACTTTGCTTGTGTTTCACGCTGATTTACGTGCTCATACCGCTTTTGTGAATTGCTTACGGATCTTATCCGATCATTTTGACTTTCTTTTCTTGAGACTTTTTTGGGGCTTTGTTTTTTTGGCTTTGTGGATGCTGTTTGGGCAGATTTATCGGTACTCGTTTGTGCATTGCTGCTTGAATTGCCATTTTGCTCCGCACTTGAACTTGTATTAACTGTATTTCCAGTAGTAACTGTATTACTATTAGTTGTCTGACTTTGATTTTGGGAATTTGTTGCCACGGTTGCTGAACTGCTCCCATTATTAGTCGTAGCACCAGCCGTTGCGCCACCAGCAGAGATTCCACCACCATTGTTATTATTACTGCTTCCCCCTCCAGGAATTCCTCCCGGAATATAGCCGCCTCCACCATTATTATTGTTATCGTTGTTATTATTATCATCGTTATTGTCACTGTTGTTATTCTGGTTTTGATCAGTCGTAACCGGAGTATACTGACTCAAATCATGCGCCGACGCACCTGTGGTGCTGACCAACAACAATGACAGTAACGAAATGCCCACTAAACTAAAAGCTCTAAACAAATACTTGTTCGGCTTCACCGTTATTCTCCCCCTCTAAATCAATTTAAAGCAAGTTTCTGATGGTCGAAATGACTTCGCAGATTGAATTAACAATTGCCGTTCCCTGACCAACTACATTCGAGAAGGCACCGGTAATGTCATAAAGTGCTTGGCCCTGGTTAGCAGAAATTTGAGATTCCGTTAACTGTGGCTGCAGCTGAATGTTGGCGTTTTGAGCATCTTGGTTAGCTTGTGCTTCGGTCGGAGTAATTGTCGGTTGTGTCTGAGGACTTTGCGTATTAGTCTGTTCGGCAGCATTGTTGCTTGTTGCTGGACTAGTTGGCGCAGTCGTCGTAGTGGTAGTTGAATTATCACTAACTGGCTTCGGCTGCTTAGCCTTCTTGGTATTCTTAGCGACCTGTTTTCGAATTATTTGCTGCTTAACAGTTTTCTTGCCATGCTTATTCTTCTTGACCTTATAGCTGGTTGTAGTTTCTTTATATTCTGTTGATCGAGAAACACTCTTCTTCTCTTTGGGTGTTCGGGTTGATGTCCCCACATCACTCTTGAGACTTACGTCTTTCTTCACAGTTGGCACAGTCGAATTGTTATTAGATGTTTGTTTAACACTGACACCTACACTTCCGGTTGAGTAGGATATGCAATATGAAAGATAAGTAAATATGTTTTGACGGTAAACATTCTGACGTCAGATCCATATCCAACGGAATAGGCATACTTTTCAGGAATTATATAGACATTTTCATGAGTATACTTACTGGCTCGTTCATCATACTTGGGGTTGCATTTTACAGCTGCTGGAAATGAGGAACCAGTTATGGCCATCGTCGTCCTGACAGCATTCTTAGAAGGCACCGTTAACAACACAGCTAGGGTCTGTCTGGAAACTATTTAAGCCAAATCAAAATTGAAGCAATGTAAATGGTTTGTAGAAAAACATGCACTAGTTTATCATATCGCGTCGCAATCCGCCGGTAATTCTTCAATTGATTAAAGTAATTCTCGATCAAATGGCGTTCACAATAGACGTAATAATCACAATCCCACTTGTCTTGGGCATTACTTTTAGGTGGAATCGTATATTGACCGCCTTCAGCTTCAATATACTGGCGCAGTTCCTTAGTCCCATAAGCTTTATCGGCAATCAGATTAACGCCGGCTAAAGCTAATTGTCGCAGTAATGGTTCAGCTGCCCGACTATCATGAACTTGGCCGCCGGTAAGGATAAAACATAATGGATTTCCAAGGCCATCCACCACCGCATGAATTTTAGTGGTTCGACCACCACGGCTTAGACCGATGGCTTGATTCTCAACGTCACAGCGGGCGTTTTTTTAGCGCCCGTGGCCTTTTGATGAGCTCGAATGCTAGTTGAATCGAGGCTGATATTTTCCATATCCGGTTCATCGATCAAATCCTTAAAGATCCGTTCAAACAAGCCGGCATCAACCCAACTACGATAACGACTATAGCTGGTTTTCCATGAACCGTATCGTTCAGGAATATCACGCCAGGTGGCGCCACTTTTTAGCAACCAGAGAACCGCATTAAAAACTTGGCGATTAGGTATTTTAGGTGGGCGTCCGGTTTTATAGGGCGGAAAACGGTCCTCAATCCGGGCCCATTGCTCATCAGTAATTTCATAACGTTTCGGAATTGTCATCGGCGAAAACCTCAATTTGTTTTTTATCAAGATTATACACGATTATTTTGTTTCCAGACAGACCCTAATTAGCAGGGGGAAATAATTTTACGAAATGGCTCATATCACTTTTAGGAGTACTATTAATTTCAGTTACCTTCAGCTCAGCAGCAAATGCTAGCGAAACCCATGATGGTATTCCAGCACCAATTCAGGGTAAATACTGGTCGGCGACTGTCTCTCGAGGAACCAACACTACAAAAACACACATGTACTTTTATGCTACTAAAGATGGCTTTGTGATAAAGAATACTGTCAATGGGACTCTTAGATGCAAATGGATGCTATCATCCCATGTGTACGGAACATACCTACTCAATGGTGCAGATGATGACGATTTATCCACTGCTGTCTGGATCTTTATTACACCTAATAAAAATTGGAGTAAGATAAAGATTGGCTATACAAAAACCGACGACAATAGTGAACCCAAGCATCAACCGTACTACTACCAACGTTATACGGCGACTCGCGTTTCTAAAGTGACCGCAATTGTCCATTAACATGCGATACATATAATTCAGAGTGTTGGTATTAGTTAATTTGATACCGAATTTGATTAGAGAACAGATGTTTCATAAAATTAATTCAATTTCACTAAAAAATGTGACTGGGAATAATTTCCCAGCCACCTTTTTAGACGAAACTATTTAGTCTTTTTATTATCTTTTTGGTCCTTGGAATCGCCCTTTTCTTTGATAACAGCTTCTGAATAGAGCTTATCGACCAATTCTGGATTTGATTTACCGGGATTGAGTTCAACAATCTGTCCAGCAGCTGAGTAGACAATCCATTCAGCCAAGTTAACAATATGATCACCAATTCGTTCCAAGAGTTTAATCACCATGAAGTAACTTGAACTGGCAGTGACGGTTGCGGTATCTGATTGAACAGCATCGGTAATTTCATCCCGAATCAACAGATACTGTTCGTCCACTTTAACATCATTGTCGGACAACTTTTTAGCAGCATCGGCATCACTCTTAACGTATGCATCCAAAGCGCTCTCCAGCATATCCCGAACTTCTTCAGTCATCTTGGCAATGGCTTTTTCAACCTTGGGAATCCGCGGATTACCCTTCACTCTGATTGTTTCACGGGCGATACTAACCGCATGGTCACCAATTCGTTCCAAATCAGAACTGGCTTTCAAAATACTGATAATAACCCGGAAGTCGGTTGCTACCGGCTGCTGTAAAGCAATTAAGCTCAAAGCCTGCTTCTCCAACTTCATTTCATCAGTATTGGTTTCTTCATCAGCATCAATAACCTCTTGGGCACCTTTCTTATCATGCTCAATAAATGCAGTCGTTGACTTATAAATCTGTTCACTGATTGTTAAGCCCATTTCCACAAAGCGGCCATGCAGTTTTTTTAACTCGTCGTCAAATAATTCTCTCATTATATATAATCCTCCTAGCCGAATTTTCCGTTCAGGTAATCACTGGTCTTCTCATCATCAGGATGAATAAACATCTTCTCGGTTGGACTAAATTCAACCAAGTCCCCATTCAACAAGAACGCGGTCTTATCAGAGATCCGTGAAGCCTGTTGCATATTATGGGTCACGATGATGATTGTATATTCATGACGAATATTCATCAGAGTATCCTCAATCTTGGAACTGGAAATTGGATCCAAAGCACTGGTTGGCTCATCCAAGAGAACCACTTCTGGTTGAACAGCCAACACTCTGGCAACACAGATCCGCTGTTGTTGACCACCCGAAAATGAAAGGGCGTTATCATACAGATGATCTTTTACTTCATCCCAGATTGCGGCCTGCTTCAAGCTGGTCTCAACCCGTTCATCCAAGACGTGCTTATCTTTTTCACCTGCGAGTCGCAGGCCATATGCGACATTTTCATAAACGCTGAATGGAAATGGATTAGGCTGCTGAAACACCATGCCAACCCGCTTTCGAAGGTCAACAATATCGACGTTTGGCGCATAAATATCTTTGCCTTCCAACTTCATCGAGCCACTAATTTTGACTCCTTTGATTAAATCGTTCATTCTGTTGAGGCATCGCAAGTACGTTGACTTTCCACATCCGGATGGCCCAATCAGAGCAGTAATTTCATGTTCCTCAAAGTCCAAGCTGATTCCGTGGAGCGCTTCTTTTGAGCCGTAACTCAAATGGACATCTTTACTTGTAATTATCTTTGGCATTGTCCATTCCCCTTTATTATCCGAAGTTACCAGAGATGTAGTCTTCGGTTGCTTTAATTTGTGGTGTTGTAAAGATCTTTTCGGTGACGTCATATTCAAGCACATGACCCATGTGGAAGAATGCCGTGTAATCAGCGATCCGTGAAGCCTGCTGCATGTTGTGGGTCACGATAATAATTGAATAGTTTTCCCGGAGTTCCATTAGCGTGTCCTCAATCTTCGCAGCGGAAATTGGGTCAAGGGCACTGGCTGGTTCATCCAAAAGGAGAATATCGGGTTTCATGGCAACGCATCGGGCGATACATAATCGTTGAGCTTGACCACCTGATAGCGCCAAAGCACTCTTATCAAGATCATCTTTTACTTCATCCCAAAGTGCGGCGGCCTTTAAGCTTTCTTCAACCCGTTTGTTAAGCTCGTTCTTATCTTTAATGCCGTTTCGTTTCAGGGCAAACGTGATATTTTCCCGAATTGATTTGGCAAATGGGTTAGGTCGTTGAAACACCATGCTGATATGCTTTCGAACTTCGTAAACGTTAATATTTTTAGTGTTGATATCCATCCCACGATACATAATCTTGCCCTTAACGGTCGCAATCCGATCGTTCATTCGGTTAAGACACCGCAGATACGTTGACTTACCTGAACCGGAAGCGCCAATTAAGGCTGTGATTCGATGACGGGGAAACTCCAGACTGGCATCATGTATTGCATGGTTGTCGCCATAAAATACTTGGAGATTCTCAGTCTTCATCGCCAGTTCAAGGGGAATATCAATAATGTGAGTTTTATTGTAATCATATTCTTGCATATTAATCTCCTACCTACTTAGTGGCTGTCATTCGTTTGTATAACCAACGACCAAGCATTCTGGCCAACAGGTTAAACAAGAGAATTACAACAATTAACACAGCTGAAGCCCCACTTGAAATGGCAGCAGCATCAGGGGTAACCCCTTCAGTGTTAACTTTCCAGATATGAACGGCTAATGTTTCAGCTGGTCGCATAAAGTTCAAGAAGCTGGCACTGTCCATTGGGTTCCAATCGCCATAATTGACAGTTGGGGCACTTTGACCGGCAGTGTAAATCAAGGCAGCGGCTTCACCGAATACCCGTCCGGCACTCAGGATAATTCCAGTTAAGATACCGGGAAGAGCTGCCGGAAGAACGATTCCAGTGATCGTCTTCCATCGTGAAAGCCCAAGTGACAACCCGGCTTCACGTTGAAGTTCAGAGACATCTTGAAGTGATTCTTCAATACTTCTGGTTAACAATGGTAAGTTGAAAAATGTCAGAGCAATCGCACCGGCAAGAATTGAAAAGCCCATGTGAAAGTTCACAACGAACAACAGGAAACCGAACAAACCAACAACAACTGAAGGTAGTGAACTTAAAACTTCAACAGCTGTTCGAATAACACCGGTTATCCAATTTTCAGGAGCATATTCTGATAAATAAATACCTGAACCTAAGGCAATTGGAAACGAAATAATTAAGGTCAGTACCAACAGATACATTGAGTTAAATAACTGGTCCCGGATACCACCACCAGCAGCAAATGATTGCGCCGACGATGTTAAAAAGTGCCATGAAACATGAGGAATTCCTGTGATCAGAATGTATCCAAGCAAGAAGACCAGAATGGCCAGGACACATGCAACCAGGAAATAAATAACGCCGGTCGCAATGTTATTACTTGTTTTAGAATTCATTTTTTAAGTGCCCCCCGCTTTCCGATGATTCTAACCAGGACGTTAAATACTAATGACATTAATAGTAGAATCAGCGCAAGTGACCAAAGTGCATTGTTGGGTAATGTGCCCATTGTCGTATTACCAATACCGGTTGTTAACTGACTGGTCAATGTTGATGATGGGGTTAATAAGCCGTGTGGCATAAGGACCGCATTACCAATAACCATTTGTACGGCAAGTGCTTCACCAAAAGCCCGTGACATTCCGAAAATGATGGCAGTCAGGATACCTGGCGTTGCAGATCGCAGAACAACTTTGTAAATAGTCTGCCATCTGGTTGCTCCAAGTGCCAATGATGCTGAACGATAAAACATTGGAACAGCCTTGATACTATCAACTGATAAGGAAGTAATGGTTGGTAATACCATGACGAACAGGACCAAGGTTCCGGCAAGAATACCAAATCCAGTTCCACCAAATGAGTGACGGATTAATGGCACAATTACTGAAAGGCCAATAAAACCATAAACAACGGAAGGAATTCCAACCAGCAATTCAATAACCGGCTGTAAAATCTTCGTTCCTTTTTCCGGTGCAATTTCGGTCATGAACAGTGCAACTCCCAATGCAAACGGGGTCGCAACGACCGCAGCCAGAACCGTTACACTAAAGGAAGTCACAATCATTGGCAATGCCCCAATTTGAGGGTTGCCGTGTTTATCCAATAACGCTGGGTTCCAGTTGGTTCCTGACAAAAACTTCCATAGACTAACATGGTTAGTGGTAAAAGTTGCCAAGCCTCGTGTCGTAATGAAATATAGAATTGAAATAACCAGCAGACTCACAAATCCAATACAGAGATATGTGATTCCTTTACCAAACAGATCTTGATGAGTTGCTTTTGATGGATTCTGAAGATCATGTTTTATTTCATCCATGATTGACCTCCTAATTGTCATTAAGTCGAATTTTAAATGAGTACTTTAACTTGAGGAAGGCTGAGGGCATTTGGTTTGCCTTCAGCCTTCGTTGGGTCTTTGATGTTTTGTTTTTTGTTTGGTGGGTAGTCGATTTAAGGCTACCTAGCGGAAACGTGTTCCCTGGGGCAGTAACCTGCACCTAAGCCAACTTTCGGCGAAATCAAACTCGATTTCACCCAAAGTCATCTTAGGCTCCGGTTACTAACCGCCCCAACTCACACTCTGCTACTTTTGTGACACCGCATTACTTGCATTCTTAGTTACTTTCATATCATGAATACTGATGTAACCAAGCTTTTGTACCAAGCTGTCTTGAACCTTGCCTGAATCCATGTAGTTCAAGAACTTCTTTGTTGCTTTGTTTGGTTGACCCTTAGTGTACATATGTTCATATGACCAGATCTTCCACTTGTTGGTTGTTACATTGGCATCAGTTGGCTTTACATTGTTAACTGACAATGCTTTAAGCTTGCTGTTAACGTATGAGAAGGCTAAGTAACTGATAGTACCTGGTGTTGTTGAAACAATCTTTTGAACAGTACCGTTTGAATCTTGTTCTTGGGCCTTAACTGCTTTGGCACCTTCAAGAACGGCTGATTCAAATGTGGCACGAGTACCTGAACCTTGAGCACGGTTGACAACGGTAATCTTTTCATTCTTACCACCAACTTGCTTCCAGTTAGTATACTTACCAGTGAAGATACCCTTTAATTGAGCCATGCTTAAGTTGCTTACGCTGACATCTTTGTTAACAACTGGTGTCATACCAACAACTGCAACTTGGTGATCAACTAATTGTTTAGCTTTGATACCATCTTGTTGTTCAGCGAAGATATCTGAGTTACCAATTTGAACGGCGCCGGTTTGAACTTGACTTAATCCAGTACCTGAACCTCCACCTTGAACTGAAATGTTGACGCCTTTATTTGCTTTTTGATAATTGCTTGCTGCTTGTTCAACTAATGGTTGTAAAGCAGTTGAACCAACGGCTGTGATCTTGACATTCGAATCAGCTGAAGATTTCTTTGACTTTGAGCTGCTTGATGAACCACATCCCGCAAGTAAAACTCCAACAGCTGCTACTGCTACAATAGTTGAAAAAAAGGATCTTTTTTTCATAATTCGATTTCCTCCTAATGAAAACCCAAATTTTTTAGTACTCATTTAAGTACATTCTCAATATAACAACAGCATGTAAATATCGAGTTTCGTTTATGTAAAAGTAACGTAAAACCGACCAATTTTGTTAAAAAGTATGGCATAACTTAAGATGTAAACAATTTTGTTACTATGGAGGAAGACCGGATGCCATTGGAAATCTTATTGATCAGCCAAAATTTAAAGCTGGCGGATAAGCTTGAGAAGCTGCTTGCCGCCTTTCAAATTAACACCAGAGTTTCGTTTGAACCACTTGATCACCTGCTTCAACAGGTTTCCGGAGTCGTCTGGGACCTGACAACGACCAAACTACCGGAAAATGATTCCGAACTGCAAATCCTGCGCAGCCAGATTGCGGGACCAATTCTTCTATTAGATAAGAAGCAACGCTCAGTGGAAACGATTTGTTCCTACCTATTGGATTACCACTTGGATGATTACATCTCTGGGGAACCAATGAACGAGATTGTGGCCAGGATCGTTCAAAAGATTTGGGTCTATCAAAATAAAGATAATCTTCAACTCAATCAGCAAAGCCAAGAATCTGAGAATCTCGTCGTTGGGCATCTCAAGATCGACCTGAGTAAATTCCAAGTTAATAATGGGAATAAAAAGCTCAACTTAAGCCCAATCGAGTATAAATTACTACTATTCTTTGTTAGTAATTCCAACACCGTTCTCAGTCGGACCCAGATTGCTTCTGCGGTGTGGGGCAACACCACCGGCGCAACCTTGAGAATCATCGATACCCACATCAGTAATCTTAGAAAGAAAATTGAGCTCGAACCAAAAAATCCCCAGATGTTAACAACCATCAGGGGATTCGGGTACTTGTTCAAAAATAAAGGCACGCAAAAGTCTCAAGTAAATTAACAAAAACCACTTGGTCAAGTTTTGACTAAGTGGTTTTTTTATACATTTTTTCTTGATGTTTCAATTCACGGTGGCAAATATCGACAAAGTCCTGACCATACGCGGCCCGAATTTCATCCTCCCATTCACCGTCATTGCCCTGCTCATTGAGCATCGGTTCAATCCATTGGTTTGTGGGTAATAGCTTTAGCAGGGAGTGCTTAGTAAACTGGGAAAACAGCAGATTTTCACCAAAGAAATCAGCAAGCTTCTTTTGGAACGCCGGCACGTCAATCGGCATTAACAGATTGTTGGCATTATTGCGATCTCCCAACAGCAACTGACAGTCAAGAAAATCACTATCCAAATCAAACAGCTTATCTTTATGGGCCCTCGCAATATCGGGGATCATCCTGATAAACCAGATGAGTTTATGATGTTCCAAAGTAATTAGAAGATTAAGAACCGCGATATCCAGCGGGCTTAGTCGAAACTTTGCCTCTTGAACCGCAATCGGGTGCAAGCTGTCCGAAACGGCATTAAATAAATCACCAAAAGTCCCCGGTTCTTCCCAGAGGACTTCAATTTGATGGGCGTGTTGAAGCCACAGCCGATGAGTCGCCACCCGCAGTGTTATCCAATAAACTTGCTGGTGATCATCATATCCCTTAATTAACCAATATGAACTAGCAGTTGAACGGGCGTAATTGCTGGCAGCCACTTCCAACCCGTCTGGTAAGGCGGCGCGAACTGTTTCAATCAGCCATTCCCGGTAGGAAGGCTTATCTGTAAATTCATATGTTTGTTCTCGCGGACGAGGTTTGGCCAATTTTTCCGCCTCCCTTTTTTATAAATCGAAAAAACTCTACATATTGAGGTTACCATTTTTTATAAATAGGGACAAAAGTTTTAGGCAGTTTTCATGAAAATAAAAAGCCGGTTCCGGAAATTACCGGAACTGGCTGCTTCATTAATCAATCACCATATTCATAATCGTATTGCAAATCCATATTATGGAAGGGTTGACCACCCACTAAATATTGTTCGTAAATTGTTTTTTCACTGAGTTTGCCATCAGAATAATAGTTTTTAACAACAACTGGTTCCGATTGCTTTTGAATGATCAATTGATACATCGAACGGCCATTATGCGTGACCTGGTTATCCTGAAGGCCCTCCATATGATTAGCATAATAGAGCGTTAAGGTGTTCCCTGATTTTTCAGAGTCGAGAATCTGCTGGCTTGCAGTTGGTGGGACTCCCAATGGATTCCCCCAAATTGAAAATCCTTGAGTTGCACCTGTTATATTGCCATAATACTCGACGTAACCGTCCGTTGTGGTCCGCAGATATGGTAACTGAGCGCCCCACGTTGTTTGACTTTTCCCGATGTACAGACTGTTCGCCCAGTCAGGCAATGTCTTGCCATCCGTGTCACCGGTCGTTCTTGGGAAGAGAAAGTTGGGCGCACTAATCGGCGTCAGATAGCTTGGCGGAGTTGGATTTAAGTCTTTGTTAGAATACAGCAACTTAATATTTCTGACGTCAAATTGACTGGAATTTAAATGGATACCAAGGCTGGTTAAGAGATGATTGCTTATAGATCCAACCGACAATGTAATCCAAGTTTTTTGTTTATAAACATTGGTCGCGCCACGAAAAACGGTGCCGCTGGGCAATGTCACCTTGACCGGTTGATTATCTACTTCCATCGTAGTCGGCAGGTCCCGGTTCAGTTTGAAATACCCGATTCGGTAATGACCCGAATACTTTGGGCCATATCCTTTCACGAGATTACCGCGCCAAACATATCCATTCCAGGGTTTGTAAACATTAACCAATTTGTAGTAAACTGCTTTTTTACTACCATGCTTCATAATCACACTTTTAGTCCGGTACCACTGAGTGAGTGGATGATTTTTCATATTTAATATTTTCTTAGTATGGGAAGCATTCCACATGTATGCAGTACCCTTATTATAAAAAGGTGTTTTTGATGAATAATTCTTTGTTTTGGTAATCCGATAGCCGGATTTTGCTTGGACTTGCGTAACATTTGAGAGAGCAAACAGCCCACTCATTGCAACAACAACTACAAGACTCTTAGCTAAATACTTTTTCAATATAACACCCCCTGGGTAGCATTTTACTACATATTGAAAATTGATTCTTTCATTCATGATTAACTGTTCCACAAAAAAGCACCAAGGATGAAAAATCCTTGATGCTGCTCTATTACACGAGATTGTTTCACATGAAACATCACGCCTTAACCGCCTTAATGGCAAGAAATTCTTGAATTTGATCGCTTGGAATAGCTTTAATCACAGGCCCACCAATTTTATGGACGTAGATTAAGCTCAAATGACCATCACGATTCTTTTTATCATTTTTAATTTTATCAAATACCTTGTCAGAGTTCAGCAGGTCGGATGTTACCGGCAGGCCAACTGCTTCCAAGCGTTCGCGTAACTCCTGGGTAATACCGGGAACCGCCAAACCTTTGTCTTCAAAAATCTGCTGCATCGCAATCATCCCAATGCTGACGGCTTCACCATGACGCAAGCCGCCATCAGATAACGCCTCGACAGCGTGGCCGATTGTATGACCGTAATTCAGAAGTTTTCGAAGACCGCCTTCTTTTTCATCACCCATCACAATATCCGTCTTGTACTGAACTGAGTGGATGCTCAGTTCTTCAGCATTTGCCAAAATATCTTCTGGTGAGTTGATTGATTTAACCAAGTTCCACAGATCACCATCAGATAAGGCAGCAACCTTAACGATTTCACCATAACCTTCTACGAGATCACGCCTTTTCAAAGTTGTTAACGTGTCAGGATCAATAATGACCAAGTCAGGTTGATAGAATGAACCGACAATGTTTTTGATTGAATCCAAATCAACGGCTGTTTTACCGCCGACAGAACTATCAACCTGCGCCAACAATGAGGTCGGCATTTGGATGAGACTGATGCCACGCATATACGTTGAAGCCAGGAATCCGGCTAAATCACCAGTCACCCCGCCGCCCAAAGCAATGACACCATCATCGCGGTTGAAGCTGTCCGCTGCCATTTGTCGGGTCAGATCGGCTAATACTTCCAGGGATTTTGAATCTTCTCCGGCAGGAAATTGGTATTCATGAACGATGAAACCAACTGCCTCAAGTGCTTCTGCAACTTGATCCTGGTATATCGGGGCAACATTGCTGTCACTAATTAAGGCAATTTTTCGTTTATCCCAGACACTTGAAACCAACTGGCCTGTACAGCCTAAAATTCCTTTGGCAATTTCAACATTGTATGAATGATCTGGCAGCTCAACTTTGATTATTTTCATAATTTGACCTCACTTTTTTCTTGAATTGGGGTAGTAATAACGTTGCGAATCGCAAATGCTTGTTTAGCCATTGCACGGTACTCGTCTGGCTTGAGTGCTTGGGCGCCGTCCGAGAATGCATGGGCAGGATCGTCATGAATTTCAACAACCAGTCCGCTGGCACCGACTGCTGCTCCGGCTAATGCTTCGGGTGTAACAAATTCGGTATGACCGGCAGCGTGGCTTGGGTCAAGGATCACTGGGTAATGGGTTAATTTTTGAAGAACCGGCACCGCACCAACATCAAGCGTGTTTCGAGTGTATTTGTTATCAAATGTTCGAATGCCCCGCTCAGTAATGATGATATTATGGTTGCCGCCAGCAGCAATGTATTCTGCAGCATTTAAGATGTCATCAATCGTAGCAGACATTCCACGTTTTAGCATTACTGGAGTCTGAGTTTTTCCAACTGCCTTCAGCAATGAGAAGTTTTGCATGTTTCGAGCACCAATTTGGAAAATGTCGGTGTACTGTTCAACCATTGGGACGTGATCCTGATCCATAACTTCGGTCAAAACATCCATATCGTATGCATCAGCAGCTGCCCGAAGGAATTTCAAACCGTCCTCACCAAGGCCTTGGAATGAGTATGGCGAGGTCCGTGGCTTGAAAGCACCACCTCGAAGAACCGTAGCACCGCCACTTTTAGCAACTTCGGCCATTCTCATAACGTGATCAGCTGATTCAACAGAACATGGACCGGCCATCATCGTGAAGTTGTCGCCGCCAATTTGACTATGAGCTGTCGTAACGATGGTATCTTCTGGATGGAATAGTCGGCTTCCCTGAACTGCAGCAGGGACATTGTCGATAATGAGATCCGTCGCATTCTTTTCTTCAGCGTTTAAATCTTCTTCACTGATTCCCTGAATTGCCACGCGGTTGTTATGAACAAACACCTCGTTGGTTTCAGTGAAGCGGCTCTTAATCTCATCAATAATGTTTTCATGGCCATTCTTAATTACAATAATCATATATATTATCTCCATTTCCGTATTTGACGTATTTTGAATAAAATAAAACTCCCACAGTGTGCCTAACACTGCGGGAGTCGAAATTTTGTGTAAAAAAATGGGTCCCGCAGTATTTTGTAAAAATAACTGTGTGACCGAAGTAAGTAATCATGACGAAATACTATTGGCCGCACAAGATGTGAGTGAGTGCCCACATCCTGTCCGGTGTGAACACTAAGCGTACCAATAGAAATAAAATCGATTAATTTTTGAATTAATTTTTATCATGATTAGAATCTCCTAAGAAAGTTAAATTTTAATTGCATTGAGCATATAATGAATTTGAAAATGTGTCAACCCCAAAGTCTAAATTATTAATTTCCTTGACAAATTCTCATAATCGGCGTAATTTAAATGACAACTAAATACCGTCCTAAATAAACCATTGATGTGGAGATCAAGATTGTTGTGCACGTAAAGAGAGTCGCTATCGCTGAGAATGTGACCGAACGCAGGCAGTTAAATGGACCACTGAGGGTTCTTCCGAAAGTATTCGAGTACGAAGAAACGTGTTGGCATACGTCAGTTGCCGGAGGGATGTTAGTCCCTTGCTAAGCGTAATTGATAAAACAGATAATCATTGAGTATTGAACCATTTGTATAGAAAGATTATCTGTTTGGATCAATTGAACTAAGGTGGCACCGCGGAATGAATCCGTCCTTAACTCTATGGAGTTATGGGCGGATTTTTTAATATCTGGAGGAAATCACAATGAAAACGTCAAGAAAACGATGGCAAATCCAATCAACTACTTTCAGAAAATAAAGCAAACATTGGAGGAACCTAATGATGAGAATTGAAGAATTAAACAAATATGCCCAAGATTTTCCAGCTATACCAATTTCAATTAATTTTCAAATGACCAACTTTGATCCAATTGCCGTTACCCAAAACTTTGATCGGCCGGAGGAGCCATGCTTCCTACTAACCGGAAAACCCAAGAAAGCCGAAGACGGGCATTCCTTTATTGGATTAAACCCAACACTCACACTTGCTTATCGAAATGGTGAGCTCACAACAACGGACAATCGTGGTAATGTTTCACATGAAACAGTCGATTTAAAGCCTGTTCTGGAACGGATCCTTGCCAATAATAAAATGCCAAAGTTAAAGGGTATGCCGCCATTCTCAGGTGGCCTGGTTGGTTACTTCAGTTATGATTATGCCCGTTATGCAACAACTGCTAACTTGCCGAAAGTTGATGACCCCATGGCCTTAAATGACGTTGATTTATTATTGATTGATCAAGTCATCGCCTACAATCACACCACCAACGAAGTGACGCTCACTCAGGTCATTCCTACTAAGCAGCTGAACCAACAATATGATGCGGTAATTGCCGACTTAACCCGGTTAAAGGAACAAATTCTTCAAGTAACAGACCAACGACCGTTACCGGCATTTACGATGACCCCATTCAAATTGCAATTTTCTTTGGCTGAATTTACTGAAAAAGTGGCTGAGGCAAAGCACCACATTGTGGATGGCGATATTTTTCAAGTTCAGATTTCCAATCCTCAACATGCCAAAATGTCCGGGTCACTATTTGCCGCTGCACCGACTTTATTCAAGGAAAGTCCATCCCCATATCAGTTCTATTTCCGCCACAATGATTTTGAGACCATTGGTGCTTCACCTGAAACAATGACCACTAAACGTAATCAAACACTGTTCACATATCCATTGGCTGGAACCCGCAGACGAGGGAAAGACAAGGCAGAAGATGACGCGTTTGCCAAAGAATTACAGCACAATCCAAAAGAATTATCCGAACATAATATGCTGATCGATTTAGGAAGAAATGATTTGGGAAGTATCAGCAAATTTGGCTCGGTCCATGTAACTGCTTATCGCAATTTACTGAAATTCTCCAACGTGATGCATATGGGATCAGTCGTTGAAAGTACGGTCGATGACGGAATTTCATCGATTGATATTATCAACTCGCTATTACCAGCTGGAACCCTGTCAGGGGCGCCAAAAATTTCAGCAATGCAAATTATCGCCAAGCTCGAGAATAACAAACATGGCTTATATGGTGGCTGCTTAGGGTATCTTGGCTTTGATGGTGATCTCGATATGTGTATTGGTATCCGGTTGGCATATCGAAAAGGGAAGGATTTGGTTGTTCGAAGTGCTGCAGGAATTGTTGCGGACAGCATCCCCAAACATGAATATCAGGAATTTAATAATAAGGCCAGAGCAATTGTGACCGCATTACAGGAAACAGCAGAAAAGGGAGGCGTTGCAGATGCATTATCTTATTGATAACTATGACAGCTTCACATACAACCTATACCAATTGATTGGAACCCAAACTTCCGAGCAAATCACCGTGGTAAAAAATGATGCAATTGATGTTGAAACACTTATGAAAGAAAATCCTGAAAGCATCATTTTGTCACCCGGTCCTGGTCGTCCCGAAGATGCGGGTAATATGCCCGCCATCTTAAAAGCATTCTTGGGAAAAGTTCCAATTTTCGGTGTTTGTCTGGGAGAGCAGGCAATTGCTCAAGCATACGGCGCTAAAATCATCCACGCTCCTCATTTAATGCATGGCAAGCCGTCTACGATGGAACTCCAAGGAAACGATCCACTGTTCGCAAACTGCCCCCAACATTTCCAGGCTGCCAGGTATCATTCACTGGTCGTGGATCCGGAATCAGTTCCAGCAAATTTAGACGTAACAGCCATCACCGACGATAATGAGATTATGGCCATCAGCAATCCCACCGATTTGGTCTATGGGGTTCAATTCCACCCAGAATCAATCATGACGGATCCACAAGTTGGTCAGCAGATTATTCAGAACTTTTTAAACATTGTCAAAGCTAACAACAAAGCAACATCAGCGATTTAGACAAAAATGAGAGGCTGGGACAAAAGTGTATTCTTTTGCCTCAGCCTCTATTTTGTAATCTCATATTATTTTGCTAAAACGTGCGACGACGGCCAGCAACCCTTGCCTAGCCTACTTGGCAATCGGCTGATCCCGGCCATTTAAGAGCATAAATCAATCATTCCAAAACCAGGAATAATCGATTTATGCTCTTAAATTCTGGGATCAAAGCGCCTTTTGTCCCACTCTCTTTTTTTGACATTCTTTAATTATTGCGGAACTATGCCTGCTTCAACACTTGAGAACGGCTTAACATCTTGAAGATCACGCGAACCATGACAGCTCCGAAGAAGAAGACCGAGATGAACCGAACCGAGAACAGTGCCAAAATCATTGGCAGATGGTAGTGAACATAGCCCAGTCGGAACAGTTCATATCCAAATGAAACAACGGTTGTGGTAACGGCTGAGGTTGTCAAAACGGGCCAACTCCAGTTCTTGTATCGCCACAAAGCAAATCCAAGTTCACTTCCGATACCCTGCACAATTCCTGAAATGAGGGCTGCGGCACCAAATGTTCCACCAAAAATCACCTCAGCGGCAGCACCCAGAATTTCACCCACCAGAGCAGCTCCGGGGACTCGGACCAGGTAAATTGAAAGTGGTCCAGCCATGATCCAAAGGCCAAACAGGGCTTCGTTTGCAAATGGACCAATTGCCATTGACACAAAGTTGTACAGGTAATCGGTTCCGACAAAAATAGCTCCAAACACAATTGGAATAATTGCTAATAAAATAATATCCTGTAAACGAAATTTCTTTTTCATGATTGCTCTCCTTTTGTATGGCACCAATCAAAAATGAAGGCTGCCATAATCTTGGTATATTCCATTAATTGCTTCAAGCTCAAGCTTTCGTTGTCACTATGAGCCTGTTCCATCGTGCCGGGACCAAAATCCACGGCAGGAATGTGGTAATAGCCAAACCAGCCGCTATCGGAGACTGATGGTGACATCCCCACTATCGGCTTTGCTTTAACGATATCGGCATAACTCTTTTCGAGGGCTTTCATTCCCGGATAATCGGGATCCAACTCAAGCGAAGGGAATACCTCACCTTTATCAGCCAAAAGAGAATCGCCACCCCATTTGAAAGTCGGCAGATTGTCGCGCAACCAAGGATCAGCCTTAGCGGCAGCAATAACCTGTTTCTCAATTTCTTGAGTAATATCATCAACATTTTCATTGGGATAGAAATGAACCGTAATCCACAGTTTGGCTTCACTTGGGATATAAGCGGGGTGAAGCCCACCTTCGATGTAAGCCGGATTAATGGTATCAATCCCTGGTGCAAATCCGGGATAACGCTTGGTAATTCCCCAGTACCGCTCCAACTTTTCCAACGCCTGAATAACCACCATCATTTTCTCAATCATATTGGCAGCTTTAAGGCCACCGCCAGTGGTAATCATCGCAGCTCGATTACCGTCATGGTAAATATGGGGACTTTTCAGCGTAATCCAGCCGGTAATCACACCGCCCTGGCCTTGAAAGTTCATGTTGCTGGTATCGCCAACGACTGCAAAATCCGCCTTTTCACCATTCTTCAGTAAGGTCTTGGTGCCCGCTTCTCCGGCTTCTTCACCAACGACAGATTGAAACTTTAGGTTGCCGGGAAGTTCAATGCCAAGCTTGTGAAGCAGGGTAAAAATGTACATAAAACTGGCGACCCCACCTTTCATATCGCTGACACCCCGGCCAAATAACAAGTCACCTTTTTGAGTGACTTTGAACGGATCGGTATCCCAGCTGTCCCGGTCAACAGTCGCGACATCAACGTGCCCGTTTAACAGCAAACTATGAAAGGATTCGGCATCTGTGCCTACCTTTTCAGCGGATAATAATTCATCCCCCTTATAAAAGGGCACCCGCTTGGTTTCAAAACCAACTTTGGTCAACTCAGCATCGATAAATTGCTGAATCGCAGCGGTATTACGGGCTGGTGGCGACATTGTTTCAAATGAAACCAGCCGATCCAACAGTGCCAACAACTCATTTTGATGATCATCAACTGCTTGAAGCAAATCTGCTTTACTTGCCAATCTTAATTCCTCCACTCTGTCTTTCTTAACGATAAAAATTTGAAATAAAAAAATCCCCCTTTCTTCAAAAGCCTCGAAGAAAGAGGGAACAGAGTAAAAGTTTAATCGACTTTATATCTATTAGCTCACACAAAAAAGAATTTCGTTCTTCCTTCGACAGTCCTAACTGCATCAGGTTCAATGGGTTTTTCTCAGCCGTTTAGGGCACCCCAGACTACTTATTCAATTCGCCAATAATTCATTGACTGGTTTTATGATATAACGAAACGCCAAAAAGTCAAAGCAAAAATGTGAAGCGCCAACTGAAAAGACGATCCGAAATATCGAATCGCCTTTATAATCTTCCCGTTGTGTTATTCATTTGACCTAAATGAAAACTTTATCCCATAAGATTTAAATGGTTTTATTGTGGCGAACCGGTCTATCCATTGGACGGATCGGCTACCACTTGAGTATGTGCCTGAGCCCACCCACAAGCATTACCCAAAGGACCGTTTGTGAGTTAATTGTGTCGTTAAAAATTCTATCCTTAAAAAGATGATCGGATTAAAAGCTAGCCTCCTTTCACACCTGATATTGCAAGAATACCCATGGAACCTTAATTCAGGCTTAAGAGACAAAGCAATCCGGTGGATACAGGGGGGTTACTTCGACCTAGCCGAAACGTGCGCCGACAACCCTGACCGCTACACATAAACGAAAAATGGCTGGTTATTTGGTTTTATGTCGCTCGCATTTTACTTAGCCGAAACGAGTTCCGACCGCCGGCTGTATGCGGCCCTGACCCCTACTGCATAAGAGAAGCCGGATTAACCACTTCTACCTAGCCGAAACGTGCGCCGACAACCCTGACCGCTACACATAAGCAAAAAATGGCTATCAATGAACAAAGAACGTTCATTAATAGCCATTTTCTGCTTATGCACCGCGGCCACCCGGGTCTCGTTGCACTCTCTCTAATCCACCTTAAAATTCGACTTAAATATAAAACCACAATTTGGGCACCTGTTCATCCCATAACTGATCGACATTGGTCGGTGGCACTTTGGGCAGTTTCCCTGCATTGGTCTTCTAATTTTCGTTGGTTTTGGTGCTTTTTGATCATCCTTATTGCTCATTACACTATCCCCTTATGCCATTTACTGGCTGATAATCTTTAAAAATTTCGCCGGCATTGCATCCACCAGCCAAACACCACTTTCGGTTGGGTAAAATAAGATCCCGGCATCGGCCGCTTTTTGAGCCGCCACTTCAAATATCACCGGATTTGGGTCCCGTCTTTTGCCAACCTGGACCGCCATTTTTTGGTTCGCTGACAAATGAACAAAATCCCGGTCCATCTTTTTCAGCCCTTCATCCACAATGAATTTAGCTGCCGCGTGAGTCGTTCCATGATACAGCTTCTCTGGTGGTTCGGTTGGCGGGGTTAACGGCTGTACGGGGACGCTATGCCCATATAATGCCAGAATAGTGTTGCCTTCGATGGCATACCGCTGTTTATCACTTTCCCGCATAATTTTGCGGATAATTTTTTCACTGATTGGTGTGCCAAAATGTTGATTGAACTTTGTAATTAACGTTTGTAAATCCACCCGACCATATCGATCCAGTTTAATACCGATTTTATCCGGATGATGACGCAACACAAACGACAATCGTTTACTTAACCGTGTTAATTGATGATCCATTTGAAGAACTCCAATCATTGAGAAGTTAAATCTATTATAATCCCAATTACCGCTGGACAACAAAAAAGCGCCAGACAGTAAGCCTGAACGCTGCAGCATATTTATATTTAGAGGGGGAACTTATATCTTGGAGGAGATGTAAGTTAAATCAAGCACCATACTTTGGAGGAGTAATTTGCTTGGTAATCAACTTCTCTTAAAAATTGATTGTCTTTATATTAGGTTCACCAGCTTAAACCAGCCTTAAATAAGTATGACGAAACTGTGAAGTCAGAAAAATTTGTCGTTAAACGTGTTGTTGATCAGATTTTCTTATATAATTGGAGATAGAAATTTTTCTGAAAGGATTCAATATGAAAACCATTTACTTTGTGCGCCATGGTCAAACGCTACTCAACCGCTTCCGCAGAATGCAAGGCTGGGTGGATTCGCCATTAACTGAAAAGGGTGAAGCTCAGGCCAAAGCGGCAGGAGAAAAACTGGATAATGTTCATTTTGATTTAGCTGTCAGTTCAGATATGATGCGGGCCATTCACACGTTGGACATCATTTTGGCAAATAATCATCAATCACAAAATGTTACCAGAGAAATCCATAAAGACATTCGGGAAATTTATTTTGGTTCATTTGAAGGTGTCGATAGTACTCTGACCTGGAACATCATTGGAGCACCCCATGGAAACCGCAGTCAGGAAGTCTTAATCAAACAGTATGGCTTGATTAAAATGCGTGATTTCATGCACGACGCTGATCCGTTTCACGAAGCTGAGACTGCCGCCCAACTTGAAGAACGGATCAAACGGTCTGTTAAACACATCCAAGACGAATTGGAAGATGGGCAGAATGCCATCGTTGTTTCACATGGAACTTTCTTGAGAAACGTTGCTTCGATGTACACCGATAAGGTACCGTACGTTGAACAACCAACTAATGGCAGTATTATGGCCCTTGATGTGACTAATACGCCAACCCTGATTTCATATAATAAATAATAAAAATCTCACCAGCAGACGTCATCATGAGCTGTCTGTCAGTGAGATTTTTTAATTATTCGATTTTAATAACCCAAACTGTTTACATTGGTTCGTTTAGTCTTGTTGGTTTCCCAGAAGAAAGTCTTGGCAACTCCGGTGATCTTCTTTTTAGGAACGAATCCCCAATAACGGCCGTCATTAGAAACGCTTCGGTGATCTCCCAAAACGAAATATTCACCCTTGGGAACCCGGGTTGCATTGGTATTCTTATTCCAGCTCTTGGATAATGATTTCAAATTCCAATTACCGGTACCCGTTGTTCGTTCGCTCATACTAATGAACTTCTGTGGAACAACTTTTCCGTTAACGTAAATATTCCCGTTCTTGCTGGAAACTGTATCGCCGGGAAGACCGATAACCCGCTTAACGTAGTCTGTCTTAGGCTTTGTGGCGGTTGGATCTTCGCCATGAGCATCAAAAACAATGACACTCAAGTGCTTAACCTTGGCATGACGCCAAACAATCAAACGCTCCTTATTGATCAAGTTGGGCTCCATTGAAGGACCGTCAACCCGAGCAAAGGTGAAAACAAATTGTCGAATCAATAAGGCGACAAGTAAACCTACAATAATAGGAATTACCCAACTCATTATGTCTTTAAATAATTTCATCAAAAAAGCTCCTTTGTGAACTACACAATTAGGAATGCATACTATCCATAATGGTTAGCTTACGCAATCGATATTAATTCTATCACATTTGCCTGCCATGACAACATTTTCGCCGATAATTAACAGAACCCTAATTTATTGCTCATATTAAAATCAGACTGTATGATAATTTGGATGACTTTGCTTGTGAAATAGAGGTGAACATATGAACTCGAACTCAAAAAAGAAAAATAAATTGTGGCTGGTCTTTATTCTGGGAACTATCAGTGCAACAGGTCCGCTGTCCATTGACTTATACCTGCCCGCTTTACCCCAAATGACGCGGGATCTAAACGCCCAGCCATCACTCATCCAGCTTAGTTTGAGTGCCTGTCTGATTGGCCTGGCGTTGGGGCAGCTAATCTCCGGTCCGCTCAGTGATAAGTACGGCCGCAAAAAGCCCCTGATGGTTGGCTTTTTTATCTTTGGATTGGTTTCTTTGATGATTGCCTATAGCCATTCGGTTTATCTCTTAATCCTGTTAAGATTCATTCAGGGATTGGCAGGGGCAAGCGGCCAGGTATTGTCCAGGGCAATTGCTTCAGACATGTTTTCCGGACCGCTATTAACCAAGTTTTACTCGATGCTGTCGGCCGTTAATGGGATTTTCCCAGTTATTTCGCCAGTGATTGGCGGTTTTATGATTCGCTATGTCGAATGGCAGGGGGTTTTCATTCTTTTGGCTGGAGTCGGCTTTGTCATTGTATTGGCCCTTTGGCTGGGAATCAAAGAAACCCTGCCAGTTGAGAATCGCATTTCAGGAAGCCCAACAAAGTCGATCACCCAAATGTTTAAGCTGCTGAAAAATTCCCGGTTTGTTCGCTTGATTCTGGCGACCGGGTTGGTATCCGGCGGGCTGTTTAGCTATATTTCCGCTTCATCCTTCGTCTTCCAAAACTTCTTCCATATGTCAGTCCAGAGTTTCAGTCTTTTATACGCATTAAATGGCATTGGAATTGCGATTGGATCCGTTATCCCCGGAACTTTAGCCGGTCGGTTTACAGAAGCAAACCAGACCAAAATCATTTTAACTTCAACATTTATGACATCCCTGCTGTTGACGTTCAGCGCACTGTTTCTAAACAACCTGGTGCTGGTCATTGTTCTGGTATTTTTGACTGTTACACAGTTCGGCATGCTCTTTACACTCACCACTTCAATCATCATGAACCTGAGTCTGCATAACAACGGTGGTCTGTCGGCAATGCTGGGACTATCTCAAAATGCAATCGGTGGGTTGATGTCACCACTTGTTGGTTTGATGGGAACCGCCACATACCTGCCAATGTCTTTGTCAATTATGGCTTGTATGGGACTAAGCCTGTTATTATTCGCCACGATTCATAATAAGAAGCAGAAGTTGAATTAAATGAGTTAAAGGGGGGCCCACAGTCCGTTCGGTCCCCAATTAAACAAAGCAATGAGGCTGAAACAAAGTTTTTAATTTTGTTTCAGCCTCATTGTTTTTTATTTTAAATTAGGTAGGCAGCGACAGTGTGTCAGTCACCACTCGGATAATCCTTATTCAGCAAGTTTGCTAATCTTTCCCTGTTGGATATAAACGCTCAAAATTGCGATATCCGCAGGGTTGACACCACTAATTCGAGAAGCTTGGGCAATTGTTTCCGGATGAATCTTTTGAAGCTTTTGACGGGCTTCGGTGGCAATGCCATCAATTGCGTCGTAGTCAATTCGATCGGGAATCTTCTTAGCTTCCATCCGCTTCATCTTCTCAACACTTTGCTCAGCCTTTTTAATGTAGCCGGCATATTTCGTCTGAATTTCAATCTGTTCAATCACGTGACGGTCTGGTGTCTTTTCTGGGCCTGGGATGAATCTCATCAATGTTTTGTAGTCAACATATGGGCGACGCAGGAAGATTGATGCCAAGACGCCATCTTGAAGCGGCTTGTCGCCATGTTCCTGAATAAACTTGTTAACTTCGTCTGATGGCTTGATCCGAATGGTATTCAAGCGCTCAAATTCATCTTCAATGGCTTTCTTTTTCTCAAGGAATTTTGCGTATCTTTCATCAGAAATGAGGCCGATTTCATGGCCCTTCTCTGTCAAACGCATATCCGCGTTGTCGGTCCGCAACAGCAGACGGTATTCAGCACGGCTGGTCAACAGACGGTAGGGTTCTTTAGTTCCCTTGGTAACCAAATCATCGATCATAACGCCGATGTATGCTTCATTTCGTTTCAACACAAATGGTCCTTTGCCAAGTGCCCGACGACCAGCGTTAATTCCGGCAATCAGTCCTTGACCGGCAGCCTCTTCATAACCTGAAGTTCCGTTGGTCTGACCAGCAGTGAATAAGTTTTTAACCACTTTGGTCTCCAACGTTGGCTTAAGTTGATAAGGTGCGACAACATCATATTCGATCGCATAACCGGGACGCATCATCTGAGCGTTTTCCATTCCTACGATTGAATGAATCATCTTTTGCTGAACTTCTTCGGGCATTGAGGTTGAAAGACCGTCAACGTACCATTCCTCAGTATGCCGTCCTTCAGGCTCCAAGAATAATTGATGGCGGCTCTTATCAGCGAACCGAACAACTTTATCCTCAATTGATGGGCAATAACGAGGGCCAACTCCTTCGATCACACCAGTGAACATAGGTGCCCGGTCGAGATTATCACGGATAATTTTATGAGTTGTCTCGTTGGTATAAGTCAACCAACAGGACAATTGATCCTTAACTGCCAAATAGTTTTCATCAGAAGATTCGAAACTAAAGTGGTACGGCTTTTCATCTCCAGGCTGTTCTTCAGTCTTTGAGTAATCGATCGTTGTTCCATCAACCCGTGGAGGGGTTCCGGTCTTAAATCTCTCCAGATCAAAGCCTAATTCTTCCAAATTTCCTGAAAGCTTTTCGGCTGGCTGAGAGTTGTTGGGACCGGAAGCATACATCAATTCACCAATGATAATCTTGCCACGGGCAGCGGTACCGGCTGCAATCACGACTGCTTTTGCGTAGCATTCAGCACCGGTATTTGTAATCACACCTTTGCAGACACCATCTTTAACAATCAAAGAATCAACAATTCCCTGACGCAAAGTTAAATTAGGCTCTTTTTCAATTGTGTGTTTCATTTCTGCATGATAGGCATGTTTATCGGCTTGGGCTCGCAAAGCTTGAACGGCAGGGCCTTTACCAGTATTCAGCATTCTCATCTGAACGTATGTCTTATCAATGTTCTTACCCATTTCACCACCAAGTGCATCGACTTCGCGGACAACGGTTCCTTTGGCAGGGCCGCCGACAGATGGATTACATGGCATAAATGCGACCATATCAAGGTTAATTGTCAGCAGTAGGGTTTTATTCCCCATTCTGGCAGCTGCCAATGCAGCCTCACAGCCGGCATGGCCGGCACCAACAACGATGACATCATAATCTTGGCCGCGATATTTTTGTTTAACATCGCTAACTCTTAAACTTTTCAACTGTTTTTCCTCCAAATGTTTCACATGAAACAGGTTATTTTCCTAAACAGAACTGACTGAACAACTGATCGATTAATTCATCTTGATAGCTGTCTCCGGTAATTTCACCCAAGAAATCCCAGCAACGGGTCATATCGATTTGAACCAAATCAACCGGCATGCCATCATCGAGTCCCTTAACAACATCTTCCAAAGCCTGTTTGGCTTGGTTGAGAAGACCAATGTGACGGGCATTCGTGACCATGATGTCGTTTTGACTACTTTCAATTCCTTCATCAAAGAACATTTTGGCAATCAGTTCCTCCAATGAGGTTAATCCGTCAGCCTTAATGGCAGAAGTTGAAATAATATTGTTGCCACCAGACAGGGATTTGATTTTGTCTAAATCAATTTTAGTTGGTAAATCTGTCTTATTAAGAATGATAATGCGTTGTTTATCTTTAGTCGCATCCAATAACTTCAAATCTTCATCCGTTAACGGTTCGCTGGCGTTTAAAACCAACAGGACCAAATCAGCACTGTTGATTGCCTTTCGTGACCGGTCAACACCGATTTTTTCAACTTTATCGGTCGTATCCCGGATGCCGGCAGTGTCAACCAGCTTCAATGGCACTCCACGAACATTAACGTATTCTTCCAAAACATCTCTGGTCGTTCCGGGAACGTCGGTTACAATCGCCTTGTCTTCATGAAGCAGATTGTTCAACAAGCTTGATTTACCAACATTTGGCCGGCCAATAATCGAAGTGGCCAAGCCTTCCCGCAAGATCTTTCCTTGTTTGGCTGTCTTAAGCAGCTGAACAATTCGGCTGTGAACATCGGTGGCCTTTTCCCGCAATAATTTACTGGTCATTGTTTCGACGTCATCGTACTCAGGGTAGTCAATATTGACCTCAACTTGGGCAAGAACATCGAGAATATCTTTTCGAAGATGCTTGATCAAGTGGGACAGATTCCCGTCCAGCTGACTAATGGCAGCTTTCATCGAACGGTCGGTTTTCGCCTCAATCAGATCCATTACGGCTTCTGACTGTGACAAATCAATTCGACCATTTAAAAATGCCCGCTTGGTAAATTCTCCGGGTTCGGCCATTCTGGCGCCATTGCTGAGGACTAATTGAAGAATTCGGTTAGTAGCAACAATTCCACCGTGACAATTAATTTCAACAATGTCTTCTTCAGTATAGGTGTGGGGTGCTCTCATAACAGAAAGCATCACCTCATCGACTTCTTCATTCGTTTCGGGGTCAACTATGTGACCATAGTTGATCGTGTTACTGGCAACTTTATCGAGGTTTTTCCCACGATAGAGCTTTTTGGCAACATCGAATGCGTCCTCACCACTAATGCGCACAATCGAAATTCCACCTTCACCAGGCGGTGTCGAAATAGCTGCAATCGTATCAAATTCTGTTGTTGTTAAAACCATGATTAAGCTTCCCTCCACGAATAATTGAATAGCGTTTCTAATTTAACCACAAAACTTATTTAAAAGCACAAAAAAAGCGCCACTCCATGCCAAAAAAAGATAGCATGGATAAAGCACTTTGACTACTTTACCTAGTTAAGATAAGAATGATTACCTACATAATATTTGATAGCTACTGATTTGTCAATCAGTTTAAATAACTATTTTGGCGCCACCACAATGACACGGTGGGGCTCTTTACCAGTCGAATAGGTCATGACATGGTCGTTGTTTGCCAATGCTGTATGGATCTGCTTCCGTTCAAATGATGGCATTGGGTTAAGGTATACCGGCTTACCGTTGGCAATCGCATTGCGGGCAGTTTTATCTGCCAATTGAATCAGCGATTCACTTCTTCTTGAACGATAGTTTGCGGTATCCAGTTCAACCGTGGTGTTATTGGCACCAAGTCGGTTAATGAAGATCTGAGATAGATTTTGGAGCGCATTAATCGTGCGGCCATGGCGACCGATTAAACGGCTTTCCTGGTCTGTATCAATATCAATATAGATTGAATGACGACTCTTTAAATCCAATTTTAATTTAAACGAGAACCCCATCGCTTCCAAAACATCGTTGAGGTAGTTGGCCAATTTTTGGGAAACATCTTCGAGATCAACGGTATTTGTTGTGTTATCAGTAGTTGATTGATGATTGGATTCTTTATTAGAGACTGGTTTTTGAGTATTGGTAATTGTCTGAGCAGTTGCTTTTTTTACAAGTTCAACCTGTGCAAGTTTGCGACCGAAACCTAAAAATCCGTTCTTAGGTTGTTGAATAACGGTAACTTCAACCTGGTCCTGTGTGAGTGATAATGCGGCTAAACCCTGTTCTACGGCGTCTTGAATGGTTTTTCCAGAGTAAACTGTCATAATAAACTCCCTTTATTTGAATTAACTGGTTAATAATAGCATAAAAACGCGCATTAATAAACGGTTTGTCGCGAAAAACGGAAACTAAACGCAAACTTTAAACAGTTTGTCACATTTGAAATCATATCGTTTTAAATTGACATCCAAAGAAGCTATAATCGTCATTAAATAGCACCTTAAATAGCACCTTTTGAACAGACAGGTTTGTCAGGATCGACACCAGACATAATCACAGCCAATTTAGGTTTTCGATTTGGGAAGTGATCGTATGGCGAATACAAATCAATATGACGCCGGCCGAAACATTCAAAAAGACCGCCAACACAGACTTTATAAATTACAAGAAGCGCAACAGATTACTTGGATTAACCTGAGTGCGTACACTGCAATCATGGTTGCAGAACTGACGATTGGATTCTTGGCTCAAATCACGGTTTTAATTGCCGATGGGCTGAATAATCTAACCGGAGTTTGTGGCGCAGTAATTTTAATCATTGGACTTAAAGTATCCAAGCGACCACCGGATTCCAATCACGTGGTTGGCCACTGGCAGTACGAAAACATTGCCGCATTATTATCTGCGACGATTATGTTCGCGGTTAGTATCCAAATTTTTGTTGACGGCTGCTTTGCCGTTCAACGATTTTTAGCAGGACACATCATCCGACCGAACTATTGGTCCTTGGGTGTGAGTCTCGCTGCCGCCGGAATTATCTCAATTCTGGCACGCTACAACCGAATTCAAGGTGCTCAGCTCAATAATCAATCGCTGGCAGCTTCAGGGCAGGATCTAAAAAGTGATGCCTGGACCAGTTTTGGCACGTTTCTTTCCATCGGCGGTGCCTATCTTGGCGCTCAATGGTTGGATGGCGCTGCAACCTTGATTGTTGGCTGCTTAATATTCCATTCTTCAATTAGTATTTTCAAAACAACCATCATGCGTTTGAGTGAAGGATTTGACCCTAAAGACATCGAACTTTACAGTCAAACAATCCAAACGATTCCCGGAATCCTGGGGATCCAAGGAATTGAACCCCGCTGGCTGGGAGATCAGATTGTCATGAAAGTCGGGATTTATCTCCCTGACCAAACGGAATTGAGAACTTCTTACGCGATTGGTGAAAAAGTCGAACATGCACTCATGAAAAAATACGACATTCTGGATGCCGATGTGATGTGCTATCCAGTCAGTCAAATGAACAATCCACATTCTGTCGATTAGCAAAAGCCATTGACAAATAAAAAAATGACTGCTATATTCGATTCTAATTAAATGATAATTTATTAAACAAAATGAATCGGTGAGTAGTTGATAGTTGTTTTGCAGAGAGCTGGCGTTGCTGAAAGTCAGTATTCAACTTAAACGAATATGGCCGGTGATTGGTTACTGTGAGTTGTTGCAACAAGCAGTAAACGGATAGGTCCCCGTTAGCAGACACACCATCTTCAAAAGATGGTTATCAAGATTTAACGGGCAATCGTTAAATAAATCAGAATGGTAAAGTGTTATTCGCTTCTGCAGTGTATGCTGCAGAAGCGTTTTTTAATTTAATGGGTCTTTTATTATAACAATGGGAGTGGAAAAAATGACAAAATTAGCAATTGTAACAGGTGCAGGACAAGGAATTGGCGAAGGAATCGCTCATAGATTGGCAAAGGACGGGTTTGCGATCGCCGTAGCAGATATTAACGGCGAAACAGCCGACAAGGTCACAAGTGATTTAAATCAGGCTGGATACAAAGCCAAATCATATCATTTGGATGTCGCCGATCGTCAAAGCGTCTTTGATTTGGTTGACAAAGCCGTTTCTGATCTTGGCGAACTTGCCGTTTACGTCAACAATGCCGGTGTTGCCTTCATTGACGAAATCGTCAATTCCGCAGAAAAAGATATCCGTCGACTTTTGGATGTCAACTTGCTGGGAACCTATTGGGGAACCCAAGCCGCTGCCGAACAATTTAAGAAACAGGGCAACGGTGGCCGAATTGTCAATGCTGCATCCCTTGCAGGAGTTGAAGCTTCCGCTCTCCAAAGTGCCTATTCAATTTCAAAGTTCGGTGTTCGGGGAATTACCCAAGCCGCTTCAAAAGAATTAGCCAAAGACCAAATCACGGTAAATGCTTACGATCCAGGCATTGTGCGAACACCTTTGCGAGATGGCATTGATAAACGCACAGCCGAAATCAAAGGAATATCAGTTAAAGAACAGCAAAAGAGCTGCCTCAGTGAAATTTCACTGGGTAGAGAAGCAACTCCTGAAGATGTCGCCAAAGTTGTCTCATGGTTTGCATCCCCTGACGCTGCTTATATCACCGGTCAATCAATCTTGGTAGATGGTGGTATGAGATATCAATAAAATCTAATAGAACTGCAAAATATGTTCTCGAAAAGGCAATGATGGACGGCGTTCATCATTGCCTTTTTGTTTGATCATATATGACGTTTGCTAAAGTGCTTGTATACATGTGCTAATCCATTGTTACAATTATCTTTCCATGAGCTCGACCGGTTTCAGAATAATCTAAAGCAGATTGAATTTCAGAAAACGGCACAACCCGGTCAATCATTGGCATTACAGCACCATCTTCAATCATCTTTGTAATCAGATTTAATTCGGCACCGCTTGGCTTCATAAACAAAAAAACATACTGTGCCTTAGTCTCCCGCTCTAATTTGCTGATATTCAGTGTTGCCAAACTGAAAGCCAGTCGCTTCCACAAGGGCAATCCATATTCTGCTGCAAAACGCCCATTTGGAATCCCAGAAAGTGACACAACTTTCCCACCGGGTTTAATAATTTTAAAGACATTTTCCAACGCCTTCCCACCCAAAGTATCAAATACAAAGTCGTAATTAAATAAAACATCCTCAAAGTTTTCCTGATGGTAATCGATCACCTGATCTGCTCCAAGCTTTCGAACCATTTCAATATTTTTCCGACTGGTTGTCGTTGCCACAAACGCTCCCAGTGATTTGGCAATCTGAATTGCAATGGTCCCAATCCCACCGGATCCGGCTTGAATTAAGAGTTTATCTCCGGGCTTAACGTGCATGATGTCTACAAGTGCTTGATAACTGGTTAATCCAGTTAGCGGCACCGAAGCAGCCTGTTCAAAATTCAAATTGCTTGGCTTCAGCGCTACATCCCCTTGATCAACCGCAATATATTCAGCAAACGTTCCAATCCGATTTTTCTGCACTCGACCATATACCTGATCGCCAACCGAAAACGCCTTAACATTTTGGCCCACCTGAGTCACTGTGCCGGAAAAGTCACTACCTAAAGTTAACGGCATCTTATACTTTAGAAGCATCGTTAGTCTGCCATCCCGGGTTTTCAAATCAATGGGATTGATACTGGCCGCGGCAACTTTTACCAAGACATCGTCATCTCCAACGGCAGGAATTGCCACTTGGTTCAATTCTAAATGGTGCTGTTTGTACTTATGAATTTGAGCAGCTTTCATTGTTTTTGTCATAACATCTCTCCAAAGTAATGGTTTAAATTTTTAAACGAATGTGTCACAAATCTTATTCCGCTTTAAAAAAATAGTCAAGAATTGCTGCTTCGAGCAAAAATATTGACTTCAATTAGCCATGATGGTTTAATGGTTTAAACAAATGAACGGAGCTAAGTCAAAAATGACTGATTTAAAACAAATTCAATCAGAGTTTGCCAATATAAGCACTTTCCTAACTGCACTAGGAGATGAAAAACGTCAGGCAATTATTATCGCATTACTCAAGAAAAATGCATGCAACGGCTTACAGGCCACTGATCTGACAAATGCAACTCATTTGTCCAGACCTGCGGTTTCCCACCACCTGAAAATTTTAAAAGACGCGCATCTTGTTGCTATGAGAAGTGAAGGAACCAAAAATTTTTATTATTTATCACACAATATCAAGGAAATTGATCAACTGAAAACATTACTCGACCATGTGACTGAGATTATTAAACAAACGGGGACTAAAAAATGACCAAAAAGGTATTAATTGTTTTAACAAATGAAACACGTTATCAAGGAACTGATGATCCAACCGGCTTGTGGTTGGGAGAAGCAACTGAATTTGCCGAATCAATGGAACAGGCTGGAATAAAAGTTGATTATGTTAGTCCAAAGGGCGGCTTTGTCCCGCTGGATCCAAGAAGTATGAAATACACCAATAAATCCATTATGGAATTTTACGAAACCAAAGACTTCCAACAACGCGCACTAACTCAATCGCTGCGACCGGATCAAATAAATCCAGCTGATTATTCAGCAATTTACTATACTGGCGGTCACGGTGTCATGTGGGATTTCCCAGATGATCCTAAACTCCAGAAAATTGCGTTATCAATCTACAACAATGACGGCTACATCACATCAGTCTGTCACGGAGTAGCCGGACTGCTCAATATTAAAGATAACAACGGCAAATACCTGATTGCCGGAAAAACAATCACTGGTTTTACAACAGCCGAAGAAATTATCGCGGGTAAAAAATCAGTCGTACCATTTTTAAACAAACAGGAAGTAGAAAAGCGCGGGGGCAATTTTAAAAAGAAGCGTGCATATAAAGAATATGCAGTTCAGGATGGTCATTTTATTACAGGCCAAAATCCATTCTCACCAAAAGCTGTGGCTAGACTGCTTCTTAAAAATATAAAATAATTAGCAATTAAAAAACGGGTCAAAACACTGTGAAATAACAGTATTTTGACCCGTTTTACTTATCGATTAATTAATTGAATCATCTTGCCAATCCGGTATCCGGCTTGAGTAATTAACTGAGGGGCTTGCTGAATTGCTTCATCAACTGTCATTGGGCTGGTAGTTGTCGAAAGAATTAAATCGAAGCCGTGTTCATAAAGCGGCTGAACGTCTCCGGAAACACTTCCGGCCACAGCAATTGTTGGAACCCCGGCCTTGTGAGCAAGTTGGGCAACGCCCAAAGGCAGCTTACCATTCAAGGTCTGCTGATCAATTCGGCCTTCACCAGTGATAACCAGATCAGCGTTTTGAATTTTTGCCTGCAAATGAACAATTTCGATCATTTTTGCAATTCCGGAAGTGAGCCGGCCACCAAGAAAGGCCAGAACACCAAATCCAAGACCACCAGCAGCTCCAGCCCCAGGCATCGTCGAATAGTCAGTCCCAAGAACCTTTGTGGTTAATTGTGACAAACGGTTAAGCCGCTTATCGAATTCAGCCACTTGATTGGAACGAACACCTTTCTGTGGTCCAAAGATTTGGGTGGCCCCATTTTTTCCAGTCAATGGGTTGTCGACGTCGGCAAGGCCGATCACCTGAACGTTTTGAAGTCGGCTGTCCAACCCTTCTAGATTCACTCCGACTAAATCACGCAGACCGGCAATTCCACGGGGAACTTCGGACCCATTTTGATCGTAAAACCGGCCACCTAATGCCTGGGCCATTCCAACCCCGCCATCATTGGTCGAACTGCCGCCAAGACCAATGTATATTGTAGTTGCATGATAGTCCAAAGCCTGCTTAATGAGTTCGCCAACCCCAAAGGTCGACTTCACAGCAACACTTTGATCACGATCCTGGGTAAATCCGGCAGCCGCGGCCATTTCAATGACGGCCGTGTGATCAGGCAATAATCCCCACTGTGCTTCAACATGACCACCGGCAGGGCCAGAGACCTTGGAAGACATTAAACGGCCGCTGGCAGCCTTAATAATAGCTGTAACGGTCCCTTCACCACCATCGGCAAGGGGCACTTTTGTAATTTCAGATAAACTGCCAGCTGCTTGAAGTCCCCGTTCCAAATAATCGGCCACTTCCGAGGAACTTGCACTCCCTTTAAATGAATCAGCCGCAATCACAATTTTTTTCATATTCAGCATCCTTTAACGATATTTACTCCAGTTTAACCGAATCGGGCCGTTTTGGACCATAAAAAAAGCAGCATCGCCATTTGACGATACTGCTTAATGAATTATTTACGTTTACTCTTTTTGGCACGTTTAATAGCTTTTCTAATAGCTCGTTGTTTCTCGCGTTCTTCACGTTGTTTCTTCTCACGTTCACGGCGAATCTTCCAAGGATTTTGAATAACCAAGGTTTGACCCACTTGGAACGCGTTGGTAATTACCCAGTACAGTGACAAGGCTGATGGCAAGCTAAGCGCCATAATTAAAATAAAGAATGGCATTCCCATTGTCATCATCGTTGTCATTGAGTTGGATTCAGGCTGGCCTTTCATAGCCAACCATGAAGAAATGAAAGTGAACAATGCAGCCAGAACCGGCAGAATGAAATATGGATCCGGATGTCCAAGCTGTAACCAGAAGAACGTTCCACTTCTCAAAATATGAGTCCGCCAAATTGCTTGATAAAGTGCAAACAGGATTGGCATCTGAACGATCAATGGTAAACAACCGGCTAATGGATTAATTCCCGCTTCAGCATACAATTTCTTTTGTTCAGCCTGAAGTTTCTGGACGGTTGCGGCATCCTTTGATGAATACTTTTTCTGCAAAGCCTTCAGCTGCGGTTGAACCTCTTGGGTCTTCCGCATACTTTTGGTTTGGTAAATCATCAATGGCAAAATAACAATCCGGACAAGAATGGTAAAGATAATAATACCCATACCATAGTTATCACTAAAGAATTTAGACAGCCAGATAATCGCTCTTGAGAAGTTCAGGACAACCCAACCATCCCAAATACCTGTACTGTGATTAGTTATTGGTGTATTGCTACATGCGGAAAGTACTACCGTCAAACTTACTAATGATAGTAATACTAGTAATTTCTTTATTCTTTTTTTCAACTTTTTTCCTCACTATCATAGTTGGGATCGATTAGTTTAGCTAACTTGAGTACGTGAATGAGGCTGGCTTTAACATCAGCCATTGCCATCTGATCCGTCGCCGGACGGGCGATAACAATGAAGTCAACGTCCTGACGGAGATACGGCTTCAGCTCCAACAGGGATTGGCGAATTCTTCGCTTAACCCAATTTCTATGTACCGCGTTACCGATCTTCTTACCAACAGAAATACCGACGCGAAAATGTAATTGATTGGGTTTGTCCAAAGAATAGACAACAAATTGACGATTTGCAACCGAGTTATGAGTTTCAAATACTTCTTGAAATTCAGACTCTTTTTTTACTCGATACGATTTTCGCATGATCCATCTCCACAGATTTTTGAAAAATAAATGAAAAAGACCACTGAATGGTCAGTGGTCTATGCAGACAATGATTTTCTACCCTTTTGACGTCGGCGAGCCAACACTTTACGACCATTGCTGGTACTCATACGTTTACGGAAACCATGAACGCGTGCGCGATGACGCTTCTTTGGTTGATAAGTTCTTTTCATTATGAATTCCTCCCTTTTACTCTAAAAGTCGCGTTTAAGCATTTAATTACAATATGTTCAAATGCATTTCCCAAATATATTAACATAATTTGTTCATTAATGGAATAGTCTTTTGCTTGATCGCTAAAATCAAAAATAATTTAAAATTTGTTTCATGAACAATTAGTGTGGATAACCGCATAAATAATAATAGCCGATTTGGGTGATTTACACAAGGTTATCCACAGTTGCACACGGTGCTTTAAAAGTTATCCACAGGTTGTGCATTTCGACAAATTATTTCTCGGTAAAGCCGTTGCTATCAGTTTTAGTTATCCACAGGTACCTGTTAATTACCCACATTTCGACCCACATTATCCACTTATCCACAGGGCAGTTATACATTTCATCCACTCCTGTGAAACAATTATGCACAGGCTGTTTTTGCCTGTGGAAAACTTTTCTTTGGAATGCTAAAATTAATTTGCATTTCGTAAGACGACTAAAAAACAGAGGGGGAATTCGTAGTGTTAGATAAGGATTCATTATGGCAAAAGTTGAGCGAACAATTTCGTAATAATACAACTGACCTTACATATGACACCTGGATCAAACCAGTCAAACCGATCAGCTTTGATGGATCCACACTTACTTTATCTTTACCTTCTGAATTGCATCGGGATTACTGGAAAGAACAATTGGCACCAAATTTGATCGAATATGCTTTTGTGATTACAAAGGGCAACATCGAGCCAAAGTTTATTCTGGATTCGGACGTTAATAAAGAGGCGCAAGAAAAACCTGTGGATAACCATCCGGAACAAGACGGCGAAGAATTTTCATTTAGTAAAGAGAATCATCTCAATCCAAACTACACGTTTGATAATTTCATTATCGGCAAGGGCAACCAAATGGCCCATGCCGCTGCTTTAATTGTGTCTGAAGAACCCGGCAAGTTGTACAATCCACTGTTCTTTTATGGTGGCGTCGGTTTGGGCAAAACCCATTTAATGCAGGCGATTGGCAACAAACGGTTGGAAGATCATCCGGAAACAAACGTCAAATATGTCACAAGTGAAGCCTTCACCAATGACTTTATCAATGCCATTCAAACCAACCAAACCGAAGAATTCCGGCGCGAATACCGGGATGTCGACATTTTGATGGTTGATGATATTCAGTTCTTTGCCCAAAAAGAAGGAACTCAAGAAGAGTTCTTCCATACTTTTAACGATCTCTACAATAACGATAAACAAATCGTGCTCACTTCAGATCGGGTACCACAAGAAATCCCCAAGCTGCAGGAACGACTGGTTTCACGGTTTGCCTGGGGCCTGCCTGTCGACATCACCCCGCCAGATTTGGAAACCAGAATTGCGATTCTCAAAAATAAAGCAAAACTGGATAACCTGGTGATTCCCAACGACACACTGGCTTACATTGCCGGTCAAATCGATTCCAACGTTCGTGAGTTGGAAGGTGCTTTGTCACGGGTTCAGGCTTATTCCAAATTGAAGGATGAACCAATCACCACCGACTTGGTCTATGAAGCCCTTCGTGGTCTCAAATTAAGTAAGGACAACCGTCAGCTTTCAATCGTTGACATTCAAAACAAGGTTGCCAGCTATTTCCACATTTCAATTAGTGATTTAAAGGGTAAAAAGCGGATGAAATCAATTGTCATGCCGCGGCAAATCGCAATGTACCTGGCTAGAGAAATGACAAGTAATTCGTTGCCAAAAATTGGTAAAGAATTTGACGGTAAAGATCACACAACTGTCATTCACGCCTGTGACAAAATTGCCGAAATCATCAAACTTGATTCAGATTTGAGAAAAGAAATCTCGGACATTAAAAGCTCCCTGAACTAAAATGGTATAATCGACTGTGGATAAATAATAGAGAAGTCAATAAGTTGTGCACAGTCTTATCCACAGGTTAATCGTTGAGTACTAAAGACTTGTGAAAAGTTATCCACAATATCCACATGCCCTACTATTACTTCTTTTTTCTTTTATTAATTAATATATACTTACACTTTCCGGGAGGTCGATTAAAGTATGAAATTTTCAATTGGTCGAACAGCATTCACTAAAGGTCTAAATACAGTTTCAAGAGCCATCTCTACTAAAACAACGATTCCTATATTGACAGGATTAAAGATTGTTGCCGGTCCTGATGGTTTGGTACTAACAGGCAGTGATGCTGATATTTCCATTGAAACCACGTTAAAAGCAGACGATCCAGACAATATGTTAGTCATTGAATCCGAAGGTGCCATTGTGTTGCCTGCCAGATTCTTTACTGAAATTGTTAAGAAACTGCCTAAAGATACCATTACTTTGGAGGTTGGTGAAAACTTCCAGACAATGATTACTTCAGGTCAATCATCATTTACCATTAATGGATTGGACGCAAATAATTATCCACACCTTCCTGAAATTCAAACCAACGATTCAATTCCTTTGGCAGCTGATCTCTTTAAACAGATCATTAGTCAAACGGTTGTCGCTGTTTCCAATCAAGAAAGCCGACCAATTCTGACCGGGGTTCATTTTGTCATTTCTGAAAACCACGTAATGGCAGTTGCAACCGATAGTCACCGACTCAGCCAACGGAAAGTAACCTTGGAAAACCCAATTAACGGGTCCTATGATTTTGTCATCCCTGGTAAAAGTTTGACCGAATTATCCAAAATGATTGACGATGCCCAAGAAGAAGTTTCCTTATCAGTGACTGAAAACCAAGCCTTGTTTGTTATTGGTAATACATTATTCTATTCACGTCTTCTTGAAGGAAACTATCCTGACACAACCCGGTTGATTCCAGATTCACACGATACCCGGGTTGCCTTCGACGCACCTGAACTATTAGCTGCCATCGAACGGGCTTCATTACTTTCACATGAATCAAGAAATAACGTTGTTAAAATAACGATTGATCCCGATAAAAAATCCGTTACAATTTACGGTAATTCTCCTGATGTTGGTAATGTTGAAGAAAATTTGGAACCCAAGACGCTTGAAGGAAACGAATTGGAGATTTCCTTCAACCCCGACTATATGAAAGACGCTTTGCGTTCATTCAGTCAGGCAACCATTAATATCGACTTCACTTCTGCTCTTCGGCCATTTACATTGACCCCAACGGAGGACAGTGACAGCTTTGTTCAGCTGATTACACCTATCAGAACGTTCTAATTTAAAACGAATGATCAAACGACTCCCACATTTCCTGAGAGTCGTTTTTTTATGCCAAAAATTGCCAAACTATAAGTTAATTGTTTACTTCAGTTCAAAAGTCGTTTACAAATCAATTGAAGACGAAAAGAATGGCCAATATTTCGTTAGAAGTCCATATACGGACTTTTTAGCAAGTTTCGCTGATTTAATACAAAAATATCTAAATTCTTTAAAACGGCTCATAATGCCCATAAATCGTCATAGCCGTGTACTTTTAGTAAATAAAGGGGTATAATAGACTATGTAAAAGGTGGGTGAAATTGTGAAAAAAGATGTTTTCATTGATAGTCCATATATCACTCTTGGCCAACTGCTTAAAGAGGAATCAATCATCAGCAGTGGCGGTCAGGCAAAATGGTTTTTAAGAGAAACAACAGTTAATGTCAATGACGAACCTGATAATCGCCGTGGCCGGAAACTGTACGATGGCGATCACGTCGAAGTCCCAGATGTTGGCTTATTTTTTATTCGCTCAAAGCAGGGAAATGAATGAAGTTAACGGAAATTGAACTTCATAATTTTCGTAATTATGTTGATCAAACGCTTAAATTTTCCGATGGAATTAACGTCTTTCTCGGCGAAAACGCCCAGGGAAAGACCAACTTACTTGAAGCAATCTATGTGTTGGCACTTACTCGCAGCCATCGGACCAATAACGAAAAAGAATTGATCAATTGGCAGAGTCAGACTGCTCAAATTAAAGGTCGCCTGCAAAAGCGCCTTGGCGCGGTTCCAGTTGAGCTGGATTTAGGCCCAAAAGGAAAACGTGCGAAGGTTAATCATTTGGAGCAGGCCAAGTTATCCAGTTACATCGGTCAGTTAAACGTGATTTTGTTTGCCCCCGAAGATTTATCAATCGTTAAGGGTGCGCCACAAGTCCGTCGGCGATTTATGGATATGGAATTTGCTCAAATGAGCAACCGCTATTTATACAATTCCACCCAATATAAAAAGATATTAAAGCAGCGAAATCGGTATTTGAAAGACCTGCACCATCGAAAACAGTCGGATCGGGTTTACCTGGATGTATTGTCCGACCAGCTATCCGCCTATGGTGCCGAAATTATCTTTCAAAGACTTCAGTTACTTAAAAAGCTGGAAAAGTTTGCCCAAAGAATTCATTCTGAAATTTCACAGGGTAAAGAACAGTTGGGATTTGAATATCGCACAGCAGTTGAAGCAGATCAGTTCGGCTCTGTGGAATCGATTTATCAAAGCCTGCTCAAGCATTTTGCCAAGATTAAGGACAAAGAGATTTTGCGTTCAACCACATTAATTGGTCCGCAACGCGATGATCTGCACTTTGTCATTAACGGCAAGGAGGTTCAATCGTTTGGTTCTCAAGGTCAGCAGCGGACAACCGCCCTTTCAGTCAAATTGGCTGAAATTGACCTCATGAAAGAACAAACCGATGAATATCCCATCCTATTGTTGGATGATGTGCTGTCCGAACTTGATGATTTTAGACAAACCCACCTATTAACTGCTATTCAAGATAAAGTTCAAACATTTTTGACGACCACCAGCTTAAGTGGTGTTCAGCAGGAATTATTAACCAATCCCCGAATATTTCGGATTAGTGAAGGTAATGTTACTTTGGAAAAATAGTGAAGGAGATTCAAAATGGCTGACAAAAAAGAAACTAAAAAAGAATTAGCTCATGAATACGACGCGAGCCAAATTCAAGTTCTTGAAGGCTTGGAAGCTGTTCGTAAGCGTCCCGGTATGTATATCGGAACCACCAGCTCACAAGGACTTCATCATCTGGTCTGGGAAATTGTTGATAATGGTATTGATGAGGCACTGGCAGGATTTGCCACTAAGATCACCGTTACCGTTGAAAAAGACAACAGTGTTACCGTAACCGATGACGGCCGTGGTATTCCTGTCGACATTCAAAAGAAGACTGGAAAGCCAGCTTTGGAAACTGTCTTCACGATTCTTCATGCCGGTGGTAAATTTGGCGGCGGCGGATACAAAGTATCTGGTGGACTGCATGGTGTTGGTGCTTCAGTTGTTAACGCCCTGTCATCCGAACTGGATGTTGAAGTTACCCGTGACGGCAAAGTTTATTACATGGACTTTACTCGGGGTCATGTTAAGACCAAGATGAAAGTGATTCGTGAAGTATCTGATGATCTTCATGGAACCAAAGTTCATTTCCTTCCGGATCCTGATATTTTCCGGGAAACAACCACTTATGACATTAAAATATTAACTGCCCGCTTACGTGAATTAGCATTTTTGAACAAAGGGTTACGGATTGTTATCCGTGATTTGCGTCCTGAAAAGCCTACTGAACAAGATTTCATGTATGAAGGCGGTATTAAACATTACGTTGAATACCTTGATCACAGCAAGGATACCTTGCTGGATGAACCAATTTACGTCGAAGGGGTTATGAACGGTATTACTGTTGAAGTTGCCATTCAGTACACCAACGATTACCACAATACATTAATGACTTTTACCAATAATATTCACACATACGAAGGTGGAACTCATGAGGAAGGCTTTAAGCGAGCCTTGACCCGGGTTATCAACGACTATGCGCGGAAGAACAAGTTGTTAAAAGACAACGAACCGAACCTTTCCGGTGAAGATGTCCGTGAAGGAACGACTGCCGTTGTCAGCATCAAGCATCCCGATCCTCAATTTGAAGGTCAGACAAAGACTAAATTAGGAAACTCTGATGCCAGAACCGTTACCGATCGAATCTTTAGTGATCACTTTACGAAATTCCTGATGGAAAATCCTAAGATGGCCCGAAAGATTGTTGATCGTGGACTGTTGGCATCAAAAGCCCGTTCCGCTGCTAAACGTGCTCGTGAAGTCACTCGGAAAAAGAGTGGTCTTGAAATTAGTAACCTTCCTGGTAAGTTGGCTGATAACACAAGTAAGGATCCTCGAATTTCTGAATTGTTCATTGTCGAGGGTGATTCTGCCGGTGGTTCAGCTAAGCAGGGCCGTTCACGTTTGACTCAAGCAATTCTGCCAATTCGTGGAAAGATTTTAAACGTTGAAAAAGCCAGCATGGATCGGATTTTGGCAAACGAAGAAATTCGTTCACTGTTTACGGCCATGGGAACCGGCTTTGGTGAAGACTTTGATTTATCAAAGGTCAATTATCACAAGCTCATTATTATGACTGATGCCGATGTCGATGGTGCCCATATTCAGACGTTGTTGTTGACGTTGATTTATCGTTATATGCGTCCATTGATTGATGCCGGATATGTGTATGTCGCTCAGCCACCTCTGTATCAGGTTCGCCAAGGAAAGATGTCACGATACATCGATTCCGATGATGATTTGAATTCATTCCTGGGAACTTTGCAGCCATCACCAAAACCCGTTATTCAGCGGTACAAAGGTTTAGGTGAAATGGATGCGGAACAATTGTGGGACACAACAATGAATCCTGAAAACCGTCACTTGTTGAGAGTTGAATCTTCAGATGCTGCTGAAGCAGATAAGGTCTTCTCAATGTTAATGGGTGACAAGGTGGAACCACGACGTGAGTTTATCGAAGATAATGCAACGTTCGTGGAGAATTTGGATGTGTAAAGCAGAGTGTGACGAGACCCGGGTTGACCCCGGAGTGTAAGGCGGAAATTTAAATGATGAATGGTTTTTGTTCATCATTTGAATTTTTGACTTACACAGTAGGGGTCAGGGTCGTCGAAACACGTTTCGGCTAGAGTGTGACGAGCAACGGGTGATGCGGTTTCTAAGGGTGTTTTGGCTGAAACCCTGATTTTGGGTTTGAGTCAAAGCACGCTTAGAAGTTAGCATCAGTTGCGTCGAAACACGTTTCGGCTAGGTAGCATCAGAACAACCACAAACCCCTCAACCGAAACCCCACCAACAAACGAAAAATCAAAAATGTTTCACATGAAACATCAGAACGAAACCCATGAATGGAGGTAAATAATTTGGCGAATAATAAAGACAACCATGATCAACCAATTGCTGGTCGAGTGACCAACGTTGATCTGTCTAAAAAAATGCGAACGTCATTTCTTGACTACGCCATGAGTGTTATTGTTGCCCGTGCGCTTCCTGATGTCCGTGATGGGTTAAAGCCTGTTCACCGACGTATTTTGTATGATATGCATGAATTGGGTGTTACACCTGATAAACCTTATAAAAAATCAGCCAGAATTGTTGGGGATGTTTTAGGTAAGTATCATCCCCATGGTGACACGGCTGTTTATGAATCAATGGTTCGGATGGCTCAAGATTTCAGTTACCGTTATATGTTGGTTGATGGTCACGGAAACTTTGGTTCAGTCGATGGTGATGGTGCTGCGGCGATGCGTTATACCGAAGCCCGTTTAAGTAAAATTGCCATGGAAATGCTGCGGGATATCAACAAAGATACCATTGATTTCCAACCCAACTACGATGGAACCGAACGTGAACCAACCGTTTTGCCATCACGATTCCCCAACCTCCTTGTTAACGGAGCGTCAGGAATTGCCGTTGGTATGGCGACTAACATTCCACCTCACAATTTGTCGGAAGTTATCAGTGCAATTCATGTTTTGATGAAGAACCCCGACGCTACCACAGCAGATTTGATGGAAGTTTTGCCAGGACCTGATTTCCCAACCGGTGGAGTTGTCATGGGTAAGTCCGGAATCCGGAAAGCTTATGAAACTGGTAAAGGATCAATCATTGTCCGTGCCAAAGTTGAAATTGAAGGTGAAGCAGGCGGCAAACAAAGAATCATTGCTACCGAATTGCCTTACATGGTTAACAAAGCCAAATTAATTGAGCGAATTGCTGAATTAGCTCGTGATAAGCGAATTGAAGGAATCACCGATATTAACGATGAGTCTGACCGTGAAGGAATGCGGGTCGTCATCGATGTTCGGCGGGATGCCAGTGCAGAAGTTATCTTGAACAACCTGTATAAATTAACGTTGATGCAGACTTCATTCAGCTTCAACATGTTGGCGATCGTTAAAGGAACTCCAAAGATCCTCAGCTTAAAAGAGATCTTAAATTACTACTTGGAACACCAAGTTGAAGTTATTCAACGACGGACAAAATATGAATTGAATAAGGCTCAGGCAAGAGCTCACATTCTTGAAGGTTTGAGAATTGCGCTTGATCATATTGATGAAATTATCAAGATCATCCGTGGATCACAGACCGGGGATGTTGCCAAGAACCAATTGATTGAAGGCTTCGGTCTTGATGACAAACAGGCTCAAGCAATCCTGGACATGCGTCTGGTCCGTTTGACCGGTTTGGAACGCGAAAAGATTGATAAAGAATACAATCAATTGATGAAAGACATCGAAGAATACAAAGCAATTCTTGCCAGCCGTGAACGAGTCAACCAAATCATTTATCAAGAATTACTGGAAATCCAAAAGAAATTTGGTGATCCACGTAGAACTGAACTGTTGGTTGGTGAAGTTCTCAGTCTTGAAGATGAAGATTTAATTGAAGAAGAAGACGTCATTATTTCGTTGACGCATAATGGTTACATCAAGCGACTTCCAACTTCAGAGTTTAAAGCTCAAAACCGTGGTGGTCGTGGTGTTCAAGGGATGGGTGTTCATAACGATGATTTCGTTGAACATTTAGTATCTACCTCAACCCATGATGTTCTGTTATTCTTCACCGATGCCGGTAAGGTTTATCGGATGAAGGGTTATGAAATTCCTGAATACGGCCGTTCAGCCAAGGGAATTCCAGTTATTAACCTGTTGAACATTGGTAACAATGAAAAGATTCAGGCTGTGATCAACGTTTCTGATAAGAACAAAGATATTGAAAAAGATCTCTTCTTTGTGACTTTGATGGGAACTGTTAAGCGCACACCGGTCTCAGATTTTGCCAACATCCGTAGTAATGGTCTGAAGGCGATTAACCTTAAAGATGGCGATCAAGTCAGCAACGTTTTGATTGCTGATAAAGATCAAAACATTATTATTGGAACCCATCGTGGATATGCGGTCAGCTTTAACGCTGCCGATGTTCGTTCAATGGGACGTTCCGCAACCGGTGTCCGGGGTGTCAGATTACGTGAAAATGATTACGTCGTTGGTTCTGATATCTTGAAACCCGACAGCGAAGTCTTTATCATTTCTGAAAACGGATATGGTAAACGAACTCCAGCTGCCGAATACCCAATTAAAGGTCGTGGTGGTAAGGGTATCAAGACTGCCAACATTACTGAAAAGAATGGGCCACTTTCCGGATTGACAACTGTTAACGGTGAAGAGGATATTATGCTGATCACTGATCAGGGTGTCATGATCCGATTCAGTGTTGAAGATGTTTCTCAAACCGGCCGGGCAACCCTTGGTGTTCATTTGATCAGAATGAATGATGGTGCCAAGGTTGCAACAATGGCTAAGGTTGAAAAGCAGGATGATTCCGAAGATGATCAATCAAAGGATGAGAATTCCGATGATGATCAAGCAACCGATGAGTCCAAGCAGGATAATGATCAAGATTCAAATTCAGATAATCAATAATCATTAAATATAGATATTAAAAAGCCGATGTGAGAGTCATTCTCGCACCGGCTTTTTTGTACCCTGTTTCACGTGAAACAATTTAAAACTTCCACTATTTCTGCAAATGATTTGAAAACTTTGTGAAAATAATTGAGCATATTCTTTGACTTACTTTATGTAAGTGATATTCTATGGGTAAGGATTAAAATACATTTACCTGGAGGTAGTTCATTCATGACTGTTGTTAATGGTTACAAACAAAACGATAACGAACAAAAATTAGATATTTTAAACTTGGAAGATTTGGAAGAAAAAGCAAAGCAAATCATTCCTACCGGTGGATTTGGTTACATTGCCGGTGGTTCAGAAAACAACTGGACTTTAAAAGCTAACCGTAAAGCATTTACCCACAAGCAAATTGTTCCTCGTGCATTGAGCAACATTGAGAAGCCTGAATTGGATACCAACGTTTTTGGTATTCCATTGAAGACACCTATTATGATGGCTCCAACCGCTGCTCAAGGATTGGCTCACTCACAAGGTGAAAAGGATACTGCCAAGGGTCTTGCTGCTGTTGGTGGCTTGATGGCTCAAAGTACTTATTCATCAACTTCAATTGCTGATACTGCCGCTGCCGGTGATGGTGCTCCTCAATTCTTCCAACTTTACATGAGCAAGGATTGGGACTTTAACTACTCATTGCTTGACGAAGCTAAAAAGGCTGGCGTTAAGGGCATTATCTTAACTGTTGACGCAACTGTTGATGGTTATCGTGAAGATGACATTAAGAACAACTTCCAGTTCCCAATTCCAATGGCCAACTTGACCAAGTTTAGTGAAGGCGATGGTAAAGGTAAGGGAATCGGTGAAATTTACGCATCAGCTGCCCAAAAGATTGGTCCAGACGATGTTAAGAAGATCGCTGATTACACTGATTTACCAGTTATCGTTAAAGGAATCGAATCACCAGAAGACGCCCTTTACGCAATCGGTGCCGGTGCTGCCGGTGTCTATGTATCAAATCACGGTGGCCGTCAATTAAATGGTGGTCCTGCATCATTTGATGTTTTGGAAGACGTTGCCAAAGCTGTTAACGGCCAAGTTCCAGTTATCTTTGATTCTGGTGTTCGCCGTGGATCAGATGCTTTCAAAGCACTTGCTTCAGGTGCTGATTTGGTTGCTATGGGTCGTCCAGCTATTTATGGTTTGGCTCTTGGTGGTGCACAAGGAGTTCAATCAGTCTTTGAACACCTTGGTGACGAGTTGAAGATCATCATGCAATTAGCCGGAACTAAGACAATTGCCGATGTTAAGAAGACAAACCTTATAAACATTAAATATTAATTAGTGTGTAACTTCCCATCAATGGGCATCCTCTAACAGACTGGTCATCCATTCTGTTCTCATATGGGAAATTATTTAGAGGATTCCCGTTGCGTTGCACAGTATTAGAACATTCCCCGTGTTCTTTTCCCACAAAATATGTTAAAAAACAGCGTTCCTCATTATTGAGGAGCGCTGTTTTTGAAACGGATTTTATTTAGTTAATATTTTTTCGTGGTCGGCCAGTCGTCTGGCCCTTGTCCAAAATTTCAGGATGTTCATTGCGTGCATATGCGTATGCATGAGGATCCTGGCTATTTTGATAGCGATTTGAATGGTTATTTGATTGAGAACTTCTGAAGTAGTAAAAGGCTGAAAGTCCAACTATGGTTAAAATTAAAAGTGTCATTGAATTCCTCGTTTCATTATTTTTGTTAAGTCTTGGTACACATACAGAAAAGCGTTTCCAAAACGACTTATTATTTTGGAATTGATATAAGTGTACTTCCAATAGAATAAGAGTCAAGTATCTGGTAAACCATTTTCGATGACTCAGGGAGCAATCCTTAGTGCTGCAGCGGATCTGAAATTATTAAGGAATTATTTAATTCAGTTGGCAAATTCTATAATTAATCCGAACAGAAATTAAAAAGCCCAAAGCAATCACTTACAATGGTAGTAGCTAATTCCAACCAATATAGGGAGTGATTACTTTGGGTACATCTACTTTATCACGTTTTCAACGTGGCGCACTAGCACAACTGGTCAATGAGGGGAATAAATCTTACCAAGTAATGGCTGACGCCTTAGGCGTCGCCAAAGCTACGATTAGCTATGAGTTGGACCGGGTTAAACCTTATGATCCAGAATTAGCTCAGCAAGATGCAGATCGCAAAAGGCGGAATTGCGGTCGTCGTTCGATGCTGACGGCAGCATTAGCGACTTTAATTACCAATCACTTACGATTAACCTGGTCACCAGAAACCATTGCGGCCGCTTATAACTTGAGCACTGCGTCAATTTATAATTGGCTTAATCGTGGCTGGCTCCCCTTCAAATTGACTGATCTACCCAATCGGAATGTCCGCCAGCACCGAGTGAGCGAAAATCGTGGGAAATTTACAAGTGGGACTTCCATCGAACAACGGCCAACAACTGTTAATCAACGGTTAGCTTTTGGTCATTGGGAAGTAGATACGGTGCTTTCTAGTCGAAGTGAGTCACGATCATGTCTGGTTACATTCGTAGAACGTAAGACCCGACTTCTATGGGCCATCAAAGCCCCTAATAGAACGGCTAAGGCTCTAAACACCGCCTTTGGCAAGTTTATGGGGGCCTTCGGTCCCCAAGTAAAATCCATTACTGTTGATCATGGTAAAGAGTTTGCCAATTATCAGGCCTTAGAACAGGATTATCAGATCAAAGTTTATTTTTGCCATCCATATTCACCATGGGAGCGAGGTTCCAATGAATATTTTAATAGACGGTTACGCTGGTTCTTCCCGAAAAAGACCAATTTTAGCCAAGTAACGACTGATGAGATCCTAGCAGCACTTGAACTAATTAATCAACGACCATTAAAAATACATCATCAACAGACTGCCATTGAAAGATTCCGGGCTTGTTCGGATTAAACTTGTAATTTGCCAGTTGAAAAATATTTATCAGAAAAAATACTTTTAATGTTTTTAGTCGTATATAATTACTGTATCGTCAATCATCAATTAGGCAATTGATATTTAGGTCCACACGTGTTATAGTTTTATATTGTGAGTATCTGGGTAAATACAGAAACTCTCCTTGCTCTCGGGTAGAGGGCCATAAGTCCACAAGGAGGTGCAAATCATGGAAGAAAAGAAATACGAAATTACTTACATCATCCGTCCTGATGTTGAAGAATCTGCAAAATCTGCATTGATTGAACGATTCGACAAGATCTTGACTGACAATGGTGCCAAGGTATTAAGTTCAAAAGACTGGTCAAAGCGTCGTTTTGCTTACGAAATTGGTGGTTATAACGAAGGAGCATATCACGTTATTACTTTAACTACTGATACTGACAAGCCACTTAACGAATTTGATCGTCTTTCAAAAATCAATGACGATATCTTACGTCATATGATCGTTGTTCGTGACGACTAATAATTCATTCTAATATGAGAGGAGCAAATTCAGCATGCTTAATCGTGCAGTTCTTACGGGTCGCCTAACCCGCGATGTTGATTTACGATACACTCAAAGCGGAACCGCTGTCGGTTCGTTCTCACTTGCCGTTGATCGGCAATTTACCAATCAACAGGGGGAACGAGAGGCTGATTTCATTAACTGCGTAATCTGGCGAAAATCCGCTGAAAACTTTGCCAACTTCGTTCATAAAGGTTCTCTTGTTGGAATTGATGGTCGGATTCAGACCAGAAATTACGAAAACGCACAGGGACAACGAGTTTATGTGACTGAAGTTGTAGTAGAGAATTTTGCATTGCTTGAGCCTCGTTCTGCAAGGAACAACTCAAATGGTCAGCAAAATGGAAATGCTCCTCAACAAAATAACGGCAATGCCAATCCATTTGATAATAATTCAAATCCTGGTAACGGTGGCAATTCCAACAATAATGGCGGTAGCAAACCTACCAACAACAATGGTGGAAATAATGGTAACGGCGGGAACAATAATCCTAACGATCCATTCGCCAACTCCGGGGATTCAATTGACATTTCCGATGATGATTTACCATTCTAATGAATTGGTAAAGTAAATTTTCGAGGAGGAAAAACTATGGCATATCAAAGACGTGGCGGCGGTCGTCGTCGTCGTAAAGTTGATTTTATTGCTGCAAATCACATCGAATACATCGATTACAAAGATATCGATTTATTGAAGCGATTTGTTTCAGAACGTGGAAAGATTCTTCCACGTCGTGTTACTGGAACTAGCGCAAAGAACCAACGTGCTTTAACAATTGCTATTAAACGTGCACGTATCATGGGCTTGATGCCTTTCGTTGCTGCCGACTAATAATGATTTATCAAAGTCATCCTTTAGGGGATGGCTTTTTTTGTATCCAAAAACAGCCTCCCAATTGATGTGTTGGGAGGCTGTTAGTATCTCATGATTAGTTTTCATTTGTCGCCGGTTTGGCATTTTTAACTGATTGATTGGATTCTAATTTCTTCAATCCGACGCCGGTAAATCCACTCAGTAATGAGAAGATTGGGCAAAGCAGGCTGAAGAAGACAAATGGCAGGTACTGAATTGTTGGAACGCCTAAAGTGTTGGCAATGAAGACACCCCCAACGCCCCAGGGAACCAGGTAGTTTAATACGGTACCGCCATCTTCGAGTACTCGCCCAAGTGCCCGGCTGGCAAGGCCATCGTTATTGAACGTCTTTTTGAATGCCCGGCCTGGGAGGATGATTGATAAGAATTGTTCACCAATAAAGATATTGACCCCAATGCAGGCTCCTAAAGCAGCTGTAATCAATTTTGCCGAGTTGTTCAAGTGAGTGGCAAGTGGTGACATAATCGCGCTGATAAGGCCAAAATGAACCAATAAACCACCAAGGGATAAGGTCAGGACAATCAAAGCAACGGTGGGCATCATGCTGACAATCCCACCACGGGAAAGTAACAGGTTGACTTCATTATTTGAAGTTTTTGCGACAAAACCGTTGGTAATGATCGTGCTGGCTTTAGTGATAGTCAAACCAGCGTTGTTTACAAACATCATTGCTGTTGATACGAAAATGTTAAGCAACATGGTTGGAATGGCAGCCATTTTGAACGCTGCACAAATGAATACTAAAACGATAGGAATTAATGCCACAATCGAAATGTGGAAATCACTGTTTAACGCAGCCACTGTGGTATTGATTTTGTTCATGTCGGCGTGGTTATGACCCATGCCGAGAACGGCAAAGGCAATTGTGGAGATCGTTGCGGCCGGAACAGTCGACCAAAGAATGGTTTTCATGTGATCAAACAAATCGGTGTCGACAACCGCTGCCGCCAAGTTGTTGGTCTCGGAAAGTGGTGAACATTTATCACCGAAGATTCCACCGGATATAATAGCTCCGGCTACCAGTGCCGGATTGAAACTCATGGTAACGCCGATACCGAAGAATGCGATGCCGACAGTTGAGACAACTGTGAAACAACTTCCAACTGCAGCTCCTACTAGTGAACAAACCAGAAAGACCGTTGGTAAGAACCATTGAGCACTGATTGCTTTGAAACCGATGACCATCAAAGTCGGGATGGTTCCGGCAGCGATCCAGGTACTGATCATGGCGCCAATTAAGATAAAGATGACGATGGGGATGATTCCTTTGTCAATGCCATCCTTGATCCCGGCGTTAATTTCATCCCAGCTAAATCCGGTTATCTTTGCCCAAAAAATGGTCACGGTAATTGCTAGTAATACTGGAACTTGGGGTGACAGGCCCAAACCAATCACGCCGGTTCCCATAATGGCTAATGCGATAACTAAAACTAAAATTGCTTCTCTTAAACTTACTTTGCTGTTTCTCATAGTGCCAACCTCTTTTTATTGTTAGATTTTTGTTCTTACAGTAATTCAGTTGACCTATATCGAGGCATGCCGCCGTTTGTTGTTCTTCTCATGATAAATCCCCCTTAAAGTCAAAAAAATCGTCCCTATTACATATAAATGCAATAGGGACGATTTTTACCGTGGTACCACCCAACTTGTGTATCAAAGATACACCGCTCACTAGAAGATAATGGATTCTAGTTATTGACCATTGTCGTGATATTACGGTATTTCGTAACCTTACCCTGATTGGTTCGCAGCAACCACCAACTTCCTGACACCCAGATAAGGAACTACTTCATGTAATTCGACTTTAATTATTAGAATGAGTATAAAACTTGATGAGAAAAATTCCAAGAAATATTTTCAATGTCAATCCTTACATAAATCAGCCTTGATAACTAAAAATCACAATAGTTTTGTAAATAATGTGAAAAGATCTGCCATATTTACCTAATAATATCTAAATATTCCTCATTTTTGCCTTATAAAATAACAAAATGTCATGAAACATGACATACGTTCCCGTGGTGTGCTAATATAAGACCATTAACATTAGAACATTTTAATCTATTTCTTATGTTGCTCTTATTTAGGAGGTTGCCTATGAAGTCAAAAATTCAAGAGAACCAAGATGGAACGATGCGAGCGTTAAGTAATCGTCATGTTCAGATGATTGCGATTGGCGGTACGATCGGTACCGGGTTGTTCCTGGGATCCGGAAGCACCATCAGCAAGACTGGCCCATCAGTTATGTTGATTTATTTGGTACTGGGAGTCTTTTTCTTCTTCATGATGCGTGGAATCGGCGAAATGTTTTATTCAGACCCTTCGCAACATACATTTGTTTCTTTTATCTCCCGATATTTAGGGCCGACTGTTGGTCACTTTACCGGCTGGACGTACTGGATTGGACTTGTCTTTGTATGTATGGCTGAACTAAGCGCAACTGCTACATACGTCAAATTTTGGTTTCCATCGATTCCGGCTTGGATCATTGAAGTCGCGTTTTTAGCAATTTTAGCCAGTGTGAATTTGATTGCCGCCAGATTATTTGGTGAAGCGGAATTTTGGTTTGCTATGATCAAGATCGTTGCCATCCTGGCGCTGATATTTACTGGAATTTTCATGATGTTGCGTCATTCGGTAACGCCGGTTGGCCATGCCACCCTCGGAAATCTTTTCAGTAATTTCCAATTTTTCCCTCACGGCGGGGTTAATTTCATTGCTGCATTTCCAATGGTATTCTTTGCTTTCATGGGAATTGAATTTGTCAGCATCACAATTGGTGAGGCAAAGAACCCACAAACAGTTATTAAAAAGGCGGTTAACGAAACGCTTATCCGAATCTTGATTTTCTATATTGGTGCTTTGACCATTATCATGGGGATCATCCCCTGGTCATCAATCACCCCTAACAGCAGTCCCTTCGTTCAAGTGTTGAAATTAGCCGGTTTGCCGGCTGCCGCAGCGGTCATCAACTTCGTGGTTTTGACTTCCGCCGCATCATCACTCAACAGTTGTATCTTCTCTGCCGGCCGACATTTCTATCAGTTGGCAACCGAGGTTCCCGAGGACAGTTGGATGCACAAGAAGTTTGCTAAAATTTCTCACAATGGTGTCCCAGCTCCGGCCATCATTTTCTCAGCAGCTCTGGTATTGATCACACCCCTGATTAGTTTAACCAACGGCTTGGCGTCAGTGTTCACTATTGTAACTGGGATTTCCAGTGATATGTACATCATCGTGTACACCTTGGCAATGCTGGCACACAGAAAGTATCGTCAGTCTGCCGATTTCCTGCCGAATGGTTTCTTAATGCCGGCATATAAGATCATGAGTCCCCTGACGATTACATTCTTTATCGTTATCTTTGTTTCATTGTTCTTCGTTCCAGAAGATATTATTGGTGCAATCGGAGCCATTGTCTGGACCGCAGTTTTCGGTGGTGCCACTTATTTGCATCAAAGAAAATTGGTTCCCGATACCGATCAATAGATTCAGTTTCAACACATAATCCGTTTTCTCCTAATATAAAAACTTGGATTCCTGACTGGTTAAACAGTCGGGAATCTTTTTGTATTTCTGATATGGCGGATGATTTAAAAGCTTGATTGTCAACATGGTAAAGGGGCTGTTATATCGCCGAAAATGACGATAATTGGGCAATATTTTAAGATGTTAAAAAAGGGTAAACAATTGAAGGAATCATTAAGAATCCAGTTTTATGGTAAAATAAGACTATTAAGCTATTGATGAAGAGGAATTAATATGAAAAATTGGTTTACAAACAACAGTGGCGAACTTCCGCCATTTGTTCATAACCGACGCCTCAGAAGAATCATGATTTTTATTTCCTTAATCGTGATTTACGGCATCGTTATTTCATTTCTATATAACATTGTGGCTTCCCTTATTCTAATTGTGATTAGTGTTGTAGGGCTGATTTTTACCATTGTTATGATGAATGAAATTAGTTCGGATACCAATCGCTATATTACCGACTTATCATACCGAATTCACCGTGGTGAGCAGGAATCGCTGCTGGAAATGCCCATCGGTGTCATGATTTTAAATGACAGCGAGATTGTTGAGTGGGCCAACCCATACATGATTAAGTATTTTAAGGATGAAAATCTGCTGGGACGAAAAATGGCCGATATTGACCCCGACCTGCAGAAACTCATTACCAAGTATGCGGCGTCAAATGAATTCCATACGATTACATGGCGGGATCACAAATTCACCATGTTGGTTCAAAAGGAATACAACTCCATTTATCTAATGGATATTACCCGTTACGCAAATCTTGAAGAGCGTTACAACGATGAACAGATTTCCGTTGGGCAGATTTTCTTGGATAACTATGATGAAATTACCCAGTCAATGACTGACCAGGAAATTTCCAACTTGAGCAACTATGTCACGAATGAGTTGGCCACTTGGTCACAAAAGTATGGCATGTTCCTCAAACAAATTGATGATGATCACTTCTTCTTATTGGCTTATTCCAAATCGTTAACAGCGATTGAAAACGATAAGTTCAATATTTTGGATACCGTCCGTGAAACAACTTCCAAGCAGAACTTCCCACTGACTTTGAGTATCGGAATCGCCTATGGCGAAGATGACTTGAATAGCTTGGCAGATCAGGCTCAAAGCAACCTTGACCTGGCATTGGGTCGTGGTGGTGACCAGGTTGTTGTCAAATCCCTTGATGGAACTGCCCGTTTCTATGGTGGTAAGACCAACCCAATGGAGAAGCGGACCCGGGTTCGGGCTCGAATGATTTCTCAAGCCTTAAACGAATTGATGAGTGCTTCGGATCAGGTCTTTGTTCAAGGTCATACAAGACCGGATATGGATTCACTTGGTGCCTGCCTTGGTATCAGACGAATTGCCCAGATGAATAATAAGAAGTGCTGGATTGTCCTTGATAAAGAAAAGGTCCATTCAGATATTCAGAGATTGTTGGAAGCAACCAAGAAATATCCTGAAATTGCCGATTCAATCATTACGCCGTCAGAAGCTATGAGCAAAGTGACGGACAGCAGTATGCTGATTATGGTGGATCATTCGAAGCCATCAATCAGTATGTCTGAAGAATTATATAAACGAATGTCATCCAAGGTTGTTATTATCGATCATCACCGTCGTGGTGAAGAGTTCCCTGAAAATCCAATGTTGGTCTATATTGAACCATATGCATCTTCAACCTGTGAGTTGATTACCGAAATGTTTGAATATCAGCCACATGAAGAAGAACCAATCAACCGGATTGAAGCAACAGCTATGTTGACCGGTATCTTTATTGATACCCAACGCTTCTCAATGCGGACAGGTACCAGAACATTTGATGCCGCCAGTTATCTGCGTTCTGCAGGGGCTGATTCCGATGAGATGCAGCAATTTATGAAGGAAAATATCGACAGTTATCTCCAACGAAATCATTTGATTTCCAAAGTTGAATTCTTCCATAAAGATATGGCATTAATTGTTGGTGAAGAAGATCAGGTTTATGATCCGGTTACTGCCGCTCAGGCCTGTGATTCTCTATTGACGATGTCGGGTGTTGATGCATCGTTTATTATTACCAAACGAGCCGACGGATTAGTCGGGGTTTCTGCACGAAGCACCGGTACGATCAACGTCCAAGTCATTATGGAGCAAATGGGCGGTGGCGGTCATTTATCCAGCGGTGCTACGCAGGTTTCCGACAAGTCGGTTGCCGACGTGAAAAAAATGCTGCTTGAAACGATCAAGAATATCGATGATAATGAATAAAGGTATTTAAATTTTTGAGGATAGTAGGAGTGATCTGTTATGAAAGTAATTTTTCTGGAAGATGTCCGTGGCAAGGGTAAACGCGGGGAAGTAAAAGAAGTTCCTGACGGCTATGCTCAAAACTTTCTGATTAAAAATGGAAAGGCAAAGGTAGCATCAAAAGCCGCCATGAGCCAACTTAAAGGCCAACAAAAGGCTGAAGAAAAACGTGAAGAAGAGGAACTTGAGGAATCCAAGCAATTGAAGGCCAAGCTCGAAGACGACAAGACTGTCGTTGAGCTTAAAGCTAAGGCCGGAACTGACGGCCGCCTCTTCGGTTCAATCCCCAGCAAGCAAATTGCCACAGCACTGGAAAAACAATACGGGGTTAAGCTTGATAAGCGTAAGATTGAATTATCTGAGCCAATCAAAGTTGCTGGTTACACCAATGTACCAGTTAAGCTGCACACTGATGTAACTGCCAAGATTCGGGTTCATGTTTCTGAAAAATAGCGTGCAACGAGACCCGGGTGGCCGCGGTGCATAAGTAGAAAATGGCTATTAATGAACGTTCTTTGTTCATTGATAGCCATTTTTTACTTATGTGTAGCGGTCAGGGTTGTCGCCAAGTAGGCTAGGCAGGCATACAGCTGGCCGTCGAAACACGTTTCTGCTAAGTAGACTTACGATGATTTTGCAGCCAGTCCTTTTCTTATCAAAGCATGCGAGAATTTTGGCGTTGTGTGCTACAATTTATGTATTGTATTTAAAGTGAACGAATTTGAGGAATAAATATGAGCAATGAGTTTGTAAACGAGTTACCACCACAAAATATCGACGCGGAAAAGGCGGTCTTGGGATCTATCTTCCTGAGTACCGATGCTTTGGTTGAGTCCATGGAGTTTTTGGAGTCGGACGACTTCTACAAGCATTCTCACCAGATTATTTATAAAGATATGGTTGAGTTAAACGACCGCGATGAAGCGATCGATGTTGTGACGATAACCAACATTTTAACCGAACAAAATAACTTGGATGACGTTGGTGGAATGGAATATATTGCCGATCTGGCGGGTTCTGTTCCAACTGCTGCCAACGTGACCTACTACGCTAAAATCGTCAAAGACAAGGCCATTTTACGGCGCTTGATTCAAACTGCGACCAACATCGTTACCAATAGCTACAATACCGATGATGATGTGACAACGGTCTTGGATGATGCTGAACGAGACATTATGAACGTGGCTGAAAACCGGACCATGTCCGGATTCAAACCAATCAAAGAAGTCTTGAACAACGCCTTTAATGAAATTGATCGGTTGTCTAAAGAAGGGGATGCAGTTACCGGTCTTTCAACCGGCTATCCGGAATTGGACAAAATTACCACTGGTCTCCACAAAGATGAATTAATTATTTTGGCTGCCCGGCCTGCCGTTGGTAAAACGGCCTTTGCGTTGAACTTGGCCCAAAACGTGGGTACCAAAACCGATAAAACAGTTGCCATTTTTAGTTTGGAAATGAGTGCAGAATCTTTGGTTAACCGGATGCTTTGTGCGGAAGGTAGTATTGATGCCAACCATTTGCGGACCGGTCAGTTAACCGAAGACGAATGGCAGAATTTGGTTGTTGCCATGGGCAGTTTGTCCCGTGCCAACATTTATATGGATGATACGGCGGGTATTAAGATGTCTGAAATCCGTGCCAAATGCCGTCGACTTGCCAAAGAGTCCGGCAACCTGGGCTTAGTGGTGGTCGATTACCTGCAGCTGATTGAAGGCAGTAACGCCGAAAACCGGCAACAGGAAGTTTCTGGGATTTCGCGGCAGTTGAAGAAATTAGCCAAAGAACTCCACGTTCCTGTCATTGCGTTATCCCAGCTTTCTCGTGGGGTTGAACAGCGTCAGGATAAGCGACCCGTATTGTCCGATATCCGTGAGTCCGGTTCAATTGAACAGGATGCCGATATCGTTGCCTTTCTTTACCGTGATGATTATTATCGGGATGAAGATGGTGATGATAGCGATGATTCCGGTTCCGAGGGCGAAGATGATGAGAACAACGTCGGTGAAGTTGAAGTCATTATTGAAAAGAACCGATCGGGTCCTCGTGGAACGGTCAAATTGCTGTTCGTGAAGTCATATAATAAGTTTTCGTCGATTTCGTATGCGCAGCAACAATCTTAAATATGATGTACAAAAAGGCGAGCACCTCAATATGAGTGCTCGCCTTTACTGTACATAAATCATGAATTTTGCGTAAAAAAATAACAACCACGGCTACAAGTAGCTGCGTGATCGTTATTTAATGGTATGTAATTGATGGGCAGTCAGGGGCTCGAACCCTGGACCCACGGATTAAGAGTCCGTTGCTCTACCAACTGAGCTAACTGCCCATTACTAACCGACTTAAATATAATAGCATATGCACAAAATTTTTGCAACACGCAAAAGTCAATTTTTTACATTGGCAGTGAATTTTGTTGAGTTGGTGGACAATCAATCATTATCCACTATCTTTATTCACAGTGCTTCAAACATTTATCCGACGATCCGAGGCTTCATTCGTATTTATTTGACCAATATATGTCTGTGTTATAATAACAACATGTTGGCGTGTGCAAATTTATAGAAAATAACAATAATAAATCCATGTTAGGAGAAATTGTTAATGGCAAAAAAGATATTAGTTGTCGATGACGAAAAACCTATCGTCGACATTGAAAAATTTAATTTAACCAAAGAAGGCTACGAAGTTGCTGTTGCCTATGATGGTGAAGAAGCATTAAAGCAGGTCAAAGACGTTGATCCTGATTTAATTATTTTGGATCTTATGCTGCCAAAGGTTGATGGACTTGAAGTTGCTCGTGAAGTCCGAAAGACTAAAGACACCCCAATCATCATGGTAACTGCCAAGGATTCTGAATTGGATAAAGTTCTTGGACTGGAACTTGGTGCTGATGACTATGTTACCAAACCGTTCTCCAACCGTGAATTGGTTGCCCGGGTTAAGGCAAACTTGCGCCGTCAGGGTTCTAACACTTCAAACAACAATAGTAGTGAAGAAGAAGACAATAAAGATATTAAAATCGGTGATTTGGTCATTCATCCGGAAGCTTACTCAGTTTCCAAACGTGGTGAAAACATTGAATTGACTCACCGTGAATTTGAATTGCTTCATTATCTGGCACAACATATCGGTCAAGTTATGACTCGTGAACATTTACTTCAGACAGTTTGGGGCTATGACTATTTTGGTGATGTCCGAACTGTTGATGTAACTGTTCGACGGCTTCGTGAAAAAGTCGAAGACAGCCCAAGTCACCCAACTTGGCTGGTAACTCGACGCGGGGTAGGTTATTACCTGCGCAACCCAGAAAATGATCAGGCTTAATATCAATGAAATCAATGCATAAGGGGTACTACTGGTTGTGAATAATCGAATTAAGTTTTACCAATCAATCAAATTTAAGATAGCGCTGGTTTTTGCCCTTATTCTACTGGTAACACTGGAAATCGTCGGTGCGGTATTCGTGAGGCAGTTGGAACACCAAAATTTGGCAACCTTCAAGAACCAGATTCAGCTCCAGACTTATGTGACCAACTCCTTAACAACCCAATTGTCGAATTCCAATGAAACTCAGGCTAATGGCCGAATCAAGACAATTTTAAATGACTCCGGCAGCGGCAATACTGCCCAAATTCAAGTCATTGATAACAAGGGAACCATCCGTGGAACCAATCAAATCAATAACCAGGCCATTGTCGGCCAAAAAACCACTGATGATAACGTTAAAAATGCGATCTACAATGGCAAAAAGTTTGAAAAGACAACTTATGATTCATCAACCGGCGCTCGTTACTATACGATGATTTCGCCGTTGATTAAGAGCTCCAATAATAATAGTACGGTCGTCGGTGTTGTATATACCCGGGCCAACCTTGATAGCGTGTACGATAGCATCAACAGCATTACGCTGATCTATCTGTTCGCCGCATCAATCGCTATTATATTGGGGTTATTAATCTCGATTGTGATTTCTCGGGCAATTACCCGACCAATTGAAGAAATGAAGAAGCAAACCATCAGAATTGCCCGTGGGGACTATTCCGGCCAGGTTCACGTGTATGGGAACGATGAGCTGGGTCAGCTTGCCAGTGCGGTTAACAACCTGTCTGTCAGGGTTGAAGAGTCCCATGAGTCCACCGAGTCTGAACGACGGCGACTGGATTCTGTGTTGGCCAACATGACCGATGGTGTTTTAGCGACCGATCGTCGTGGAAATGTCATTATCATTAACGAAACGGCTGCCAGCTTCCTGGACCTTGATGAAAATCAAGCTATGGGAAAATCAATTTTGGATGTTTTAGATATTCGAAAAGATTACAGTCTGCGTGATTTACTTGAAAAACCGGATGAACTGATTCTTGATTTTTCAAGTGAAGATCACAGTCTGGTACTGCACGCCCATTTCTCACTTATTCAGCGAGAATCCGGGTTTATTAGTGGCCTTGTCTGTGTGCTTCGTGATATCACCGAGCAGCAGCGAATCGACCAGGACCGTAAGCAATTCGTTTCCAATGTTTCTCATGAATTAAGAACACCGTTGACCAGTGTCCGTTCCTACATCGAAGCTTTATCAGACGGTGCCTGGAAGGATCCCAAGCTGGCACCCAAGTTCTTGAAAGTAACGCAGGATGAAACCGATCGGATGATCCGGATGATTAATGATCTGTTGACATTGTCACGAATGGATTCCGGTACTCAAAAGATGGAAGTGGAACTGGTTAATATCAATGAATTGTTCAATTACGTTTTGAACCGATTTGATATGATCCTCAAAAAAGAGGACCATCCTGAAAAGACCTACACGATCAAGCGTTACTTTACCAAACGAGACTTGTGGGTTGATCTTGATACCGACCGCTTCACGCAAGTGCTTGATAATTTAATGAACAACGCGATTAAATATTCGCCAGATGGCGGGGTCATTACCTGTCGGCTTTATGAGACCAGAAATAAAGTCATTTTAAGCGTCTCTGACCAAGGGTTGGGAATTCCACGTAAGGATATTCCCCATATCTTTGATCGGTTCTACCGAGTTGATAAGGCCCGTTCTCGTCAACAAGGCGGTAGTGGTTTAGGATTAGCGATCTCTAAAGAAACGGTTGAAGCACTGCACGGCCAAATTTGGGCTGAAAGTGTGGAAGGTAAAGGTTCAACGTTCTATATTGCTTTGCCATACGAACCGGTAGAAGAGGAGGACTTGTGGGATGAGGTTTAGTAAATACTTAATACCACTCGCACTCACCATTGCGGTGGTTGTCAGTCTGACTTTATCGGTTGTGTTATGGACCAACCCGGCCAATTACCGGAACAATAAGCAGCAAACTGCCCAAAGTCCTCAAACGCAACAGATGATCAAGCCAAAACGGTACGTTTATACCCCCGTTCAGGCGCTTCATACCAATGCGGATGGAACTCAGCAGATCATGGTTAACAAATTAGTCAACACGGTTACTGAAGTTAAAAAGACCATGCATAACTATCAGAATCCAAAAATAAAAACCTTAAGTAAAAACTCCAAGGTCGATTATTTCCGGATTGCCAACCAGACGGATTCAATTATGCTGAACTATTCGGATACCGTTTCAATGCGGGTAGTTAACTACATTGTTAAAAATCATTTCAGAAAATTTCCAAATTATAAAATCAATCGAATTATTTTACCAACTAATAATTCCACTAGGGTCCGTCTGAAAACTACTTAAGTAAGATGCAAATTGAGGCAATGTAAACCGTAGCCAGATAAACATGAGCGAGCTTATCATAACGCGTTGCAATCCTACGAAAGTTCTTCAACTGATTGAAGAAGTTCTCAATCAAATGGCGCTCACAATAAACGTGGTAATCACAGGTCCACTTGTCTTTGGTATTTTCCTTTGGCGGAATGGTATAGACGCCTGCTTTATCTTCAATATACTGGCGAAGTTTCGCGGTGCCATAGGCTTTATCCGCGATAATATTTGATTGAGAAATATCGAAGCCTTCCAGCAACTCACTGGCAACTTGGCTATCATGTACTTGACCACCTGTTAGGCGAAAACCCAAGGGATTCCCTAATCCGTCAACGAGTGCGTGAATCTTGGTCGTTCGGCCACCTCGACTTAGTCCAATAGCTTGATTTTCGACCATACATTCGGCGTTTTTTTTGCCCCAGTGGCCTTTTGATGCGCTCGAACGATCGTTGAATCTAAGCTCAAGTTTTCCATGTCGGGATCGTCAATCAATTCGAGAAAAACCTGTTCGAACAAGCCTGAACTTACCCAGGCTCGGAAGCGACTATACACCGTTTTCCAAGAGCCATAGCGTTCAGGTAGATCACGCCAAGGAGCCCCGCTGCGCATGAGCCAGAGGATAGCGTTGAGGGCGGTACGGTTGTCTAGGCTTGATGGACGGCCAGTCCGGTATGGCGGGAAGTATCCTTTGATTCGGTCCCACTGAGCATCTTCCAGTTCGTATCGTTTAGGTGTTGTCATCGGAATGCCTCGATTCGTTTTTCCTCAGATTATACCTGAATTTTTAGTTTTCAGACAGTCCCTAAGCTATATCTTTTGTATGATAAAAACTTTACGGTTTATGAAGTTGACGTTAAAAAGCGCAGCTTAAAACCGCTGAAGAAAGTTTTGAAGATGGATATGCGGACTCAACCGGCAAGCTTCAAACTGCTTAACAACAAACCGGCTGTTTATGTTACCACATCGGTGGAAATGCAGCCATATAAATATCTAATCGACCGTCAGTCCGATGATTATTATGTCAGTCGACTTCTGAACACTCAGGATTCAACCAACGTTAACGTTAAGCGTCGAAGGAATATGACTATCTATGGTGATCAAAGTTCCCTCCAGCTCATGTTCAATTCCCGTAACCGGATGGGAGAATTCTCTGATTTCCGTCCCAATCATAACCGGAAAAACCTAACGTCTGCAATTCAGGATTCTTATAAGAATGTGACTAAGCTCGGTCTGCCAATGGATAACGTGCGATTCTTCAGTTACGATCCAAATACCCGTGCGATTATGTATCGAACCTACGTCGAAGGATTCCCAGTATTTAGAACGAGTGGGTTTGGGACAGTTTCAACCAGAACCCTTAACTCCAGTGCTCAGCGGACCATCTTTTCGTTGGACAACCTTGAAGTACCTCTTCCAAGCAACAAGGGTTACGTTTCTCTGCCTTCAACTGAAACCATGTTGAAGCGCTTGAAGGACCATGGCTACAATATGAAGGACCTGCAAAAGGTCCGCTTGGGTTACACTTGGAAGAAAGATACAACTTCGCCATTGCTGATTGATCTGAATCCGGATTGGTACATTTATTACCACAAGCAATGGCGCAGCTACACTTCACTTATGAATCAATATTAGGAAAGGAGGGAGCCTGGTGAACTTTCGAAGAATTGAGATCATCTTTTTGGTGACCTTTATCGCAATTGATATTTTTCTGTTTGGGATGTTTAGAAAGAACATGGATATGCAGGCCGACAACGTTTCACAAGGTGGTTCAGATTCTGTTATCATCAAGGAAATGCGAAACGACCAAATCAAAGTTGGCAATTTATCTCGGAAAAATGAAACAGCTTTTTATATTTCCGGTGAGCAAAGCGATGTTTTGCGTAACCAGATGGGTCAATTAGCCAACCAGACTCCCCAATTTGTGGGTCATGAGTTGGAAAGTGAACTTAAGCAGCCGATTTCTGTTAACAAGACCAATCCCCAGAAATCAATTAACAAGCTATTAACTGATTCAACGTTTGTTTTGTTCGGTGATCAGTACGTTTACAGCAAAGACCTTTCAACCAGCCGCAATATCGTATACAATCAAAAGGCACTGGGAAGTTCCATTTATTCCTCAGAAGCCCAAATTAGATTTACTTTAAATTCCAATCATCAGATTGTTAGTTACACCCAGTCTTATCTGCAGGGAATTAAGAGTCTCCGTGAAAGTTCAGAAACGATTTCGGAAACTCGGGCGCTCATTTGGCTGTATCAATATAATGAAATACCAAATAACACCACGGTTGCCTGGACCAGTCTTGGGTATACGAAACTATTGTCAATTGATGGCGATCGGGTCTTTATCCCAACTTGGATCATTGCAATCAGACCGCAAAACTCAACTCAGGTTCAGCTGAAACGGATCAATGCATTTACCGGTGGGATCATTAAAGAGACCGATGAGAATTTGAAGAACAATCCTTCGTCAATGAATTAAAGTTAGGAAGAAGAACCAGTATGAATAATGATGACATGAAAATCAGTATCCTTGCCAGCGGAAGCGGCGGCAACGTCAGTTACATCGAAACACCGGATCACAAGATTCTTTGCGATGCCGGGCTTTCCGGTAAGAAAATTGAAGCCTTGATGAAGTCAATTGGCCGTGATTTAAGCGATGTCGATTCCCTCTTTGTCACCCATGAACATTCCGATCATCGGCTCAGTGCCGGTGTTTTAGCCCGAAAATACGGTATTCAGGTATACGCCAATGAAGGCACTTGGAATGCGATGGCGCCACGAATCGGAAAGGTTTCCGACGATCAAAAAAATATTATGCCGCCGGATAGTGTCATGGATATGGGCGATATTGATGTTGAGAGCTTTTCGGTTTCACATGATGCCGCTGAGCCGCAATTCTATGTCTTTCACCATAACAACAAATCCTTCGTTATCCTAACTGATACCGGCTACGTTTCCGACCGAATGGAAGGCGTCATCAAGGATGCCGATGGTTATTTGTTGGAATGTAATCACGATATTGAAATGTTGGAGAACGGTGACTATCCGTGGATGACCAAGAAGCGGATTCTGAGTGATCAGGGACATTTGTCCAACGAGGATGGTGCAAACGCAATGCTCGATGTGATTGGGCACCGAACCAAGAAAGTCTTCCTGGGACACCGAAGCCTTCATAACAACATGAAGACCCTGGCACATCTAACGGTTGCTTCCATTTTGGAGGATCACGATATGGGTGTCGGCGAAGACTTCAAGCTGTATGACACCTCTCAGGACCACGCCTCGCCTTTAATGATTATTTAAAGAGTCTTTAGATAATTCTAAACTTTTAAACACACTCTCGTCATAAAAAAAGGTTATTATAAGTAATATAAAACAATAGGGAGGCACACTAATTGGCACAAAATAATGGTTTTGGAAAATTCATTGCGACTGCCGTTATCGCCGGCGCGCTCGGCGGTGGAATTACTTACGGCGGTGTTTCATATTTTAATAACAATAATAATGGAACAGGAACAGAGCTGGTCTCTGGTACGAACAAGAATGGCAACACCAAGGTCAGCAATGTGAAAGTGAACCTCAATACCCAAGCAGAAAAGGCGTTCAATGCGACTAAGAGCACTGTCGTTTCTGTGATTAATTTACAAAAACAAAGTTCAAGTGATGATACATTATCCGGAATTTTGGGTCAGATTCAAGGCGGTTCTTCAAGTAAAAAGAAGAGCAGTGGTGAACTTGAAGCTTCCAGTGAAGGATCCGGTGTGATTTACAAGAAGAGCGGCAATACTGCTTACATCGTTACTAATAACCACGTGGTTGCCGGTGCCAATGCTTTGGAGATCATCCTAAGTGACGGTTCCAAGGTTTCCGCTTCGGTTGTTGGTAAAGATGCCGTGAGTGACTTGGCCGTTATCAAGATTAACTCTGATAAGGTTAAGAAAGTTGCGACATTTGGCGATTCGGACAACATTAAAGTTGCCGAACCAGTTCTTGCCATTGGTTCACCACTTGGTTCTCAGTACGCAACATCAGTCACTCAAGGAATTATTTCCGCTAAGAAACGGGAAGTTCCGCAAACCTCTGAAAGTGGTGCCCAAATTGGTAACGCAACGGTTATTCAGACCGATGCAGCTATTAACCCTGGTAATTCAGGTGGTCCATTGATTAACTTCGCCGGCCAGGTTGTCGGAATCAACTCAATGAAGTTGGCATCTGATCAACAAGGAACCAGCGTTGAAGGAATGGGCTTTGCTATTCCAAGTAATGAAGTGGTTATGATTATTAACCAGTTGATTAAGAACGGTCAAGTTATCCGTCCAGCATTAGGAATCGGCTACACTGATTTGTCTAATATTTCCGAACAGCAGCAACGCTCAATTTTGAAGCTGCCTAAGAGTGTCACTCAAGGGGCCGTTGTCCTTAACGTCAACTCAAATTCACCTGCTAAGCGGGCTGGATTGGCTAAATACGATGTTATTACCAAGTTGGATGGCACGAAGATTACTCAACAGAGTCAATTACGTGATATCCTCTATAAGCACAAGATCGGTGATAAGATTTCGGTTACTTACTACCACAAAGGTGATAAGAAGACCAGCACAATTACTTTGAACGAAAAAGCAACCAGTAAAGTATTAAGTGAAGCAACTAAATAAAATAGAGATGTTTGATAACCCTCGTTCGTCAGTTGATGAATGAGGGTTATTTTTATGGAAAATAGTTTGGGCGGTTTTACTTACTTAACACAAGTGTAATACTTAATATGCGTGTAATATTAATTAATGACCTTATGAGATACAATTAAGGTGTATCAAAAATATGCAAAAGGGGAAATGCACATGAGAATTCATATTAAGCAGTCGGTAATCATCTCTCTTGCCGCTTTTGGTTTGCTTGCAGCTGTTGGGGCTACAAATGCTCAAAATGCCAGTGCCAAATCAAGAGTGAGAGTCACTTCCAACGTGAAGTTAAGGACTGATGGTTCAACGAGAAACGTTGCGTTCACGGGGAAAGCAGGCTTGTACACCAAAGCTTCTTCACTGAAGAGCGCTAAGAAGGTTGCTACAACGATTACTTTGAAAGATCTTGCACGATCTAAAAAATCAACCAAGAACGTTCGAGCATATCGAGTTGCAAGAACCAATAAAGGTAAAGTCTATTACAAGGTTGTCACCTTTGATGGTCATTATCGTGGCTGGATTTATGGCGGCCGAAGCAAGGCTGTCTTTGCCGGTGGTTTGAAATCTTATCAAACTTTCCAGCAAGGTTCTCTTACGAATGATATGTCCAACAATACATTCCAGTTTGCAAATCCGGGAACTGCTAATGACAACCAGACGGTTACATACAAGCAACCAGCTTGGACGCAATATAAGATTGGTCGTCAGGTAACTGATTCAACACCTTACGCAACCGTTAATTATAAGATTGATCAAGCGGGAACCAGAACTCGCGAAGGTGACCAATGGGTTCACATTTACGCTACAAATGGTAACTCAGGTGCCGATGGCTGGATTCTATATTCCGGCTTAAAGACCGCCTCAAATAACTCACCAATCGCTGATAACGCCATCCGAATTAACTTGGTTGATTCAGCAACCGGTTCATCAATTACATCAGTTGATTACGCCAAGAGTGGTGCCACTAAGGGTGCGACTGTTGGTTCAAACGTCAACGGTGCTTGGAAACTGGATTCAAACGATTCAAGCGCAATTCAATCACAAATTTCAGCTGCCCTTTCACCATTAGGCTACACTGGATTTACGTTAACTCCTGGCCAAATTGCCGCAATTGCTCAAGGGACATTTGGTTCAAGCGTGACAATTTCAGTTGTAAAGCCAACAATCAACAAGGCCGTTCGAATCGTTTTGACTGATCCAAATGGAAATGTCATCAATTCGATTGATTACACAAATGCCAATGCGGTAAATGGTAATCAGTTGGAACCTTAAACGGATCAACTTGGACATTAGCTGCTGCCGACGCAACTGCTATTCAAACCAAATTGGTCGATGCATTGAAGGGAACCGGTTATGAATTAAGTGCCAACAACACTTTGACCACTGAACAACAAGCGTTGATTGCTCAAACAACATTCGGTAACCAAGTTTCCATTAAGACGGTTGCTGTAAATCCAATTACGGATAATGAAGTTCAGTTATCATTTGTGGATCCTGATGGTAAGGCAGTTGGTCCACTTAAATTAACTAAGGGAACTAATGATAAGACTGCTTTGGATACCATTAAGGCTGCGGTAAAGGATGATCCGACATCATCAAATTCAGCTACTGTTCAAAAAGCTTATACAGAATTATTAACTGCTGCCGGTATTAAAGGCTACACAGTTGCTGGTCTCAGCGACACACAGACAAAGGCTAATTTAAATGCTATCAAAGGTGCTACTTATGGTAAGGATGTTAAGTTGACTGTTGCTAAGATTCCTGTGAAAGCTTTGGCTTCGAGCTTTACTTTCTTCCAGCATCTTAGTGGTTGGGTAACAAAAGATGTCCCAGTTAATTATTTTGAAAGCTCAAATGGTCAACGAAACTCAGATACAAACTTTGCTAAAGCATTGGCTGCTGATTCAAATTTGAATGGGTATGCCGGTAATACAGTTTCAGTTACTAGCTTTAACACTGCACTTAAGGACCAACATTTGGATACCATTTACTATGCTGCAAAAAATGATGGCTTTTTGGGTGCTGCCAAAACTCATTTAGCAGCAAGTGATTTTGGTGGATCGACTGATTCTATTTTTGCTCCTGCAATGGCAGGAACAACAATTTATATCTATAAGATTACCATCACTGCTAAGGCAAACGATAATACCGTTGCACTTGATAACGGGCAGAATATTGATACACCATTGTTTGACAAGAATGGCAATGTTACTATCGGAACAACTCCTGTAAAAGTAGGATTGAAATACACCCAAGATGGTGATGACAAGAAAGTTACTCTTGATAGTACGAATTTCAAAGCACAATCACTTGCTGAACTCTACAATAAATAATTGATACTTGTTTGACTAACACATTTAAGGACTTCCATTCTAATGATTAGGAATAGAAGTCCTTTTTGCTGTAAAATCTTTTATCAGCTTTCCGTAGATCGTTCAACTGGAATGCACAATATAACCCCCTCCTGCGTCTGGAACACGTTATATTCCTCGTGCTGGGGATTTATATCGGCGGGGAGTGGTAACGTCACTGAGCCGTTTTTATTGATTAATTTGACTAACATTTGCTTCATCTCCAATCTTTTGGGACAGATTTGTTCGGATTATGCGATTAATATCTGCGAAAACCTGTTCGATTTCTCCGCAAACATTGGATTTTCGAACAAATTACGAACGGCTTTATGAAATAGCTTGAACTTGTACCGTACACGTTATATAAATACGAACAACCAGCCGAGTTTCATTCAAAAGATTCATAGGATGTAAAAATTCGATAAACTATCCACATTTTGTCTGTGGATAACTCTGTGGACAATCCACAGGGTTCTGTCATCCATTGGTAGAATAACGTTGAATAGTTATCCCCCGAATGGGCAAAGTTATCCACAGAAATTGTGGATAACTTTTTTTGGCCTAAAAAAGGGGTTTGTTCGTCGCAACAAAGACTGATATAATAGGGTTTGCGGTGATAGATTGCGAACACACGTTGTCCACAGTTTTGTGGATAACATTTTTGGCTCTTGACATTTTTTAAAATAATGCGGGTCCCAAAAAAATTAGTTATGTGCGGCGAATTGTCAAACTAAGTGCAACGGTTTGTCAAAAAATACTTCATATGGGGTTTCATAGTTTAACACTTTGCGAGGACGTTGATTTAACTGCTTTTGGCAGTGTTCAACGTCCTGTTCTGTATAATTATCAATATCTGTTCGCTTGGGAAAATATTCCCGGATTAATCCATTTGTATTCTCATTTGTTCCACGCTGTTCAGGCGAATATGGATCGGGCCAATAGACAGTAACACCTAACCTTTCGCTGATTTCATCAAGATGAAGAAATTCGGTCCCATGATCTGGTGTAATAGAATGAACAAATTCTTTAGGAATGTCCCCTAACAGTTCAACTAAGCCTTTATTTATCTCCTGCGAGTCCTTTTGCACAACCTTTTTGATAAGCGTAAGCCGACTAAGCCGATCGACAACCGTTAAAAGGATGGAGTGACCCGTTCGACCAATCACAGTATCAATTTCCCAGTCACCTATACGTTGACGCTGGTTGATAAAACCAGGGCGCTCATGGATCGAGATATAGTCGGTCTGTACTTCTCGATGTCGTCTAGTATTCTTTGAATGCCGAGTCCGATGTTTATGTCTGAGATGGCGCTGAATACCGGTATCACCACGTGAGGAGTACTTCTCACCTAAATTGTGTTGATAGATATGACGGTAAATTGTGTTGTAGCTAACACACCATTGATGTTCCTTATTAAAGCGAGCGGTAATCTGCTCTGGTGACCAGTGCAGATCTAAGATGTAATGAACAATTTGACGACGTAATTGTGGATGGCTGTCTAATAGTCGCTTCTTGTGACAATTCTGCCGCTTTTGATGATAGTCATTATCTGCTTTGCTTGGGGAATAATTACCTGCACAACGTTTTAACTCCCGTGAAATAGTGCTTGGATTTCGCCCCAGCCGTAACGCAACAGCCCGGATAGATAACCCCTTAGCTCGTAAAAACATAAGTATTTCACGTTCTTTTATAGTAAGATGTTTATAGCTCATACCGGATACCTCGAATTGTTTGATTTGGTCGTTAAACAGATTCTACCCGGTATGGGTTTATTTTTTTACTTTGTGTTGCATTTCAATTGTAAATTCGCCGCATAAACCTGTGGATAACTCTGTGGACAACTTGTTTATAAACCCTGTTTTTTACACAGGATCATTCACCATTTGGAGGAAATGACATATTGAATATCAAATTAGTGGTTGTTGGCAAACTCAAAGAAAAGTATTTTAAGCAGGGGATTGCGGAATACGCAAAGCGGTTATCGCGTTTCTGTAAATTTCGGATTGTGGAAGTTCCCGATGAAAAAGCCCCTGAATCTCTCAGCCAGGCAGAGATGGATGAGGTGATGGATAAAGAAGGTGCCCGAATTTTGGACAAAATCAAAGACCGCGAGTACGTATATGCACTTGCGATCCTTGGTAAGGAGCGATCTTCAGAAGAGTTCGCAAAGGAGATTGCCGATTTGACCACGTACGGTCATTCCGATATCACCTTTGTCATCGGAGGTTCGCTCGGGTTATCGAAGCACGTTCTCGATCGTGCGGATACCCAGATTTCATTTGGCCGATTTACATTGCCCCATCAATTGATGCGATTGGTGCTGTCAGAGCAGATATACCGGGCTTTTATGATTAATGAAGGTAGCCCGTATCATAAATAAACGTCGAGATGTATCCTTTACCAGAAGGGATGCATCTTTTTTTATTGACTGTTTTCGGTTATCCACAGACCGTTGTTAAAATGCAAACTCCAAAATAGACGTTGCAATTCTTTCTTAGATATACTAATCATCACAATTGTTAGAAGGAATTCATGCAGACAAATGATTTGGAGGGAAATAGATGAACAAAGATCAGCAAAATGGACGAAAGCCTTGGTTCAAGAAGTGGTGGGTCTGGGCATTAGTCGTGTTTGGCCTCATCATGGCCGGTGGTGCTTTATCGGGTGGTGAAAATGACTCGGCCAGTAACAAGTCGGAAACGGCTTCGTCTGCCAAAAGTCAGTCATCCAATGATCGTCAGTTAAAGGACAGTTACCATGTTGGCCAAGTCGTTAATTACAAAGGGTACAAGTTCAAGGTCAATCGGGTGACTTACTATGATGGCAGTCAACTTGATAAACCAAAAAGCGGAAACCGGTATGTGATTTGCAACGTGACGATTAAAAATGACACCGGTAAGAAGCAATCATACACTCCAATGGATTTCCAATTGAATGCGAACGGAAATTCAACGAACATGATGGAAATATTAACCTCAGAGAAACATTCCAGAGATACATTGGAAAGTGGTGATCTCAATCCGGGTGCCAGCGTGACCGGAAACTTAATCGGTCAAGCCAAACGAGACGCGGATTTAAAGCTGCAATACCAACCATCAATTTGGAATGATGAAACGGTTAAAGTGGCACTTTATTAGTCTCCTGGTTAACATCTGCGCAGCATATCGTATACAATAAGAGTGTAAGCGTTTTATATATCACAAGGAGGCTTTTTCATGACAGATCGTTTAAAGAATAAGGTAGCTATTATTACCGGTGCCGGATCAGGAATGGGTGCTGCGATGGCCAAGCTGTTTGCTGCTGAAGGCGCAAAGGTTGTTGCTGCCGATTTGAATAAAGATCGGGTGAATGAAGTTGTTACAAATATTGCCAAAGACGGTGGGGGTGAAGTAGCTTCCATTAAGACTGACGTTTCCGATGAAGAAGATATCAAGGCAATGTTTAAGTTCGCTAAAGATAAATTTGGGCAAATTGATATTGTTGTTAACAATGCTGGAATTATGGATAACATGGCACCAATTGGTGATTTGACCGATGAGATGTGGAAGAAAGTCTTCGCCGTCAATACTGACAGTGTCATGTACGCAACTCGTGAAGCCGTTAAGGAATTTCTGCCTAAAAAGCAGGGTGTTATTTTGAATATCGCCTCGGTTGGTGGAACCAACGGCGCCCGTGCCGGCGTTGCCTACACGGCTTCCAAGCATGCGGTTGTTGGAATTACCAAGAATACAGCTTATATGTATCAAAAAGAAGGAATTCGGGTCAACGCGATTGCACCTGGTGGCATCAAGACCAACATTGCTCAATCGATGGGTAAGAACATTGATAAGTTTGGCTTTGACAGACAATCGCAAGGGATGGCAACATCGCCAGAACCCGGAACTTCAGAGGAAATCGCAAACGCCGCATTGTTCCTGGTTTCCGACGAAGCCAGTTATGTCAATGGAGCGGTATTGCCAGTTGACGGTTCGTGGACCGCTTATTAAAATTGAATATTTTGATGATCATTATTGCAAGCCGTGGGGAATTCCCTGCGGCTTTTTTATGTGGACAATATTCCAAAGTATAGGTTTAACTTCTAATATGAACGAAAAGCGATTGGTAAGATTAACTCACTCATTATTTTTCTTCACCAGCAGTAATAATGAAAACTGCGAAGTGAATGCGGACATGATTTCAGTTGTATTGTTTTCAAGAAATTCGTTTCTGTCGTTCTTCGATACTTTAACCAAGATCGTTGATAAATAAGTTTGAAATTAAAAATGTTTTCCTCAATTCGTTGTATCCTCACATTACGATGTCATATTTGAATATTAATGCAAAATATTGCCATGTTATTGACATAAAGTTGAAATGGTTTATGATAATATTAATTAAAATTCAATGAGGAAATGGGGAAAACGTATGAGAATTTCTAATTTTAAAAAATTACTCTTATCTACTAGCATTATTGGAACAATGGTTTTACTTGTAGGATGTGGTTCAAAAAGTTCTAATCAAAATTCAAAAAAACTTTCAGGAAATCAGAAGATTAATCTATCTACCACAGCAGAAATTACAAGTTTAGACTTATCAAAAATATATGATAAAACATCATTTATTCAGGTTGATGAGACGTTTGAAGGTTTATATAGATATGATGAGAATGGAAATGTTGATCCTGCGTTGGCTACAAAGACTCGGATTTCCAAAGATGGCAAAACATACACGATTGATATTAGGCATAATGCAAAATGGAGCAATGGGGACCCTGTTACAGCGAATGATTTTGTCTATTCTTGGCAACGCGCGGTTAATCCGAAAACAGCCAGTCAATATACTTATCTTTTTGATAACGTTAAAAACGCAAGTGCAATTGTTAATGGGAAGCTTTTACCAAGTAAACTTGGAATCAAAGCTATTGGGAAATATCAGCTAAAAGTACAGCTTGCAAGACCAACGACTTATTTCAAAATGGTTATGGCACGAGAGACACTATATCCACTTGATAAAAAAGTAGTTGAGAAGTATGGGAAAAACTATGGAACTTCAGCAAAGACTACGGTGTATAATGGTCCGTTCAAAAACGTCGGCTGGACAGGAACGAATGATTCTTGGAAACTTGTAAAAAATAACCAATATTGGGATAAAAAAGCAGTTAAGTTGTCTCAAATCAACTACACAGTTGCAAAATCTCCAAGTACTGCATACAACTTATTTCAATCCGGAAAGCTTGACCTTATAAGTCTTGTTGGTGAACAAGCAAAACAACTTGGAAAAAGTAAGGACGCCGTTAAACGACCTCTCGCTGCAACAGAATATTTACAATATAATCAACGAAAAGGTGTGTTTAAGAACCGAAACTTACGGCTGGCTTTTTCATTGGCTTTAAACCGAAGTCAATTAATTAACAAAGTTATGCAAAACGGTTCTATTGTTTCAAAAGGATTTGTACCTGCAGATTTTGCAAAGAATCCTAAAACCGGTGAGGATTTTGCGAAGGAAGCTTATGTTCCAGGAACGGTTGATCACGATTCAGCAAAAGCAAAGCAATATTATAAAAAGGCTTTATCACATTTGGGTAAAAAGAATTTAACGATCAAATTGTTATCAGCTGACGATGATCAAACTAAGAACGTAATAGAGTTTATTCAAAGTGAACTTCAAGAAACTTTACCCGGCCTAAAGATTGAATCCAATAGCATGCCATTTCCATCAATGCTTGCAAGATCATCTGCTGGCAATTTTGATGTGAACTTTACCGGCTGGTCTGCAGACTTTGCTGATCCAATCTCATTTCTTTCTCAGTTTACCTCTCACAATCCTGAGAATAATGGAAAATGGGAGAATAAACAGTTTGATCAAGCAATTAAAGATTCCAATAACAAAGATGCGAACAATTCCACAAAGAGATGGGAAGATTTGATTAATGCTGAGAAGATTCTGGCAACCGATCAAGGGATTACTCCCATCTATCAAGCAAATGGAATTGACCTTGTAAACCCTAAGCTTAAAGGTGTTGTATATGATCGGATTAATGGGCATTACGATTATAGAACAGCTTATTTGACAAAATAATATGAAAAAGAGGTATTTATCTTGGATAAGAAGTTATCACTAAATTTAATTGAGCATTTATCTAATGCGAATGGTCCTAGTGGATTTGAGGATGAAGTGAAAGACTATGTAGTGCAAACGGCAGCTAGTTTTAGTTCTGTTCATGCCGATCATATGAATAATGTGTATCTGAAAAATAAACAGAATTCACCGGCAAAAGGGAAAACTCTGATGCTAGATTCCCATCTTGATGCAGTTGGTCTAATTGTTCAAGCAATCAAGCCAAATGGTACGATCAAGTTTGTTCCCCTTGGTGGTTGGGTTCCTGCAAACTTAACAGCCGAGAAGATGCGAATTCGCAATCAAGATGGTGAATGGATAACTGGATTGGTTGCTACAAAGCCACCTCATTTCATGACCGAGGCGGAAAAGAAAAAGCCCATTGATATAGCTAACTTAGTAATTGATGTTGGAACAAACAGTGCAGAAGAAACTAGGGAAGTATTAAAAATCGATACAGGATGCCCCATAGCACCTGATACTAAATGGGAGTACTTTAAAACGCAAGATGTCATGATGGGGAAAGCCTTTGATAACCGAATTGGAACAGCTTGTTTGATGACCGCAATGGAAGATTTAGCAGACAAAGACTTGAAAATCAATTTAATTGGTGCAATAGCTTCTCAAGAAGAAGTTGGTTGTCGGGGTGCAAAAGTTACTATTAAAAAAGTCCATCCTGATATTGCTATTTGCCTTGAAGGATGTCCAGCCGATGATACATTCACACCTGAATGGTTGATTCAAACCGGGTTAAAGCGTGGACCAATGCTTCGTGATATGGATACTTCTTTTATTGCTAATCCTCATTTCCAACAACTTGCTGTTGACCAAGCCAACAAAAATGGTATTCCATTCACACGAGCAGTCCGAACTGGTGGTGGAATCGATGGATCCGAATTGCTGGAGTATCAAGGTGCACCAACTATTTGTATTGGGATTCCTGTTCGTTATGAACATACTAATTACGGTATGGTAGCATATGATGACTTTGAAAATACTGTTAAGCTGTTAGAAGCTATCATTTTGAGCTTAAGTGATCAAGTCATTGAATCTTTATAAAGTAAGGAGCTGGATCATTTGAATAAAAAGTATGTAATTGGGGTCCCTTCTGAAGTTCGCGTTATCAACAATCTGGACCGCAACGTTGTCAACAATCCCGAAGTGGCGGCCATCATCAAGCATGGCGGTGCGCCAATTCTGATTCCCACCCGGAATCCTGAGTTGATGGTTCAATACATTGATTTGATTGATGGTCTGCTCCTCCCGGGTGGACCGGATGTTGCCCCTCAATTTTACGGTGAAGAACCGGTTCCGTTGTTGGGTGACACCGACCGGCTTCTCGATCAAAGCAGCATTGAACTCACCAAGTTGGCAATTGAACGTCACAAACCAATCTTTGCGATCTGCCGAGGGATGCAGGTCGTCAACGTCGCTCTTGGCGGAACCCTTTATCAAGATATGGGAAGCCAAAGAGAGAAACCGGTTCTCCAACATTATCAAAAAGCGCCAATGGATCAGGGAACCCACACCATTTCAATTAACGCGGATTCTTATCTCGCCCAAATAATTGGCCATGATGACAAGGTTTATGTAAACAGTCATCACCATGAAGCGATTAAAGCTGTTTCGTCCCAATTAAAGATTTCAGCCCTTGCTAAAGATGGCATTATTGAAGGCGTTGAAAGCCTTGATGACGATTTGATTGTCGGAGTTCAGTGGCATCCGGAAGCCATGTTTAAAACCGATGAAAAACAAGATGCTTTGTTTGCGAACTTTATGAAACGTGTCGGAAAGTTTGCAAAAGCCGATTAGATCCAAAAACGCCCACCAGCCTGGTGAGCGTTTTTCCTATTTATCATGTCCATCGTCTTCGTGCATGCCGATGTAATAGCCATCCATGTAGCCGTTGTCGTATTCACCGTTGTCCCTTGGGGAGTCGGGATCTTCCCAGCGAATCCGTTTGGGATGCCGCTTTCGCCAACGATGATGCCAGATGCCATAAATAACCAGCAAAATGAGGAGCAGGCGGATAACCAGCCCGTCAAATGACAAACCTTGATTAATTTGTTTCTTGCTGCTGACATGGCTGACCAGAAAACCATTCATGAGCCTTGCTGTCGATAAAATATTTTTTCCCGACATTTCTTTAAAGTTCATCCGGTGAGTGAGAATAAAATCTTGAACCTGGCCTAACGCTTGGCCAAACGGATCTGACATGACCGGTATGACATGGTACTTTAATTGGGGATCAACCAAAATGAGGTTAATTTCATCTCTGGCAGGCATTCCGGCAATTCCAATGGTTCCTGAATCGGTCAGGTTTTTGATATGCTTCTTTAGAAATATATCGGTGTATGAAAAGGCGTCATTACTTAAGTTACCAAAACTAAACCCACTGTCTTCAATATCTTCGTACTCAACCCAGTCAGCTTTCAGCTCCTTTGGCGTTTTGTTTGTCGTAATCACCCAGATTTGTTGGGGATGTCTTTTGTTCATCAGATTCTTGTTCATTCGATGAATCTGGTCGTTGTCCAGCAAATGCAGTTGGTCGTCGATGACTGGCGTAGGGTGGGTTGCCGCACGTGAAATTGCCGGCTGAAATGTGATCCAAAACAGTGTGGCAAGGAGCGCCAACAACCATTTTTCCGGATGATTGAACCTCATTGGATTACCCCCTCGAATTTTATACGGTGAGTATATCATCAGACAATTGTGGGAGGGTGCGGTTCAATCTTTTCATTTAATTTAGAATAATCACTATTGATTTTCATGAAAATGGCTTACTATTGAAGGTGGATTTACAAGGAATGAAAAAACGGAGGCTTTATTCGTGCAACTGAAAACCGCAAATAATTATTTACTACTAACAGAACGAATCGGAAAAAAGCCAATGCTGCGAACAAGATTTACGGCCCAGGCTTATTTTGTTTTTGGCGCATTACTGGATTTAATGGATCAGGGTGTTTTGACCATTGATAATTCCATTGAAGTCAAAGATCAAAGTAAATTCGACAATCTGCCAACCTATCTGGATGGATTGAAGAATCGAATTCTCGAAGAAATTAAGAAGAAAGGCAGTTTGGTTCAATCTCTTGATCTGATTACCAGCTGGGATATTGCCAACGAAATTTATGACGGTGTTGGTGCTGAACTGCTGAATGACAAGTTAGTCGAGAAAAAGTCTGTTAAAACCAATTTGGATACCCACACAATTTATCTACCCACTGATGAGGCCCGTAAAAAGGTGGTTAATTACCTGCGTGAGCAAATGCTGTCTGACAAGGTTGAAGTTCCCGCAATTAGCTTGGTTGTCATCTTTGAACAGATGGATGCTTTGAAGTGGTTGTTTACCGATAAGGAAGAATTGAACACGTTGACAGAAACGTTCCAACAGAATGATTCGAAGACACCCCTTTATAAGAAGGAAAAAGCCTTGGCAAAAACTGCTCAAGATATTATTACCAAGAAAAAGTTTTGGTTTGATTCCTGGTTGAGTTAAAAATGTTAAATAAATGAAGAAAATATCGACAAATGCTGTCTCCATAGGGATGCAGCATTTTTTATTTGATTTCATCAGCGAAAATTATTATCAATCATTTATAAAGCGCTTTCACGGCAATATCATGCAGATCCAATGAATTGACCAGGTTAAACGGTTGCGCAACTATTTTTCCGGATAAATACCTTTGTAATGACTATCATAAAGGCATTTATAGGCCAAGTAGATATTCGTTGACATCGATTAGGAAAACGTTTACCATACAAAGTGAATCAGATGATAGCTACTGAGCAATTATTTATTGGAGGAATTCATTATGACATTGATTTTAAATACTTGGATTTTTGAATCAGATGTTCAAAAAGGTGCGAGGCAAGCTGATTTAGTCGAACGGGCTCACCGGCTCGGTGCAGATGGTATTGAAGTTCGTCGTGAATATTTTAAGGATCTCGACGGCGAATTACCGGAAGTTGCCAAGCAGGCCCAAGCTCACAATATGATTGTTAATTATAGTGTCCCAGACGTTGTCTTCGAACCTGATGGCTCGGTCAATCCCAAGTTGTCACAATACTTCGATGAAGGCAAGACACTGGGTATCAGTAAGATTAAATTCAACACCGGAAACTTTGACAAATTTACCGGCGACTTAAAGAAAGAATTGGAAAAATTCCCAATAGACGATATTGAAATGAACGTTGAAAATGACCAAACTGCCGTATCCGGCACGGTTGAAGCAATTAAGACCTTCTTAACGGCTGCCCGAAAAGCTGGATTGAATCAGATTGGATATGTTTATGATTTAGGTAACTGGGCATTTACTCATGGGGATGCAACCGAAGCAGCCAAGGAATTAGCACCATTTACCCATTACATTCATTTGAAGAACACAATCGACCACGATGGTGAATTGACAACGTCAGATGATTTGGATGAAGGCGTCTTTGACTGGCGGAAATTATTAACGTATCTGCCATCAGATGTTCAATTTGCTTTGGAATACCCAATGGAAAACGATTCTCACATTGCTCAACAAGTTAAATTGCTCAAAAAAGAGGTAGGTGAATAATGTCATGACATCCACAATTATTTCGGTGCTTCTGTTACTTACGTTTGCCGGCTTTATCTATTACATCATTAAGGGCGGTAACCTGATGATTGGCTTCTTCATCATGGCGATTCTGTGGTCGGTAATCGGGATGGTGCCGTTCAACACAGCTATTCAAAAGGTTTTCGCTGAGCCAGCGTTGAATTATGGACCAACGATTATCTACATTGTCTTTGGTTCCTGGTTTGGCCGGGTGTTGGTTGATAGTGGGATTGCGCCGGCAATTTCAGAAACAACTAACAAAGTTGGTAAAAAACGGCCGTTGATCGCCGCAATCCTGGTAATCTTTGTCACCACACTGATTTTTGTTAGCGCTTACGGTGTTGGTTCAGTTATCGCCATTGGCGTTATTCTGTTACCAATTCTGCTGTCAGTTGGAATGCCTCGTGACCTGGCACTTTCAGTATTCGCCTTGTCAATTGGTGCCCCAATGTACATCAACGTTGTTCTCTTCAATCAAATTAAGGCATTCTTCCCCAAAGCCATTTACGGTGGCAAATACCTTGAATTTGGAATTGTCGCAACTTTAATTCAGGTTGTCGCAATTATCGTGTTCCTGATTCTTCATCGTAAGAAGATCAATCCGGCAAATGCCGAAAAGAATTTGGAAATTATTGGTGCCGTTGATGCGGATCAAGCTCAGATCAAGAGTGTGCCAAAAATTACATTTATTATTCCAGTTGTGCCTGTGTTCATGAATATGGTATTTGGTTGGGATGCAATTCCTGCCTTAACATTGGCAACCCTGCTGGCAATCTTCTTAACCGGAAACGGCAGTGGCTGGAAGAAATTCAGTGATTTCTTGAACAGCACAATCAAACAATCAATTAGTGATATTGCCGGCTTGATCATGTTCTTAATGGCATTGATCATGTTCTCCGGGGCTGCTTCAATCAATGCACCACGGTTCAAACCGATTTTTGAAGCAATCCTGCCAAACAGTCATTTAGTCCTTGCCCTCATGCTTGGTGTATTGGCACCATTGGCATTGTTCCGTGGCCCATTACATGTATGGGGTGCTGGCGCAGCAACGGCAGCCGTTCTTTCGGGAACCGGACTATTCAGCGATGCATTCCTGCTGCCACTGTTGTATGTCCCATCACTAATGGCTGTTTCAACTGATATTACTCAGTCATGGAACGTTTGGGGACTTGATTACATGAAAGTTGATACCAAGAGTTTCTTAAAACTCGGCATCCCAGTGATGTGGATTGTGTCTATCCTAAATGAACTTTTGGTTTACTACTTCTTTGGCAGATAAAGTTGTTGGATGAATTGAAGTCTTAAAGAAAAGAGGAAATTAACATGAGTGAAGTTATTACAGTTGGTGAACCCGTTGTTACTTTTGCATCACAGGATGCGGATAAATCGTTGGCGGATGCCCGATACTGGCGAAAGATTCTTGGCGGTGCCGAGTTAAACGTTGCTATTGGTGTTAAGCGGCTGGGACATTCCGTTGAGTATATTTCACGAGTGGGCCAAGACCCACTAGGCGACTATGCAATTAAGCGAATTGCAAGTCATTCAGTTGGCAGTCAGTATATTTCCCGGGACCCGGTTTATTGGACCGGTCACCAATTAAAGCAATTGGTAACCAAAGGTGATCCAGTTACTTTTAACTACCGAACCAATTCCGCCGCATCACATTTGACCAGTGAGATTATGGATGAAGTTGATTTGGACGGTGTCAAAATCGCTCATATGTCAGGAATTTTCCCAGCAATTTCCGATACGGCGGAAGAATCATTCCGTTCATTATTGAAGCGGTTAGTTGAAAAAGACATTTTGACCACCTTTGATCCCAACCTGCGGCCAGCGCTTTGGAGCAGCAAGGAAAAGATGATCAGCACCATTAATGAATTAGCCGGCTCTGCCAACATCGTTTTACCGGGTGTTGAAGAGGGTAAAATTTTGATGGGGTCCAGTGATCCGGAAGAAATTGCCGACTTCTATCTTAAAGGTAAGAGAACCGATACGGTCTGTGTTAAAATTGGGCCGGCCGGAGTATACGTTAAGACTAAAGACGGCAATAGTTACACTGTTAAAGGCTTCAAGGTTGATAAAGTCGTTGATACCGTTGGTGCCGGCGATGGCTTCGCACTTGGCGTGATCACTGCTTTGCTTGACGGCAAATCAATGAAAGCTGCTGCTTTGAGAGGAAACGCAGTTGGCGCCCTTCAGGTTCAAACACCTGGCGATAATGACGGCTACCCAACTCCGGAAGAATTAAAGAAATTCTATGAAAAAGAAGGAGTATCTGAAGACTAATGAAATTACAAGCTGCGATTGACCGAGTATCTTTGGGCGACGCCATTACACTGGCTCACAAGCTGGATGGGATCGCTGACGTGATTGAATTTGGAACTTCATTGGTGAAGGATTATGGCCTTTATATGATTAAGGAAAATCCTGTAAACCTGAAGCATTCCAAGTTGTTATTGGATTTAAAGACAATTGACGAAGGCCCTTATGAATTTGAAAAGGGATTTGAAGCAAACGGTGATATTCTAACGGTGATGGCTGGCTCTTCATACGATACCATCAGTAAAATTTATGATATTACTGAAAAGCAGCACAAAGAAATGCTGATTGATTTGCTTGAAGTTGACGATGATAAAATTAAAGAAATTGCCAACTTTGACAACGCCATTTATGGTCTGCACCATTCAAAAGATGCTGAAGGTAATTTTGACGCAATCAGTGCAACAGCCGATTTCCATCAGAAGTTCCCGGCTATCAAACGAGTAGCGGTTGCCGGCGGAATTGACTTTGACCAGGCTAAAGGCTTGGCTGAGCAAGGCATTGCCGATACGGTGATCGTTGGCGGTAAGATTGCCGGAACCGATGATCCGGTTAAGGCAGCTACGGAATTCAAGGAGGCAATGACAATATGACATTAATTAATGATGTAATGCATGAAGTCAATGAAGTCATGGGTTTGGTTAAAGAAGATCAAATTGATGATGCTGAAAAGGTTATTCAAAAGGATCGCCGAATTTTCGTCCTGGGTGCTGGTCGCTCGGGCTTGATGGCTAAGGGATTTGCGATGCGCTTAATGCATATTGGTTACACCGTTTATGTCATTGGCGAAACCATCACGCCATCTGTTCAAAAGGGTGATGTTCTGGTATCCGTATCCGGTTCAGGTAAGACCGGGATGGTTGTTGAGCCGACTGAAAAAGCCAAGGCTGACGGCGTCAAGATTGTGGCCGTTACCAGCAATGCAGAATCGCCATTAGCTAAGCTTGGGGATGCAGTTATCGTGGTTCCTGGCGCTACCAAAGCCGGTGATGGGGTTAAATCCATCCAGTTGTTGAGTACTTTGTTTGATCAAAGTGTTCACATTACTTTGGATGTTTTATGTCTCAAGCTGAGTCGTCGGGATCACGTTTCAAATGATGCTGCCAAAGCTGAGCACAGTAACATGGAATAATCAATTTGTCGGACGTTTGGGAGGAAAGATAGATGCTGCAGAAGATAGATACATTAAGTAAGATTCGGGATACCGGAGTTGTTGCGGTTCTTCGTGGTGATTCCAAAGAGGAGACATCAAAGGCTGCGGTTGCCTGTATAAAGGGCGGCTTAAACGCGATTGAATTGACGTTTACCGCGCCTCACGCGGATGAAATCATTGAGGAACTCAATCGTGATTATCCAAATGGCCAGGCACTGATTGGTGCTGGGACCGTGCTTGATGCATCAACCGCCAGAATTGCGATTTTGGCCGGGGCAAAGTTTGTTGTAAGTCCATCATTTTCAAAGGCCGTCGCCAAACTTTGTAATCTTTACAGCATTCCATACATTCCCGGATGTATGACCCCAAGCGATATTCAAACGGCTTTGAGTTATGGATCAGATATTATTAAGTTGTTCCCGGCAGCGATTGTTGGACCGGAAATGATTTCCGAACTTCGGGGACCGTTTCCAAATGTCAATCTGATGGCAACCGGGGGTGTGACCCTGGCCAACTTGAAGGATTGGTTTGATAACGGTACGACGATTGTCGGCGTCGGCGGCAGTTTGACTGCTCCCGCAAAAGATGGTGATTTTGCCCAAGTGGCGAAAAATGCCAAGGCTTACCGAGACGAATTTAATCAGATTCAGAGTGAGTCGTTAAGATAAAATTGACGAATCGTCTGCAGGCTGTGTCCTTTAAAATGTTAAATTCATTTGTGGGGGATGGAGCCTGTTTGTTGCGGTTATTTAAGTTAACCAGTCATTATGTTAAATTATGAATATGGGTAATATCGAAATAGTAAAAGTTTTATCCGAGTAAAGTTGAATTGGAGAAAATGCGATGGAAAAGAAAAGTCAAAAACATGGTAATTCGGTTGTGAAGATGCGGGATGTTGCCGCATTAGCCGATGTTTCAATTGCGACAGTTTCGCGTTATCTTAACGGGAATCTGGATCGCATGTCCACTGAAACGGCTAATCGGGTAGCCGATGCCATTGATAAGCTCAATTACGTTCCCAACTCGGCTGCCAGACAGATGGTTAAGAAATCATCCGGATTGGTCGCCGTGATTGCCGGCAATATTGACGACTTCTTTTCCACTGAAATGTTCAAAGGGATCAACGCAATGCTTGAAAGCAAGGGTTACGTTGGCGTTTTGTTTGACTCCAATTCGGATTTGGATCGGGAAAAACGATTGATGCAAATTGTTAGTAACCAGATATTTGATGGTGCAATTCTTCAGCCATACAATGCAGTTTCAGTGATTCAAGACACAATCAAACGGCCAATGCCAATTGTGATTGCCGACCGGGAAATTGAACAGTCCCCTTGGCCCCAGATTGTCACCAATAACTACGAAATTGCCCGTCAGGCAACCCAGTACTATAAAGATAAAGGGTTCAAACGGGTGATTATGATCACTTCCAGCTTAACAATGGCCGCCAACCGACGGGACCGGTATTACGGGATTCAGTCAGTGATTAATAACATTGACGTTTTGGAAGTTTCTGAAAAGTCCTATAACCATAAGAAAGTTCTCCAGCAGTTGGTCACTTTGATCAACGGATCCCAAGAAGATACTTTAATCTTTGCGTTAAAGGAACGCTGGTTAACGGAATTTATTCCGCGGCTGTTCTACAAAGGGTTGATTGACGACAAACACGTTGCGGTTACCGGCTTTTCTGATACCGGAACTGCTCAATATATCGATCCCAAGACAAAGTTGATTTCCCAGGATCCTTATCTAATTGGTGCCGATTCCGGTGAAGTGATGGTTAACTTGTTGGAAGGCAAGAAGCAGGAGCCGGAAAAGATTATTGTTCCGGCGAAGTTTGGTTAAATTTGAATTCATTGAGTGGCATTCGAGTGGTTGTTGAAAATATGGAGGCATAATCATGGTATATTCAGCAGCTCAAGATCGTTACGATAAAATGCCGGTTAGAAGATCAGGACATTCCGGACTTCAACTCCCAATCCTATCATTAGGACTCTGGCGCGGTTTTGGAAGTCTGGCAGATTATGATAATTCCAGAAAAACGGTTTTGACAGCCTTTGATCATGGCATTTTTCACTTTGATTTGGCAAACAATTACGGTCCCAAACCTGGAACAGCGGAAGAAACCTTTGGCAAAATCATGGATCAGGATTTACGCCCCTATCGGGATGAGTTGATCGTGACCACCAAGGCCGGCTTCGATATGTGGCCAGGGCCTTATGGGCATTTTGATTCCAAGAAGACGTTGGTATCCAGCCTTGATCAAAGCCTTAAACGAATGCATTTGGACTATGTGGACATTTTTTACTCACACCGACCGGATCCGAATACCAAATTTGAAGAGACCGCCGATGCCTTGGCTGGAATCGTTCAAAGCGGCAAGGCCCTGTATATTGGGATTTCCAATTACGATACCAAGGAATCCGCACAGATGGGCAAACTATTGAACGAGCGGCATGTGCCGTTTGTATTGAATCAATTCTCGTATAACATGCTGAATCAAGAGGCTGAAACAACTGGCCTGCTTGACGAGATGGAAAGATTGGATGCCGGCTTGATTGCTTATGGCCCATTGGCGGAAGGCTTGCTGTCGGACAGATATTTGAATGGCATTCCTGATACTTTTCCAGTTCATCGAACCAATAAGTTCTTGTTTGATAAGGGCAGTGATAAGTTGGTCGAAAAGCTGAATCAGTTGAATCAGATTGCCGAGAACCGTGGCCAGACGCTGGCACAGATGTCTTTGGCTTGGCTGTTGAAGAGCGCAATCGTGACGAGTGTCATTCTTGGAACTTCACATGCCAACCATCTGTTGGATAACTTGAAGGTGCTGGATAATCTTGAGCTGTCCAATGACGAGTTGGTTGCTATCGATGGGATTATTAACGGATAAATGAATGTAAAAGTCATCCATTCTGGTTGGAATGGGTGGCTTTTTTGATTGGGCGGGGATTAGTTTGATGCTCAAACTAAATTTTGAATATAAGAAACGCCCTGGCTGATTGGGCGTAGGGCGTTTAGGATAACGAAGCCGTTAAATGAATTGGTATCCTCGTGGAATGTAGTAATGTTTAACGTGTTTGTGGAACATTGCAGTCGATCCATCTTGAATTAATGCTGTGTGATAGTGACCGTGGACTTTGGCTTTGCCAAAATGGTATGAGTCGGTGGCACCGAAGTGTCCGGTCATCTGAAATGCAACTGTCGTATGAGCATGACTATGCCCATAGACAACAGATAAGTGTCGGCCTCTCAAAGTATCTCCTTGGCCACCACTTGAATATCTAAATGAATGTTTGGTAACATGGATTCTTTCCCAAAATTCATATTCTTTATCGTAGCCATACCAAGTTCCCCGCATTGCCCGCGGTGTGGTATGGGTAATCATAGCATTGGCTTGTTGGGGCGCAAATAAGAATACCCCAAGTCCAAGTGACAGTGTTGCTAATCCCAACCTTATGTGCTTCATGAATTTATTACCCCTTTCGAACGATTTAACAGTTTTATTATAATCTCTTTTTGCATCATACTTTGGAACAATGTAAAATATGCACATGGAAGAGGAGTGATCATATGCGTTTCAGTAAGGCTTTATTCGCTATCAGTGCGGTTGCAGTGGCTGCCTTAACGGTCATGTTACTGAGTAATATTGCTCGTGCTGATGTAGAGTCGCCGGCACCATATCAATACTACCGGACAACGCAATCATTCAAAATATCAATGATGGGTTCGAGTCAAAAGGTTCCTGTCCCATCAGGAGTGGTTGTTCGCGCACAAAAAGAGACTTTTAATTATAAGCTGCCAGCTAAAACGCAGTACCAAATTGATTTTACTCCAATGAGTTACAAGCTAAGGAAGCAATTTTTCCCGAAAAAATTTAAAGGTAATTGGACCAGCAGTACCTTTTCATCGATTGGAAAATATTTGCAGCCAGTTTCAATTCCCAAGTCAGTATTTATGACAACGCTCGACTCAGTACCTTCCGAAGGTTACTACACCAAGTATATTGGACAGAAGAAGGGCCATGTAAATCGGACGATTGTTGCGACAACGGATGGGTACATTGAGTCATACTCTGATGAATTTGACTTTAAACCCAAAACATATGTTAAAATTCGGAAAATAAAGCAGAGCGGTAATACAAAATATTACTACTACCGGGTTCATATGAAAGGGTTAAGGGATAAGCACATTCGAAAACATGGAACTCAACGGTATCGCCTCAAGATTGTTAATAATAAGGAGATCCGTGAAGTGCAAGGGAATGATTCACCAGCTTACTATTCAGTTATCCGGGTTGGTGGCGTCAAGTATTATGGGATTGTTCACAACGATTATCCCAACTAATGGGAATTTTCCACAAACATATAAATTGAGAGAGGTTATTTGATAATGGTTATTAGTATCTTTGATAGTGTTCCGATGAAGAAGTTGGACAAAGACAATGTAAAGTTTGATGTATTAGGCGCCATCGACAAGATCCAAGTGAATGAAGGTAAAACGCCGTTCTTGTACATGATTGATACCTTTAAGATTAATGGGTATCGCAACGGTGGATATGAGTTCTTTGCTGTTTTGAAGGATGGCTTTACCAAGGATGATCTTTCGGAAAAATTTGCTAAGACTGCTCATGAGAATGAGTAATCAGATTACATCACAATGTATCATTAGGAAAAGTGTAGTCATGGCCATCACGGTGGTTGATTAAATAAGTCCTTATTTGAAGACTCTGATGATCAGTAATTCAATAGAAAGATACATTATAAGGATCTTGATAACTTTTCAGACATCCATAGAGAAAAATTTTATAGTCGTTAATTTAGAAAAGACGCTCACTACGAGCGCCTTTTTTTGTGGAATACTTATTCGTCTCCAAATTTTAAAATTCTAGGTATCTTTGATTGCGTTTCACAAAGATTCTGCCATAATTAAGCTGGTTTTTGAATTGTAACCGATTACATGTATTAAGGGGGATTCAACTATGACCATCAAAAACGTTACTGTTGCCAGAAGTGGGGTACTAGGCAGTCAGATTGCATTTCAAAGCGCTTTTAAAGGTTTTGATGTAACTGTTTATGATATTAATGAGGAAGCTGTCTATAAGGCTGAGGCACGAATTAAGGGCTTGCGGCATTCTTATCGCCACGATATTGCTGCCACCGTTGAGGAGTTTGATGCTGGAATTTCACGGGTTTCATTTACCGATGATTTGGAAGATGCAGTTAAAGATGCTGATCTGGTGATTGAAGCAATTCCGGAAAATCCAGATATCAAGCATGAATTTTACAAGAAGCTCAGCACACTTGCACCAAAAGATGCTATTTTTACCAGCAATTCATCAACGTTGGTACCGAGCATGTTTGCTGCTGATACTGGGCGACCTAAACAATTTTTGAACATGCATTTTTCCAACCAAGTTTGGTTGAATAATACTGCTGAAATTATGGGTTCGCCGGAGACTGATCCGGCCGTTTATCAAGAAATTGTCCAGTATGCCCGAGATATTGGGATGGTGCCAATTCAGCTCAAGAAAGAGCAACCCGGCTACATTTTGAACTCGCTGTTAATGCCGTTAAATGCTGCTGCAGGGATGCTTTGGCTGAAAGGGATTGCCGATCCCGAGATGATCGATCGAACCTGGATGGTAGCAACCGGAGCACCATGGGGACCATTTGGCATTACCGACGCTGTTGGAATCCGGACATCTTACAACATTACACTTGCTGCCAGTAAAGAGCATCCGGAAGTTAAACCGCTGGCGGATGCGTTTAAGAAGATGTTGGATGAAGGTAAATTGGGAATTGAATCTGGAGAAGGATTCTATAAATATCCTAACCCAGCCTATAAGGATAAGAAGTTTACTGAGATTTAAGTACTAATTTACAAACAAAAAACTGCCACTTCAAATATGAAGTGGCAGTTTTTTGTTGGTTATCAATATCTTTTTATTTTAAATTGATTGACTGTTTATCCTTCCGCATTATGAATATCATCAGTGATATTGTCTTTGGAAAAATCATGATCCATGTACGCTTTATTGTCGATTGGCAAATGTTGTTCGAGGGTGTCGAACAGCTGATAGGAAACGTCACCCTTGTCCAAATGGAAGTCCAGCAGGTGGCCACCGAATGTGTGATCATCTGATAGGAAGTGATTATGGCATCCGCCAACGGCAGCACCATCGAATAACTTGGGTGAATAGTAACTGATTAATGTGCCTTCAACGTGGTCACGAGTGAAGATGCTTTGGTTTTTGGCTGTTTCAGCCAATGTTTGAAATGGCGGAACCGACTTCTTAACTGCTCTGGTTTTCACATTCGAAAAGCTGCCTGTGACCTTAACTGAGAAGAATGTGTTGCTGGCATGGGTCAATGAGATAATTTGTTCCTCAAAGTAATCTTGGGAAACATCTTCGAGCTCTGCTAAAGGTGAATATTTTGCAAAGTGACTATTTGCGAAAGGCATGTTAAATGAATTTGAAACCTCGTTGACGTTACCGTCACTATCGACTTGGTAAGGTTTACCATCGAGAATGATCAGTTCGCCGTCGAGTCCTTCGCCGGTACCGATTCCGGTATCGCCATGTTTGAGCAAATCACCCATGGTCAGGGTTCCGCTCAATAAGCCGGGAACCAATAATGCCAGCGTTCCGTGTTGGTACAAAGTTGTATATTTTGACATAGTTAGCCTTCCTTTTAGTTTAAAAGATCTGGTAATAATGCAGACTTTAGTTCAATGTTATCGCTGTAATCGACTGGGATGTCAATGATAACCGGACCATCTTCTTGCTGGGCCTGATCAAGGGCAGCGGCCAATTCACTGGCGTTGGTTGCCCGAAGACCTTTTGCGCCAAAACTTTCAGCATATTTAACGTAATCGACTGGGCCAAATTTAACGCCGGCAATTTTACCGTATTTTGCCTGTTCCTGGAATTTAACCATGTCATAATAGCCGTCATTCCAAATGAGTTGAACAATGTTTAACTTCAGGCGCACCGCGGTTTCAAGCTCCTGTCCCGAGAATAGGAAGCCGCCATCACCGGACACTGAGATGACTTTTTCGTTTGGTCGAACCAGCTTTGCGGCAATTGCCCATGGTAGGGAGACACCAAGGGTCTGCATGCCGTTGCTGAAGAGTAGGTGACGGGGACGGTAGATCCGGAAGTGGCGGGCCATCCAAATGTAGTGGCTGCCGATATCCACTGTGACAGTGGTGTCATCGTCAACTTTTGTCTGAAGGGTATTGACGATATCGAGGGGATGCATGGTCCCAGGCTTGGCGTCAGTTTTAACATCGTTTTGACCGTCAAATTCTTCCCGGAGCTTTGCAAGTTGTGCGACCGCTGATTGAGATAGTTGATAGTCCTCTGGCAGAGCATCGGTCAAGGCAGCCAGTGTGCTAGCAATGTCTGATTCAATGACCATGTCCGGCTGATAATCGGCGGTTAATTCAGGCGCAACCGTGTCAATGTTGATAATTTGGTCGTTGTGCTCAACGTTCCAATTTCGGGCTTCGTATTCCACCGGATCATAGCCGATTGCGATGACCAAATCGCTTTGTTTCAGCAGCGTGTCACCAATTTGATTTCTGAAAAGACCAACTCGGCCGAAGTAGTCGTTTTCAAACTTGTGAGAAATGACGCCGGCACCCTGGTAGGTTTCTACAACGGAGAGTGAGACTTTAGCTAGTAAATTGTGAAAAGCCTCAGTCACGTTTTCAGATGATGCCCGCATTCCGGCTAAGATAACCGGCAGCTTGGCGTTTTGGATCATTTTGACAATTTGAGTGAGCGTTTTGGCAAATGTTTGGGTCTGCTCAGGTGCTTGGAGCTTCTGCATCTCTGGCCGGGTCACGTTGCCGCTTAGCACGTCTGACGGTAATGAGATAAATGATGCGCCCGGTTTGCCGGAGATAGCGGTGCTGTATGCGTTGGTAAAAGCTTCTGACAGGTTGTTGGAGTCTTGAACTTCAACGCTGCTCTTGGAAGCGACGCTCATGAGTTCTTTGCTGGGGATGCTTTGGTGGGTATAGCGGGCAAGGTCGTCTCTGGGGACCTGACCACCCAAGGCAATCACTGGATCCCCTTCAGCAGTGGCGGTCATCAAGCCGGTCACCAGGTTGGAAACTCCGGGACCTGATGTGGTGGCCACAACACCGGGTTTGCCAGTCAAACGGCCAATGCCGGCCGCGATAAAGGCAGCGTTTTGTTCGTGACGCGCGACAATTAATTTTGGTGCGTTGGGCTGATCGCTGTACTTAAGATCTTCGAATAACTGATCAACTTTTGCACCAGGAATGCCGAAAACATACTTAACTTGCTGGTTAATCATTGATTGAATTAAAGCTTGTGAACCGCGTTTTACATTTGTCATTTCACTGACACCTCTTAATTTTTTGTGTTGACAATTCAACTCACATATAAAGATAATGACATCGTGTTGAATTGTCAACTAAAAAATGCTAATCTAAATGAGTATTTTGAAGCTCGAAAGGAAAAGAATATTGAAGGATATTGGTTATCTCGCACAGGACATTTCAATTTTGCACCGGCAGTACTACAAGGATACCGGCAAGCTATTTAAGGAACAGAAGCTGAACCCAACGGCTGCCTGTATTTTGCTGACGATTAAGGACAATTCTAATATTAATCAAAATCAAGTTGCCAAATCACTGGTGATCGACAAGGGTCTTGCAACCCGTGAAATCAAAAAGATGCAGAAGCTTGGTTACCTCACTAAAACAGCCGGCACCGGTAAATCGATCATTTTGAGCCTGACCGACTCAGGAGAAAAAGTGATTCCGGTTATTCAGTCCATCAGAAGTAAGTGGTGGGAGGATCGGTTTGCGGACGCTGGCATTCAGCCGGATAGCCCGTTGGTTGCGGGGATTGAGAAGGTTGTGGATTCGATTGTGGATGAGAATTTGGAGTAGGGGTTGGTTGTGAAATTAAAAAATACCATTCTATGGGAAATTCGAATCCCGTAGAATGGTATTTTTTTGAAAAGTTCCAGTAATTTTACAACGTGCTCGAAATTTGATTTGCTAGAGTTTAACTTTGCGTGTAAACATGCTTAGAGTTGGCAGTAATAAATCCACCCTTAACTTGGTATCTTTTTGCACCATCTCTTGAGTGAATCGTTTTCCGTACTTTAACTTTAGGCTTTGCGGTCTACTTATAGTTATCCAACATCTTAAACTGGTTGTGATCTTGGAAGTAAGCCCCAACTTTCAGTAGTAAGCGATCTTGGCCCTTGGCAGCTTCAAACTGAATTCCAAGCGGCATATTTTGCTTGCTGACATACGTTGGTAGGCTGATTACAGGTTCGCCAGAGAGATTGGCTAATTGGGTAAATGGCGTCTTGGTGAGTCCATGAAGCCAAGCATCATAAATTGTTTGAATTTGTTGTTCATGGTCCAAATTACTGATTGTTCTTAGTTTATCAACATTTTGTGGAAGATATGCTGGATCGGTATTCTTAGGTGCTGTGACTGCAGTTGTAGGAGTTAAGTACAGTGGATATTTATGATGAAAGGCAGTCATTTGCTTGTTTACCAAATCAAGCTCGTCTTGAACAGTAGCATCGGTGTTAGAAGGTTGTTTCTGATCTGCTTGATAAAGTGCCCATGTCATTGGTGAAACATCGTCAAATGTCATATTTTTAACAGTAGCGTTTTTAATTAAAGTGTTGGCACTGGTTCCCGTACCAGTAGATTCCAAGTAATAAATGTGCATTAATTTGACACCATTAACTGGTGAGTTTTTCTTGACGACTTTGAAACCTTTGGATCTCAAAAATGCAACTGCTTGTTTGACAGCATTAACAGCATCCTTACTGACAGGGGTGTTAACCGGTGATTTGATTGAGTAAGCAATTGGCACTTTCTTGATATTAGCAGGCACCTTCTTTAACATAGCGTCTCCGGAATGGTCTGATGTGGATAGCATGCCATTAAATAATGTCTGCATATCTTGAATATTTTTGGCATCAGCAAAGTTGACTGAGGATGGCGACGTATCATCACCTTCAATAACACCTTGAGTTGGTTTCAACCCAATTACTCCGGTCCATGATGCGGGGATTCGCAGTGATCCACCAGCATCATTTCCAGTAGCGACTGGAACGATATCATCAGCAACGCTGGCAACGGCACCACCAGATGAACCGCCGGTATTATCTGAATGATTCCATGGATTGTGAGCAACACCATTTAATGCGGAATTAGTAATGTTGATTAAGCCAAGTTCCGGAAAATTGGTTTGGCCAACAACGATAAATCCCATTGATTGCAGGCGTTGGACAAATGAACTGGTGGTGGTTGCTTTTACATCTGCTAAAGGAACCAGTCCTCGTGTATTTGATGAACCAAGAATTGGTTGGCCTAGTCCTTTGATTAGAATTGGAACTCCGTAAAATGGCTGGCCTGTGTCCTTCAAATTAGCAGCTTCTTGCATTGCTTGTTCTTCACGCAAAGAAATAACCGCATTTAATTGTGGATTGTCAGATTTAATCTTGGCTACTGCATGGGCAATCAATTGCTGAGGTGTTACTTGTCCATTCCGAACCATTTGAGCAAGTTGAGTTGCAGAAGAATGGTAATAGGTTGTATCTGAAATGTTGGGTGCCGAAACAGTGGAAGAAGTGGTTATTGCTTCATCAGCTTTGACACTCACTGAGTTACTGAAAAAGAATCCAAATAGAACAAACGATGTTCCTATCAGCAGTGATCGACGTAAGTATTTCATAAAATTACCTTTATTTTCCATGGTTGCCTCCCTCAAACATTGTTATTGTACCAAAGAACATGCTAAGCGCTTTCAGCGGGATGTCAATACATTTAACCGTCAATTGTTTGACCTTACCTTATTGACTTCGAGTAGGCGATTCAGTAGTCTTATTAGGGAAATTATCTGATACATAGGTGATGGGGAAATAAGTCTAATTAATGGGGGGGAGTAAGGATGCACCAAAAACCTATAGTTGTTATTTATGATTGTTTTATTGTTATTCTGGCTCTAGCTTCTATACTTTTGGTAGTTTTGGATTTTACAAAAACTATTAATTTGAATGTTAAGCCTTGGTTCTTTGTTGACAATGGGATTCTTTTAATATTCACAATCGATTACTTTGCTCGCTTAATTGTTAGTAAAAATAAGTGGAGTTTTTTCAAGCATAATATTTTTGATTTGTTAGCCATTCTTCCCTTTTACTCAGTATTCAGTTTCTTTCGATTTGCACGTGTATTCCGCATAATGAGATTGGTTAGAGCATTTAGGTTTGTACGGTTAATTGGTTTTGTTGGTAAAGTTCAAAAATATTCATCTTCATTTTTGAAAACTAATGGTTTTATTTACTTAGTCTGGGTCAGTATAGCAATCCTGGTTCTTTCGGCTACGCTATATTCACTCGCTGAAAATGTCTCATGGGGTGAATCATTTTGGTGGGCAATCGCGACAGCAACTACTGTTGGTTATGGTGATATTTCTCCTCATACTCTTGTTGGAAAATTTGCGGCTGTGCTACTTATGATGGTTGGAATTGGCATTATCGGTTCGCTTACAAGTGCTATGACAACGTTCTTTACGAAAAAGGAAAATGAAGATCATTCTTCAAAAATATACCGAAAGCTTGAAATGATTGAATCAGAGAACAAGGACTTGAAAAAGCAGTTGAATAGATTGGAAAAGGAATTGAAAAAGTGACACTGATTCTAAAATGGAGTATAACGTTTCCGTTAATAGATCAAATAACTGCTTAAAACAGTCAAAAAAGCCCCACAAAGATCTTTTTATAATTCACTATAAAAAAGAACTAGGCATCTTCATGGCCGGAATTACTAAGACATTGGTTTGTCATCCTCGCATGATTTTACATGAATTAAACCAAGGGACAACGACTCAGCTAAACTTCAGTATTCGTATCTTTGCCCGTTCGATCCAATGCCGGAATTTGATTGGCAATTAGACCACTTCTAAGTATGGATTTTCGGCATTGTACTAAATTTGACAATTAAAGAGATTAATCGTCATATAAAAAACTCAAAAATCCAAATTATGGATTTTTGAGTTTTTTTGAATTTATTTGATTGGAAATGTATTTTGGTACTTTTGGATGGACACGGCGTTTGTATTCAGATGGTGTGGTTTTTAAGTATTTCTTAAACAGGCGAAAGAGGGATGAGCTATTTTGATATCCAATTGTTTCACTAATTTCGGTTAGATTTAAATTGGTTTTTAGCATAAGATTTTGTGCGGCCGATAATCTTCTTCGCTCAATTAGCTCATTAAAAGTTTTTCCTGTATTGGTTTTAATCTTATTTCCTAAATAATTGGTATTATATCGAAAAACCGAACTCACGTCGCTTAAGGTGGTTGTAGCGAAGTTACTTTCGATATATTTTAGTACAGGAAGCAGGTCGTCACTAGAAGAGTCTGCAAAATTTATTGACTTGTGGGTAATTAGGTTGGGCAACTCTAGAATCAATGCTGAAAATATAAAGCGCAGTGATTCTTGTCTGTGTGCTGAATGGTTCATACCAGTAGCAATCAGTGCGTTCATCAAACTACGAGGTGTTTCAGCGTCCTTTAAATCAAATAACATAAAGTTATTGTGTAGCGAGTTCACACGTGTCCCATTATATATTAGCTGGGTAATTTCATTTGTTGATTGTGGTACTGACTCAAAAACATCTTCATAGGGTGAATCAGTTTTAATAATAATATTTATTAAGATATCGTTTTTATTTGTATAGTCAATTCTTTGGACAACGTCTTTGTCCATGACAAGCAATTCCTTTTCGTGTAACACAGTTTTTGTATCGTTTATATATTGGATGGAACTGCCTGAATACATATAGTTAAACTCAATAAAACTATGTGTGTGAGCAGGTACATAGGAGAATCGGTTGTTTTTGGTGACGTCAATGTCACCATCTTCAAAGAAATCCCATTGAGGCATACGTGGAATGGGGTCATTGATATAATCAAGATCCATGTAATTAACATTTCCACCGAAATGATTCTGCAATTTTTCGACTTTAGTCATTCTGAATAGTTGTGATTTTAGTGATTCAGTAGGGTTCATAATATCTTTTCCTTCCACCATGCCTAACAAATCGGATCTGATCTGTGATTATGCATGATAATTCGAGTGATTATGATATTGTAGCATATTTTGATAGCGCTTACAATAATAATGTAAATTAAAGGAGGGAACCATTATGAATAACAGTACAGTCGATTCAAGCTTCAAAAAGTACCGGCCATTGGCAGTTGCCGCAGGAATTGGTTCAATTTTAGGCTCAGGAATTATTGTTGGGTTGTCAGCTACTATAACTGTTTGGCAAACTGGTCTAGGTTTAACAAACACCCAGGTTGGGATCATTTCAGGTGCTTTGACTTTTGCTATTGCAATTGGTTCAATGCTTGCTGGTCAAATCACTAAAGTCTTTGGATTAATTCGATCTTTTAATTGGTTAAATTTATTGTATGCCATCGGCGCATTGGTTTGTGTTTTTTCAAATGGGTACGAAATGCTATTATTTGGAGTCATTATAACCGGTTTAGCTTCTGGAGCAGATTTGCCAATTAGCTTAACAGTGGTTTCGCATGATTCACCGAACGAGAAAACTCAATCTCAGTTAGTTTCATCCACTCAAATCTTCTGGCAGATTGGTATTTTCCTTTCATATGTTTGTGCATTCATTGTTTCAAAAATGGCTGGCGCAAGTGGTGCTAGAGTGGTTTTTACAATTTTAGCCATATTCGCAGTCGTTACATGGCTCTGGCGAACCTTATCAAGTAAATTTAAAGCTTTTCATCAAGAAGGTGAACAACGTCGAATCGAACATGATAAAGAAGCTAACCTTACCGAAAAAGTATCAGTTAAGAACGTCTTTACTGGATCGAATCGTAGTAAATTCCTTGGCTTCTTCCTAGCCATTATGATTTTCTATGTTTGTTGGAATTTGTTAGCTAACACGTTTGGCCAATTTCAAACATTCGTATTAGTTCAAGCTCATGCAACTCAAAGCTTTGCAACTGCTGCAGGATTAATTCTTAACTTAGTTTCATTATGTGCAACGATTACTTTTGCATCTGTTTCTGGTGGCAAGTATCGTAACAAATTCTTCATCGTTGGCGCTTTAGTTCAAGCACTGGCAATGTTGGGCTTAGCATTAAGTAGTCACGCTCTATGGCCAATTGTTATTGCGATTGGATGCTACAGCATCGGTAACAACATAGCCGGAGAGGCAATGTACAAGGTTTGGACACAAGAATCATTCCCAGTTGAAATTCGCGCTTCTGTGCAAGGATTTATCAACGGATTCTCAAGATTCTTATGTGGTTTATTTGCAATGATCACGCCAGCCCTTGTTGTACCTTCTGCAATTAGAAATACTATGTTCGGCTTTACCGGATTAGTAGTTGTGTTCTTTATTGCGGGACTAGTAATGATGTATCTACAAAGAAAGCACAACATTATTCCTGGCATTGAAAAGGATGAGAGGGGCGAAAACGATGGCATTCACGTTTCAAATCAATGATGAAGTGAAGTTTAAACACGATGAACGTCTACTCAATAAGGCAAAACTATATAAGCCAACTATTCATCAAGAGACTATCACCCCAAAGTCCATCGTCGAATTAGTAGAGAACTCACGTCAACTTGAGGGTTGGGGAGTCAAAGATACACAGGATATTACTGATCTTCCTGACATTAAGTTAAAAAGAGATCAGAAGATTGTGCTAGATTTTGGCGATCATGAGGTAGGTAAGTTCAGTATAGATATTAATTCAGCTGGATCCCCAATGGATGCACCACTTTTTATCAAGCTGAAATTTGCCGAGATGCCTGCTGAATTAAAGCACAAAAGCGAGGATTATGATGGGTGGCTTAGCAAGTCTTGGATTCAAGAAGAATACATCCATCTTGATGTTTTACCAACTCACCTAGAATTATCACGACGTTATAGCTTTCGGTATATTGAGATAACTGTCATTGACACTTCTCCAAAATGGCAAGCAGTTTTCTCAAATCCACAAGTACAAAGTGAAACAAGTGCTTCAACCAAAGATTTATCCATTCCTGCGATAAACGATCATGAATTGGATAACATCTACCAAGTTGGGTTAAAGACATTACAGGATTGTATGCAAGATGTTTTTGAGGATGGTCCTAAGCGTGATCGCCGCCTATGGATTGGGGATCTTCGGTTACAAGCACTGGCAAACTATGCAACGTTCAAAGATATTGGATTGATCAAGAGATGTCTGTATCTGTTTGGTGCCATGACAGCTGAAGATGGTCGAATTCCGGCGAATGTGTTCACTCAACCTAACAATATACCTGATGATACTTTTCTCTTCGACTATAGTTTATTTTTCATTTCAATTTTGGATGATTTTCAACGATTTCAGGCAGACGAGGAATTACTCCGTGACTTATATCCAATTGCTAAAAAGCAGATGGATGTTGCTTTAGATAAAGTACAGGACAATGGAGAGCTTATTCTTGATGATAGTTATCCTGTATTTATCGATTGGTCCAACGATTTTGATAAAAATACTGCTGGTCAAGCAGTATTAATCTACACATTGCGGCAATTTATCCACTTGGCAGACATGATGAAGGATAATGTTGGCGGATATTCTCAAAAGCTGAATAAACTTATTTCGTATAGTCAATCCGAATTGTTTGATGAAAAAAAAGGGTTCTTTGTTTCTGGGCCTCAACGTGAAGTTAATATTCCATCCCAAGTATGGATGGTCCTGGCTCATGTGATGGATGATCGTCTGAATAAACAAATTATGCAGCGAACGGTCGATGAATTGTTCCCAGTCACTGTGCTCCTATACTGAAATTTGGTACCAAAATCATTAGATTTTGTGTCATAATGATAAAAATCAGAATAGGAGTTTTTTTATGAAATATTATTCAGATGAATTTAAAAACAACATCGTTAAGCTTTATCACAATGAAAATCGTTCAAAGAAATCCTTAGCCAATGAATATGGGGTTCATCCAACCACCATCAGTCATTGGATCAAGCGGGCCAAATTAGTTGAACTACCTGACGGTGGCGTAACGAGTGTTGAAGCCTTCAAGCAACTACAGAAAGAAAACCAGCAGTTAAAAGAAGAAAATGAAATTTTAAAAGCAGCGGCGGTGTTACTGGGAAGGCATTAGGCAAAGTTAAAGCCATAGACTTTATCAACGAACAATTATGTAAACACCGCCTCTGGATAATCTTGAAAGCCTTAGGGCTTTCTAAAAGTACGTATTATCATTGGAAACACTATCAGATAAGTCGTCATGATAAACAAGATACGATTTTAAAAAGCCAGATCTTTGAAATTTGGAAAAATAATTATAAAGCCTATGGGTACCCTCGGATCACAATTGCCATGAGAAGACTTGGTGTAGTCATTGGCCCCAATCGTGTCTACCGATTAATGCAGGAGTTAGGCATTCGATCACTAATGGGGCGGCGTTTTAAGAAGCCAGGCACTCATGTAGATTATTCTCAACGGCCTAACTTGATTAAGAACCATCCAATTGGAACTATTTGGCGTGCTGACATAACCTACCTAGAACTAAGACCAGGCACTTGGGTTTATCTAAGTACCATCTTTGACCAAGCTAGTAAGCAAATCATCGCTTTCAACATTGGCAAGGAGATGGCATCGAAACTGATTATTAAGACATTGTTGCAAGCCTTGAGCAGGGCTTCTAAGCCAACCTTTTTGCACTCTGATATGGGTTCACAATACACCAGTATTGCTTATGAAGGCCTGTTAAAGCGGCACCTGATTAGGCATTCATATTCCAAACAAGGTTATCCATATGATAACGGTCCGCTCGAAGCTTTCCATTCGCTACTTAAACGAGAATTTATTTTTCAAACACGTTTTACTAGTTTTGAGGACTTAGTCCTCAGAGTTGAAAATTACATTAACTGGTATAACACCGAAAGAATTAGGATAAACGGCTAATTTTTTTAGTACCAAAACTTGACGTAGGAGCACTGGGATAGCAACACCGTATATGTATCACCATGTTACTCAAGCTTTATTTGAAGCTGGAATGAAGGACGAAGCTATTAAGCTAATGAAAGGCTATTGGGGACAAATGATTTCACTGGGGGCTGACACATACTGGGAAGCATTTGAACCAGCTAAGCCTGATTATTCGCCTTACGGTAGTCCAATTCTAAATAGTTATTGTCACGCGTGGAGCTGTACACCAGTTTACCTGATTCAGAAGTACCTAATTTAGGGAGGAATAACCATGGGTAATGAAAAGATTTCCTTAAGTAGAGACAATATATTGCTGATTATCGTGGCGGGAATTGCGTCATATCTCGACGCGGCTCTACTGGTGAGTCTTGGAGTCGCATTACCAATTTGGGCAAACTATTTAGATCTGAATAGTTGGATTGTTGGTTTGCTAAGCACAACATTGACAATTTCTGTTGCCATAGGTTCATTTGCAGGTGGTTGGTTAGCTGACAAGTTTGGTCGAGTTACTGTTTTTAATTACGATATTTTGTTTGTAGCGGTTGGCTCTGTAATTGTGGCCTTTTCGCGAAATGTACCTTTGCTACTGGTAGGGGTTATTGTGGCTGGACTAGCTTCTGGGGCCGATTTACCCACGTCGTTGGCTGTAATTTCTGAACGAATGGATAAGCGGACGTATGGGCGTGCAATTGCGTCAACGCAGATTTTTTGGACGGTAGGAATTTTACTTTCACAATTCATTGGGATGCTGAGTGCCAACGCTGGCATGGGAAGCCCGACAACCCTGTTTGGTTGGATTGGCTTGGTTGCTTTTGCTAATTGGTGTGTTCGAGTATTCTCTAAGAATTTCCGTCAGATTGAAGAAGGCTTGGCAGAAGTTGTTGAAGAAAAGATGGAATCAGTTGGTAAAGTAAAAAAACATTACAAACTTCGAGAATTGTTACGGAATAGCAGTTATGTGTTACCGCTCATTTTCTTAACGACTTTCTATCTGTTTTGGAATCTACCTGCTAACACTTGGGGATCATTTGTTAATTACTTCATTGTGACAGTTGATAATCGTAGCCAACTTTATTCAACAGTGATTGCATTAGTTGCCAATGTCCTCTGTTTACTTGTTAACGTGGTCTATCTAAAGATCTCTGATTCTAAATATCGTTATAAAGCGATGTATATCGGGATTGCAACAGCCCTAATTGCCTTTCTTTCTGCAGGAATATTTAGTGAGTATTGGCAAGTATTTACCTTCGCATATATCTTTTATTCAGGAAGCACTGTGTTGTGTGGAGAAGCCCTTTACAAGATATGGAGTCAAACTTTTTATCCGGTTGATGCCCGAGCAACTTTAACTGGTTTTTCTTATGGATTTGTGCGAGTAATTACTGCTATGTTTTCACTAATTACACCAACATTGATGGGGTATTCACCGAAGATTTTGCTATGGATCATGGTTGGTTGCACAGTTATCTTTGGAAGTTGTGCACTTATTATCGTTCTGTTGGTTAAGAGATTTAAGGTGTCGGATCCTACTACCGTGTGACAAGCCGCTCTACATGAGGTCTAGAAATATTGGTTCTTCAAATGTCAAATTAAGTTAGAAATTTTAGCTGCTCATCAGTGATTTGATTTACGAATGCCTCAAGTGGTGTTTGATAATTGAGACTTTTTCTGGGAATATGGTTCCGTCGACTAGCAACAGCCTGGACAAATTCATCTGATAGCTGGTCCATGATGAGATCATGGTGCAACCCATCCTTACGAAGTAAGTTGTTGGTGTTTTCATTCAACCCACGTTGATTGGGTGCTCCTACAGCGGCAAAGTAAATATTTAAATCAAACTGGTTAGCAATCGTTCGCCAACCGGCGAACTCCTTACCATTATCAAACGTGATGGACTTAAACAAGTGGCGTGGCAGCTTCGTCAACCAGGCTGCTAAACTACGATTGACGTTTTGTGATGACTTGGTATGTGAATTCAAAACAATTGCGACCTTGGTCTGCCGTTCAACCAGTGTGGTTACGGCACCCTGATGGTTTTTGCCTTGAACCGTGTCGCCTTCTAAATGACCGAATTCTCGTTTAAAATTAGGATAGTCCTGATAACGGGTTTTTAAATCTCTGCCCAATTGCCCAGCTTTTCCTCGTCGTTCAACGTACCCATTAGGGTGACGCTGACCATGCATGGGTAAATCTTTGGCGAACAAGCCAAAAGCATCATGTTTGAAAATGCGATATAGGGTTCGTACGCCGCAGCTAAAAGAACGTTCGTGGCGATTAATAATTGTATCTGGTTGCCACCCCGCTTGAATTTTGGCTTGGATATAAACCAGTTCATCAGGGGCTAGTTGAATGGGCTTACGCCCACAATGTTGTTTGTGCCGTCGATAATGTTGTTGGTAATCAATAAGCGTACCGCCAGCGTCAAGAAAACGATAGATGCGATAAACGGTTTCAGCACTCCGGTGGAGTGCTGGTGCTACTCGGTAAGCCTTTTTATTGAGCTTCCAAAAGGAATAAATTGTAGTGAGTTCGTCTATGGTAAGATGAGTATAGGTCATTTGTGATCAGCCTTTCTTTTGATTTCAACACTCAAAAGTCTATCACAAATGGCTTTTTAAATTTCTAACTTAATTTTACAAACAGGGGTTGATTATTGGAAGGAGATAGTGTGCATGAATCCCACGACGTATTGGATTTGGTATCCAGGAGATTTTTCGATTCATCAGGGAATGCTACAAAACTTTGCTAGAGAAGAGCGAGGGATGGGGTGGCCGGCATATTGGTATATTGATGATTGCAACCGGAATGTGAAATTTTCACGAACTTACAACTTGGATAAGCCCACCGAATTCAAGGTATATGCTCACGGAACCGGTTATGTTGATATTAATGGCAACAAGCATCGGTTGGGAGAGTCCCTGAAATGTGATCCAGGCCGAAACGTTATTACTATCTTTGTCGGCAATACTACTGGACTTCCTTGTGTGTATATTGATGGAACAGTGATTAAGTCAGACAATGGTTGGCAGGCTAGTAACTTTGTATCAACTTTCTCCGCTGGTAATGACCCATTGTTTACAAAAAAAGATCAAGATCCAAATGTGATTGAGTATCAGAAGATTAAGGTTCAGCCAGCAAGGATTCAAGAAATTAATAATGGTGTTTTATTTGACTTTGGACGAGCTGTGAACGGTAGTTTAAGATTAAAACTTCATCAATCTGATAAAGTGACCATTTGCTATGGGGAATCACAGACTGAAGCTTTAGATGTCGGAATGTGCTATTACAAACAGGATGATGTTGACGAGAAATCAGTCATCCGCAGAAGAGCATTTCGATTTGTATTTATACCTAATGTGAAGAAAAATCAAGTTGCATTAATCGCCATTCATGAGTATGTTCCTAAGAACAATATCTCAGAGTTCAAAACTGATAATCAGTTAATCAATAAAATTTGGGATATTTCAACGGAAACACTAAACTTGTGTAGTGATGTTTTCTTCATTGATGGCATTAAGCGTGACCGTTGGATATGGGCTGGAGATGCATATCAAGCTAACTTCATTAATCAATATTCATTCTTCAATGAAGATGTTGATAAGCGGACGCTGCTTGCTCTAAGAGGACAAAATGACATTAAACAGCATATGAACACGATTGTTGATTACTCTATGCTTTGGGTCATAGGTGTTTTAAACCACTATGAAATGACTGGTGATACGAACTTTTTAAAGATGGTTTTCCCAAAGATGGAAAGCATGGTTCAATACTTTATCACTCAAACTAATGAAAAAGGATTTATTTATGGTCGTAAAAATGACTGGATCTTTGTTGATTGGTCTGAAATCGACAAAGAAGGCACAGTTGCGGCAGAGCAGGCATTACTGATTGAAGTTTATAAAACCATGATTACCTGTGGCTCAGTGCTTGATAAGCCTATTGGAAAATACCAGGTACTACATGATCAGCTTCTAGGAAACTTCATTGAATACTTTTGGAGTTCACAAAAAGGGGCATTTATTGACAGTTATGAGTCTGGTAAGTGCCACGTTACTCGGCATGCAAATATTTTTGCTATTCTATTTGATCTGATTGACGATGATAAAAAGCAGTCGATTCTCAACAACGTGTTGCTGAATGATGGTATTCTCCAGATTACGACGCCATATTTTAAATTCTTTGAACAAGACGCTCTCTGCAAGATGGGGCATCAGGATATCGTTTATAAAACTATTGTGAATTATTGGGGTGGCATGCTTAATAACGATGCCGTGACTTTTTGGGAAGAATATGATCCCACCAAATCGGGTAAGGATATGTATGCAATGTATGGTGACCCATATGGGAAGAGTCTATGCCATGCATGGGGTGCAAGTCCGATTTATCTCCTAGGAAGATATTTTGTTGGGCTGTATCCCACACGGCCGGGATATCGTGAATTCAATATTGAACCTAACCTAAGTAATTTTAAGAAACTGCACGTAGTATTACCAGTTAAGAGTGGTAAAGTAACCGTTGAAAAAGATGGAGAGAATCTTTCGGTAATTGCTACCAGGGATGGTGGGACTTTGATTGTAGATAATCATAAATATGCTTTAGCTGCCAATAAGGAGTTGTCAGTTCAGTTGAAGTAAATTAGTGTGATTTAGATACGCGTCCATTATCACTAAACGCCCGAGTAAACATTGGCTTTGGATTGATATGTATATGACATTTTATCTATTCTATGGCTTGTTAATTACGTGTTACTAACATCTCTTGAAATTTGTGAACAAATGAACTAGTGTGATCTTTGTATTAAAAAATTTTTTTCGTGAAAGGATATGTTATCAGTTGGCAAAGGAATATTCATTTCTAAAAAACTTTACTTTTAAGAATGGCGTAACAATTAAGAATCGAGTTGTGATTCCTCCGATGACGGAAGTTTCAAGCTTTGAGGATGGCTCAATTTCAACGGATGAACTAAAATATTTACAAATGCGTGCAGGTGGTGTTGGACTGTTTATCTCTCCAGTTGCTAACGTATCAGAAAACGGGAAAGGTTTTGAAGGTGAACTGTCAATTACAGATGACCGCTTCATACCTGGACTTACAAAAGTTGCCTCCGCAATGAAGCTTGGTGGTTCTAAAGCCGTATTACAGATTTTTCATGCTGGTCGAATGTCTAATTCGAAGATACTTCGTGGGGCCCAACCAGTTAGTGCCAGTGCTGTAGCCGCAGAAAGGCCTAATGCTGAGACTCCAAAAGAACTTTCGAATGAAGAAATTGAAGGTATTATCAATGACTTCGGTGAAGCAACTCGAAGAGCTATTCAAGCAGGATTCGATGGTATTGAGTTGCATGGTGCAAACACATACTTGTTACAGCAATTTTTCTCACCGCATTCAAATCGTCGGACTGATAAGTGGGGTGGCTCATTAGAAAATAGGATGCGGTTCCCACTGGCAGTTATTAAGTCAGTCCATGATGCCGTTGAAAAATTTGCAGATCGTCCATTTTTAGTCGGATATCGAATTTCTCCAGAAGAAATTGAAACTCCAGGAATTAGGATGACTGATACATTGAAATTTATTGATGTTTTAGCCAATCAGTCTATCGATTATCTTCATGTATCAATGGGGTATGCTTGGCGGACATCATTAAATGACAAATCTGATACTGAGCCGTTGATTTTGAAAATTAAGAAGCAGTTGAATGGACGTTTACCTTTGATTTGTGTTGGATCAGTTGAGACACCAAAGGAAGCAGCTAAAGTTACTGATAAAGGAATTGAAATGGTCGCAATCGGCCGAGAAATTCTTCGAGAGCCTAAATGGGTACAAAAAGTCGAAAATGACGATGAAGGTAGCATTCGCTATACTATTTCTGAGCAAGACTTGGATGATTTAGGAATCACTCAACCAATGTGGAATTTCTTAATTTTCAGATTGAAATCAGCAATGCACATCTCAAATCAGCCTGATTATAATCCAGAGCAGTTTAAGAATAAGCTTGCACCGCATGAAGGTGCATAGAATGCTGATTGTGTAAGTTTGTAAAAAGGGTTCATAATTTATCATTAATTACGATGTAATATATAATAATGACTGGCCAATTTCTCTGTATTCGTTGAGGAATTGGCCTTTTGCATAAGAAAAAAACTCCCGATAATTTTGGGAGTTGGAATAAATCAAATTATAATGTTAAATTAGTCATCCACCGAATGCCGCTCACCAATCTGATACTGGTCAGCATGCTCGAACATATATTTTACAGTATGGGGTTTTCTACCCACTATTCGTTGGAAGTCGGCAGATTGGATTTTCATCTGACCATTTCTGATTGATTGTCCAAAGGTGACCATACCTTCTGATGAGAATGGAGCTGAGGAACCTTTCTTGAATTCTCCTTCAGTGGTCCGAGGGACTCCCATTTTGTCGAAGATTGCGTATTGTTCATCATCGGAAACCTCTTGATATTTCACGGAGTTTTCGGTTATCTTGTTACCAATGTTGATCAAATCAGAAATGGTTAATTGTTCTGGACCATTAATGTTTAGAATGGCATGATGGAGATAGGGATTCGATATGGCATGAGCGGCTGCAATCGCACAGTCTTCACGAGAAATGTATGCCATTTTACCATCTGCTTGGTTATTTGCCAATACACCAGAGTGGGCGATCGCAAAATAATTGGTGATCATAGCTTCAGCATATTGTGAATTGCGCAGGAAGATGTAATCTAAATCAGTGGTCTCAATGTATGATTCTGTCCAGGCATGATCGATTTTTTCAATGCTGGGCATCATTGGATCAGTAGCATTGACCAACGAAGTATAAATGATTTTCTTCACATTTGCTTTAACACAGGCATCAACGACATTTTTATGTGCTTGGCGTCTTCTTTCGCCGACAAATGGCATTGAAATGAGTAGGACTGTATCTGCGTTTTCAAAAGTCGATGCTAATCCACTGACATCATTGAAGTCGGCCGTAGCAGTTGCAATACCAGCTTCTGAGAACTTTTCCAGCTTATTTGAAGTCGGAGCCGTGAACAGCAAATCTTCTTTAGGGATGAGCGATTGAATTGTATCTGCAACAATCCTTCCAAAGTTACCATCTACACCTGTTACAATATTCTTAGTCATTATGACATCCTCCTTGATAATTATTTCACATAAAGTGTAACACAAGGATGCCACAACTCTGAACTCAAATCAGTCGCCCTCCCCAACGTAAAGCTAGTCAAAGGAAGTCACAGATTATGGACGAAAAGCTCAAGTATTTCTTATACGCAGCACAAACCCTCAGTTTTAAGAAAACAGCTGAACATTTTTATGTATCTGCTACTGCGGTTAGTAAAGGTGTGTCTAATTTGGAAACTGAAATTGGTGTTAAGCTGTTTGATCGGCACAACAATTCAATTGAACTGTCCAAAGCAGGTAGGGCCTTCTATGAGGACACCAAGTTCTTGCTAACCGATTATCAAAATGCAGTGGCTGTTGCTCAAGGTGTGACTAGACGTTCTAAGCTGGCGATCACCGTTGGATTTTCCAGTATTTATGAAGCTAATTTTTTATCGTATTTGTTAAATGGTTACTTGAGAAATCATTCCGATGTTGAAATCAGACTGAAGCATCGAAGTATTGAACAGCTAGAGCAGGCGGTAGCGGACGGAACAATTGATGTAGCGTTCACTTTTTCAGATGTGGAACAGAAAATCCCCATCCATTCGGAGGTATTGTACACGGGAAACTACGTTGTTGGTATTTCATCTCAAAATCTCATTTCCAGGGAAGAAGAAATTACCCCGGAACAACTTGCTCATCAAACGGTTGGGCTATACAGCCAATATAGTTCTGAGTTGGCTGAAAAATTATTTATCAAAAGTCTCACGGATCGCGGATTTACCGTTGTTGATGTTCAACAATTTGAGTCTTATGAATCACTGATGTTGGCTGTTTCACTGAATCAATGTGTGCTATTTATTCCAGAGATTTTTACCAACAACTGGAATTTTCCTGGAATTAGCTTTGTGGATATAAAACCGAAGTTTGATACTTATGAGTTTGTTGTGTTGACAAGAGAAACCCATGGCGAACAGGTAACAACGTTAGTGTCTTACATCGAGAAAAATATAGATAAGTTTATTTGAATATTTGCTAGGAATGTAACGTTATCCAAGTGAATTCAGAAAATGGATATTCAAATAAATAATTGATTAGGAATAATTGCTTTATGCCCCTTGACATATGCCGGGCCTAAACAAATAATAGGTTTATTAAATGTTGGAGGGTGTTTTCATGAAACATGTATTAATTGGATCAATCGTTTTAGGTGCCGCATTATTGGCATTTCCCTTTTCATCTGGTACTGCACAGGCCAAGGTAAAGAAGCTGCCAACGGTGACTACATATAGCCCTAGTTACAACAAGGTCAAATTTAATTACACCAGTCGTTCAACAAAAAGTTTCAGTGTTACTAAAGCGTTTCCTGACAATAATGACAACGTAAAAATGAAATTGACAAAACTTGCATATTATAAGTTGAAACCTAAACATAATAAGCGAATTCTTGTAAGAGCATATTTTCACATTACAACCACTAAAGCAGATCAATTAGGGATCTTTTCATATGACTTTTATAATAAGCCATACCTGAATACTTCTAATGGTAATCGCTTGTATCAAAGCGGAATGAAAGAGCTGTATGGAAGTATCCAAATGAACGGTAAGGATGTTGCTAATACCCATGTTGATTTTCTTAGCAGTAAGGTGATTCCATTTGCTAACTTTAATAGTGGAGAAATTCATTTTAATTTTGAATTTGACACTGATTTGAATGAATTTCCGTTTAGCTAATATATAACTATAAAGTAAAGAACAAGAAACGACTGTCTCCTTAACTCGGGAAATGGCCGTTTTTTATATAGCTATTTCAGATAGGTGGTTCTAATTTGGGTTATGTTATTTTAGGTAACTCTAAGGTGTTGTTTTGGGATAATTTTGAATTAACGATTATGTATAAATACAGTCGATATCCAAAACTAATGGCAGTATAATTACCCTAACAATGATTAAGCCCCTAAAAAGGTATGTGCTTCGTACAGCCATCAAATTCTGGTTCATTTAGATAACTCATGCCAAAACTATAATTAAGGAGAATAACAACTTGACTACGCCTAAAGAGATTTTGATAAACAATATGGAAAAATTTGCTCATATCGTCGGTGGCGAATATCGTAAATCAAATTTATTTGTTACCAGAGCAAGTGTTGATAAGGATTTAACAGCAGATCCAGATACAAATTATAATTTCATTTCCTTGATTCGACCTGACCAACAGCCAAGTGGTCCTTATTCAGGAATCTCCATCAAAGTCAATCCTGGAGAGAAGCACTATCGATTATCGTTAGACATTGGTAGTGAAGGATTTGGGGATGACTATCAACTCGTTGCTACACCAGGTATTCGGCGTAAGTTTGTTGAATTGCAAAGTCGAATTCATCAATATTCTGAAAACAACGAGAAAAACATTAGTTGTTTTTGTGCACTTAATTTTACTGATGACTCCAGCAAACCAGAACTTAAGAAAATGGAGACGGAATATGCGGACGATCATTTAGATAGTCACCCAATGGATCTATTTGCTGTCTTTGTTGATAAACCAACCCTTAGGGAAACTTCTACAAATGAGAATGAAGATTTCTGGAAAATTTATAAATTTATGATTGCGATATACGCTGAACTTCGAAATTGGCCCTCAAACAAGTCGCAACGAAAACATGTCCGTCTTTTTGAAACTGTATTACCAGATGATACAGCAGATGCAAAGTCCGAGTTGTCGGCGGTCAAACAACTTCTAGAGGATCGACGCTATGTGGTATTGCAAGGGGCTCCTGGTACTGGAAAAACTTTTCTAACGTCAAAAATTGCCAGTGAATATCAAAAAAACGTTGTATTTACCCAGTTTCATGCAGAAACATCCTATTCTGATTTTGTTGGCGGATATCAACCAATTGAAATTGATGGTCATTTATCCTATAAGTACCAAGAAGGGCCTTTAATTAAAGCAATTAGAATGGCTCTGGCAGCTAAGGACCGTCCCACATTGTTGATCGTGGATGAAATTAATCGGGCTAATTTGAGTAATGTTTTAGGCGAGTCATTCTATTTGTTTGAAACAACCGGGATTATTGATCGCCCTAGAATTCAACTGGGTGAATCTGATGGTACTAGTCATGAACCATTATATTTAAAACATTTACCCTTGAATTTACACTTTAAGTGCAACACTAATTAAATAAAGAATGGCCCATGGCCAAATTTCTGTAAAATGATGTTTGCGAAAACAATCATGAAAGGAATTTAGCCATGGATCACTACAAGCATATTACCATAGATGAACGGGAAACTATCTTTTTAATGAGGAATCATGGAAACTCACTTCGTGAGATTGCCAGCCATATCAAGAAAAGTTACTCAACCATTTCTCGAGAATTAAGCCGTAATTCTACTGGTAAATCCTATTCACCTTCGAAGGCTCAGGAGAAGTACAAACAGCGCAAAGGCAACTGTGGCAGAGTCTCTCTTTTGAGTAATCCTCAGGTGTTTGAAGTGGTGAGAGAACACTTCTGCGAAGACCTTTGGTCTCCGGAGGAAATATCGAATCGCTTGGCAGTCGAAAAGTATCCGGTGCAGATCAGTACCATGACTATTTATCGTGGGATTTTCAATGGCTTATTTGATAATTTGTTTAAATCTGGCAGCTCTAGTGCCGTGCGCCATCTAAGGCATCACGGCAAGTCTCGCCACAATAAAGCTTATCAAGAAAAGCGAGGCAAGATTCCAATCCCCAACAAGATTCATGATCGTCCGCGAGAAGCTGACAACCGTGTAGAAATTGGTCACTGGGAAGGTGATACCGTGTTAGGCAAAAGCGGAAAGGCTTGTGTCGTTACATTGGTTGATCGAAAATCTCGTTACCTGCTTATTGGTAAGGCTGCTAAAAGAACTTCAGAAGCAGTCACGGATACTTTGAGCGACTTAATGAAGCTATGGCCTGGTAGATCGTTAACGATTACCCCGGATAGGGGTAAAGAGTTTGCCAAAGTTCAATGTTTAACTGATAAGTTTGGTACGCCCTTCTACTTTCCCGATCCTCACTCTCCTTGGCAACGAGGAACTAACGAAAATACTAACGGCTTGCTTCGCGAATATTTGCCAAAAGGAACTGACCTTGATTCAATTACTGACCGCCGGATACAAGCATATGCAGAACAAATGAATAATCGTCCCCGTAAATGTCTCGGATGGAAAACGCCTTATGAAATATTCTTTAATGTAGTGTTGCACTTAATTTGACAATTCAAGCCATATAATTTACGTGTTGTTGCGACAATGAACACCGCGGACCGTTCTTTAGCTGTTATTGACTTCGCATTAAGACGACGATTCGCGTGGTATACAATGATGCCTATTGAACTTTCAGATAAGGATTTAGAGGATAACGGGTCATTTCATAAAGAGGAATTTGAAAGAATTCAATCAATTTTTGAAATGTATGCGACTAGTGATGAGATGTTGATGCAGCCTGGTCAGGCATATTTCATTACGAAGGCCGGCCAAAGCTTTAGTAGCAGAGTAAAATATGAACTCTTGCCGTTGATTCGTGAGTATCTCGACAATGGATTTTTATCTAGTGCAGCTGACCAATTTAATCAATTCTTTGTTGACGAAATTAACGAGCCGATTTATTTATGATGGGGTGAAGGTTTATGAGTAAAGATAAGCATGTTTCAATCATTCAACTCCAAACTTTTTCAAACCAATTATACACACTTCCATCTGCCGTCCTTAATGATCCAAGATATTCCAATGAATCAAATGATAGATTTATCCGGTTGAACAAGCGAGCTTTCCAGTTTTTAAATATTGAAGCATTTAACGAAAATGGTCAAATACATTTAAAGGCAAACGAATTAATTGGTGCTATTCCGATTAGAATGCCTGATAAAGGTAAAGATAAGTACGTTACTGACCTAATTGTTAAGCCTAGGTATCAAAGTAATGATAGTAACAGTCGTGATTGGTTTCAGTGGACGTATCAACTGGCAGAATTTTCGCAATTTACTCTTGCTCCAGAAAAAGATACTTTAATGCCACTTATGAGATTGCATGGGACCCCGGCGCCGCAATATCTCCTTGCACGCGAAGTGATTTTAGAGTTTGTATCAGTAGTTAATGAGCATTCGTGGCGTCGCTTTGAGAGTTTAGAAAGAATTGCAAAAAGGCCAGTGGGTAACGTTGACTGGAATCATTACGCAGTCAGAAGTGCCATTCCTCAGAATCGCCTATTATTTAAAACAAACACTAATTCAATTTCAGAAAACAACCAAGAATTTCGAAAAGCTGTGGCATGGTTAAATTTTGCTGTTTCAGAAATTCATTCATATTCAACACCGGTACAAATTAGGGTCTCACTCGAGCCGATCATCCATAACATTCAAAGGAAACTTTCGTTGATTGACATAACTATTAGCAGACAACCCGCACCTCAAATATTCAAACCATATTCATCCGATTCAATTCATTTGCGTAAATTGAAAAGGGCCTTAAATGCTCTGATCAAGAACAAATCAGAATCAAATTTCGCTTGGAGAATTGATTTTTCTCAATTATATGAAAGCTATGTTCAAGCCACTGTGTCCAGGGCCTTAGACACATCTGAAAATAACAAGCGGATTCCGAAATCTTTTATTAGCGGTTATCATTCTAAAGTAACCAGACTTTTTCCAAAGTACTTGGAACCAGATATTGTGGCAAGAATTGGTCAAGTTCCCATCATCATTGATGCCAAATACAAGTCTTATTTTTTTCCAAGGGAAGGAGAAAGCAAGGATTCCCAAAAGGAACGTTTACGATCTGATGTTCACCAAATTATTGCGTACACGAGCATGACCAACAGTAAAATTGCGATTTTGATTGCACCAAGCATGGGTGATATGTCTTTCGAGTTGGTTCAATACAGCGAGATATTTGTTGGAATAGTTGGATTGCCATTAGATTGGATAAGGGCAAATGATTATTCTCATAGGTTTCGGAAGTTTGTCCAAAAAATAGTTGGGCGGTTGATAGATTAAAATTTTTTAATTAGGTAGATTGCAAATTTAATCCGAATTTTTGGACAAATTTGTCAGCATAACCTGATACGGTGTTTGCCAGTCGAGTATTTTAAGCGGTCGCTGGTTAATTTGGAGTAACGTCGTCGTTAAATCTTGAGCACTAATGTGCTCAAAACGAGTCCCTTTAGGATAAAAATAACGTAAATTCCGATTAAAGCGTTCATTACTACCACGTTCAGCTGGAGTATAAGCATGGCAGTAATAGGTCTTAATACCATATTGTGATTCAAGTGATACTAGCCCACTAAACTCAGTGCCACGGTCCACAGTAAAGCTGTGCACCGGACCATTAAAAGTGGTTAGGAACTTAGTTAGTGCTTCATTAACAGTCGCTGTCGTCCGATCTTTTAACCGGTATGCCCAAAGGAACCGTGATTTTCGATCGATTAAAGTTAATAAAACTGCCTTACTATGCCCACGAGGACCAACGACTGTATCTAGTTCAAAATCGCCGATGCGATTACGTTGATTAATCATCATGGGACGCTGTTCAATTGATCGCCCCAAAGATTGATTATATTTGGATCGTTGGTCAACGTTACGCCGTTGGCGTACGCCATGTTCAGGTAGATCATTCAAGGAGAAACCAATTCTCCCCTGATTTAGCCAATTATAAATAGATTTAGTAGCTAGTTTAAATTCGTGAGCAATCATTCCTGGTGACCAGCTTAGACGTAAATGGTTGAGAATTTTTTGCTTTAACTCATCGCTCAGCTTAGTTTTCCGACCACATCGTGATCGCTTGTATTCGGCATCTGTTTGTGCTAATTCAGCCTGATAAGGTTGACATCGAGATAATTCATAAGAAATTGTTGACGGTGATCGGTTCAGCCGAACGCCCATTTGGATATTGGACAGCCCTAGTTCACAAAAGGTTTCGATTTTAATTCGTTCGGAATAGGTTATACTAGACAAAAGATCAGCTCCTAAAAGATGGGTTTGTGGTAAACACCATTTTAAAGGAAGCTGATCTTTTTTGTCCGAACAGCGTTCGGATTAATTTTACAATCTACCATTAGGATAATTAAGCAAGATAACAATAATGTTTTGAAGTATGCAATTTACAAAGGTGCTTATGTGAAACGAATCAATTTGTTTCACATAAGCATTTTTTTGTCTTTGGAATTTTTAAAATAATACGTTTGTATGTTGACCGTTTTGTATGGGAGTATGTCAGATCACAATGTTTGAATTAATCTTGTCTATCATAGAAATTTTAGCCTTTCAGGGACCGTTCAAACACCTCAGCTAAAGTTTCATTTATGTCAGCAAATTTTTTATTCAATATTAATCGCCGGAAATCATGAAAACTAATGTTTTCAGTTTGTTTTAAAGGAATCGCTGCAGCTGCAATATCAAGGCAAGTCGTTGTTTTTAAAGTTAAAGTAGAATGGCGATTAAGCCGAACGCTATAATCTTCAAAGTATTCATGAGTTTCATAGGATCCGTTGAGACTTTTGTTGGTCAAAAAATAGTTTTTAAGGTAGTTTTCAAAGGCTGTATCTGAGGATAATGATTGTTTAAAAGTTTTTGGTGTCATAGATTGCACTCCTAATTATTAGTATTGTAAAGTTCAAATTCATTTTCGTGTAATTGTTCAATTCCAATATTACTTCATTTTTTTAATAATGCAAACGTGAAAACAGCTTGAAAGCGTTATCTGACAGTGATTTGGTATGTGTATATGTATTACCTGGTGTGCAGAATGTGTGTTTAAGTCAAAAAAAGAGATGTTTTTTCACAAATGATTTTTTTAGAAGAACTTTGTCAGTAAATAACGATGTTTGGTGGATTGTTTGGCATGTGAAATTCAATAAAACCTCAAAAAACTGTTCACGTGTGCATTTAAGTGTGGTATAGTTGTAAGCGTTAACAAAACAAGTTAAGTTGATTGCTAACAAACGAAGGCCTCGTTTAAAACTATATTAAATTAAACTTCGGAGGTGTGTCATGGAAAGTACTGCTGCAAAAACTAGCGTTTCGAACAGTGAGGCAAAAAATCATGATGACAATTTGATGAATGACTCATCAAAACGAATACCTATACATCAAAGAATTGCATATGGATTTGGCGACTTTGGAAATGGATTTATGTTTGACCTTGGCCAATCATATTTAACTAAATTTTGGATTGACGGTGTTGGACTTGGCGCAGGGGTTGTTGGTGGTATCTTTGCTTTTACCAAAATATTTGATGCGTTTATGGATCCAATTGCTGGTTCCGTTGTTGATAATCGTAAGAAAATTGGGAAACGTGGTAAATTCCGTCCTATTATGATGATCTCAGCTATTGTTTTAGGGATCTTGACCGTAATTACATTCATGATGCCAACTGGATTGTCAATGACTCAGAAGATCATATACGCGTACGCAGCGTACATGATTTGGGGATTAGTTTATTCCTTTACGAATGATCCATATGGTTCTTTGGCATCAGTTATGTCGCGGAATGTTCAGGATCGAAGCTTTATGGCAACCACACGACAGATTGGATCTGTTGGTGCTCAGTTTATTGCTGGAGTGGCCTTTATTCCGTTGACCGTTTTGATTGGTGGGAGCGATCAACGACTTGGTTACTTTTGGGCATCTGCTATTTTCGCCGTATTTGGTGTTTTAATGTTTGGCATCTGCTATTTGGGTACTAAAGAAAATGTTCACGTGAACAGAAACAAGAATGCCCAAAACGAAGGCTTCAAGGATTACTTCAAAGTTATTTTTAAGAACGGTCCACTGGGTGCATTAATCTTAATGACAATTTTTACTATTTCGGCTATGAATACCAACAATCAAATGATGGTTTTCTATGCTGAGTATAACTTAGGTAATATTGGCTTACAGCCAATTATTAATGCCATTATGATGGGGTGCTCAATTCTTGGAGTATTTATGATCCCAATGTTAACCAAACATTTCGGTCAAAAAAGAACTGCAATGGTTAGTTTTGTAATTGGAGCCGTTGCAAATTTATTGAACTTCATTTTACCTGATCACGTCGTTGTCTTCGTCATCTTAGTAACGATTGGATATACAGCATTAGCTATTCCAAACGGAATTACTTGGGCAATGGTATCTAATGCAATTGATTATGGGGAATGGCGCTCAGGAGTCAGAAAAGAAGGAATTACGTACGCTGCTTTTAATTTCTCAAGAAAAATTGCTCAATCGATCGCAGCCTTGGTATCATCAGGAATTTTAGCCTTAACAGGTTATGTTGCTAATGCTCACCAAAGTGCTGGTGCTCTTCGAGGAATTAAGGCTGCAATGACACTTTATCCTGGCATTTGCTTGGTTATCGCAGCTTTTGTTATTGGATTTCTTTATAAGCTTGATGATAAACGCTTTGGAAAGATCGCTAATGATCTGGATCACGGTCGTTGGGAAGGCGGCAAGATCGGTAAATAATTTGTTTATTAGGAACTTTAAAAATCACTAAACTAAACTGGAGGAATTATCATGAATTTAAATAATTTATTGGAAGATGTAAAGGAAATTTTGGAAGCAGACGGCACTTACACAAATCTTAGCAATAAAGAAATTTATGCCCCATCAATTCAGGTTGATCGAAGAAACGTTTACTTCATTCTTCATCACACTAATGAAAAGAACATTATTGAAAAGAGTTTGGTTGTTTATGAAAACCGCTCTACTGTTGGTGAATTCCAGGCTGAAGAAGTTTTGGAAGACCGTGATTCAACGTTACTGGTTGGTGAGCTAAACGAACAGAATAATGATGCATTGGCCAAGCGCTTTCAATGGATGCGGCCAACATCCCGAAGAAATTATAAATACACCTTCGGATTAGGTGATCGACTAGGTAATGCGTCAAATGCCCACTTACGTTTATTCAAAGGACGTGGCATCATGCCTGTCTTGGCACAACAATCAATTCGGGAATTAGTATTAATGCACCGAACCAATACTGATGTGTTCCAATCTGCTTCATGGGCCGTTTTTGAAGAAGGATTCACATACGGTTGGGGTGCAGATGGTGACCATGTTAAAACACCTTATGAGGTCGATTATGCAGTTAAAATTGGTTGCTCAATGATTACTTTGGATTGTACCGAAGAGATTAATAACGACATTGTTGAATTAAATGATGAAGAACTTGATAAGCGCTTTAACCAATTAGATCCTGACCAAATTAAATATTTTAATGATACTTATCTGAACAAAACCTTTAATTTAGGTGACGGGCGCTCCGTTAAGTTTACGAAACATGATGTTGAAGAGTCAGTTTTAACTTTTTATGATGCAATTTTGTTTGCTGCTGGAATTTACACCAAGTTCGTCGTTCCTTATAACTTGGACTTTGAAATTTCAATGGATGAAACACCTTACCAAACAACAAATCCCAACCATTACTTCTTTGCCAATGAATTAAATCGTCGCGGCATTACCCCTGTAACAATGGCTCCTCGTTTCTATGGTGAATTCCAGAAAGCCATTGATTACATTGGTGATACGAAACGTTTTGAGCGCGAATATGTTATCCATGAAGCGATTGCTGAACATTTTGGTTACAAACTCAGTATTCACTCAGGATCAGATAAACTTTCAGTTTATGAAATCATTGGCCGAGTTTCTAAGCAACATGGCTGGCATGTTAAAACAGCCGGAACCAACTGGCTTGAGGCTTTACGAGTAATCGCTCATAAGGATCCAAAATTCATGCTGGAACTTTACAAGTTCTCATACGAAAACTTAGATGATGTTAAAGATTTCTATGTATTCAATGCGCAAACTGACGGTACCGCACCAAAGCCTAAGGATATGAATACAGAAAACGTTATGGATCTGTTGGATAACGATGATGCACGTCAAATCCTTCATACTATGTACGGATCTATTATGAACTTGAAACATAACTATCACTATGTTTATCGCGACAAGTTCTGGACTATTTTATTGCAGAACCAAGCACTGTATGACCGTTACTTAAACATCCATATCGCAGAACATTTGGATCTTCTTCAGGGAATTGTCAAAACAAAAAAAGAAGCACGGGACAAATACGAACCCAAGAGTGACATCTCTAAAGAAAGCGCTCAAAAGCTTCAAACGACAGCAAACGATTAAAGAGGAGCGATTAATTGATCATGACTTTATTAAATGATGATTTCTTATTAGGCAATGATACAGCCAAAACGTTGTTCCATGACTATGCGGAAAAAATGCCAATTATCGATTTTCATTGCCATTTAAACCCCGAAGAAATTTATAAAAACAAGAATTATCCTAACATTACTCGTATTTGGCTTAATGAAGGAACATATGGTGACCATTATAAATGGCGCCTAATGCGGGCAAACGGGGTTGATGAAAAATATATTACTGGTGACGGTGATGAATACAAAAAGTTTATCGAATGGGCTAAAACGATCGAAAATTCCTATGGTAATCCATTATATGAATGGACTCATCTAGAATTGCGTAGATTCTTCCATATTGATCAGGAATTAACTGAGAAGTCGGCTCCTGAAATCTGGAAAAAAGCCAATGAATTGCTTCAAAAGGATGACTTTAAGCCGCGCAATTTAATTAAGAATTCAAATGTTCAGGTTGTTTGCACAACTGACGATCCAGCATCTGATTTGAAATATCACAAATTGCTCAAACAGGAAGAAGACCAAAGTGGTTTTAAAACATTGCCAGCAATGCGACCTGATAAGTTGATTCAAATTGATAGGGATTCATTCGGTGAATACTTGCAAACCTTGAGTAAAGTTTCGGGTGTGGAAATTCAAAACTTTAACGATATTATCAAAGCCATTCATCAAAGATTTGAGTTCTTTAACGAAATGGGGGGCCGTTTATCGGATCATTCTTTATTGACCTATCATTTTAAGGAAGCTAGCGATGGCGAATTGAATTCAATTGTTAATAAAGGGATTCAAAACCAGGCACTAAGTCAAGATGAAATAGATCAATATTTGACAATGCTGTTAGAAAACTTGATGAAGCTTAATACTGAGTTTAACTGGACTATGCAATTCCACGTCAATTCAAATCGTGATCTTAATCGACCAATGTTTGACAAGCTCGGTCCTGATACTGGTTATGATGCCGTGGGAACTCAGCCTGATATTGTAACTCATTTGACCAAGCTGTTTACAAAAATGCAAGATACTGATAATGTTCCTAAGACTATTTTCTATTCATTGAATAACAATGATTGGATGCAGCTAGCAACCATGATGGGCTGCTTCCAAGGCGGGACGGTCCAAAAGCTCCAGCTTGGTGCCGGCTGGTGGTTTAATGATACAGCTGAAGGCATGGATGATCAGTTACGAATCTTTGCACAAGAAAGTTTGTTGCCACACTTTGTTGGTATGCTTACTGATTCTAGAAGCTTCTTATCTTATCCACGACATGAGTACTTCCGGAGGGTGCTTTGCAACTTCTATGGTAAGTTAGTTGAACAAGGACGAGTTCCAAATAATTCTGAAAAGCTTGGGAGAATTGTTCAGGATATTTCATATAACAACGCACGAAATTACTTTGGTTTCTTAGACTAGGGAAATTGTTTAACTAAAAATAAATAGGTTTACGAAGAGGGTGGCATCATACTTTGCCACCCTCTTTATAGTATAATTAATAGTACTAGTAAGCTTGACGTAATTGGCTGATAACGCGATAATTATTTCGATGAAATTAAGACTTGAGGAGGTGCTGGAGACATGCCAGAAATTGATAAGAATGAAAATGCAGTCACAATTTTGACCATTGCAAAGATGGCGAATGTTTCACATACAACTGTCTCCAGGGCCCTTAATGGGAGTTCGCTGGTCAAGCCTGCCACCCGGGATAAGATTACGAAGATTGCCAAACAGGTTGGATACGTGCCCAATTTAAGTGCAAAACGGTTGGTAACAAATCGTTCTTATATGATTGGTATCTTTTTCACCAATTTGGATACTGGTACATCAGCCAGCTTTTTAACTGAGGTTATCGAGCAGGCACAGGGTCTCCTACCCAAGGGTTATTCCCTGTCAATTAACAGTGTTGATAACGCGATGGATGAACAAGGGATTTCCGTTAGTAACTTTGATGGCATTATTGTGATTAGCCAGTCTGCTTCGGACGATGAATTCATTGAATATCTGCATAAGACCGGTATTCCCATTGTTGTTTTAAACCGAGTCATTAATCGTAATGACATTAATAACTATGCGGTCGGGGATGAACTTGGAGGTAAAATTGCAACTGAATATGCGATTCGCATGGGCCATCGTAAGTTTGCTCTCATTAAGGGGCTGAATAAATTTGAGTCGTCTGCTCATCGAACAAAGGGTTTTATGGATGCACTTGATGCTCATGATATTAAGGTGGATTCTGGGCTCGTTAAGCAAGGTGATTATCAGCCGAAGAGTGGGAATATTTTAATGCGTCAAATATTGTCTGGCGGTGATATCCCCAGTTGTGTTATTTGCGAAAATGATGATATGGCACTTGGTGCATTGAATGCCTGTATTGAATTGGGTTATCAAGTTCCGCGAGATATTTCAATTATTGGGTTTGATGATATGGGGTATTCTAAGTACTTGGTACCGCCGTTGACGACTGTTAGAAAGCCAACCTCCACAATTATTGGAATGGGAGTTTCTCGATTGGTTGAGATGATGGACAATAAGCAACATGATGACATTGAACAAAAAGTGGTTAATCCGGAAATCATTGTTCGAAGCTCAGTGCTCGATATGAATAAGATTCATTTTTCTAGTAAATAGGTTCTCAATAATCTGAGTGTAAGATTGAAAAGTCATTGCTTAAATTTGTTAACAAGGCCTACCATGTTAGTCACACACGGAGATCATGTAGAGGATTTAGTCTATACTTCAGTGACATCTTTTGATTAATTGCTTGAAGCATAGACATGCAGAAATTATTGGTTTGAGTCTGTCTAAGTTCTATAGTATCTATAGCATGGCAACGAATGGTAAAGATATTTAAAAATAGCGTGATAATCTATAGAAATGAGGTTGGGTATGATGGGGCAGGAGACCTTTTTGATCTTGAATCAACGCTCTGTAATAGATCTTTTCATTGATGGAGATGTATTTCCTTACATGACGGGAAATGAAATTCAAAATCTGGGAATTAAATTTGGTGTAGGTAATTTGAGTGGTAGTCGATGGCAAATGATGCAAACCATACTTTCAAGTTTGCATAATGAAAACGATATGACCAAATTTTTAGAATATTTTCTTTTGGTAATGAATATTAACAAAGCTGTCAAAGATGTCATTAAAAATAACCTCAAGGGGGAACCGCCCTACGAACAAACTGACAACATATTCGAAGAATGTGAAAAGAATAATAGGTATATTGCTCAAGTCATAAGGCAAGAATTGATCAGGAGGATCAATCTGGAGTTATCTGTATCAGGCAAAAAACTTGTGTATAATGGTAATACATTTGTTATGATTAATTCAAATGATCAAGCAAAGATAGTCGCTGATACTAGTAAGATCATTGATGATGATTACATAAAGAAACTTCTGGATAATTCCAAAGTGGACTTTAACAATAATGATCTAGATAGCATTGTTACAAAGTCAAGGACACTTATAGAATCAGTTTTCATTCAAATACTCCAAGATCAGCAGGTTGATTTTAAAGAGAATGGGGATATTGGGCAATATAGGAAAAAAGTAAATCTCATATTGGGGATAAAGCCGGATAACACTTGGAATCACTCTATTTTAACTATGGTAAGTGGGCTGAACAAAATTGTAGATGCAATTACTGACATGCGAAATAACAATAGTGACGCACATGGCTCGTCAAGCAGAGTCAAAATTCAACGGGCAGAAGCAGAACTAATATTGAATTCCGCAGTTACTCTGGCCACCTACTACTTGGGAATAAATAACCGTAACGAACGAACATAATATATTTTCATTTCAATTATAAATGATTTTGTAATTTGATGGATTAGTAGCTGAAGCATAAATGCACATCAAAAAGGCTAAATACTAGATTTGACCTTTTTATATATTGTTGACTAGAAATAGTTTAACTAACTAAAATAATTCAATTATCCACCATTTGAGCGCTTAGATTAGTGTTAAAACTGATTTAAGCCTTTTTTGTACGAAAAAAGACCATCAACATGGCCTTTTCCGATGCCTGTATATATTGGGAGACTGCTTTAACGTCCTAAGAAATACTCCCAATGTTTCATATGGGTGTAGCCATAATCATGCTTAATTTTGTGGTGGAAATAAACAAAGAAGACTCCGCCCAAAAGATAATTCTTTAAGACGTGATACTTATGACCATACAAGGCTTTGTGTGATGACCAGACAAAGCCAATACGTTTATATGCCGGCAACCGGTACCCACGGTTTAAGTCGTAGACATTATTACTGCCTTTTTTAGCGTGTTTATAAATACTGATTGATAGTTTCCGTGATCCGGTCATATGCGGTGTATATACCCGATAATAGGAGATGCTTCCACGAGTTGATTGATTATAGGTTACAACTGAATGCTTTTTTACTTTAATAACACTGTAAGCATTAACATAAGTATTCCACGAATACCAATTTCCGCGGATGCTTTTTGCAGTTGTGTATGAATTAGCTGAGACCTTTTGAGCTGTCACAGTATTAATTGCTAAACCAATGGCCAGCATTAGTCCTGTTAAAATCATTAATTTCCAAAGTTTCTTCATTTTGATATCTCTACTTTCTAATCAAGACGCCTGGAGTACCCACAAAGCCAGCTCCATAGTATTCAAGAATTACAGGACGAATATGGCCAAAAATTTTCTTGGTTGTTACCCGATAGTAACTCGGGTGCATGGTACCGTATTTAAAGCCTTTTAATCCCCAATAAATTGAATAACGTCCGTGTCCAAAACTATAAATTGGATTAACCCGTGGATGTCCGTTGGCTAAATGATAGTAAGCAAGATGGTAACTGTATTTAGTGTAATGGTGACTGTCATAAGAATATTCAGTCGTGGATTTTGCCCGAAACACATCTTTACCATAAAACCGACTGCCACTTGGTGAATATTCTTTCCACGTTCCACGCATGCTTCTTGGAACTGTCTTTAACACTGAACTGGCAGAAACATTACTAGCAAAAAAGCTGCCGGTTGTTATTCCGATCCCCACCAGAAGCAGCATTAACGTCTTATGCTTTTTCATATATGTAAATCCCCAAACGTACTTATTTCAACCCCCTCAAAGATTGATGCTTTAATTATACTACTTTGAAATGAACCTGAATTTGTAGTTCAAATGGTAACTTTCAAAATACAATTTTCAAGTGAATCTTTGACTAAGTTCCAGTTTGTAAGTCATATTTTACTTTTATTAACTATACATGAACCCAGCAACTGTGAATCAAATGATTAAAAGGTACTACAGTTTTTTTTGATCAAAAGAAAAGCTCGGTCAATATATGACCGAGCTAAGCGATTAGGATCAACGCCCAATAAAGTATTGATAATGTTTAAGATGCGTGTAGCTGTAATCATGTTTAACTTTGTGATGAAAGTAAACGTTAAAGGCACCCATATTGTAGTAACTCTTTAAAACGTGATGTCTTTGACCAAAGATGGTCATATGTGATGACCAAACTGATGGGATCATTTGATAATCATATTTAGCGTTATTCAAATTATAAACTGTATTGGAACCCTTACGAGCATGTTTTCCGATTGTAATTTTTAAGCGATGGGAGCCACTCATGTGTGGTGTATAAAGTTTATAATACGAAATCCTTCCAGATAAGTGTTGCTGATAGGTTGAAGCTGAGTGGGCTTTGATGCTCATGCAATAATACAATTTGTCGTATCTACTATACCGATACCAATGTCCACGAATACTTTTGGCGGTAGTGTATGAACTAGCCGATGCTGAATTAGTCGTTAACGTATTAATTCCTAAGCCCATTGTCACCATTAAAGCTGTTAAAATAATTACTTTCCAAATATTTTTCATTGTTGACTACCTCTTAACCTTAATCATGACTGATGGGCTTCCATGCCAGCCGACACCATAATATTCAAGTAGCACATGACGTTTGTGGCCGAAGATATTTCGGTTAGTCAGCCGATAATAGTCAGGGTGCATGGTTGCATACGTATAAGTACTTAACTGCCACCAAAAACTATATTTACCATGCCCATAATAGTAATTTTCATTATGAATGGGTGTCTTATCCGTAGTGTTTGGTGATCGTGTCGCAAACTTATAACTAATTTTGTGATACTTGCCATGTGATTTTTGATAGTAATAAGTTGTTTTGGCCGTAAAATGAATTTTGCCAAAATAATCACTACCATCTGATGAATACTGTCTCCAAGTTCCCCGCAAGCTTTTTGGTACCGACGATAGCTGCTTAGATGCCGAAACATTAGTTGACGATAATGCCCCAACGCAAAAGCCAAAGCTGATTAATAGAACTACTAACCATTTATGTTTTCCCATATGAATACCCCTTAATATTGTATTGTGAAAGCCCTCAAAACTTTCACCTAACAATTATACCGCTAAAGTTTTTCATTAAACGACATCGATTAAATATACGTGAATATGCAAAGAACCTGTTTTATAACAAAGTTAAATTCAAAGCAAGCAGCGTAATTTTGATGCTTCATCTTTGATGGATTAGTTAAATGATGGCTGATGAGATAACTATCCCTACTCGATAGTAGTCAATGTGTGAGACAGAACCTGAGAGACACTTATAAGATACTCCTGAAACGACGTAGTCTAATTATCAAATTCCTTGGCCTTCCGGTGGTGGTTAAGGCTATAAGCCCTAACTAATAAGCTAACTGAAATCAATTAAGTATCCATAAACAAAAAGCAGCGCAAATTCAACAATTTGCGCTGCTTTCATTACATATTCAATTATTAACCCACATTCAACACCTTCGCATGACTCTTCCCTTGACCAACAGCTTTAACCCTCAGCTGACAAGGAATACTCTGCTGCAACATCTGCACATGACTAATGATTCCAATAGTTCGGTCATTACTCTCAATGCTTTCCAGGGCTGCCATTGCGGTTGAAAGGGAATCTTGATCCAGTGTTCCGAATCCTTCATCAACGAACAAAGTGTCGATACTAATGCCACCGGCTTCGTTTTGAATGACCTCACCCAAGGCTAATGCCAAGCTGAGGGCAACGATGAAGCTTTCCCCGCCGGATAAAGTATGGACGTTTCTGTTTTCACCGACATCGCCATCAAAGACATCAATTTCCAGCCCAGTATTCTTTTGATAAGAACCGGGTTCTTTGTGCAATCTGAGGAGATATCTGCCGGAACTTAATTTCTTTAAATGCTGGTTGGCTACTTGAAGAATCTCTGCCAATTCTGCTCTTAATACATACCGTTCCAGGCCCAGTTTGTTGGCTCCTTTACCGTTAATCGAATCAACAAGTTGTTGCAATTGGTTGATCTCTTCAGCTTGCGTTTTGACTTTTTTGTAATTCTTGACGATATTTTCCAAGGTGTTTTTGTTAACGGCAAACTGTTCGTGTTCGTGACTGTATTTTTTCCGCAACTCATCAAGTTGGTTAGAAAGGTCATTGACAACTGCCTGTTCCTTCTCCAAGTCAACTTTTTGTTTATCACCGATTTCCTTCTTAAAGTGATCAACATCGTTCACAACCTGCTTGATTGAATCGTTGTAGTCGTCAAGTTGATGCTGCAGGTCCTGAATATTATCAAGGCTTTGCAGGAGGATTTCAAATGGACGCCAATCCTCGTCGCCAAATTTATCGCGAACTGCATCAGTGATCTCAAGTTGGAACTTGTTGACTGACTCTTCAGACTTATCTAGCTCACTGGCAAGACTCTGCTGCTTGCCTTTGAGAGAGCCAATATGCGTTTTGACATTACTCAAAGCTTCATTGTTTTGCTTCACGTTCTTTGTATAAACGTCAATCGCATTTTTGAGTTCAGCCAAATGATTATCAAGGGCCTCCAGGTTGGTAAATTCAGAAGGCAATCCCCGCTCAAGCTCATTTAACGCACCAGTCTTGGCAGATAAGTCACCCGAAGCATCACTCAATGATTGATTCAAACTCTCAAGTTGATCACTTAACTTCGATAGGCCGTTTTGGACAGAAACTTTCTTTTTGCTTTGAGCTTTCAAATGAGCAATCTGGCTATTGATGCCATTGATCGTTTTATTGTTGTCTTCTTGAATGGCATTAAGTTGCTTTGCGACCTCATTTAAATCAGATGATACACTCTGAAGTTTGAGGTCGGCTTCAATATCGGCGATTAACTTTTTGAATTGTTGATCATAAGCTTTAACCTGCTCATCCAAGCGTTTTTGATTGGTTTGTACTTCAGATTTATACGTAGATTCTGATGTGATGGCTTTATTCAGCATACTATTTGCAGTCTTCAGCTGGGCATCCGTCACATTTTTTTCAGGAGAAAGGTGGGCCGGCGCAGGATGGTCGGTTCCACCACATACTGGGCAGGGCGTTCCCGGCTTTAGCTGTTCGACCAGCTTGCTGATTTCGTTTTGGATCCGGATGTTGTTCAGATTATCAGCTTCGTCTTGGCATTTTTGTCTTTTAGACGTGGCATCTTTCAGTGAATCAGTGTCGCTAGCAATTTTCGATTTTAGCTGGTGATTTTTTTGATCAGAGGCAATTAAAGCAGTAATCTTTTCGGCAAAATTGTTTACCGTCTGCGATTTTTGATTGGCACTTGAAAGCTGTTCGGTTAGGTTGGACTGGTTATTCAATTCTTTTTCAAGCTTCGCCAGTTCGTCTGATAGCTTCTTAGATTGCTCCTTATTATCAGAAACCTGATATATCAATTGAGAGACATGTTGTTTTGAGGCTGCAATTTGTTGCTTTAATTGGTCCCGTTTTTCAAACGACTCCCGTTGTTTTGCCAACACCGCCGTTTCATCACTCATTTGATTTTGGTGGTCTTTTTGATCATCGAGCTTGTGCTGAGTTTCGGTCAAGCCTTTTTGTTCAGAGGCAGCACCGGCCAATTGTTCTTTGACTGATTGAATCTCGGCTTGATACTGTTTCACATCGGCTTGGCTTTGCTGAAATTGATCATGCTTTGGCTTTAAGTCTTTTGCCCACGACAAGTCAGTTAATTGTTTTTCTAATTGATCAAATTTTGGCTTGTCAGCTTGTAATTCTGCCTGTCGTTTCTTGGCCGTCTCCAAGGCATCAATTTGTTTGTTGGTTTCCTGGTGGGCGACCAGCTGCTGATTCTTGGTATCGTATTTTTTATTAAGTTGCTTTACCTGGGCATCCAGTTGTTTCAAAGCCTTGTTGGATGTGGCTTGCTGCTGTTTGAGCGCCTCAATTTGGGATTCGGTATTTTGGTAGGCAATATTTTCCGGCGCGTCAATCCATGTGATGGCCGACAAATTTTGCTTGATAGAATCCTGCCAACCGGTGGAGTCGCGGACCTTTTGCTTGAGCTTGTCGTTTAGCACATCGCCCCATTTACGATACAGGCTGGTGTGGAAAATGTTCCGCAATAATTTTTCCTTTTGATCACTGCTGGCTGCCAGAAATTCTTGGAAATCTCCCTGAGGTAATAGGACGATTTGAACAAACTGTTTTCGATCCAGTTGGAGAATATCATCAATCTTTGTCCCAATTTTTGCGAGCTTGGTGATTTCGTCTACTTTTTTGCCGTTCTCAAAAATATCAAGCTTACCTTTGGCGCCATATTCCTTTTGGCCGGTACCCCGTTTCTTGTTTAACACCTGAACCGGTTCCCGAGATATTTGGTAGGTGATTCCTTGGTGTTCAAACGTTAAATCCACTTTGGTTGGCGAATCAAAATCCGCAAAATCGGAGCGCAACAAAGCGGGGTTCCGGTCATCAGTGATTCCCTGGCCGTACAGGGCAAAAGTGATCGCGTCAAAAATGGTGGTTTTCCCACTACCGGTATTTCCTGAAATTAAGAATACAGAAGACTTGTTCAGCTCAGTAAAATCAATCGTTTCATTTTCATACGGGCCGAAATTTTCCATGTGTAGTTTTAATGGCTTCACTAGTTTTTACCTCCTGAATCAGGTTTGTTGGCGTCCTTGAGTGCACTTGCTGCCCACTTTTGTTGCTGTGGTGTCAACGTATCATTGGCGACTTTTTCGTAGAATTCTTTCAGCAGGTCCATGGGATCTTTTTGACGAATTTCTTTACCGTTTTCACCATCGTAGTCCAAGGCATCCGCATAGCCGTTTTCCCATGCCAGCGAGATGATGTTGGGGTAAATGTTGCGCAGTCTGGCCATTGCGTTGGGGATGAGCTTGGTGTCGGTTAACGTGATGCCGAAGTAGTTGTCGAGATTTTGCTTCTTATAAATGGCTTCATCTGTGAGCGTGTCAAAGCTGTCGGTCAATACCTTCACATCTCTGATGGGTGTAATTGGTTTAAAGGTCAGTTTGAATGGATCGGTATCGATGATGTAAACACCCTTTTTCTGGTTGGCTTCTGATAAGGAGAACTTCACCGGCGAGCCGCTATATCGCGCCCGTTTTGCATGCAAAGCATCCTTGCCATGCAAATGACCCAGGGCAACATAGTCAAAATCCTTGAGTAGTGAAACTGGGACAGAGGCTAATCCACCGACCGTTAGCTTGATTTCAGAATCGGTGGTGGCACTGCCATCTGCGAAGAAATGGGCCACCAAGATGTGAGACTTATTTGGAACAAAAAACGACTTCATTTTGTCGGATATGAGCTTGAAAGCTTGATCCAGTTGTTTGATGGAATCGTCATTGAAATATTGTTGAGCGGCAAACAATTCAAAGTAGGGCAGCAGAAAGATCTGCGTATCGGGAAGCTCTACTGGTTTGAATGCCTCTTCAAGTTGAGTATGTAAGTAAAAATGGGTCTGTTTGAACCACTTTGTACCAGTTGATAAACGAATGGCGCTGTCATGGTTGCCGGAAATCGCATAGACCGGCAATTTGTCCTTAAGGTTGAGCTTTTCAATCACGGAGTTGAGGATTCCGACTGAGTCTTCGGATGGCATGCTGCAGTCGTAAAGGTCGCCGGCAATGATGATGCCGTCGACTTTTTCATCCAGAGCGATTTTTTCGATTTGGTTAAAGGCATTTTCCTGTTCTTCTGTTAAGTCAAATCCGTGAAGCCGGCGGCCAATGTGCCAGTCGGCGGTGTGTAATAGGCGCATGAGTGTAAGTCCTTTCTTAGGGTACGTAAGTTCTTATTGATAGTATACATTTAATCAGCCACAAATAATGATTGAAATTGAATTTTCACTTCAGCTTTTATATTAAAATCTAATAACAATATAGTTATTCTATGAATTTTGGCGTATTATTATAATATGCCAGTGCAGATGGGCATTTAGCTTACTTTTTGTAGGTGAAATGTATTGGATTTTAAGGCCATATAGTTTAATTATTAATTGCAAATTTGGTTATGATGAATGCATGCCATACATAAAAATATTTTTGGGAGTGTTGGGGTTATGAAGTTTAAGAAGACTTTGTTGTTTGTTGCGTCATTGATTTTGTTTGGGGTTGTTGCTGGTCCGTCAGTAACGGCAAATGCGAAAACACTGACTGGCATGCCAAGATCATTCAGACACGTCTGGTATCGTGGCCATCTAAAATTAAAGATTACTAAATATCATATCTATACAGGAACCAAGGGGCATCACTACAGTTCTCATACTACTTTTAAGCGTGTAATTAAAGATGGAAAGTATTATACGCCATATGTGAAAGGCGGTTTTGACCTAGAACCTTATCACATTTTTCATGGCTATCTTTACCATGGCACACCACTATCACAAGGTGGCAGCGGAACTATAAGATATCACAGATAATCCGACTCTGAGGGGAGTCCACGATAAATGGAAATGAAGCTAAGAATTAACAGTTTAATAAGAGCGGGGTTGTTTACCCTCATCATGTTAATGGGCATGGTCATTTTTGCCAGAAATTCATTTGCATTTTGGCACGCTAAGCCTGTCATTGATGATCAGCTTAATATTTTGACTGACCAGCAAAAGCAGCAGATCATGGACGAAAATGAGAAGCTTGCGAACAAGCCATATCATCAAGAGATTTGGTTCATATCGACTAATCAAAGCCCATATCACTATGATTCGGTTAATAGTTCATTGGATCTTGAAACCATCAAAGAATCAGGCTTTAGCTTGCTTAGTTTACAAGATGCAACGCAAATTTTCGCCTTTGATTTGATCCAGGATTACACGAACCTAAGTGAAAATTCAACGGATATAGATGTTGAAGAGAAATTAGACGGAGCTAGCAGCTATATAAATATTATTGTAGTTGATCCAAAATTTAAGTATCCGGTCATGCCGATCTTTTCAGATATTTCTAAGGATCATATTGGTGATCTCAGGAATCGGATTATGACACACCAGCTTAATTTTAAGGACTATGGCCAAGCAAATGTGATGGACACGGTGAACTTTGTCACTTCATTTGTGAATACGAAAAGCACTAACCCAAAGGACAATCAAGGGATGAGCGAGGGTGACCTTTGGTTAATCGCAATTGGCTTAATTATCCTCTGGGGTATCGTTCACCATATTCGCCATCGCCATGATCCTCAAGGACCTTCTCATGTTGATCCAGAGATGGATGACGCTTCGGCCAGGTATGATAACGGCTGGCTGGACGGCGTTTTTTATGGGGAGAATAGTGGGGATGATTCGTTTAAGAACTGAGCTCTAGATTCAGAGCACGTTTTTAAAAAGAAAGCGTTCGTTTCTTCTTATCGAATGTTGTATATAGTAAAATTATAAAAAATAGGTTTAATAATTCGGAGGGTAATCATGTCATCATTTGTAGAAATACCACAACCATCAAGATTTAGAATGGGTGAATTGTTTAAAGATAACAACTTCACTGTTCCTATGTATCAAAGAAACTACGATTGGGAAAGCGATCAGATTGTTGATTTTTGGGACGATCTAGTTGATCTTGTTGAAGGAAATCGGAATAGTCACTTCTTTGGCCAAATTGTGACGTTTAAAAACGAAGATGGCCGCCAAGAAATTATTGATGGGCAACAAAGATTAACAACTAGTCTTATTTTCATGGCTGTTATTAAAGACATTGCCACTAAAATGTATCAAGACAACTTTGCAAAAGACACGTCATTATCTGATCTTGATCGGGGCGATAAGCTGCGAGACATTAGGAATGCTGTTAGAAAGTTGATTCGTGGAGAGAACGAAGGAGACGATGCATCGCTAATTGTTGAACAACGTTCCACGAATAATGGCGAATTAGAAAAGTATTTTTATGCGCTTACTCATAAAAGTGCCGAAGCTTTAGATTCTTCTAGGGTCTGTCTGGAAACAAAATAATCGTGTATAATCTTGATAAAAAACAAATTGAGGTTTTCGCCGATGACAATTCCGAAACGTTATGAAATTACTGATGAGCAATGGGCCCGGATTGAGGACCGTTTTCCGCCCTATAAAACCGGACGCCCACCTAAAATACCTAATCGCCAAGTTTTTAATGCGGTTCTCTGGTTGCTAAAAAGTGGCGCCACCTGGCGTGATATTCCTGAACGATACGGTTCATGGAAAACCAGCTATAGTCGTTATCGTAGTTGGGTTGATGCCGGCTTGTTTGAACGGATCTTTAAGGATTTGATCGATGAACCGGATATGGAAAATATCAGCCTCGATTCAACTAGCATTCGAGCTCATCAAAAGGCCACGGGCGCTAAAAAAACGCCCGCTGTGACGTTGAGAATCAAGCCATCGGTCTAAGCCGTGGTGGTCGAACCACTAAAATTCATGCGGTGGTGGATGGCCTTGGAAATCCATTATGTTTTATCCTTACCGGCGGCCAAGTTCATGATAGTCGGGCAGCTGAACCATTACTGCGACAATTAGCTTTAGCCGGCGTTAATCTGATTGCCGATAAAGCTTATGGGACTAAGGAACTGCGCCAGTATATTGAAGCTGAAGGCGGTCAATATACGATTCCACCTAAAAGTAATGCCCAAGACAAGTGGGATTGTGATTATTACGTCTATTGTGAACGCCATTTGATCGAGAATTACTTTAATCAATTGAAGAATTACCGGCGGATTGCGACGCGATATGATAAACTAGTGCATGTTTTTCTACAAACCATTTACATTGCTTCAATTTTGATTTGGCTTAAATAGTTTCCAGACAGACCCTAGTAAGGTTGCACCAATTAAAAAAATGAGGTCAACTTACACCACAATCCACAAGTGGATTGTGGGTGATTTAAAGTTGAAGAAAACATTGGGTGAGCGAATTGATCGGTTAGACAATATTTTTAACTCTTTTTACGACAAATTTTATATTGTAATGATTTCAGCACCGAGTCAACTTGACGCTTTTACAATATTTGAAACATTGAATAGTCGTGGAAAAGATTTGGAAGTTTCCGACATTATTAAGAATCACTTAATGGCCTTATTACATGACGACATGGACTCGGCAAATAGTGCATGGCAACGAATTTCTTCTGCTTTCAATGGCGACAGTCATAAAATTTCCAGATTCATTCGAACATATTGGGCTGCGAGCCACAAAGTAATCCAAGAGTCCAAACTGTACCGTGCAATTAGTCAAGAAATAACAAATATGAGTGACGCAACAACCTTCTTGAAGGATCTTGATGCACTTGTCGAAGTATATTCTGTGCTTGATTCACCAATTGCGCCTAAAAGCCACTATGAATTCTTTAGAAACAAACTAATTACACAGCATCTTGATATTTTGAACCGATTACATGTGATGCTGTACTACCCAATCGTAATGTCAATGTATTATCGCGATTATCGAGAAGATGACATCCTCAAAGCCATTAGGGTCTGTCTGGAAACTATTTAAGCCAAATCAAAATTGAAGCAATGTAAATGGTTTGTAGAAAAACATGCACTAGTTTATCATATCGCGTCGCAATCCGCCGGTAATTCTTCAATTGATTAAAGTAATTCTCGATCAAATGGCGTTCACAATAGACGTAATAATCACAATCCCACTTGTCTTGGGCATTACTTTTAGGTGGAATCGTATATTGACCGCCTTCAGCTTCAATATACTGGCGCAGTTCCTTAGTCCCATAAGCTTTATCGGCAATCAGATTAACGCCGGCTAAAGCTAATTGTCGCAGTAATGGTTCAGCTGCCCGACTATCATGAACTTGGCCGCCGGTAAGGATAAAACATAATGGATTTCCAAGGCCATCCACCACCGCATGAATTTTAGTGGTTCGACCACCACGGCTTAGACCGATGGCTTGATTCTCAACGTCACAGCGGGCGTTTTTTTAGCGCCCGTGGCCTTTTGATGAGCTCGAATGCTAGTTGAATCGAGGCTGATATTTTCCATATCCGGTTCATCGATCAAATCCTTAAAGATCCGTTCAAACAAGCCGGCATCAACCCAACTACGATAACGACTATAGCTGGTTTTCCATGAACCGTATCGTTCAGGAATATCACGCCAGGTGGCGCCACTTTTTAGCAACCAGAGAACCGCATTAAAAACTTGGCGATTAGGTATTTTAGGTGGGCGTCCGGTTTTATAGGGCGGAAAACGGTCCTCAATCCGGGCCCATTGCTCATCAGTAATTTCATAACGTTTCGGAATTGTCATCGGCGAAAACCTCAATTTGTTTTTTATCAAGATTATACACGATTATTTTGTTTCCAGACAGACCCTAATAAAATTCTTTCTATTTTTGTTCGCCACCGTACAATTAATAACGAGGGAACGAACGTCTTAGAAGGTGGTTTCTCTGAAGTGGCCCAACATATTTGGAATATGGAATTGAATGGTATTGACGATATTATTAAGGAGCTTAATGATAAGCTACTTAAGAGTGATGATTCTATTAAAGCAAACTTTTCTGCACTTTCCAAAGAGGGTGGCTTAAAGGGACCCAAGAAATGGACTCTGGTTTATCTTCTTTCAGAAATTTACTCTTATGAGTACGATGATTTTGCCGAGAATAATTTGTATCCTAAGGTGTTTGATCAGGATAACTACAAGTTGGTTCACATTAATTCAGATGACTCATTAGGAGATTATAAGGGCTACATTGGTAATTGGACTATTTTGGAAAAGCAGTTGGCAACAGGGACTGAAGATGATATGACTAAGTTAATGAATGCTCTGAATCAGTCGGAACTTAATGCTAATCACAAATTGTCGGACTCACTGCAAGCTGGAGAATGGGGTTCTGACCAGATCAGAGAACGTCAAGATAATTTTGCCAATAATGTTGTTACCCAACTTTGGTAGTTTTTAAATACTGATGTGTAAGTGCTGGAGAACCCTTGAAAGGAGGTGATTCGTTTGGAGAGTAACAGTCAAAGTCACTCAAATGGCCATGCTGCATTCCTATCTATTGGGTGGGTGTCTGCAGTTATTAGTTTATTTGTTCCATTTATTGGTATTTTAGCAATTGTTTTTGGTATCTTAGATATTGTGAAAAGTAAATCAAAGACTGCTGGTATTGTATTATTGGTATTTGCCATTATTTTCTTGTACCTTGGCTTAACAGGGTTTGGATATGGCTTTACGTCATCATATGGTTCATAGTTCCGCAATTCAAATATAATTATTGTTCTTTGTTTTTCCTCGCCGGTGCTAAAGACAGGTTCAACTCCTGTCGGGGAATTATTCATATTTCTTTGGAGGATACAGTATGAAAAATAATAGTATTAAGAAAACCGGAATTGCATTAATTATTGGGTTATCATTGGGAATTGGAGGGGTGACATTTCCTAGTGTGGTTTCCAATACGTCTAAGAAACTGTTTGAGATCTTTAAAAGCGCCTCAATAGAACTGAAATAAAGGCTAAGGTCATCATCATGGCACTTGTGTGCAGCTGTCTTTCACAATTTTTCCACAGTCGTCGACAATTCTCTAGCCAACTAAAGGATCGTTCAACCAACCATCGTTGCGGCATTACTTCAAACTTGTGTAATTCATTGCGTTTAGCGACCTGAACGGTCGCTTGTAAATTGCTCATAACATCCAATTTAAAGTTAGCTCCTGAATAACCACCATCGACTAGAACATTGCGAACATGCCGAAGATCATTGGCATATAAGGCAATCATCGCACTGGCTCCGTCCCGATCAGAAACATTGGCTCGGGTAATATGAATGGCTTGTGGAAACCCGTTAATATCAACGGCTAGATGCCGTTTAATTCCCGATATTTTCTTACCAGCATCATAACCTTTATTTTCAGCAGTGGCGGTATTTTTAACGCTTTGCGCATCCACGATAATAAACGAAGTTAATGCCGAACGATCTTGTTGAGATCGTAAGGTAAAGACAATTTTTTTAAAACTTGATCCAGTAATGACGGCTCCGTTGGAGCCGATTGCCGGGACCACAAGCGAAAGTAGGTGTAAACCGTTTGCCATTTGGGAAAGTCATGTGGCAGGGCACGCCACTGGGAGCCATTTTTCAAGATGTATAAAATGGCGCAAAAGACGTCATACAAATCGACTTGACGGGGCTTCGTTCGTTGATGAAAATTTTCTAATTCAGGACGAATCACTTCAAACTGCTGGCGGGTAATATTGCTGGGATAATTAGTCATCATAATTTCCTTTTTGCAAAAGTATATCAAAGTTTAAACTAGATCTCAAACAGTTTCTAATACCATCGTTGTAATGGCTTCATCTTCGAAAAGGGCAGCTTTGTCTAGTGCGTATTTTTATGCTCGATCTGAGCATATGTCCAAGCGGGCAATTTACCATCAATTAATTTCAAAATACGGTGATGGATTTTCAAAACATGCAGCAAGTTATGCCGTTCGTCATCTTCATGGAATTAGTTGGAATCGCAATGCCTTAAGATCTGCCCACTTTTACCGTCACAATGAGCATATGTCTAAAAGGGCAATTTATTATCAACTCATATCATCATATGGAGATATGTTTACCCGTTCTCAAGCACGCTATGCAGTTCACCATCTATAAAAATAAGTTGGACTGTTTCTCCCTGTTATGAACTTTTATATTCATGGAGTAGCAGTTCATTTCTTATTAAATAGGCGGACGATGGAAAATTAAGCTTTGCAATTTATTGTGTGTTTTTGAGTATCCCAGATTAATTTAATCATTGTTGTGATTTTAAGCAATCTTGATCTCCTCTAATTTAAGCATATTTCGTGACAAGTTGGCTGATGAGGAGTTTGCTAAAAGGCTATATTTAAATGGGAGGTTTACGATATGGAATATGATCAATTGATTAAAGAATTAACTGATTTTCGAAACAGTCGTGGCTGGAATCAATACCATACATTGCCAGCATTAGCACGTGCAGTGGGTATCGAATCTGGCGAACTAAATGAATTGTTTCTATGGGATATGGAAAATGATAAAGAGTTTTCTGATAAACAAAAGCATGACATGGAACTTGAACTGGCAGACATACTGACATATTGCTATTATATGTGTGATAAGTTGGGTGTTCAGCCTAATGACATTGTCCAAGAGAAACTGGATATAAATAAGAAACGTCACTGGAAATTTGATAAGTAAGGTTGAAAGGTGTTTACGATGAGTGATATTGGTTACCCCATTATTGAAAAAATTAAATATGACTCCCAAGCCACTGACAATCTCACAGATGTAATCGATGGGGATAAGCTTAAACGCAGATTACTGATGGAGTATCCGACGGTTTATATTATTTATTCACCGATTAAATCTGGTGGTTATAAAGTTTATGTTGGTGAGACCAATGACATTGAACGTCGGACTGAGCAGCATTTGAATGAGGACCCTCGGGTAAGGGATGATTGGCGTGAGCTTTCGAAATCCAAGGATGCACAAATGTTTGTGATTGGTCATGATCATTTCAATAAATCGTTGACGCTTGATATTGAAAATCAGATGATGCTTTTTATGCTTGGCGTTCCCAGTGTGAAAAGACTCAATAATCGCCGCGAAAATGAACAAAATGAATATTATACATCTAACGAAAAAGATAAAATCTTTTCTCGAATTTGGCGTAAGCTTCGCGGCTTTGACAAGAATTTATTTCCTGTTGAAAGTATTATACGAGACTCTGCGATTTTTAAGGCGTCACCATTTCATAACTTAACAACTGAACAAAAGAATGCAAAAGATATTATTGTTGATAAGGTAATTGATGCATTGCTTTCAAAGAAAAAGGGCCAACTGATTTTGGTTGAAGGGGAAGCCGGTTCTGGGAAAACAGTTCTTTTGAGTACGATCTTTTATTTAATCAGTACTTTGAAAGACGACGGTAGCCCACTTCGACAAGGATTTGATCACTTAAAGAACTATGTTTTGGTTAACCATGATGAGCAGTTGAAGGTATATGAAGATATTATCGATAAGTTGAATTTGAACTATCAATATGATGATGTTGTAAGTAAGCCCACTCATTTTATTAACTCGCACGATGAAAGTGATCCTGCCGATGTTGTGCTGGTTGATGAAGCTCACTTGCTGTGGACTCAAGGTAAACAAGCATATCGAGGTCAGAATCAGCTTGATGACATTTTGAAGCGCGCCAGAATTACGGTTGCAATTTTTGACCGGAACCAAATTTTGAAGACTGAGGAATATTTGGAGCCCCAGCAAATTCAAAATATGGAAGAAAAGGCAATGAAGCAGAATAATCTGATTATGTTGAGTAATCAGCTACGCATTGACGCCAACAAAGAAACAATTGAATGGATTAGAGATATTACTGATAAAAAAATAATCAAAAAAATCCCGCAAGACAGTAAATATGACTTGAGGATATTTGATGATGCCAAAGAAATGTATGAAGCAATACGAGATAAGGCTTTGGGAGATCAAAAGGCTGGGCTATCCAGGATTCTTGCTACTTTTGATTGGAAATATAACGGTAAGAGGAAACCAGATAATGGCGGTTATTGGATGGTAACTGCCGGAGATTTGTCGTTACCATGGAACCTGCAGCTTAAACCCAAGGGTAGCCGTTCACTGAAAAAGCTGGCTTGGGCTGAACAGGAACAAACACTTGATGAAGTTGGTTCAACATACACTATTCAAGGCTTTGATTTGAACTATTGCGGTGTCATTATTGGTCCATCTGTTAAGTACCGCAATGGACACGTTGTTTTTGATGCAGATGCCAGTGAGAATACCAATGCTATTCGAAACCGTACATTACATGATGGCAAAAAGCGGAAAGTTGCCAGTCAGTTGCTTCCTAATGAGTTGAATGTTTTGCTTACTCGTGGGGTTCATGGGCTATATATTTATGCGGTTGATGATGAGTTGCGCAAAGCGATGTTGAAAGCTGATGAAGATTGCAATAGATTACATAGGTGATTTGTAATAGAGGGTGTGAATATGAATTCCATTGATCCAAATGATTTATTGAAATTTGGTACTGCTGTTATTGCTGCAAAAGCGCTTAAGGAACCACTAGATACTTTAAACGACCTTTGGTTTAACATCTTTGGGTACAGAGTTAAGAAAGCACGAATCAAACATGAATTTTATCTAAAAGAATACAAGAATGAATTAGAGGCTAATTTACAAGCGATACCAAGTGATAATATTCAAAACCCAAAACTGTCAATTCTAGGGCCGGCTTTGGATGCATCTCAGTACTATATTGATGAGCCTGAGCTTAGAAAGATGTTTGCAAAAGTTGCAGCGGGGGCATTTGACAATTCTAAAAATAATAAGATACATCAGTCGTTCGTTCAATTTCTGACGGAGATGTCTTCGAACGATGCTAATTTACTTAAGTATATTTCGGGAACTCGAGAACATGCTGTACAGGGCATCACAATGAACGTAGGATCACAAATTCCTATTATGGAAATGTCATATACAGACGGAGCAATGGAAAATGGACACCGGTCGAATATCTTACCCTCTGTTGTGACCGAGGTGTTATCAAGTCCTGGGGTTAAATTCTCATATAGAGATGGACAAGTTAGTATGGATACCTTGTTAAGGATGAACCTAATAGAAGTAGATTCTTATAGTCTTGTAAAATGGGCAGGGAAACCGCTTGACGAGGTGTTTAGGGTTAATGACGCTATTGATGATTTTCAAAAGGATCATAATCAAGCGATTGACGATTTAAAAAAACAGTTACAACCAGCGGAGTCAAAGCAAATTGATGAGAACACAGTTGAAATTGAAGTTCAAATACCAACGGATACTCCAAATAACTTAAAAGATGCACTTGGCCACCTGCAGAATATGCGATTGAATAAAACATTCAGAACCGTATCTTTAACAGCTATTGGTAAAAACTTCTGTGAGATAGTTTTTGGTCAGAATTTCAATTAGCGAAATATACTAAACAATTAAGGCATAAATTCAGCAAATCAGAGCATCCTTTTGAGGATGCTTTTTTAATTAAAAAATAAATGCAAAACACAAGACATTACACCCCATATACGGTATTATATCAATATAAGTACAAAATACTTTTATTTTATCTAGTAACAGAAAGAAGGAATACTCATGCGCAGTAAAGATAAAGTTCTGGGCGTGCTTTATGGTCAGGCCATTGGTGATGCAATGGGAATGCCATCGGAACTGTGGCCGGTGGAGAAGATCCGAGATCAATTTCATGGCAAGATCACCACTTTTCTTGATGGGCCTGATAATAATGATATAGCTAAGAACTTCAAAAAAGGCCAGTATACCGACGACACCAATCAGGCACTTGCAATACTGGATGGACTAATTGAAAATAATTGGCGGCCTGATTCAAAGATTTTGGTAAAGCATATCATGGCTTGGGCAGAGTCTGTTGGTGCCTGGGAGAACAATATTCTTGGACCGAGCAGCAAAGCAGCGTTAACAGCTCTTAAAGATGGTAAGGATCCACGTCCCATCACGGATCAGGCACTAACTAATGGTGCTGGAATGCGGATTTCACCAATTGGTGCATTATTTAATCCAGAAGAATTGGAGCGATTGGTTCACATGGTCTTTGAGATAACTAAGATTACTCATTCTAGTGACGTTTCAATCAGTGGGGCCTCCATGATAGCTGGAGCCGTAACAGCTGCCATGGCAGATCAAAATTGGGATGACGTGATTGATTTTGCGCTACGAGCTAATGATGTTGGGTTCAAGTTTGGCGCACCAACATGGGCAGCCAAGACACGTGACCGCCTTGAATTGGGCATCAACATTGCTCAAAAAGACAAAGGTTCAGATGAAAAGTTCAGTCAACACATTTACAACTTGATCGGTACGGGAACAATGATTTCTGAGAGTATTCCGGCAGCTGTTTCAATAGCATATTATTGTCGAGATGTGCAAAAATGTGCGTTGATGTGTGCCAACCTTGGTGGTGATACAGACACAATTGGTGCAATGGCAACCGCAATATGTGGTGCAAAAAATGGTAAAGTATCGATCCCATCAGAATGGATCAAACTGGTTGATCAGCAAAATCCTCAGCATGATTTCAATGAGTATGCGGATAAAATTTTACAATTCAAATAACAAATTATGGGGTGAAATTCATGGATGATAATATTATTAAGATTCCAGATTCAGAAAAGACATTAACTGCTGGCAAACTTTTCTACAATTGGTTTGCTGCCAATATCGGTATTATGGGATTTGTATTTGGCGCAATGATTGTTAGCTATCATTTATCATTTTTTCAAGCCATTATTGCATCGTTTGTTGGGGCATTGTCTTTCGCAATCCCCGGTTGGGTTGCCATGATCGGCCAAAAGGAGGGTGTAACAACCTTCAAATTAAGTCGGGCAGCGTACGGAACTCATGGCAACAAAATTCCTAACGCAATAGCCTGGTTCAATATGGTGGGTTGGCTTGCGGTCAACGTGATTACAGGAACTTTGTTGCTGGTATCATTATTCAATATTATTAATGTGAAAAAGTCTTCAGTTACGACAGCCATTGCGCTTGCCATCTTTGGCGGGTTAGTAGTTCTATCTGGTTTATTGAAAGAAGCCACGTTAGCAAAAATTCAAACTTGGTTAAGTTGGATATTTGGGATTCTAACAGTTTTGATTCTTGTATTGTTTCTTATTAAAGCAAAATGGCAGGAAGCATTTAGCCTTCCATCTGGAAGTTGGATTACTGGTGTTTTGCCTGCTGTCAGCATTGTTGCTGCTGGATCCGGAATTTCCTGGTCAATGGCTGCCGCAGATTGGGGAGCCTACGTTACCGAGAAAACGAAACCATCTGCCACTTTTTGGAATACTACGATGGGCGGAGCAGTACCATTGTTTGTGTTGATGGCTGGAGGAGTGTTGCTGAGTACAATTGAGCCTTCATTGGCAACGACTGGAGATCCATTTGGCGTTATGTATTCGGCACTACCTGCATGGATTGGTCCAATTTACTTCCTTGTTGCTGCTGGGGGTCTGATTCCGCAATGTATTATTTCATTTCGTTCTGCACGGATTAACTTGGCAACAATTGGTATTAATGTCACCCAACGGACATCTTTGATTATTCATGGTGCCATTGTATTAGCGATTCCAATCTATGTATTGTTCATATCAGGTAACTTTCTCCGTAACTTTGAGTTGTTCTTGAACTTCTTAGGGATTTGCTTGGCAAGTTGGGTGGCAATATTTTTGTGCGATAGTGTGATGTTCAGATCAAAAGGTTATGATATTAGCCTACTTGAAAATGATTCAAAGACTCATTTTAATTGGCGTGGAATTATTTCCTGGATATTGGCCACAACAACTGGATTCTTATTCACTAACAACGCTGTCTGGGATGGTCCGTTTGCACATGGTATCTTTAGAAATAATAGTTTAGGCGTCTTTATTTCAGCAATTATTGCGATTGTTTGCATGCTTTTATGGAAGGTTGTCGTTCCAAATAAGAAGGTGGCATAAATGAACAAAACATTAGTGATCGGTGCAGCATTTGTTGACGTGTTGATGGATGTTCCGAATTTACCAACAACTGGTGAAGATGTAAGTGGCAAGCTACGGGCGAATATTGTTGGTGGTTCTGCTTTTAACGTTTATGGTGCAATTAAGTATGCTGAACAGGATGTAGATTTATTTGTTCCGATTGGCAAGGGACATTATGCTGATTTGGTATCAAAAGATATGGTTAAAAAAAGTATCAAACCCCTTCTAAAAGTTGATGGTGCAGATAATGGTTGGGATATTTCATTTGTGGAGCCGGACGGTGAAAGAAGTTTTTTGACTGTTAATGGAATTGAACAGCTTTGGCAGCCTGATTGGTTCAAAAAAATTAATATTTCTGATTATGACGCGTTTTATATTAGTGGTTATGAAATGGAAGATGAAAAAGCTGCACGTGTCATTTTGGATGCATTGGATAAACGAGAATCTAGTGCTGTTGTGTTATTTGATGCTTCACCACGGATTGAATATATTTCTGATGAGACAATTCAGAGATTGTACGATAATCATGTTATTATACATTGTAATGAAGACGAAATTGATCATCTGGTTCCTGGGGTTAGCAGCTTAGAGCTGAAGTGTCGTCAGTTATTTGAAAAAACGCACTCGCCCGTTATTTTGACGCTTGGTAAACAAGGTGCCTATCTTTGTGAGGGTAAGTATTCACAGATGATCCGTTCTATCAATGTTAAAGTGGTTAATACGCTTGGAGCGGGTGATACGTTCTGTGGTGGTTTTCTGGCTGGATTGAGTCAGGACATGAGTGTTCAAGAAGCTGTTCAGGAGGGAAATGAGATTGCTGGACTTGTTGTTGGTCAAGACAGTGGGAGCTTATTGGACAGATAGTAGAATATTTGTCAGTAACAAAATAAATCAGCCAAAATTTTCCAGAATCCGTAATTGTCATTTGACTGGGAAGTTGAGGCTGATTTGTTTGGAGCGATTTTAAAGCTTATTGCTACAAATGTACATTAATCGTGGCTGAAACATTCAATAAAAGTTCGCATTGCCATAACTTCAAAAGAATACTATCATTAGGACGTGGATTTTAGGAAAATCTGCTTTTTAATACTATTTGGAGGGGTTTTATGAGAAATAAGAAGATACTTCGTTATGCAATAATTGGGGTTGCATCTGCCTGTGTTGCCATAGCGACATTTGATAATGGGGATTCAAAGGTTATTACCTACCCAAAAAGTGTAACGGTTCATGCTGCCGTGAAACAAACTGTCACTGATAATTATGCTCGCGATGATATTCAATCCATATTCAGTGCAATCCAAAATTCGTCAGATCCTGTAAAAACGGATAGAGTACTAACTGACGAATATAATAAGTTGTCGAAAAATTTGACAACACTTTACGCTGCACCTATTACATATCAACCAGGTTACAATGCGGATTATGGCCCTGCACATGCGATGACTATTGCAGATGTTCTTCATGAAATGAGTTTTTCGCCTCAAAATATTGATCAGAACTATGATTCATATTTGGAGGCTGGGGGTGAAAATCTTTCAAATGATGGCAAGTCAGCAGGTATGGGGGACGCTTCATTAGATAGAAATGGAGCCGAAATTATATATAATCGATTTATCAACCGCCTTTCACCAGCAAATCAGTTAAACGTGAAAACGGTTTGGGAACATGTTCAAAAAGATGACACATATGAGTCATTGGAGAACGATCTTTCTTCGTTATACCAGGCAATTGCGGATGGAATTAGTGCCTGGGGTGAAAACGTAGTAGTTAAAACTAACGCCGACTCTGATTCACTTTATACCATTAAGAATGATAAAAAGGCTCATAATCAATACATTGCTCTATATATTCCACAAGAAAAAATTAAGCAAGTCATTGGTCGTGCTTACAAGCTTTACAAAAAGAATAGGAAAGGAATTATCAAATCCAATATCTCGGTTTATATATTTTACGTTTTGTTTGCAACGTATAATTCAGAGAAAGGCCAAGACTTGCAGAAAGATACAACTGACGGAATAAGTGCTGCACATTATTATGATTACGAGTATGTTAAATCTTCTGGTGGGAAGACTACTTATAACCAGGCAATGCGGTTTCTTAAAAGGGCTTATTCCTATCGTGGCAGACAAAATATTGCCATCAAGGGATATTATTTTAACCATAAGCATCCAACTTTGAAGCTTAGCAAATGGGACGGATATATAACGGATAATAATTTGAAACTGAAATATAATCCTTTTTAAGGTGTTGAATAAGATAGGTTAGCAAATATGCAACCCTACTTAATTCGTGTTTGACATTGTTAGTATTTCCTAATCATGCTTTTTTACCCAACCTTTACCCCAAATCAACAATAAATTTACCCACCCAATGTATCCTGAGCATGTAGGAATCTTGCATTCCACAGGCCATATACATTGGGAGGGTATTTTATGTTTTTTACAAAACATTCACAATTGATGAAGCTGATGGCAGGTTCCTTTACCGTCATTTTGACTGGTTCTGCATTGCTCACTAGTCAAGAATCCGTCCAGGCAAAATCACAGGCATCTACCAAGCTTGAGAAGTTGCTTGCACCGCACAAAGCCAGTTACGGCTACTATGTTGATCAATATCTCTTAAATCGAAAAGAAAATGATTCGCCGGATACTAATCCATCGACGGCATTATTTAATAATACATTTGCTAAGTTCTATAAGGGAGATGGCACTAAGCTAAACCCCAAGATTCTTCAAGAAAATATTGATAAATCAGTTAAAATTTCTGAAAATGTCACACCAGCTGAAGAACTCCGGTCATACATCACTGATCGGCAGGACAGTCCTTATGATGTGATTCGAGGATTGGGGCCATACGCTGAGGCTTTCATTGAGAACTCGAACGCCAAGACTCTGTTCTATAATTTACCGACTAGCGAATTGCCAGCTGACACCAAGGATGATCCAGGATCAGGCATTACTTGGGCTGATGAAAAATCCAAGTTGGGGTCAATGGTTGACTTGGTGGATACGACTGCACTTTGGTATTATTCCTCATCTGGAAACGCCAAGCAGTTCTACAAATACATTCGGCCCTTCCGGCAAGATCCGCGTGTGCAGGTCAATCCGTATTTGAAAGCGGCTTTTGATGCCACACCTCAGAACGATTATGATTTTCCAAGCGGTCACACAACCCAAGCCTGGGAGACCGGTTTATCGATGGCCTACGCCTTTCCAGAGCGTTTCCAACAACTGGTTACCCGATCATCTGAAGTCGGCTATGATCGAATCCTGGTGGGTCGACATTCACCTCTGGCAGTTATGGGTGGCCGAATCTTGGGAACAGCGGTTGCTGCATCTGTTTTGAATAATTCGCAGAATAAATCAATTGCTAATAAAGCTTATCAGAATGCCCAAAGTGTCTTATTGCATTCAAAGGTTACCAAATCAAAGGATGATTACAAGAACTACCAGACTAATTTGAAGAACTTTGAATACCGCATGACATATGGTTACAAGCCAATCTCTTCCACCAAGGAAAAGATGTGCGTACCAAAGGGTGCCGAAGTTCTCATTCAAACCCGTTTTCCATATTTGAACGCTACCCAACGTCGAGAAGTTCTATACACAACCGGATTTAAGTCAGGCTACCCAATGGGCCAAGATACTGAGGGCTGGGGCCGATTGGACTTGTTTAAAGCAGGTGCTGGATTTGGCAGCTTGCTGGGAAACACAACGGTTAATATGAATGCAAAACGAGGGGGATTCGATGCTAGTGATACTTGGCGCAATAATATTTCTGGTAGTGGTGCGCTGATTAAGAAGGGAACTGGAAGTTTGACTTTGGAGGGCGCCAACTCTTATAAAGGTGGAACGTTTATCAAGGACGGCACGATTATCGCTGCCAATAAAGATGCCCTGGGATCTGGCAATCTTAAGTTGAGTGATGGAACTTTGAAGCTATCTACCAAAGCTGTGAGTGTGAAGGGCAATTATACTCAAGGCAAAAAGGGCACAGTCAGGGTTAATGGTAATAGTCGAATTGTTGCCAAAGGGACTGGCCGTCTTGGTGGTAAATTAGTGATTAACTTGAAGTCTAAACCGTCTAAGAAACATGTGCTGTTTAAGTTTAGCTCACGACATGGTAAGTTTGCTCACGTTACAGTTTCTGGTGGGTATAAAGGCTGGCATGTGGCTTATACGAAGAATGGTGTTGAGTTGGTAAAATAATCAAAATATGTAAAAGCGAAGGAAGACTGATTGTATGATCAAGTCTTCCTTCATTTTTGTATGTTTGTTGGAGTACCTTAAAGTTGAATGATTTGGTTGATTAATTTTTGACCTCGCTCATTGATGGTTGTAGGATTCCATTCAGGATAACTGGTAAGATCTTTTGTTAACATCACAAGAGAGTCTTTGTATCCATTGTTTCTATTGGGTTCTCCAGATTTTTTCATCTGAAAATTCGAATTTTTCAGTGATGAATTATCTGGCCCATACCAAAGCGTCAAATTTCCTAACTGCCATAGAGAATTTTTGAAATTTATGTCATCCGCTGACGTACAACCCCAGTCTGAATAATCTTTAGGAACTTGTGGCATTATATGATCCAAGTGTATTTTGGAGTTGGTGGGAAGTAGGTCTCCACGTTCCTTACTATTGTTGAAAGTGTTCTCGATGATACGTAGCAGTGCTTTGGCAAACTTTTCGTCTTTACTGAAGTCAAAGCTTTCCATTGCACTTTGTATTTTTTTATCGGTTAATCGTTCAGTAATCGCATGCTCGTTCAAATAGTCTATCGAATCACCAATATCCCGACTCTGAACAATTTTTGATGCCTCTTGCGCGAATAACTTTTCTAACCAATTGGTTCCCCCACCAACAATTTTGTTTCGTAGAAGAATCCTTTGTATCATTGAAAGAGCGGTACTAAATTCCTTTTGGGTTGCTTCAATCTTGAATAGTGCGAGCACCATTGGATAATAAGCGTGAAAGTTAAGGGCGTTGAGTTCGTTAATGATGGTGACTGATTTATTTCCAATCTGGTCTGTAAATGAATCATCAATTGGATTTACACCATTGAGCTCTGCAAATTCATCGGATAGTTTTCCGATATCATATGAAAAAGTTAATATTCCACTAACATCATTTTTAAATTCATCAAGGACTTTCCGATATAAGTTTCTTTTAGTTGCAAATTGATGTTGAGAATTCCAAAGATACCGGATGTAATCAGTTAGGTCTTCTGTTTGGAGATTTTGTTGGGCTAACTGCCAACTATCTTTTAGTCTGGTTCCTTCAGTTTGTGTACGAGCCCGACCAAAAAAGTTACTCTTAATTAAGTCCGCAGAAGTTAGATCTTTTCCACGGGCATTTAATGTTTGAAATATTTGAAATGCGTTTACTTCATCTGATGTCAATATCTCTATTACAAAAAAGTGATTGAGTAAAGTATTGTACAAACGCATAACGGTGTCCTCAAGTCGTTCATTACTATTTTGAGAGCTTTTTATAGATTCAAGAATTTGGTTATACGCATGTGCCATGATATTTTGAGTCGGCTTTGTGCCCTTTTTTCTAGTGTCCCTTTTTTGTTTTACGTCTTCAACTTTTTTAAAGTCTTTAGGTGTTTGAATTTCTTCTCGGAAAAAGTTACTGCCTTCTCCTTTTTGTAAAAGCCGTAAACTGCTGTCATCCGTGGTATCGCCTATATAATCCTCAATAATTTTTACAACTGTTCGGCTATTTTTGTCTACTGGCCCCTTGGAGATTGCTGCCAGTAGATCACGAACAACTGCTAAAAAGATGGTAATTGTTGTCAGTCTTTGTTGTCCATCAATTATTTGTTCGCGAGGATTATTATCGTTCTTATCAACAGCAACTATGGGGCCAAAAAAGTATTCAGATGTTTCTTCACGATGGCTTTCGTCCTCGAGATCGTTAATAAAATCTCCAACTTGGTCTTGCTCCCACGAGTAGCCACGTTGATAGTCAGGAATTGTTGCTCTTAAATCCTCTAAATAATTTTTAATGTTTTTTCTTGAAGGATAGAATTTTACCATTACATTATCTCCCCAATGCTTTATTTAATTCATAATATCCTTATTATACTATAATATTTACTTAATTTTTGATCGTTTAAAAGACGATTTTATTTTCCAAATACATTGTGTTTGCATCTAAACATAATTTAGTTGGAATTACATCTTGTATAACCTTTTACTAGATGATAAAATTACCATGCAAGCGTTTACAAAGCTCTTAAAGATTGGAGAATCGCGATGGAAAAACAGAGGAATTCATTATTTTGTTGGGTAGGTATTTTGTCTGTTGCTTTGGTGCTTGGAATAACAGGGTTTGCAACAAATTCGACAACTGTTAGTGCCAAATCTAAATCGAGCCAACAGATACCAGTACAGTTTTTAACCGTGAACGACATCCATGGTGGGTTGCAGACGACTGGTAAATTCGTGATGGATCAAAAAACGGTCACCAATGCTGGTGGATTAGCACGGTTAGGCGGCTATCTTGATCAATCCGAGCAGCAATTTAAAAAAGCAAATAAAGGCGGGGTTACGGTTCGTCTCCAGAGTGGTGACATGGTTGGAGCAAGCCCTGCAAACTCCGCCTTGTTGGATGATGGACCAACTTTGGCATCGTTAAAGGCCATGCATATTCAGATCGGCGTGCTTGGCAATCATGAATTTGATCATGGTATTGGTCAATTTTTAGTAGAAACTAAAGGCCAGACGCCGTCAACTGCAAGTCTCAAGAATCAGCAGCAAATTCAAGCAATTAAGGATTATCCATTTGTTAATACTGGCATGAAGATGCTGATTGCCAATGTTTTGGATAAAAACACTAACAAGATACCAACAGGATACAGCCCTTATTATATTAAGAAAGTCACTGATCCTAAGACCAAGCAATCAGTTAAAGTTGGTTATATTGGTATTCTCAATACTAATTTACCAGGGATTGCCAAGAACTATACTTTACTGGATGAAGCAACAACCATTGCGAAATATGATAAGGTTTTACGTCATAAAGGTGTTAAAGCAATTGTTGTTCTCGGACATACAGGTGCCGTGACTCAGAATGGTAAGACAACTGGAGATGCAGTTAACGATATCAAAAAACTTGATAAGATTGATCCGCACAACAGCGTGGATATTTTCTTTGCTGCTCACAGTCACCAGTATGCCAATGGTATTGTAAACGGAGTTCCTGTTGTTCAAGCTGGCTTCCAAGGCAAGGGTTATTCAGATATTACCGGCAAGTTAAATGTAAAGACTAAAGACTTTGACAAGAAGAGTTTGAAGGCGATGGTTAAGCCGGTATATTCACTTGCTGATGATCCAAAAGCAACCTTTAAGAATGACCAATCATTCTACACAATTTCCGATATTATTAATATGGCTAATCAACGAGTGGCACCAATTATCAATACTCCTGTAGGTTCCATTCAGGGCGGGAAAACGATCAGTAATGATTTATCAGCCAATAAGGAATCTGCAGCTGCATATGTCGTGGTTGATGCACAAAGAAACGTTGCAAATAAAGAAGGCCACAAGACTGACATTGCTGTCACCAGTAATGATTCCATCAGAAGTGCAATGGTTGCGGATGGAGCTGGCAAAGTTACATTAGGAACTTTGTATGACATGCAGCCTTATGGGAATAGTCAACCGATTGTTGAAATGACTGGCCAAGATATTGTGGATTTATTGAACGAACAATACACTAAAACGCAGTTGTACTTCTTACAAATTTCTGGTCTGACGTATCATTTTAAGCCCGCAAGTAATGGCAACCAAATTGCTGAAGTGTCTGATGTTCAAGTTGATGGAAAGGATATTGACCTAGGTGGAACATACCGTGTTCTTACCAATGATTATCTTTCAACCGGAGGCGATGGATATTCTGCTTTTACCAAGGGCAAGATTGTTGATAATGCTGGCCAAGATATCGATTTATTAACCAGCTATATGCAAGATAATAGTCCAATTCCAGTTCCACAATTAAATCGCAAAATACAAGGATAAATTAAAGGGGAAATTACAATGAAACTTTCAAAAACATTAGTTGCCATCATAGGTACAGTTGGAATGGCAGGGGTATTTGCATTTTCAATTCCAACACAAAGCATCAACGCATCGGCCAAAGCAACCACCAAAAAGGCTGTTAAAACAAAGCCCGTAACTATTTACCTAACTCGTCACGGTGAGACTACCGGGAATGTTATGGGGAGAGTCCAAGGCTGGAGTGACTTCCCATTAACTGCTAATGGCGTGAAAGTTGCTGATCAGTTGGGCTATGGCTTGAAAGGGATTAAGTTCAAGTATGCATATGCAGGTAATCTCACTCGTCAAGAAGTAACTGCTAAGGAAGCTCTTAAATATTCCGGTAACAAGAATGTTAAAGTCAATATTTCGAAGTTTTTGCGTGAAGGTGGTTACGGAAGCTTCGAAGGTGATAGTATCGCTGCTGACAATGATAAGATTGCCAGTGTTTATGGATACACTTCCGGTGCAGAATTCCAGAAGGCAACCGGATCCAACTATTGGAACCAATTACAAGATGCATATTACACTTTGGATCAAGAAAATTCACAAAATACTAAATTAGTGAGTGGTGATCGTGCAGAAAGTGCGGCAATGGTCCAAACTCGAATGACTAATGAACTGAATACAATTGCAAAACGTACCCTTAAAAATGGTGGCGGCAATGCTTTAGTTGTTAGTTCAGGGATGTCCATCAATGAGTATCTTTCTACAATGGCACCAAATTATACCGGTGCAGCAATCCCTAATGCTGCTGTAACTAAATTGGTATACAAGAATGGTAAGCTCAGTGTTAACGGTCCAATTGCCTCACTTGATTATGTTAATAAGGGTGCGCAACTAATGAAATAATATGTACCCTTAATTAAAGTGCGATTCCCCCGATCAATAGTTATTTATTGATCGGGGGAATTCTTTATCACTATAAATTCAAACTGCGTTTATGAAAGTAAGCCGGTTACTGAGACAATTTTTAAGAGCGGTTAAAATAAGATAAACATCATAAAGAAGACAATGAACTGAACCCCTTGAATTTGTTTTTTCCAATTCAAGGGGTTCAGTTATCTGATCAGTGACGACCTTTTTTTCTTCGTTTGTATTTATTATTAATTATCGAATTTATTGTACCGTCTTAAAATTATTATTTGCTTTATTAATGCGCTGCAGATTTGAATTCATTTGGTTGTTAACTGAATTCAATGTGCTGTCAATATTAGCACCTTCATAAGTTTGCTCCATTGCGGTTTGCTCCAGTTGTCTGGTATATTGCATCCCTTCCATTAACAAACCAGAGTTGGCATTGTTTGGCTTGACCGTTGAAAGTTGTTCAAATGGCACTTTTGCCTCTGGGTACTTGGCATATAGGTCTTTTAAAGTTTTAGTATTTTCGGCGTTTTTGTTGATGGCCATATAACCGGTTGCTTTCTGCCATTTGGCTTGTTCTTCTGGCTTAAGGGCGTATTTGATAAATTCAAATGCACCATTTTGAACGTTTTTTGATTTGTCCTTTCCAATCCAAAGAGAAGCACCGCCAATGCTGACACCATTTCTTTTGACGCCATCTGGATGAGGAAAATAAGAAATTCCCAATTTAAGTTTGGGATTGACTGTTAACTGGCTGATGTAGGCAGATGTATTAAAGAAGATTCCGACTTTACCTGACATAAAACCGGCAATTTCGTTTGCTGCAGCATTTGATCCGGAACCATAATTCATGAAATCTTTGGCGTGGATGTTTTCCTGCAGCCACTTAAGATATTTTTGAGAGGTGGGATTGTTCAAATTAATTTTGTCTGGGGCACCAGCATGACCATCTTGATGGTTAACCAATAATTGATGGGCATTGGCCAATGCTTCTTCCATTAGCCAACCATTAATTTCCATGGTCATTCCCTTGACCTGATGATGTGAACGTTGGTACAGCTCTTTAGCAGTCTTAGTGATTTCACTGTAACTTGGTGACTTTGACGGAGTTGGAATATGGTACTTTTTCAGCAGGCTGGCATTATAGTACATAACCGGTTGTGAGATGTTGAAAGGCATTGATAACTGTTTACCGTTGTTTGAGAAGAATGCCTTAGCAGCGGGAGCAATCGGACTCATATCATAGTGTTCTTTGGTAATAAACTTTTGAATAGGTGTTGCATACTGGGTATGCATTATCTGAGCAGTGGAGATATCAAAAGATTGAAATAGTGCTGGTGAGGATTTTGAACCATGAGTTTGAATAATTTTTTGGACGGCTTCATCATAAGATCCCTCATATTGAGGAACAACCTCGTATTTGTTCTGAGAATTGTTAAAATCAGTGACCATTTGATCCAACGCGACTTCTGCAGGTCCACCCATTTCATGCCAAAAAACAATTTTAGTTCGTCCAGATGCGGCTGCGGTTTGCTTATAAGCAGAAGAAACAACTGCGGCTCCGAAACAAAGAAACACAGCTAACCCCAGACTGATCCAGTGATTCCTGATAAACTTCACAATATTACCCAACAAATATACCTCCCTTAGTTAAATACGAATTACGATTATAATTATCGAATATCTTTGTAAATTTGATCGTTAAATCCTGTAAAGATATGGTAAATAAAAAGGTTCTTGAGTTGTCCCCTTGGGTTCAAAAAGCCTAACTCAAACGGCTCAGTTTGGTTTAGCCACAACTGTGAATAAGAGTAATCAATACAATAACCAAGCTAACCAAACATGACATACATCTACCAAAGCGATATAATTATTAAGTTATACTAATGATGCTCTTCTTAGGAGATGTTATTCATGGGGCCAAACATGTCAAATGACGATGGACTGCAATTTTGTCCCAACTGCGGCCAGCGGATCACTGCCGACGATGATTTCTGTCCAAATTGTGGGTACAATTTGCAGGAATACCGTCAAGAGAGTCAAACGCCGGAGCCAAATCAACCGGCTCCTGTCACAAATTCACAAAAGCCGGTAAGCCGGACCAAAAAGAAAGTTCGAACCAAACAGCAAAAACGCCGCAGACGAGAAACCCTGTTGGTTGTCTTTGCGGCTATTTTGGCTATTGGTAGTATTACATATGGCGAGTACTATTATTCCAAAGCCAGCACGTTGAAGCGAGCAGTTACTGCTGTGAAAAATAATCAAAGTGACTTACACGATTACTTTTACACCACCGATCCGAACCTCAAACTGACCAATGCTACTCTTCAGCCACTCACAAAGTACTTCAATCAAAATCCGGACAAACTCTTATCGTTTAAAACCCAATTATCAGGAGTTGGGACCTTTGATAATCAAAAATTCAGCTATCAAAAAGATGGCCAGAAGTTCCTGATCTTCCCGAATTGGAATATTAAAGTAAAGCCAGTTTATGTCACTTTAACCGTCAACAAGAAGAACGCTCAGATTAAAGAGAACACCACAAAAATTGCGGTTTCCAACACCACTCATTTCTCAAAGAAAATTGGTCCGTTGGTACCAGGAAGTTATCAACTCTCAAGTTCGGCCAACCTCAATGGTCACAAGCTGACTAACGCCAATACGTATCATTTAAACAGTAACCGGACCATTCCACTAACCCTCAAGACCGTTTCGTTTAAAGTTAGTGGTCCAGCTGGTACGCATGTAAAGATCAATTCAAAGGATCAAGGAAAAATTGGCAGTAGTGGTGTGATGGCCTTTAAGGATTTCCCTTGGACTCAGGAGATGAAAGTTCAGGGTATCTTCCAGAATGGCAAGACGTCCATTTCATCTGAACCGCATGTTGTTAGCGGATCAAGTGATGATCATGACATATCGTTAGTATTCAAAGGGCAGGTCAGCTACGATGACGCAGACACTCTGTTTACCAACTTATCTGAAGCAATGACCAGTTATAGTCAAAGTGGTGACCTCGACGATGCGACCGATGATGATGGTGATGACATGTCCTCATTCTTCGTTGGCGGGGAGTCCAGCCCATATTTTGGTCAATTCAGACACATGGGAAAGAGCTACTATGAAAATGACAACTTGGACGGGATTGATGTTTCCGCAACCGTTGATTCCATTAAGCTCAGTTCGGAAAATAGCAGTGATGTGACTTACGATATGAAGTACCGGTTTGATACCGGCGGCCATTACCATATTCAAGTATTTCGATATACAGCCAACGTCGTTAAAAATTCCGATGATGATAATCCGGTAGAAATTAAATCGATTTCAACCCAATATCAGAAGATTAGTGATTATGACAAGGCATATTGATGAATATTCAGTAATAATAACGTCTTTACACATAGTAAAAGCCACATTGATTAGTCCAATCAATGTGGCTTTTATTAACGTAATTGTTTAATGTTCACTCGGATGTTGCTGTGCTTGATAATCTTTTTTTGGATGTTGCAGAAATGTAAACACGGTTCCAATGATGAGTACAACTAGAGCTGGCAATGCCATAGCGGCGGTTATGCCAAAAAGTAAACTTCCAATCAGACCAAGAACTGGTCCAACAAGCGAAATACTGTAACGACGTGATTGGACTAGTGCAATCACATTTAATACAACGCCAGCCCATGCCATTCCATAAAAGAATACCGCAGCAGATCCAGTGGAATTCCCACCATTACTTGCATCACTGAATGCGGTCCCAAAGATAACAAACCAGGACACACTGAATAGAATACAATTAATAATATCAAGAATACCGGTCCACATGTTTAATTTAAGTCGCTTCAAACTAACTACCTCCTTCATTTCAGCTTTTTAAGTCATCAGTATTTGGACTGTCATGATTATTTTGGTAAATGGCTAACAGCATAATTTGCCTGCGCTTGTGTAAACTTATCGCCTGCGCTCGATGTTAATTGATCCCTGATGGCAGCAGGTGACATATTCATGTCCTTTTGATATGTCTTAGCAGATTCCAATGCGTTCTTATTCCAGTTAACATCTTTAAGATGAGTGACTGCATAGTAGGCAGCTTTAGTAGAGAACTGGTCCCCTGCTTTTGACCTCAACTGTTCATATATTGCACGTTTCGACAAATTCATACTATTTGCATAGGTTTCAGCAGATTCCAGAGCATTTTTATATGCAATTGGAACTTTTTGAGTAGCTTTTGTACTGCTGGATGATTGGGAAGATTCTGATGACTGTGTGTTTGCAGATTTAGAAGACGTTGTCTTTTCGGTTTTCGTACTTGAATTATTTGATGAGGATGAGTTATCAGAGTTACCCCCAGCAATTCCACTTACTACAAACACAGCGAATACGATGATTAACCAGACCCACCAAATCTTGTACCACGGTTTTGATATTTTTCTATTATCCATATGAAACCCTCCTAATGATGTTTGATCGTCTATAGAATTAAAATACGAAGATTGAAGCGAAATAATTTAAAATAGCTTGAATTTCTATAACACAACCTATTATAACAATAATAGCCATTTATTTATGACATAACAAGTTTACAAACTATATTGTGTAATGAAACGATTTTGTTGGGTGATCGTTTATTCATAAAGTTGGCAATATAAAAAGGCATACTTCCCATGGACAAATTTTGAATATAATCACGGGGGTATGCCTTATTTTTACGTATACTGAATTCTTACGGGGGAATTTCTCCTAAATATTACTCAATTCCCTCAAATTTCTTAGCAAAAGTATCCACTGCCTTAATACCTTCAAAAACATCATCAGCAGTAACCTTGAATCCCATGTTATGAATGGTTTCGCCTTTTTGAGTTGTCAGTTGGGCAACTTTCATGAGATCTTCATCAGAGGCATCTTCAAGGTGTAGATCCTTCAAAGTGGTTGGTAAGCCGAGGTCATGTTCGAACTTGAGGTATTTTTCGAGAGTTGCATCGCTGGCACCTTCAAGAACTAGGTTTAGCAATGTTCCAAATGAAACCTTTTGACCATGTGACATCTTGTGAACGTCACCTGATAAAGCGGTTAACCCATTTTGGAAACTGTGAGCAGCTGCTAAACCGGAACTCTCTGCCCCAACACCGCTTAACAGGGTATTGGCTTCAATGATGTGCTCCAGTGCGGGAGTTACTTGATGGTTCTTGGCAGCCGTAACAGCTTGGTTGCCATACTTAAAGAGGAGCTCCTCGCATTTTTCAGCAAGTGCTAAGCCTGCGGCAGTTTGTTGAGTTTGCAGTGGCAGCAGAGTTGTTTCTCTTGCCCGAGCCACTGTCTGAGCTTCTACATTGGTTGATAACGCGTCTGCCATCCCATCGATCAGGAATTTAACAGGTGCGCCCGCAATGACTGATGAATCAACTAACACTAAGTCAGGGTTCTTGTCATAGAAAATATATTTCAAAAACTCGCCATTTTCAGAATAAATAACACTTAATCGGGTACATGGTGAGTCGTTGGAAGCCAAAGTTGGCACGATTACAACTGGAATCTTCAGTTGGTCGCCAACAGCTTTAGTGGTATCGTTGGTCTTTCCACCACCAAGTGAAATGACAAATTTGGCATTACTAGATTCACCAATCTTCTTAATACGATCTATTTCTTCAGGCGAACTTTCACCATTAAACGTAACGTGTTCAATATCCAAACCGGCGTCGGTCAGTGTTTTATAGAACTTTTCACCAACTAATCCCCAAACAATTTCATCAGTTAATAGTAGGCCATTGTTTCCATAAGGTTTAATGTAATTTGCGGCAGTATCCAATAAATTCTTGCCCTGAACGTATGTTGAAGGGCTAGCAAAAGCTGTTGTCATAATAATTGCCTCCATTCAAAAAAGACCAAACGTTGATGCACATTTTATTGTAAACGCTTTCTTTAAATTCACAAGCAAAGTGACTTGTTAGTATACTGTTCACAAGCCATCTACCCTATTATTTGAGGAAAATAACTCTAAACCCTATTAACATTCAATAACGATAGCGATATAGTTATTAGGTAAGCATTTAGTTATATTTATGCTAACTAACAAATTATAAGTAGAGGAAGTATTATCAATGAAGATTGGAAAACTGTTGGTTATCGCTGCAGCATCTCTGACAATGGGAGTGGCAGCCATGAGTCAACCTAGCTCAACGGATAATAGTTATGCTGCTGTAAAAAGAATCCATGGATATAAGATTATGAAGCCGAAATTCTACTTCAAGTATTCTGTGATTAATCAGGATTCAAAGTTTAATCCGTATAAAGGAGTTACATATGTATCATCCAAGTACGATAAAGTTTATGGTACCGTTAAGAATTATGTGGATACCAGCAAGCCAGGGAAGTACTTCGTTATTTATCATATTAAGGACAAGGCAGGTTACAACTTTAATGTAAAGCACGTAATTACAGTTCGAGCAGTCAATTTAGTTGGAATTTACAATCCGAATTACAATTCAGACGGAACCTATGATGTTTCCAATATTGGCGATAATTTAAACTTAAAGCCAAGATACAATGTGGAAGCAACTATGCCAGGAATTTCTTGGACTAGCTCTAATCCGGAAGTGGCCGATGTTTCATCTGATGGAGTTGTCTCTGCAAAAGCTGATGGGATTGCTGTTATAACCGCGACTTTGGATGGTAAAAGTAGCCAGACACCCGTGATGGTTACAGAAAGTTCTCATTTGAATTTGACCAATTCCGATGACTTCCTGTCGATAAAGTATGATGACTCCTATATTTCATACAAGACGAAAAACGATCTGATTCAATATCCTTATGGTGTTTGGATTACAGATGGTGCCAAGTTTGGCTATTCAGATGGAATTGATGATGGATCGACCAATCCGAATAGGCGTGATGAGATTTCATCTGAAAATGGCGGTATATTTACACCAAACATTGGAACTGATTCAATGTTTCAAGACGGTGATACAATGGTACTCGTCACTAAAGATGAATTTGGCCAGTCACATCAATATGTTGGTCAGTATCAATATATGGAGTAACTTTTGTGTTTTATGATAAATTATCTCGAGTTTAGGATTACTATAAATTAATTAGATTCTCAGACAGATGAACGAAATCAAAACAAAGGACGACCCAATTGCGGATCGTCCTTTGGTGTATTCAACTGCTTATAAAATGGTTTAATCACTAATTCGAAATAAGTCAGGCAAGACTCCTGACGATCCAGACAATGAAGGAATAATTAGGTGCGGTATCTTGAGGTGAATGAAACTTTAAACATTTATTAGATGACACAGCTCACATCGTCGACCCATAAAACCCGCAAAAAAACAAAAGCGTACTAACACCTCGATCACCAATCCAATCACAAACCAAGGACGACTTTGATACCCCAAAATGGGTCCGGAGATTGCAATCAGAAACGGAATGGTCAGAAAGATAGCGATTCCTGACGTAGGAGTAAAAAGGATATTAAATGTTTGATTAAGCTCAAAATTAAATAGGTATACGATTGTCGTGATGATCACAGAGAAAATAATGACCAGTGCAAAATAAAATGTCCATTTATGCCTAATCGGAATATCTTGCAGATCTTTTCGAACTAGCCAGTAGGCTCCAGCGGCGATTAAACCATTGATGATCAAATCGATAGCTAGATAAATGGCAATTTGATATGGTGGGGTTCGAATTTGGGACAATGTGGACTGTGGAAACCAACTGGAAACAACCATGATATCGAACCAGAATAAGAAAATAACACTAAGCAGCCAATTTAACCCAAATACCGCTAACACTTTGATACCACGAGCCATGCCAATCCCTCCAAACAATATAATTAGTCTTTATTATAGCCGCTGAAGCTTTTATATTTTTAAACCAGATTAGCTTTTACCCAAAATTAACTGTTTAATTATCACTCACATGTTCCCACCTCATCACACAAATGTAACGATAACCATAATTCTGAGCGACATGATATCCCCTACAACCACCCACGTGTTACAATTTTAATGAAGCAGCATGTATAAACATGAACAAATAGGAATACTAAAAGACAAATTAATGGGGATGACATCAATTATGAATTCAAAGAACAAATTAAAGGCAACATTATTAGTCGCAGCAGGTGCATTATTGCTCGGCATCACGACTGCTCAACCAAATAATGCCAATGCGGCAGTTACGACTGCGGCAACCAGCAGCAAGACCACAAAGACCAGTACTGCTAAAGTCAGCACCAAACATTACGATGCCCAGATCACGGCACCCAAGTCGATGGCTAGTGGCTACCAAATCTATTCCAACGTTCCCGGCGTCAAGAACACGTCCGGCACGCCAACAACGGTCACCAGCGGCAGCAAGTACAATAACAAATACGTTCGAGTGATGCAGTCACAAAAATCGGGATCGGCTACCTATGCTCAGATCCGATATAACGGCAAAATCTTGGGCTGGATGAATGCCAACGGCTTAACAAAGGTTTCATTTAGAGCCGTTGCCCAAGCAACGATGCAGCAATATGACGCCATTGGCAGTGTGTTGGTCTCACACAACAAGAGTCTCACACCAACGGTTGTCAGCAATGGTTATGCCAATATGCTTCACAGCACGAAAAATGCCAGTGACGGCACGACCGTTTACCCACTAGCATCGCTGCAAAATGGCATGACTGGCGTGATCATTCAAAAATTGATCAATGCCAAGGAATTAACACCAACAACGAAGTTAAGCAGATTTTACCCACAAATCGCTCACAGCAAAAAGATCACCATTCAACAGCTGCTGACGATGACATCCGGCATTAAGGGAACGGTCAAAGAACCATCTGACCAGCTTAAAGAAGACGATGCCTATACAAATGCCATCAAGAGCTTAACTTCAACTGGCAAGACCAGTTTCAAGTACAGCGACATTAATTACGTCTTGCTTGCAGGAATCATTGCCAAGGTGACCGGTAAGACTTATACCCAGAATCTTCAGTCACGGATTTTGAACAAATTGGGAATGAAGAACACTTTCATTGTTAACGATGTTCAACCGACAATTTCAGCAATCAAGGCTGTCAGTTACAATTTGAACGGCAGTTCCGATTATCAAAATTCTCAATCAATTTCTTATCCGGCATTGTCTGGACTTCCTGGTGCCGGCAACGTTTTGACAACGCCAACCGACTACTACAAATTTGTTATTGGCCTGCAGAACAACAAGCTCCTGACACCGAAGAGCTATCAGAAGCTGACCAGTTACAGCAAGAAATATTCTGGCGGGATGTACGTCAACCAGAAGGGTGTTAAATCCAACACCGGCACGTACACTGACACCGGCTACAGCACTGGTTATTATGCTTCAGACGGCAATCAACACGTCACAATTACCTTCTTGAACCAATCACCGCTCAAGAATAATATGACGCCGGCTAAATTTGCTCAAAAGATGAATAACGTCGCAACTTATTATTGATAATTAATGGTTATATACAGCAGCATGCATCCGATCGGATGTGGGCTGTTTTTTTTATTTTGTGAAAAATATTGTTGCTATTTTCAATGAGAAGCCCTTATTTAAAGGCAATTCAAGCGGATATAATTTCAATAACTTGATATATTTTCATGGCCTTTCATAAAATCTTTTCATTTCCTATTGCCATTTCATCAGGATGTCTGTATGATTCAGATGGAAGTAAAAGGAGGTGATATTACGTGACCAAGATTTACGTCCAGCCAGTCAATAAGAGTCAAGATGTTAAGCTCTCCGATGGGCATGAAGGCTATATGCGTGTTGAGCGCGAGCCCCACGGCTATCGGTATGACTTTGAGTTTTCGGCGCATTACCATCACAGCTTTTGGTATGATGGACCGAACTTAAAGAACGGGTTTGAGATCATGGTTCATACGATTGACGGCCCAGAAAAGTTCCAAATTTTAGTCGGCTGATGAATTTATATATAATGACATTTGTGAAAATGTAGTCATATATAAGGGCACCAATGCAGACAGTTTCTAATCAGGTTGATTACCGGTTTCCAAAGGAAGGACTGTCAGATTTATGTTTTTATTGAAGATTGTGGCAATATATGCATTTAGCATTTTGGTTGCTGTTTCGATTAACGCGTTATTATACGTGGAATGTTTCCGGAAGTCTAAGTCAAAAGACAGTGTGTATCCTAGCTCACTTCATGATATCTTCTATCGCCGGGAATAGTGATTGCTTTAACTCCTAGTTGTTTCAAGTAATAAACCGTCCGACAAGTGAAAGCTTGCTGGACGGTTTATTTTTATTCTTTATTCAAAAGGGTTTGCTGCTTTTTTCGTTTGATGTCATGAATGATCTTCAATGCCCGTTTGCGGGTCTTGATGTTGGGGCTCTTCATTCTTCTGCGTGCTGAAGCTAAATCTTGTTTTTCCATTCTATCTCTCTCCTTTGATGACATTTATCGTTAGGCCGTTTCTGGTGTGAAATTCTTTAGCCAGTGGGTCGAACTAACTTATCGATACTAAATGGTAACCATTACGATTTAAGATTATGAACTTTCACGGGGCCTTTTGTCAAGAAAATTTTGAAGGAGTAACCTTTGAGAGGAAAATTTGGCTAGCAAAAAAGCCGGTAGTATTGTGTGCTATCGGCTAGATGATCGATTATTTGTTGATTAGTTCAGCATTAATGATTACCATTCAATTTGTTCAACTGGTTCTGGTGACTTATTCATCTCATCATTTTTGACCTGACCATCACCAATTTCAATAATATGATCTGCCATTGGCTTAATCATGCCGTTATGGGTGACGATGATGACGTTCTTGTTGGTCTTGTGGCTGAAATCCTGGAGTAGCTTCAAGATGCTTTTACCAGTCTTATAATCCAAAGCGCCGGTTGGTTCGTCACACAGTAATAGATCCGGATTCTTGGCAATTGCCCTAGCAATGGCAACTCGTTGCTGCTCACCACCGGATAATTGAGCGGGGAAGTTGTTGATCCGTTTTGCCAAGCCAACATCTTTCATGACTTCAGGCACATCAAGTGAATCTGGTGAAATTTGGGATGCCAGTTCAACGTTTTCCAAGGCCGTTAAGTTTGGAATCAAGTTATAAAACTGAAAGACAAAGCCCACGGAGAGTCGGCGATAAGTTGTTAATTGTTTGGGTGAGTCGTTGGCAATATTTTTGCCATTGATGATGACGTCACCCTTTGTTGGGGTGTCCATGCCGCCTAAGATGTTAAGCAGCGTTGACTTGCCTGCCCCGGAAGCGCCTACGATAATGGTGAGTTCGCCTTTTTTTATTTCAAAATTGATATCGTCATTGGCGCGGACTTCCTGTTCACCGCTACCGTAGATTTTGGAAACGTGTTTGACGTCGATGTATGCCATGATGTGCCTCCCGAATTGTTGTCCTTACGATTATGATACTTGTGGAAACCAGGGAAAGCAAACCAAGTTTTCGAATGACTCCAAAGAAAAGACTTCCGATTGAGGAAGCCTTTTAGTTATTTTTTAAGTTTAGCAATGACTTCTTTAAGTGACTCTTCAAACGTTGGCAGTGGGTGACCCAATGCTTGCGGCAAATCATTGGAAGTTTCCGCCAGATCACCGTCTCGAATCAGCTTTTGCATGCTGACAATTCCGGCAGCTGCTTGTGGATTGTAGCCAATGGCCACTAATCGTTTCCGGTATTCATCGTCTGACAAGGACATCACTTCAAAGTCGTTATCGGTGAGCACTTTCAGGGCTCTTGCCAGGTCATCATAGCTGTGTTGCGGACCTGAGAATTCATAAACCGTTTTCGGTTCAGTACTCATTAAGACTTTGGCAGCGGCTTCGGCATATTCACGTTCAAGCGCCCAGCCAACCCGGCCATCTCCGGCGGAATAGACAAACGGCTTATTATTGATTGCAGCTGGAATTTGCATCCGTTCATTTTCCAAATACCAATTGTTTCGCAGAAATGAGTAACCGATTCCGGATTCACGGATGGCTTGTTCAGTATTCTTGTGATCGACTGCTAATGGGGATTTTGCTTTGTCGGCGTGAGGAAAACTGGTGTAGGCGATGAAGCGGACGCCGGCTTTCTTGGCTGCGTTAATGACGTTTTTATGTTGCTGGATTCGGCTGACAGCTTGACCCGGGATGGATGAAATGAGAAGTAATTTATCAACTCCCTGCAAGGATTTCTCAAGGACTTCTTCCGAATCATAAGAACCTGGGCGAGCTTCAATCCCTGGTAAGAGCTTTTCAGCTTTTTCCGTGTTTCGGGCAAGGGCAATGATATCTGCGTTATCAACATTTTCAGCAAGTACTTTGACAACCGTTTGGCCAAATTTTCCAGTGGCACCGGTAACTGCGTATTTCATTGTAATGAGCCTCCTTCAAAGACTAATTAGCAAGTTAAATTCTTCTGCTGAATTGATATTACCAGTCGATGAAGGGGCTTACAAGAAATTATACTTCTTAGTTTTCCGGATGATTTGGAATTTGGCGATGTAAACAATCGAGACATCTACTATACTGAAATAAGACCGTTAAATTAAGAAAAGTGCAATTATTAAGTTCAATATAATCGAGCAGTATGTAAGAGGGGTGTTTTTAATTAACAAGACAGTTATCAAAAATGGACTACAAATTATTCTGGGGTCATTCATTTATGCCATTGCGATTAATGATTTTTTAATTCCACATCAGATTGGTGAAGGTGGGGTAACGGGGTTGACCACCATTGGTTATTATGCGCTCAATATTCCGCCGGCCGTTACTAACTTTGTGTTAAACGGAATCCTGATGCTGATTGGTTTCCGATTTTTAAGTAAGAAGACAGTTTGGTATTCTTTGTGGGCCATTGTGTGGATTTCTGCCTTTTTAAAATTACCAAGGTTACTGAACTATCACACAACCCAGACAATTATTCCGGCAATCGCCGGCGGGGTTCTCATGGGCATTTCAATGTGGATAATCTTTCGTGGTGAAGGGACGATTGCCGGCAGTACCATTCTGGCTAAGATCATGAACCGGTATTTCGGTATGAAGAACGGCTCGGCAATGCTGATGTTTGATCTGTGCGTCGCAATTCCATCAGTTTTCATTATTGGTTTTCAAAATATGATCTTAACCGTGATTGAATTGTACGTTTCTGCGGTGGTTTTGAATAGTCTGCTATCGCGTTTTGGTGCGCGAAAATCGGTAACCATTATTTCCAATCGAACCGAAGAAATTACCTCTGAGTTGTCAGAAGTGCTCCATCAGGGGATCACGTTGATTAGCGCGAAAGGCTATTATCATCAGGAAAAGATGCCGATGATTTATGCGATTTGTACCGATAAGCAGGTTGCTCAAATTGTTCCGTTGGTTTCCAGTGTGGATCCGGATGCGTTTGTGGTGGTTGAGAACGTTCATAGCGTTAAGGGTGAAGCATTGGAGAAGATATTGTAGTGGATTTTTTCGTGTTGTCAAACGCTTCCAATTCCGTTACACTATGGTGTGTTAAGCTATATACGACTAATCAACTAATTTTCGTGGTGGGGGATTATTGATTAATAATCATAAAACTAGGCAGGACCAGTGAACAGCTGATCTATTTTGTTTTGCAATTTTATAAGGGGGAAAATTATGGACGCACAAGTAGAAAAGCGCAAGAAGCATTTTAAGCTAAAAATGCCCGGCGCCTTTGTCATTCTGTTCATTTTGACAATTGTTGCCGTAGCAGCGACATGGATGGTTCCTGCAGGTAGTTATTCTAAATTATCGTATTCGCACTCATCTCTGCAGGTTACCAATCCTCATGGTAAAGTTACAACGGTTCCAAGTACTCAAAAGGAACTTGATAAATTAGGTGTCAAAATTGACATCAAGCAATTTACATCCGGCGGGATCACCGCGCCGGTATCGATTCCAAACACTTATCAACGACTCAAACAGCGGCCTGCCAGTATCGCAGCCGTTCCAACCAGTATGGTTAAAGGAACGATTGAAGCGGTCGACATCATGGTATTTATCCTGGTGCTTGGTGGTCTAATCGGTGTTGTTAAGGCCAGCGGGGCGTTTGAATCCGGCTTGCTGGCTTTGACCAAGAAGACCAAGGGACATGAGTTCCTATTGATATTCTTCGTTGCAGTTTTGATGGTTCTCGGTGGAACTTTATGTGGAATTGAAGAAGAGGCCGTGGCCTTCTATCCAATTCTGGTGCCAATCTTTATTGCCATGGGGTACGATTCGATCGTCTCTGTCGGCGCAATATTCCTCGCGAGTTCGATCGGGACGTGTTTCTCGACCATCAACCCGTTTTCCGTGGTTATTGCGTCTAACGCAGCCGGAATCGACTTTACGCAAGGGCTCACTGAACGGATCATCGGCTGTATCATTGCGGCCGGCTTCGTGATCATTTATCTGCATTGGTACAGTAAAAAGGTCAAAGCAGATCCTAAATTTTCGTACTCCTATGATGACCGTGATGAATTCAATGCCATGTGGGAAATTGCCCCAACCGGTGAGGATGGCAAATCTAAATTTACCGCACGTAAAAAATTGATTCTGATATTATTCGTTATTACTTTTCCACTGATGGTCTGGGGCGTTATGTCTCAAGGCTGGTGGTTCCCAACCATGGCTGCATCGTTCCTGTCATTTGCGATTATCATCATGTTCCTGACAGCTACCGGAAAGAATGGTTTGGGTGAAACAGGCGTTGTCGATGCCTTCGTCAAAGGGGCTTCCAGCTTGGTCGGTGTTTCACTGATCATTGGATTGGCTCGGGGCATTAACCTGGTATTGAACAATGGGAAGATTTCCGACACCATGCTGGAATATTCTTCGACCCTGGTTTCTCACATGAATGGGCCAATGTTCATTATCGTGATGCTGCTGATCTTCTTCCTGTTAGGCTTTATCGTTCCTTCATCATCAGGCTTGGCCGTTCTTTCAATGCCAATTCTGGCGCCATTGGCTGATACGGTTCATATCCCAAGATATGTCGTTGTAACGGCTTATCAATTTGGCCAGTACGCAATGCTGTTCCTGGCACCAACCGGATTGGTAATGGCAACTCTGCAGATGCTGAATATGAAGTATTCACACTGGGTTCGGTTTGTATGGCCGGTCGTTGTGTTTGTCCTCGTGTTTGGTGGGGCACTGTTGGTTACTGAAGTTTTGATTAATTAAAATTTGTGAAAATTCAAAAAATGATGCTGACAATTGATGTCGGCATCATTTTTTTACTTATACCACAGTGTTGGCCTGTGCCTCTTGATTGTTTTCAATGGCTAGCGTTTCTCTATACTCCTCTGCATCTGGATTCTCATGGAAATCAACCGTTACATCTTGATATTTTTTGAGTTCTTCTTCAATCTCTTTGATTGATATTTTGAAATACTCTTTACGATTATTGACTTTGTTTACTCTTTTATTTGCAAACCGTTCATGTAACTTGGTTTCCAGAGCATATGCATCTTGACTGAAAATCAAAGCATGTACGTCAAATTTAAATGGAACGGATGCACTACTTAGTTCACTAATCCGATCCAAAGGTTCAAGACGTCTAGTTACTCCAATTTTTACAATACCTTTTCCAAAGGATCCAATGTTGGAAATAATGTACACATATCCGGCAGTGGCATTTGCTTCACGATAGTCGATATCACCCTTTTTATCATGTAGCGAGTCTAGTTCATTTCGTAATTTTTCGATTTCGAATTTTAGCCCATCTTTGTCACTCGCTTCAAGCTCCATTCGTTTTTGTAATTCCTCGATAGCTTGGTCGTAGTGCTGGATTTCCTTATCCACCTTTTTTCGCTCTTGTTTGATTTCTTGCTGGAGCCTTTTATCTTCACGTTCTTTTTCACGTTGTTCTCGTAATAAATCCTTTTCTTCCTGTTTCTTTTGGGCATAACTAAATGCCAAGTCTAATTCGTCATATTTTAATTGCAGGTAATTTGGTAGCATTTGAACATCTACGACTTCGTACATTTTATTGTGCTGAATAAACGATTTTTCAATTCGAGTAACGATGCGTTCATAATTAGAATAGGTTACCTTCTTAATTGCATCTGTACACTCATTGTTGAAACTTCTAAAAATGGCTTTAATATTATTACGTGTCATTTTTTTGCCTTCGGAAAGCTTTCCGTTAATGGTCCACTGAGGGTTAAATTGAACTGCCGAACGGCTTTTAATCAATTGCTTTTGTTGATCGCGTATTTCAGCGAGCTTTTCTTTATAACCTGATGACGTAGCGAATTCATAGTGTGGACTATAAAGACCATAACCACTCATTTCTTTACTTACCTCAAGATCCCCAACTTCTGCTTTGAGATCTTCGATCGTTTTTTCCTTTAGAGTTACTTCTGTTTCTAATTGAGATAATTTTGGTGTTAATTGTTCAATTTTATTTGACTTATCTTCGATTATTTTTTCCAACTCAACAGGCTTCATTTGTTGAACCGATAACTTTATGTCAGCTTCCTTCTGTAAATGCTTATTTTGTTCTGTAAGCTTAGCGTTACTATTCCTCAGTTCTTGAATAGTATTTTTAAATTGGTTTACCTTAAAAAAATCTGATATTCCCATAATTTAGTCCCCTCAATTTGATTCAAACTGTAATTATTATAAGTGTATCAACATACGTGATTGTGTTCCACAACTAATTTTCACAATAGTGCAAAGTGATATATTATATTAAGTAAGCCCTTACAAAGCTACCTTTAACCGACTATACTACAAGTACAGTAAACTTTACACCGAATAGGAGGTAATATTATGAAAATACAAACTGCTGTTGCTCAAGAACAAGGCGCTCAACTAACCATTGAACCTGTTGAACTCGATTCACCGAAAGCTAATGAAGTCTTGGTTGAAATTAAGGCATCTGGTATCTGTCATACTGATGCCGCAGGAAGAGACTTTGCCACAACACCATATCCAGTTGCGTTAGGTCATGAAGGCGCCGGTATCGTTAAAGAAGTTGGTAGTAGTGTTACCAGTGTCAAACCTGGAGATCATGTTGTTCTTTCATTCTCATATTGTGGTCATTGTGAGAATTGTTTGACGGGTCATCCTGCGAACTGTGTTCACTTGAATGAGCTAAATTTTGGTGGTCGTCATTTCGACGGTACCCATCGGATCCACGATGAAAATGGGAAAGATATTTCAACATTTTTTGGACAATCTTCATTTTCAACATATTCAGTGGTCGATGAACACGGTGTGACCAAAGTTCCCACTGACGTTGATATTAACCTGTTAGGGCCGCTTGGATGTGGCTTTCAAACAGGTGCTGGTACTGTACTGAATTATCTCAAACCCGAGTTTGGCAGTTCAATTGTTATTTTTGGAACTGGTGCTGTTGGTTTATCGGCAATGATGGCTGCTAAAATTATTGGCATGGATCACATTATTGCTGTAGATATTCATGATAATCGATTGGAATTGGCCAAAAAGTTAGGGGCCACAGAAATTATCAACAGTAAAAATCATAATCCTGAAGAAATTATTAAGGGATTAGTTAAGTCGGGAGTTGAATATAGCATCGATACAACGGGTGTGCCTGGTGTCATTAAACAGGCTGTTCATGTACTAAAGCCTTCTGGAACATGTGCATTATTAGGGATGGCCGGAGATGTTACGTTTAATATTCAAGAAGAGGTTATGGGTGAGTCCAAAAAGGTAGTTGGTGTTATTGAAGGGGATGCAATTCCACAACTCTTTATCCCTAAGTTAGTTAAATACTTTAAAAAGGGATTATTTCCAATTGATCGACTTGTAAAGTACTATAACTATAATGATATTAATCAGGCATTCAAAGATTCTGCAGATGGCAGTGTTATTAAACCAATTGTAAAAATTAATCAATAAATGAAAAGTAGGGACACTTTATAATTGCTAATGACTTTGAGTCAAAACAATATTTTAGCGTTCCTACTTTTTTATTTCTTCAAATGTCAAATTAAGTTAGAAATTTTAGCTGCTCATCAGTGATTTGATTTACGAATGCCTCAAGTGGTGTTTGATAATTGAGACTTTTTCTGGGAATATGGTTCCGTCGACTAGCAACAGCCTGGACAAATTCATCTGATAGCTGGTCCATGATGAGATCATGGTGCAACCCATCCTTACGAAGTAAGTTGTTGGTGTTTTCATTCAACCCACGTTGATTGGGTGCTCCTACAGCGGCAAAGTAAATATTTAAATCAAACTGGTTAGCAATCGTTCGCCAACCGGCGAACTCCTTACCATTATCAAACGTGATGGACTTAAACAAGTGGCGTGGCAGCTTCGTCAACCAGGCTGCTAAACTACGATTGACGTTTTGTGATGACTTGGTATGTGAATTCAAAACAATTGCGACCTTGGTCTGCCGTTCAACCAGTGTGGTTACGGCACCCTGATGGTTTTTGCCTTGAACCGTGTCGCCTTCTAAATGACCGAATTCTCGTTTAAAATTAGGATAGTCCTGATAACGGGTTTTTAAATCTCTGCCCAATTGCCCAGCTTTTCCTCGTCGTTCAACGTACCCATTAGGGTGACGCTGACCATGCATGGGTAAATCTTTGGCGAACAAGCCAAAAGCATCATGTTTGAAAATGCGATATAGGGTTCGTACGCCGCAGCTAAAAGAACGTTCGTGGCGATTAATAATTGTATCTGGTTGCCACCCCGCTTGAATTTTGGCTTGGATATAAACCAGTTCATCAGGGGCTAGTTGAATGGGCTTACGCCCACAATGTTGTTTGTGCCGTCGATAATGTTGTTGGTAATCAATAAGCGTACCGCCAGCGTCAAGAAAACGATAGATGCGATAAACGGTTTCAGCACTCCGGTGGAGTGCTGGTGCTACTCGGTAAGCCTTTTTATTGAGCTTCCAAAAGGAATAAATTGTAGTGAGTTCGTCTATGGTAAGATGAGTATAGGTCATTTGTGATCAGCCTTTCTTTTGATTTCAACACTCAAAAGTCTATCACAAATGGCTTTTTAAATTTCTAACTTAATTTTACAAACAGGGTTTACTAGAAATTTTTAATGTTCCCAACCACACAAACGATATCCATGATGTTTTGCCCAGCGCAATGTCACGTGGCGCTTTGATCCGGCATGACTTAATCCCCGGCATCCACGTGAATAATGATACTTTTTCCCATGGTGTGGTGCGATCCAGACATAGGTTGTTCTGGCCGAAACGTCTTGTGGTGGTAGTGACATGAGCCCGCCACCGACAGTAAATGCGACTGCAACTGTTAAAGTTGCTTTTTTAAGCTTTAACATAGTGATACTCCCCCAATAAATGATGTTGTGTGAATTTTCTCACAAAAAATATTGTATCATATTCTCCTCATCATTAATATCAAAATTCTGATATTCATATAAGTACAGCATCGTTACTTGGCTGCCATGATCTTCCTGATGTTCTTCTGTAGCTCCGGCACCACCTCATCGGTAAACCAAGGGTGTTGTTTCATCCAGCCGTAGTTGAGTGGCGAAGGGTGGACCAATGGAAAGTATTCTGGTAAATATTGATCAAAATGGCGCACTGTTTCGGTCAAATTTTTACCACGTGACTTTCCCAGATAATATTTCTGCGCATACTGACCAATCAGCAGTTTAACTTTGATATTCGGCATTAACGCCAGCAACGGAGCATGCCACTTATCCGCAAAGCCCTTCCGCGGCGGTAAATCACCATGAGCACCCTTTCCCGAATAGTAAAATTCCAAGGGCAGGACAGCGACTTTACCAGAGTTATAAAATTCATCCTTGCTCAGACCCATCCAATCCCGGAGCCGATCACCGCTCGGGTCATCCCAGAACACCATGGATGCCTGGGCTTTCCGGCTGGGCGCCTGACTGATAATGAGAATTTCAGCCTTGGGGTCAATGTGATACAAAGGAAGAATCCCATTTCCAGTAAATTCTTGATTTTGCGGATCTGCTTGAATCTCTTTAAAAATTTCCTCTGCCTTTTTCATCGGGTTCTCCTTAACTAATTGGCTTTAACTCTAATTGTCCACTATTTAAAAAAGTTCGCAATCCTAATTTAAGCGGCTGTTCATGAAATGAAGTAAGATATTAATGATAGCGGTGATTTCGAAGGTGGGCAAATCCCAATGGACAAAAAGATCATTTATTTTCTATGTACCGGCAATTCTTGCCGCAGCCAAATGGCAGAAGGTTTTGGCAAACAATATCTGCCCCATGAATATCTGGCATTATCGGCTGGAATTGAAAGCCATGGGGTAAACCCGAAAGCGGTCCAGGTAATGGCCGAGTCCGGGATCGATATTTCAAAACAAACGTCAAAGGTGATTGACCCAAAGATTCTCAACAACGCTTATTTGGTTGTGACGCTTTGTGATGATGCCGAAGAACGCTGTCCAGTAACTCCACCACAAGTTAAACGTGAGCATTGGGGATTCCCAGATCCTGCCAAGGCAACGGGAACGGATGCACAAAAGCTGGCCGTATTTCGATCAGTCCGTGATGGCATAGCCGCTAAAGTTAAGGAACTTGCAGGTCGACTTTGACATCGACATTCAAATTGATTATGAAATCCTATTTGCATTTCGTTAATGCCGTGTTAAGATAATAGTTAAATTAAAACATTAAGCGATGATGAGAAGAGTAGCAGGCATCTTTTTGAAAAAGCGAGCTGTGAGTGGTGCGAGGCAGCCAAAAAGATTCCCGTGAAGATGAGCTCAGAGCATTAGGCACGTGAAAGCGATGCCTACGTGAAGACACGTTACGATCTCAGACTTAATTAACGATTATCGTTAACGAGTCCTTAAGGTGACTGGTTGAAAGATCAGCCATGAAACTGGGTGGCACCACGTGTATACGTCCCTACAGTATTTACTGTAGGGACATTTTTTTGTCCTCAGACTCATTATCCAAGGAGGCTTTTTATGTTAGCGGCAGAAAAGATTGAAGTAAATAAGGACGGTACCAGACGGGGATTATCCAACCTTGCCGTTCAAATGATTGCGTTTGGTGGTTCCATTGGAACAGGACTGTTCCTTGGTGCTGGGAGCACTATTCATCGAACCGGTCGATCAATTATTTTTGTGTACTTTATCATTGGGATCTTCTTCTTTTTGATGATGCGGGCGATCGGTGAAATGATGTATGCCGACCCTGAGCAACATACCTTTGTCTCGTTTATTGGGAAATATGTTAACCAACGACTGGGCAAATTTGCCGCATGGAGTTATTGGCTGGAACTGATTTTAGCTGGGATGGCTGAATTGACGGCAATTTCGACGTATGTTAAGTATTGGTTCCCTAGTGTTTCAGCACCGATTATCCAAGTATTATTTCTTTTGATCTTGAGTGGCGTCAACCTTGCGATGGTCAGTTCGTTTGGCAAGTCCGAAACGTTTTTGTCTGGAATTAAGGTAATTGCGATTCTCGCTCTGATTGTGATTGGCGTGTATCTTGTATTCACCCACCACGAAAATCCAGCTGGAACTCATGCCTCATGGGGGAATTTAACCACTGGATTCTCAATGTTCCCTAATGGGATTCACCAATTTATCATGGCGTTCCCAATGGTTTTCTTTGCCTTTCAAGGGATGGAGTTCGTTGGTATCACAACTGCAGAAACTAAAAATCCACGCAAGGTATTACCTAAGGCAGTCAACCAAATCATCGCACGAATTCTATTGTTCTATATTGGTTCCTTGATTATTATCATGGCAATCACCCCATGGAAAACATTGAACCCTAACCAAAGTCCATTTGTTCAAATCTTTAATCTTGCCGGGATTCCAGGTGCGTCAGCCGTTATTAACTTAGTGGTCATTGCAGCTGCAATGTCAACGTTAAACAGTGCGATTTTCTCGACTGGGCGTCACTTGTATCAACTGGCCCAAGAATCCAACGAACCTGCAATGAAGCCATTTCAAAAGGTTTCCAAGAGTGGGATTCCGATCGTTAGTGTCCTGTTTTCAGCAGGGATGATGCTTTTGGCACCAATCATCAGTTCATTTAACTCACTGGGTGCTGCGTTTTCCTTCATCGCTTCAGTTTCCAGCGATATTTATATTCTGGTCTGTATGTTGACGGTGGTGGCACATTGGAAATATCGTCATTCCAAAGATTTTCAGACCGATGGGTTCAAGATGCCCAATTATCGTTGGTCAAACCCGTTAACAATTGCATTCTTTATCGCAATTTTTGCCAGTTTGTTCTTCAGCAGTGAATCATTCTTACCAGCTTTGGGTGCCGTTATCTGGGCGGTTGTCTTCTATGCAATTATCAGGTGGCGGGACTCGAATAACTTTGGAATCGCAAACGATTAAGGAATGATTTGATTAGACCCCAGAACATCCATCCTGTATGATAAAAGTAACAAATAAGGAGGATGCAATCTTGAAAAATGTCTACTTTGACCATGATGGTAACGTCGATGATTTGGTATCATTGTTGCTCTTGCTGCAAATGCCCGAGGTAAATTTGACCGGTGTCGGGGTAATTGATGCGGATGGTTACATTGATGGATCTGTACCGGCTTCACGCAAAATCATTACCAGATTTGGGCACGGCGCCCAAGTTTCCGTTGCGGCATCAAATTCACGAGCGGTTCACCAATTTCCAAAGGAATGGCGACTGAGTTCATTTTCATTTGATGCTTTCCCATTACTCAACGAACACGGCGCTCCAACCACGCCACTGGCTGAAAAGCCGGCTCATTTGGATATGATCGACAAGCTCCAGAATACTGAAGGCAAAACCGATTTGGTTATGACCGGGCCGCTTACTGATTTGGCACGGGCTTTGGAGGTTGATCCAACGATCGTCAAAAAGATTCAGCGGCTGTACTGGATGGGTGGCACAATGCGCACTGAAGGTAATGTCCTGGAACCCAAACATGATGGGACGGCAGAGTGGAACGCTTATTGGGATCCTGAAGCTGTTAAGACGGTCTGGGATGCTGACATTGATATTCAAATGGTGGGCCTTGAAAGTACCAACCAAGTTCCGTTGAACGCTGATGTTCAGCAGCATTGGGCCAGCTTGAGGCGGTACCCAATGATGGATCTGATTGGCCAAGGCTATGCGCTGGTTTCATCCTATGAAGCCAATTCAACTTATTATTTGTGGGATGTGCTAACCACCGTTGCCAGTCAATATCCGGATCTCGTGGAATCCAAAGATATTAAAGGTGACGTCCTGACGACTGGTGCCGGTGCCGGACGGACATTTGAAACCAACGATGGCCGACCGATTAACCTGGTTACCGAAGTGCGTGGTAAAGCATTCTTCAATAAGCTGGATGAGCTGTTAACAAAGAACGAGTAAACAATAATATTGCCAGTATTATGATTTAAAAATAAACTATAAAAACCTCTTTCGATATTTAAACTCGAAAGAGGTTTTTGAATGCAATTATATGGACCTGATTATTATTTCTTAATAACACCTTTGACTAGAAAACTAATATCCAAAGGTGAAACGTCGTTGGTTAAGTTTCCAATGGAAAGATAGTCCGCACCGCATCCTTTAAAGGAGGCAACTGTTTCTTCCGTAATTCCACCGGATGCTTCAATTTTCATCGTTTCGGGGACTAGTCGTTTCCATTCTTTGATGGTTTCCGGTTTCTGATTATCAAACATGATGACGTTGGCACCCACAGAAGCGGCGTCTTTCAGCTCGTCTTCTGTTTCGACTTCAATCTCGATGGGAGTCAATGGGCCGACATTCCTTTTGACTGCCAATAACGCTTCACGGACACCGCCCGCTAATGCAATATGGTTGTCCTTCAGCATAATCCCGCCGGTTAGGTCAAAACGATGGTTAAAGCCGCCACCGGCAGCAACCGCAAACTTATCAAACATTCGCAAACCGGGTGCCGTCTTTCTGGTATCGGTTATCTTGATTGTCGGATCGTCTAATTTGGCAATGATCCTGGCAGTTTTTGAAGCAATCCCACTCATCCGTTGAACCAAGTTTAAAATAACCCGTTCGCCGGTTAAGAGAACTGATGCCTGGCCGGTTGCCTTACCAATGATTGTTCCGTTGCTGACGTATTTTCCATCTTCAACAAGGGCTGTATAGTGGGCGTTACCAAGCAAATCATAGGCTGCTTGAGGAATCTCCTGACCGCAAACCACGCCGGCTTGTTTAGCAATAAATGAGCCGCTGATCACTTTTGAACTTTGAAGATACTTGAGACTCATGTCACCAAAGTTGAGATCCTCATTGAGAAATTCCTTTAACTTTTCGGCTAGCAAAATATTATTCATAGGGTTACTCCTTTGAGCCTTTTGAAGCAGCTGGCAGGGTTAATACCGCAATTGAACCGATCACTAACGAAATCATGAAAATGATGAAGACGATGTTAACACTGGCTTGATGGTCCATCAGTATTCCGACCAACAGCGGACCGGCAATCGCACCAATTCGGCCAATTCCTTGCGCAATTCCAGTCATTGTTCCTCTGATGGTACTTTCATAAAGATCCGGAGTGAGGGCAATGATTGCACCATAAGCGCCAAGGTTGAAGAACGACAGCACACATCCGGCAATGATAATCATCAAAGCGGTTGTCGACTGACCAAACATAATGGCACCAACAGCGGTTCCCAACATGTAAATCGAAAAGACATATTTTACTTTGATTCTTTTTGCCAACCAAGCGGCACAGAAGTAACCGGGAAGTTGGGCGACGACAATAATAGTTGTGTAACCAAAACTGCTGACAACTCCATATCCCTTATCAATCAAGATACTTGGCAGCCACATAAACATGCCGTAATAACTGAACATGACCATGAACCAAGCTATCCAAAGGGTGATGGTCCAAGGCTTGAATTCTGATTTCAAGGTTGACCGCCACTCACTTGATTGCTTCGGCAGTGTATGAATTTCATGGATATGACGGCGTAAGACCAAGGCGAAGAAGCCGGCCAATGCGGTTAAAATTAACAGTCCCCGCCAACCCAATACTGGGGCAAATAATACGGATAGAAATGATGCGACCAACCAGCCAACGGCCCAAAAACTATCGGCTAAGATCAGCATCTGTGACCGCTTTGAACCACGGTACATATCGGCTACATAGGTTGCAGCAACTGGCAACTCACCACCAAGCCCCATTCCGACAATAAAACGAATGGCTAAAAATGTATAAAATCCTGGGGCTGCGGCAAGCACTAAATTTCCGATTGAAAAAGTCAGCAGGGTGATGATCAAGGTGTTCTTTCGTCCAATCCGATCTGCAAGACTCCCAAAATAAAAGCCACCACAAATCATTCCAACCGTACTGATGGAACTAATTAATCCGGTTTGCGAATTTGTCAGCATCCACTCCTTATGAACGATTGACATGATAAATGACAATAACCCAACATCCATGGCATCAAACATCCATGCGGTTCCAATCACCATGAACGTGAAGGATTTTGAACTTTGTTTCGTATTATCCAAGTTGATAACCTCCCAATTAATTTAAAAGTATAAAATACTATTATTTGAATGAATTAAAGTACAAAACACTTTAATAAGAGGATACCCTAACCCATATAAAAATACAAGCGGTCATTTGACTATTTGATGGGGAGGTTGGTGACGCACAAAGTGTTGTGGGTACGTGACAAACGGTTGCTTGGATTGGGCGAGGATCTTTTTACAGGAAGCCTTTTGAATAAAAAATAGGCAGCTGTTTCGTAACTAGAAACAGCTGCCTACATCGTATTAATCTATTCATTTTATTGTGCCTTGGTTACTGAGTTCCAGAACAAACGGTTACTTTCACTGGTTTCCAAGTTGCCAGCGTCTTCAGACTTCTTTGCCAATACCTTGTTGAACATCTTTTCCAATGCTTTCTTCATATTACATGGCCTCCTAATTTTTTTGAGTTGTAAATTTGGGAAATCAACGTTTGGATTAACCGAGCGTTTCTCTCCTTCAACTCTATATTTAGTATAGGCCTTTAAAGATTACATTTGCAATGATTTACACACATTTTTGTAATAAATGTTGTGAAACTGCAATAAACCGTTTCCAACATGCTTACACGTTTATGAAAACATAATAAAAGACACAACACATCATATGTTGTGCCAAGTGCCCCCATACTTCTTAATCAATTTTCAGTTCGTATCTGATGGTATCTCATCGATACACACATCTATTAGGATCTTGAATGGGTACTCATTTCTACTCCCCCGGTTGCGATGTTAAGACCGCAACTTGTGAAAATAGAAGTTAACCAGATACCTTATATTTTAAGGACCTACTGACTACATTCACGTCATTATTATACGATAATGTGAAACAGTATACAATGTCAACTAACCAAAAAAATAGCAGCTGGATATTGCTATCCGGCTACTATTAAAGCTTCATTTAAACACTTAATTTCCAAGCTGTCACAATGGTCATGATGCCCATGACAATCAGAGTTGCGCCAAAGAATTGCAGTAATATCAAAATTGTTCCGAATGGATTGAATGCCAGCAAAATTCCCACTAGAATTAAGAGGACGCCATATAGAACAAACGGCATTGGTGAAATGTTGACGTATTGACGGTGGTTCAGCGCTGTGAAGACGTTGGAAATTCCGGTAATGATCAGCACGATTCCCAAGATAAACGGTAGAAATGACAGTAATGGGACTGCCAGGATAAAGACGATGATTGCAATCACAATTTGGGCAATGCCGATTGCCATGCTATAGTCGGTGACTTCATTGTTGACCCTTTGCCGCCAGGCGGAGATCAGGTTAATCACGCCAAATACAAGAAAGAATGACGCAATCAGGCTAATGACGATATTCAGTGTTCCGTGTGGATCAAATAAGAAGAACAAGCCGAAGATTATGTAAGCAAGACTTTTAAGCCAAATAAAATTTCGAATTCGGTTAATAAATGTGTACATATCATTTCCCCCAAACGTTTATATTACCTATATAATACAAGTAATAATCCGAAAACGACAGTATAGAGGTGCCCCATGCAATATCCCAACGTTCATTTAGCAAAATTCATTGACCGGCCCAACCGGTTCATTGCCCATTGTCAGTTAATTGATACTGGCGAAGTGGTCACCACTCACGTGAAGAACACGGGCCGGACAACCATTCTTCAGCCGGGAGTCACGACTGCTTTGGTCCATAATGACAATCCCAACCGTAAAACCCGGTATGATCTGGTGGCGGCCAAAAAATATGACCGGCAGTGGATTAATATTGATTCGCAAGCTCCCAATAAGGTTGTCAAAACCGGTTTGGAGACCAATTACATCAAATTACCCGGCATTCAATCCATCTCAAAGGTGAATCCTGAGACAACCTATTTGGATTCTCGCTTGGATTTTGCGGGTGCCGACAATTTGGACCGGCCGTTCTTTTTGGAAGTAAAGGGCGTGACTTTGATTAATGAAGGAATTGCGGCGTTCCCGGATGCTCCAACAACCAGAGGCCTAAAGCACGTGCAAACGCTGGAACGAGCAGTTGATGCCGGATACTTGGCATACTTACTGTTTGTGATCCAAATTTCCAACGTCAAAAAAGTCACCATTGATCGTGACATCTTTAACGAACTGGCCGTTGAAATCGGTAAAGCTCAACGAAAGAGCGTCCACGTGGTCGCATACGACTGCAAAGTTGAGCCGGATACATTGGTGTTGGATCAACCGGTTCCATTTGATTTGAATCAGAAGTTCGTGAGCGATGGGCTGCCTTCATCGATTGGTAAGCAATCCAAATAATAAATTATATTATGTCTGCTCCATAGATAATTAAATAGCGCCTGAAACGTCAACTTTTACGATGATGTTTCAGGCGCTATTTTTATTTCCATTATAAGGATTAACTGATTTTCGAAGGGTTACGATCGACCATTGGTACCGTCACCGGGCACATACATACTTTGGGCAATCATGAAAATGCCAAGGAGCAAGCCAATAATGTAAAAGCCGGATCTCATACTTAAATGAAGGCCGGGGCCAAAAAAGATGGCACTTAAGTCCCCAACGACAAGTGCAAACCCAATCCAAAAATCAAATGTTTTATAGAATTTACGATTAAACCAACTATCTTTCATAAAACGGACTCCTCAATTTCTAACTCGACAATGTAATCATTTTCATTATACCGTAGTTTCAAGCTGATTAATATACCAGTTCTTTGAAGGATGGGTTGGAATGATGCCGATTATCATGAGCAATTCCTTTCTGCCGGAAAAGTATCCATGCTAAAATTAGCTTGTAAACGGTACATAGAATTGTTGGATTGAGGGGATGAATTTTATGAATAAACATCATATTATTAAGCAATTATTGATTCTATTCGCAGCTGTCTTTTCATTTGGACTGGTTACTGCCGGTACAGCTTCCGCATCAGTCTTTGGAGATCTCTACAACCAGACGTTAACCGCTAAAAAAGTGAAGCCAACCAAGGTTACAGCAAACACGGTTACCACGTTTGATATTGTGTTGAAGCCGCAAAACGAGCAACAGTATTACCAAGAAGCCAGCGATGTAAATGATCCAACCAAATCAGATTTTAAGGACTTCTTGACCGGTCCGCAAATTCAGGCCAAATATGGTCAGCCCCAATCGGTATTGAATCAGTGGGTGGCCTTATTTAAGAAGAATCATCTGGATGCTCAGCCATACAAGAATGGGCTGGTGATTAATGTAACCGGAAAAGTTAAATACATTAATAAGATGTTCAAGATGAACATGCGAACCGCCCAGTACCATTCAGATCCGCTCCAATTTGGTAAATCAAAGCCATCGATTCCATCCGACTTGCAGGACACTGTGTTGGCAGTTCTGGGGATGGCCGATCATAGCAAAGGGTATTTCTACCCGGAAACCGATGTGTCGTTTAATAAGAATGATGATACACCCAACTATGCCAACTCGGTTAATCACGGCTACACAAGCCGATTTACCGATACTTACGGCGTTGATAATTTGTATAAACAGGGATTAACCGGTAAAGGTCAAACGATTGGCATTATTACATTTGGAAATGTGGTTAAAAGTAATTTGTCCCATTTCTGGAAACATGAAAATGCCAGCACTGACAAGAATCGATTTACGGTTCGAAATGTCAAAGGAAATGTGGTAAACAAAGGCTATGTTTCTCATGATGATTCCGAAGCAACAATGGATGTTGAGTATGCCGGATCGGTGGCACCACAAGCCAACATTAAGATGTATTACAACAAGGCAGCCACTTCAGATTATATGAATCTCATCAATTCATATCTGATGGCCTACGATGATGGGGATGTCAGTGCCATCAGCAACAGTTGGGGCCTTGGCCCGAACAACTATTTCCAGATACTTGAAAAACGCCACGTGATGCCATCACAATACGTTCAAATCCTCAATATGGTTTTGGCCCAAGGAGCCCTTCAAGGAATTTCAAGCTTTGTGGCTGCTGGTGATAATGGTGCGCTCAACTACACGATCAGTGGGATTTCAGGCAATGACGTGATCCTTGATCGTTCGATTCAAGATTGCGACCCTTATCCTTCCAACCCATGGATTACTTCAGCAGGTGGAACCAGCTTACCATTTAAAAAAGATATGAAGATTAATGACAAGTCAATGGGCACCATTACCAACTCAAAAGAAAGAGCTTGGGGATCCGATTACTACTGGCCATTCCTACAAGCCAACAGCAACTTCCTGGCAACTATGCCAGAGTTCTGGGATTTGATTAGTGATGCTGGCGGTGGTGGCTTTGATCAAGCCTATCAAACCCCTGATTATCAAGAAGGAGTACCCGGCGTTAACACCTATAATGCCCGCGAGTACTTGTCACAATATAACCAGCCGGTCTTTAATGCCCCATTATTCCATGGTACGAACTGGGGTCGAAATTATCCAGATATTTCAGCCAATGCGGATTCAATGACCGGATATCAGGTCTATCAGGCATCCAGTGAAAAGCCTTGGAACAATTATGGCGGTACTAGCGTTGTTTCACCACAGTTTGCCGGCGTTGCTGCTTTAATTAACAGTGCCAGCGGCAGACAGCGAATGGGATTCTGGAATCCTCAGCTGTATCAATTGGCAACCAAGAGTGATTCTCCATTCCATCCATTAAATGACACTGACGATAACTCTAACCTGTATTACACTGGTCAGCCAGGAACCGTTTATAACCAGGCAACTGGTTTGGGGACGGTTGATTTTAGTAAGTTGTTTGATGTTTATAAATGATGAGTTGAAAAGTGAATCGCAAAAAGATGACTTAAAATGTCATCTTTTTTTGTGTCATAATTTTGATTAGCTGACTCTTTTGTTCTGATATCTATGTGATAAAAATCCAGAAATTTATAGACTTGTTTAAGAATTTGTTGATGGCATGCGTGGCTAATCAATCCCGACAAATAGGGCTCTAAAAGCATTTAAAGATGCTTTTAGAGCCCTTTTCATTTGTTTTCAAAACTGGCTGCCGAAACATAATCTTTACATAGTCCCCAATATCTTTACCTGCAATTTACATTAACGAAATCGCGAATTTACATTGAACGGCCACAATAATAAATGTATTCAAATAAATGATTTTGAGGTGAGATATTTGTCAATTACTTTAAGAAACGTCCGCAAAGATTATGACGCACAGACAGAGGTCCTGAAAGATATTTCTGTGAAGGTTGAAACTGGCGAGTTCTTCGTCATCGTTGGACCTTCTGGATGTGGTAAAAGTACATTACTTAGAATGATCGCCGGTTTAACTCCAATTACGGCTGGTGAAGTCAGCATTGATAATACAGTTGTTAATGATTTACCTCCCAAGGCACGAAAACTAACAATGGTTTTCCAAAATTACGCCTTATTCCCATTCATGAACGTTTGGGACAACGTCGCCTTTGGTTTGAAGGCCCGTAAAATGGATCAAGCAGATATTAAACAACGAGTTGATGAAGCTCTTAAGATGGTTAATTTAACTGAGCTTGCAAAACGTAAGCCTCGTGAATTATCAGGTGGTCAACGTCAACGTGTTGCTTTAGCTCGTGCCGTTGCCAGTGACGCCAAGATTTGTTTAATGGATGAACCATTATCTAACTTGGATGCCCAGTTGCGAATTAAGATGCGTCAAGAAATTTACGCACTGCAACGCAAACTTGGATTGACTTTGATTTATGTTACTCATGATCAGGTTGAAGCTATGACCATGGCTGACCATATCATGGTGCTTAACGACCAACACGTTCAACAAATTGGTACACCAAGTGAAATTTACCAAAACCCAGCCAATGAATTTGTGGCTAAGTTCTTTGGTACTCCACAAATCAACATCTTAAATGCGACCCGTTCGAAAACCGATAACCATGTTTTGGATGTCGATTCCGATTTGGAAATTGCATTGGATGAAGAAGTACCAGCTGAAAACGTCAAAATTGGAATTCGTCCTGATGACATGAAAGTTGAAGCGACTGAGAGCGTTGAAGCTAATGCCACCATTAAGAACACTGGGTTCCTTGGTGATGAAACCATTATTTACGCAACCTTGAACAGTGGCGAAGATATTCATGTGGTAGTTCCTGGTCAAGTTAATTACCGGATCTTCCAGCCAATTAAAGTGACCGCAGATTCCAATTTGATGTTTTTTGACAAAGATGGTAAACGTATGAATCTTTCGAAGGAGGCTTACGTTCATGCTTAAATCACCAACACAGTCAAGACCAAGAACACCGCTTTCAGTTCAGAAAACTAAAAGCAAGATTGAGGAGCAGGAAGCGAAGTTCACGCTGAATGCCAAAGATAAATATTTTGCTTGGGCATTTCTTGGACCGTCACTTTTAATCCTCGGTGTATTTATCTTTTATCCAATGGTACGAACCTTGTATCTTAGTTTGTTTCTGACTAACACTGTTGGAAAAACCACTGTTTTCGTTGGGCTTTCCAACTACATCAGTTTGTTAACATCGGCAGATTATCTATCAAGCCTGGGTGTGACCCTATTCTATGTTTTCGCAGTAACCATCATTACAATTTCCTTGGGCTTGGTACTCGCAAACCTGGCAAGCAAAAGGTTACCTGGAATTGGCCTTTTTCGCACACTATTTTCGGCAACTATGGGAGTTTCCGTTTCCGTTGCCGCTATCTTCTGGCTATTTATTTTCAACCCTTCAACCGGGTTTCTTTCACTGATTAGTACTTTCTTACATCTGCCACAAATTCCATGGTTAACCGATCCAACTGCTGCTATGTGGGCTGTCATTATCACCACTGTTTGGATGAACTTGGGATTCACATTCCTGATTCTCCTTGGTGCCATGACATCCGTTCCAACAACTTTGTATGAAGCTGCCAACATTGAAGGCGCATCATCACGTTTCCAATTCTTCCACATTACAATCCCTTCAATCTCACCAACATTGTTCTTCGTTTCAATCATTACTTTGATTGAATCATTTAAGAGTTTTGGTTTGATTGACTTGATGACTAAAGGTGGACCAACCAACGCAACCAACATGTTGGTTTATCGAATTTACAAAGATGCGTTTTACAGTGGTAACTTTGCGCAAGCAAGTGCCGAATCAATTATTCTGACAGTTATCATTGCATTGTTTACGCTTCTGCAATTTAAAGTTTTGGAAAAGCGGGTGAACTACTAATGGATATTGTGACTAAGCCAAAGCTGTCACGCCGAATTTTGGATTATACCCTGCTGACGGTCTTAGCATTGATCGTCTTGGCACCGTTCCTAATCGGTTTGTGGACCAGTTTTCTACCAACTATGCAAATTGCTCAAGGTAACTTCTTGAGCACGAAAGTTTCGTTTCAAAATTACATCGATGCCTTTACTCAAACCCCAATCATTCGTTACTTGGGAAACAGTTTGGTAATCTCAACGGCAACGATGATCGCTCAATTAATCTTTTGTTCAATGAGTGCCTACGCATTCGTCTTTCTTAAGTTCAAAGGCCGTAAGTTGTTGTTCACTCTGTTCCTGGCAACGATGATGCTGCCATTTGAAGCTGAAATTATTCCCAACTTCCAGACTGTTAAGGCAATGGGATTGTTAAACACATACTCCGTAATGGTTATTCCATTCTTAACTTCCGCATTTGGTGTCTTCATGCTTCGTCAATCATTTATGCAGATGCCAATCGAATTAAAAGAAGCTGCCGATATTGAAGGCTTGGGCCACTTCCAGTTCTACTGGAAAATGGTCTTACCATACAACCGAATTCCACTGATGACACTTGGTGCTTATAGTTTTCTTGGTGCCTGGAACCAATACCTCTGGCCAATGTTGACCACCTTCAGTAATGATTTTCGACCTGTTCAAAATGGTCTGCGTCAACTCCAGTCTGAAGAGACCTTTAACGATTGGGGAATGATTCAAGCCACTGCTGCAATTGTGGTCATTCCAACCTTGATTGTCTTATTCATCGGTCAACATTACTTCAAATCAGGTGTGAATGAAGGTGCAGTCAAATGATGAAGAAATTTACTGCCTTTTTGAAAGCTTATGCATTACCAATCTTCGCTGTCTTCGCCCTTGTATTGGGGTTTGCGTTTGTGAATGGTTCAAAGAACGCAACGACTGCTAAAGCCGGCAGAACGCCAATTGTTTTCTGGCATGAAATGGGCGGCCCTGCTGAAGTTGCTTTGGATAAAATGGTGGACGATTTTAACAAATCTCAAGACAAATACGAAGTTATTCCACAGTATCAAGGGGTTTATGATGAAGCCGTTCAAAAGATCATTCAAAGTCACGGAACCAGTGCCTCACCAGCTGTATTCCAGTCATTTGATATTTCAACTGCGCAAATGATGCACAGTAAATACACAACTCCCGTACAAAAATTTATTGATGAAGATAATTATGATACCAGCAATATTTCACCAGTTGCCCGTTCGTTCTATTCAAACAAGGGTAAACAACTGGCAATGCCATTTAACACTTCACAACCAGTCCTTTATTACAACGCTTCATTGTTCAAGAAGTATGGTGTCACACCACCATCAAAGTCACCAAGTTATAGCGAAGTGACTCGTGCCGCTCAAGAACTTTATAAGAAGTCCGGCCATAAAGTTAAAGGGATGACAATTGAAATTTATGGTTGGTTGATGGAAGAAGCTTTGGCTAACGCTCATACTTCTTTGATTAACAATGGTGATGGCCATACCGGCAATCCAACCAAGATTAACTTGAACAACCCAACTACTAAGAAATTCTTGAAATGGATCAGAACCAATATTAAATCCGGTGATTTCGTCAACTATGGTTCTGGTGCCAGTGCTGAAACCAACGAAATTGCAGCCTTCTTGGCTAACAAGTTGGGAATCTTTGTTCAATCTTCCGCATACATTGGTCAGTTGACCACTGGAACCAAGAACAAACTGGGAATTTCATACTTCCCACATCCAGATGGTGTGAAGGCTAACGGTGTTGGAATTGGTGGTGCTGCTCTTTGGATTTCCAATGATAAGCCAGCTAAGACTCAACGTGGTGCTTGGGAATTCATCAAGTATACTCAAACTGCCAAGAACCAGGCTGCATGGCAAAAAGCAACCGGATACCTGGCTTTGAACAAGAATTCTCAAAAGACCAAGATCTTAAAAGACTTGTACAAGAAGATTCCTTCAGCCAAAGTTCCCGGTGAGCAGTTGGCAAGTGCCAAGCCAAACAATACCAACTCAGGTATTCTGATGGAAGGTATGCAGCTGACTCGTGAGTTAGAACAGACTGCGATGGAAACTGTCTACAACGGTGGCAATATCAATTCTGCCTTAAACACTGCCGACACAGCAATGAACGCCAACTTGAAGACGACTAACAAGGCCGACGGCAGGTAGCTTATTGCGATCTTCCATTAAGACTCGACCTGAATCTTAAAGGGAAGCTGATTGAATTGAAAGAGAGTTACGAATTGAAAGGAAGTTATCCATTTTGACTACCAAAACATTGATTTTTGGGCATCGTGGTTACCCATTCAAGTTCCCAGAAAATTCATTAAAAGGATTTCAGTATGCAATTAATCATGGAATTGACGGTTTGGAATTCGATGTGCATTTGACCAAGGACAATGTGCCTGTGATCATGCACGACGAAAAGATTAATCGGACAACCGACGGCAAAGGGCTGATTCATTCATATACCCTGAAGGAACTCCAACAGTTCCATATGCGAGATGGTGAAACCATTCCGACATTGAAGGATCTGCTGTCATTAGCCGCCGGTAAGCCGGTGCACCTGAACTTGGAATTCAAGACTAATAAGATCCATTATCCAAATATTGAACAAATTGTGCTTGATTTAGTAAAGCAATACGATTTGGTTTATCCAGTTATCTTCTCCTCATTTAACCTGGATTCACTCAAAATTGCCTACAAGATTGATCCATCTCAGCAATACTGCTTATTATCCGATCACGTGATTAAGGATGCTAAGGCATTGATTGTTAAGGATCATTTATCTGGCCTTCACTTAAGTCATTATCAACCATTGCCAAATGTTGCTGAACGCATTTGGACGGTTGATGACCCTAAGGACCAAAAGAAATTGTTGGCCGATCATGTCGCTGGCATTATTACCGACAACTTTGAGCAGGCTGTTAGATTGAAGAACAACGCGGTTGCAATGTAATCGTTGTTATAAAAAATACCCATCCGGAAATTTTCCGGATGGGTATTTTTGGGTTTCATTTATTTGGTTACGTATAGGCCTTTATAACCGTTGCTCATTCCAGCAGGATTCCACACAAAGCCGTGGATATTTGTTCGCCAGAGTTGGGCGTTGGCTGGTTGATAAAGTGGGATAACACCTTGGTCTTTCATTAAGACCTTTTCGGCGTTTACCAAATCGTCATAACGCTTAATTTTATTGTTGGCATCGGTAGTTTTTGATGCAGCAATATATTTATCATACTTGGCGTTGACCCAGTGACCGTTATTAGTTGGGTTGCTCTTGGTTAACAGATCCAAGAAGTTGATTGGGTCGGCAAAGTCGGCACCCCAAGATGAGATAACCAGGTCAAAGTCACCGCTGGTTGAACGGGATAACTTACTCTTGGTTGGAACATTGTGGATCGTAATGCTTAAACCAGGCAGCTTGTTAAATTGGCTCTGAAGATACTGAGTCGTCTTCTTTGATTGATCGGTATCATCACTTAACAGTGATAAGTGAACTTTCTTCTGGCCAACCTGCTTCAGACCTTGAGCCCAGAGCTTCTTTGCTTGGGCTTCATTGTAGGCAACCCCTGATTTTTCATAGGCGTCACTGGCAAAATCGGCACCGGTTTTCGGATTCTTGAAGAAATTGGTGGAAACAAATCCTTTTGGAGCCGTTGAACCGTCACGCAATACTTGAGTTGCCAATGATTTCTTATTGATAATCTGTGATAAGGCTTGGCGAATTTTGACGTTCTTTAAAGCCTTAACCCGCTTTTGATTCATTTCAAGATAAATGGTTGAGCCACCGACGAATTTCTTAAATTCTGGTCGGCTCTTGTACGAAGGGACCTCTTCACCAGATAGGGTGACGACATCCAGCTTGTTTTGTTGATAAAGGGAAAGTCCGGTACTTGGTGTCTTAACAACTTGGAACTTGAGTGTATCGAGCTTAACGTCTTTTTTGTCCCAATAGTTGGGGTTCTTCTTCATCGTCCAAGTATCGCTGGTTCCGTTCCAGTCGGCCAGCTTAAATGGACCGTTATAAGAAGTTTTGGCACTGTTTGTCCCATAGCTGCTTCCGTACTTCTTAACTGCGGATTCCTGTTGTGGGAAGAAAGTTGGGAATGCCAGGAGCAATTTGAAGTATGGTACTGGATGACTTAGATGGACAACCAGAGTGTGTTTGTTAGGTGCTGACACACCAAGTTTGTTGGGTGACATCCGATTCTTCTGGATGGCATTATAGTTCTTCACGCCTTCAAACAAGTATGAATAACCGGCTGCGGTCTTTGGATTAACAACCCGTCGCCATCCGTATACAAAGTCGTTGGCGGTTACCGGTTGGCCGTTGTTCCACTTGTCGTCTGTTCGCAGATTGAATTTGTAGGTTAAGCCATCTTTTGAAACTTGAGTTTTGGTGGCCAGAGCATTTTCAATCTTTGAATTTGGACCGAGGCGATAAATCCCTTCACTAATTTGATAAAGGGGCGTAAGACTACCGCTGTCGGATGCTTTTGCTGTATCCAAAGTTGAAATTTCAGAATCGGTGCTGATGTTGACCGTCTGATTTTTCGCCATCTGGGTACTCGATTTAGTGCTGCTGGTTTTACTGCCGCAGCCTGCCAGGACCAATACCAATGCGAGTGTCCCGGTGATTGCTAAAAGATGTTTATTGAATTTCACGATTTAACCCTCTTTTTTGACATAAAAACTGCCAGCACTTCAAAATTGCTGGTCAGTTATCTATGAATTTATTAAGTTACTTGGAATATGTTAGTACCAAGGTTCATTATGTTAACACGAAAGTTGGTGGGTCGCAAATGATGCGGGGGCAGCTGGGTCTCGTCACACTTTGGCTGAATCGTGTTTCGACGGCCGGCTGAAAGCCTGCCTAGCCTACTTGGCGACGCAACTGAGGCTAACTTCTAAGTGCATTTTGACTCAAATCCAAACCCAGGATTTCAGTCAAAACACCCTTAGAAACCGCCTCACCCGTTGCTGGTCACACTTTGGTTGAAACGTGTTTCGACGGCCGGCTGAAAGCCTGCCTAGCCTACTTGGCGACGACCCTGACCCCTACTGCATAAGTCAGAATCAACAACAATGAACTCAACCCGTTCATTATTGTTGATTCCGCCTTATGCTCCGGGGCCACCCAGGTCTCGTCACACTCTAATCGAATTCCTCATACACATTCGGATCCTGTCCGTCCACTCGGCCATCCGGTTTTGACAATGCGTTGATTGCCTTGATTTCTTCATCTGTTAACTTGAAATCGAAGATATCCTTGTTTGCTCTTTGATGAACCAGGTTGGTTGAACGTGGTACAGGGATGATTCCTCTTTGAGTGTGCCATCTGATAATGATTTGGCCGACGTTTTTACCATATTTATTCGCGAGTTCTTGGATAATTGGTTCTTTGAGAGCAGCACTTCCACGGCCTAATGGGCTCCATGCTTCAGTGACAATTCCCCGTTTTTTATCTTCCTCCAACATGCGTTCATTGTTCCAATATGGGTGAACTTCGATTTGGTTAACTGCTGGGGTTACCCCGGTTTCGTTAATCAGTCGATCCAAATGTTCCGGCTCAAAGTTGGAACCCCCGACCGATCGGATCAAGCCACGTTTCTTTGCGTCAATCATCGCTTGAAATGCTTCAACGTAGTGATCACGTTTTGGCAGTGGCCAATGGATAAGAAAGAGGTCAAAATAATCAAGGCCTAAACGGTACAGGGATTCTTGGATGGCTTTGGTTGCTTCATCATATCGATGATATTTTCCTGGCAGCTTTGAAGTCACAAAGAATTCTGAACGGGGGATGCCTGACCGGCGAATTGCTTCACCAACCATTCCCTCATTGTCATAATTGGTTGCGGTATCCAAGCCGCGGTAGCCATCGCTAATGGCGGCCATCGTTTGTTGAAGGCCTTCACCACCGCGGATGCCAAAGGTACCAAATTGAACCTTGGCCATCTTGTATCCATCATTTAATGTAATTTCTGGGATTGCTTCATTTGCCATTATCATTTACCTCCATGCTCATTTAACCAAGCCGATCTGCTATGTAGCTGCGCAAAATGGCTGATTTATTTTTTAGGTTGTTGATTATTATTTTCAGAATGATTGACTGGTTTTGTTTGAGTTGGCTTGTCAGCCTTTCTGACGGTGATATACCAGCCGACCTGCATTGATTTGTTAGGGTTGATGTACTCCACGCTAAAATCATAGTATTTGGCGCTGGGGCTTTTTTCGATCAGCATGTTTTTAACGTCTAGGGCATCTGATCGGCTTTCAAACCGCAAATTACTATTTGTACTATAGCCACTATGCTTGCTGGGGTCTTTGTAAGTCTGGTTAAAAAAATCCAGATATTCTTTGGAGTCGTTCAAGGTATCACGTCCTTCCTTCTTCCATTGTACCCAACATGTCCGGCAATTTCATTGCAGAAGGTCAATTAAGTTTAAAACGAGCCAATATTTGACGTTGTGAGGGTCTTTCAGGGCTGTTTGAATTGTCTTTCACATGAGAAACCTCTAAAATAAGTACTATATGGCGAGGAGGGGATCGTCTTGACGAAAAATGGCTTGTTACTCGTGAATTTGGGTTCACCAGTATCACCCAGTAATAAAGATGTGAAAGCTTATTTAAAAGAGTTTCTCAGCGATCAAAACGTGGTCACGCTGCCAAAATGGTTCTGGCAGCCGATTTTGCGTGGGATCATTTTACCCACCCGAACTTGGCGATCCGCAACCTTTTATCAACATATGTGGACGAAGGCGGGGTCACCACTCACGGCCTACACGGAAATCATGCAGCAAAAAGTTCAGCATGATTTGCCGGACTGGGACGTTCAATACGCTATGAACTACGGTCAGCCGCGAATTGTCGATGTCCTGCGTGAAATGAAAGACCATGGTGACAGCCAGATTGTTGTTTTGCCACTGTTCCCGAATTACACGCAAAGTACCCACGACACAATTATTGAAAAGGTCCATTCAACCGGCATTAAGACCCACATCATTAAGAATTTTTATGACGAGCCAAAGTACCAACAGATTTTGGCAAAGCAGATTGATGAGGCATACCCCAAAAAGGATTATGATGCCGTAATTTTCAGCTACCACGGCATTCCAATGTCCATGGTTAAGAAAGGGGACCCTTATAAAGGCGAATGTGAGGCCACCACTGCTGGGGTCATGAAGTATTTGACCAAGGTCCCTCAATCCAAGGTGAAGACTGTTTTCCAGTCTAAATTTGGACCAATGCCCTGGCTGAAACCTTACTTGAAAAATTATTTAATGGAATTGGCGGCCATGGGCAAACGGAACGTCTTGTTGGTTACCCCTTCATTCGTGGAGGATTGTCTGGAAACGATTGAAGAAAATAATGTCCAAAACTACCAAACATTTAAGGCGAGTGGCGGGATTGTCTTTGATGCAGTTAAGCCAATGAATGCCAGTAATGACTTTTGTCATTTTCTGGCAGACATAAGCGTTAAACAACTTCGGGGAGGTCAGACAAATGAGTCAGGAACCCACGCATAAAAGCCTCGATGAAATTAACCAAAGTGTGGAAGTTCCCAGCGTGTATGAAACGTCATTCCTCCAGAAATTTTTAGCCTATAGTGGGCCTGGTGCCTTGGTCGCTGTCGGTTATATGGATCCCGGCAACTGGCTGACGTCGCTTTCTGGTGGCAGTCAGTTCCGGTACGCCCTGCTCTCGGTCCTATTGATGTCCATTTTGGTGGCGATGTTCATGCAGACACTGTCAATCAAGCTGGGAGTGGTTGCCCGTTTGGACCTTGCTCAGGCAATTGCCCAAAAGGTGCCCAAGTCGGGCCGATATACGCTGTGGATTATTAATGAATTGGCGATGATGGCCACGGATATGACTGGGGTTGTCGGAACCGCGATTGCTCTAAAGTTATTGTTTGGTCTGCCGCTGGTCTACGGAATTCTGTTGACAATATTCGATGTCTTGTTAGTGCTATTATTTTTACGATTTGGAATTCGAAGGATCGAATTTATTGTGTTGGCAGCGATTCTGATAGTCGGGGTTATCTTTGGCATTGAAGTGACCAGAGCAACACCCAACATCGTTGAGATTGCCGGAGGATTGATACCGACAACCCACATTGTCACCAACCATGAGATGCTGATTATGAGCTTGGGGATCGTTGGGGCAACCATTATGCCTCACAATGTTTATCTTCACTCTTCCCTGGCACAAAGCCGGCGTTACGATTATCACAATCCCAAGCAGGTTAATGAAGCGTTGCGGTTTGCAAAATGGGATTCCAATGTTCATTTGGTGGCCGCGTTCTTGATTAATGCATTGCTGCTGGTTTTGGGCGGTACGTTATTCTTTCACACCAACAGTCACTTTTCCGCGTTTCAAGATGTTTATAACGGATTGAAGAGTTCGGCAATTGTGGGCAGCTTGGCCAGTCCTTTAATGAGCACCCTGTTTGCGTTTGCGTTGTTGATTACAGGAATGATTTCGTCAATTACCAGTACCCTGTCTGGACAAATTGTGATGGAAGGGTACCTGCACATCCGATTGCCCTTGTGGGAACGACGACTGCTAACCAGGTTTGTGACTTTGATTCCGATTTTGGCAATTGGATTTCTAGTTGGCTTTAACGACCATGATTTTGAAGAGATTATTGTTTATGCGCAAATTGCGTTATCGATTGCATTGCCATTTACATTGTTTCCGATGGTTGCATTAACCAGCAACCATGATCTGATGGGTGTCCACACTAATCGGCGGTACGTCACAGTTATCGGCTATTTATTGACATCAATCATTACCATTTTGAACTTGCAGTTTGTGCTTGCGTCAATTTAGGAATACCGCATTTTAAACTGATGAATGACTGGGGGGTTAAATTTGAAAATACTTGGAATTTTAGGATCGCATCGGCAGGATGGTGCAACTGATATGATGCTTGAAACCGTCTTATCTGCAGTCAAAGCACCGAATACAACCGATATGATCTATTTGGAGGACTATCCTTTTAAACCGGACAAGGGTGACAAAAAGGATCCGGTTTTAGACGAACTGGAAAAGAAGCTGCTTGATAGTGATGTTTGGGTGATTGCGGCACCTACATATTGGGGTGGTTTAGCCGGTAAGATGAAAGACTTTTTTGACTGCATGCGTCAACGACTGGTTCGTTTTGACCACGATGGTGGCACCCATCCCGACCGCTTTAAAAATAAGCATTACTTAAGCATCACAGATTGTTTTACCAAGACATTCGAAAACTGGGTAACCGGAGTAACCGATCAAAGTTTTCGAACCATTGATAAGGTTATGTCGGCTGCCGGTGTGATTAAGATTCATGAGTTGGTATTAACCAACACATGGGGAATGAAAACATTACCTGAAAACAAGAAACGGGAATGTCTTAAATGGGGCGAACGCCTGAATACTGAGCAAAAGAGAGATGATAGTACATTGAAACGATATATTGAACTGTTCTTTATGGTTGCGGTGATGGCATTGTTAACGATGGGAATCCAAGTTGGTTTGCGTTTGGTTTCCACTACTGATTTCTGGTGGCGCTATGCCTCATTTGTTGTTATCTTTTATGTGTTGCTGGGATGCATCCTTCATTTCTTTACGTTTGTAAAGCATCGACGTCGTTAAAAGGAAGATTCAAAAATGGTTGGAACAAATTCGTTCCAACCATTTTTTATCTCATAATTTTGTTTTGATCTTTTCCAATTCTTCAGCCAAGGCTGGCCGGGAAGGATATTTGTCGATCAATTCATTAATCCACTTTTTGGCCGTGTCGGTACTGCCAAATTCAGCGTAACGCTTAATTCGCCGACCCATCCGTCGATAAGCCTTGCGACCGGGATATTTCTCATTCATCACCACATTTTGATAATAAAGCTTGTTGATGATGTCTGGATAACTTTCATACAAATCGGGGCTGTAAGTTTCCGTTAGTTCCGGATGCTGCATGACAACTTTGATTAATTTTGCAAATTCATGTTCTTTGGCGAGGATAAACGCATAATTGTCCGGCGACAATTTCTTCGATGCTTTTGCCAGCAAACCCGGATAACGTTTCTCCCAGGTATGATCTTGTTGCATTAGCTGTTTGAGTGGTTCATACGCATCGGGGTAGTTTGAGAACAGTCGGCTTTCAAGGACATCTTCCTGCTTTTGGAGCTGGTCTGTTGCATCATAGATTTTGATCAGATATTTTTCCCAAATTCGGCGCCAACCTTGATCCTGCTTGGAAGCCTCAAGACAAAGCTGTTCGGCCAGTTGGTATTGTTTGTTGTGCACAGCGTCTTGAATTTCAACTTCTCGAATTTGCGGGATATCCTTGTTGTCATCCATGAATTGTTTAGCTTCGGCAGCTTGTCCAAGTTGAATCAAGATTCTTGCTTGGAGAATTTTGTCGTAAATTTTCGACTGGCTGGTGTCATAGCCATCATCGGTGGATTTGATGACTGCTTTGGACGCAGTCATAATTGTTTTGGCAGATTTGCTTGTCACTAATGGGAGAATATTTAAAATGCATTTGTATCGCTCCTCGGCCCAACCTGAGAAGAACTTTCGCTTAAAAATCCGGATGGCATCTTTTATCAAAATTTGTTTTTGAGAATCCAAGATTTCAGGGGCAATATTGGTACTCAGGTTCTTCATGGCACTGTAAACCCGGTCAAATGTATCGGTGAGAGCACCGGAACTGCTATCAGCATTGCTCAGCATTTTACCCGCGGTTTCAACGACAAAAAGAAGGCCGTTCATTGCGTGGTGGTAGTGGCCCTGCCTGAATCGAAGCATGTATTTGTTGATGACGTCGTCCAAGACGTTGCAGACCACGATACAACCCTGGTAATCGATGAAACCGTAAGATTTGTTGTGACGCACGGTGGCTTGAACCATCTTTTTCGTAGCCGCAAACTCGGCGTCGGTATCCAAATCACCAAATTGAGCGGTGACGTCTTGAAAGAAAGCTGGGTCAAATTGTGCCTGATTGATTATGAATTGCCTGAGTCCTTCAGGAGAAGCTTCATTGACTGCTTTTATGAGAGATTGTTTTTCTTCGGAATTCATAATTGCTTCGCTCCCCGTTTACACTTTTGGAATAATTTAAATCGATATTACCATAGATTATTCATACTCGCTACCGCTTTCAGTAACTTAAAGTGAAATGAAATGTTACAATTTTGGTGAGGTGATTCCGATGTGTGGACGATTCATGTTTGAACCCAAAAAGAATCCGGAAATCAATCGAATATATGAACTGGCAACGAGCAATGGGTACCAACCCAAGACCGGTGAAGTTTACCCGTCGGATCAGACCGCTTTGGTAATCCCCGGAACGCACCAAGTCCAAGTTGTTGCCATGAAATGGGGATTTCCCGGGTTTAAGCCGGGGCAACTGATTATTAATGCCCGGTCGGAAACGGTGAACGACAAAAAGATGTTTGCTGATTCATTTAAAGCTCGCAGGTGTGTTTATCCAACGACTGGTTTCTTTGAATGGTCCAAAGATAAGGACAAATACTGGTTTAATTATGGTAAGGATCCCGAACCGTTGTATATTGGCGGTTTTTACAATGTTTTTCAGGGAACTGCCCAGAGTATTTTATTGACAACGGAGCCCAATCAGTCCGTGTCGCCAATCCATAACCGAATGCCGCTAATTCTTAAAAAGGATCAAATTAAACCCTGGTTGAATAATTATACGTTTGCGAACCGCTTTTTAACGGCAACTATGCCTATATTGAGTTCACAGGGTGTTTAAAACATACCATAGTGTGGTATTATCTATGTGGGAGCTAAATCCCAAATTAATGAAAAATATTTTGCAATCACTAGGATCTGGTCGGGGAGAAATCTCAGGCCTTTTTTGTTTGGTTTGCAGTTTTCGTGTTGCAATATCTCACATACAAGCTATATAATTAAAAAAGCATTAGAAATAGTCTCATAAAAATTTCACGCTTGTGAAGGGGATATTGCCATGAAAAATATTAAGAAGTGGTTGGTGTTAGGGGCTGTCAGTCTTTCGACGCTTGCATTCGCAGCTTGCTCGAATAATAAGAACTCCGAATCACAATCTAAGCCAATTTCAATGCCGACAACATATAGTGCGACTGGTAAGGCGACCAAAGCCGGCAACAATAGTACACTGAACGCGGCTGAAGTTGTTGATGCACCATTTACCGGAATTACCCTGGCAGTTTTACAGGATAATGTTGAAGATTCCGACGTTTATTCACCTGGCGGCGGTGATCAACTGTTTAAAAGCAATAAAGATTTCAAAATCGTAAATGGTGGATTGGCCAATCTCAAGTTGGATCGGTTGAATAACACCGCAACGATTACTATTCGTAAAAACGCCAAGTGGTCCAACGGTAGTCCCGTGATTGCCAAGGATGTTGAGTATGCCTATGAAATTATTGGCAACAAGAATACGGCTGCTGAACAGTATTCGTCTGATATGGCAACAATTAAAGGGATGGCCGCCTATCACACCGGTAAGGCGACGACCATTTCGGGGATCACTTTTCCCGATGGCAAAAATGGCAAACAGGTCGTGATTCATTACACCCACCTGTCACCAGCCATGCAATATGCCGGCAATTCATTCCTATGGGGGACAGTCGTTCCGTATAACCACATTAAGAATGTTAAAATTTCTAAACTCACGTCTGCACCGGCAATTCGGAAACATCCAATTTTTGTTGGCCCTTATAAGCTGCAGAATCAAGTCCAAGGAGAATCAACCGCTTGGGTTCCAAATAAATATTACTGGGGACCACAACCAAAGATTAAACACATTGATATTCAGGTGGTTTCTTCAAGTAACGCTGCGGCAGCCTTCAAAGCAAAGAAATTCGATTTTGCCCTTGGGGGTCTACCTGCCAGTCAATACAAATCCGTTAAGAATATTAAAGGATATACTTTAGCCGGTGCTCCAGGATTGAGTTATGGTTACTTTGGATTTAATGTGGGATACTTTGACACCAAAAAGAATAAGAACGTGATGTACAAACACAGTAAAATGGGTAACAAGAATCTGAGAAAGGCGATGCTTTATGCTGTTAACCTGGATAAGATTAATAAAAAAGTTCTCAGTGGTGTTCAATGGCGCCCTAATACCTTGATCCCACCCATTTTCAAAAAGTATCACGACAACAAAGCAGCCGGGTTCCCGTATGACATGGCCAAAGCCAAGAAGTTATTGAAGGATGCCGGCTACAAGAAGAAGGGTAAATGGTACGTTCAACCAAATGGCAAGAAACTGACGATTCACTTTGGTGCCATGCAGGGTTCCGCTGCCAGCAACGAAATTTCCCGTTACGAGGTTCAGCAATGGCGTAAGTTGGGCTTGAACGTTCAAATGACCAATGGCCGACCACTTGAGATTAATAGTTTCTATTCAATCTTGGGTGAACCTAAGCAAAACAAGATTGATGTCTTTGTCGGCGGCTGGCAGTTAACTTACGAACCGACCCCAACTCAATTCTATGGGGAAGATGCCACCTATAACATGGGGCATTTTGTCACCAAGAAGAATACTGAGCTGCTCAACAGTTTGAATAATAGCAAAGCTTGGAATCAAAGCTATCGAACCAAACAATTCAAGAAGTGGCAGGAATATATGAACGAGCAGGCTGCTTATGCACCACAAAGTACACTGCTAAGCTTCACACCGGTTAACCATCGGCTGAAGAACTTTAAGCAGGCAGCTTACAATAATTACTTGTTCCCGACTTTCTGGGATAACTTGGAGCTGACTTCGTCAAATCCAAAATAAATGAACAAAACTCAAGGGATCTGAGAGATATTTCTCAGACCCCTTTGTAATATAGTAATTAAAAATCCCGATCCCGATAATCATCCCAGTCAGGCATCTCAGTGTGATTCTCCTTGGCTGATTTGATATCATGGTAAAATCGGACCTTACGTTTGATATGACGCTCATTCTTTTTTAGCTGAGCCAACTGTTCCAACACCCGTTCATAATGGTTGTCCAGAATCTCACAGGTCTTGGTCAGATCATTGTCATTGTCCTGGGCTTCAAAGAGTTCTTGGAGTTCCTTTAACGTCATGCCGGTATCCTTGAAGCAGCAGATGGCTCCCAGCCGGTTGAGGTGCTGCTGAGTGTAAGCCCGGCGACCCTTTAACCGGGGAATATCGTATAATAACCCCAGATCCTCATAGTAGCGCAGCGTCGTGGTTGGTAGATTATACATTTTGGATACTTGGGTGATGGAATAAGTTTTGACAGTGGTTGTTTCCAATTGATTAGCCCCCTGAGTTGAAATAATTTTACTTCAAGTATACTTGAAGTGTTACATTTAAGCTAAACAATTTAGGAGATGGCGAAATGTATCAAGCATCCAAAGATCGTTACGATAAAATGGTTTATAACCGCGTTGGTAGAAGCGGCTTAAAAATTCCAGCTCTCAGTTTAGGCCTCTGGCATAATTTTGGCAGTGTTGATTCATTTGAAAATCAGAAGGCAATTATTCACCAGGCGTTTGATTTGGGGATTACCTACTTTGATTTGGCAAATAATTATGGCCCGGAACCTGGTAGTGCCGAAGAGAACTTCGGCCGGATTATGGCTACTGATATGAAGCCTTACCGGGATGAAATGATTATTGCCAGTAAAGCCGGCTACTACATGTGGCCAGGTCCATACGGTGAGTGGGGTTCCCGCAAGAACATTATTGCCAGTGCCAACCAAAGCTTGAAACGGATGGGCTTGGATTATGTCGACATTTTCTATTCCCACCGGTTTGATCCTGAGACACCGTTGGAAGAAACCGCACTTGCTTTGGATGAGCTGGTTCATGAAGGCAAGGCGTTGTATATTGGCATTTCGAACTATGATGGCAAGCAAACGGCGGAAATTACCAAGATCTTCAATGATTTGAACACGCCGTTTGTGATTCATCAACCGCGATACAACATGTTTGACCGTCATATTGAAAACGACCTGTTCCCAGTATTGAAAAAGGAACATAAGGCTGCTGTCAGCTTTAGCTCATTAGCGCAAGGGTTGTTGACTGATAAGTACCTGAATGGCATTCCTGCCGACTCTCGTGTCCACAAATCAACCAGTCCATTCCTGCATGAGAAACAAGTTGATGAAACTATTAATACCGTTAAGAAGCTAAATCAGGTTGCTGCAGACCGGGGACAGACACTTGCTGAAATGGCGTTGGCCTGGAACCTGCGTGAACCGGAAATTGCCAGTGTTTTGATTGGGGTCAGCCGACCGGAACAGCTGCTGGATAACGTGAAGGCGTTGGATAACCTCAAGTTCTCTGATGAGGAACTTAAGAAGATTGATGACATTTTGGCAACTCAAAAACCCATTCAATAGCACAACAAAAGGCAGCCGAGAAATCTCGGCTGCCTTTGTGATACATATGTTCAAGTTATCCTTGCTGATTAGATGTGTAAACGGCTCGGTATTTCAAAACCACGTTGGCTTTCTTCTGAGTGCCAACTGAAGTCCATTTGCCATGCGTCTTTTCATAGACGAATTTTGGCGTGGTGCCGTTCAGTTGAACGAACAACTGGCCGTCACCGGATTTACGTACCCGGTAGACTTTTGTCTTACTATCGGGTGAAAGGGTCTTTGCAGGATCGGTTTTATTATAAACGACAATACTTTGTCGAATCATATCTTTATATTGACCTGTCTGGTGACTCTTCATGATGATGCCGACGATGCCGGCAATCACAACTAAAATCATCACGGACATCATGACCCACATAATGTTGGCCCGCTTGGCATTTTGAGCTTTTTCCTTCTCATTCATTTGTTTCACCTCATCTTGGATTCCGTTAATTCCGGAAACACTATACATGTTAAATGTATCACACAAATCGGCAATTCGGAAAATTTTCGTTTACCTTCTAATCAATGTTTAACCCGGTTTTTGCTTTCATGGTGAGGATTCGCTTCACAGAAGCATCGATGTGTTTAACTGAAATCTGTTTCTTGGCCACTGCGTGCCGAAGTTGAGGGATGCCCCGCTTGTAATCGCTGGTCAACAAGACATCGTTGCCAGCCTTGAAAGCAGCAACGTCACGATATAAATGGTGGGAAACGGCGTAATTGCCAACGGCCTGCATTTGAAGACTATCAGATACGATGACGCCTTTAAAGTTTAAGTCATTTCTGAGGAGGCTGATATCTTTCTTTGAGAGGGATGCCGGTTTGTGTGGATCAATTTTCTTCAAGATGATGTGAGTGACCATCACTGAGTCGACACCATTTTTAATGCCGGCCTTGAATGGAATGAAGTCCTTGGTTTTAAATGATTTCAATGAGCGGTTGACACCCGCAGATCCGGTATGGGTATCGGCAGCGGAACCATATCCTGGGAAATGTTTTAAAGTAGCGGCCACATGCTGGCTTTGAATCGTTGGAATACTCTTTGAAATGTAATAGGCAGTTTTCTTGTAGCCCTTACCGATTGTTCGGTCATAAATGAAGCTGCCGTGTTTGGTGGAAACGTCAGCAACCGGGGCGAAATTCCAATTGATGCCCAGAGAATGCAGCTGCTTTGCCTGATAACGGTACATGGAGAGAACTTTCTTCATACCGCCGCGATGAAGTGCCTGTTGGGGTGAAAGGTAGTAGCTGTGCCCGGAAATCCGCTTATTGGAACTTAACCGTGAAACGGTCCCGCCTTCCTGATCGGTGGAAATGGTCAAGGGAATTTTGGCACTGTGCTGGTAACTTTTGAGTCGTGACTTAAACGATGACTTTGTGCCAACAAAATTATTGCCCATCAAGATAATGCCACCCAAATGATATTTTTTGATGTCGTGTTTGGTTGCGGCTTTATTGTTGGAAACAGCCGTGACAAAAAGTTGGCCAATCTTTTCATTTAAGGTCATATGTTTAATCCGGTTGTCGATTTTCTGTTCGGTGGTGAGATGGTGATGAGTTCCCGATGCGATCGTTTGCGGGTGACTGTTTGGAATTGAAAGCCCCAATCCACATGCGACGACTGCAACGGCTGCGAATGCTGTTGCTGATTTAATATGAATACCCATGATAAATTCACTCCTCAATAAACTGTCGTAAAGTCAATATAAACATTATATGATACATGCATCAAAAATAATCGAATCCATTGCAAATCAGTTCATTAAATGATCAAGTAAGGGATATTTAAATCATCGTAGAAACTGGTTTCCGTTTGGTTTGCGAACTAGTTGCCTTTGAGAGATTACCCAAAATGAGAGGGTGCATGTAAAGATGCGGACACCATGCTGCAGGATAAGAATTTCAGTCAGAATACAAAACGGGAGGCCGGAAACAACATGTTAACTTGTTGTTTCCGGTCCCCCGTTATTTAATGATTGATTTCAAAAAGTGGAGAAAGCGTTCTACACACTCAAACTTGCATCAACTTTTTCTGCACACATTCTGCCTTCATGAATTCCCCAGATCACTAAGCTGGGACCCCGACGACAGTCACCTGCAACAAAGACTTGATCATCATTGGTCGTGTAATCCTTGTTCTTCTTCGTGATTTTGAACTTATCGAACAGCCACTGTTCGGCTCCTGTGAATCCCATTGCCAGTAAGACCAGGTCGGCCTTGATGGTGGTTTCACCGCCAGAAATCGGTTGATGATTTTTAACGTGACTAATTCGGGCTTCCTGGACGACGCCACCGCTGCCATAGAAAGCCGTGGCAGTCTTTGAGTAGCTGGTAATGTTACCAAACAATGCCCGGGCTTCCTTTTGGCCATAACCATTCTTTTGAACCATCGGCCATTCCGGCCACTGGTTGTCAGCGGCCCGCTCTTTTGGCAGCGAAGGGTTGATTTCCAGCTGGGTGATTCCGGCGCAGCCTTGGCGAATGACGGTCCCGATACAATCGTTTCCTGTATCACCACCGCCAAGAACCAGGACATGTTTGCCTTTAAGAATCGTGTTGGCGGCAACGCCATTACTAATGACGGATTGCGTTGCCAATCGCAGATAGTCAACGGCCTGATAAATGCCCTTGAGATCCCGGCCCTCAACGTTCAGGTCGCGGGCTTTTCGCGCTCCGGTACAGATAACAATCCGGTCAAATTGACTGCGTAATTCCTCAGGAGAGATGTCTTTACCAACCTCGGTGTTGGCAACCAGCTTGATGCCGACTTGGCGCAAGGTTTCTATCCGCCGTTCGACAATTGACTTTGGCAGTTTCATGTTTGGAATACCGTACATTAACAGACCGCCAAATCGGTCGTCACGCTCAAAGATAGTGACAGAATGGCCGAGTTGATTCAATCGCCAGGCAACGGAAATACCTGCGGGACCGCTGCCGACGACCGCAACTTTTTTGCCTGTCCGATGCGCTGGTTTACCAGAGTCGACAACCCAACCATATTTAAATCCTTGTTCGATAATAAATTTTTCATTGTTTCGAATAGTAATTCCAGGGCCGTTAAGCGCCTGAACACACGCTGCTTCACAGGGTGCCGGACAAACTCTTCCAGTCATATCAGGCAGGTAATTGGTTTTGGTCAATCGGTTAAATGCCTGTTGGTCACGGCTCTGGTATACCAAGTCATTCCATTCGGGAATTAGATTATCATTCGGACAGCCGGCGACGGCACGGCCACCACCATAAAAGACACCATGATGACAAAACGGGATACCGCAGTTCATACAGCGGGCCGCTTGTTCGCGTCGGTCACCGTCACCTAAATCTAATTCCATGGCATCGAAATCCTTCACTCGCTGCATGATCGGGCGCATCGGATTGTCCTTACGGTTGTATTTGAGAAATCCTTTTGGATCTGCCATGTTCTGTCCTCCTATTCCTGACCAGTAGGCGTGTAAAAGGCCTGTTCAATGATTTTTTCTTTAGAAACACCTGGTTTTGTGAATTTTTCAATGAGGTCTTTCATTCTGTGATAGTCACGAGGATAAACCTTAACGAAGGTTTGTTTCTCGGACGACCAATTATCAATAATTTGCTTGGCAATTTCTGAACCGGTGTATTGATAATCCTTTTTCAGGAGTTTCAACAGGATTGTATCATCCCCATTTTCACCGATTGAATAAAGATCCACGAGCTCTTTATTGCAGTTCTTCTCAAACTCATGTGTCCAATCGTAGACATAGGCAATTCCACCGGACATCCCTGCCGCAAAGTTCCTGCCGGTTCTTCCCAGAATAACAGCGACACCGCCAGTCATATACTCGCACCCATTGTTTCCGATTCCTTCAACGACAACGTTGGCACCCGAGTTTCGGACGCAGAAACGTTCTCCCGCGCGGCCATTGAAGTAAGCCTCACCGCCGGTTGCGCCAAAGCAGGCGACATTTCCAATAATTGGTGATCGGGCGTAAATGTCACGGGCTTGCATCGGTGCGGAAACAATCAATCTTCCGCCCGAAAGGCCTTTCCCGACATAGTCATTGGCCTCACCGGTCAGCTTGACTTCCATTCCCTGCGTGATAAAGGCACCGAAACTTTGCCCGGCAGTTCCAACATAGTTGAATTTGATGGCGCCGGGTTTTAGACCATAGTTGCCAAAATGAGCACCGATCCAACCACCCATTCTCGTACCGACAGCCCGCATTGTATTATCGATTGGCAGGTTCACACTGGTTGAATTTCCATTCTGTAAACTGGTCTTCGCAAAGGTATCAAGATCAGGCCAGTTATATTTGGGTTTAAACGGATTCTTAACTTTTCGTTCAATTGGAATGGTTTTGTTTAAAATTCGGCCGTAGTCTAGCGTCTTTGCCTTGCCTGCTGGGACATAACGTGGCGCGAGATGCTCACCATGACCAACCATTTGATCGACTGTCCGATAGCCAAGTTCAGCCATTTGTTCTCTTAGATCCTCAGCTAGAAAGTGCATCATATTGATGATGTGTTCCGGTTTGCCGGCATACAGCTTTCTGAGGTCTGGATTTTGAGTTGTAATCCCGACTGGGCACGTGTTCAGGTTGCATTTACGCATCATGATACAGCCGATGGCAACCATTGTCAGAGTAGCAAAACTGAACTCTTCGGCGCCAAGCATGATTGCAATCGCAATGTCTCGGCCGGTTAATAGTTTACCGTCAACCTCAAGCGTGGTTCGTTGGCGCAAGTGGTTCAGTGCCAAAGTCTGGTGAGCATCCGCCAAGCCCATTTCCCATGGGAGACCACAATCTCTGGTCGAATTTCTTGGGGCCGCTCCGGTACCGCCGTCATAACCAGAAATAACAACCGTATTGGCACCAGCTTTAACGACTCCGGCGGCAATTGTTCCAACACCGGTTGAAGACACTAACTTTACATTGATGATTGCATAGGGATTGACCTGTTTTAAATCGTAAATTAATTGAGCCAGATCCTCGATGGAATAGATATCATGATGGGGCGGCGGTGAAATCAGCTGAACCCCTGCAATTGAGCCACGAATATTTGCGACCCATGGGTAAGCTTTTCCAGCGGGCAGTTGGCCACCTTCACCCGGCTTGGCACCTTGGGCCATCTTGATTTGGATTTCGTCTGCACTCATGAGGTACTCGGTGTTGACGCCAAATCGCGCGGTGGATACCTGCTTGATCTTGCTGTTGCGGTCAAGGCCGTCAGGGCCAATCTTGAATCGACTGCGGTCCTCACCACCTTCACCGGTATTACTTCTTGCACCCAACTTATTCATGGCGATGGCAATCGTTTCGTGAGCTTCTTGTGAAAGAGCACCAAAACTCATCGCACCGGACTTGAATCTTTTGACGATTGAACTGACCGGTTCAACCTCACTTAATGGAACAGGGGTGTTTCCAGCTTTGTTAATCGTCCACATGGATCTGAGAGTCGTTGGATTTTCCACCGCATCATGGTTCATCTCGGCTGCGTACTTTTGATATTCCTGGTAATCATTTGTTCGAACGGCTTTTTGAAATTGGTAAATTGATTTTGGATTGTATAAATGGTATTCGCCATCTGCTTTGTATTGGAAGCTTCCGCCTGAAGGCAAGTCGTCAATTGAGTGGCGGCTGAATGCCAATTCGTAGCGTTGGTGGTACTCGTCTTCAATTTGATTCAGGTCGATTCCGCCAATTCTGCTTGGGGTCCCCGTGAAATATTGATCGATAACCGAGTCAGCCAGGCCGATTGCCTCAAATAATTGGGCGCCTTTATAGCCGGCCACAGTCGAGATCCCCATTCTGCTCATAATCTTGATAACACCCTTTGTCGCAGCCTTGGCATAGTTTGGAATTTGCTGTTCATATCCGCGTTCTGCCAGAGTGGAAAATGCGCCATAGGGATGAATCGCCATCGCACCATAGCCAATTAGGCAGGCAAAGTGATGAATCTCGCAGGCTTCTGCGGTATCCACGACAATTGATGCTGCCGTGCCTTTCCCTTGTCGGACCAAGTAGTTATTTAAACCAGCGACTGCCAATAAAACGGGGATGGTCATTTGATTTTTTTGCACCGGACGATCGGACAAGATCAGAATGGTCGCGCCGTCGTCAATGGCATTTTCAGCTTGTTTAAACAGATGCTCAAGCACATGTTCCAAACGGTTTTGGGTGTTGGATAAGTCATAAGCCAATGATAATTTGGCAATCTTAAAAGTCGGCAAATCAAGTGCCGAAATTTTGGCATATTCCTGATCTGTCAGGATTGGGCTGTCAATCTTGAGCTTTTGACAGTTGGCACTCGCATCCTGAGTCACGTCATTGTCCCGGCCTAAAAAGAGCTTCGTACTAATCACAATTTTTTCTCTTAACGGATCAATTGGCGGGTTGGTAACTTGGGCAAAGGACTGTTTGAAGTATGTAAACAACGATTCTGATTTCTTACTTAAAACGGCCAACGGAGAATCAAAGCCCATTGCGACAATCGGCTCGCCACCATTTTTAGCCATTGGAATTAAGGCCGTTTCGATGACTTCATGGGTGTAACCGTTGCGTCGCCAGAGAGTTTGCAGCTTATCGCCGGTCACTTTGGGTTCGGATTTAACTTCTGGTAGATCGTCCAAAGTCAGCCGGTTGGCTGCCAGCCACTGGGCATATGGATGTGCCGATGAATACTTTTTCTTGAGATCGGCCGTTTTGTAGATTTTACCTTTACTGGTATCAACGAGAATCATTTGCGCAGGTGAGAGGATTCCCTTGTCCACAATATCTTGGGGAGCGATGTCCACAACCCCGGATTCAGAGGCGACGACTAATAAATTATCTTTCGTTAATGTGAATCTGGAAGGCCGCAATCCATTTCGATCCAGGAATGCCCCAACTTGGATGCCGTCTGTAAAGCACAATGCAGCCGGACCGTCCCACGGTGCCGTGAATGAAGCGTTATATTCGTCAAACGCCCGCTGAGCATCAGACATTTGGGCGTCTTTGCCCCAAGCTTCCGGAATCATCATCATTAACGATTGCGGGATTGATCTCCCATGACGGTATAGGTATTCCATACAGTTTTCAAGCTTGGCTGAATCAGAATCGTCTTCGTCATAAATTTCAATGTTGTGACTGGTCATCCAATTCTCGGCGCCCTTCAAGGTATTAATTTCACCGTTGTGGGCCAAGAACCGAAATGGCTGGGCACGGTCCCAACTTGGAAAGGTATTGGTTGAGAACCGTGAATGAATCAGGCAGATGCAGCTCTTCATCTCCGGATCGTGCAAGTCTGAATAAAATTTGCTGACCTGGTAGGCGTGCAGCATGCCCTTATAAACGATTGTCCGGCTGGAAAGCGAACAAATATACATTGATTTTCGGTCAAAAGTCTTTTCCAACTGACGTCTAAGTTTATATAAACGGTCTTCAAAATCCTGCCCGGGTTTTATGTCAACTGAGCGTTTGATAATGACTTGGGCAAATCCCGGCATTGATTGTTGGGCGGCTGGGCCACAACTTTCATAAACGAATGGAACGGAACGGGTCCAGAGTACTGGGAAGCCGGCATCTTTCATGCGATCCGTTACAGCTGCCAGCATTGCGTCACGTTGTTCTTCGTCATGAGGTAAAAATAGTTGGGCGACGGCATAGTCCCCCTTGGCTGGAAGCGTCAATTCATATTTTGCCATGTGACTGCGGAAAAAGGCGTCCGGCATCGACATTAAGATACCCGCACCATCTCCGGTATCCGGTTCTGCTCCGGTACCGCCACGGTGGTTCATTCGTTGAAGCATTGTCAGTGCTTTTTCGACAAGCTCGTGACTTGGGTGTCCGTCAACCTGAGTAATAAATCCCATACCACAGGCGTCGTGTTCAAATTTCGGAGAATACATCAATTTCTCTGATTGTGTTACTTTACTCATTTTGTCACCTACTTAGGATTTGTTAGAATTTAGATATGCTTTAATAATATTATAAATTGATGATAAAACAATCTTTTTTTACAAATTCATTCATTAGGCATATTTTTATTGGCCTTCTTTGAGAACGCCGACACGCACGAGGACGGGGGTTGACACGGTTCATTTTGAAATGCATAAAAAATCAGATATTGCGTTATGACGCCGACACGTTTATTATTTTAGTTAATTTTAATTTAATCTCAATCTCATAATCAAGTTAATGAACGAAAGGGGCTTGGACCATGGCAACTTTACAAATTAAGGATCTTCACGTCAGTGTGGCAGATGAAGAAACCAAAAAGACCAAAGAAATTCTCAAAGGTGTCAACCTGACGATGAACACTGGTGAAACCCACGCCATCATGGGGCCTAACGGAACGGGAAAATCAACTTTGTCAGAAACTATTATGGGAAATCCCAAATATCTTGTGACTCAAGGAGATATTATGCTTGATGGGACAAGTCTTCTGGGTAAGCCGGTTGACGAACGTGCCCGTGCCGGATTATTCCTGGCCATGCAATATCCCGCCGAAATCAAAGGCATTACCAATCTTGAATTTATGCGGGCAGCTGTTAACGCCACCCGACCCGACAACGATCCTATTCCAATTCGGACTTTTCTAAAAGAGCTGGATAAAAACCTGGAAATCCTGAATATGTCTGACGATATGGCAGAACGTTACCTTAATGAAGGATTTTCCGGTGGTGAAAAAAAGCGAAATGAAATTCTTCAATTAATGACCATCAAACCCAAGTTTGCAATCTTGGATGAAATTGACTCAGGCCTTGATATTGACGCCCTTCAAGTCGTTGCAAAAGGCGTCAATCAGATGGCTAGCCCAAACTTTGGCGTTCTGATGATTACCCACTATCAACGCTTATTGAACTATATCCATCCGGACCAGGTTCACGTGATGATGGGCGGTAAAATTGTCAAAACCGGGAATGCATCATTGGCGACTGAACTTGAAGCTACCGGTTATGCGGGATTGCGTGATGAACTCGGACTTGATGTTGACCTGGTTGATGAGGATGTCCCTGCAGGGAATGGGGGTCGTTAATATGCTGAAAACGATGACCTTGGAGTTGGATCCGGACTTGCTAAAGCAGGCCCGGTTCTCAAATGAACCACATTGGTTAAAAGCGTTGCGTGAGAATGCCTGGAAGCAGATTAATTCGTTGGAAATGCCGATTTTTGCCAAAATCAATTATCATGCCTGGCCACTACTTGATTTTGTGAGCCATCCAGTGTTCAACGTAACAATTCCTGAAAGCGTCTGGTCAGAATCAAACGGCTATCAATTTGCCAGTCTCGGCCAGTTGGTTGTTAAAACCGAACTCAGTGAGGAATTAACTGCCAAAGGGGTAATCCTTTGCGATATGGGAACTGCAATCCATCAATATGGTGATCTGGTGCACGACTTTCTTTTTCATCAAGCTGTTCAAATTGACGAAAACCGACTCACTGCAGTCAGTGCAGCGTTGATGAATGGTGGGACATTCTTATATGTTCCAAAAAATGTCGAGATTGATGATCCGATTAACCTGCTTCAAATCCAGGACAGTCGGCAACCAGGGAATTTTGTGAACCACACACTAATCGTTGCTGGAGAGAATAGTCAATTCCAAGTGCTTCAACGATCGTCGACTTTGGGGGATGAACCAAACGCTGCCCACATAATGGTTGAGATAGTTGCCCAATCAGGGAGCCGAGTTAAATTCTCGGCACTCGATTCCTTGGGGCAAACGACTCACTCATACATTAATCGCCGGGGATACCTTGAAAAAGATGCCAGAATTGACTGGACAGTCGGTGTTTTAAATGACGGCAATACAATTGCGGATTTTGATTCCAACTTGGTGGGCAGTGGTTCCCATACGGAAATGCAGACTGTTGCGATTTCCACTGACCGGCAAACCCAGGGAATTGACACCCAGGTAACAAATTACGGCCGGCACTCTGAAGGCAATATCTTGCAGAGAGGAATTCTGCTGGGCCGATCCGCTCTGGTGTTTAACGGAATTGGAAAAATTATCAAAGGCGCACACGGTGCTAAAGCCCAACAGGAAAATCGGGTTTTGATGTTATCGCCGAAAGCTCGCGGGGATGCTAATCCCATATTATTGATTGACGAAAATGATGTAATTGCCGGCCATGCTGCAAGCGTGGGACGGATTAACCAAGACCAGATGTACTATCTCATGAGTCGGGGCCTGACGAAAGAAGTCGCCCAACGGTTGGTTGCCCGGGGATTCTTGGGTGTAGTGCTTTCAGACATCCCGGTTCCCGAGGTTCGTCAACAAATGATTTCATTGATTGAAAGGAAGCTCATAAATGGACAAGGGACTGAATAATTCAAGAGAAGATTTCCCGATTCTGAATCAAAAAGTGAACGGTGAGTCCCTGGTCTATTTGGATAATGCCGCGACCTCACAGAAGCCGCTTGCGGTGCTGGACACGATTATGGGTTATTACAAGCATGATAATGCCAACGTCCATCGTGGTGTTCATACGTTGGCAGAACGCGCCACTGAGAGCTATGAAGCAGCCAGAGACAAAGTGGCTGAGTTTATTAATGCGGCATCGAGACGTTCGATTATCTTTACCCGTTCGACGACTGAGAGTTTGAACTGGATTGCCGCAAGCTTTGGCAGTCTGGTGGTTGAACCAGGGGATGAAATCGTGATTTCAGAATTGGAACATCACAGTAACGTGGTTCCTTGGCAGCAGGTTGCCGCCAAACGGCACGCCACCCTGAAGTACATTGGTTTGACGCCGGACGGTGAGCTGGACATGGCAAGCGCCCGCCAAATGATTACTGATAAGACGAAGATTGTGTCTGTTGCCCACGCATCCAACGTGATGGGAGTGGTTAATCCCATTCAAGAGTTGGCTAAATTAGCTCATCAGCATCATGCATACATAGTTGCCGACGGGGCGCAGGCGGCTCCCCACATGCCGATTGACATTCAGAAACTAGGAGTTGATTTTTACGCCTTTTCCGGTCATAAGATGCTGGCACCAACGGGAATTGGTGTCTTGTATGGCAAAGAAGAGCTGCTGAATATGATGCCGCCGGCTCAATTTGGCGGTGAGATGATTGACTTTGTCCATCATCAGGATGCGTCGTTTAAGGAACTTCCATGGAAGTTTGAAGCAGGAACCCCCAATATTAGCGGGGCAATTGCTCTGGGGAGTGCCATTGATTATTTGAATGAATTAGGGATGGCCAACATTTTGGCTTACGAAAAAGAGTTGGTGGCCTATACGCTTCCCCGCTTAACGGCAATTGATGGGGTGAAGGTTTATGGCCCGCAAGATCCGAAAAAACATACCGGGGTGCTGGCGTTTAACTTATGGGGAATCCATCCCCATGACGTCGCCACCGGCCTGGATATGGAAGGAATTGCCGTGCGAGCCGGCCATCACTGCGCTCAGCCGCTTATGGCCTATTTAAACGTTGACGCAACTGCCCGGGCCAGCTTTTACTTTTACAACACCAAGCAGGATGCAGATCGATTAATTGAAGCAATGGTGGCAGTAAAGGAGTTTTTCACTAATGGGATTAGCTAAATTAAACGAATTATATAAACAAGTTATTTTGGAGAATGCCCAACATCCGCATCATCATGGCGACTTGGAAACGGCTACCGGAACGTTGGAACTTCGAAATCCAACGTGTGGGGATGTCATTAATGTTTCAGTCTTGATCCGGCAGAATCGAATTGCTGATTTATCATTTTCCGGCACCGGTTGTACCATTTCACAGGCCTCTGCCAGCTTGATGACGACGGCGCTAATTGACCAACCGGTTCAGCGGGCCCGGGAACTGATTATGGCGTTTTCACACTTGATTACCGGCGAATCGATTAATTCGATCGATGAAGATGCCCTTGGTGACGCAGCACTGGTTGGATCAGTTGCGGAATTTCCCGCCCGTATCAAATGTGCCGCACTTGCATGGCACGCAATGGATGAAATCCTTGAGAAAAAGGGAGTTGACGACAATGACTGACGTTTCTGAAATCATTAAAGATAAGGATTATGAATATGGGTTTCATGATAATGTAAAGCCTGTTTACTCAACTGGTAAGGGACTGACAGAAACAATTGTTCGCGAAATCTCCGCCGAAAAGCACGAGCCGGAATGGATGCTTAATTATCGGCTGGCAGCCTATCACGCATATTTAAAAATGCCGGAGCCCAGTTTTGGCCCTGATTTAAGCAAACTGGATTTAGAAAACATGAAATTTTATCAAAAGGCCACTGACAAGCAATATCGTGATTGGAACGATGTCCCGGAAAAGATCAAAACAACATTTGACCGCCTGGGAGTGCCGGAAGCTGAACGAAAATATTTGGCTGGCTCCTCCGCGCAATACGAGTCGGAAGTGGTGTATCACAACATGCAAGAGCAGTTCGAAAAGCTGGGGATTATTTTTACGGATACCGATACCGCCTTGCAGAAATATCCTGAATTATTTAAAAAGTGGTTCGGTAAGTTGGTAAAACCCACCAATAACAAATACTCTGCCCTGAATTCCGCTGTGTGGTCCGGCGGTACCTTTATCTATGTACCAAAGGGCGTTTCGTTAACGACACCGATTCAGTCATACTTCAGACTCAACGCAGAAAATTCTGGTCAATTTGAGCGGACCTTGATCATTGTGGATGAAGGGGCTCACGTGGAGTACGTGGAAGGTTGTACCGCGCCGACTTATAAAAGTGACAGTCTGCATGCCGCTGTGGTCGAAGTGAACGTTTTACCTCACGCCTATTGTCGGTATACGACCATCCAAAACTGGTCAAACAACGTTTACAGTCTGGAGACCAAGCGAGCTCAGGCACTTGAAGGGGCCATCATGGAATGGGTCGATGGTAATTTAGGCTCAAAAGTCACAATGAAATACCCTTCCGTTTATTTAAATGGTGAGGGTGCCCGGGGAACGATGCTGTCAATTGCCGTAGCCGGGAAAAATATTGATTCGGATACCGGCGCCCAAATGATTCATAACGCTCCTAATACATCTTCTTCAGTCGTCTCAAAATCAATCGCGAAAGACGGCGGCGCGGTGGATTATCGCGGCAAAGTCAAATTTGGCCGCCACTCGGACGGTTCGTTTGCTCACGTGGAGTGTGACACCATCATCATGGACGAGCAATCTTCCAGTGATACCATTCCGTACAATGAGATTTTAAATAACAATGTTTCCATGGAGCATGAGGCGAAAGTTTCAAAGATTTCAGAAGAACAGCTCTATTATTTGATGAGTCGTGGTATTCCAGAAGCCAAAGCAACCGAAATGATTATTATGAGCTTCGTGGAGCCATTTACTAAAGAACTGCCAATGGAATACGCTGTTGAGCTTAATCGGCTTATCAGCTTTGAAATGGAAGGTTCAATCGGATAGGAGAGATTGTCATGAGCACAGAACGTTCGTTTAAAGAGCAGGCCATGTCAGTTCTTGAAGACGTGGTTGATCCGGAATTAGCGGTTGATATTGTGAACTTGGTATTGATTTATAATGTCGAGTTGGATAATCAGGGGTTGTGTACCGTGACAATGACATTAACGATTGCCGGTTGTCCATTAACTGAGTATCTCAATGCCGCTATTGAAGAAGAGTTGTTAGCGATGGATCAAGTTAAAAAGGTCAAAATCAACCTTGTCTGGGAACCGGCATGGTCAATTGACAAGATGTCTCGTGAGGCGAAACTTGATCTTGGAATTCACTAATGAAGATTGATAGACTATTTCAAATTCAATCAATCACGTAAAACACCGCCAGACAAAATGGGTTCGTTCAAAAGCTGGAATCCAGTCGTCAAATTGGCGGTGTTTTTTTAGAAAATGATTTGAGAAGGTGTACAATCATTTTAGATTGATTGTTGGAAGGACGTCTTTGTATGAGTATTATCTATCTGATCATTACCGGTTTTATCATTGGCACGATTGTCATTACCCTTGGCGGTGGTGGAGCAGCCTTTTACCTCGGTATTTTGACGATGGTCTTTGGATTGGGGCCAGCCAGTGCAGCCGCAACTTCTCTGGTCACGTCGTTTCCGTCACTGCTCATTGGATCGTATTCATATTTTCGATTACATAAAATCAAATTAAAAATCGCCTGGCGAATGATCATTTTTGCTGTTCCGGCGGTTGTCGTCGGTTCGCTGTTGTCTCCCCATATTCCGGCTAAGATTTATTCCTTTATCATTGGCGGTATCCTGGCAATTCTGGGGATTCAAACCCTGTTCAGTAAACAAGATGGTCACAAAAAGCCAAATAAATGGTTGGCGCCAATCTACGGTGTGATTAGCGGCTTGATGGTTGGAATCGGTGGCTTAAGTGGTGGCGGCCCAGTTGTTGCTGGCTTATTGGTAATGGGCACAGACATGGTAACAGCTGCTGCGACATCCTCTTTAGTACTGGTTGTGATGACTGCCACTGGGTTGATTTTTCACCTTTCAGCCGGAAACGTTGACTGGTCGGTGGGACTTGGCTTGATGTTTGGTGCCATTATGGGATCATTTCTGGCCCCGGTTCTTTTGGGAAAATTAGATCCAAAGAAGTTTACCAAGTATGTAAAGCCGATTTTAGGTGTTTTGCTGGTCGTCATGGGGACGTTCACGGCATTCAAATAATAGAGTGGGACAAAAGGCGTTTTGATCCCAGAATTTAAGAGCATCAATCGATTATTCCTGGTTTTGGAATGATTGATTGATGCTCTTAGTTGTCTTCATCACAATAATTGAGATTACAAAAAATAAGTATTTACAAATTGCCCTTAATACTGTATTCTTACATAGTGAAATGAATCACTAACTATCAAAAAAGTATACAGGAGGAATCCATATGACTGATCGTTTAAAAGGCAAAGTAGCAATTGTAACTGGCGGTACCTTGGGAATTGGCTTGGCAATCGCTGATAAGTTTGTTGAAGAAGGCGCAAAGGTTGTTATTACCGGCCGTCACGCTGATGTAGGTGAAAAAGCTGCCAAATCAATCGGCGGCACAGACGTTATCCGTTTTGTCCAACACGATGCTTCTGATGAAGCCGGCTGGACTAAGTTGTTTGATACGACTGAAGAAGCATTTGGCCCAGTTACCACGGTTGTCAACAATGCCGGAATTGCGGTCAGCAAGAGTGTTGAAGATACCACAACTGAAGAATGGCGCAAGCTGCTCTCAGTTAACTTGGATGGTGTCTTCTTCGGTACCCGTCTTGGAATCCAACGTATGAAGAATAAAGGACTCGGAGCATCAATCATCAATATGTCATCTATCGAAGGTTTTGTTGGTGATCCAACTCTGGGTGCATACAACGCTTCAAAAGGTGCTGTCAGAATTATGTCTAAATCAGCTGCCTTGGATTGCGCTTTGAAGGACTACGATGTTCGGGTTAACACTGTTCATCCAGGTTATATCAAGACACCATTGGTTGACGATCTTGAAGGGGCAGAAGAAATGATGTCACAGCGGACCAAGACACCAATGGGTCATATCGGTGAACCTAACGATATCGCTTGGATCTGTGTTTACCTGGCATCTGACGAATCTAAATTTGCCACTGGTGCAGAATTCGTTGTCGATGGTGGATACACTGCTCAATAATTCTAACTAATCAAATAATTCTAACAACTCTCAAAGACACCCCGCCAGCTTATAGCTGAGTGGGGTGTCTTTGTTGTATGCTTAATATGAAACTTAAGGATAAGGATTGTCTGTCACAGGGATGAGAAACAGGTTTCCGTTTGGTTTGCGAACTGATTTATTTAAAAAGATTCAAGATTATCCTTGCTCGTTGCGTTACGTCATGGGATATAAAAGAATCAGGAGGTGAGAACGATGTCGACATATACAACGGGAGAATTTGCCAAGCTGGGTGGTGTCTCGGTTAGAACCATTCAGTATTATGATCAAAAAGGTATTTTGAATCCGACAACGATTTCTGAAGGTGGGAGACGTCTATACACTGACAAGGAGCTTAAAACGCTGAGATTAATCTTGTTATTGAAATCAATGGGATTGCCATTGGCCACCATTAAGAATTTACTACTGGAAGAGGATTCTACTCAGGTGCTGTCGCTCATGCTTACTGAACAGGAAAAAAAGCTTCAGCATGAAATGACGTTAAATTCTGAGCAGTTGAAGACGATTCGAAAGGTTCAGGAAAGTCTTGATGATTATGCGCTAATCTCCCAAACCGATCTTGACGGCATCGAAAATATCATGGAAAGCAAACCAAAATTAAGAAGATTTCGTGGTTGGATGATTACTTGGGGATTAATGATGGACGTTCTGGAGGTTGCCGCCATTGTCATTTGGATCATGTCAGGCAACTGGGTCCCTGCAGCAATTGTTTTTCCACTTGTTATCGTAATGGCAATTGTTGTGATTTGGCAGTACTACGTGAAGGTCGAATATATTTGCCCGAACTGTCATCAGCACTTTAAGCCAAGCTGGAAGGACTTCACATTTTCAAAGCACACACCGAATACCCGCCGATTAACTTGTCCTAATTGTGGTTATCGGGGATATTGTGTGGAAGTTTATGATGTAAAGCAAATAAATTAGTAAATTTAGATATTATCAAATAAGCATTGAACATCTTTGTATTAAGAAGAGTTCAATGCTTATTTTTTGCGTGGATAATTTTTGTTGCTTAAAAGCTTGGCTTAATATATGGAACCCGCTTGATTGTGGCACCAACTGAGCTTTCAGTAAACCACTTCTGGTTAACCAATGGTTTGAAGTTTTCGGTCTGCCCGGTAACGATCACTCCGGCAAATTTTGCCTTATTCAGGGAAGGGTACTTTTTGGCGTATTGATGGGCAAATTTTGTGATTGAAAAGTTGTTAAAGGTTCCTAACTCGTCGGCCGTATGGAGCTCTTTTCTAAAATAATTGTAGTCCAAATCATTCAGCTTTCCTTTTGTAGATTGAATTCCTAGAAAATTATTATTTTCGATCGTAGGATCCGCTTTTCCGCTAACTCCCAGCCAATACCAATTAGCTTGCACATCAGAAGGTAGTTTTTCCAAAATCTGTTTATAAGTTAGGGGTTGTCGAAATGTTAGGGCAATTTCACCAACGTAATCTTTCATTACTGAAATGGAAGCTATTTCCGATGCCTTTTGTACGTTGGGAGATTTAACACGATCGTTGTAAAATAAAGGAATCTTTGTTTGAGTTGTCCTAGTGTAAGCAGCATTATCATAAGAGTCGACTAGATTATCGCTTTGAATCTCGTGGTAAATCCAATTATATTTACCTTGAATTGTTTGCCAGGGAATATGGTAACCGTCAATGTCTTTGTACTGATGGCTAATAACGGTTCCACCACTGATATTGCTATTGCCAATAGCTAAATCACTATTTTGAATATTCGGACTTACTAGTGATTGTCTGACATCCATATCAGCCATTAGCTTACTGGACTGTTTTGCAGAGAAAGATTGGGTAGTTTTGTAGCTGATTGCTGATAAAATTGGAAAAAGTACAATAATTAATAATATTGTCAATAACCATCGCTTGAGTTTAATGCGAAAAGCGAGCTTTTCAAATTCATTGTCTTGTTTCATTATATTTCACCAAATCCTTTTTTGATTTTCTTGCGAAGTCGATATAAACGCATCTTAATGGCGGCGGGCGTTGTCTTCAGTTCCACTGAAATTTGATCGATTGATTGATTCTCAATGTACTTCATCTTTAAAATGGCTTGATCATTTGACGATAATTTATTGAGAATACCCGGTAACTTTTTTGATGAATTTCTGATATCTGAAGTATCCACATTCTTTTTTTCCGGAATAAGATATAATTGCAAAATTTCTTTCAAATGTTTGTCACGACGATACAAATCGATGTATCTCGTTTTGGCAATCTGATACATATACGGCCGAATTTTATCTGGTGGCAGTATTAAATCCATTTCCAAGACTTTGACGAAGACGTCTTGGACAACGTCTTCAGCCATGTCCTTGCTGGCACCCTTTGAGATTAGGTATTTCCTGAGTTCAATCGAAATATCCTTTAGTAATGTCTCATACCCGTCAAGTTTCATGACAACCTCCTTTCACTCTATATAACGAACGGTATCCGCAAAAGTAACGCCTATTCCCTCTTTTATGTAAAAAATAGCCGGACAAAAATGTCCAGCCAAAATTAATGATTATTTATGTTCCAAAATTTGATTCATCGCACTATCAGCACTGCTCTTATACATCGTGCCAAACTTGTTGGTGTGAACCATCAAGTAGTACAGACGATAGAAGTTCAATCGTTCATTGGCACCGGGATCCAGTGGGTAGACGGCGTTATAGGCAGCGTAGAAGTCTGCATCAAAGCCACCGAATACAGTGGTAATCCCCAGATCAAATTCCCGGTCACCATAAAATGATGCGGGATCAATCAATGCGGGGCGACCATCTGCAAGAAACATGTAGTTACCGCCCCAAAGGTCACCATGCAGAAGAGACGGTTCACTTTCGTGCTTCGATAACTTATCGAGAATCACTTCGCGAACCTGTTTGTATTTGGTATCATCACGCTCATTCCACAAATGCTTCTTCATCAGAGCATCGCGCAGTCGATCCAAACGATGATCGACAAATAGCTCGCTCCATGTGTCGGTCCAGCTGTTATCGAAACTTTCATCATTGCTGACATACGGCAAATCAAAGCCGAACTTGCCGTTTTTACTATAGTGCTGGTGAAGATTGGCAACGAGTTCACCTAGATCACTCTGACTGCCGGATCCGGATTCCAAAAAGTTCAGCAATAAGTATGCATCACCATCGATTTGGCCGTTCCCTAATACTCTGGGAGCCAAAACCTTTGCCTCTTCAAATGCCTTTAGTCCAGCAATTTCACCGGCATAAAAATCTGCGGTTGTGTGTGGCTGAACCAGCAGAAAATAAGTATCGTCCTTTGTTTCTAATCGAAATGCTTCATTAACATCTCCGCCACCAACTGGAACTGCTTTTGTAATTCCTTTGATTGGCAGTTGTGCTAGCCATTGATCATCCATTGAATAATCACCTCTGGGTTCATTGTAACTGAAAATGTCACTTTGTGGGCATTTTGATAATTGCCCTTCGTTAAAAATCGGGTTAACATTAAATCAATATATAAAATCAGTCAAAAGCATGTAAAAAAGGAGCGGTTAATATGAATTACTTACACGTTGCAAAGCCATTGACACTGCCATGTGGACAGCAGATCAAGAATCGCTTCTTTAAGTCTGCCATGAGTGAGACGATGGCAGATAATCATGAACCGGATGAGCGGTTTGCCAGATTGTATGGTAAGTGGTCTGCGGGTGGTTCAGGAATAATTGTGACCGGAAATGTGATGGTTGACCGTGATGCGCTTGCGGAGCCGGGGAATGTTGTCGTTGATGATGAACGCAGTCTGCCATTGCTCAAAGAGTGGGCCAAGGTCGGAACTGCAAACCAGACGCAACTATGGATGCAGTTAAACCATCCGGGCAAGCAGTCACCCAAGTATCTCTCTGCCCAACCTGCAGGACCAAGTGCCATCCCGATTACGGGAGCTAACCGCAAATATTTTAATTCACCACGGGCACTTTCCAATGAGGAAATATACGCCATTATTGCCAAATATGTCCGAACGGCAGAGATTGCTCAAAAAGCGGGTTTTACCGGCGTTCAGATTCATGGGGCATTCGGCTATCTGGTCAATCAATTTCTATCACGGAAAGATAATCAACGCCACGATGAATTTGGTGGATCATTTGAAAATCGCATGCGGTTCCTCGTTGACATTTATCAGGGAATTCGCGAGTCTTGTGGGGCTGATTTTGCAATCAGCCTCAAGGTAAGTGTTCTTGATATCGACGTGGATGGCTTTACCGAGCATGACTTAATTGCCGTGATTCAAAAGATGTCTGATCTGGGAATTGATCTAATTGAAATTGCCGGTGATGACTATGAGGATTCCACCGTTGGCTTCTCAGGGTTTGCACATATGATTCATCAGCTGGTGGGAACCCCAATTGCTTTGAGCGGCGGTTTTCGAAGCATTTCCACGATGGAAGAAGCGCTTGGCAGGCACGATGCGGACTTGATTGGTATTTGTACGCCAATGGTCGTGATGCCTGATCTGCCAAACCAAGTTCTGAACGGAAGTTATCAACCGGTTCGACTGCCACTCACAATGGGCAGTAAGCGGGTTGATAAAAAATATGCACCAACTTATATCACCGCATATTGTGAACAGCAGGCACGACGAATTGCAGCTGGTAAACGACCTGAATTGTATGTGAGTGGCTGGCGGGCACTTGCCGCTAGTGTGAAGATGCATGGCCCTGAAGGACTAGTTCCCCGGCGGGCACAATAATAAAAATCAAAGATGGGAAGAAAACCATGTCACAAGAATTTGAACCAACTGATTTAAGTGAATTAAAAGATATGTATGATGTGATTGTCATTGGATCCGGCGGTGCCGGCTTGACCAGTGCCATTGAGGCGAAAGAACTGGGGTTGAAACCAGTTGTTTTGGAAAAAATGCCGGCTGTGGGTGGTGATACCAAGCGGGCATCTTCCGGAATGAACGCAGCGGAAACCTTTGTGCAAACCGAGCACGGTGTTCAAGACAGTGTCGGTAAATTCTACTATGAAACATTACGTGGTGGTCATGGCACAAATGATCCCGAACTGCTCAAGTATTTCACTGAGCACAGTTCCAGAGCAATTGAATGGCTATATAAGGAAGGCGTCCAACTGGATGACCTGACTTTTACCGGTGGGATGAGTGTTCCCCGTGCCCATCGACCGAGCAGCACTGCACCAGTTGGTGCCTACCTGGTAAATGGATTACTGACACAAATTGAGGCTAAACAGATTCAGCTATTTTGCGATGTGAAGGTGACCGCAATTAACGATGATGAGAAAGTCACCGGTGTTCAGGTGCAAACCGCAAACGGTGAGCAAATTATTAATGCGAAAGCCGTCATTATCGCTACAGGGGGCTTTGGAGCCAGCAAAGAATTGATCGCAAAGTATCGGCCTGACCTAACAAAATACAAAACGACGAATCAACCGGGGAATACTGGTGATGGTATTCTATTGGCTGAACATATCGGTGCTCAACTGGTCGATATGAATCAAATCCAAGTTCATCCAACTGTTCAGCAGGATACCGATCACGTTTATTTGATTGGCGAAACCGTTCGCGGTGAAGGGGCTATTTTGGTTGACCAAGAAGGCAAACGGTTCGTGAATGAAATGCAAACCCGGGATAAAGTTACCAATGCGATTAATAAGCTCAACGGAACCGGTGCATATCTCATCTTCGATCAATCAGTCCGCAACCGGGCTAAAGCAATTGATTTTTATGACCACGTTGGTCTAGTGAAAACCGGTTCGGATTTGGATACGCTCGCAAATGAGGCTGGCATTGATCCTGAGATGCTCAATCTGTCCATTAAGAAGTGGAATCAATCGGTTTCCGATCGGATGGACATTGCCTTTGGTAGAAAGACCGGTATGCACGTGCTTGATACGCCACCATATTATTCAATTCACATTGCGCCGGCTGTTCATTATACGATGGGTGGAGTTAAAGCTAACGATAAAACCCAAGTCCTTAAAGCTGACGGCCAGCCGATTCAGGGGCTGTACGCTGCTGGGGAAGTGGTCGGTGGCCTGCATGGGTCCAATCGCATTGGTGGAAACTCAATAGCGGAAACCGTAATTTTTGGTTTGCGGGCAGCTCAACAGGTACGAGATTATATTTTTGGAATGTGAGACTTCATTTAATTGTAAAAATCCAAAGAATGATCAAAATGATTGTTCTTTTTTTATTGATTTTGGGGGTAATTAATAGGACAATATATTCAATCAAGTACGAAATTATATTAATATATGTCCACCTTTGACTTATCGAGATTAATTTGGAGGTATTCAGCCATGCTGGGAAGAAAATTAGAGAAATATTCAAAATGGTTTCAACTGCTAAATTGAGGGCTTAGTTTAATGGTTTCAGTGGGCATTATTGGCATAATATTCACTATCATTTCAAACAATTCATTCGCTTATCTTTTAGACTTTATCTCAACGGTCTACATAATCCTTTATTTACTTACTTTTTTCATTGAATTACTCAGCCATTATTTGAAACACAGGTCTAATTGAATATATATGTCAAGAATAAGGGCCCGAGATAAAAGCTTACACTTTTACATTGGACCCTTTTCACATAAAAGAGCTTGGCATTTACCAAGCTCCAACTAACTAAAACAGTTTATTAATTTCATCAAATTCTGCTGAAGGCAATTGCACGTCTAAAGCCTTGGCATTGCTGTCAACTTGTTCCGGCACTCTGGCGCCCGGAATTACCACGCTGATATTTGGATTGGCAATGTACCAGGCCAAAATGGTTTGAGCTACCGTGGCATCATGTTTGTCAGCGATTGCTTTAACCTTGGCCAAGCTGTCGATAATCTTATCAAAGGTGTCGGATGAAAATTGGCTGAATTTTTTGGCGTCAGCCGATTTGTACTTTCCTGTCAGCAGACCTGAAGCCAGTGGAAAGTATGGGACAAAGGAAATATTATTTTCTTTTAGATAAGCAAAGACCTTTTCTTCAGCGTCACGATGTACCAGGCTGTAGTTATCTTCAACAATATCGACTTGGCCATCGGCATTGGCCTCTTTGATTTGATCCGGTGAAAAGTTGGAAACTCCGATTGCCCGGATTTTGCCAGCTTTTTTCTCCTCAACCAGAGCATTTACGGCTTCGGCTTTTGGAGTGTGATCATCTGGAAAATGAATGTAGAAGATATCGATGTAATCGGTATTTAGACGTTCCAATGCTTTATCAACGGAATTCTTTAAGAACTTTGGATCATTATTTGGCTTTAACTCGTTATTGGGGTCCTGAGCCGCTTTGGAAGCAATCACAATCTTTGAGCGATCATAATCTTGAATGACATCACCGATAATTTCTTCTGATTTTCCCAAGCCATACATAAAAGCGGTGTCCAGCAACGAAATGCCGTTATTTAAAGCTGCTTTAACGACTGCGGCACCATTTTCATCTTTGAGGCCGTCAAATAAATTATGGCCGCCGACCTTGTTGGTACCCAACCCAAGTGGGCCGGTTGTAACATCACTTTTACCGATTGTAACTGAATTCTTCAATATAAGTTCCTCCTCACATAAAAATGGGTTGAAATAGATAATTTCCAACCCATTTTTGTTTGTACAGATTAGTCGTCATAAGGCCCTTTTCCCAAGTATGCGTTAATCATCCAGATATTTTTATCAATATCTTCTTTGAAGCCATTAAGCATATCTTGGGTTGGAAAGTCCTTTTCTTCATCAGTTATTTCAATACCTTTTTGGTATTGGTCACGCAGATATTTGAATTGATCGACCAGACGCTGCATGAAATCACGCATTGTCAGTTGATCCCAGGTTACTTTTTCATCTGGAAGGCCGGTATTCTCGATAAATTCATGAGTTGTCGAAAACGGTGAACCGTTAATTGCAATTAACCGTTCCGCAACGTTGTCCAGTTGGTCTGCCAGTTGATCATTATAATCATCCATTAGTGGGTGGAGGCGAAAGAAGTTTTCTCCACGCATGTACCAGTGAGTTTGCTGGATGTTGGTTTGCAGCTGACTTAAGTCAGCTACCAATTGATTTAACTGTTCACGGGTCTTTGGAAAATCATATTTATCTGCCATCGTAATTCCTCCTCAAAGCATGAATTCGTTTACAGGGACAGTGTACCCGATTCATGAGATCCGTTTCAAGGAAGTTGCCTTCAGATAAGTTAACAAAATCCGCAACAAAATAATTCCGATATGAGCAAGCTTAACCGCGGCTTCATTAATGGTCTCTTGGACCAGAGGACAGCGGTGCCTGAACATTTTCCACAGCTGAAACAGACGGTGACTCATCCAACTTGGAGTCTTTAGAAGTTTCCAACATATGAACATAGACTAGGAAACTTACAAATGCCGCAGCTGATACATAATAGAAGAACCAGTCTTCATGACCGATGTGTTTGAGCCATAGGGCAACATATTCAACACTGCCGCCAAAGATCGCAACGGTCAGACCATAGGGGAAGCCAACTCCCAAGGCCCGAATCTCGGTTGGAAACAGTTCTGCTTTAACGATTGCGTTAATTGATGTGTAGCCACTTACAACCAGCAGTCCACTGAGCATCAATACAAATGAGGCAATCGGGTTGTCGAAGGTCTTTAATCCTAAGAAGATCGGTACGGTTAGGATCGTTCCGCCAATCCCAAACCAATAGAGCAGAGGCTTTCGACCAATCTTGTCTGAAAGGTGGCCAAACAGTGGTTGTAATGCCATGAAAATCAGTAACGCCACAAAGTTGATCATTGTGACCAGCTTAGGTGCAAGGCCCAGTGAATTGATCATGAACTTTTGCATGTAAGTTGTATAAGTATAGAAGGCAATTGTGCCACCAAAGGTTAGCCCCATGACGGTCAGAACCTGATTTGGATACTTTGCCAGTTCATGCAGGGTTCCTCTGGCAGTTGGTGATTTTTCAGATTTCTTAAATTGATTGGTTTCATCCATTGATAATCGAAGATACAGGACAATAACAGCTCCAATCGCACCGATTGCAAATGGAATTCGCCAGCCGAATTCTCTTAACTGGCGGTTGGTAAACATTGCTTGTAACCCAATTTGAACAATCAGGGCGATTAATTGGCCGCTGATCAAAGTGACGTATTGAAATGATGCGTAGTATCCACGACGACCCGGAGTTGCCATTTCTGATAAATAGGTTGCGGAAATCCCGTACTCGCCACCAAGGGAAAGACCCTGAACCAGTCTGATGAGCACCAGCAGCAGGGGTGCGAATACACCAATTGAATTGTAAGTTGGAATAATGGCGATCATCAACGAGCCGGTGGCCATGATGCTGACTGAGAGGGTCAGCGCGGAACGGCGGCCTTTACGGTCAGCGTACTTTCCCATAATAAAGCTGCCAAAAGGTCTCATTAGAAAACCAATTGCAAAAACACCGGCAGTGCTCAAAAGTTCGACGGTCTGATCCCCGTCTGGGAAAAATGACCCAGCAAAGTAAATGGCAAATGACGCGTAAATATACCAATCAAACCATTCAATCATATTGCCCAAGGAACCTTTAATAATGTTGCTGGTAATTCGCTTTTGACTATATACTTGCATGCTGATGACCTCCATTTATTAAAATTTGGTGGGTAAACATTAGACAATCTCTAATTAATTTAATAGTATAGGTTAAATATTAATGACATGCAATATATTATGTAAGAATAACTGACATTTGAATAAACAAAAATCAGCCGGCACAAAGCCTGGCTGATTGAATGGCGGATTAAGCCACAATTGATTCAAGTCGTAATAATTGGTCAATTTCATAGGTTGGACTGGTTTTGGTCGGATTGGCTTGGTGTTGGGGGTTGAACCAAACTGAATCCAACCCATAAGCAGCAGCCCCTTTAATATCGGAAGTTAAAGAATCTCCAATCACCAGTGACGAAGGCTTGGAAAAGCCCGTAATTTTTTTCGCCACGTAATCAAAGAACGCTGGATCCGGTTTTTGATAGCCAACCGCTTCGGAGGCAAACACGTGGGTGAAGTATGGCGCCAAGCCGGACTCGTTTAACCTGCGGCGCTGAGTCTTGGCAATCCCGTTGGTCACAACGTAAATGTCATGATTGGTACTCAGATCCGCCAACAGTTCCTGCGCATGGGGCATCTTGGTGTGGCCTTCAGCGAGATAACTGCGATAGGCCTTTTCATATGCCTGGCCATCAACGTGCTTACCATATTTACCGAAGAATAGACTGAAGCGGGTCCCCAACAGCTGAGATCTGGTAATTTTGCCGAGTTCGTACTGCTGCCAAAGGTGTTCGTTTAATTCGTGATAATCCTCGTAAATCGTTGGCGTGAGTTCTTCTCCAATTGTATTGAAAAGCTTTGTAATCGCGTGCTTTTCGGACGCTTGAAAATTCAGGAGTGTATCGTCGACATCGAATAGTAATGTTGAGTACTTCATTTGGGCTTACCTCACATTTGTTTTTTTAATTTTAGCACAAAATTGATTGACGTAAATATTCTGTGAAAAGGCGGTATATTGTTATCTCACTGGCGGTTAGAGTGATACGATTAAACTAAAGCAATGTTTACAAAATATAAGGGGAGTTTTAACATGTCAAATCAGATAACGTTATATCAGCACGGAACTTTGGCATTATTAGTGCCGGGGCTCCTAAAAGGGACAATCACATTGGGACAATTGCTTAAACATGGAGATACCGGGATTGGTACCGGTGAAGGCCTCGATGGCGAGTTGATTATTCTGGACGGCAAGCCATATCATGTTCATGCGACTGGGGATGTGACCCTGGCACCTGATTCATTCAAGATGCCCTTTGCTAATGCCCACTTTGCAAGATATACACCGTTGGCTGAATTGGAAAATGTTGATGAAGCTGATCTGAATAAGCAGATGGTCTCCTTAAGTAAAGCCCAAAACACATTTTTCTCGATTGAAATTCACGGGACTTTTTCCAGCATGCAAACGAGAGCTGCGGTTAAATCAAACCCACCATATAAAACATTGGCCGAAACGGCTGAAAATCAAAGTGTCTTTACCCGAAAACAGATTGAAGGCACGTTAATCGGATATTATTCACCACAATTGTTCGAAGGTGCCACAGTTGGCGGCTTCCATCACCACTTTATTTCTGATGATCATAAGTTTGGCGGCCATGTTTTGGACTTTCATCTAGATAAAGGAAATGTCAGCTATCAATTGTTTGATACATTTGAGCAGCATTTGCCCGTCAACGACAAGCAGTATATGCAACATGATTTTTCAAAAGATGACATCGAAAATAGCATTCATCAGTCGGAATAGTCTCACCGGTTAATAAATTATATCGTTGTAAGTAATCGTCAATGACAGCAGTTATAACCTTTTAGTAAACGTAATAAAAGCATTAGTAAAAAAAGTGCACTCACCACGATTCCCATGGTGAGTGCGTTTTATTGTCCTCAAAATCGATAATTTGTATGATAATAGTTCATAGGGGTTGATTTATACGGATGAATCCGTTAACATAACAAATTATGGACGCCAGTTATTTTTTGATAGCACAGATTCTGTGCTGTGAAAACTAATGTAAGCGTTACTATAACAATGTTTGCCTGTAGCTTC